>NZ_JBRERS010000040.1:0-1236 GCF_054486945.1 Pseudonocardia wallangbongensis
CGCGGAGTCGTCGTTCGGGAAGTGCCCACGGTTCTTGATGATCTTGCGGAGCTGGTAGTTCAGTGACTCGATCGCGTTCGTCGTGTAGATGATCTTGCGGAGCTCGGGTGGGAACGCCAGGAACGGAATGAACCGCTCCCATGCGTTCTCCCAGGTCATCACCGCCGCGGGGTAGCGTCGGCCCAGCTCGGAGCCGGAGAAGGTGTCCAGTTCGAGGCGGGCTGCCTCGTCGGTGGGGGCGGTGTAGATCGGACGCAGCGCCGCCGCGACCTTCTTGCGGTCTTGATAGGACACGAACCGCATCGCCGCGCGGATCAGGTGCACCGTGCAGGTCTGCACGATGCTTTGAGGCCAGGTCGCCTCGATCGCCTCAGGGAATCCGCTCAGGCCGTCGCAGCACACGATCAGCACGTCACGCACGCCGCGGTTGCGCAGCTCGGCGCACACTCCGGCCCAGAACTTCGCGCCCTCGGTGGCCTGCACCCAGATCCCGAGCACGTGTTTGACCCCGTCGAGGTCGACACCGACGGCGATGTGCGCGGCCCGGTTGCGGACCTGGTGCCCGTCCCGCACTTTGATCATCAGGGCGTCGAGGTAGAGGATCGGGTAGATCTCCTCCAGCGGCCGGGTCTGCCAGGCCTTCACCTCCTCCAGCACCCCGTCGGTGATCTTGGAGATAGTGTCGTGAGACAGCTCGGTGCCCAGCGTGCGCTGCAGGTGGTGGCCGATGTCGCGCACCGTCATCCCGCCCGCATACAACGAGATGATCATCTCGTCGAGGCCGCCGGTGCGGCGTGTGCCCTTGGGCACCAGGCGCGGCTCGAACGTTCCCGCCCGATCCCGCGGAACGTCCAGGGCGACGTCGCCGACCTCGGTGACGATGGTCTTCGGGCTGGCCCCGTTGCGCGAGTTCGGAGTGCCGCGCCCGGCCGGATCGCCCTTCTCGTATCCCAGGTGCGCGGTCTGTTCGGCGGCAAGGCCGCGCTCGAGGACGGCTTTGATCATCTCCGGGAGGAACCCGCCGTCACCGGTCAACGCAAGCCCACCGGCATCGACCTGCGACATGACCCGATCCAGCAGGCCAGCCTCGATCATGCTGTTCACCGCTTCCCGCGCGGTCACCGGCGCGGCATCGGCGGCGCCAAGTGGATGCTCAACCCGCGGGTCATCGGTCATGGTCATCTGTGTACTCCTCGATTCAAGAGGATCTTGTTACACAGACCATCTGACACGCTC
>NZ_JBRERS010000041.1:0-1023 GCF_054486945.1 Pseudonocardia wallangbongensis
GCGGCGATCTGGGCGGGGGTGGCCAGGCGCCGGTTGCGGCCCATGTACATGCGGTTCCCGGTCCGGTCGTCCAGCAGTAGTCGCACGCGGGCGTCGCAGGCGAGGCGTTCGGCGGTGGAGGCCGGGATGTCGGGTCCGTCGGCGATGCGGGCTGCGCCGGTGCTGGCGTCGAGGTGGACGATCACCTGCGTGTTCCCGCGCTTGACCACCGGGCCCGTCTCGTCGTTGGTGTGGCCGTGGATGAGGGCCAGCAGTGCGTCGGCGCGTCGGGCTTGCGTCCGGTCTGCGGCCGGGCCGGGTTCTTGTTCGCGGGCGCGCTGGTCCAGGTCCTGCGGTGCGGGTTCGATGGAGGGCCGGATCGGGGTGCGCGGCGGGACGAGTGTCCCGATGGCGGCGATGAACGCGGCCCCGTCGTCGGGGGTGAGTTGGGCGTGCACGTGCAGGGAGCCGTTGTCGTCCCAGCGCCAGGTCAGCGAGCGGCGGGCGGTGGTGTCTTCGGGTGGGGTGTGGCGGCGCCGGACTGCTCGCACCACGGTTTCGATGTGGCTGGCGGTGCCGCACAGGGCCACGTTGAGCAGTACTCGTTCTGCGGTGTCCGGGTCGGTGACGGTGGTGTGGCGCAGGTCGGGCTCCCCGGCGGCGATCTGGGCGGCCATCTGTGTGAGGGTGGAGGTGTCGGATCCGGTGGCTCGGGTGATCGCCCGGACCTTGGAGTAGGAGACCCGCCCCGCGGCGAACGCCTCGGTGATGCGGGGCAACTGTTGTAAGGCGTGGGCGACCCGGAGGCGTTCGGTGGCGGTGCGCAGGTTCATCCCGGCCCGCCAGGACAGCCAGTGCGCACACGAGCGGATCCCGTCCCCGGCCCAGCCGCCGCGGTGGTCGAACTCGGCCAGCAGTTGGAGGAAGCGGCATTCGGCGGCGGCGATGTGCCCGGCCAACCCCAACAACTCCGATTCCAGATCATCGGTGCTCATCCCGTCCATCGGGGCGGCGAGCGGAATGATCGTGGCAGTGGACATGGGG
>NZ_JBRERS010000005.1:0-641976 GCF_054486945.1 Pseudonocardia wallangbongensis
CCTTCCGTTGGACTGTCGCCCTCCACGTGGGCACCTTCCGTTGGACTGTCGCCCTCCACGTGGGCACCTTCCGTTGGACTGTCGCCCTCCACGTGGGCACCTTCCGTTGGACTGTCGCCCTCCACGTGGGCACCTTCCGTTGGACTGTCGCCCTCCACGTGGGCACCTTCCGTTGGACTGTCGCCCTCCACGTGGGCACCTTCCGTTGGACTGTCGCCCTCCACGTGGGCACCTTCCGTTGGACTGTCGCCCTCCACGTGGGCACCTTCCGTTGGACTGTCGCCCTCCACGTGGGCACCTTCCGTTGGACTGTCGCCCTCCGGGTGGGCGGCTTCCGTTGGACTGTCGCCCTCCGGGTGGGCACCTTCCGTTGGACTGTCGCCCTCCGGGTGGGCGGCTTCCGTGGACTGTCGCCCTCCGTGCCTCTGGCGTTCCATACCGCCATCGGGGTCGTCTCCTCGTGGTGGGTCTCCGCCCGTCTCCCTTCGCTCGGTGCGTCTGGATCTCCCGTCATCCGATCATGGGTCGGGGTTCTGGTCCAGACCACGACAGTGGGTAGCCGGGGAGCGGTCGGGGGAACCGGACGACAGTCGTTCGAGTGGTGTCCGACGCGCCGGTCACCGTCGGTCCGGGTCGGCGCTGATCAGGAGCACGCCACCGTGGTGGCGACGGCGATGGTGTTCGGTGCCGCGGCGGCCACATACGGCCGGGGATGCACCCATCGGCTGATCAAGCCACTGCCCGGCGAGCATGATCGGCCGCCTGGTGCGAGGGCGGCCACATGTGGCCGTGGGTGCACCGATCCGCTGATCAAGGCGCTCCCGGTGAACAGAGCGGCCCCTGAGGACCACCGCCGCCAGCAACACGCTCCCCACGAGCGTCAGGTCCCCGACCGCCGGCGATCACGGCCGCGTCAGCGGCGGACGGCGGGGCGGTCGGGGTGGTCGGACAGGACGACCAGGTCGGCCTCCGCTTCGGGAGCGCGCTCTTCGGAGTAACGGCTGTACGCCGGAAGGGTCCAACGCTCGTCCTCCGGGAGGGTGCGGGACAGGGCGGCGGGCGACATACTCAGGTGCACCGACAGGTCCACGGGCAAGCCGCGGCCCAGCAGGAGAGCGCCCGCCAGGAGCACCACCCCGTCGGTGGGGAGCTCGACGTAACGGTCCCGGTGCGCCCGGTCGGCCCCGGCGTCCCACAGGCGGGGGAGCACCCGGCCCGAGCCGCCCGGCCCCGCCGGGTCCAGCACCTCGCGGCGCAGGCCGCTCGTGTCGAGCCAGCCGTCGAGAAACTCGTCGGGATCCTCGCGGCCGAACTCCAGCCGCACGGAGGCCGGCCGCAGGAAGTCGGCGGCGCTCACCACCACGGCCATGCGGCCCCGCGTGCGCAGCGCGTCGGCCGTCCCTCCCGCGAGCGCGAGCGGACGCGCGGGCGGTGCGCCGTCCAGCGCGAGGCGCACCCGGCCGGGACGGGCGTCGACCAGCGCCACGACCTCGTCGACGAGCCGGGCGGGGGTGACGGGTGTGATCTGCACGACCTACTGCCGGACTACTGGCGGTATCCCTCCACGACATTCGCGGAGCGTTCCTCCGCCGAGTCCGGGTCGAGCCCGGCGCGGCGGCGCGCGTCTCGCTGGCGCAGCAGGTCCCAGTAGCGGTCCAGCTGGACACCCAGCTCGTTCAACCGTTGCTGCTCGGCCTCCGACAGCGCCTGGCCCACGTGGGCCCGCTCGAGCCGGTGCTCCTCGGCCACCAACTCGTCGATGTGGCGGTGCAGCTCGTCGTCGTTCATCCGGGTTCCCGTCCGATCGGTGGGTGCCGTCGCCGCTTGTTGTACCCGACACTCGACACCGTGGCACCGGACCGCGCCACCGGCACCTCCATCACCCGCGCGTTACGGCCTCGGCAACCGGGTGGCGCAGCTGTACCGGAGCTTCGCCGACCAGATGCGGCCGTCCGCGCTCGTCCGGCAGGTGCTGCACGACGTGCACCGCGGCCGCGGGCAAGAGGGTGCTCGCGGACCCGCGACCGGCTCGCTCGCCCGGCTCGCGGCCCGGTCCGGCGCCGTCGACGACGCCGAGCTCATCCGCGCCGCCGGCAGCGCCGTGGAGGCCCACGAGTACCGGCCGGGCACGGCCGGGATCGTGGCTCCCTGCACGACCGGGACGGCGCCGCGGTCTGCGGCGCACTCGGGTTGACCGTTCCTCGTGCGGAACGGACCGCTCGTCGAAGCGAGCCGGCGCGGGCCGTGCGCGAGGCCGCGGCTTGCATCGGTCATGCCCAAGACGGCAGTCGTGGAGCGAACGGCACTCTCGGTCGCTAGGTGCCGCTCAGCGCGCGCGAGCCTAGGCGCGGAGGGCGGCGAGGTCGTCGAGGGTGCGCAGCACCTCGTCCTTCCCGGCGTCGGGGAGTGAGTAGAGCACCCGGTCGACCCCCGCGGCCGTGTACGCCTCGAGCACGGCGCGGTCCGGCGCGGCGCCGAACACGCTGACGGTGAGGTGGCCGCGCCCCGCGTCGACGGCGCGGCGGCGCAGTTCGGCGATGCGCCCGGCGAGCGCGTCCACGTCGTCGCCCGAGACGCTGCGCGGCATCCAGCCGTCGCCGTGCGCGAGCACCCGGTCCAGCACGGACGGTCCTTCCCCACCGATCAGCACCGGCGGTGTGCGCACCGGCTTGGGCCACGACCAGACCGGGTCGAAGTCGATGAACTCGCCGTGGAACTCGGCCGCGTCCTCGGTCCAGATCGCCCGCATGGCGGCGATGTGTTCGAGCATTCGCCGGGTCCGGGTGCGCGGGTCGACGCCGTGGTTGGCCATCTCCTCGCGGTTCCACCCCGGCCCGACGCCGAGCTCGAACCGGCCACCCGTGATCCGGTCGAGGCTCGCGACCGTCTTGGCGAGGCCGATGGGGTGGTGCTGGAGCACCAGGGAGACGGCGGTGCCCAGCGTGATCCGCTCGGTGACCATCGCCATCGCGGCCAGCGCCACGAACGGGTCGTACGTGTGCGAGTAGCGGCGGGGCAGCTCGGCCCCGCCCGACCACTCGGACTCCCGGCTCGTGGGGATGTGCGTGTGCTCGGTGAGGAACAGCCCGTCGAAGCCGCGCTCCTCGGTGGCGCGCGCCAGCGTCGGTCCGTCGATGCCGTAGTCGGTCAGGAAGGTGAAGACGCCGTGATCCACGTGACCAGCCTCGCACCTGGGCGGGGGGCCGCGCACGGGGCTACGTTCCGGGGTATGCAGCGACGCACCGAACCGCCGTTCCGCGCCGACCACGTCGGCAGCCTCCTGCGCCCGCCCGCGCTCCTCGACGCGAGGGAACGGTACGCGGCCGGCACCCTCGACGCCGAGGGCCTGCGCGCCGCCGAGGACGCGGCCATCCGGGACGCCGTCGCGATGCAGGAGGAGATCGGGCTGCAGTCGGCCACCGACGGGGAGTTCCGCCGCACCTCGTGGCACATGGACTTCATCTACCAGCTCGGCGGCATCGCGAAGACCGAGGAGAAGATCCGGGTCAGCATGCACAACGCGGAGGGGGAGAACGCGTTCACGAGCGCCGGCCTCGCCGTCCGCGAGAGGGTCCGGCTGGACGAGCCGATCTTCGCCGACGCGTACCGGTACCTCGCCTCGCTCACCACCAGCGCGACGCCGAAGCTCACGATCCCGTCCCCGAGCATGGTCCACTACCGTGCCGGCATCGCGGCCGTCGACCGCACCGTGTACCCGGACGTCGAGGACTTCTGGAACGACCTGTCCGCCGCCTACGCGGCGCAGGTGCGCGCCATGGCCGACCTCGGTTGCCGCTACCTGCAGCTCGACGACACCAGCCTCGCCTACCTCAACGACCCCGCCCACCGCGCCCAGATCGCGGCGAGGGGCGAGGACGCCGATCACGCCCACCTGCGCTACATCAAGCAGATCAACGCGGCGGTCGCGGGCCGGCCGGAGGGCATGCGGATCACCACGCACATGTGCCGCGGCAACTACCGCTCCTCGTGGGCGGCCGAGGGCGGCTACGACTTCGTCGCCGAGGCGCTGTTCGGCGAGCTCGACGTCGACGGCTTCTTCTGCGAGTTCGACGACGAGCGCTCCGGCGGGTTCGCGCCCCTGCGGTTCGTGCCGCCGGGCAAGCAGGTGGTGCTCGGGCTCGTCACCACGAAGACCGGCAGGCTCGAGGACCCGGACGACCTCAAGCGCCGCATCGACGAGGCCTCGAAGTACGTGCCCCTCGACCAGCTGTGCCTTTCCCCGCAGTGCGGCTTCTCCTCCACCGTCGAGGGCAACACCCTCACGCTGGAGGAAGAGGCGGCGAAGCTGCGCCTGATCGTGCAGGTGGCGGAGGACGTCTGGGGCTGACGTGACCGAGGGCCCGCCGGGTTGGGGCGCACCGCTCCACACCCGGGTGCTCGACCTCGCCGGTGCCGGCGCCGGCACCACGGTGCTGGACCTGGGCTGCGGGCCCGGGACGTTCGCGGCGGCGGCGGTCGCGCGCGGCGCCCGGGTGGTGGGCATCGACGGCGACCGCTCCGCGGTGGCCGCGGCCGCCGCCGCGGTACCCGGTGCGAACTTCCTGCTCGGCGACGCCCACGACCCGCCCTCCGGCCCGTTCGACCTGGTCGCGGCCGTGCAGCTGCTGCAGCACGTCGCCAACCCGGTCGCCGTGCTGCGCGCCGCCGCGCGGGTGGGCAGCGCCGCCGCCGTCACGACCTGGGGGCCCGAGGAGGAGTGCGACGTGCGTGCCTTCGGCGAGGCTCTCGCGGCCTGGGTCCCGCCCCGCCGACCGCGGTCCGGGCCGCCTCCGCTCACCGACCCGGCGCGCCTGCGCAAGGTCGTCGGACTCGCCGGGCTGGACGTCGCGGCCGAGGACGAGGTCGAGTGCCCGTTCACCTACGCGGACGCGGACGCCCTGGTCGGTCCCCTCCTCGCGTCGGGGATCGGCCGGGCGGCGGCCGCGAGGGCCGGCGAGCCGGCCGTCCGCCGGGCGGTCCTGACCCGCCTCGATGTCAACCGGACGAGAACCGGCGGCTACGTGCTCCGGAACCGGTTCCGGGTGCTCGTGGCCCGGCCCGGAAGTTCAGGAAAGCCACATTCCTGAACCTGCAGGACAGCAATGTGGCTTTCCTGAACCGGCGGGGCCTCAACCTCCGAGCCGGGTCGCCAGCTCCGCGAGGGAGGCCACCGAGAAATCCGCTGCCGGGTCGGTCGCGGGGGGCGGGGCCGCTGCGGGGCCCTTCTCGTCCGGGCGGTGGACGTAGGCCGTGCGCAGGCCGCGGGCGCGGGCGGCGGCGAGGTCGTTGGTGTGGGCGGCCACCATCATGACCCGCTCCGGTGCCGGGCCGAGGAGCCGGGCGGCGCCGTCGTAGACCTCGTCGTCGGGCTTGTAGTGCCCGAACAGCTCGGCCGAGAGCACCGTGTCCCACGGCAGGCCACCGTGCTTGGCCATGTCGACGAGCAGTGCGACGTTGCCGTTGGACAGCGTCGCGATCACGTGCCGGGCCTTCAACCTCGTCAGCCCTTCGACGGAGTCCGGCCACGGGTCGAGCCGGTGCCAGGCGAGCACGAGCTCGGCGCGGACGTCCCCGGCCACGTCGGGCAGGCCGAACTCGGCCAGCAGCTCGTCGAGCGACACCCGGTGCAGGTCGTCGAGCGCGGTCCAGGGCTGCTCGCCGCGGCGCACGCGGTCCATGGACGGGACGTACCGGCCGCGCCACGCGTCGGCGAATGCCTCGGCGTCGACGCCGGGCAGCAGGCGTCGCACATCCCGCGCGACGCCGGAGCGCCAGTCCACCACCGTGCCGAAGACGTCGAAGACGAGAGCCTTGATCTCCACGAGCCCGAGCCTAGATCGCGTACCGCTTCCCGAGCAGGTCTCGGCAGGTGTGGCCGGTTGGTTTCGATGCCGACATCGGCCGGGTTCGTCGAAGGGTCCAGCTTCACCCACGCCCGCGCGGTGGAGCGCTTTCCGCGGAGTGGGAAAGCGGGTCTCACCTCGCCGTCGGGTGAGGTGCCGGGCGCCGACCAGGGAGTTCCCGACGGTGGTTACCGGGCAGTAACATCACGTCGGTGACGACAGAGTCGAGTTGGGTCGGCGCCACCATGCAGCAGACCGTGCCGTGGGTGCGCACGGCCGGTATCGAGTTCGCCGAGGTCACGCCGGAGCGCGCGGTCCTGCGGCTGTCCGACGAGCCGGAGCTGCGCAACCACGTCGGCGGACCGCACGCGGCGATGATCTTCGGGCTGGCCGAGACCGCCACCGGTGCCGTCACGCTGGCGGCGTTCGCGTCCGCGATGGAGCGGGCGACCCCGCTGCCCGTCCGATCCGAGATCGCCTACCAGCGCATCGCGCGCGGCCCGCTCACGGCACAGGCCGTCCTGGGCAGGCCGGCCGCGGACGTACTGGCCGAGCTCGACGCGGGCGCGCGCCCGGAGTTCGGGATCGACGTCACCATCACCGACGGCGACGGCCGGGAAACCACCCGCATGACCGTCGTCTGGACGCTGCGGCCGAACCGCTGACGACGCTACCGTCACGCGCGTGCACGTGGTGATCGCTGGGGGACACGGGAAGATCGGGTTGCGGCTGGCCGCGTTGCTCGCCGGCCGCGGGGACGTGGTCACCGGGGTGGTGCGCAACCCGGACCACGGCCCCGACCTCGAGCGGGCAGGGGCCACGACCGTGGTGCTGGACCTCGAGGCGGCACGGGCGGACGAGCTCGCGGCCGTGCTGGAGGGTGCCGACGCCGTCGTGTTCGCCGCCGGCGCCGGGCCGGGCAGCGGGGTCGCCCGCAAGGAGACGGTCGACCGGGCCGCCGCGGTGCTGCTCGCGGACGCGGCGCGGATCGCGGGGGTGCGGCGTTACCTGCTGGTGTCCTCGGCGGGCGTCGACGAACCACCGGCGCCGGACCGCGGTGACGTCTGGGCGGCGTACATCGCGGCGAAGCGGGCGGCGGAGGAGGCGATCCGCGGCGCCGACCACCTCGACTGGACGATCCTGCGGCCGGGTTCGCTCACCGACGACCCGGGCGTCGGGAGGGTGCTGCTGGCGCCTCCACCGGTAGCGCGGAGCAGCGTCACCCGCGATGACACGGCAGCCGTGCTCGTCGCGCTGCTGGACACGCCGGGCAGCGCGGGCAAGGTTCTGGAGCTGCGTGAAGGGGAGACCGACGTGGTCGGGGCCGTGGCGGGGGTGTCCTGATGGCGGACGTGGATGTCATCGTGATCGGTGGCGGGCCGGTGGGCGAGAACGCCGCCGACTACGCCGTCCGCGCCGGGCTCTCGGCGGTGATCGTCGAGTCGGAGCTGCTCGGGGGCGAGTGCTCGTTCTGGGCGTGCATCCCGTCGAAGGTCCTGCTGCGCACCGGGCACGCGGTGGCCGCGGTGCGGAGGTTGCCCGGCACGACGGTCGACTTCGACCCCGCGGCCGTGCTCGCACGCCGCGACTCGTTCACGCACGACTGGAACGACGAGAGCCAGGTGCGGTGGGCCACCGGCGCCGGCATCCGGGTGCTGCGCGGCAAGGGCCGCCTGGTGGGTGAGCGCACGGTGGAGGTCGACGGCCCGGCCGGCCGGGAGACGCTCGTCGCCCGCAGGGCGGTCGTGGTGGCCACCGGCAGCGTGCCGGCCGCGCCGTCCGTCACCGGTCTGGACGGCGTGCGCACATGGGGTTCGCGCGACGCCACCTCGGCCAAGGAGATCCCGCCCCGGCTCGGGGTGCTGGGCGGTGGCGTCGTCGGCTGCGAGATGGCGCAGGCGTTCCGGCGCCTCGGCTCGCAGGTCGTGCTCCTGCAGCGCGGTCCGCGGTTGCTGCCGGCGATGGAGCCGTTCGCGGGCGAGCGGGTGGCGGCCGGTCTGCGCGCGGAAGGCGTGGACGTGCGGCTGGAGCACCGGCTCGAGTCGGTGGCCGCTGCGGGCGACCAGATCGAGCTGCGCACGGAGGACGGCACCGTCGTCGTCGACGAGTTGCTCGTGGCCACCGGGCGGCGGCCCGACACCGCGTCGATCGGGGTCGACGCGGTGGGTCTCGAACCCGGGAAGCCGCTCGCCGTGGACGACACCGGGCTGGTCCAGGGCGTCGCGGGGGAGTGGCTGTACGCCGCGGGAGACGTCACGGGCCGGGCGCTGCTCACCCACCAGGGCAAGTACGCGGGGCGGATCGTCGGTGCCGCGATCGGTGCCCGGACGGCGGGGGAGGAGCTCGACACCAGGCCGTGGGGCGAGCACGTCGCCACGGCCGACCACGTGGCCGTCCCGCAGGTCGTGTTCACCGACCCCGAGGTGGCCACGGCCGGGCACACCGAGGCGCAGGCGCGCGCCGCGGGCATCGACGTCCGGGTGGTCGACATCCCGATCGCCGTCGCCGGGTCGTCGGTGCAGGCCGACGACTACGACGGTGCGGCGCGGATGGTGGTCGACACCGAACGGGGCGTTCTCGTCGGTGTGACGTTCGTGGGCCAGGACGTGGCCGAGATGATCCACGCCGCCACCATCGCCATCGTCGGGGAGGTCCCGCTGGACCGGTTGTGGCACGCCGTGCCCGCATTCCCCACGATGAGCGAGGTGTGGCTGCGCCTCCTGGAGACCTACCGAGCCTAGGCGGACTGCGACAGCGCGGCCGCGATGCCGATCGTGGCGGCCATCACCGCCACCTCGACACCGGCCCACCGCAGCACGGGGATGCGCCCCGCGGCCAGCCTGCGCCGGTGGAGCGCGCCGAGCATGCCGAGCAGCACGAGGCACGTGATCTTCGCGAGGACGAGCGCGCCGTACCGCGTGGTGACGACCGCATCCCACGTCCCGAGCCGGATCACGGCGGTGAACAGGCCCGTCAGCGTGACCGCGCCGATGCACCAGCCGGCGAGCCGCGAGAACCGGGGCAGAACGGCCTCGAGCAGGGCGCGGTGGCGCGCCACGAGCGCGAGCACGACCGCGAGCCCGCCCACCCAGAGCGCGGCCGCGACCACGTGGATCCCGATCGACATGATCGCGAGCTGGTGGTCGGGGTGGGTCCCCGAGTGCCCGGTGACCGCCGGCGTGACGAGCCCCAGCAGCGCGGCGACCAGCGGCACCCTGGCCTGCACCCGCGCGCGGTCGCGCAGCCGCATGACCGCGCAGACGACGAGCGCCACGGTGCAGACGGCTGTGAGCAGCAGCCCGCGGCCCCCGGCCAGCTCGGTGACGAAGCTGCCGATCTCACCGGCTGCGAGCTGCCCGACCGGCCTGCCGAACGCGTCGGCCGTCCGGAACATGATCCCGACCAGCACGAGCACCAACCACGCGCCCGCCACGGCGACCAGTGCGCGGTCGGCGGTGGCCCGGACGCGTTCGAGCGGGCGCAGCGCCGAACCGGGCAGGCGGCGGGCCGCCGGCAGCAGCAGCGCGAGCACGGCCAGCCCGGCGGACGCGACACCGGCGACGTCCATCCCGGACCGGGTGACCGACGTCCCGACCAGCACCGGCAGCGTCGTTCCCGCCAGCGCCCCGGTGAGCATGCTCGCCGCCAGCGCGGCCCCGACCGCGAGCCCGGCCCACCCGACCGGGCGCAGCCGGTCGAGCGGGAGCGGGTCCGCGGTCGGCGGGGTCATCCCCGGCCCAGCCGGAGCGCCGCGACGACCCCGCCGCCGACGAGCACGACGGCGCCGACGATCCACGGCCACACCGGGGTGCCGCCGCTGTCGTCGGCCGGGGCGGCGGCCGCGGGCGCGGGCGCCGGCTGGCCCGTCGGGGCCGCGGGGCTCGCGGAAGGCGCTGCTGCGGCGGCGGGCGTGCCCGTGCCGGCGGTGGTCAGGGTGAAACCGACGCTGCCGCTGATCGGGTGGCCGTCGGCCGACACCACGCGGTAGCCGACCTCGTACTGGCCCGCCGGGCCGAGCGGCTGCACCTCGATGCTCACCGACGAGCCGTCGACGGCGACGTCGCCGGTCTCGTAGTGGCCCTGGTCGGGACCGACGACGGTGAGCGTGTTGAACCCGGGCGTCATCGCCTCGTTGAAGGTCAGGGTGACCCGTTGCGGCGCGGCGTCGAGGCTCGCGCCGTCGGTGGGATCACTGCTCTCCAGCCGGGCGTGCGCGAGCGCGGGGGTCGCGCCGAGCAGCAGCGCGAGCCCGGCGAGCACGCCGACGGCCAGGGTGCGCAGGAGCCGCGCGGTCATCGGTCCGCCCCCGTGGATCGGCGGGACCGGAGCACCGCGCCGACCCCGACCCCGAGCCCGAGCGCCCCGACGAGCAGGCCGATGCCGCCGAGCCAGCGGGCGGTCGTGTCGGCCGTGCCGCTCATGTCGCCCGGGTCCGCCATGGCGGCCGCGACGTGGGCGTCGTCGCCGGTCGGCGGGGTCAGGGTGACGCTGGGCGCCGGTCGCTCCGGTTCCGACCCGTCTGCGGCCGGCGGCTGGTCCCACGCGACGACCTCGCCGTCGTCGTAGGTCTGCACGGCGGGCAGCACGAGCTGGTCCGTCTCGGTGGGGAGCGGACCGAGCGACAGCGGGAAGTCCACGAACTCGCCGGGGCCGATGCGGACGCCGGGGTCGGCGGTCCAGGTGACGGTGCGAACGGCCTCGGTGATCGTGCGGCCGTGGGACTCGACCGGCGGGTTGACCGGGGCCTTGGCGATGGTGGCCGTCCAGCCGGGCCGCGGGGTGGTGCGGACGGAGGTGATGGGGTGGTCGGAGGGCAGCGTGACCTGCAGGGACACGGTGCCCGCTGTGTCGGATTCGGTGGGGACGCGCATGGCGATCACGGCGTAGCTGCCCTGCTCGGCCGTTTGGGGCTGGGCCGTCACGTGGGCGAACGCCGGCGCCGCGCCGACGAGCGTGACCGCGGTGGCGGCCACGAGGACGGCGCCGACGCGCAGCGCGCTCCGGCGGGTGGACGAGGGCATGGATGCTCTCCGGTGGGTGGTGTGGGACGTGCGGGGAGTGGTCAGCACGTCACCGGAGGGCCCCGCCGGGCGTGGGCGACGACGAAGGCGCGGGTGAGCCGGGGAGGCACCGCGGGGCCCGGCACCGCGAGCACCGGGAGCGGTCGGTCGGCCGGGGGCGGCACGAGGCGGTGGGGCAGGACCCGCCGCAGCGCCGCCACCAACGCGGCGGCACCGCGGTCGGCGTGGCGCAGGGCGAACGCGGTGACGAGGGTGGCCCCGGCGTGCATCGCGAGCATCGCCGAACCGGCGTGGGCGGGGTGCAGCAGTTCGATCGCGTTGTGCAGCACGAACTGCCCCACCGCCAGCACCGTGACCGTGCCCGCCAGGCTCTGGCAGCGGCTCGCGCGACCGGTGAACACCCAGGCGAGCAGGGGGAGCACCGGCACGAGTACCGCCAGGTCGGGGACCGCGCCCCCGCCCGCCGCATGCCCGACGGCCGCGAGCAGCGCGCTCAACCCGGCCAGGACGGCACCCCGGAGCACACCACCGTCCGGACCGCTCGTCACGGGGCCCGACGGTAGCCGCCGCGCGGGTGGACGAGTCAGCGCACCCGTTCGACCCACAGCGCCGTGGCGGAACCGGGGCCGCGGTCAGCCGTGGATGCCGAGGTGCTTGAGCAGGGCCACCTCCAGCCGGTCCAGCTCGGCGCCGACGGAGCGGTAGGCCGTGCGGCGGCGCTGCGTGGGCATCTGCTCGGCCGCGCGCACGGCGACGGACAGGTCGGCGAGGCGCGGGCGGGTGTCGATGGCGAAGCGCCGCGCCGCGTCGCTGCCGTGCACCTCGGCGCCGGACTCGAGCCGGTCGAGCGCCTCCGCCATCCGCGACAGGCGGGCGTGCAGCGCGCCGCCGGGCCCGGCGTACGCGGCCAGCTGGCCGGGTTCGACGCCGAGGCGGGCGGCCCGGTGGGCGTCCCACCGGGCCCGCGCGACGGTGGCGGCCGCGAGTGCGTACGGCGCGAGCAGCGGGGCGACGGCCTTGCCGACGCCGATCATGCGTTTGGCCCGCGCCGCGGTGAGCGGCTTGCGGGCGGCCGGCGCGGCGTCCGCGCTTCCGGTGGCCTCGCCCGCCGCGGGCGTCGACCGGCGTCGCCGCAGCCCCATCCGCTCGTCCTCCTCGTGCCCGGTGATCGGGTGCCCGAGCTTAACGGGGTCCCGCCCCCGGGCGCGTGGTTCGACGCCGCCGCGTGTCCCGATGTGGTGAGGCCCGCCGCGCGGAACGACCCGATCGGCCCGGACTGTCGGTACGTGTCATTACCCTTTGGTACGTGACGGCGATCGAGAACCGGTATCCCGTGGTGGATCCCACGGCGGGGAGCAGCCCGGTGCTCGACGCAGCGGCCACCACGCGCTGCCGCCGGCGGGTCCACCTCGACCACGACCCGGAGGCGGCCGCGGCGCCTCGGGCGATGCCGGATCCGGCGCTGGAGCAGCGCCGCGCCGACGCCGTCGCCCACCGCGAGCACATCGGTGCCCGGCTGGCCGCGGATCTCGCGGGCGACTGGTTCGCGGTGCCGCCGGGTGCGCCCGGCGCCGAGCGGGTCGACGCCACGGCCCGCGCGGTGGCGTCGGGGGCCCGGCTCATCTGGGGGGCCGCGCTGCCCACCGATCGCGCGGCCGGGCGCCGGGGGAGTCCAGAACTGCTGGTCCGGTTGCCGGGCGGCGGCTACGTGCCGGTCATCGTCGTGCGCCACCGGATCACGGATCCCGGTGCAGGCGCGCTCACGGCAGCCCTCGACGCCCCGTGGCCGCAGCGTGCCCGCGTCGACGAGGAGCGCAAGGTGCGCTCGCAGCCACGTGACCTGATGCGGCTCGCCCACCTCAACCGCCTGCTGCACGCCGTGGGCTGGGCCGCGGAGCCCCGGCTCCGGCACGGCGACCACGGCGGGGTCATCGGGCTCGACGCCGACGTCGTCGTGTGGCACGACCTGCGTGCAGGCCACTGGCCCGGCGCCCGGTCCACCCTCGCCGAGTACGACGCCCGCTTCGCCGACCGGCTGGCGGTCGCCACGGCGGCCGCCACCGGTGCGCCCGCGCTCGCCGAGCCGTCGCGCATCACCGAGTGCCGGCGCTGCCAGTGGTGGCCCACCTGCGAGGCCGTGCTGGAGCGGGCGGAGGACGTCAGCCTCGTCGTCCGCGGCGAGTCCGCCGGTGTGCTGCGGGAGGTCGGCGTGGGCACCGTCGCCGCGCTCGCCGCGCTCGACCTCGCGGCGGAGCCGCCGGCGGAGGTGCCGGGGATGCCGTTCGCCGACCTCGTCGCGTTGGCGCGGGCGCGGCTGCGCGGGCTCGCGGTCGTGCGGCGGGTGCCGCAGGTCGCGGTGGTGCGGGCCGACGTCGAGGTCGACGTCGACATGGAGAGCTTCGGCGAGGCGGGCGCCTACATGTGGGGCGCGCTGCTGCGCCACCCGGGCGGTCGGCAGCCCGGCGACGACGCCGACGGCTACCGCGCGTTCGCCACCTGGGACCCGGTGCCCACCGACGACGAGGCGCGGTCGTTCGCGGCGTTCTGGACATGGCTCTCGGCGGTGCGGGCCCGGGCCGCCGCCACCGGGCGCACCTTCGCCGCCTACTGCTACAACGAGCAGGCGGAGAACCGCTGGCTCCTCGCCTCGGCCACCCGGTTCGCCGGGATGCCGGGCATCCCGGCGCTCGCCGAGGTGGAGGAGTTCATCGCCCACCCCGGCTGGATCGACCTGTTCGCGGTGGTCAGCGAGTGGTTCCTGTGCTCGCAGGGTAAGGGGCTCAAGCGCATCGCTCCGGTGGCCGGTTTCACCTGGCGCGACCCGGAGGCGGGTGGGGAGAACTCCATGCGCTGGTACCGCGACGCCGTCGGCATGGACGGCGCACCCCCCGACCCGCAACAGCGGGAGCGGCTGCTCGCCTACAACGCCGACGACGTCCACGCCACCCACGCCCTGCGGGAGTGGATGACGTCGCCCGCCGTCGAGCAGGTCCCGCTGGCCGCCGACCTGTAGGCTCCGCCAGCCTTGATCATCGTTTGGGTGCACGCCGTTCACGTCCCGCCACGGTGATGTTGGTCTGGATGATCGTCCATCCGAACGCCGCCGTGGCGAGTAGCCGGAGACCCCGATGCGGATCCTGATCGTGACAGCGGGTTCGCGCGGTGATGTCGCGCCGTTCACGGGCCTGGGCCGGCGGCTGCAGCAGGCGGGCCACCAGGTGGCTCTCGCCGCGCACGACCGCTTCGCGGACCTCGTGCGCGAGTGTGGGCTGGAGTACCGGACCCTGCCCGGCGATCCGGTCGAGCAGGTACGCGCACGCACGGCCGCCCCCTCGCCGGAGGCGGCGCGATCGGTGTTCGCCGCGTTCCTCGACGAGCTGGGCGATGGTGTGACCGCCGCCGTCGCCGCCGGTACGGACCTGCTGCTCACCGCATTCGGCCCGGCCCCGGTGAGCCGGCTCGTGGCCGACGGGTTCGGCATCCCGAGCCTCGGCGTCTACCTCGCGCCGGGTGTCCCCACCCGGGAGTTCCCACCACCCGGCCGGCCCGTCACCGGGCTGCCCTCGCCCGCTGAGAACCTCGCCGCGGGCCGCGAGCTGCTCGCGCGGACCGGCTCCCTCTACGCCGACGTCCTGCGGCGGCTGCGCGCCCGGTTCGATCTCCCCGCGGAGGCGGCGGGCCCACCGGACGACTGGCCGATCTGCCACGGCTTCAGCCCCGCCGTCGTCCCGCGACCGGCCGACTGGCCCGCCACCACGCACGTGACCGGGTACTGGTGGCCGGCTACACCGCTGGGATGGCGGCCACCGGATCGGCTGGTGGACTTCCTGGAAGCCGGTCCGCCGCCGGTGTTCGTCGGTTTCGGCAGCATGACCGCGGACCACGAGCGGCTGCACGACATCGTCGGGGCCGCCGTCGAACGCGCCGGCGTGCGCGCCGTCGTCCAGTCCGGCTGGGCCGAGCTCGGACCCGCCGGTGACGACACCCTGCTCGTCGGCGACGTGCCGCACGACTGGTTGTTCCCCCGGATGGCCGCCGTCGTCCACCACGCCGGAGCGGGCACCGCCGGGGCCGGGCTGCGCGCGGGGGTGCCGGCGGTCCCCGTGCCCGTCCTGGTCGACCAGCCCTTCTGGGCGGACCGGCTGCACCGCCTCGGTGTTGCGCCGCCCCCGCTGCCGCTGGCGGAGCTCACCGCCGACGCCCTGGCCGGTGCGCTGCGGTCCTGCCTCGACCGATCGACCTACCGCGACCGCGCCACCGAGCTCGCGCGCCAGGTCCGTGCCGACGACGGCCCGGCCGTCGTGCTCTCGCTGATCGCGCAGCTGGAAGCCGGGCACGGACGGCGCTTCTGACGGTGGGCGCCGCCGGGTTGTCCCCCGAGCGAGCTACCCACGAGTGTCCACCGCACGGTGACGATTCCGGGCCGTCGAATCCATAGCGTTTCCGACGTCGCCGCGGCGCTCGGCCGCGGAATCCCGCAACGGAGTCGTCATGCGATTGTTGAAGCAGTTCGTGCCCGTCGCGGCGGTCGCCTTCGCCGGTGGCCAGGCGATCGGGGTGGTGGCGGGGAACGGGCTCCTCACCCTGGTCGTCGGCCTCGCGACGGCGGTGCTCGCCGTGGTCACGTACGCCGCGATGGTGCGGTGGAGCGAGCGCCGCGCGCCGACGGAGGTGGCGGCGACCGGTGCCGCCGCGGCCACCGGCCGTGGGCTGCTGATCGGTGTCGGGATGTTCGCCTTCGTCATCGTGAACATCGCCTTCCTCGGTGGCTTCCGGGTCGAGGGCTTCGGTTCGGCGACGGGCCCGGTCGGGCTGTTCGGCTTCATGGCCGCCGCCGCGGTGACGGAGGAGCTGATGTTCCGCGGCATCCTCTTCCGGATCGTCGAGGAATGGACCGGTACGTGGACGGCACTGGCGCTGACCGGTGTGCTGTTCGGCCTCTCTCACCTGCTCAACGAGCACGCCAGCCTGTGGGGGGCGATCGCCATCGCGATCGAGGCGGGCGGCATGTTCGCCGCCGCCTACGCCGCCACCCGCACCCTGTGGTTGCCGATCGGCCTGCACTTCGGCTGGAACTTCACCGCGGCCGGCATCTTCGGCGCCGAGGTCTCGGGCAACGGTGCGCCGGAGGGGCTGCTGAACGGTGTGACGTCCGGCCCGATGCTGCTCAGCGGCGGTGAGTTCGGGCCGGAGGGGAGCCTGTACACGGTGGTGACCGGCGTGGTGCTGACGATCGTGTTCATGTGGCTGGCCCACCGGCGCGGCCGCGTGGTGCCGGCCCGCCGCCGCGCCGCCGCTAGGCTCGCGCGGTGATCGATCTCCGGCGGGTCGCGGACCTGTGGCGGCGATTGGATGTCACCGTTCGGGATCTCCCGCTCGCGCTGCTGCTCGTCGTCGCGTCGTTCCTTCCGGTGCTCAACGGTCACGAGACGCAGGTCGGTGACCTGCCGGCCCGCCCCTTCGACGCGCTCGCGGCCGTCGTGCTCGCGCTCGAGTGCCTCCCCCTCGCCGTGCGCAGGCGGTGGCCGGCCGCGTGTCTCGCCCTCGTGTCGCTCGGCTTCGCCGTCGCCGAGCTCGGCAGCTACCACATGGTCGCCGGCACCGCACTGCCCATCGCGCTGGTGAGCGCGGGCGCCCATCTGGAACGTCGCCGGCGCGTCACCGCGGTCGTCCTCTCGGTGGCGTACGCGTCGCTGGCGGTCGTGCTCCTCATGCTCGGAGCACCCGAGACCGTGGACGGGTTCGTGGTGTTCTACCTGGCCCTGGTCGCCGCGTGGGTCATCGGTGCCTGGCTGCGCTCCAACCGGGCCGCCGAGGCCGACCGGCGCCGCCATGTCGCCGAGGCCACCCGCGCCGCCGAACGCACCCGCATCGCCCGCGAGCTCCACGACGTCGTGACCCACCACGTGACGGCGATGGTCATCCAGGCGGAGGCGGCTCATTACCTGACCGCCGCCCCCGATCGCCTCGACGAGACCCTGACGGCCGTCACCGACACCGGTCGCCGGGCCATCTCGGACCTGCGGCACCTGCTCGATGTGCTCAACCCCGACCACGAGACCGGCGTCGTGGCACCGTCCGTCCGCGAGCTGGGCCCCCTGGTGGAGCAGACGCGCCAGGCCGGTCAGCCGGTCGAGTTCACCGAGGAGGGCCGGCCGGCGGAGCCGAGCGGCAGCGCCGAGCTCACGGTCTACCGGGTTGTGCAGGAGTCCCTGACGAACGCGCTCAAGCACGCCCACGGAAGCCGCACCGTGGTCCGCGTCCACTACGGCGTCGGGGGGATCGCCGTGGAGGTCGGGAACGACGGTTCTGGCTCGGGGAAGGGTTCTCCCGGCGGGAGCGGGCGGGGGCTGGCCGGGCTCCGCGAGCGGGTCGGCGCGCTGGGCGGCGAGTTCAGCGCGGACCGGCGGGCGGGCGGCGGGTTCGTCGTGCGGGCATCCATCCCGACGGGGAACCCGTCGTGATCCGGGTGCTGGTCTGCGACGACCAGGCGCTGATCCGCACCGGGTTCACGACGATCATCGATGCCCAGCCCGACCTCGAGGCGGTGGGCGAGTGCGGGGACGGCCGGGCCGCGGTCGACCTCGCCGGCCGGCTGCGCCCGGACGTGGTGGTGATGGACGTGCGGATGCCGGTGCTCGACGGCATCGAGGCCACCCGCCTGTTGGCCGGCGCCGGGGTGGTGGACCCCGTCAAGGTGCTCGTGGTGACGACGTTCAACCTGGACGAGTACGTGTACGAGGCGCTGCGCTCGGGGGCGAGCGGGTTCCTGCTGAAGGACTCCCCACCGGCACAGCTGCTGCACGGCATCCGCACGGTCGCGACCGGGGCCGCCCTGCTGGCACCCGAGGTGACGCGGCAGCTCGTCGGCAGGTACGCGGCGCGGATCCGGCCCGCGGGGGACACCCCGCACGACGCGCTGACCCCGCGCGAGCTGGAGGTGTTGCGCCTCATCGCGGACGGCCTGTCCAACAGCGAGATCGCCGCGACGTTGGTGATCAGCCAGGAGACCGTGAAGACGTACGTGTCGCGCATCCTCACCAAGCTCGATCTGCGGGACCGCGTGCAGGCGGTGGTCTACGCCTTCCGGAGCGGGCTGGTGGCCTGAGGCTCACCGGCGTTGCCGCAGCAAGGTCGACACGCGCTGGCGGCTGACCCCGAACAGCTCGCCGATCGACCTCGTGCTCAGTCCTTCGCGCCGGAGCGCGACCGCCTTCTCGTGCCGATAGCGGCTGCCGACCTCGCCCAGGTCCTCCAGCGCGTGGGTGAGGATCTCGGTGATCATGGGGTTCGGTGCACTCGTGGTGATGTCGGACCACGATCGTCCACTCCGCCGCTTGTCGATCATGGAGTCGGCTTGTTCGACGGCGGCGAGGAGGCCGGCGATGGTGTCGGTCACGCCGATCCTGAGATCGACGAGCGCTCGGACGACGCTGTCGTCGGTGCTCGTGGATCGGTTGGGCAAGGTCGTCGTCGGCCCTTCCGCTCGAGGGCCTCGATGCGCCCGGCCCGGAGATGTGGGGGTCACTCTCTGAGGCGGACGCTGAGGTGGCGCTGAGAAGTGGCGCGCGGTGCTGAAGCCACGCTGAGAGACCGCCGCACGCGTTCTCGTGGTCAGCGCTTCATCGGGGGCGTGGAGCAGGCCGGTTCAGGCGGTGATGGGTGAGGGCCGGAAGCCCCGGGCGATCAGGTACACGCCCAGCGAGAACTCCCACGCGGCGATCGGGAGCGCGAACAGTGCCGACATGGCGGACTGCTGACCCCAGAGATCGAACAGGGTGGCCGCGACGGAGGCGACGAGCAGGGGCGCCCCGACGAACCCGATCAGCGGGAGGACCGGCGGGACGAGGCGGGACCGGTACAGCAGGGTGCCCAGCAGCAGGGCGTTCACCGCCGGGATGGTGCCTTGCCCGAGGAGGAAGACCCAGTCGTGGACGGCGACCAGCGCCTGGCCGGCGATCAGGCCATCGGCGCCGGTCCCGGCCTTGCGCAGGCTCACCACCGACAGCAGGCTCACGACGCAGATCACGATCGTGCCCGCCTCCAGGACCCGCGCCGCGACGAAGCCGAGCGCGAGCCCTTCGTTCTGCTTCCTGACCACCGGGTACAGCGCGACGGCTGTGCCGATGCAGGCCAACGCCACGATCATCTCCAGGATGCCCCCGACGGCGACGGGGGTGTCCGGGCCGGGGCCGGTGACGTAGCCCGGGGCCCGGACCGGGCCGTAGAGGGCGAGGGTCGGGATCGAGACGAAGGTCAGCAGGTAGAGCACACCGGCGACCAGCGCGGTCCGCCTCGATGAGTCGGTGGGGACCGGGGTCCGGGCCGCGGTCGGGCCGCTGATGCTCATGGAGTTCTGACTCGCTGCAGGGCTCGGGATCGTGAGCGGGCCCGTGCACCGAGCACCCGAACGGCCGCGGCGCGGGCGAGGCGCACATCCAGGACTCCGAGGGCGCTACCGGTTTCCCTGGAGGCTCCGCCGCGCCCGGGAGAGCGCCGCGGTCTCGTCGGCCGGGTCCGGCGTGAGGAAGGAGCCGGGAGCCGGTGTGCCGCCGTACCCGAGTTGGTTCGGCTTCTTCGGGACGGGAGCGCCCTGGTACTGCAGCGGGATCGGGTGGCCGTGCTCGTCGACGCCGCCCAGCGGCTGGTGCACCTCCACGTACGCACCGTGTGGCAGCCGCCGGACGATGCCGGTCTCGATGCCGTGCTCGAGCACCGCACGGTCGGAGCGCTGCAGCCCGAGGCAGATCCGGTACGTCACCCAGTAGCCGATCGGCGGCAGCACGAGCAGGCCGACGCGTCCGACCCACGTGGTGGCGTTGAGCGACACGTCGAAGAACAGGGCGAACACGTCGTTGGCCGACGCGAGCAGCAGCACCCCGTAGAACGTGATCCCCATGATCCCCAGCGACGTCCGCACCGGCACGTCCCGCGGGCGCTGCAGCAGGTTGTGCGCCGCCCGGTCTCCGGTGAGGCGGCGTTCCACCCACGGGTAGGCCCCGGCCACCACGAACAGTACGGGCAGGAAGGCGGCCGTCGCCCAGAAGACGGGCGGGATGTTGTAGTCGCCGATGGAGATGTCCCAGGGCGGGAAGAGCCGCGCCATCCCGTCCGACCAGCCCATGTACCAGTCGGGCTGGGAGCCCGCGGAGATGTGGGCCGGGTTGTAGGGCCCGAGGTTCCAGATCGGGTTGATCTGGAACAGCCCGCCCATGATTCCCAGCACGCCGACCACGACGGTGAAGAACGCCCCGCCCTTGGCTGCGAAGGCCGGGAGGATCCGGACGCCGACGACGTTGCGTTCGGTGCGGCCGGGGCCGGGGAACTGGGTGTGCTTCTGGTACCAGACGAGCCCGACGTGCACCGCGATCAGCGCCAGCAGGACGCCCGGGAGCAGCAGCACGTGCAGGATGTAGAACCTCGGGATGATCTCCGTACCGGGGAACTCGCCGCCGAACAGCGCCCAGTGCGCCCAGGTGCCGATCACCGGCACCGACAGCGTGATCCCGGAGGCGATCCGCAGGCCCGTGCCGGACAGCAGGTCGTCGGGGAGCGAGTAGCCGGTGAACCCGGCGAACACCCCGACGAACAGCAGCAGCACGCCGATCACCCAGTTGGCCTCGCGCGGTTTGCGGAAGGCGCCGGTGAAGTACGTGCGGAACATGTGCACGACCATCGCGGCCATGAACAGGAGTGCCGCCCAGTGGTGCACCTGGCGGACGAACAGCCCGCCGCGGACCTGGAAGGAGATCTGCAGGGTGCTCTCGTACGCCCGCGACATGTGGATGCCGCGCAGGTTCTCGAACACTCCGTTGTAGGTGACTTCCTCCATGGAGGGGTCGAAGAACAGGGCGAGGTAGACCCCGGACAGCAGCAGGACGACGAAGCTGTACAGAGCGACCTCGCCGAGCATGAACGACCAGTGCGTCGGGAAGACCTTGTTGAACTGCCTCCTCAGACCCGCCGCCGGGTGGTACCGCTGGTCCGCGGCGTCGAGCGCGCCGCGCAGCCGCGCCCCTGTCGATGCGTCGATCGCGCCCATGCCCGCTCTCCACCGTCGGAGGGAACCGTCCTTCTACCCAGTGTAGAACGTATCTTCTACGTTGTGTAGAGGATACGGTCGGGTTGCGGGCTCGCGTAGTTGATGAAGCGGCTAACCCGCAGACGAGCCGGCACTCGAAGGACGGGCACGCCGACCACACCTGCAACGCGAGCGTGGGCTGCGCGCTCACCAACCACGGCGACGGCAACAGCGACTACCGGCTCGGGAGGTCGGGAGCGTGCTGGGCCCGGACTCGCGGGGTCGCTGAACGCATTTCCGATCAATTCGCACATCGGTCCCGGGGGTCGATGTCGGGCCTTCTCGCGTGCTGTGGGAAAATAGCTGGTTATCTGCCCAGTCCGGTGGTGGCGGTGTGTGACCATGGGTGTTGACAGTGCAACCCGAACGGCCTTACGGTGCCCTCGAATGTAAAGGGTTTCTGGTACTCGTTGTAGTCTTTCTGCTGAGACCGGTAGAGCAGTGACGCCCGCGGGGGGCCGATGAAGGAAGCGAAGCCCAGGGTCGTCGTCGACCGCCTGTCCGTGTCGCTGGGCGGCAACCACATCCTGGACGACATCGAACTCTCCGTGGACGTCCACGAGTTCGTGTGCATCATCGGCACGTCCGGTGGTGGCAAGACCACTCTGCTGCGGTCGGTGGCCGGGCTGCTCCCGCCCGCGGGCGGGTCCGTGCAGCTGGACGGGGACGTCATCACCGGCCCCACACCCAAGATCTCGATGGTCTTCCAGCACTTCGGTCTCTTCCCGTGGAAGACGGTGCGCACCAACGTGGAGTACGGGCTCCGGGTGCAGGGCCGCAGCGGCTACGCCGACCGCGTCGACGAGCTGCTCGAGATCATGAACCTCACCCACGCCCAGCACCGCTATCCGCACCAGCTCTCCGGGGGGATGAAGCAGCGGGTCGGGATCGCGCGCGCGTTGTCCATGGAGCCCGAACTGCTGCTGCTCGACGAGCCTTTCAGCGCGGTCGACGCGATCACCCGCGAGGTGCTGCAGAACGAGGTGCTGCAGCTCTGGGAGCGCAACGAGAACATGTCGGCGATGCTGATCACGCACGACGTCGACGAGGCCATCCTGATGGCCGACCGGATCATCGTGATCCAGGGCCCGCCCGGCCACATCGCGCTCGAGGTCCCGGTGTCCATCCCCCGGCCGCGGACGGCGCGCTCGGTGCGGTCCCACGAGTCCTACGCCGACCTGCGCGAGCAGCTGTGGAACGCCCTGCAGGGCGACACCGACCGCGTCCTGGAGCGCACATGACCACCGTCGCCGAGGACGCCGGCACGCCGAGCAGCGGCGGCTCGCCGCGCCGAACCGGCAAGCCCGCGCGCGGCGCGCGCCGGCCGCTGACGCCCACCACGAAGTGGGTCCTTCGCCTGGGGTCCGTGCTCGCCATAGCGGTGGCGTGGGAGCTCTACGGCAACGCGATCAACCCGGTGCTGCTGTCCTCGCCGACCGCGATCATCGCCGCCACCTTCGAGATGATCGGGGACGGCTCCCTCACGAAGGCGATGAGCGAGAGCTTCGTCGTACTGGGCGTCGGCTCGCTGATCGGCGTCGTCGCGGGGCTCGTGATCGGCCTGGCCGCCGGCCGCAGCCAGGTCTTCGGCACGCTGATCGAGCTGCCGCTCAACGCCCTCTACGCCACCCCGAGCGTGGCGCTGATCCCCGTGATCGTGGTCTGGTTCGGGTTCGGGCCCACCGCCAAGACGGTCGTGGTGATCCTCTTCGTGCTCTTCCCCGTGCTGATCAACACGATGCGCGGGGTGCAGGAGGTCGACCGCGACCTCATCGAGGTGGCGCGCTCGTTCTGCTCCGGCGAGCGTCGCATGTGGTTCGACCTCATCCTGCCGTCCGCGCTGCCGTACGTCGTCACGGGCCTGCGGCTCGCGATCGGGCGCGCGCTGATCGGCGTCATCGTGGCCGAGTTCTTCACCGCCTTCTCCGGGCTCGGCTATCTGATCGTCACCAGTGCCAACAGCTTCCAGACCGACCGCACGTTCGTGCCCATCCTCGTGATCGCGGCCCTCGGCGTGCTCCTCACCGCGCTCCTCGAGTTCGTCGAGCGTCGTGTCGTCCGCTGGTCGGCGAGAGACTGAGAGGTTCCCCATGTCGTCACGACCGCACCGGTTGCTCGCCGTGCTGCTCGTCGCGCTGTCCGCGCTCACCGCGGGGTGCGGGGCTCTGGGGCAGGAGCCCGAGGCGGCGGCCGCGGACGGGCCCCCCATCCTGCGGATCGCCCTGCCCACCGGCGTCACGAGCTTCGCCAACTCCGACATCCTCGTCGCCCAGCAGAAGGGCTTCCTGGCCGACTACGGCGTCGCGGTCCAGATCCAGAACCTGAAGTCCGGCGTCTCGGTAGTGCAGGCCGTCGAGGACGGGCAGATCGACGTGGGGGCGGCCAGCATCGAGCCGGTGGTGAACTCCGCCGGGAGCGGTAAGGACACCGTCATCATCGGCGCCTACGCCGACCGGCTGTCCATCTCCGCGGTCACGCCGAAGGACATCCTCACCCCGGCCGACCTGCGTGGACGTCCGGTCGGCGTGCAGGAGGTGGGCGCGTTCCGGGAGGTCATGACCAGGCTCGTGCTCCAGCAGGGCGGGCTCACACCGAACGACGTGCAGTACGTGCCGGTGGACGCGCAGTCCTACACGGCGGCGCTAGTGGACGGCCGCATCCAGTCCGCCATCCTGCAGACCGAGCAAGCCGTCGCGGCGGCGCACGCCTACCCCAACCTGCACGTCCTCACGGACCTCGTCGACATCCTCCCGAACTACCACTATGGCGCGATCTTCGCGTCGCGGGCCTGGCTGGACAAGAACCGGGATGCGGCCAGCCGGCTGCTCACGGCCCTCACCAAGGCCCACCGGTACATGTACGCCAACAAGGCGGAGACGGTGCGGATCGTCGCCGACGCCACCGGCTTCGACGACTCGATCATCTCCGAGTCGTATGACAGGCTGCTCACGGAGCGGCAGGTCTTCCCGCTGAACACCGGCCTCGACAAGAACCGCATCAGCGCCACGGTCGACACGATGGGCCAGCTCGGGATCCTCGAGAACCAGGCGCCGCCGATCGACCGGCTGGTCGACACCGGGCCCGCCGACGAGGCCATCAAGAACCTCGGCGAGCTGCCCAACACCAGGCGTTGAGGCACGGCTGCACCAACAGCACCGGCGGGGACGGCGCCACCGCCGCCCGGCGGGAGACCTGAGTACCGTCGGCGCGGTGACGGCGCCCCCGGCCATCCCGCTCTCCCGGCACCTGCTGCGGGTGCGGGACCTGATCGACCGCGCCTTCGCCGGGCCGCTCGACGTCCCCGCGCTCGCGCGGAGCGCGTACGTCTCCGAGGACTACTTCAGCCGGTCGTTCAAGGCAGCCTTCGGGGAGACGCCCCACCGCTACCTGCTGCGCAGGCGGATGGAGCGAGCCAAGGCGTTGCTGCGGGCCGGCGAGCTGTCCGTCACCGAGGTCTGCCTCGCCGTCGGGTTCACCAGCCTCGGCTCCTTCAGCACCCAGTTCCGCCGGTTCGTCGGCGAGAGCCCGACGTCCTACCGGCGGCGGGAGCACGGCCACGACGATCTGGCCGCCATCCCGTCGTGCCTGGTCCGCCGGTACACGCGTCCCGCGGGTTGAGCGGTTTCGGAGAAGCCGCGACGCCGGTCCCGCCCATAGCGTTCCCGCCATGGAGACAGTGACTTCCCAGGACGGAACGATCATCGCGTTCGACCAGACCGGCGCGGGTCCGCCGCTGGTGCTCGTGGCGGGCGCGTCGTGCGACCGCGCCGTCGACGCGCGCATCGCGGAGGGCCTCTCCGCCCACTTCACCGTGCTCAACTACGACCGCCGGGGCCGCGGCGACAGCACCGACACCCCGCCCTACGCCGTCGAGCGCGAGATCGAGGACCTGGAGATCCTGCTCGCCGCGGCGGGGGGTTCCGCCACGGCGGTCGGCCTCTCCTCGGGAGGGGTGCTCGCGGCCCACGCCGCCGCGGCGGGCCTGCCGGTCGGGCACCTGGTGGTGTGGGAGCCGCCCTTCCGGCTCGACGCCACGGCACAGCGCGCCTCGCTCGAGTACGCGGAACGGACCCGTGCCCTGCTGGCCGAAGGCCGCCGTGGTGAGGCACTGGAGCTGTTCATGACCGTGGTCGGCCTACCCGCGGAGGCGATCGCCGGCGTCCGGCGGTCGCCGTACTGGGCCCTGGGCGAGGGTCTCGCGCACACGCTCGCCTACGACGCCGAGGTGATGGGCGACGGGAGCATTCCCCGCGAGCGCTTCGCCGCGATCACGGCCACCACGGCGGTGTTCACGGGCGCGGCGAGCCCGGACTGGTTCCGTGCCGTGGGCGAGGCCGCCGTCGACGCGATCCCCGGTGCGATCCACGCAGAGCTGCCCGGACAGACCCATGACGTCGCCCCGGACGCGCTCGCCACGGCCGTGCACGACTTCGTCGAAGCGCACGCGCCCTACGCTCGCCAGCCGTGATCACCGGATTCGCGCTGGTCTGCCTCAACGTCCTGGACCTCGACGAGGCGAAGCGCTTCTACGTGGACGTGCTCGACTTCGAGGTGGGGATCGACCGCGAGATGGACGGCTTCCGCTGGCTGACGGTGCACCCGAACCGCCGCCCCGACCTGCCGATGATGCTGGTCGTCCCGGAGCCGCCCGTGGTCGAGGAACCGATCGCCGGGCAGATGCGCAGCATGATCGCGCGCGGGTACCTGGGGCTCGGCGCCCTCGAGACGGACGACTGCCGGGCCACCTACGAGGAGTTGACGGCGCGGGGCGTCGAGTTCATCGAGGAGCCGGAGGAGCGCTTCTACGGGATCGACGCCGCGTTCCGCGATCCGTTCGGCAACCACTGGCGGCTGACGCAGCCCAAGAAGCTCGACGAGATCCGCGAAGGTGCTACGTAATCTGTAGCATTCGGAGGATGGAACCGCGACTCGCCCCGGTGTGCCCTCCTTACGACGAGGACGTCGAGCGGCTGCTCGGCAAGCTGATGCCGCCGGGGGCCGATCACGATCCGCTCCTGCTGTTCCGGGCGCTCGCGATCCACCGCGACCTCGCCGACCGGATGCGGCCGATGGCGTCCGGGCTGCTGAACAAGGGGCTGCTGCCGGCGAGGGACCGCGAGGTGCTCATCGAACGCACCACCGCCCGCGCAGGCGCCGAGTACGAGTGGGGGGTGCACGCGGTCGTCTTCGGCCCCTCGGTCGGGCTCGACGAGGCCGTCCTGGGGGCGCTGGCGACCGCGCCGTCCGACGACCCGGTCTTCGACGCGCGCACGCGGCTGCTGGTCACGGCGGCCGACGAGCTCGCCGACGACGGGGCGCTGACCGACGGAACCTGGCAGGGGCTCACCGAGTCCTTCGAACCGGCACAGCTGCTCGAGCTGATCATCCTCTGCGGGTGGTACCGGACCCTGTCCACGGTCATCAACACACTGCGCCTTCCGCTCGAGCCGTGGGCGGCCCGCTTCCCGCGGTCAGAGCAGCGAACGGAAGCGGGCGAACAGGCCTGACCTGCGCTCGAAGCCGATCCCGGGCGCATCGGGCGGCCGGACGGAGCCGTCCTCGACGACGGTGCCGTCCGCGAACCCGCCGAACGGCTGGAAGTTGTGCGGGTTCGCCTCGCTCCCACCGAGGCCCAGCCCGGCCGCGACGTGGAGCGAGAACAGGTGCCCGCCGTGCGGCTGGAATGCGCCGCGGCTCCACCCCGCCGCCTCCATGACCTGCACGATCTGCAGGTAGCCGGGCAGGCCGTAGCAGTGTGCGGGATCGAAGAGCAGCACGTCGCGGTCCGGCCGCAAACCGCCGTACCGAGCGAGGTTCCGCGCGTCGGAAGCCGAGAACAGCGGTTCGCCCGCGGCGAGCGGTGGGGCGTAGAGCCCGGCGATCCGCGCGTGCGCCGCGAGGTCGAGCGGGTCGCACACGTCCTCGAACCACCGGAGTCCGTACGGCGCCAGCGCGCCTGCGACGCGTTCTGCCTGGTCGGGGTCGTAGCGGTTCATGGCGTCCACCGCGAGCCGGTCCGCGCTCGGGAGCAGCGACAGGACGGCCTCGATCCGCTCGAGGTCCTCGGCGAGCGCCCGCCCTCCTATCTTGATCTTGACGTGGGTGTGGCCGCGGTCCAGGAACCCACGCACCTCGCCGGTCAGCCGGCCGATGTCGTCCTCGGGGAAGTAGTAGCCGCCGCCCACGTAGACCGGAACGCGGGCGGCGGAACCGCTCGCACCGGTCGTATCGGCGAGGAACGCGTGCAGCGGCCGGTCGGCGATCTTGGCCGCCGCGTCCCAGAGCGCCATGTCCAGCGTCCCCACGGCGACGCACCGCTCGCCGTGCCCTCCGGGCTTCTCCCCGCGCATCATGTGGTCCCACGCCCGGAACGGATCGATGGTGCCGCCCGAGGCCGCCGCCACCTCGTCCCCCGCGGCGACGAGGCGGGGCGCGAAGCGCTCGCGGATCAACCCGCCTTGCCCGAACCGTCCGATGGACGAGAAGCCGAACCCGACGACCGGCTCACCGTCGCGGAGGACGTCGGTCACCACCGCGACCGCCGTGGTGTCGAGGTCGCCACCGAGGGCGTCGCCGGGGGCATAGCGCGAGATCGGCACCGTCCGCTCCCGGACCTCCAGAACGCGCACCCGTGCCTCCTTTCGCTACGTACTTCGTAGCGCACGGGCTCGTGGGAGGACAATGGCGGCCGTGGACGACCGCGCAACACCCCTTCCCGGCTCGCCCGTCCGGGGATCGCAGACCGGCCGCCCGATCATGGCCGCCTTCGACCTGCTGGGCAGGCGATGGGCGCTGCGCATCCTGTGGGAGCTGCGGGACGGGGCCGTCGGCTTCCGGGCACTGCAGGAGCGGTGCGACGGCCTGTCGCCGACCGTCCTGAACACCCGCCTCGGGGAGCTCCGCGCGGCGGGCCTCGTGGAGCACGACGAGAACCGGGCTCATCGCCTGACCGCGGTGGGGGCGGACCTGGGTGATGCGATCGCACCCCTCCGCGCGTGGTCGGTGCGGTGGGCGGAGGCGGTCGGCCGCACCTGAACCGGCGGGTTGAAGATCGTTATGGATCCTGATGCTGTAGCTTGATGATGGAATGACATTCCATCAAGGGGTTCCAGTTGTCGACACGCACTCGGGCCGCTCGCGCCGGCCGCGCCCAGGCCACCCGGCAGCGGGTGGTCGCATCCGCGACCCCGCTGTTCGTGCGCGACGGGTACGTGGAGACGACGATGGCCGGCATCGCCGGCGCGGCGGGCGTGGCGGTGCAGACGCTCTACCTGTCCTTCGGCAGCAAGGCCGCGGTACTGGAGGCCGCGCTCGCCGTCGAGCCCGACGACCAGCCGAACGAGTGGCTGACGGGCGTCCGCTCCGAGCCGGCAGGCCCGGCGGCGCTGCGCCGGTACGTCGAGCACACGGCCGTGCAACTCGACCGCCGCTACCCGCTCGACGCCGTGCTCCGGGCCGCGGCGGCCGACCCCGAACCCGCCGAGCTGCTCGTCCGCACCCGGCGGGCCGCGCTGGCCGTGCACGCCCAGGCCGTGGACGAGCTCGCGGAGAAGCCGGGGTTCACCACCGACATCTCGGTGCAACGCGCCACCGAGATCACCGCGGCCCTGCTCTCGCACGAGACCTTCGGCCTGCTGGCGGTGACCCAGGGCTGGCCGCTGCAGGACTGGACGGACTGGGCCGCCCACCACCTGGCGGTCGACCTGTTCCCGGGGTGATCCCCAGGGGCGGGGCTGGCTAGCACCCGTCCAGGGTTGCCGGGTGGTGGGGCGCGCGGCGCCACCGGAGGTGGCTTCTCCATGATCACCTGGGCGTGGCCGCCCTTGGGTGGGCGTTGTGGCGGATGTCGGTCCGATCATGATGCGTTGATCGTTGCGAGATCCCGCTCAGCGCCGTCCGGGGGGGGGGCAGGTGCGCGCAGCTCGGAGCGATCAACGAGGAGGCGGGTGCCACGGGACCGCCGATCGAGCACGGGTCCCGCGAGCGGCCGCGCCCGGCGCCGCGGGTGCGCCAGCGGCCCGAGGGCCTTCGAACTGTCGGAGAGCCGCGGCACACTGTCGGCATGGCCATCGTTCGCACCGTGCTCGACGCGCCCGGGCCGATGGGCGGGCTCACCATCGGCGTCACGCCCCGTGGTCTCGCGCTCGTCGCCTTCGGCCACGTCCCCGAGACCGTGGAGCGCGCGGCCGAGCGGCTGGGCGAGCCGCTTGCCGACGGCGACGGCGGGGCGGCCGCGACACAGCTCGCCGAGTACCTCGCCGGCACGCGGCGGGAGTTCGACGTGCCGCTCGACTGGTCGCTCACCGCGGGGTCGCAGCGGGTCGTGCTGCAGGCCCTGCACGACACCGTGCCGTACGGCGCCACCGTCACCTACGGGGAGCTCGCGGTCCGCAGCGGGCTCGGCCCGGCCTACACGGCGGCACGCGGCGTCGGGTCGATCATGGGGTCGAACCCGCTGCCCGTGGTGGTGCCGTGTCACCGCGTGCTCGGCTCGGACTCGCTGGGCGGGTTCGGCGGCGGCCGGGCCACCAAGGAGTGGCTGCTCGCGCTGGAAGGGGTGCTCACGCCCGCGCTCGATTTCGGGTAGCAAGTGTGTCCGTGACAGACATCGACGTCTTCGATCCGCGCACCTTCGGCCGGGGCGTGCCGCACGACGCGCTGCGCCTGCTGCGCGACACCGACCCGGTGAGCTGGCAGGAGGAGCCCGAGATCGGGGTCTGGCCCGCCGGGCCCGGCTTCTGGGCGATCACCCGGCACGACGACGTCAAGCACGTGCTGCGCACGCCCGAGCAGTTCTCCTCCGCGCTCGGCGCCACCCAGATCCGTGATCCGGACCCGGCCGACCTGCCGTTCCTGCGACGCATGATCCTCAACATGGACCCGCCGGAGCAGCTGCGGCTGCGCCGGATCGTCACGGGCACGTTCAGCAGGAGGCGGCTGGAGCGCTTCGCGGGTGTCGTGCGGGGGAGGGCCGCCGAGCTGCTCGGCGCCGTGGCCGGCCGGGGGAGGTGCGACCTGCCGCGTGAGGTCACCGACGACTTCCCCCTGCAGAACCTGGCCGACCTGCTCGGCGTGCCGGCCGCCGACCGCTCGATGTTGCTCGAGTGGACCAACCGCGTGATCGGCTACCAGGACCCCGAGCACGCCCACGTCGTCACCGACGCCGAGGGGAGGCCGGTCAACCCGCGCTCTCCCGCGATGCTCGCCGACATGTTCGGCTACGCCGAGCAGCTCGCCGAACGCAAGCGCGTCGAGCCGGCCGACGACCTGATGACCGCGCTGGTGGAGGCCGAGGTCGACGGCGAGCGGCTCACCGACGCCGAGCTCAAGATGTTCTTCTTCCTGCTGGTGATCGCGGGCAACGACACCGTGCGCAGCGCACTCCCCGGAGGTGTGCTCGCCCTCGTGCGCCACCCCGACGCCTACCGGCGGTTGCGCTCCGAGCCGGCGCTCCTGCCGTCGGCGATCGAGGAGCTGTTGCGCGTGCACCCGCCGGTGCTCACGTTCCGCCGCACGGCGGCCCGCGACGTGGAATTGCGCGGCAAGCGCATCGCGCGTGGCGACAAGGTCGTCGTCTACCACGTGTCGGCCAACCACGACGAGCGCCGCTTCGCCGACCCGTTCCGCCTCGACCTCGCCCGGGAACCCAACGACCACCTGTCGTTCGGGCAGGGCCCGCACCTGTGCCTCGGCGCCGCGTTCGCCCGGCTGCAGATGCGGGAGTTCTTCACGGAGTTCCTGCGCCTGCCGCAGGCGGAGCCCGACGGCGAGCCGCGCAGGCTCGTCTCGAACTTCATCAACGGGATCACGAGCCTCCCGCTGCGGTGGTAGCCGCCATCGGCGGCCGATCTGTGGGAAAGTTGGGGAAAACCAGCACTCACCACGGCGGGGATGATGTCTACGAGAACGATCGCCGGTGTCGACGGACGCATGTGGTCGGTGCGCCGCAACATCGAGTGGTCCCTGCCTGCCGTCGGCGACGACTTCGAGCACGACGTCGACGGCGGTCGCGGGGCGGCCGTGCTCATCCTGTCGGCGCTCTTCGTGTTCTGGCTGATCCTCATCGTCTGGCGGCCCGCGGGGGTGCACATCCCCTGGTACCTGTACGTCACCGCGGTGGTCGTGGTGGCGTTCTTCCCGATTCGCTGGTTCCTGCGCAGGCCGTGGACGATCGTCGCCGAGACCGCGGGCGGGTACGACCTGCCTGCGGAGCGGTGGACGGGCATGGTGCGCGGCGGGTCGAAGGCCAAGGAGGAGATCCGCATCATCGTGCGCCGCATCCGTACCCAGGGCACGCCGGGACACGCCGACAGCCCTCTCCAACCCGTCAACTAGAGCCGTGCCCGAGCTCCCCGAGGTCGAGGCGCTGGCCCACCACCTGCGCGAGCACGCCGTCTACCGGCCGGTCGCGCGCGTCGACGTGGCGAGCATGAGCGCCGTGAAGACCTTCGACCCGCCGGTCACCGCGCTGGCCGGCCGGGTGGTCACCGGCGCCGCCCGCTACGGCAAGTTCCTGTCCGTCGAGTTCGCCGACCGGCCGGACGAGCCGCTGCACCTGATCACCCACCTGTCCCGCGCCGGCTGGCTGCGCTGGCACGAGACCGCGTCCGCCACGCCGCCCAAGCCGGGACGGGGGCCGCTGTCGCTGCGGGTGCACCTCGACGCGGTCGGCGGGCCGGGGTTCGACCTCACCGAGGCCGGCACCCAGAAGCGCCTGTCCGTCTACCTGGTGCCCGACCCGCAGGAGGTACCGGGGATCGCCCGCCTCGGCCCCGACGCGCTCGCCCTCACCCGTGACGAGTTCGCCGCGCTGCTCGCCGGGCGCACCGAACGCATCAAGACCCTGATCGTCGAGCAGCAGGTGCTCGCCGGTATCGGCAACGCCTACAGCGACGAGATCCTGCACACCGCGCGCCTCTCCCCGTACGCCACGGCGGGCCGGCTGACGGTCGAGCAGGTCGACGGGCTCTACTCGGCGATGCGATCGGTCCTCGCCGACGCCGTCGAGCGGTCGGTCGGCCATGGGGCGGCGGAGCTCAAGGGGGAGAAGCGCTCCGGCCTGCGGGTGCACGCGCGTACCGGGCTGCCGTGCCCGGTCTGCGGGGACACCGTGCGGGAGGTGTCCTTCGCGAACAAGTCGTTCCAGTACTGTCCCGGCTGCCAGACCGGCGGCAAACCACTAGCCGACCGGCGGCTTTCACGCCTGGTGAGGTAGGTGGAGGTGTGACTGAGCTCCTGGGCAGCTCCACGGCGCTGCTCGTTGCCGGTGGCGTCATCGTCGTCATGATCGGGCTGCTGGTGTGGCTGATCATGAAGAACCGGCGCAACACCTTCGCCACGCCGCTGGAGCGCGCCACCTTCGCCACGCTGCACACGGTGGCGTTGGCCGCGCCGTCGCTGCGCGAGGGGCTCTCGCCGAACTCCGCGTCGTTCGCGCTGCCGTACCTGCGGCAGCTGCTCGACACGTGCGCGCTCGCCATGACCGACAACCGGGGCACCACCCTGGCCTGGGACGGCGAGGCCGACCAGCACGAGCCGGACGTCCGGTCGCTCGCCGACCAGGTCATCTCCACCGGACGCCAGCAGGTGCTCTCGCACACCGCCCTGTCCTGCGAGCACCCCAACTGCGCGGTCCGGGGCATCGTCGTCGTGCCGCTGGAGACCGACGGAGCGATCGTCGGCACCCTCGCGGCGCTCACCACGTCCACCGCGGGCCCGGTGCTGCTGAGGGCCTCGGCGGAGGTCGCTCGGTACGTCTCCAGCCAGCTGGAGCTCGCCGAGCTCGACGAGTCGCGCGCCCGGCTCAACCGCGCCGAGGTCAGGGCCCTGCGGGCGCAGATCTCGCCGCACTTCGTCTACAACGCGCTCACCACGATCGCCTCCTTCATCCGCACCGACCCGGTGCGCGCCCGCGAGCTGCTCATCGAGTTCGCGGACTTCACCCGCTACTCGTTCCGCACGGCGGGCGAGTACACGACGTTGCAGGACGAGCTCACCAACATCGAGCGCTACGTCCGGCTGGAGAAGGCCCGCTTCGGCAACCGGCTCAACATCAAGCTGCAGATCGCCCCCGAGGTCCTCTCCGTCGTGCTGCCGTTCCTCGCGCTGCAGCCCCTGGTGGAGAACGCCGTGCGGCACGGGCTGGGCGGCAAGCCCAACGGCGGCACCATCACGATCACCGCGGAGAACGCGGGCGCCGAGTGCGTGATCATCGTGGAGGACGACGGGATCGGCATGGACCCGGCACGCCTGCACGAGGACCTGGACGACGCCCACCAGTCCGGTGCCCACGTCGGGCTCGGCAACGTCGACGACCGGATGCGCTCCACGTTCGGCGACGACTTCGGCCTCGTCGTGGACACCGCGCCCGGCGAGGGCATGAAGATCACCCTGAGGGTCCCGAAGTTCCGCGCGGGCATCCGTGTTTGATCGTCTCCGCTCCGCTCCGGCGGCGCACGGCGCCCCCGCGCCCCGACCTTCTTGATCTTTGCGGCTGGCGCACAGCCGCGTAACGTGACCGTATGGACGTGATCCGCCTCCCGGACCGGCTCGCCTCCCGCCTGCCCGGGCGTCTCGGGGAACGGGGCGACCGGCCCGTCGTGTCGCTGCTCCGGCTGCACGGCGTGATCACGGCGACCACCGGTCCCGTGCCCCGCTCGGTGATCAACTCGGTGGCGCTGGAGAAGCCGATCGAGCGGGCGTTCGCTCCGGACCGGCTTGCCGCGGTCGCGCTGCTGGTCAACTCGCCGGGCGGGTCGCCCACGCAGTCGGCGCTGGTGGCCGACCGGATCCGCGGTCTCGCCGCGGAGAAGGGCGTGCCCGTGCTCGCGTTCTGCGAGGACGTCGCCGCGTCCGGGGGCTACTGGCTGGCGTGTGCCGCCGACGAGATCTACGCGCACGCCACGTCGCTCGTCGGCTCGATCGGGGTGATCAGCCACGGCTTCGGGCTGGACGGGCTGATCGAGCGGTTCGGCGTGCAGCGCAGGCTCTACACGGCGGGCAACGCGAAGTCGCGGCTCGACCCCTTCCTGCCGGAGAAGCAGGACGACGTCGACTGGCTGCGTGACCTGCAGGGCCAGCTGCACACGATGTTCCAGGACTGGGTCGTCGCGCGGCGCGGTGATCGCCTGCGCGAGAAGGACGAGCTGTTCACGGGCGAGATCTGGACCGGGGCGAAGGCCGTCGAGCTCGGGCTCGTCGACGGGCTCGGCACGCCGAGGGCGGTGCTCTCGGAGCGCTTCCCGGACGCCGACCTCGTTCCGGTCGAGGGGCGCAAGCCGCTCCTCGCGCGGCTCGGGTTGACGCCGCCCGCGGCTGCGACCAGCGTGATCAGCACGGATGCCCTGCTGGGATTTGCCCAGGCGGCCGAAATACGTGCCGCGTGGGCGCGGTACGGTTTGTAGCGCGGTGTGACCGGACGAACCCGATTGGTGCTGGACTCTGGCACTCACACGGATTCGCCGTCACCATGGTCGACGGAGCTGGGGCAGGGCGTCCCGGCCCCGGCCCCCGGACACACGCAGGATGAGGAGATCGTGGACAGCAACGACAGCTCCGGCGGCCTGGTCGTCCTCGCGGTGGACGACGAGCTGCCGGCTCTCGAAGAACTGGCCTACCTGCTGAGCGAGGACCCCCGCGTAGGCACGGTGCTCAAGGCATCGGACGCCACAGACGCACTCCGCATCCTGAACAGCCGGCAAGGTGTCCGTGAGGCCGCCACGGCCGGTCCGGGCATCCGTGGGCTCTCCGACCCGGTGAGCGGCACCCGGGTGGCCGACCGCACCCACGTCGAGATCGTGTTCCTCGACATCCGCATGCCCGGCCTCGACGGTCTGGAGCTGGCGCGGGTGTTCTCGTCGATGGCCGTGCCGCCGTCCGTCGTGTTCGTCACGGCCCATGACGACCGGGCCGTCGACGCGTACGAGGTCGGGGCGGTGGACTACCTGCTCAAGCCCATCCGCTCCGAGCGGCTGGCCGCCTCGATCGACCGCATCCTCGCCAACCGCGCCGCCATGGTGGCCGAGCCGCAGCCGGAGCAGAGCACCGAGGACGAGGTCATCCCGGTCGAGCTCGCCGGCACCACGAAGCTCGTGCCGCGCTCGGCGGTCCGGTACGTGGAGGCGCAGGGCGACTACGCCCGCCTGCACACCAACGAGGGCAGCCACCTCGTGCGCATCCCGCTCTCGGTGCTCGAGGACCGCTGGCGCGAGGCCGGCTTCGTGCGCATCCACCGCTCGTTCCTGGTGGCGCTGCCGCTGGTCACGGAGCTGCGGCTGTCCGGATCCGGGTACGTCGTCCGGGTCGGCACCGGCGCGGACTGCGCCGAGCTCCCGGTGAGCCGGCGCCACACCCGCGAGCTGAAGGACCGGCTCGTCCGCGCGACGAAGCAGGCGTGGAGCCAGCGGTGACCACGTTCACCGACGGCAACCCGCCGTCGGTGACCCCGGAGCCGGACGACGACGGCTCCGTCCCGCACCGCGCCGAGGCGCCCGACGTGGATCCGGACACCGGGTCCGCCTGGCTGCACGACGAGATCCAGCGCCGCATCGCCGACGGCGTTGCCGCGGGCGGGGGACGGCACGCCCGTCGCGGCGAACCAACGTCCGCGGGCTCGGTGGAGTACGTGGCGCGGCACTCCGTCGCCACTCCCGGCCCCGGCGCGCCGCGCCCTGGCCCGGTGGGCGGGCAGATGTCGCAGGCGAGCGAGCTCCTGCGGCGCGAGCGCACGGAGGGCACCACCGCTCAGCCGGTCTGGTCGGGCCCGCCTACGCGGCCGGACGAGAACCGGTCCGAAGCGGCACCGCCCGAAGCGGCGGCGGCGCCGCCGGGGACAGCTCCAGGGAATGCACCGCCCGGGCCGGCGCCGCCCGGACCGCCGGATCGGGACGGCGGGGTGCGCCCCGTCCGCCCGGGCGTCGCCGCGGCCGCCGCGATGCGGGGTGCCGCTCGCGGGCGGGCCCGCGCGGCCACGGGTCCCGCGACCGCGCCCGTCGCCCCGGTCCAGCCGGTGGCCGTCGCCCCGGCACCTCAGAGCCCGGCCGACGCACCGCCGCAGGACCCGTCGGCCACCGCGCCCGTCGAGACCACCCCCGCAGACGCCGCGCCGGTGGACACCACCCCGGGCCCCGTCGCCGAACCTGCGGGGCCCATGCCCGCTCCGTCTCCCGCCGCACCGGACGAGGCCGTCGGGCCGTCCGCGCCCACCGCGCCCCGGCTTCCCGCCACCATCCCGGATCCCGACGTGGCCGAGCACACCGCACCGGTCCGGGCCGTCCGGAAGCCGTCCGGAGCTCCGGAACGGGCCGGCTCGCCCCTCGGCGGGATCAGCGTGCCCGAGCAGCGGGGCGCCGAACTCCGGGGTACCAGGTCCCCCCTCCCGACGGCGGACCAGGAGGACCCCGAGGACCCCGAGAACAAGCGGGTGCGGGTGGTGCTGGCCGAACGCAAGGGCGTGGCCCGCCCGGTCCGCACCGTCATCACCATCCAGGAGAGCTCCGGCGTCGGGGAGCTGCTGCGCAGGAACCTGATCGGGTCGCAGCTGGCCATCGCCCTCCGGTTCGCGATCGGCGCCGGCCTCACGCTGGGGCTGTTGCCCCTGCTGTTCGCGATCGTCCCGGAGATCGGGCGGGTGGAGGTGCTCGGGATCCGCCTGCCGTGGCTCCTGCTCGGGGTGCTCGTCTACCCGTTCCTGTTCGGGCTCGGGCTGTGGCACACGCGCACCGCGGAGCACCTCGAGCAGGACTTCGCCGAGACCGTCCAGGACTGACGGTCGGTGCCCACCCCTGCTCTCGTAGCGCTCTGCGCGATCGGGCTGGTCGGGCTCGCCTCGGCGCTGATCGGCTCGTACGGCGTCCGCATGGCGCGCAGCACGTCGGACTTCCTGGTGGCGTCGCGCACCGTCGGGCCGGTGGCCAACGCGGGTGCCATCTCCGGGGAGTACCTGTCGGCGGCATCGTTCCTGGGCATCGCGGGCCTGATCCTGCGGGAAGGCGCCGACGCGCTCTGGTACCCGGCCGCCTTCGTCGCGGGATACCTCGCCCTGCTGCTGTTCGTGGCGGCCCCGCTGCGCCGCTCCGGCGCTCACACGGTGCCGGACTTCGCCGAGCTGCGCCTCGCGTCCCCGGCACTGCGCCGGCTGTGCACGGTGTTCGTGCTGATGATCGGTTGGCTGTACCTGCTGCCGCAGCTGCAGGGCGCCGGCCTCGCGCTCACCACGCTCACCGGCCTGCCCGCCTGGAGCGGGATCGCCGGGGCGGGCGTCGTCGTGCTGCTCACCGTCGTCGGCGGCGGGATGCGCTCGATCACGTTCGTGCAGGCGTTCCAGTACTGGCTCAAGCTCACGGCCCTCCTCGTGCCCGCCCTCGTGGTGGGCGGCATGTTCATGAACGACACCCGCAGCTTCGACCGGCCGACGTCCCCGCAGTTCGTGCAGGACATGACCGTGGACGTGCGCACCGACGTCGTGCTCGACGTGACGGAGCCGGTGCAGGTGTGGGTCGACGGCGGCGTGAACGGCAGCCGGGTGCGGGGTGACACCACGTGGCCGGCCGGGCGGTACGAGGTGGACGAGGGCACGACGCTGAGGTTCACGGCGGGTTCGGCCGTGCCCACCGTCGACGGCTCGCCCACCACCGACCGCCAGTGGCTCGAACCGATGACGGGCGGTGCCGCCGACCAGCTGCTGTCGATCTACTCGGTCCTCATCGCCGGCTTCCTCGGCACGATGGGCCTACCCCATGTGCTGGTGCGCTTCTACACGAACCCGGACGGAACCGCCGCCCGCCGCACGACGGTGATCGTGCTCGGCATGATCGGTGTGTTCTACGTGCTCGTCACGCTGCTGGGCGCGCTCACCCGCCTCTACACACCCCAGCTCCTGGTGAGCGGCGACACGGACGCGGCCGTGCTGCTCGTGCCGACCGCGGTGCTCGGTCAGGGGTGGGCGGGCTGGGTGCTGGGCGGGCTGGTGGCTGCCGGCGCCGCGGCCGCGTTCCTGTCGACGTCGTCCGGGCTCGTCGTCAGCCTGGCCGGAGTGCTGTTCACCGACGTGCTGAGGGGACGGTGGACCGACTTCCGGCTGGCCGCCGGGCTCTCGGTCGTCGTGCCGCTGGCGCTCGCCCTGGGCGTGACGCGGCTGGACTTCGCGCTGACCGTGCCGCTGGTCTTCGCGGTGGCCGCCGCGACGTTCTGCCCGCTGCTCGTGCTCGGCATCTGGTGGCGGGGCCTCACCTCGGCAGGCGCGATCGCCGGCGTGCTCGTCGGCGGCTGCCTTTCCGCCGTGTCCGTCATGGTGTCGCTGTTCGCGGTGGTGCCGCAGGGGTGGGTCGGGGTGCTGCTCTACCGCCCGGCCGCAGTCACCGTGCCCGCCGCGTTCCTCACGATGATCCTGGTGAGCCGGTTCACCCGCACCTCGATCCCGCGCGACGTCGACCGGTCCCTGATGATCCTGCACGCTCCGGAGCAGCTCGGCCTCTCCCGGGACCGGTTCGACCCACCCGCTCAGAGGCGATGACCGACGAAGGTGTAGTGGTGGCATGGGCACCGCGTTGACATAGTGTTTCCCGTGACGACGACCGGCATCATCGCCATCGCGGCCATCGGCCTCGTGGCGGTGGCGTCGGCCGTGATCGGGTCGCTCGGGGTGCGGGTGGCGCGCAGCACGTCGGACTTCTTCGTGGCGTCGCGCACGGTCGGCCCGATGGTCAACGCGGGGGCGATCTCGGGGGAGTACCTGTCCGCCGCGTCCTTCCTCGGCATCGCGGGCCTCATCCTGCGCGACGGTGTGGACGCGCTCTGGTACCCCGTCGGCTACACCGCCGGCTACCTGGCACTGGTGCTGTTCGTGGCGGCCCCGCTGCGCCGCTCCGGCGCCTACACGGTGCCCGACTTCGCGGAGTTCCGGCTGCGGTCCGGCGTGCTGCGCCGGGTCTGCGCGGTGTTCGTCGTCATCATCGGCTGGCTGTACCTGCTTCCCCAGCTGCAGGGGGCGGGCCTCACCGTCACGACGGTCACGGGGCTGCCGGGCTGGACGGGCGCCGCATTGGCGGCCCTCATCGTCGTTGCCACGGTCGTGCTCGGCGGAATGCGGTCGATCACGTTCGTGCAGGCGTTCCAATACTGGATCAAGCTCACCGCGCTGGCGCTTCCCGCGATCATCGCGTCGATCTTCTTCCTCAGCGACGATCTCACCTTCGACCGGCCGGCCCCGCCGCAGTTCCCCGACCACGCGACGGTCGACATCCGCACCGACGTGGAGCTGCAGGTGGCGGAGCCGGTCGAGTTCACCGCCACCGGTGTGGTCGACGGCCGGCAGGTCGTCGACGGGCCCGTCCGCTGGGAGACCGGGCTGCACACGGTCGCGGAGGGGGCGCAGCTGGAGTTCCCGGCCGGCGCGGCGGTGCCGATCGTGGCGGGGGCGCCGGCGTCGGACGCCACGTGGCTCGCGCCGTTCCCGGAGGGGCGTGAGCACGGCCTGCTCGCCACGTACTCGCTGATCATTGCGCTGTTCCTCGGCACGATGGGCCTGCCGCACGTGCTCGTGCGCTTCTACACCAACCCGGACGGGCGGGCGGCCCGCCGCAGCGCGGTGTTCGTGCTAGCGCTCCTCGGCTGCTTCTACCTGGCGGTCACGCTGCTCGGCGCGCTGTCGCGGCTCTACACGCCGCAACTGCTCGTCAACGGTGACACCGACGCGGCCGTGCTGCTGCTGCCGTCCGCCGTGCTCGGCAGCGGGCTGGCCGGGGCCCTGCTGGGCGGGCTGGTGGCGGCCGGCGCGTGGGCCGCGTTCCTGTCCACCTCGTCCGGGCTGGTCGTGAGCGTCGCCGGCGTGCTGTCCAGCGACCTCATCGGCAGCAGCCGGGTGCGTGACTTCCGCCTGGCGGCCGTGGTCGCCGGTGCGGTGCCGCTCGGGTTGGCGGTGGGCGTCACGCGGCTGGACTTCTCCGAAGCCGTCGCGCTGGTGTTCGCGGTGGCTGCGTCGACGTTCTGCCCGCTGCTGGTGCTCGGCATCTGGTGGCGCGGCCTCACCGCGGCGGGTGGCGTCGCGGGCGTGCTGGTCGGTGGGATCGGCTCGGCGGGCGCGGTTGCCCTGAGCCTCGCCGGGTTCGCCGAGTCCGGCCCGCTGGGTGTGCTGCTCTACCGGCCTGCGCTCGCCACGGTGCCGGCGGCGTTCGCCACGATGATCGTGGTGAGCAGGATGACCGCCCGGCAACGCCCGGTGGACGCCGACCAGGTACTCCTGCGGCTGCACGCACCCGAGCGGCTCGGCCTGAGCCGGGACCGTCTCGAGGATCGCCAGCGGCCGACCTGGTGAGCCGTTCGGGCCTGAAGATCGGGATCGGTCGCGGTCGGTGTTTCGGTCCGGTACGTCCGAGTCGGCACCGCTGGTCAACCGTTCGTCGACCGCTCGTCCCATTGTCGCCCCGTTGGTCCCGAGCTTGTCGCGACAGTTGCACGACGCCCGCCATCACCCAAGTGGAGTATTCCAGACCGGGAGTGTGACTCAACTATCGTTCGCCCCGTTGTGTCCCGGGAGGCGCGGCGACGATGCAGTGCGCCGACGGAAGAGGAACGGAGACTACGCCGTGAGCGCCACAGGCGAGCGATCGACAGGCGGCACGATCTACGAACAGATGCAAGCCACTCCGGAATTCGCTGAGCTGCGTAGGAAGCTCCGGCGGTTCGTCTTCCCGATGAGCGCCGCCTTCCTCGTCTGGTACCTGATCTACGTGCTGCTGGCGTCGTACGCGCCGGCATTCATGTCGATCAAGGTATTCGGCAACATCAACATTGGTCTGATCATCGGTCTCCTGCAGTTCGTGACCACGTTCGCGATCACCACGGCCTACGTGAGCTATGCGAACCGGCACCTCGACCCGGCCGCCGAGAAGATCCGTGAGCAGATCGAAGGTGCTTCGTGACCGTTCTCGCCCAGGCTTCCGCGTCCGGTGGCGTCGGCAGCCCGCTACTGAACATCAGCATCTTCGCCGCGTTCGTCGTGGTGACGCTGGTCGTGGTGTTCCGCGCCAGCGGGAACAACCGGACCGCGTCGGACTACTACGCGGCGGGCCGCGCGTTCACGGGTCCGCAGAACGGCGTGGCGATCGCGGGTGACTACCTGTCGGCCGCGTCGTTCCTCGGTATCGCCGGTGCGATCGCGGTGAACGGCTACGACGGGTTCCTCTACTCGATCGGTTTCCTGGTGGCGTGGCTGGTGGCGCTGCTGCTGGTGGCCGAACTGTTGCGCAACACCGGCAAGTTCACGATGGGCGACGTGCTGAGCTTCCGGATGCGGCAGCGCCCGGTGCGCGCCGCGTCGGCGACGTCCACGCTGGTGGTGTCGTTCTTCTACCTGCTCGCGCAGATGGCCGGTGCGGGCGCGCTCATCACGCTGCTGCTCGGGATCGACAACGACAACGTCGTCGGGCAGGGCATCGTCATCGCCATCGTCGGGGCCCTGATGATCACCTACGTGCTCGTCGGCGGGATGAAGGGCACCACCTGGGTGCAGATCATCAAGGCGACGCTGCTGATGATCGGCGCCGCGGTGATCACGATCTGGGTCCTGGGGAAGTTCGGGTTCAACCTCTCGGCACTGCTCGGCCAGGCCGTCGACGCCAACCCGTCGGTCACCAGCTCGTCGGGCACCACCAAGGAGCTCGGCGACAAGCTGCTCAACCCGGGGCTCGCCTACGGCGCCACCGCGCTCTCGAAGATCGACTTCATCTCGCTGTCGCTCGCGCTCGTGCTCGGTACGGCGGGCCTGCCGCACATCCTGATGCGCTTCTACACGGTGCCCAGCGCCAAGGAGGCACGTCGCTCCGTGGTGTGGGCGATCTGGCTGATCGGCCTGTTCTACCTGTTCTCGCTGGTGCTGGGCTACGGGGCGGGTGCGCTGGTGCCCGGTGGCGCACAGACGATCAGCAGCGCGCCCGGGGGCACCAACTCGGCCGCACCGCTGCTCGCCTACGAGCTGGGCGGCGTGGTTCTGCTCGGGATCATCTCGGCGATCGCGTTCGCCACGATCCTCGCGGTCGTGGCCGGCCTGACGATCGCGGCGTCCGCCTCGTTCGCGCACGACCTGTACGCGAACGTCATCAAGAAGGGTCAGACCGCGCCGGACGCCGAGGTGCGGGTGGCCCGCATCACGGCGGTCGTGGTGGGCATCCTGGCCATCGCGGCCGGCGTGCTGGCCCGCAACCAGAACATCGCGTTCCTGGTGGCGCTCGCGTTCGCGGTGGCCGCGTCGGCGAACCTGCCGACGATCCTCTACTCGCTGTTCTGGAAGAAGTTCAACACCACCGGCGCGCTGTGGAGCATCTACGGCGGCCTGGGGTCCTGCGTCCTGCTGATCATCTTCTCGCCCGCCGTCTCCGGCAAGGCGACGTCGATGATCCCGAACGCGGACTTCGACCTGTTCCCGCTGGCCAACCCCGGCCTGGTGTCGATCCCGCTCTCGTTCGTCCTGGGCGTCGTCGGCACCTACGTGGGCGGTCGGCAGCCCGTCGAGGAGGGCAAGTACGCCGAGATGGAGGTCCGGTCGCTCACGGGTGCCGGATCCGAGAAGGCCGTCTCGCACTGACCCGAACGCACCACGGCGGCGCCCGGCCCACGCGGCCGGGCGCCGCCGGGGACGGTGAGCCGGCGGGGTGGGTAGGTGCTGCGGTCACCGGGTTGTGACGTCCCCGCGTGCGAGGATTGAGGGCATGACCGGTCCAGCCGTCCCGGCGATGGCGGTGGAGCAACTGCCGCCCGACGCCGCTCTGCTCGACGTCCGCGAGTCCGACGAGTGGGTCGCGGGCCACGCGCCCGGCGCCACCCACCTGCCGATGTCCGAGCTCACCTCCCGGATGGACGAACTGCCCGACGCCGACCCGCTCTACGTCGTCTGCCGCTCCGGCGGCCGCTCCGCCCGCGTGGTCGCCTACCTGTCCGGGCAGGGCTACCCGGCGGTCAACGTCGAGGGCGGGATGCAGGCGTGGGCCCGGCAGGGCCGCGAGGTGGTCGCCGACGGCGGCACCCAACCGCAGATCGTCTAGGACGGCGATCCCCAGTGCAGCCACCGGTTCCCGGAGCGGAGGAGACCGCCACCGGCCCGCCCTGCCCGCGCTGCGGGCGTCGCGCCCCGGCCGGTGGTGGGCCGTTCTGCCCGTTCTGCGGCCGCTACCTGGCCGCCCTGCGCTGGGTGGCCGAGCCTCCACCCGGCGCCACGCCGGCCCGGCCGGTATCCGTGCGCACCCGCTACACCGGGCCGCCGCGGTACCGCCTGCTCCCCCGCTGGGGGTTCCCGCTCGGCCCGTGGAAGCCCCCGGAGCCGGAGCAGGAGCGCCCGGACCCCCTGACCGCCGCGCGGTCCGTCGTGGGCTCGCTGGTGCCGTTGCTGTGGGCCACGGCCGCGGTGGCACTGCTCGCCGCGGGCGCCGAGGTGTGGCGGTACGTCCTCCTGCTGGACAGCCGGGAGGGCGCGCTCACGGCCGAGTCCGTGGCGGCCTCGGACGCGCTCGTCGCGTCCGCCGGCACCGTCGCCCCCATCCTGAGCCTGGTGGTCGGCGTGCTGATGGTGCTGTGGACCGTGCGCGCCGCACAGGCGGCGGCCGACCGGGCACGGGTCCGGCCGTCCCGGTCCACACGCATGATCGTGCTCGGCTGGCTGGTGCCCGGGCTGAACCTCTCGATACCCGGGTCCGTGCTCGCCGAGATCGAGCACAGCGCCATCGGGCTGCCGGTGCAGCGGCGGCCGCGGCCGTCGCGGCTGGTGCTCGTCTGGTGGGGGCTGTGGGCGGCGAGCGTCGTGCTCACCGTGGTCGTGCTGCTGTGGTCGCTGCGCGACGGCGTGCAGGCCCGCGCCGACGGCGTCGTGCTGCACGCCGTGCTCGACCTGCTCGCGGCGGTCACCGCCGGCGTCACGGCGCGGCTGGTGCTCCGGATCACCCGGCTGCTCGCCCCCGTCGCGCCCCGCAGGCGCGAGGTGCTGATGCGCGTCACGTCGCCAGCCGCAGCTCCCGCAGCCCACGCATGACGAAGTCCGGCCGCCGCGGCGGCTCGGCCGCGAGGCGCATGCCCGGCAGCGCGCGGCGCAGCGCGTCCAGCGTGGCGGCGACCTCCACGCGCGCGAGCGGGGCGCCGAGGCAGTAGTGCACGCCCGCCCCGAACCCGAGGTGCGGGTTCGGCCGCCGGCCCACGTCGAGATCGTCCGGGCGGGAGAACACCGCCGCGTCCCGGGCAGCGGCGCCGAGCAGGGCGGCGATCTTCGTGCCGGCCGGCACCGGATGGCCGGCCACGACCGTGTCCGCCACCGCCGTGCGCTCGAACAGCTGCAGGGGCGGGTCGTAGCGGATGAGCTCCTCGACCGCGGTCGCGTCGAGACCGGGATCGGCGACCAGCCGGCGCCACTGCCCGGGGTGGCGCAGCAGGGCGAGCACCCCGTTCCCGATCACGTTGACCGTGGCCTCGTGGCCCGCCATGAGCAGCAGAGCGGCCGTGCCGACCAGCTCGTCGGCGCCCAGGTCGGCGTCGAGCAGGTCGGTGACGAGGTCGTCGCCCGGGTGCCGGCGGCGATGGGCGGCGAGCCCGCGCAGCGCCTCGACGAACTCGGCCGCCGCCCGCTCGGCCGCCGCGCGCCGGACCCGGCCGGGGTCCGGCTCGTACATCGTGACGATCGTGTTGGACCAGCCGCGCAGCGCCGAACGCTCCGGCTCCGGCACGCCGAGCAGCTCGGCGATCACCTCCACCGGCAGAACGGCCGCGACGCCCGCCATCAGGTCGGCGCTGCCGTCGACGCGGACCCGCTCGGCGAGCCGGCCGACGAGCCCGTCGGCGAGCGCCCGGACCCGCGGCTCCAGCCGGGCCGTGTGGCCACGGTTGAAGGCGCCCGCCACCAGCCGGCGCAGCCGGTCGTGCGGTGGGCCCTCGCGTTCGAGCAGCGAGTTGCGGTGCAGCAGGTTGAAGGCGGCGAACTCCGCGGCCGGCTGGGCGTCCACCCAGATCCGGCCGAGGTCACGCCCGCGCAGCACCTCGGAGCACGCCGCGTGCGACACCGCGACCGGGATCCCCAGCAGCGGGTGCTCGTGCACCTGGCGCTGCGCGCGCAGCGCGGCGAAGGTCGGGTAGGGGTCGGCGAGGAAGTCCGGATCACCCGGATCGAATGGGGTCATGGCGGTACCATCCTGCTCCGCGCCGGCGAGGTACGTGTCGGGCTCCCGGCGGGGGGTACTAGCGTCTTCGGCACCATGGCCAAGAAGACACGTGCCAAGACGGCGGCGCCCGCGGGTGAGAACCCCCGCCGCCCCTGTCCCTGCGGTTCGGGCAAGCGGTACAAGGCGTGCCACGGCGCCGGTGACGACGTCATCGTCATCCGGCCGTTCGAGGGTCTCGCGGCGGAGTGCGACCTGGTCGCGATGCGCGAGTTCCTGCCGTCGGCCACGGCGCCGCTGCCGCTGCGCGAGCCCGGCGACGCCCCGGCCACGCTCGCCACCGTGCTGCCGGGCGCCGCCGCGGCCCTCGTGCGTCCGGACGGCTCGATCCTCATCGGTATGCAGGTGCAGGCGCACTCCGGCGACCTGTCGGCCGACCTGGCGAAGGCCCTGCGCTGGGCGCAGGCGGCCGAACCGGGAACGGCGCTGCCGGTCGTCGGCCCCGGGGTCACCGGAGAGCTGGTGCGCCTGCAGGACGTGCTCGACCCGGAGGCCACGCTCGACGTCACCGTGCACGCGGACTTCGGCTGGTGGATCCCCCCGGCCGAGGACGGCTCGGAGCCCGGCTCCGACGTCACCGCGTCCCTGGAACGCGCCAACAAGGCGATCATGCCGACCGAGCCGGTACCGGCACCGGGTGTCCGGGCCGCCTACTGGGTGGACACCGGTTCGAAGGCCCACCTGCGGTGGGTGCGCCCGGAGCCGGAGGAGGCCCTGTTGGCGGCGCTGGCCCGGTTGCAGGCCCGGGGTGAGCTGGCGCTCGCCGAGGACGCCCGGTACGCCGGGTCGTTCCGGGCGCACGGCCTGCTCGTGCCCGTGTGGGACCTCGACCGCGAGCTGCACGCAAAGGAGTGGAGCGAGCCGGTGGCCGCCTTCGCGGAACGCCTGGAGGCCGCGCTCGCCGAGAACGCCCCCTTCACCGATGCCGAGCGCCGCGCCCGCGACGCCCTGGCCGGCAAGCAGATCACCCTGCGCTAGCCGCTCGCACACCAACATGCGCGTCCGCACAGCAACTGCAGTTGGTGTGCCGGCGCCGAAGTTGGTGTGTGAGCCTCACGGGAGCCAGGCGACACGGCCGGAGAGGGCGGCGTAGCCGACGAAGGCCACGATGTCGATCAAGGCGTGGCCGCCGACCAGCATCCACAGGCGGTTGGTGCGCTGCCACACCCGGCCGAACACCAGCCCCATGACGATGTTCCCGATGAACCCGCCGAGCCCCTGGTAGAGGTGGTAGCCGCCGCGCAGCACGGCCTGGGCGAGCAGCGACCCGTTCTCCGACCAGCCGAGCTGGCGCAGCCGCGTGATCAGGTAGGCGACCATCACCACCTCCTCGGCCCAGCTGTTCGCGGCGGCGGACATCAGCAGCACCGGCACCCGCCACCAGGTGTCGTCGAGCGTGGTGGGCGCGATCGTCACGCTCACCCCGATCGCCCGCGCGAACAGGTACAGGCCCAGGCCGGGCACGCCGATCAGCGCGGCCAGACCGGCCGAGCCCAGCGCGTCGCGGCCCGGCCGGCGCCGGTCGAGCCCGACGTCGCGCATCGCGAAGCCGGCGCGCAGCAGCAGGTAGGCGCCCAGCGCGCCCCAGCCGACGAGCTGGAGCACGCGCGTGAGCTGCAGCGCGAGGTCGATGAGCCCGAGCTGCGCCGCCGGCGCGTTCAGCGCCACCTGCTGCTCGTTGAGGGGTACCGGCTGCATCACGGCGTCGAGCAGGGCCAGACCGCTGCGCACGGCGGACAGCCCCAGCGTCACCGTCAGGACGACCAGCACCTCCAGACCGACGAGCCGGCGGGTCCGCGGGTCGGTCAGCGGGGGTGTTCCGGGTGGCGGCGGGGAGATCCAGTCCCGGAGGGTGGTCGAGCGGGGCACGGTCGCGGACCCTACCCAGCAGGTAATCTGCTTGGTGTGCGGCGGCTGATCCTCTCTCCGAGGTGGATGGTCTGGCACGTGGTCACGCTCGGCGCCATGGTCACGTGCGGCTTCCTCGCCGCCTGGCAGTGGCACCGCGCCGGGTCCGCCATGGGCAGCGCGCTCAACGTCGGGTACGGGCTGCAGTGGCCGCTCTTCGCCGTGTTCTTCGGCGTGATGTGGTGGCGGATGCTGCGGATGGAGGCGGCGAAGCTGGAGGAGGCCGCGCCGCCCGTCGAGGAGGCCCAGCCCGTCCAGGCGGCGGCCCCGTCCGTTCCGGAGCCGCGCCCGGCCACGCCCGCAGACGCCCCGGCGCCGTTCGGCCCGCGCCCGCGCGACGCCGCACCGCCGTCGGCGGACGACGATCCCGAGCTCGTCGCCTACAACCAGATGCTGGCCGATCTGGCCGCACGCAACCCCGACCGCTGAGAGACATCGTGCCGATCGAGATCGCCCTGATCGCCTACCGCATCGCCGCCTGGGTCACGGGCGTCGGACTGCTCGTCCTCGTGCTGGTGGCGATGCCCATGAAGTACATCTTCGGCCGGCCCGAGCTGGTGGCCATCGTGGGCGTCACCCACGGCTTCCTGTACATGATCTACATCGTCTGCACGCTGCTCCTGGCCGAGCGCGGGCGGTGGAAGCCGCTCGACGCCCTGCTGATCCTCGTGGCGGGCACCATCCCGGTGGCCTCGTTCGTGGCCGAGCGCCGGGTCACCCACCGGGTGCGCGCCGGCCGCTCGCCGGTCAGCTAGCGGGTCGACTCCCGCCGAGCGGGTCGACGTCGGCTCCCCGCCGCATCGGGCACCCGATCAGGTGCTGCATCTGCCTGCGCAGCTCCTCCACGGTCGTGGCCTGCTCGGGCCACGCGATCCGCACGTCGTGGTCGCGGCCGGGGGCCTCGAGGCGCAGGCGCAGGCCGTAGCGGTCCATGCCGAGCGGGCGCAGCCGCGCGTCGCGCAGGTCGCGCAGCGCCGGCGGCAGGTGCCGCGTCAGGACGTCGAGGACGTCCGGGTGCGATTCCTCGAGGTGGGCGAGCCAGTGGCCCTCGTAGCGGCAGAACGGGTCCGGCCAGGCGGCCGCGAGGTCGACGGGGGTGAGTGCGGCGGTGCCCTCGGCGTCGGAGAGCACGGCCGACCCGGGGTCGAGGCGCACGAGGGTGGCGCCGTGGCCCAGCCGCAGCAGGTCCTCGTGCGGGCGCACGTCGGCGACCTGGAGCGCCATCCGCCGGGCGATGTCGGGCTCCGGGGCACGCAACCGGCCGGTGATCCACAGCAGGCCGCGAACCGGTTCCCTGAGCTCGACGGGGGCGTGGTCGGTGATCTCGAGCATCGCCGCGAACTCGCCGCCCGGCGCGTTCCGGATGGCGGTGAGCACGGGTTCGTCGTCGTCCAGCAGCAGGACCGCGGAGCCGTCGGCGCGGACGTGGTGCACGAGCGGTGCGGCCTGGGCGGCACCGGTGCCGACGAGGCTCGCCGTGCCGCCGCGGGCGGCGATGCTGCGGGCGCGCTCGGCGGCCGACGGAGCGGGCGGTCGGCGGGGCCGGGTGGATCCCAACGAGACACCTCCGTGACTTAGGTGAGCCTAAGCTATAGCCTGCTTCGGCGGGTGTCCAGGGCGCGAACGCACGGCCGCTTTCAGGCGGCCGGAGCCCACCCGTTAGCGTCTGGAACCGTGACGACGGCGGCCGGTGCGGATCCCTGGGCCATCCCACCGCTCTTCGCGCAGCTGGTCGACGACACCAGCCTGCTGCAGCCGCGGTCGGTGGCGCCCGGTGTGGACGCCGTCGTATCGCGGTACCTGAGCGCACGTGACGGCCGGTACGGCGGCCTCGTCGGGCAGCTCGTCTGCCCGGTGTCGCGGCTTCCCGCGCTGGTGCAGGAGCTGGCCCGGTCGGTGCCGTCGCGCCCGGTCGACGTGTCGCTCGTGGTCGACACCGGGCTCGGCGCCGTGCCGAAGGCGCTCTCCACGGTCTTCTCGCGCTCGAGCTTGCTGACGCCGCGCACCGTCGAGACCGCGGCACCCCCCGACGTCGATGCGATCTGGCTGGAGCGGGTGTCGGAGTTCGTGCCCGAGGACGTCGTCGCGGTGGTCGAGCCGCGCCGTCCCGCCGGCATCGAGCCCGCTGACATCAGCGCCTGGCTGGGCGCCGTGCGCCGCGTCGCCGAGCACGGATGCGCGCCGAAGCTGCGCTGCGGCGGCCCCCGCGCCTCCGACGTGCCGTCGGTCGCGGAGGTCGAGGAGTTCCTGCACGTGGTCGTCGACACCGGGCGGCCCTTCACCACGCTCGGGCTCCGTCAGGTCGTGCGCGGCGAGGACGACGACCCGCGGCGCCACGGCATCCTCAACCTGCTGGTGGGCGTCGCGCGGGCGCTGGGCGGCGGCGACGTCCGCGAGGCGCTCGAGTCCAGCGACGGCACCGCGCTGGCGAGCGAGGTCAGCGGCCTGTCCGAGCGCGCCGTCAAGGGCGTGCGCGGGCTGCTGTCGCGGTGCGGCTCCGAGCCGGAACCCGTGCCGGCCACGCAGCTCGCCGGGCTCGGCCTGCTGTCCTGATGCCCTGAAGAGCCCCATGTGGTGCTCGGCATCAGGTCGATGTCGAGCGTGATCCCCAGCCTGGGGCTCATCACGGGCGCCGGGTTCTCGGGCTGTACCTGGTCGGCTGCCTCCGGTGGCGCGGGCATGATCATCTGATCAAGCAGCTCCGGTGGAAGAGCGGCCGCCCGAGGACCCGCAGCGTCCCCAGCTCCACCGGGGAGCGGGTCACCCCGCGCCGAGGACCTCGTCCCACGCCGCGCCGACCTGGGTGGCGCAGACGTCCGGGGACAGCCCGCCCACGCCCGTGCCGAGGCCGGGCAGGGCGATCGTGCGTACGGCGTCGCGCACCCGGGTGCCGTCGGGCAGGACGCCGTCGCGCCAGAGCCGCAGCACCGCGCCGGCGGCGGCGCGGGCGGGCCCGCCGTCCGGCGGTAGCCGCTGACCGGGCCGGTTCATCGTCGGCGCGCTCACCAGCCAGGCCGGGCGCTCGACGCCGGTCGGCACGATCACGGCCGCGCCGACCGGCAGCTCGCCTCCGGACGTCGCGCGGACCCGGTCGGAGATGCCCGGGAACCAGCGGGCGTACACGGCGTCGACACCGCCGCCCATGATCCCGAGCGAGTTGGCCGGGCTCACCACGGCGTCGGCGTCCACATCGGTGATCGAGCCCTCGTGCACGACGAGGTCGCCGCGCTCCTCCGCGAGCGCGTGCCAGGCCCGCGCCATCGGTGCGTTCACGGCCACCAGCACCAGCGTCAGGTTGCCCACGGGCCCACAGTAGGGTCGGGACGTGACCCGCATTGCGTTCCTCGGGCCGCGCGCCACCTTCACCGAGCAGGCACTGCGGTCGATGCCCGAGGCCACCGGGGCCGAGCTCATCCCCTCCACCGGCTCGCCTGCCGTGCTGGCCGCCGTGCGGGACGGCTCCGCCGACCTCGGTTGCGTCCCGATCGAGAACTCGGTGGAAGGCGCGGTTCCCGCGGTGCTCGACGGCCTCGTGGTCGACCCGCCGCTGGTGATCGTGCGGGAGGCCGTGCTGCCGGTCCGGTTCGCGCTGCTGGCGCGGCCGGGCACGGGGCTCGGGGACGTTCGCACGGTCGCGTCCCACCCGCACGCCATCGCCCAGACCCGGGAGTGGATCTCCGCCCGGCTGCCGGATGCCGCGGTGCTGATGTCGGCGTCGACGTCCGAGGCGGCCGCGCAGGTGGCCAGGGGCGAGTTCGACGCGGCCGTCTCCGCACCGCTGGCGGCCGAGCAGCACGGTCTGGAGATCCTCGCCGACGACATCGCCGACAACGCGGGAGCGGTCACCCGGTTCGCGCTCGTGTCCCCACCCGGGCCGCCACCGGCACCCAGCGGGCACGACCGCACCTCGCTCGCCGCCACCACGCAGAACCGGCCGGGCGCACTGCTCGGCCTGCTCACGGAGCTCGCCGTGCGCGGTATCGACCTCACGCGCATCGAGTCCCGGCCGATCAAGGACCGGCACGCCGAGTACTGGTTCCACCTCGACTGCACCGGCCACGTCACCGAGCCGGCCATGGGGGAGGCGCTCGCCGCGCTGCACCGCAGGTGCGACCGCGTCCGGTTCCTCGGCTCCTATCCGCGGGCCGCCAACGGCGTCTCGGCGGCGGCTCCCAGCACGTCCCCGCTGCCGATCGGGGGCGCGGACGCCGCCCGGTTCGCGGCGGCCCAGGAGTGGCTCGACTCGCTGCGTGCGGGAGGTGCGACGTGAACGGTGTCCGCCTCGTGATGGCGCGGCACGGCGAGACCGCGGCGAACGCGCAGCACGTGCTCGACACCCGCCCGCCGGGCGCACCGCTGAACGAGCGCGGGCACGCCCAGGCGGCCGCGCTCGGCGGGCGGCTCGCCGCCGATCCCGTCACGGTGGTGTACGCGTCGGTGGCGGTACGCACGCAGCAGACGGCGGCGCCCGTGGCCGCGGCACACGGCCTGGACGTCCAGGTGGCCGAGGGTGTGCACGAGGTGTTCTGCGGCGAGCTCGAAGGCCGGTCCGGCCGCGTGGCCCTGGAAACCTTCATGGGCGTCTACAACGCGTGGTGGACCGGTGATCTGGACGCCCGCCTCCCCGGCGGTGAGTCCGCCCACGACGTCCGGGACCGGTTCCTGCCGACGCTGGACCGCATCCTCGACGGCGCGGTCGGTGACGTCGTGCTCGTGAGCCACGGGGCGGCCATCCGCCTCGCGGCGGCCGCCCTGCTCGGCGACACCGCGGAGACGCGCTTCCTCCCCAACGCCGGGCTGGTGGTGCTGCGCCGCACCGAGGAGGCGGGTGAGAACGGCGGCTGGACGCTCGAGCACTGGGACGGCGCGACGCCCGTCGCCGGGGACGTCACCGCGGGCGGCGCGCCCGACTGAACGGCCGGGCTCAGCCCCAGCCGAGCTCCTGCAGTGCCTCGTCGTCGATCCCGAAGTGGTGCGCCACCTCGTGCACGACGGTCACGGCGACCTCGTGCACCACGTCGTCCTCGTCGTCGCAGATGTCGAGGATGGCGTCCTGGTAGATCGTGATCCGGTCGGGCAGCACGCCGCCGTACTGCGACGTGCGCTCGGTGAGCGCCACACCCTCGTAGAGGCCCAGCAGACCGTCATCGGTGTCGTGGCGGTCGGCGACCAGCACCACGGCGTTGTCCATGGCCGCCGTGAGTTCGGGCGGGATGGTGTCGAGTGCGTCCGAGACGAGCTCCTCGAACTGACGCCGCGTCATGTCCACGACTGGATACTCGCATCGCGAGGGCCGGGCCGCCCTCGACGTCACTGCCCTGCTGCGTCCGCGGGCGTCGCCGGCAGGATGGTGGGCTGGGGTGCCTCGGGCCGCTCGGGCTCCTCCGGCTTGCTCGGGGCGGTCGGCGTGGCCGTGGGGCGCTCGGGCTCCTCGGGCTTGCCGTCGGCCGGCTCGCTGGTGGGTGCCGGGGTGGGCGTCGCCGAGGGGGCCTCCTCGGCGGGCGGGCCGTCCGTCGGCGGTGCGGGAGTGCTCGGCGAGTCCGGGGCGCTGGTGACCGGCGGGGCCGGCTCGTCGCCCACCACGACGTCACCCTTCACCGGGCCGGTGACGGGCGCGAACCCGCTCCGGTCCGGCAGGAGCGCCGCGAGGTTGCAGTTCACCTTGCGGCTGCCGGCGCTCCAGGACTCCTCGGTGAGGTTGTCCCAGTAGACGGTGAGGCCCTTGTCCGAGATGGCGTCGGCGTCGCCCGCGTACTTGCCGGCGACGTCCGCGCACTGCGACTGCAGGTACGCGTCCTGGTCGCCGACGGCCGGGAAGCCCTCGGAGAACTTCTCGGAGAGGTCGACGACCCCGACGGTCTCGACGGCGTGTGGACCCGCGCAGTCGACCGGGTCGCCGATCGTGCGGCCGTCGATGGCGAGGCAGGTGCCGGGATCCTGGACGGACGCCTGGTCGGACTCGGCGGCGCGGCCGGTGAGCGGGAGGAGGGCGCCGGACCGGGATGCGCTCTGCACGCCGCACCGGAGCTCGCGGTCGCCGTCCGCCCACTTGGACGCCGAGGGCTTGAGGGCGCCCACGCGGAAGCGCCCGTCCGGGTCGTACTTGCCGCCCAGGTACTCGACCACCACGGGCTCGCACCGGTCGTTGACCAGTTGGCGCCACTGCCGGTCGTCGGGCAGCGCCATGTCGCTCGCGAGCGTGACCGAGCCGGCCTGCTCGAACAGGTGTGACTGCGCGCAGTCGACGACCTCGGTGTCGGCGGCGTCGGAGCGGCTCCACATCAGGCAGGTGCCCGGGGTGGCGGGCGGCGGGGGCACCTCGTGCGCGTCCGAGCCCGCAGCCGCGGGGAGCGCCGCGAGCGTGCCCAGCACGGGCACCGTGGCGCCGGCGAACGAGTCGAGCGTGGCGACACCCAGCATGGTGAGCGAGCCGACGAGGATGCCGATGACCATGCGCCGCACCAGCCGCGGCTCGGGGGCGCGCGCCGGTGGGGGCGGTGGGGGCGCCGGCCGCGCGGACGGGGCCGGGACGCTGTGGCGACCGGTGCGGGCCGGGCCGGCGTCGCCGTACGTCGCCGCCCGCGCGGCGGCGAGGCGGTTGACGTTCGGCACGACGACGGTGGGCGCATCCCCCGGATGCCGTGCGGGACGCAGGTGTGGGGCACCTGCGTTCTGCGGCATCCGGGGCCGGCCGTGGGGAGCGGTCAGTCGGTCCATGTCGGCCGTCATCATGCCGTTACCTGGGGTCACGTCCAGGGGGAGGGGTGGATCTGCGCGACCATCGGTCGTCGGCGTGCTGCGAACGTCAGCGTTTGCCGGTGGGTGGCATCCAGGTACGGTTCGGCGCGCGGGACGGACCTGTCACCGGCCCGGAGCACGGCCGAAGGGGGGATGGGAGCGGTGCCCGACGAGAGGACCGATGGTGCTGGCGAGCCGGACGAGCAGCCAGACGGTGCAGCGGCACCGGAGGAGAGCACGCGCGGCCGGATGCGGTACCAGGACGAGACCACCACGCCGCGTGAACCCACGCTGGCCGAGCGCCGCGCCCGTGAGGTAGCGGCCCGGCGCGCGGAGGAGGCCGAGCGCGAGGAGGCCGAGGAACGGGAGCGCTCGGCGCGCAAGCGCAAGCGCATCCTGGTCGGCGCCGGTGTCACGGTCGGCGTGGTCGCGCTGATCGCCATCGGGTACTCGGTGGCCCAGCCCGACGAAGAGGTGCAGGCGCAGTGCGTCGGTGAGGACGGCGTGATCGTCGAGGACTCCAACTGCGTCACGCCCGCGAGCGCGAGTGGTGGCTACTACGGGGGCGGCGGCTTCTACCCGATCTTCATCGGTGGCGGTGGCCGGCAGTACCACTACACGTACGGTGGCAGCGGCTCCGTCGGCCAGCACGTGCAGGGCGGCACCACCACGGTGCCGAAGGACGGCACCCGCGTCACCACCTCGTCCGGCAAGACCATCTCGTCCGGCAGCAGCAGCGTGTCGCGGGGTGGGCTGGGCGTCTCCGGCGGTAAGTCGAGCAGCGGGTCCTAGTGGAGAGACACACAGGCGAGCCGCGACCGGGGTGGGAGCGCATCGTCCGCGAACAGGGCATGGTCTTCGACACCCCGGGCCGCGGCGCCGACGGTGGGCCACGGCCGTACTGGGACGAGTCGGTCCACTACACCTTCTCGATGGACGAGGTCCTGTCGCTCGAGGCCGACGTCGAGGTGATCCACGGGATGTGCCTCGAGGCGGTCGACCACGTGGTCACCACCGAGCGGTACCGCGACTTCGCCCTCCCCGAGTGGTGCTGGGAGGCCGTGGCGGCGTCCTGGAAGCGGAGCGACCCGCACGTGTACGGCCGCTTCGACCTGCGCTACGACGGCGGCGGCCCGGCCAAGCTGCTGGAGTACAACGCCGACACCCCCACGTCGCTGCTGGAGGCGTCGCTGCTGCAGTGGTACTGGCTGAAGGACGTGCACCCCGCCGACGACCAGTGGAACTCCCTCCACGAGAAGCTCGTGGAGCGCTGGACCGAGATCAAGGGCAGGCTGCCGAGCAGCGAGATCCACTTCACCTGGTCGGGCAGCGAGACCACGGGCGAGGACCACGTCACCGTCGGCTACCTGCAGGAGACGGCGGCCGAGGCCGGCCTGGACACGGTCGGCCTCGCCATCGAGGACCTCGGCTGGGATGCCGCGCTCGACCGGTTCGTCGACCTCGAAGAAGCGCCCATGTCGGCTGTGTTCAAGCTCTACCCCTGGGAGTGGGCGCTCACCGACCAGTTCGGCAAGAGCGTCGCGCGCAGCCTCCCGGAGACGCTGTGGATCGAGCCGCTGTGGAAGGCGCTGCTGTCGAACAAGGCGCTGCTCGCCGTGCTCTGGGAGATGTACCCCGGGCACCCCAACCTGCTGCCCGCCTACCTCGACCAGCCGGGCCTCCTCACCGAGTACGTCCGCAAGCCGCGACTGGGCCGCGAGGGCGCGAACATCTCGATCGTCGCGCCCGGGATGGAACACCAGACGGGTGGTGTGTACGGCGAGGAGGGGTACGTCTACCAGCTCTTCGATCCGCTCCCCGAGTTCGACGGCTACCGTCCCGCGCTGGGTGCGTGGGTGGTCGGTGACGCCGCGGCCGGACTGGGCATCCGCGAGACCGTCGGGCTGGTCACCGACGACGGCGCGGCGTTCGTACCCCACCGCATCCCCGCAACCTGACGCTCCCCTTCATGGAGGTTTTCGTGACGCTCGCCCAGATCGGTCCGGGTTTCGGCGAGGTGATCGGCCGCGGCATCGGCGCGATCCTGCTGTACGCGGTGCTCGGCGTCCTGCTGATGCTGCTCGGCTTCTACGCCGTCGACATCACCACTCCGGGGAAGCTCAACCGGATGGTCCGCGACGGGCTCCCGAACGCCGTGGCGATCACGTCCGCGGGCATGGTGAGCATGGCGTTCATCGTGGTCGTCGCGATCTACGGATCGAGCGGTGGCCTGCTCGAGGGCCTGCTCTCGTCGCTGATCTTCGGCCTGGTCGGGATCGTGGCGCAGGTCGGCGGCGTGCGGCTCCTGGAGTGGGTCACGGGCATCGACATCGGCGCCGTGCTCGCCGCTGACACCCTCCGGGCCCAGGCCTTCGTCGTCGCGGCGGCTCACCTCGCACTCGGGCTCGTGGTGGCGGTCGCCATCCTCTGAGGCCTGCCGGATCCGCGTCTCCGGCTCGCAAGGCTACAGTTGTGCACTCGAGTGCTACGGTCGTAGCATGTCGAGCGTTCCCTCGCGTGAGCTCCGCAACGACACGGCAGGCGTCCTGCGCCGGGTCGAGGCCGGGGAACGCGTCACGGTCACCGTCAACGGCCGGCCGGTGGCCGAGCTGGTGCCGGTGCAGCGGTCCCGCCGATCCTGGATCCGTCGCGACGAGCTCGTCAGCCGGCTCCGACGGGCGCAGGCGGATCCAGGACTGCGAGACGACCTGGCCCGGCTCGCGGGCGACACGACCGACGACCTTGGGCCGATCCGGTGAAAGGTCTGCTGGACACGAGCGTGTTCATCGCGCTGGAGAGCGGTAGGCCGCTCGACGAGCAGCGGATCCCCGATGAGACGGCGGTGTCCGTCGTGACACTCGCCGAACTGCAGGCCGGTGTGCTGGCCGCTGTGGATGTCGACGTGCGAGCGCGTCGCTTGGCCACCCTCGACGCGGTGAGCGACATCGAGTTGATCGACATCGATGAGTCCGCGGCGCGGACGTGGGCGCGGATGCGAGTGCACGTCGCCGGCAGTGGTCTCCGGGTGAACGTCAACGACCTCTGGATCGCGGCGGTCGCCGCATCCCGCGGCCTCGCGGTCGTGACCCAGGACGACGACTTCGGCCCGGTCGAGGGTGTCGCCGGCCTTCAGGTCGTGCGCGTCTGACGTTTGACCCTCGACCATGTCGAGGCGTGAGGGTCGGTGACGTGGAGAGCTCGAACGGGGTAGCGCGCACGATCGGCCGGATGGCCCGCGAGAGCGGTCTCTCGGTCAGCGCGCTGCGCTTCTACGACGGTGCCGGGGTGCTGACCCCGGCGCGCGTCGACCCGGCCTCCGGCTACCGGTACTACGCACCGGACCAGGTGGTGGTCGCCCGGCTCGTGGCGTCGTTGCGCCGCGTCGGGATGCCGCTGGCCGGGATCCGGGAGGTGCTGGCGCACCGGCACGATCCGGCCGCCGTCGACGCCCTGCTCGACCGGCACCTGCGCCGCCTGGAGCAGGGGTTGGTCGACGCCCGCCGCGAGCTCTCCGCCGTCCGGTCCCTCGTCGCACAGGAGGATCCCGTGCCGTCCACCACCGTCACCGTCCGCGGCTGCGACCTGGGGGCCGCGCTGCGCGCCGTCCGGTTCGCCGTCGGCTCCGACCCGGAGCACCCCGTGCTGTCAGGCGTGCTCCTGGACATCGCGCCGGACGCCCTCACGCTCGTCGCCACCGACCGGTACCGGCTCGCGACGGCGGCCGCGCCCGTCGTCGCGTTCGACGGCCCACCGGTGGAGGCCGTCCTGCCGGTGGGGCTCGTCGACCGGATCCCGCAGGCCGAGACGGTCTCGATCACCGTGGCGGGCGGCTCCGCACGGGTGGTGGCCGGTGCCGAGGTCCTGCACGGCGCGCCGATCGCGGAACGGTTCCCCGACCACCGCAGGCTGCTGCCCGTCGACGACCGGCCGGTGCCCGTCGACGGCGCCGCGCTGCGTGCCGCGGTGGCCGCGGCACCGGCGCGCCGGGTGCGCCGCGACGGCACCGAGTACGAGGTGACGGTCCTGGAGGGCGGGCCGGACGGCGTCCGGGTCACCGACGGCCCCGGTGTGGCGGTGAACCGCGGGTTCCTGCTGGAGGCGCTGGACGCGGGCGGCGGCGGGCAGCTCCTGCTGAGCCTCGACGGCCCGATCGCGCCGCTGGCCATCACCTCGGAGGCGCCGCCGTCGGTCTCGCTACTGATGCCGGTGCGCCTCTGAAGCCGCGAGACCGGGGGCCACACCCGGCGAAACGTAGTCTGGTCCGGTGCAACCTCCCCGCCTCGTCGCCACCGACGTCGACGGCACGCTGCTCGACCCCGACGACCGGGTCTCGCCGCGTGCGCTCGCGGTGGTCGAGCGGCTGGTCGCGGCCGGGGTCGGGTTCGTGCTGGTCACGGGGCGGCCGCCGCGGTGGATCCCGCCCGTCGTGGCGCAGCTGGACGTCGCCTCGCTCGCCGTGTGCGCCAACGGGAGCGTGCTCTACGACGCCGGGGACGACCGCGTGCTGTGGGCCCGCACGCTCGACCCGGACGCGCTCGCCCGGATCGCCGCGGTGGCCGCGGAGACCCTGCCGGGATGCGGGCTCGCGGTCGAGCGGGTGGACCTCGGCGCGCCGTTCGTCGCCGAGCCGGGTTACCGCGACGCCTGGGACAACCGCGACCAGCTCACCACGGACCGTTCCGCGCTGCTGGGCCGACCGGCGGTGAAGCTGCTCATCCGCGACCCGCGGCTGTCCAGCGACGCGATGGTCGCTGCCCTCACACCGGTGATCGGTCACGAGGCCGACCTCACGTTCTCGCACCCGCGCGGGCTCGTGGAGGCCTCCCCGCACGGGGTCACGAAGGCCACGGGTCTCGCCGAGGTGGCGCGCCGGCACGGCGTCCCGGCCGCCGACGTGGTGGCCTTCGGCGACATGCCCAACGACCTGGAGATGCTGCGCTGGGCCGGCCACGGCGTCGCGATGGGCAACGCGCACCCGGCGCTCCTCGAGGTCGCCGACGAGGTCACCGCGAGCAACGCGGAGGACGGTCTGGCGCTCGTCCTGGAGCGATGGTTCTGACACGGTTCTGCCCACACCCGGCTACGCACAGTGACCGGGCGTAGCATCGGGCGACGACAGCGCACTCGGTGCGGCGCCGTGCCGCACCTCTTCCCGCGGATGCACCGCCTGCCACGCCGTACTGGAGGCCCCACCTGTGGCCGAGCTCCTCGACCGCCCCGGCCCGCACGCCGTCCCGACCCTCGAGCCGGACGGCACGGTCGACGTCCCGCCGGTGGCCGGTGAGGTGCGCATCCTGGAGGCCGTGCAGGGTGCGCTCGGGCGGCCGCCCGTGGTGCGGGTCGCGCGCGGGATGTCGTTCTTCGGCGAGCACGCGGCGGGCTGGCTCGCCATGGGCGCGATCGGGGCGCTGGTCGACCGCAGGCGCCGGCGCGACTGGATCGCCGCCACCGCCGCGGTGGCCGTGGCCCACGGGGCGTCGGTCGGGGTCAAGCGCGTGGTGCGCAGGCCGCGGCCGGACGACCCGCGGGTGCGGGTGCACGTCGGCACGCCGAGCAAGCTGAGCTTCCCCTCTGCGCACGCCACCTCCACCACGGCCGCTGCGGTCCTGTTCGGCGCCCTGCTGCGCAAGCCGCTCGCCGTCGCGCTGGTGCCGTCGATGGCGCTCTCGCGGATGGTGCTCGGCGTCCACTACCCCACAGATGTCCTCGCGGGCTCCGCGCTCGGCGCTGCCGTCGCGGTCGCGGCACGCCGGGCCATCCGGAAGGAAAAGCGATGACCAGCACCGACGTGCCCACCGAACAGGCCGTCCCGCCGCCACCCCGCACACCCGTGATCGTGGCGCGGGGCGTGGTGCGCACGATGCGGCCCCGGCAGTGGGTCAAGAACGTCCTGGTGCTGGCCGCGCCGTTCGCGAGCGGCGACCTGTCGCGCGAGGGCATCGTCGTCGAGCTCGCCGTGGCGTTCGTGGCGTTCTCGGTCGCCGCGTCCGGCATCTACCTCATCAACGACGCGAACGACGTGGCCGCGGACCGGGCGCACCCCACGAAGCGCAACCGGCCGATCGCCGCGGGCATCGTCCCGCCGGGCCTCGCCATGGCCGTCGCGGTCGTGCTGCTGCTGGGTTCGCTCGCCCTGAGCCTGCTGGCCAGCGTCCAGCTGGCGGTCGTGCTCGCCGTGTACGTCGCGGTGCAGCTGGGCTACTGCTTCTGGCTCAAGCACCAGGCGGTGCTCGACATCTGCATCGTCGCCTCCGGCTTCCTGCTGCGGGCGATCGCGGGCGGTGCCGCCACCGACATCGTGCTGTCGCAGTGGTTCCTGCTGGTGGCGGGGTTCGGCTCGCTGTTCATGGTGGCGGGCAAGCGGTACGCCGAGATGATGCTCGCCGAGCGCACCGGCGCGAAGATCCGCAAGTCGCTGGAGAGCTACTCGTCGTCGTACCTGCGGTTCGTGTGGGCGCTGTCGGCCACGGTCCTGATCACCACGTACTCGCTGTGGGCCTTCGACATCGGCGTCGTGCGGCACAACCAGATGTGGTCGGTGATCTCGATCGTGCCGTTCGTGATCGCCGTGCTGCGCTACTCCGTGGACGTCGACTCGGGCAACGGCGGCGAGCCGGAGGAGATCGCGCTGGGTGACCGCGTGCTGCAGGTGCTGGCGGTGCTCTGGGTGGGCACGCTCACGCTGGCCGTCTACGTCTGACCGGTGCCGATGAAGGGCATCATCCTGGCCGGCGGGTCGGGCACGCGGCTGCATCCCATCACCCGGGCGGTCTCGAAGCAGCTCCTGCCCGTCTACGACAAGCCGATGGTCTACTACCCGCTGTCGGTGCTCATGCTGGCCGGGATCCGGGACATCCTCGTGATCTCCACCCCGCGGGACGTCCCGGCGTTCCAGCGGCTCCTCGGCGACGGCGGTGAGCTCGGCCTGAGCATCGGCTACGCCGAGCAGCCCGAGCCGAACGGGCTGGCCGAGGCGTTCGTGATCGGCGCCGAGCACGTCGGGTCCGACCCCGCCGCGCTGGTGCTCGGCGACAACATCTTCCACGGGCCGGGCTTCTCCGGCCTGCTGCAGCGCTCGATCGCCGAGATCTCCGCGGGCGAGGCGGGTTGCATCCTGTTCGGCTACGCCGTCCGCGACCCGGAGCGGTACGGCGTCGCGGAGGCGGGCGCCGACGGGCGGCTGCTGTCCATCGAGGAGAAGCCCGAGCTCCCGCGGTCGAACCGTGCGGTCACCGGGCTCTACTTCTACGACAACGACGTGGTCGAGATCGCGGCCGGGCTGGGCCCGTCGGCCCGGGGCGAGCTCGAGATCACCGACGTCAACCGTGCCTACCTGGAGCGTGGCACGGCCCGGCTCGTCGGCCTCGGCCGCGGGTTCGCGTGGCTGGACACCGGTACCCACGAGTCCCTGCTGGAGGCGGGCGAGTACGTGCGGGTGCTGGAGAACCGGCAGGGTGTGCGGATCGCCTGCATCGAGGAGATCGCGATGCGGATGGGCTTCATCGACCCGGCCGCGTGCTACGCGCTGGGCGAGAGCCAGGCGAAGTCGGGCTACGGCGAGTACGTGATGGACGTGGCGAAGTCGTTCGCCGGCTAGGAGGTTGGCGTGCAGGTCCTGGTGACGGGAGGGGCGGGCTTCATCGGCTCGCACTACGTGCGGTCGTTGCTGGCGGGTGCGTACCCGGCCTACGCCGACGCGGACGTCGTGGTGCTCGACCTGCTCACCTACGCGGGCACCCTGTCCAACCTGGCCGGGTGCGCGGCCGATCCGCGGATGCAGTTCGTCCGCGGGGACATCCGCGATCCCGACGTCGTCGCGGGGGTCATGGACGGCACCGACGTCGTGGTGCACTTCGCGGCCGAGTCGCACGTCGACCGCTCGATCGCCGGAGCCGCCGACTTCGTCTCCACGAACGTCGTCGGCACGCAGGTGCTGCTGCAGGCGGCCCTGGAGCGCGGGGTCTCGCGGTTCGTGCACGTGTCCACCGACGAGGTGTACGGCTCGATCGAGGACGGCGCCTGGCCCGAGACGCACCCGCTGGAACCGAACTCGCCGTACTCGGCGTCGAAGGCCGGCTCGGACCTGCTGGCCCGCTCCTTCCACCGCACGCACGGCCTGCCGGTCTGCATCACGCGCTGCTCGAACAACTACGGGCCCCACCAGTTCCCGGAGAAGGTGATCCCGCTGTTCGTCACCAACCTCCTCGACGGGAGGAAGGTGCCGCTCTACGGCGACGGCCTCAACGTCCGCGACTGGCTGCACGTCGACGACCACTGCCGGGGCATCCAGCTCGTGGCGGAGAAGGGCCGTGACGGCGAGGTCTACAACATCGGCGGCGGCACCGAGCTCACCAACGCCGATCTCACGATGCGGCTGCTCGAGGCGGTGGGCGCCGACGAGTCGATGATCGAGCACGTGCCCGACCGCCTGGGCCACGACCGCCGGTACTGCGTGGACTGGACGAAGATCGCCGACGAGCTCGGCTACGCCCCGCGGGTGTCGTTCGACGACGGACTCGCCGCCACCGTCCGCTGGTACACCGAGCACCGCGGTTGGTGGGAACCCCTCAAGAAGCGGACGCCCTGACGTAGTCCGCGAGCCGCTCGCGCCAGTCGGGGAGCGCCACGCCCGCCGCGGCGGCCCGGGACAGGTCGAGCACGCTGTTGCGCGGCCTGCGGGCCGCGTGCGGCTTGTCGGCGAAGTACTCGGCGGTGGTCGTGTCGGTGATCCGCAGGTCGCCGTGCCCGGCCAGCGCGAACGTCGCGCGGGCGACGTCGGCCCACGAGGCGGGCTCGCCGCCACCCGTCACGTGGTAGCTGCCGTACGGGGCGCCGCTCGCCACGAGGTGCACGATCGCGCACGCGAGGTCGGCGGCGAACGTCGGCCGCCCGACCTGGTCGGCCACCACGGACGGCTCGACGCCCTTCTCGGCCAGCCGGAGCATCGTGCGCACGAAGTTGCGGCCGTCGCCCACCACCCAGCTCGGCCGTACCAGGTAGTGCCGGTCGACGGCCCGCACGGCGAGATCCCCCGCGGCCTTCGACGCACCGTAGGCCGACAGCGGGGCCACCGGTGCCTCCTCGCGGTACGGCAGCGCGGACCGGCCGTCGAACACGTACTCGGTGGACAGGTGCACCAGCGTGGAGCCGGTCCGCCGGCAGATCGCGGCGAGCGCGGCCGGACCGGCGGCGTTGGCCCGCCATGCGGCCGCGCGCCCCTCGACGGTCTCGGCACCGTCCACGTCGGTGAACGCCGCGGTGTTGACCACGGTGTCGTAGGCCGCCCAGTCGATCGTCGCGTTCCCGGCGTCGGCGATGTCGAGATCGGCGTGCCGCAGCGCGGTGGCGTCCGGCAGGGCGGCGACCAGCGCCCGCCCGACCTGTCCACCGGCCCCCAGAACCAGAACCCGCACGTCACGCCCCCGTCGGGGCGATGGTCGCCAGCGGTGGGTGCCCGCGGTCCTTGTCCGAGCGGATCGCCTTGTCCGCTCCGATCGGCCACTCGATGCCCAGCGCGGGGTCGAACGCCTGGATCAGCGTGTAGCGCGCGTCCGGTGTCCAGTGCTCGTCGACCAGGTACGAGTACACGACGTCCGGGGTGAGCGTCTGGTACGAGTTGCCGCAGCCCCGCGGCACGAAGATCGCGTTGCCCGGGTGCAGCTCGAACGTCTCCACCCGTCCGAACGCCTCGCCGGCCCGCAGGTCCACGATCGCGGCGAACGCCCTCCCGTGCGCGAGCGAGATGAACTTGTCCCACGGCTCGGCGTGGATGCCGCGCGTGACGCCCACCTCGGCGTTGTAGGAGACGTTGCTCTGCACGATCTCGAACGGCGGGAACCCGAGAGCCTCGAGCTTCGCGCGCTGGAAGCTCTCCTTGAACCAGCCGCGGCCGTCGTGGTGCAGGACGAGGTCGACGTGCAGCAGGCCGGGGATCGACGTCCGTTCGACTCGGAGTTCGGTCATGCCGAGGGCTCCCGGGGGAGCGTGCGGACCCAGTCGAGGGTGGCGCGCAGGCCGTCGGTCAGGCCGGTCGGTGGGGGGAGCCCGAGCTCGGACCGGGCGCGGGAGACGTCGAGGCAGCTGCGCCGGACCTCGCCCGGCCGCGCGGGCCGGATCTCGGGGGTGAAGTCGTCGACCCCCGCCGCGGCGGCCACGGCCTCGGCGAGGGCGAGCACGTCCACCTCGGTGCCGGTGCCGACGTTGTAGACCTCGTGCGGCAGGCCGGTCGCGGCGGCGGCCGCCCGGTTGGCCGCGACGATGTCGCCGACGAACACGTAGTCGCGGGTCTGCCGGCCGTCCCCGAACACGGTGGGGCGCCGGCCCGTGAGCACCCGATCGCAGAAGATCGCGATGACGCCCGCGTCGCCGCGCGGGTCCTGACGGGGGCCGTACACGTTGCCGTACCGCAGGGTCACGACGTCGAGCCCGTGGCTGCGCCGGAACCAGCTGCCGTACCGCTCGACGGTGCGCTTGCCCAGCCCGTACGCCGACAGCGGGTCGGTGGGGGTGGTCTCCGGGGTCGGGACGACGTCGGTCTCGCCGTAGATCGCGCCGCCGGTGGAGGTGTTCACCACCCGCCGCACGCCCGCCGCCAGGGCCGCCGCGAAGACGTTGACCGAACCGAGGACGTTGATCGCGGTGTCGGTGGCCGGATCGGCCATCGACTTCCGCACGTCGATCTGCGCCGCGAGGTGGAACACCAGGTCGGGCGCGAACGCGGTGACGGCCCGGTGCACGCCCTCCCCGTCCCGCACGTCGAGCTCCAGCAGTTCGGCGGCCGGGGAGCCGGCCAGGTTGGCGGCGGAGCCGTGGCTGAGGTCGTCCAGCACCAGGACGTCGGCGCCGGAGGCGACCAGGGAATCGACGAGGTGGGACCCGATGAACCCGGCCCCTCCGGTTACTACGGCGCGCACGGCGGGATCGTAACGGGCTGCCCGCGTACGGTGGTGGACGCCAGCAGGCCCGGTGGGAGATCGAGATGTCCGAGACCAGCGGTGCGCCGGTGGGGCGGCGGCTGCGCGAGATTCGACTGTGGCGCGGCATGTCACTGCGCGCTGTGGCGGGGCTCGCGGGATTCTCGGCGTCCTACCTGTCGCTGATCGAGCGCGGCGAACGTCCGGTGGACAAGCGGTCGACCCTGGAGGCGCTCGCCGCGGCGTTGCGCGTTGCCCCGAGCGAGTTGGGTTCGGCCTTCCCTCCAGCTGGCCGGTCCGATGAGCTCGCGGCTGCCCGCACGCACCTCACCCCGATCGAGGAGGCGCTGACCGACATCGAGGTCGGGGAAGGCGCGGCGATCGAACCGTGGCCGGCCATCGGCCGACGCCTCGACGATCTGGCGGCGGCTCGGCTGCGCAATGACTACACCCGCCAGGCCGAACTGCTGCCAGGGCTCATCCTCGACCTGAACGGCTCGGTGCGGAGTGTGCATCGAACGGCCGCGCTGGAGGCGCTGTGCGCTGTGTATCAGCGGGCGGCCGTCACTACGAAGACCCTCGGCGTTCGCGGACTGCCTGCATTCGCGGCTCTTCGTGCCCGGCAGGCCGCCGAGTTGCTCGGCGACCCCGCATGGCTGGGGCTCGCCACGGTGGCGACGGTGTCGACGAGCGGCCGTGCCCGCGCTGTCGCGCTGGCCGATCGGGGGATCGACGCGCTCGCCGACCGGCTTATTGATCCACGTTGTCGGGAGATGGCGGGAGCGCTGCACCTGGGCGCCGCGCTGTCCGAGGCCACCCTCGGCCGACCGGACCGCGCCGCGGAACGGCTCGACGAGGCCACTCATCTCGCGGCCGGGATGAGCGACGATCATGGCTTCGCCGGGATGCTGTTCGGCCCGACCAATATCCGTGTGTGGCGGATGTCAGTGGCCGTGGAGTCGGGCGAGGGCGGCCGAGTCCGGGAGCTCACGACCGGATGGGACGTCCGAGCGATCCCGGTCCCAGGTCGCCGGGCCGACTACTGGGCCGAGATCGGGCGGGGGCTCGCGACCTCGAAGACCACTCGGGACGGGGCGATCACGGCGCTCCTGCGCGCCGAGAAGCTCGCTCCCCAGCGGATACGTGTGCATCCGCTCCTCCGGGAAACCGTTGCCGACCTGCAGCGCCGCGGACGGCCCGGCGCCCTCGACCGGGAGCTCCGTGGCCTGGCCTGGCGGATGGGCGTCGTCCGATAGATCGTCAACTCGTTGTCAACAACGGAGTGTGACCGATCCATAGCGTCGGGCAGCGTGTCCGATGCCCTGATCCGCACCCTTGCCATCACGTTCGCCCTTCATCCGGGCATGGCTGCCCGGCTGCTGCCGCGTCTGCTCCGCCGGCCCGCAGGGCATCCGTCAGCGCTGGCCCTGCCAGATCGCGTGGTACGCGGGTCGAGCGGTAGCGCTCGAGGAGGAATGGCACACATCCAGCGACAAGATCCATCCGAGGCCGGCATGGCCGCCCAGACCAGGACGCAGAGACGAACCTCAGAACGATCACCGCTCGGTGATTGGTCCGAGATGAGCCGGAACGACCTGTCCAAGGCGCTGAGGCCGATCTCGGAACGATCATCCGTCCTGGGCCGCGGAAGGAATGGCTCGACCTGCGGCTGGTGGGCGCCAGGACGTGGAGCCCGACTTACCCCTGGCCGCTCAGGTAGCGGTCCAGCGCCTCGCGTGCGATCTCGGAGGCTGAGCGTCCCTCGGCGCGGGCGCGCTCGTCGAGGCGGCGGCGGGTTTGCTCCGGAACGCGGAACGACACGTGCGGAGATGGCTCACGGTTCCCCTGCTCCGACAGGGAGGGGCGGCCGCGGTGAGCGCGGACGTCAGCGACGGCTCTGTCGACGTAGGCGGCGTCGATCCGCCGGCCCTGGCTGTCGCGCACGACCTCGCGCTCGAGGTCGAGTTCCTCGTCGAGGATCTCGGGCACCGGGGAGTCTCCGGGTTGGCGGCTCATCGATTCCTCCTCAAGGCCGTTGGCATGACGTGGATGACCAGCCACATGTCCGGCAGTTCCACGGCGATGATCGATTCGGTCGCGTGGGACCGTCCCGCCGCACTCACATGTCGGTCAAGCGGGTAGGCGGCCACTCGTCACTGCTCCACGCGGGGGTAGCTGCCGGGGGATGGGGCCTCGGCCGTCACACTGGGGGCCGTGACTGCTCCAGAGGGTCGACCGCGCACCGATGCCCCCGGCTACGCCGAACGCCTGAAGAACCTGGAGCAGGCCCGGTGGAAGCAATGGCTCGACGTGCAGGCGCCGTACCGCTGGAACGTGCGCCGTCTCGACCTCGGCCGCACCCTCGACGTGGGCTGCGGGCTCGGGCGCAACCTGGCCCACCTCGGCGGTGACGGCGTGGGGGTGGACCACAACGCGGCGTCGGTGGCCGTTGCGCGGGAGCGCGGGCTGCGGGCGTACACGTCCGAGGAGTTCCTCGCCGGCCCGAACGCGCGCGAGGGGGCGTTCGACAGCCTGCTCGCGGCACACGTCGTCGAGCACATGTCCGAGGAAGACGCGGTCGGGCTCCTCCGGACCTACCTGCCGTTCGTGCGCAAGGGCGGCAAGGTCGTGCTGATCACCCCGCAGGAGCGGGGCTACGCCACCGATGCCACGCACATCCGGTTCTGCGGGTTCGCCGAGGTCGCGGCCCTGTGCGAGACCCTGGGGCTGACGGTGGCCCGGCAGTACTCGTTCCCGTTCCCCCGCCCGGCGGGCCGCGTGTTCCCGTACAACGAGTTCGTCACCCTCGCCCGGATCTGACGGATACCGTGGTCACGTGATACCCGCCCGCCGGCTCGGCACCGCGGCACATCTCGCCGCGGGGCTCGGGGTGCTCGGTGCCGCGGGTTACGCGTTCGTCGCGGTGATCGGGCACGTGTTCCACGGCCCGGCCGACGCGGGCGCGCTCAGCGCCCTCATCTCGCTGTACATGCTCGTGAACATCATCGGGCCGGGCGTGTTCGCCGCGCTCGAGCAGGAGACCAGCCGTGCGGTCAGCGCCGCAGCGGCGCGCGGGGAGCCGCTGCGCCCGGTCGCCCGCCGGGCCGGGGTGCTCGCGCTCTGGTCGTTCGGCGCGCTCGTCGTGGTCGTGCTCGTGGCCTGGCCGCTCGTGCTGGGCCGGGTGCTGGAATGGCGCCCGGGCCTGCTGGCCGCGCTGCTCGTCGCGATCGCCGGTTCCGGGGCCGTCTACTGGGCGCGCGGCCTGCTCGGCGGGCAGCAGCGCTTCACCGCGTACGCGCGCACGCTCTACGTGGAGGGCGCGGTCCGGCTGCTGCCCTGCCTCGCCCTGCTGGCGCTCGCGCTGGAGGAACCGTCCGCCTACGGCCTCGCGTTCGCCGTCGGCTCGGCGGTCGCCGCTCTGAGCGTGCTGCCCGCGCTGCGCCTGCCCGCCACCGACGTCTCGACCACACCCGACGGCATGGGACGTTCGCTGCTGTACCTGGCCGGGGCGATCGCGCTCAGCCAGCTGCTGGCCAACATCGCCCCGGTCGTCGTGACCTACCGGTCGCCGGACGACCTGGTGACCGCCGCCGTCTTCGGGTCGACGTTCGTGCTCGCCCGGGTCCCGCTCTTCCTGTTCGCGCCGGTGCAGGCGGTGCTCCTTCCCCAGGTCACGAGGGCGGCGGCGATGGGCCGCCACGACGAGCTCACGCGCAAGCTCCGGCAGGTGCTCGTGCTGGTGGCAGGCCTCGGCGCGCTGGGGGTGGTCGGGTGCGTGCTGCTCGGCCCGTGGGCCGCCGAGCGGCTGTTCAACACGGCGTACCGGCCGTCGGTGGGCACCCTCGCCCTGCTCGGCACGGCCACGCTGGTGATGATGCTGGCGCTCGTCGTGCAGCCCACGCTGATCGCGCTCGCCCGTCAACGTACGGTCACGATCGGGTGGATCGCGGGTTCGGTCGTGTTCCTGGTGGTACTGGTGGTAGGGCCGGAGCCGATCGCCGCGGCCCTCATGGCCCAGCTCGTCGGCCCGCTCGTGGTGTTCGCCGTGCTGCTGGTCGGGGTGTTCCGGGCGCTGCACGCGCCGTCCACGGGCGTGGGTGCATCGCCCGCCACGGGGCGCCGGTAGGTTGGCGCGGCCATGCCTGGAGAGATCGACCCGGAGGAGACCGGTGTGACCACCGTCGACGGCAGGCGCAACGAGGACGTCTGGGTCGTGATCCCGGTCTTCAACGAGGCGCCGGTGCTCGAGTCCGTCGTACGTCAGGTGCTGACGGTCTTCCCCAACGTCGTCTGCGTCGACGACGGCAGCGGGGACGGCTCGGCCGAGGCCGTGCTGCGCACCGGCGCGCACCTCGTCCGGCACCCGGTGAACCTCGGCCAGGGCGCGGCCCTGCAGACGGGCCTGACCTACGCCCGGGTGCAGCGCGGCGCGCAGTACTTCGTCACCTACGACGCCGACGGCCAGCACCGGCTGGAGGACGCCGCCGCGATGGTCGACCTCGCCCGGTCCGGCGCCGCCGACGTCGTGCTCGGCACCCGGTTCGCCGACCACACCGAGTCGGTCCCGCTGATCAAGCGGATCGTGCTGCGGGTCGCGGTGCTGCTCAGCCCGGCGGGACGCAAGCTGCGTCTCACCGACGCGCACAACGGCATGCGGGTGCTCACCCGGCCCGTCGCCGACCACATGCAGATCACGATGAACGGCATGGCGCACGCGTCGGAGATCGTGTCGTACCTCGGGCGCTCGAAGTGGCGGGTGCGGGAGATCCCCGTGTCGATCCGCTACACCGAGTACTCCCGCAGCAAGGGCCAGTCGCTGCTGAACGGGGTCAACATCCTCTTCGACCTGTCCGTCCGCCACCGGGGAGGCTGACCAGCCGTGCTCATCCAGTTCATCCTCGTGCTCGCGGTCCTGACGATCATGTACGTCTTCGTCCGCAGCTCCGGCACGATCTACGTGCAGGCGAGCAAGCGGATCGCGCTCGTGCTCTTCGCGCTGGCGAACGTCTACGCGGTGATGCGGCCGAACGACCTCTCGGTGGTCGCGCACTTCCTCGGCGTCGGGCGCGGCACCGACCTCGTGCTCTACGCACTGGTCGTGGCGTTCATGGCCGGGATGTTCAGCATGTACCAGCGGTTCCGGGTGGTCGACCGGCGCTACACCGAGCTGGCGCGCACCGTCGCCATCCGCGAGGCGGAGCTCATCAACCGCGAGCGCGGGCTGCAGTCGGCGCAGGTCGTCAGCGTGGCCACCGGCGACGGTGACCGCACATCGGTGGGGGCGGAGGACGGCACCCGGTGACCACTGACGGCCCCACCGTCGACGTCATGCTGCCCCACTACGGGCGCCTGGACCTGGTGCAGGCCACCATCCGCAGCGTGCTCGCCCAGGACGACCCGAACTGGCGGCTCACGATCCTCGACGACACCGGCGAGTCGGCCGACGGCGCGCTCGCCGAGTGGTGCGCGGGCCTGGGCGACGAGCGGGTCCGCTACCGGCTCAACCCGCGCAACCTGGGCATCAACCGCAACTTCCAGCAGTGCGTCGACCTGGTCGAGCACGACCTCGCCGTGCTCGTCGGCAACGACGACCTGATGCTCCCCGGCTACGTCGGCACCGTGCGCCGCGCGCACGCGGCACACCCCGACGTCGCGATCATCCAGCCCGGCGTCGAGGTGGTGGACGCCGACGGCGCGCCCGCGCGCTCGCTGGTGGACCTGGGCAAGCGCTGGGTCTACGCGCCGCGGGTCACCGACGCCACCGTCCTCTCCGGGCAGGAGCTCGCGGTGAGCCTGCTGCGGGGCAACTGGCTGTACTTCCCGTCGATCTGCTGGCGGTCCGAGCCGCTGCGGCGCACCGGGTTCCGCGAGGGCGTCGACGTCGTGCAGGACCTCGCCCTCGTGCTCGACCTCGTCCTCGACGGCGAGTCGCTGCTCGTGGAGCCGGCCACGTGCTTCCGATACCGGCGGCACGACGCGTCGGTGTCCTCCGCGCACGCCGCCGACGGCAGGCGCTTCGCCGAGGAGCGCACGTTCTTCCTGGAGACCGCCGACCGGATGGCCGCGCGGGGCTGGCCACGCGCGGCCGGTGCGGCCCGCAGGCACCTGTCGTCGCGGCTGAACGCGCTCACCCGGTTGCCGGGCGCGGCCCGGCACGGCGGGCTCGGCGGTGTCCGCACGCTCGCCCGCCACGCCTTCGGCGCGTGACCGTGGCCCACCGGGGGCCGGTGGCCACGCGGCCGGCAGCCATCCCCGACGATCCCGCGCCCACCGCGTGGTGGCTGCGGGCGGGCGTCGCCGTCGGCGTGCCGACGGCCGCGTTCGGTGCCCACGCCCTGCTCTACGGCCGGTGGATCGTCGACGACGCCGGCATCACGTTCGCGTACGCCCGGTCGATCGCGACCGGCGCGGGAGCGGTGCTGCAGCCCGGGGCCGAGCCCGTCGAGGGGTTCTCGAACCCGGCGTGGCTCGGCCTGCTGGTGCTGGCCCGCTGGGTCGGGCTGTTCGACCGCGGCGCGTGGTTCGGGGTGCCCGACTACGTCGCGTTCCCGAAGCTGCTCGCCCTGCTCATGGTCGCCGGTGTGTTCGCCTGCTGCTACGCCGCGGCGTCGGCGGTGAGCCGCCGGCCCGTCCTCGTCACCGCGGTCGCGGGCCTGGTGACCGCGGCCGTGCCGTCCTTCGTGATCTGGACGGTGTCCGGGCTGGAGAACGCGCTGCTGGCGCTCGCCGCGGCCGGGCTCGCGGCCGTCCTGGTCCGTGCGGTCGTCGCAGGCCGCCTGCTCGAGCCCGCCACCGCCGTGTGGTGCGGGCTGCTCGCCGCGCTGGCCGCGCTCACCCGCCCGGACGGGCTGGTGTACGCGGCGGCGTTCCCCCTCGCCGCGCTCGTGCTGCTCCACCGCGCCGACCTTGGCCGCGCCGTGCGGGCCGCCGCGCTGAGCCTGCTCGTCTTCGCCGTGCCCACGGGGGCCTACCTGGCCTGGCGGCTGGCGGTGTTCGGGGAGTACCTGCCGAACACGGCCATCGCCAAGGCGCAGGGCCTGCCCGGCCTCGCCGCCGCCACCCGTCCCGGCGAGCTCGTGACCTACATCGGCTGGCCCGCGGCGTTGCTGGCCGTCGCCGCCGTCGGCGCCGCCCTGGTCGGCCGGGACAGCCGGCGCCGCGCGCTGGTGGTGCTGCTCGTGCCGCTCGCGCTCGCCGCCGTGGCCTTCGGTGTACTGACGCCGGACTGGATGGGCCAGCTCCGGTTCGCCACGCCGGTGTGGCCGCTGGGTGCGCTCGCCGGGGTGACGGCGGCCGAGTTGGTCGCGCCGCGGCTCGCGGCGCGCGGCCGGGTAGTCACGGTCGTGCTCGCGGTGGGAGCGGCCACCGTCTCGGGACTGGTGCTGGTCGACGGTGCGCGGGCCTTCCGCGCCGCCCCGACCGCACCCCTCTGCCTGGTGGCCGAGAACACCGGGCGGGCCATCAACTCCTACGCCGAGCTCGTCGACGTCCCCGACCCCGTCCTGGCGGCGCCCGATCTCGGCGGCGCCGCGCTCGTCAGCGACCTGCGGCTGGTCGACATGGTCGGCCTCGCCGACCGGCGGATCGCCCGGTTCTGGGCGGCCGGTGACATGCCCGGCCTGCGTACCCACCTCCTGCGCGAGGTGCGCCCGGCCTTCCTCACGCTCAACCTCGACTGGGCGCGGATGACGGGGCTGCTCCGCGACCCGCGACTGTCCGCGGACTACTACCGGATCGGGACGAGCCCGGCCGGCGTCACCGACTGGGTGCGACGGGACGCGCTCGGGCCGGGGGACCTCGCCGCGATTCGCGGGCGCGCCGCCCAGGCGGTTGCCGCCGATGAGAACGCCCGCCGATCGCCCCGCGCGTCCTGCGGGAACGCGCTCGTCCCGCCGGCTCGCTAATTTCTGGTCGCGCCTTCAGATCAGAGAAGCGCGTCGAGGTCGATCTCCACCGGGAACGGCTCCGCGGCCGAGAACGTGCCGGTGAGGCCCCCGCCGTCGGCGTAGCCGAACTCGCCGGCGAGGTGGCAGGCGAGCAGCGATACCGGCGGCTCGATGTCGACGATCCAGTAGTGCGGGATGCCGGCGTCGGCGTACTCGCTGCGTTTGAGGACGTTGTCGGTGCGCTTCGTCCCGGGGGACAGCACCTCGACGATCACGAGCACCTCGGAGGCGCGGATCACCCCACCCTCACGGCGAACCCGCAACCGCGCGTCTCGGGGCACGACTATCAGGTCGGGACGGCGGACGGTGCCGGGGGTCTCGGGCGGGGCGAGCTGCAGGTCGACGTCCATGTCCGGGATGGCGTCGATACCGCTCGGCAGCTGGGAACGCAGCTGGTCTCGCAACTCCGCCGCGGCGTAGTTGTGATCCGGCACCGGGCTCGGTGACATCAGCAAACGCCCTTCGACCAGTTCCGAGTAGCCCGGTTCGACCTCTCCGATGGCGAGGTACTCGGCCACCGTCAGCAGGTGCAGCGGGGCGACCGGCTGGATCGTCATGGAGCCCTCCTCGACGTCACCGTCAAGTGTGACACCCCGGGCCGTCGAAGATCGCAGTAGCCGCGCCGCGACCCCGGGGCCGAGTGCAGATCAGCCATGCGGCGGCCAGCCGCCTCTCAGCAGCGCCCCCGGATCCGGCGCGCACCCGCTCGGCCCGCTGTACTCGGGGCACGTCCCGTCCGGCTCGCGCACGTGCTGCGCCACGTAGGCCAGCAGGCCGACCGAGTGATCGTGGCGCGGCTGGTACCTGTCTGCGGTGGCCGAGCCCATCGACAACGCGAGCAGCAGCGCCGCGCAGAGGGCGCCGATGAGCGGTGCCGCGTTCCGCGGAACGTGCCCGTTCCCCGTGACCGCCCGCGCCCGCCAGGCGTCCTGCAGCCGCCTGCCCCCGTACCGCGCCGCGAGCACCACCATGAGCAGCAGGCAGAAGAGGATCTCGGCGGTGGTGCGCGGGTAGAGCTGCACGGTCTGGGTCTCGTACATCTGCGAGGCGATCGCGAGCCGCAGCACCCACGCCCCGGCCAGCAGGGCACCCACGGTGAGCACCGCGGTCCGGCGGCCCGCCACCGCGACGGCCGTGCCGAGCCCGACCACCAGCAGCACCGTGAACACGCCGACGCCGGCGAGCTCGCCCAGCGGTGGCCACGGGCCGACGTCACCGGGCAGGTCGTTGCGCCACATCGCGATGTAGGCGGGCTCGACGGCGGTGTCGAAGTAGAAGTAGCGGTCCTGCACCGTGCCCGCGGCGGCGATGAGCCCGAACAGGTGGGGCCACGCCACCGCGACCAGGCCGGCCGCCGCCGTCCCGAGCAGCGCGAGGCCGCGCAACGGGGCGCGCCACGGGAACCGGACCAGTACGACGACCAGCGCGCCCGGCGCCGACCAGAGGAACCAGCCGGAGTAGACGCTGAACAGCACCCCGAGCGCCACGCCCGTCGCGGCGCCGGCGAGCGCGAGGCGGGCCCACGTCGTCGTGGCGGCGCGGTGGAGCGCCCGCACGAACGCGACCAGCAGCGGCACCAGCGCCACGAGCACCACGGTGGTGTACGGCTTGTACGGCTCCAGCAGCGGTATCGCCGCCACGAGCGCCACCGCCAGCGCCCACACCGGCGGCACCACCAGCCGCCACGACAGGTATGCCAGCGGCCCGAAGAGCGCCGTGCCCGCCACCTGCGACGTGCGCAGGGCACCCGCCGTCGAGTCACCGGTGAGCTCGGCCCAACGGGCGATCAGGTGCAGCGCCACGGGCGGGTAGCTGGCGGGCACCGGCCGGCCTGCGACGATGTCGTCCGCCCAGCGGATGAGCTGGCCGGAGTCGCCCCAGTTCGCGAAGAGCGCCCACGTCGTGCCGTGCAGCGCGAGCACGATCCCGCCCGCGACGAGCCCGGTGGCGAGGCCGGCGACGGCGGCGCAGGCGAGCCTGCTGACCACCGCGAACACCCGCGGGTGGCGTGCCGTCGCGACGCAGGCCACGAGTACCGCCAGGCCCAGCAGGACGAACCGCAGGTCGAGCGCCGCGAGGCCGCTCACCTGGCCGACCCGGTCCAGCGGGTCGACCTCCACCGACTGGCTCAGCTGCACCGAGCCGAGTGCCGCGCCCACGCAGGCGACGACCTCGCCCGCGCCGATCGCGAGGCGCGCTCGCCGACCTGGCGCGTCGACAGCCGGGGCGGCGGCCGTCAACGCCGGCCCGTCCGTCCCCGCCTCCGTGCGCGCAGACACGGGCGCAAGGTTATTCCCTATGAGGGCCGAGCCTTGATCCGGTAGATGACCGCGTCCTTGTTCCGGTAGACCGTCTGGAGCCACGAGGCGTCCTCCAGACCGAGCAAGCCGGGGGCGCGGCGCCAGTCGGTGCGGACGAAGCCCCGCCCGAGCATCACGTAGGAGACGTCGAGCCGGGCGACCGCCGCGCGCACCGAGCGGTCCACCGGGTAGCTGTTGAAGCGCGTGTTCAGCAGCTGTGCGTCCGGCCCGATGCCGGAGAAGTTGTAGAAGCCGGCGACCGGGTGCACGCCGGCGATCGCGTACATCCACGCCGAGCCGTCGCCGCGGTCGTTCATGACGCGCTGGTCGGGCGGCACCAGCCGCGCGAGCACGTGCATCGCGTCGGCCTCCAGCGACGACACGACGGGCCCGTCCGGGGCGGACAGGCGCATCCGCGCCACGTTGCGCCCCAGGTACAGGTCTTCGCTCGCCACGACGAACAGCGTCAGGACCATGCCGGCCGCGACGACCGACGCCGCGGTGCGCGCCAGGGGCGGCGGGCCGGCCTCGACCTTCTCGGCGATCGCGCTGAGGCCGGCGGCCGCGTCGCGCTGCAGCTCGGCGAGGCCGTGACCGGCCAGCACGGCGACGGGCACGACGCACAGCCCGATGAGCCGCCACTGGTCGTTCCACCAGGGCCGGGTGATCGTGTTGACCCACGGATCGTCCGACGACGCGGCGAGCACGAACATCGTGCCGAAGATGAACCCCGAGGCGAAGATCCAGCGCAGGTCGCCCAGCCGCCGGAGCGCGGCGATGCCGATGGCGGCCACGAGCACCAGCCACCACTGCGGGTGGAGGCCGTCGTGCGCGAGCGCCAGCAGCTCGCCGAGGGCCTCCGACTGCGTCAGCTCCGCAGGCCAGTCGTACACCGGCTCGCCCGATGCGCTGCCGATCGAACCGAGCACCTGGGGGAGTGCGAGCACGGCCGCTCCGGTGCCGGCTCCGAGCACGATCAGCGGCTCCCGCAGCAACAGGCGTGGCCGCCCCACCCACCGCTGCACCATCGCGGGCATGACGAACACGGCCGCGGTGAACAGGGTGGCCGGGTTGAGCGCGATCATGCCGAGCAGGCCCAGCCCGAACAGGAGCCCGCGGCCGATCTGCCGCCTGCCCTGCGAGTCGAGGACGTCCACCAGCAGCACGGCGGCCAGTGGCATCAGCACGGCGCCGGTGACGAACGGGAGCAGCGGCCCGCGCCACAGCATGTCGTAGAACGAGGTGAAGGCGACGCTGCAGCCCGCCGCGGCCACGGCGAGCACGCCGCGCCCACCGAACCGGTGCACCAGCGCGACGATGGTCAGCGCGCCCATCCCGGGCAGCAGCACGGTGTGCGCGTTGAGGATGGTGGGGATGTCCGCGTCCGTGATCCCCCGTACCAGCGCCGCCAGCAGGTGGTAGGCGTTCGGGTAGAAGACCTCGACGTCGTCCTCGTACCAGTTGACCTTCGCCATCCCGGTGAGGCTGCTGTCGCCGGTGTCGGCGATCCACCGGATGCCGTTGGCGTGGAACGCGGCGTCCCAGTCCTGCGGGATCGCGGAGAGGTGGCCCACACCCGCCCAGATCACGGTGCCGCCGAGGACGACGATCCCGCCGAGCGCAACGGCCACGCCGGCGTGCGTCCAGCGGTCCCACACCGGTGGCGCGGCACGGTCCGCGGCGCCGTACCGCTGCCGGATGGCGAAACGCACGAGCACCGCCACGGCGCAGAGCACCACGAGGAGCAGCCCGGCGCTCGTCGGCGACCACCCGATGCCCAGCCCGGCGAAGAGCGGCCCGAACAGCCCGGCGGCGGCATAGGTGAGCAGCGGGGCGGCGGCGGCGAGCGTCCAGCCACGCAACCCGGCGAGCCCGCCGAGCACCAGACCGGGCACCCAGAGTGTGAGCACGTACAGCGCCACCACCTGCGCGCCGCCACTCACCTGCCGAACCCCCGGACTCCCGCCGTCGCCGGATCACGGCAACCTGCGCGAACCTACACGCCCGGGTCTCGCGTCCCGGTGATGCCAGGGTCGGGGCGTGCCGGAGGTGCCCACTACCCTCGGTGGGCGTGAGCTACGCGGGATACGACCTCGTCGTCGTCGGCTCCGGCTTCTTCGGCCTCACCGTGGCCGAACGGGCCGCAAGTGAGCTGGGCAAGCGGGTGCTGGTGCTGGAACGCCGTTCGCACATCGGCGGCAACGCCTACTCCGAGGTCGAGCCGGAGACCGGCATCGAGATCCACCGCTACGGCGCCCACCTGTTCCACACGTCGAACGAGCGGGTGTGGGAGTACGTCAACCGCTTCACGAAGTTCACCGGCTACCAGCACCGCGTCTTCGCCCGTGCCGGTGACCAGGTCTACGCGTTCCCGATGAACCTGGCCCTGATCAACCAGTTCTTCGGTCACAGCCACACCCCCGACGAGGCCCGCGCCCTGATCGCCGAGCAGTCGTCCGAGGTCGACTCGAAGGACGTGCAGAACCTCGAGGAGAAGGCGATCTCGCTGGTCGGGCGCCCGCTCTACGAGGCGTTCATCAAGGGCTACACGATCAAGCAGTGGCAGACCGAGCCCACGCAGCTCGACCCGTCGATCATCACGCGGCTCCCGGTCCGGTACACGTTCGACAACCGGTACTTCAACGACACGTACGAGGGCCTGCCGGTCGACGGGTACACCGCGTGGCTGGAGCGGATGGCCGAGCACCCGAACATCGACGTGCGGCTCGACGTCGACTACTTCGAGGTGCGCGACCAGATCCCGGCCCGCACCCCCACCGTCTACACCGGCCCGCTCGACCGCTACTTCGAGTTCGTCGAGGGCGAGCTGGGGTGGCGCACGCTCGACTTCGAGCAGGAAGTGGTCGAGACCGGCGACTTCCAGGGCACGCCGGTCGTGAACTACAACGACGCCGAGGTGCCCTACACCCGCATCCTCGAGTTCCGGCACTTCCACCCGGAGCGGGACTACCGGTCGGACAAGACCGTCATCGTGCGCGAGTACTCGCGGTTCGCGGAGTCGGGCGACGAGCCCTACTACCCGATCAACACCCCGGACAACCGGACGAAGCTGCAGCGCTACCGCGAGCTCGCCCGCAAGGAGACCGCGAACTCGAACGTGCTGTTCGGTGGGCGGCTGGGCACGTACAAGTACCTCGACATGCACATGGCCATCGGCTCGGCGCTCACGATGTTCGACAACCGCCTGCGCCCGTACCTCGCCGACGGCAAGGCGCTGTCGGGCACGGAGTCCGAGGACTGAGGCGCCGCCGCTGAGCTGCACGAACGGCACTCTCGTCGGCTGGGTGCCGACGAACGTGCCGCTCGTCGAGCCGGTGGGCTCACCGCCGGGCCGGCGAGCCCCGATCCGCCCGCGGCCGCCGTGGCACCCAACGCGCCATGCCGCCTGCGCCGAGCGCCGAGAGCCCGCCGAGCGCGATGGAGCCCAGCCCCAGCGTGGCCACGGCGGTGACGCCGGCGAGCACCAGCGGCCCGGCGAGGGCGCCGGTGTCGTGGCAGAGGCGGAACGCGCCGAGGAACTCCGCGCGCCCGTCCTCCGGCGCGGAGTCGGCGCCCAACGTCATGATCAGGCCGTTGCTCAGCCCGTTCGCGACGCCCATCAGCACCGCGACGAGCCCGAGGGTGACCACGGTCCCCGTGAGCGGCAGGGCGACGTGCGCGGCGGCGAACGTCACCAGCGAGCCGACGGCGACGGGCCGGCGGCCCCGCAGGTCCATCCACCGTCCCGCCGGGTAGGACAGCGCGACGTCGACGGCCGCGCCGACGCCGAAGAGCAGGCTGGTGGTGGTCGCGTCGAGGCCGATGTGGTCGGCCCACAGCGGCAGCACCGCCGTGCGAGAGGCCCGGGAGGCGCCCATGACGAGGGCGCTCACGCCGAGCGTGCCCAGCACCCGCCGATGGGCGACCAGCACCGAGAGGAGGCTCTGGGCGGGGCGGCCGCCACCCCGGTCGGACTCGACCGCGGGCATTCCGGCCATCAGGGCGCCGGCGACGACCACGGCCACCAGTTCCACGAGGAAGCCGCCCCGCGGGCCGAGCTGGTACACGACGGCCGCCCCGAGGAAGGGGCCGACCAGGGTGCCCACCCGGCTCATCCCGGCCATCGCCGACAGCGCCCGCGCCCTGAGCGCGGTCGGCACCGTCTCGATGATGTAGGCCTGGCGCGCCAGCGCCCACACGGCGGTCGCGACGCCGTACATCCCGACGCCGATGCCGAGCACCACCGGCGTCCAGGACAGCAGGCAGAGCGCCGTTCCCACGGCCCCGACCCCGCTCCCGAGCAGCACGGCCGCCCGTTCGCCGATGCGGGTGACGATCCGGCCGGCGGGGAGGTCACCGACCACCATGCCGAGGCCGAGGAGGGCCACGATGAGCCCCGCGCCGCCCGCCGAGGCCCCGAGCTCCCTGGCCTGCAGCGCCACCACCGGCACCGCGGCGCCCTGCCCGATGCCGAACACCGCGGCGGGCAGGAACACCGGGACGGCGAGGCGCCGCAGCGCCCCGGTCTCGGACGTCACCCGGGGCCTCCTCCGACGTGAAGTTGCTTGCCGAGAAGCAAGCTACCCCACCCGGCGGCCTCCGCGGTGTGCGTCGTGGGTCAGCCCGTTGAACCCCTGGTCCGGTGCGCGGGACGTCGGATCAATGGTCGTTCTTGAACTCCGCCGGTTTGATGGGTCCGCTGCCGGCGTACCTGATGCCAACCCACACTCCTTCGGGGATGTTCTGGGAAGACGATCTGCAATCGCCCTTGCCCCCGCTCGTGTAGAACGAGTAGCCGTCGGCGTCCGACCCCCAGGAAACTTGCACGTAGGCGTTGGATCCATCCGCGGCCGTGTCACAGACCGAGATGCGGTCTCCGTACTCCCGGACGTAAACCGCAACGCCCCTATCGGTCCACCGGTGGTCCCACTCACTGGGCGGCGGTTCGCCGGCGGTGGCGCTGCCGGCGAAACCGACGAGCGCGGCCGCGGTCATCGCGAGCACGCCTGCCGTTGCCCGGAAGTATCTGGGTCTCATCATGAGTCCAATCGATCGTGGGGAGCGCCTTTCGGCGTCGTGTCCCACCTTCGCGCCGCGGCACCGGCCGGCGGCAGTCACGATGATCATGGAACGTCGTGATGCCTGTCAGCCGTCCCGGTGACACCTGTCATCTGTGCGGACGGCGGGAACGGCGTGCCGCGTGGGCTCCGCGAGCCGGTGCGAAGAGCCCGCGCTCCCGCGGGAGCGGCCCGACCACGTCGACGAGGGCGCCCCGCCGGCGCGCGGCCGGACGCAGCGTCGCTACTCTCGGGCGCTGAGTAACGCACGGATATCTGCTCGGCCCTCGACGACACAGGACCCACCCTCGATGACGATTTCCGAGACGCCGCCCCGCTCGAAGCCGGCGCGCCGCCGCGGCGCGACGCCGCCTCCGGTCGACGGTCACCTGCTGCAGCGGGTGATCCTGCCTCGCACGGGTGATCCGATGAGCGTCCGTTCGCTCTACCTCGACGAACGGACGGGGATGCGGCTCACCGCGGTGCCGGCCGTCACCGGGGGGGCGGAGCCGAAGAAGGTGAACCTCACGGGCTCGGCGGTCAGCGCTCGCAGGCTGCGCGCCACGTCACGCACGTCGGCGGTGGTGCCGGAGCAGAGCGAGGTCTCCTTCGCCGCGTACTTCAACGCGTTCGCGGCCGGGTACTGGCGGCGCTGGAGCCGGCTCACCGAGGTGCACCTGAAGCTGTCCCTCCAGGGGGCCGGCCGGGTGGACGTCTACCGCACCAAGTCCGACGGTTCCACCATCTTCGAGCGGGGCGTCGTGGTGACGGGGCGCCAGGAGCTCGACATGCCGCTCGACCTGCGGCCGTTCGAGGACGGCGGGTGGTACTGGTTCGACCTCACCACGGACGAGGGCGAGCTGATCCTGCACGCGGGCGGCTGGTACGCCGCCGACGAGCCGACCGGCCGGGCCGCGGTTGCGGTGGGCACGCCCACGTTCAACCGGCCCGCCGACTGCGTGGCCACCCTCGCCGCCCTCGGCGAGGACCCGCTCGTGCGCGAGGCGATCACCGCGGTGATCGTCCCGGACCAGGGCACCAAGAAGGTGCGCGAGGAGCCGGGCTTCGAGCAGGCCGCCTCCGCGCTGGGCGACAAGCTGAAGATCATCGACCAGCCCAACCTCGGTGGTTCCGGGGGCTACGCGCGGATCATGTACGAGGCGCTCGAGCACACCGACTGCGAGCAGATCCTCTACATGGACGACGACATCCTGCTCGAGCCGGACTCGGTGCTGCGGGCCGTCGCGTTCTCCCGCTACTCCCGCTCGCCGATGCTCGTCGGCGGGCAGATGCTGTCGCTGCAGGCCCGCTCGCAGCTCTCGACGATGGGCGAGGTCGTCGACCGGGGCACGTTCCTGTGGCGGAACGCGCCCGGCACCGAGCCGCACCACGACCTGGCCGACGGGCCGCTGCGCCAGACCCCGTGGCTGCACCGGCGCGTCGACGTCGACTACAACGCCTGGTGGACCTGCCTGATCCCGCGCGTGGTCGCCGAGGACGTCGGCATGCCGCTGCCCCTGTTCATCAAGTGGGACGACGCCGAGTACGGGCTGCGCGCCCGCGCGAAGGGCTACCGGACGGCCACCGTGCCGGGTATCGGGATCTGGCACATGTCGTTCCTCGAGAAGGACGACACGAGCGACTGGCAGGCCTACTTCCACTACCGCAACCGGTTCGTCGCCGCCGCGCTGCACGGGCCCGACAACCCCACCGCGCTGCTGCGGGACACGCTCAAGCGCACGGTGCGGCACCTGCTGCTGCTGGAGTACTCGGCGGTCGCGCTGCAGCAGATGGCGCTGCGCGACTTCCTGTCCGGGCCCGAGCACCTGTTCCCGAGCCTGCCCACGGTGCTCGGTGACATCCGCGCGAAGCGCGCCGAGTTCGACGACGGCCGCCCGCTGGACTCGGCCACGCAGGTGCCGCTCTCCGACCTCGACGCGCTGTCGGCCCAGGTGTTCCCGGAGCCGCCCGCGGGCAAGATCGGTGCGGTGAAGGGCCTGGCGCGGGGCGTGCTGCACAACCTGCGCGCACCCGACCCCGTCCACCAGGCCGTGCCGCAGCGCAACGTCCCGGCGCGGCACGCGCAGTGGTTCGTGCTGTCGCGGCTCGACTCCGCCACCGTCGCCACCCCGGACGGCCGCGGGGTGACGTTCCGCCGCCGCGACCCGGCCATGTTCCGGACCATGCTCAAGAACGCGGTCTCGGAGTACCGGCACATCGCGAAGGCGTGGCCCGGCCTGCAGCGCCGCTACCGCGCCGCGCTGCCGGAGCTGACCAGCCGGGAGGCGTGGGCCCGCGAGGTGTTCGAGCGCTGAGGGGCGAAGCCCCGGCGTCAGTCGCCCAGCCCGTAGAGCCGCATCCAGTTCTCCCGGCTGGAGAGGCGCCCCAGCTCCGTGCGGTAGCGGCCGGTGACGGCCGGGGCCTCGCGCACGAAGCGGCGCAGGAGGTGCGCGCCGCGGCGGGCGAGCTCGAGGGCCTCCTGCTTGTCCCGGGTGCGCACGCGGAAGCCCTGCTCGGACATGTCGGTGACGATGGCGCGCTCGAACAGGGAGACGTGCCACCAGTGCGCGTCGCCCGCGGGCACGGACCCCGTGCGGTACGCCGAGCGGCCCGCGACCTGGTAGGCCACCCGCTTCAGGAAGGTGAGGCTCTCGCTCCCGGGCTCGTTGGACGCGCGGATCACCGGCCGGTCGTGGAACTCACCGCCCGCCTCCGACATCGGGTGCATCACGGTCTCCGGGTACGCCTTGCGGATCTCGCGGACCCGCGCGAGGGCTCCGGCGGAGCCGTCCCAGAGGATCTCCGGCCCGTCCAGGAAGTCCTCGACGGCCTGCAGCAGTGTGGCCGTCATCCCGTACTGCATCGCCACCAGCTGGTGCGACACCAGCTGCGTGAGCCGACCGGTGATCTTGCGTATCGAGAAGCCGCTGTGCAGCGCGGCCATGATGAGGCCGTTGCGGACGGTGAAGTACCGCTGCCACTCGTCCCCGTCCTTCCAGCCGAAGTCGGCGTGCCAGACGCCGGCGCCGGGGAGGGAGACGGTGGGGAAGCCGTGCTCGCGGGCCCGGTATCCGTACTCGATGTCGTCCCACTGCAGGAAGAGCGGCAGCGGGTAGCCGACCGCGCGGATGACCGCGGCCGGGATCAGGCAGGACCACCAGCCGTTGTACTCGGTGTCGACCCGCCGCTCCTGGTTGATCGGCATCCGCCGCTCGTCCACACCCATCAGGTAGGCCTCGCGCAGGGCACCGGGCATCTTCAGCCCCATCAGGAGCTGCTCCGGGTCGGCGTACTCGGCCGAGATGTGCAGGTGGCCGGGGTGCAGCAGGTTGAGCATCTGCCCGCCGACGATCATCGGGTGTCGCGTGCTCGCCGCGAACGCCGTGAGCCGGACCAGGATCTCCGGCTCGAGGAGCACGTCGTCGTCCATGAGCAGGACGTCGGCGTGCTGGTCCGGCGTGCCCTCGGTGGAGTGGAGCATGCCGCGCGCGAAGCCCCCCGCACCGCCGAGGTTCGGCTGGCGCACGTACCTCAGGCGCTCGCCCAGCGCCGCGGCGATCTCGCCGAACCGCTCGCGCGACTCGATCGGGTCGCTGCCCTGGTCGGCGACGTGCACCGTGCGGATGCACTCGAGGGCCTCGGGGTCGTGGGCGAGTGCCTGGAGGGTGTTGAGGCAGTCGTCGACGCGGTTGTGGGTGGTGATGGCGATGTCCGTGGGCGGCACCGGGCGGGTGGTGGCCACCGTCCAGCGCACGTCGGAGACGGTGAGCTCATCGGTCTCGGTGGCGATTTCGAGCCACATGCCACCGCCGTCGACGAACCGGTCGACGGGCCCGACGAGCCGCACCGTGGTGGCCTCGCCGTCCTCGACGTCGACGGCCGCGACGATGCGCCACACCTTGTTGGTGTCCGACGCGATCAGCCGCAGCCGGCCGGTGCCGCTGGCCACGGCCGAGACCTCGACCTCGCCGACGTCGGTCCAGCGCTGCCAGTAGGTGGCGTGGAACCGCCCGAAGTAGGTGTTGGTGCTCACCCGTGAGCCGGGGGCGAGCGCCACCCGGTCCCGCTCGCGGCGCGCGGCGCCCCGCTCGACCACCGAGTAGAGGTCCTCCGGCACGAGGGAGGACGGCCCGAAGAAGAGCCCGCGCTGTGCCAGCAGGGGGGTCGGGGTCCGGTCGGCCGGCCGCTCCTCCGTCGCGGGCGTGGCCGCCCGATCCGTGCTGTCCGATGTGCGAAGCATGCGCGCGGCCGTCCTCCGGTCGTCTGGTGCCTTTCCGGCCATTGTGGGGGCCGGGCGTTCGGGCCGTGGCCCGGGGGGTTACCCGACCGGGTCGATCCCGGGTATCCGCGGGTGGCCGTTCTGCTGCCATCCGGTCACCGTGTGCCATGCGACGGCCGGCTCCGGTCGCGCGAGCGGGGTGGTGGGAACCCAGCGGTAGACCTGTCCCGCGTCCCGGAGTGGGTCACCGGCGAGGTAGGTGGGCATCCGCCGTTCGGTGATCAGCAGCCGTGGTGCGACGTAGGGCCCACCGAACTCGGGCCGGTACGTGATGTGCGTTTCCGTGTCGTCGAGGGGCGGCGCCACGCGCCACTCCGGGAGCGGTGCGGTGCCCAGCCGCAAGGGCTCCGGGTCGAGGCAGGGGAAGAGGAACGCGACCGGCCAGTCGAGGACGGCGCTGCTGCCGGGCGGGAGCAGCGCCGTCATCGGGGTCAGCCGCGGCGCCCGCGGCAGCGTCGCGAGCGCGCGGCCGGTATCCGGCGCGTCGACGTCCAGCCGCGCCGTCACGGCGCCGGGAGGAGCGAGCTCCCGGATGTCGTCCAGGGGCAGCCTCGGCGTGATGCGCCTGCGTTCCAGCACGCCGGCCCCGTCGCCGAACTCGAGGAACAGCCCGTCACCGGGCTGCAGCGTCCCGGACGTCGAGACGACCACGGGAAGGGTCTGGGTCCGCTGCTGCGGGTCGAGCGCGAACCACGGCGTGGTGGTCCGCCCGGCCACCGCCACGCCGGGGACGAGGCGCCCGCCCACGTCGATCGGGAGCGTGCCGCCGGGTGCGCCCTCGGCGACGGGCAGCACCCCGGCCGCGGGATCGGTCTCCACCGACAGCCGTTCCTGCAAGCCGCACGGCCGGCCGCCCAGGGTGGAGACCGTGTCCGAGGCGAGGGTGTAGCTGTCGCGGTGCGTCACCGCCACCCGCACGATGGTGAGCACCTGCAGCGCCAGAACGGCCACCAGCACGACGGCGAAGAGGGGTGCGGGAGCCGGCAGCCCGCGGGGCAGCGGGCTCTCCGGAACGCCGCCCGACCGCTGCCACACCCACCGCGCGAGCTGGACGGCGACGACCCCGCCACCGGCCACCAGCACGATCGTCGCCACCGGGACGTCCATGATCCGAGGGGAGAGCGTGCTGAACGTGAGGGTGAACCACGCGCCCTGGTAGGGCCAGAGGTTGTAGCCGGCCAGGACGATCGCGGAGACGACGGTCGTGACCCCCAGTCCTGTGACGAAGGCGCGCGGGCGGGGTCGCAGCGGTGCCGCCGACCACGCCACCGCCCCCAGCACGAGCACGGCTGCGCCGTAGCCGGCGAGGTCGCCGAAGTGCTGGGTCCACTTCGTCGGTGCGAAGGCCAGCGTCGCCAAGCTCAGCAGCAGCCCCACGACGAGGCGCCGGGCCGGGCCGGCCGCGATTCCGGTGTTCGTGCGCGGCAGCGACCACAGCACGCCGACCGCGGCGAGCAACGTGCCCAGCACCGCCGCCCGCCGGCCGATCGCGCCCTGGAACGTCCACTCGAGCAGGCGCCGGTACCGATCGGGCTCCTCGAACCACGGCTGGCCGCCGCCGACGGCCGCGCGCACCCGGACGGACTCCAGCATCGCGGCGAGGCTCTGGTCGGGGACCATCAGGAACACCGCCGACGCCGGAGCGGCCACCAGCACGGCCAGCAGCGGCAGCGTGTGCAGGTCGTGGCGGGTGCGCAGCAGGGCCAGCAGCGGACGTGCGGCCGCGAGGAACGGCGTGAACGCGAGCAGGCCGCCCGGCGTCAGCGCGGTCGTGGCGCCGGCGAGCACGAGCGCGACCGCGAGGGGCAGCACGCGCGCCGTCGCCACCGTCCGCTCCACGGCCAGGAACACGGCGAGCGCACCCACGGCGACCCACGGCTCGGGCCGCAGCCCGAGGCCGAACGGGATCCACCACGTGGCGAACGCCAGCGCGGCGAACCAGGGCACCCAGCGCCGACTCGCGAACCGGCCGAGCCGGGGGAGCACCAGACGGGAGAGCAGCCACCAGCAGAGCAGGCCCAGCACGGTGGACGGCAGGCGCATCCACGGCGTCGACGCCGAGACGAGGGACCAGAGGCGGTAGAGGTCGTAGAACCAGCTGAACGGCGCTTCGGGCGCGTTCAGCCAGCGGTAGGCGTTGCCCACGAACCCGTTGCTACCGGTGCTGCGCACGATGCCCGCGATGTAGCCGTCGTCCACCGTGATCGCGCCGATGGCCCACCACACGCCGAGCCCGGCGGTCACCACGCAGTCCACGGGCCGGGGCCGCCACCAGCGCCGGGGGAGCAGCCGGACGCGTCGCGTCCGGTCGATCCTGCCCAGCGCGACGAACATGGCGAGCAGCGCGATCACGCCGATCACGCCGATCGCGGTCTTCAGCGGGGAGATCGTGGTCTCGAAGCGGCTGTCGGTCGTGAGCTGCAGCTCCACCCCCGAGCGGACCTCGGAGAAGGCGCCCGCGACGTCGGGCCGCACGTCCCCCTCCCGCACGAGCGCCGGCTCGCCGTCGACGAGCACCGATGTGCGGCCCGGGTCGGAGGTGACCGACAGCGTGCAGTCGCCGGCCGGGAGTTCCACCGCGCCGAGGTCGACGCCGGCGCTCTCGACCCGTACCGCCCCGTCGGAGGCGGCGATCCGCAGTCCCTGCAGGGGGCGGGCGGCCGCGTCGGCGCTCAGCGGCACCGTGGACAGCAGCACCTGGCCGGGCGGCGCCTCCCGCGCGGTCGTGCAGCTCGTGGTCGCCGTGAGCTCGACGGGTTGGTAGGGCAGCAGCGGGATGGCGGCGGCGCCGTCGGCCGCCGTCCAGGAGTACGTGGCCTCGGGTTGCTCGACGGGGGCGAGGGGGAATGCCACCGCCGCGAGCACGGCGAGCAGGCCGAACAGGCCGGCGGCCCGGCCGGGACCAGGAGCCGGTCGGGCGGGTGTGTCGGCGCCGCCGTCGCGGTGCGGGTCCCGCGGGCTGTCCGGCCCCGACCGCGCAGGCGAAAGCACCCGCGCAGCCTAAGCGAGCGCGGCGACCCGTCCGGGTGAGGGCATGATCGGGGGATGACTCTCCCACTCGGCCCCGATGACCTGCTCACCACCACGCGCTCGGTGCGCAAGCGCCTCGACCTCGAACGCCCGGTACCGATCGAGCTGGTCCGGGAGAGCCTCGAGGTGGCGCTGCAGGCCCCCACCGGCAGCAACGAGCAGGGGTGGCACTGGATCGTCGTCACGGACGCGGACCGGCGCCGCGCCATCGGCGACTACTACAAGCAGTCCTACGACGCCTACCGCGATCGGCGGGCCGCACGGCTCGCGGGCCTCTCCGCCGAGCGGCAGGTCGTCGGCGCGCGCGTCGCCACCTCCGCCGACCACCTCGCGGAGCGGATGGGCGACGTGCCGGTCCTCGTCCTCGGGTGCATCACGGTCGCAGGCGAGCTGCCGGCCGGCAACCAGGCGGGCCTGTGGGGCTCGCTGCTCCCGGCGGCGTGGAGCTACCAGCTGGCCGCCCGGGCCCGCGGGCTGGGCACCGCGTGGACGACCCTGCACCTGGCCTACGAGCGGGAGATCGGGGAGCTGCTCGGGATCCCGCAGGGCGTGCGTCAGGGCGTGCTGCTGCCCACGGCGTACTACACGGGCGAGACGTTCCGGCCGGCGCCGCGCGAGCCCTTGGACACCGTGATGCACCTCGACGCCTGGTAGCACGCCGTGCTCGCCACCGGCGGGAAGGCGCGCCGAGGACCTCGGATCGTCCACTCGAACGGATGACATGGGCGGGAACGCTCCGTGAGGACGGCGGCCAAGCCGGTACGTTCCGGGTGTCACTCGCACCGCTGTTTAGCCACGCTTCGTTTTCCCGAGCGTGACGAGCTCGCGCCCTACGGCCACCCCATCCGGTACTCGAGCGGCATCCTCCGGTGAAATCCGGGGCCTCACGGGGTTGCGTGCCGTCGCCGCGGTGTGGGTGGTGCTGTTCCACTTCCACTTCACCCCGTTGCCGGGGGTGGCCGAGGTGGCCGGCGCACTGGGGCCGCTGATCACCTCGGGCTCCCTCGGCGTGGACCTGTTCTTCGTGCTGAGCGGGTTCGTGATCGCCTACACCTACCTCGACAAGCTCGGCCCCGCCCTGCGCCCGCGGGCCACCGTCCGGTTCCTGTGGGCGCGCGCGGGCCGGCTGTGGCCGGTGTACCTGCTGGTGCTGCACGTGTTCGGGGTGTGGCTGATCGTGCGCGCGACGGTCGGCACGGACGGCGCGATCGCGTTCCAGCCCGTGCAGCCGGTGCTCGACGCCGGGCAGTACCTGCAGCAGCTCGTCCTGGTGCAGCTCTGGGACGACCCCTACTTCGACGGTGCCTCCTGGGTGGGCTCCACCTGGTCGATCAGCGCAGAGTGGCTCGCCTACCTGCTCTTCCCGGTGGCCGCGCTCGTGCTGTACCGGATCCGCCGGCTGCCCGCGGCGGTGCTCGCCTGCGGCTCGTTGCTGCTGATGCTGCCGATGACCTGGGCGTACCTCGCCACGGGCAGCCCGTACTTCCCGTGGAGCTGGCTCGTGCGCATCCTGTGCGGCTTCGGGGCGGGCGCGCTCGCCTACCTGGCCGTCCGCAAGCTGCGCCGGACACCCACCGTCCGGCGCGTCGCGTCGGCCACGGCGGCGGTGCTGCCGGTCGTGATCGCTGCCGGCCTGCTCTCGGGGGAGCTCGCCGGCCCCGGCCGGGGTGGTGCGGTGATCGGGCTCTTCCCGCTGCTCGTGGCCGCGCTCGCAGTGGCCGACCGGGGTCCGGCGATGCTGCTGTCCACACCCGCGCTCGGCTACGGCGGGCGGCTGTCCTACGGCCTCTACCTCGTGCACATCCCGCTCTTCGAGATCTACTGGTACGCCCTGGAGCGCTCCCCGTGGCTGGGCCCGCAGACCGTGCAGGCCTACGCCGTCGGCGTCGTCGTGCTGGTGTCCACGGTGGGCGTCGCGGCGCTGACCTTCCACCTCGTCGAGGAGCCGAGCCGGCGCAGGCTGCGGGACCTCACCCCGGCCGTCGAGCGGCTGCCCCTGCGCGTCGCGATCGCACTCCGCGTCCTGCGCGCCCGCCCGGTCGCCCTGCCGGACGTCGCCGCCTCCTCGGACGGCGCGCTGGCCACCGCGGCCGCCCGGTTCGCCGCCAAGCGTCGGGCCCACGCCCGGCTCGGGGGCTGGTCCGACGATGCCACGTCGGAGCCGCGGCACGCCGCGTCGGCGCTGCGGCCCGCGACGCTCGCCACCGCGCTGGCCAATGCCCAGCACCGGCGGGCGGCCCACCGCAAGGAGATGGACCTGTGGGCCGACTACGAGCGTGCCGAGTACATCCGGGGCGGCTACCTGCACGCCGGCTTCTGACCCGCGCGGGGAGCAACTCAGTCGGTCGGGCCCGCGGAGAAGATGATCGGGCGGACCTCGATGCCCAGGCCCTCCACCCCGGCGTCCGGGATCAGGGCAGCCAGTTCCAGTGCTCGCTCACGGGTGGCGCAGTCCACGATGTAGTAGCCCCCCATGAACTCCTTGGACTCGAGGTAGGGGCCGTCGGTCACCACCGGAACGCCGTTGCGCACCCGCACCACGGCGCTCCGGGCCGGCTCGGCGAGGGCGTCGGTCCCGACCATCTCGCCGGAGGCCTTGATGGTGTCCATGAACGCCCCGTGGCCTTCCATGATCTCCTTGCGCTGCTCGTCGGTGAGCGCGTCGAAGGCCGCCGGGTTCAGTTGCATGATCAGCATGTACTTCACGTCGGTCCGCTCCTCAGATCGGGAGTCGGCGGAAGACGGCGCGCGGCAGGTGCCGCAGGGCGCTCATCACGAACCGCCACGCCGCGGGCGTCCAGATCAGCTCGCGGCGCCTGCGCACCGCGTCGACGGTCATGGCCGCGACGGCCTCGGGTGTGGTGGCGAGCGGGGTGGGCCGCATCCCCTCCGTCATCCGGGTGTGCACGAAGCCGGGGCGCACGATGGTGACGGCGACCCCGTGCGGGCGCAGCGCCTCGGTGAGGCCGGAGTAGAACGCGTCGAGCCCGGCCTTCGTCGAGCCGTACACGAAGTTCGAGCGGCGGGCGCGCTCGCCCGCCACCGACGAGAACGCCACGATCGACCCGTGCCCCTGCTCGCGCATCCGCTCGGCGAGCGCGACGCCCACCGACACCGCGGCGGTGTAGTTCACCTGGGCGAGCCGCACGGCCTGCGACATGTCGGTCCACGCCTGCTCGTTGTCGCCGAGCAGGCCGAACGCCACCAGCGCCACGTCGATGTCGCCGCCGGTGAAGGCCTTGCGCACCACGTCGGCGTGGGTGTCGAAGGCTTCGGCGTCGAACGGGACGATCTCCACGGCGCAGCCGCGGGACTCCAGCCGGGACCGGGCGGCGTCGAGCCGCTCGGTCGGGCGGGCGGCGAGCACCACGCGCAACGGCCGGTCGTTGGCGAAGGCCTCCACGACCGCGAGGCCGATCTCGGAGGTGCCGCCGAGCAGCAGGATGCTCTGCGGGTTGCCCACGGCGTCGATCACTTCGTCAGCTCCAGTCTGCGGGACATGTCGGAGGCGAAGACCCCCTCGGGGTCGACGGAGTCGCGCACCTTGCGCCACTCGTCGAAGCGCGGGTAGCCGCGCCGGAAGGCCGCGGCGCTCACCCGCGACTCCTTGGCCAGGTAGAACCGCCCGCCCGCGCCGAGCACCAGCGCGTCCAGCTCCTCGCACAGCCGGTGCAGGCCGCGCGCGATCGGGAAGTCGACCGTGATCGTCCAGCCGGGCTGCGGGAACGACAGCGGCGCCTCGTTGCCCGCACCGAACCGCTTGAGCACGTTGAGCCCGGACGAGTGTGGCGACGCGGCGATCTTCTCGACGATCCGGCGGAACGTCGCCTCCTCGCCGAACGGCACGAGGAACTGGTACTGCAGGAATCCGCGCGAGCCGTACACGCGGTTCCAGTCGCCGAACAGGTCGAGCACCTGGTAGAAGGCCGTGATGTTCTGGATCGAGCCGCGCTGGCGCTTGGGCGCCTTGCGGAACCACAGCTCGCTGAACGCCCGCAGCGTGTACCGGTTGGCGAGCCCGCTCGGGAAGACGTCGGGGAACGACAGCAGCTGCGGCGCGTCGAACTTCAGGGGCTCACCGCGCAGCTTCGCGGGCAGCTGGTCCACGGTGGCGAGCGAGCCGCGCGTGAGCACCGCCCGGCCCAGCTGCGCGCCGGTGGTGGTGGTGTCGAACCACGCGGCCGAGTACCCGTAGGTGTCGTCCGAGCCGTCGGTGAGCAGGCCCATCAGCTCGTCGAGGTCGGCCGTGCGGTCGGTGTCCACCACGAAGTACGCCGACTCGGTGCGGTGCAGCGCCACCGTGGCGCGCACGATGACCCCGGTGAGGCCCATCCCGCCGACGGTGGCCCAGAACAGCTCGGAGTCCGGGCCGTCCGGGGTGAGCCTGCGGACGGAGCCGTCGGCCGTGACCAGGTCGAGCGAGCGGACGTGGTTGCCGAAGCTGCCCTTGGTGTGGTGGTTCTTGCCGTGCACGTCCGCGCTGATCGCGCCGCCGATCGTGACCTGCCGGGTGCCGGGCAGCACCGGCACCCACAGCCCGTGCGGCAGCGCGGCGCGCATGAGCGTGTCGAGGCTGACGCCGGCGTCCAGGTCCACGAGGCCGCTCCCGGCGTCGATGGAGTGGATCGTGGCGAGCCCGGTCATGTCCAGGACGGTGCCGCCGGCGTTCTGCGCCGGGTCACCGTAGGAACGGCCGAGGCCGCGGGCGATGACGCCGCGCGGGCCGGCCTTCTCGATCGCGGCCGACACGTCGTCGGGGGACCGGGGGACCAGCACCTTCGCGGTGGTGGGCGCGGTACGTCCCCAACCGCGCAGGCTCGTGGAGTCGGACATCGCGGGCCAGGGTAGCGCTCGCCCCGGTAGCGGCCGCGCGCCGCCGTTAGGCTCAGCTCGTGAGCGAGCCGTCGTCCGAGTCCCGGGGATTCCGCATCTCCGATGCGGACCGCGAGCGCGCCGCCCAGCGGCTGCACCAGGCCCTCGCCGAGGGCCGGATCTCGCTGAGCGAGCTGGAGGAGCGGCTGGCGGTGGTCTACGCCGCGCGCTACGAGGCCGACCTGCGGCCGCCGTTCGTCGACCTGCCGGACTCCGACGCGATCGTCGCGCGCCCCGCTCCGGTGGTGCCGGCGGACGCGCCGCCGGTGGTGCTCCGCGCCGGCATGTCGACGATCAAACGCAGCGGCACGTGGGACGTGCCGCCGCGGCTGCGCCTGCAGAGTGCGATGGGCTCGGTCGTGCTCGACTTCTGCGACACGGTGATCCCGCATCCGGTGGTGGACATCGAGGTCGATCTCGGCGCGGGTTCGGCCAAGCTCCTCGTGCCCGACGAGTCCACCGCGAACGTCGACGACGTCATGGCGAGCATGGGCACGGTCAAGAGCAGCGTGCCGTCCGTACCCCGGCCCGGTGTGCCCCATTTCGTGGTGCACGGCCGGGCCGGGATGGGTTCGGTGACGGTGCGGCGGCGGTTCCGCATCGCCGGCCGCTACTTCTGAGGGGCCGCCGGGCCGTAGACGAGGTGCACGACGCCGGTCTCGAACGTCGTGGAGGAGATGAGCGAGAGCGGCACCTTCGCCCCGTCGGCGAACAGCTTCTGGCCCGTCCCGACGACGACCGGGTGCACCAGCAGGTGCAGCTCGTCGACCAGCCCCTGCTCGAGCAGCCACTGGACCAGGACGGCGCTGCCCGTCGTGCCGAGCTGCTTGTCCCGCTTGAGCTTTGTCAGCTCCGCCTTCACGTCGCCGCTGACGATCGTGGAGTTCTCCCAGGTCGCCTCGGTGAGCGTGGTCGACACGACGTACTTCTGCGACGCGTTCATCTGCTTGGTCATCGGGTCCTCCGGGTCGGCCTTCGGCCAGTAGTCGGCGAACCCGTCGTAGGTCGTGCGGCCCAGCAGCATGGCGTCGTTGCCTCCCATCAGCGCGCCGACGGCCGCCCCCATCTCGTCGTTGAAATAGTCGAAATGCCAGGTCTCGGGCGACTCGATCACGCCGTCGAGCGAGATGAACAGTGCGGACTTGATGGATCCCATGCTTCGTCTCCTTCGGTGTGCTCAGGGGTGAAGACCGCGCCGGGGTGCGGATCTCATCGGTCCGGCGCCCAGAACGCCTTGATCGGCAGGACCGGGACATCACGCTCACCCATGCGCGTCATGTTCCGTTTTCGCTGATCACGACCCCTCCGACGAAGGCAAAGGGTCGGTCTAGAGCTTCGCGAGCTCGTCGGTGAGGTCGTCGAGGCCGAGGCTGCCCAGCGACAGTGCGGCGGCGTGCCAGGCCTTCAGGTCGAAGTCGGCGCCGCGGGCCGACCGTGCCGCCTCCCGCCCGGCGAGCCAGGCGCGCTCCCCGAGCTTGTAGCTGATCGCCTGGCCCGGCCAACCGAGGTAGCGGACGATCTCGCTGTCCAGGAACGCGTCCGGCCGCCCCGAGTACGCGCCGAAGAACTCGCGGGCGATCTCCGGCGTCCAGGTCTCGCCCGCGTGGAGCGGGGAGTCGGCGGGCACCTGCAGCTGCAGGTGCATGCCGATGTCGATGACGACGCGCACGGCGCGCATCTGCTGCGCGTCGAGGTAGCCGAGCCGGGCGCCGGGGAGCGTCAGGTATCCCAGCTCGTCCATGAGGCGCTCGGCGTACAGCGCCCACCCCTCGATGTTGCCGGACACCGCCCCCACCGAACTCTGGTACGTGGAGAGCCGGTCGGCGAGGTGGGTCCACTGGGCCAGCTGCAGGTGGTGCCCGGGGACGCCCTCGTGGTACCAGGTGCTGACCAGCTGCCACAGCGGGAACCGGGTGGCGCCCATCGTCGGCAGCCAGGTGCGGCCGGGGCGGGAGAAGTCCATCGACGGCCGCGTGTAGTACGGGGCCGCGGCGCTGCCCGCCGGGGCGATCATCGCCTCGACCGCGCGCACCGGGGGTGCGATGTCGAAGTGCGCGCCGTCCAGCTCGGTCATCGCCGTGTCCATCATCTGCTGCAGCCAGGCCCGCACCTCGTCGACGCCCTCCATCGCCGGCCCGTTCTCGTCGAGATGACGGATCGCGGTGCGCAGGTCGGCGCCGGGCAGTACGGTCTCGGCCTCCCGCCGCATCTCGGCGTCGATCCGCCGGTGCTCCTCCCAGGCCCATGCGTAGGCCTCGGCCAGGTCGAGGTCCGCGCCGGTGGAGAGGCGGGCGCCGAGCCGGTACCGCTCGGGCCCCACGGCGTCCGGGGTGCCCGCCGTGGCCGGCAGGTAGGTGCCGGCGAGGTACTCGCGCAGCGTCGCGCTGGCGGCGGCCGCCGCATCCGCCGCGCTCGCCAGGTCGGCGCGCACCGCCGCCGAGACGCCCTCCGGCGCCTTCGCCGCGAACGAGTGGAACCACGAGCCACCCTCGCCCGCGAGCCACTCGTCGAGCTGGCCCACGACCGTCTCCACCTGCCGCGGCGCCGCGTGCAGCCCCCGCCGCGACCCGTCCGCGAGGGAGGCGGCGTAGCCGCGGTACGCCTCGGGAACCTTGCCCATCCGGCGCGCGACCACGGCCCAGTCGTCCGGGCCTGCGGTGGGCATCAGCTCGAACAGCTGCCGGACCTGCGCGTGCGGCCCGAAGATGTTGCGGACCGCGCGGAGGTGCTCCCCGGCGTCGCTCGCCAGCAGCTGGGCGTCGAGCCGCTCGCGCAGCAGCCGCGCGCAGCGGCGGTCGTCGTCATCGGCCGCCTCCGCCGTGGCCAGGGCGGTGAGCGTCGCGCGGGCCAGCTCGTCGGCCGCCGCCTGACCGTCGGGGGACAGGTCGGGCACCCGGTCGTCGCCGGGGTGCGTGCCGAGTGACGTCGCCACGCGGGTGTCGAGGTCGGCGAGCCGCCGGACGTAGTCGTCGGCGAGGGAGCGTACGGCGGAGTCGGTGGTCGTCACCCGGCCCATCCTGCTGTATTCGACTGCCTTCGCTTCGCTCCGGCGGGATCGCGGGCCTTCGAGGCGCATCCTCGCGATCTCCGGCAGCCTCCGCGCCGACTCCGTCAACACCGCCCTGCTGCGCGCGGCGGCCGCCACCGCAGGTGACACGTGGGTCGAGCTCTGGAACGGCCTGGGCGCCATCCCGCCGTTCAACGAGGACGGGGAGGACGACACCCCTGCCTCCGTGGCGGACATGCGTGCCGCGATCGCCGGCGCCGACGCGCTGCTGATCTCCACCCCCGAGTACAACGGCTCGATCCCCGGACAGCTGAAGAACGCGCTCGACTGGGCCTCGCGGCCCTACGGCGACTCGGCGCTCGCCGGCAAGCCGGTGACGGTCATCAGCGCGAGCCCCGGTGACCACGGTGGCGCGTGGGCGGCCGAGCACCTCGGCAAGGTGCTGCACGCGCTCGCCGCCGGTGCGTTCGTGATGTGCACGGCCGAGTTCGTGATCGCGGGCCTGCTGCCCGACATCGCCGCGGACCTGGGCGTCGGCATCTCGACGGCGGGCCTGCTGATCTCCGGCTACGCCGCCGCCATCGTCGTCGGCGGCCCGGTCTTCGTCGCCGCGGCCGTGTTCGTCGCCGGCAACGTGCTGGCCGCCGTCGCCGGCTCGTACGGGCTGCTGATGGCGGGCCGGGTGCTCGGCGCGCTCGGACAGGGCGCGTTCCTCGCCACCGCGTCGGTCGTCGCCGCCGACCTGGTCCCGCCGCTGCTGCGGACCCGGGCCATCGCACTCGTGTTCGCCGGTGGCACGGCCGCCAACGTGGCCGGGAGCCCGCTGGGAGCGCTGGTCGGGCAGCTGCTCGGGTGGCGCGTCACCTTCTGGGCGATCGCTGCGCTGGGAGCCGCCGCTCTGGCAGCGGTCGTCGTCGCGGTGCCCGCGCAGCCGCCGCCCGTGCCCGGGACACCGCGGGACGGGCCGGGGGCGTTCCGGAACCGCCACGTGTGGCTCACGCTCGCGATCGGGGTGGCCGGGCCGGGCGGCCTCTTCGCGGCCTACACGTACATCGCGCCGCTGCTGACGTCGGCGAGCGGCTACCCGCCCCAGGCGATCGGCCCGGTGCTCGCCCTGTTCGGGATCGGGCTTCTCCTCGGCAACTCGGTCGGGGGCAGGTTCGGCCACGCCCGGCTCCGCGTGCTCGGCACCGCGCTCGCGGTGCTCGCCGCCGGGCTGCTCGGGCTGGCCGCCGGCGCGCGCTCGCCGATCGTGGCCACGGTCCTGCTGGTGGTCGTCGGGGCGGGCGCGTTCGCGATGGTGGCGCCGTTCATGACCCGGCTGCTCGACCAGGCCGCCGGTGCCCCGCTGCTCGCGGCCGCGGCGGGCGGATCGGCGACGAACGCGGGTGCCGCGCTCGGCGCGTACGTCGGCGGGCTCGCGATCGACACCCCGCTCGGTGTGACCGGCCCGCCCGTGGCCGGCGCCGCGATCGCCGCAACGGGCCTCCACCGCCCCGTACCCCCGGCGGAGACCGCTGGCAGCCCGGACCGCGGCCACTCGCTACCCTTGACCGGTGACCGCGACCCAGCCCGCATCGGCCCAGCCCGGCCTCGCCGCGCAGCTGAGCCGGTTCGTGGTGGTCGGTGTGCTCTCCGCGCTCGTCGACTTCGGCGTCTACCACGCCCTGCTCTCGCTCGGCACCTGGGTGCACCTGGCCAAGGCCATCAGCTTCATCCTCGGCACCACCACGGCGTACCTGCTCAACCGCCGCTTCACCTTCACCGCCACCGAGGGCGGCAGCGCCCGCTTCGCCGGCTTCGTGCTGCTCTACGGCACCACGTTCGTCATCAACATCGGCATGAACGCCCTGATGCTGGCGGTGCTGCCGCAGCTCCCGTTCCGCACGAGCCTGGCCTGGGTGATCGCGCAGGGCACGGCCACGGTCATCAACTTCGTGATGCTCCGCACCGTGGTCTTCCGCCGCTGACCCTCACCTCGGGTGCTCCCCGCCGGCGAGCATGGCCACGCCGACCCAGCCCCAGTAGACCCGGTGGTGGGCGATGAGCCCGTCGCGGATCTCCATCACCTCGACGAGGTCCATCTGGTCGCCATCCGGTGACTCGCGGGGGTACTCCCAGGTCAGACGGGAGCCGTCGGTCAGGAAGCCGGCGCGGTGCCGGCGCCGCTTCGCCGGCTGGTGCGCGAACACCTTCTCGACGAACCTCCGCAGGTTCTCCCGGCCGCGCACCACTCCCTGCCCGGTGCCCAGAAGGTAGGCGACGAGCGGGCTCTCCAACGTGGCGTCGGGCTGGTAGAGGGCCATCGCGGCGTCGAGGTCCTTGGCGCCGAGCGCGTCGTCCCATGCCGTGAAGATGTGCTCGATCTGCTCCGTGGTCGTCATGGGGATGACGGTAGGCAGCCGACGCTTTGGTCCGGGCCCAACTGTCGTTGTGGGAAGCTCGCGGGATGCTCGACCGGGACCTGGGGCCGCTGGCGTCGCTCCTCGGCGATCCGGCGCGGATCGCCATCCTCGCGGCGCTGGCCGAGGGACACGCGCTGCCGGCGGGCGAGCTCGCCCGCCGCGCCGGGGTGCACCCGGCCACCGCGACCGGTCATCTGCGCCGGCTGGTGGAGGGCGGCCTCGTCGTGGTGCACGTGCAGGGCAGGCACCGCTACCACCGGCTGGCCGGGCCGCGGGTGGCCGCGGTCCTCGAAGCCATGGCACAGCTGGCCCCGGCCACACCGGTGCGCTCGCTGCGCTCCGACCGTGCCGCGAAGACCCTCACCGAGGCCCGGACCTGCTACGACCACCTCGCGGGCCGGCGCGGGGTCGAGCTGCGCGACCGCCTGATGGAGGCGGGTGCCCTGAGGCCGGTCGGCGAGCGGGACCACGAGCTCACGGCCACCGGGCGCACGCTGGTGACGGCCGTGGGAGTCGACCCGCGGTCGATCGAGGGGTCGCGGCGCGTGTTCGCCCGCACCTGCGTGGACTGGACCCAACGGCGGCCACACCTGGCCGGCGCGCTACCGGCGGCGCTCACCCGCCGGCTCATCGAGCTCGGCTGGCTCACGCGGGCGGCGGGACGGGGCCTGCGGGCGGCGCCCGACTACGACGGCCGCCTCGACGCCTGGCTGCCCGCCGCCTGATCGAAGACGCCTGAAGAACGTGTTCGAGAAGCCCGCACGTGGGCGGCAGACGCGAGTGATCCAAACCGGTTCCGGCTTGCCTCTGCCGCCCGCTCCGCGCTTCTCAAACACATTCTCAGGGGCGTCGGAAGCGCTCCGACCGCCCCTGGCGGACCAGCTGCACCCACTGCAGGAACTCGCGCGGGCTGCGCTTCGTCACCAGGAAGTACCAGGCGAACCGCGGTACCTCCAGCACCCCGACCCGGCGCATCCCCGGCTGGGAGACCAGGAAGCCGCGGTTGCGGTAGGTGTAGTAGCGCTTCACCGGGTCGTCGGGGTCGCGGGCGTGCAGCCGGCCGCCGAGCATCGGCTTGTCGTCGCCGCCGCCGGCGGGGTGCAGGTACGCCGCCCGCAGCGACGTGCCGAAGGGTAGCCCGGAGCGCACGAGCCGCCGGTGCACCTCCACCTCGTCCCCGCGCACGAACAGCCGCAGGTCGGGCACGCCGACGACGTCGAGCGTGGATGCCCGGAACAGGGCGCCGTTCATCAGGGCCGCGATCCCGGGCAGCAGCTCGTCGTCGGCGCCGTGCTTGATGTCGGCCGCGAGCTCGGCGCGAGACTTGTGCCAGGTGAGCCCGCGCCGGACGGGGAAGGCGAGCCGGTCGGGGCGGGCCTTGTCGGCCACCGTGGGCGAGACGGCGGCGAGGCGCCGACGTTCGGCGAGGTCGACGAGCGTCGAGAGGGTGGACTCGTCGGCCGGCATGCCGTCGTCGTCGCCCAGCCAGATCCAGCCGGCGCCCATCGCGAGGGCGTGCAGCATGCCGAGGGCGAACCCGCCGGCGCCACCGAGGTTCGTCCAGGACGGGATCCAGGTGGAGGGCAGGTCGCAGCTGTCGACGACCGCCTGCGCGGACTGGTCGGGGCCGTTGTCGACCACGATCAGGTGGGCGATCGGGTGGGTCTGCTTGGAGAGCGCGGCGAGCGACTCCGCGAGCAGTTCGGTGCGATGGCGGGTGACCACCACCGCGACGACGGAACCTGCCGGGAGCGGGGCAGATTTCACCGGGCGTCGATCTCGGCCAGCACGTCACGTCCCTTGTAGTGGTGGAGCACCTCGCGCAGCGAGCCCTGCTCGCGAATGGTGCCCTGGTCCATCCATATCGCGGTGTCGCACAGGTCGGCGAGGAACTCGTCGGAGTGGGAGGCGAACACCAGGATGCCCGATCGCTCGACGAGCTCGTTCAGCCGGTCCCGTGCCTTGACGAGGAACTCGGCGTCCACGGCGCCGATCCCCTCGTCGAGCAGCAGGATCTCCGGGTCGATGCTCGTGACCACACCGAGCGCGAGCCGCACCCGCATGCCCGTGGAGTAGGTGCGCAGGGGCATCGACAGGTAGTCGCCGAGCTCGGTGAACTCGGCGATGTCGTCGACCCGCGACTCCATCTGCTTACGGGTCATGCCGAGGAACAGCCCGCGGATGATGATGTTCTCCAGCCCGGAGATCTCCGGGTCCATCCCGACGGCGAGGTCGAACACCGGCGCCACCTTGCCGGTGACGCTCGCCCGCCCGCGGGTGGGCTCGTAGATGCCGGACATCAACCGCAGCAGCGTGGACTTGCCGGCGCCGTTGTGCCCCACGAGCGCGACGCGGTCGCCGCGGCGCAGCGACACCGTGACGTCGCGGAGGGCCTCGATGATCGGGACCTTGGAGTCCGTGCCGATGCGGCCGCCCGCCCGGCCCAGCACGGCCTTCTTCAGCGACCGCGTCTTGGCGTCGAAGATGGGGAAGTCGACGGCGGCGCCTTCGATGTCGATGCTGACCATGCGCCCCTCAGACCCAGTACGCCACGCGGGAACGGTAGTTGCGGAGGAAGACGAGCGCGGCGACGCATCCCACCAGGGTGATCACACCGACGACGTACCAGTGCCGCCAGACGATGGTCTGGCCCAGGAGCGGCTGGCGCAGGATCTCCACGAAGTGCAGCACCGGGTTGAGCTCGGCGATGCGTGCCCGCTCGGCCACCGCCGGGTTCTTCAGGAGCGTGTCGTACTGCCAGACGATCGGCGTCATGAAGAACAGCAGCTGCGAGACGCTCGCGATGATCGGCGGGATGTCGCGGAAGCGGGTGGCGACGATGCCGGCGAGCACGGAGATCCATGCCCCGTTGATGACGAGGATGGCGAACGCGGGGAGCGCGAGCAGGAGCGACCAGCCGAGCGGGTGCGGGAAGATCACCATCAGGACGGCCCACACGACGGCGTTGTGCAGGAAGAACAGGGTCTGCCGCCAGACCAGCCGGTAGACGTGCAGCGACAGCGGCGCGGGCAGGAACTTGATCAGGCCCTCGTTGGCGATGAAGACCTCGCTGCCCTCGAGGATGCAGCCGTTGACGAAGTTCCAGATCAGCAACCCCGTGGCCACGTACGGCAGGAACGTGGCGATGTCCATCTGGAACAGCGCGCCGTAGAGGATGCCCATCGCCGTGGCGACGACCGCCATGCTGATGGAGACCCACAGCGGCCCGAGCACCGAGCGCCGGTAGCGCTGCTTGATGTCCTGCCAGCCCAGGTAGCCCCAGAGCGGGCGTTGCTTCCAACCCTGCCCGAGGTCACCGAACGCGCGCTGCCAGCTTCGTGAGCCGGGGACGTCGGCCACAACCGGCCGGGCAGGGGTGGCGCCCTCGGCCCGGTCGTCGCCGGTGGTCATCGTCTGAGCCACCAGGCGAGGGTACCGGCGGGTCGCGGGGCCGTCCCGGGCGGTGCGGCTGTGACGGTCCGGAGCCGGATGGCTACAGATACTGGCCCGTTCCCCGGCCCAGCCCGCCCTCCTGGCCGGGCTGCGGCACGGCCCCGGGCGGGAGGCCGCGGCGCATCTGCTCCAGCTGCTGGCGGGCGGCCATCTGCTGGGCGAAGAGCGCCGTCTGGATGCCGTGGAACAGCCCCTCCAGCCAGCCGACCAGCTGGGCCTGCGCGATCCGCAGCTCCGCGTCCGACGGCGTCGAGTCGTCGGTGAACGGGAGGCTCAGCCGGTGCAGCTCCTCGCGCAGCTCGGGCGCGAGGCCGTCCTCCAGCTCCTTTATCGAGTTCTCGTGGATCTCGCGGAGCCGGTTGCGGGAGGCCTCGTCGAGCGGCGCCGCGCGCACCTCCTCGAGCAGCTGCTTGATCATCGTGCCGATCCGCATCACCTTGGCCGGCTGCTCGACCATGGAGCTGACTCCCTGATCCTCGGCGTCCTCGTCGGGCTGCGGGACCCGCGCCACGCCCACCGGCCGCCCGTCCGGGCCGATGACCATGACCTGCTGGTCGCCGTTCTCGCCGTTGTTCTCCTGTGGCTGGGTCACCGCACCACGGTAACGAGTGGTCCCCCCGGGCGCGTCAGGCCAGGGGCAGCAGGATCTTCCCGATCACGCCACCCGACTCCAGTTGGGCGTGTGCCTTGGCGACATCCGGCAGCGGCACGCTGCTGTGAACGACCGGCTTCACGCGCCCGTCGGCGAACAGCGGCCACACCTGCTCGCGGACACCCGCGACCACGACCCCCTTCCCGTTGGGCCCGTCGACCGGGCGGCCGCGCAGCCCCATCGCCGTGACGCTGCCGCGCTTGCCCAGCAGCTTGCCCAGGTTGATCTCGGCTTTCACGCCGCCCTGGAAACCGATGATCAGCAGGCGGCCGTCGTACGCGAGGGCGTCGAGATTCGCGGCGAGGCCCTTCGCGCCCATGTTGTCGAGGATGACGTCGGCGCCGTGCCCGTCGGTGGCCTCCTTCAACCGGGCCGGGACGTCGTCGTGGTAGTCGATCGCGATGTCGGCGCCGAGCGCGCGGCAGCGCTCCAGGCGGTCCGGGGCGCCCGCCGTGGCCGCCACCCGGGCGCCGAGCGCCTTGGCCACCTGGATCGCGTGGGAGCCGATCCCGCTCGTCCCGCCGTGCACGAGGAACGTCTCGCCCGCGGCGAGCCGCCCCTTGTCCACGACGTTCGACCACACCGTGCACACCACCTCGGGCAGGCCGCCCGCCGTCACGAGGTCGACGCCCGGCGGGATCGGCAGCAGCTGGGCCGCCGGCACGGCGACCTTCTCGGCGTACCCGCCGCCTGCGAGCAGCGCGCACACCTCGTCGCCGACCCGCCAGCCCTCGACGCCGTCCCCGAGCTCGGAGATCCGGCCGGAGCACTCGAGCCCGATGGTGTCCGACGCTCCGGGCGGCGGCGGGTAGAAGCCCTGGCGCTGCAGCAGGTCGGCGCGGTTGACCGCGCTCGCCACGACGTCGACGACGACCTCGCCCGGACCCGCGACCGGGTCCGGGACCTCGGTCCACTCGAGCATCTCCGGGCCGCCCGGCTCCCGCACCGTGATCGCATGCATGCCGGTGACGCTATTCGGTCGAGCGGGAGCGCGCTGCTCCGGCAAGGTGGTCGCATGGACCAGCCGGAGCCATGGCCCCTCCGCCACCTCGTGCTGCGCACGTCGCGGCTGGAGCTGCGGCCGGACGACGACGCCGGGCTGCTGGAGCTCGTCGACGAGGCCCGCAGGGGTGTGCACCCGCCGGACCGGATGCCGTTCGCCGTTCCGTGGACCGACGGCGACCGGCGTGAGCTGGGCCGCAGCGTGCTGCAGCACAACTGGGGCGTACGCGCCCGGGTCGCGCCCGACGACTGGACGATCAACTTCCTGGTCCGGCACGACGGCCGGGTGATCGGCATGCAGGGGCTCACCGGTGCCGAGTTCCGGACCCTCCGTGAGGTCGGGACCGGTTCGTGGATCGGGATGCGCCACCAGGGCCGCGGGTTCGGCACGGAGATGCGTGCCGCCGTGCTCGCGTTCGCGTTCGACCACCTCGGCGCCGTGCGCGCCCGATCGGCCGCCTTCGCCGACAACGCTGCCTCGCACCGGGTGTCGGCGCGCCTCGGCTACCGGCCCGACGGCTCCACCTGGGTCGTCCGGCGCGGGGAGCCCGCGGAGGACGTGCGCCTGGTGCTCACTCCCGAGGGCTTCGTGCGGCCGGAGTGGAAGCTGGAGGTCGAGGGCCTGGACGCCTGCCGCGCGCTCCTCGACGCGGAGTGACGCGCCCGGACTTGGGCCAGCGACGGGCTCGGTGCGAGAAGGACGTCCCGGTCGGTACGGCTCGTCGCAGGTCTCGTCGTGGACGGGCGTGCCAGCGCGTCGGGGACGGCCACCCCGGGGGACGGTAGTGGCGCCCACCGGACCACCCCGCGGGGTGGGAACGGGTGTAGCCGCGCCCGGGGCCGGGCCGAAGGGGTGGGTCGATCGGGCTACGAGCCGGTGAGGTTCATGAACCGATACTCGCGATCTTCCCCGCCAAGATCCGAGGTATCGGGCGTCCATGGTCGTGGCGACAGCCATGGACAACCGAAACTTCGGATCATGCCCGCGCATCGACGGGCATCGGCCCCCGCCGCCGCGTGCGCAGGCCCGTCCAGCCGATCAGGTCCGCTCGGATGAGCTGCCGCGCAGCCGGGCCGACGACCCGACATCACCACAGCGCTCGTACCAGCCACTACGGTCGCCGACCCGAGACATGACCACGATCTACCGCTGCAGGACTTAGCCGAGGTTCACCCCGCGGGCGAAGGTGTCGCACCGCGTCGGGTCGCCCGTCTCGTAGCCGGTGCTGTACCAGCGCTCGCGCTGCGCGGAGCTGCCGTGGCTGAACTGGCTCTCGTCCACCTGGCCGCCGCCGAGGTTGCTCTGGATGTAGTCGTCGCCGATCCGCTCGGCCGTGTCGAGCGCGGCCGCCACGTCCTCGCGCGTCACGCCGACGATGAGGGGCTGCCCGGACGAGGTCGGCACCGACTCGGCGTGGTTCGCCCACACCCCGGCGTAGCAGTCGGCCTGCAGCTCCAGCCGCACCGAGCCGGACGTCGGGCCGGTCTCGCCCGCCCGCACGCGCTCGCTCGTGCCGAGCAGCGCCTGGATGTGGTGCCCGTACTCGTGGGCGATGACGTACGCCCGCGCGAACGGGCCGCCCTCCGCCCCGAAGCGCGTCTCGAGCTCCTGGAAGAAGGTGAGGTCGATGTAGACCTCCTGGTCGGCCGGGCAGTAGAACGGCCCGACCGCGGACGACGCGCTGCCGCAGCCGGTGCGCACGCCGCCGCTGAAGAAGTTGGTGCGCGGCGCCTGGTAGGTGATGCCGGAGCGGGCGAAGGTGTCGCTCCAGTACCCGTCGAGCGAGTTGACGACCGCGACGACCTCGCAGTCCAGCTCGGTGTTGGCCTGCTCGCCGGAGCGGCAGGTCGACGCCGCCTGGGACGTGTCGGCCGACCGACCCTGTTCCAGCCCGCCGAGGCCACCCAGGTCGATCCCCCCACCCCCGCCACCCAGCTGGCTGAGCAGGAAGTACACGATCAGGCCGACGACGCCGAGGCCGCCGCCGCCGACCGCGACCCGCCCGCCGATCCCGCCGCCGCTGCCGCGCAGGTCGTCGATGTGTGACGTGTCCAGCTGGGCGTTCTCGTCGAACCGCATGGTGCCCTCCCGCGCAGATCCCACCACATCCCCCGCGACGTGGGTGGTCCGGCGGCTACCCTGATCGGCGGAAGCGTGGCAGAGCGGCCGAATGCACTCGCCTTGAAAGCGAGCAGTGGGAAACCACTCGGGGGTTCGAATCCCCCCGCTTCCGCCAGATGGGGATGCCTGCCCTGCTCAGGAGCCCCCTCCGCTCAGTACGGCGGATCAGGGGGCAAGGTGAACAGCCCTCGCCGAAGTGGGCCGCAGCGTCGACGGGCGCAGTGTCGTGATGCGCCGCCAGGTGGAACTACCCGCGCCCGGGCCCCGGAACCGGGAGCCCGAGCCCGCCCACCACCCGCGTCTCCTGCCTCGTGAACTCGCCGGTGAGCATCGGCATGGCCGTGGTGATCGCGGCCCGGGCCTCGGGAAGCTGCAGGGAGGCGCTGTGGTGCTCCGCGCTCTCCCAGACCTCGCTGACCCAGATCCGGTCGTCGTCGTCCGCGCATCCGCTCACGACGTAGGACAGGCACCCCGCGGCCGGGAGGGCGTCGAGGCTCTTCAACAGGAGGGCGATCACCTCGTCCCGCCTGCCGGGCCGGGTCCGCATGCTGCCGAGGTAGCCGTACACGCGGGCAGCATCGCACACGGCCCGTCCGCGGGGATTGCACATTCGCGACAGCGCCCTCACCCGACCTTCGACTCGGCGGCCCGGTGCACGATCTCCTCCACGGTCTCGGTGACCGACAGCTCGGAACTGTCGAGCCAGAGCCCGACGCGCGGTGTCTCGGTCCGCAGCGACCGGTCGAGCGCCTCCACCGTCCACGGGCCGTAGGCCCGCTTCCCGCGCGCCGCCTCGCGGGCCGCCACGGCGTCCGGGCGTGGGGCGAGGACGACCACGTGCAGCGGGCGGGTGCGGATCGCGGCCACCAGCGCCGGGAGCTCCTCGCCGAGCACGACGTCCTGGGCCACCACCGCGAATCCGGCGTCGGCGTACGTGTCGCAGGTCCGGGCGGTGAGCAGGTGCCGCAGCCGCAGCTGGCGGACCGCTTCCGGGCCGGCGTCCGGGGTCATCTCGGCGCGTCCGCTCACGATCCAGCGGCGGAACTGGTCGCCGTGGACGTGGACCGTGCGGCCCGGCAGCCGTTCGGCGAGGGCCTGCGCCACCGTCGACTTGCCCGCGGCCTGGATGCCGGTGACGAGGTACACGGAAGCTGTGAGCACGTTCTCGATCTTGCCAGGCCGGGAAACCGCTGGGTTCCGGTCGTCGATGCGGTTAGCCTCCCGCCATGCCCGGTTGACGCACGTTGCCGCCCCCTGCACGCCCGCTCGCCCGGCACCTGGTGGGCTGGGCGCTGCTCGCCGACCTCGTACCGCTGTACCCGCTGTACGCGCTGCTGTTCACGGCCACCGGCCTGTCCGTCGCGCAGGTCTCCGCGCTGTTCGCGATCTGGTCGGCGGTCGGGATGCTCACGGAGGTGCCGTCCGGTGCGCTCGCCGACCGGTTCTCCCGCCGTTCGTGCCTGGTGGCGGCCGGGGTGCTGCAGGCGGCCGGGTATGCGGCGTGGGTGCTGTTGCCCGGCTTCCCCGGGTTCGCGCTCGGCTTCGTGCTCTGGGGGTGCGGCGGTTCGCTGGTCTCCGGGGCGAAGGAGGCGCTGCTCCACGACGGCCTCGACGCGGTCGGGGCGCGGGAGCACTACGCGCGCGTCGCGGGCTGGGTGGCGGCCGTGGAGCTGGTGGCCCAGCTCCCCGCGGCGCTCGCGGCCACGTGGCTCTTCGTCGTGGGCGGGTTCCCGCTCGTCGGTTGGGTGAGCGTGGGCACCTGCCTCGCCGCGGCCGGGGTCGCCGCGACGCTCCCGGAACCGCCCCGCGGTGACGACGGTGGCGGGACCGGCTACCTCGCCACGCTCCGCGCCGGCGTCACGGAGGCGACGAGCACCCCCGGCGTGCGGCCCGTGCTGCTGGCCGCCGCCGTGCTCACCGCGTACGACGCGGTCGAGGAGTACTTCCCGCTGCTGCTGGCGGGCTGGGGGATCGAGCCGGCCGCGGTTCCGCTCGCGGCCGTGCCGATCGTCCTGGGTGGGACGGCGGGCGCGGCGCTCGGGGGAGCGGCCGGCCGGTTGCCCGCGTGGGCGCTGGCGGCGCTCCTCGGGACGGCGATGGTGCTCCTCGGCGCCGCCGGAGTGGTCGGGCACCCGGCGGGTGTGGTCGCCGTCGCCGCGTTCTACGGCGGTTACCGGGCGGTGCTCGTGGTCCTCGACGCACGGCTGCAGGAGCGGATCGCGAGCGCCTCGCGGGCCACGGTGACCTCGGTGGCCGGGCTGGGCACCGAGGTCGCGACGTTCGCGGTGTACGCCGCGTGGGCCGCCGGCGGTGCGCCGCTGCTCGCCGCCGCGGGCCTGCTGATCGCGGGGGCGCTGCCGGTGCTGCTGCGCCGGGGGGTGGCGGGTAGCGGCGCCCCCGGAGTTGCCGCCACCCGCCGGACCGAGGAGGACGTTCGCGGGCGATCAGATGCGTGACGCCTGTCACTCACCCTGGTCGGACCCCGGGTCGCGCAGCCGGTACTCGCCGCCGTGGCCTGCCACCTCGTGCAGGTCGTAGTGGTGCACGATCTTCGGACCTTCGTGCAGGTGCACGTAGCGCACGGTGCCGGGGGGCGGGTTGGACGGCTCGCGGGTGTCGACGCGACCGTCGAGCGGGCCGCCGACGAACCAGTAGACGTCCGGGCCGTCGGCGAGGGAGTCGTCCTCGCTCACGCGACCTCCTCGGTGCGGACTTCCGGGGGGCATGCGCACCACGGTAGATCCACCCCGATCCGTGCGAAAGCCGTGCGTGGAGCGACAGCGGGTGGCGGCAGCGTGAGGTCGACCGGGACATCGACGAGAGGAAGACCATGTCTCAGCACGACCACCCGCCCGTCACCGTGATCGGGCTCGGCGCCATGGGCTCCCGGATCGCCGAGGTACTGCTCGCCGGCGGCCACCCGACCACCGTCTGGAATCGCACGCCCGGCCGGGCCGGACCGCTGGTCGCCCGGGGTGCGGCCCCCGCCGCCGCCGGCGTCGCCGAGGCGGTGACGGCCAGCCGGCTCGTCCTCGTCTGCGTGCTCGACTACGCCGCCGCCCGCGGGCTCCTCGAGCCCGTCGCGGGCGAGCTCGCCGGACGCACGCTGGTCCACCTCAGCACCGGCACCCCGCGGCAGGCCCGCGACATGGCCGAGTGGGCCGCCGAGCACGGCATCGACTACGTCGACAGCGGCATGATGGCGACCCCGCCCATGATCGGGAAGGACGGGGCGCGGTTCCTCTACAGCGGCTCGCAAGCCGGGTTCGACCGGTACCGGCCCTCGCTCGAACTGCTCGGGACGGCGGAGTTCTTCGGCGCCGACGCCGGGCTCGCCGCGCTGTACGACCTCGCGCTCCTGACGGGGATGTACACGATGTTCGGCGGCTTCTTCCACGGCGCCGCGCTCGTCGGCACGGCCGGGGTCGGTGCGGGGGAGTTCGCCGAGCGGGCCGTGTCCTGGGTCACGGCGATGGCGGCGGGCCTTCCCCGCAACGCGGCGTTCGTCGACTCCGGCGACTACACCACGGCCGGCGAGCAGACGGTCGCGTTCAACAAGGCCGCCCTCGACCTGATCGTGCAGGTCAGTGCCGAGCACGGGGTCGGCGCCGACGTCGTGGCACCGCTGCAGGCCCTCCTCACCCGGCAGGTCGCCGAGGGCCACGGCGGCGCGAGCTTCGCCCGGGTCTTCGAGGGGATCAGAGCGGGTCGGTGAGGAACGCGGTGGCCGCCGCGGCGAGGTGGGCCGGGTCCTGCACCCCGCACAGCTCGCGCGCGGAGTGCATCGAGAGCACGGGGATCCCGACGTCGACGGTGCGGATGCCCAGGCGCGTGGAGAGGATCGGCCCGACCGTGCTGCCGCAGGGCACGGTGTTCCTGCTGACGAACACCTGCGTGGGGGTGCCGGAGTCCCGGCACGCGCGGTGCCACGCGGCGGCACCGGGGGCGTCGGTGGCGTAGCGCTGGTTGGCGTTGACCTTCAGCGCCGGGCCGCCGTTCGGCACCGAGCGGTGGCTCGGGTCGTGGTGGTCCAGGTAGTTCGGGTGCGCGGCGTGGGTGACGTCCACCGAGAGGCAGCGGGATCCGGCGAACGCCGCACCGCGGGCGTCGAACCCGCCTGCGAGCCGCGTGAGCACGGTCTCGAGCAGGGGACCGGCCGCCCCCGTTGCGGAGGCGCTGCCGATCTCCTCGTGGTCGAAACCGGCGAACACCGGGATCACACCGGCGGCGTCGTCGGCCGCGGCGAGCAGGGCGCACAGGCCGGCGTGCACGGACGCGAGGTTGTCCAGCCGCGGACCGGCCAGGAGCTCCTCGTGCTCGCCGAGCCGGGCGGGTGGGGTGAGCTCGTGCACCACGAGGTCGTGCGCGGCCACCTCGGCCGGATCGACCCCGGCCTCCTTCGCCAGGAACCCGATCAGGTCGCCCGCAGCGGGAGCGCCCAGCCCCCAGACGGGCAGGAGGTGCTCCTGGGCGTCCAGCTTGAGGCCCTGGTTGACCTGCCGGTCCAGGTGGATCGCCAGCTGCGGCACCCGGAGCAGCGGGCGGCGCACGTCGACCAGCACGGTGGAGCCGTCGTAGAGCGCGAGGCGCCCGGCGAGACCGAGGTCGCGGTCGAGCCACGAGTTCCACAGCGCCCCGCCGTAGACCTCCACCGCCACCTGCCGCCATCCGGCGGACCCGGTGTCGGGACGCGGCTTGACCTTGAGCGTGGGCGAGTCGGTGTGCGCGGCGAAGATCCGCATGGGCGTGCCGGGAGGGGCGCCCTCGGGGACGAACCAGGCCAGCAGCGTGCCGTCGCGCACCAGGTAGCGGCCACCGGGACGGTCCTCCCACGGCCCGGCCTCCGGCTGCTCGGTGAAGCCCGCCGCGTCCAGCCGGCGGACGCCCTCGGCGACCGTGTGGTACGGGGTGGGCGCCGCGGTGAGGAAGGCCGCGAGATCCTGCGCGAGATCGCTCATCACCAGGCATCCTCCCTGATGTGTACGACGTGGTGGTGGTCGGCGCCGGATCGGCGGGCTGCGCCCTCGCGGGCCGGCTCGCCGAGGACGCGGGGCGGCGGGTGCTGCTGCTCGAGGCCGGGCCGGTCGCGGCGTCCCCGAACTGGCTCGACGGGGCCCGACCCGGACACCCGCTGAACTGGTCCTACGCCGCCGAGCTGCGGCCCGGGCACACCGTCGCCGTGCCGCGCGGACGGGTGGTCGGCGGGTCGAGCGCCATCAACGGGGCCAACTGGGTGCGTGCCACCCCCGGCGACACCGCGCGCTGGGACCTGCCCGGGTGGTCGTGGGCCGACCTCCTGCCGCACTTCGTCCGCTCCGAGCACGACCTCGACCTCCCGAACGCACCCGGCCACGGCGACCGCGGACCGGTACCGGTCCGCCGCCCCGCGGGGCCGCTGCGGCACCCGGTGGCCGAGCGGTTCCTGGCGGCGGCGCAGCGGCTCGGCCACCCACTGGAACCCGACAAGAACGCCGGCGCGCCGCCCGGTGCCGGCCTGGTACCGAGCAACGCGGGGGACGGGGTGCGCACCAGCGCCGCCGGTGCCTACCTCGGCGGCCACCCGAACCTGACCGTGCTGGCCGACACCCCGGTGGTCCGGGTGCTCCTCGACGGCGACCGCGCGAGCGGCGTCGCCCTGCTCGACGGCACGGTCGTCGAGGCGGGGGAGGTGGTGCTCGCGGCCGGGGGCGTCGCCACCCCGCACCTGTTGATGCTGTCGGGGATCGGCCCCGCCGACGCGCTGCGCGCCGTGGGCGTGCCGGTCCTGCGCGACCTGCCCGTGGGGCAGGGCTTCACCGACCACCCGGCCGTGTTCGTGCCGTTCACCACCGCCGACCCGCCCGCGCACCCGCACGCGCCGGGCAGCCAGGCCGCGCTCGACTGGGACGCGGGCGCCGACCCCGCGGGCGACGTCGAGGTGCTCGCGTTCGTCCGGCCGTTCACGCCCACGGGCGAGCTGCACCTGATGTGCACGGTGTCGAGCCCCGACAGCCGCGGCACGATCACCCTCACCTCACCCGACCCCCGCGCCCGGCCCCGGATCGACTACCACTACCTGCGCACGGAGCACGACCGCCGCCTGCTGCGGCACGCCATCCGTACGGCCGCCGACCTGCTGCGGGCGGGCGTCGGCACGCCCGTGGCACCCGGCGGCGACGTGCTGGGCAGCGACCGCGCGCTCGACGGCTGGATCGGCGCCCACCTCGGCACGGCCGTGCACATGTGCGGGAGCGCCGCGATCGGGCCGGTCGTCGACCCGCACCTGCGCGTCCACGGGGTCGCCGGGCTGAGGGTGGTGGACACGTCGGTGTTGCCGGTCGCTCCTCGGCGGGGTACGGCGGCCACCGCGGTCGCCTTGGGGGAGAAGGCCGCGCAACTGCTGTCGTGATCAGCAGCCCGCGAGCTGAGGGACGCGCTCGGCCCACGAGCGGTCCAGCACGATCCCGAACCGGTCCGCGAGCAGCGCCCACTCCTCGGCGGGCGAGACTTCCCGCTCCGTCCGCACGCCCCGGTCGAGCTCCGCGAACACTCCGTTCACCAGCGAGATCCGGCCCGTCGGGGTCGCCAGCGCGGCGACCCGCCTGCCGGCGAAGTCCGAGGTCGGGTCGTGCTGCTGGTAGCGGTTGCGCTCGGCGAAGTCGGGGAGCTCCCGCGGCTGCGGCGTCCAGGCCCAGCCCCGTTCCCACCGCCCGTCGCCGCGACGTTCGCTGGCCCACCAGACGTCGCCGTCGCGGTGCACCTGCACCCGGCCGTGCACGCCGGGTCGCCGCGGCACCGGCTCCGGCCACCGCGCGCCGTTGCCGACGTCGGCGATCCAGCTGCCGTCGACGGCGTCGACCAGCAGCCGCAGGTGGTCGTTCGCCGGGCCGCGGGTGCCGTCGTCGTCCAGCGAGAATGCCGCGACCAGCGTGACCGTGAAGCCGAGGTCCCGCAGCAGCGCCCCGAACAGCCCGTTGAGCTCGTAGCAGTACCCGCCGCGGCGCCTGTGGACGATCTTGCGTTCCAGCGCGTCCGGATCCAGCGAGATCGCGACGCCCGTGTGGATGTCGTAGTCCTCGAAGGGCACGGACCGCACGTGCGCGCGGTGCAGCGCGGTGAGGGCGGCACTCGTCGGGGCGGCCGGGCGGATGGCTTCGATCCGCGTGAGGTAGGCGGCGACATCCATGACGATCAGCCTGCGACCTCGACCCGGGTTCAGGTCAAGCAGGTTTCGCGGCCAGCAGACCGGCGTCGAGGCAGCGGCGGAGCGGCTCGAACAGCTCGGCGCGGCGGGCGCGCAGCTCGTCGGGGGTGAACCAGGCGAGCGCGGTGGCCTTCTCCGGCTCCCGCAGCTCCGGCTCACCCCTGAGTCGGGCGCAGCCGATGAAGAGCGTGATGTAGTGCCGCCCGATCTCGGGCATCGGGTCGTCGGTGAAACCCAGCCGTACGGTCGGCTGCACGACGAGACCGGTCTCCTCGAGCGTCTCGCGCTCGGCCGTGCCCTCCGGTGACTCGCCGAACTCCTGGTGCCCGCCCGGTAGCCCCCACGTGCCCGCGCCGTGGGCGCCCGCCCGGCGCAGCACGAGGATCCGCCCGTCGTCCCGAACCACGGCTCCGACCCCGACCTGCACCCGTGTCACGGACCTATGCTCGCGCGGGTGACCGGCAACCCGTTCCTCGCCCCCAGCTCGCTGCCCTTCGAGTTCCCGGACTTCGACGCGATCCGCGAGGAGCACTTCCTCCCGGCGTTCACCGCCGGGATGGCCGAGCAGCGGGCCGAGGTCGCCGCGATCATCGCGGATCCGGGGCCCGCGACGTTCGAGAACACGATCGTCGCGCTGGAACGGTCCGGGGCCACCCTGGGGCGCGTGTCGAGGGTGTTCTTCACGCTGGTCGGTTCGTGCAGCACGCCGGGGATCCGGGGGATCGAGGCGGAGGTGGCGCCGCAGCTCGCCGCGCACGCCGACGCGATCATGCTCGACCCGGTGCTCTTCACCCGCATCGAGGCGCTGTTCGCGGCCCGGCACGACCTCGGCCTGGACGCCGAGTCGCTGCGGTTGCTGGAACGACTCCACCGCGACGCCGTCCGGGCGGGTGCCCGCCTCGCGCCCGCCGAGCAGGAGCGGCTGAAGGAGCTGAACGCCGAGCTCTCGGCGCTGTCCACGGAGTTCGGCACGCGGCTGCTCGCCGGGGCGAACGCGGCGGCCGTGCTCGTCGAGGACGCAGCACAGCTCGACGGCCTGCCCACGGGCTCGGTCTCGGCGGCGGCGCGGGCGGCGGCCGAGCGCGGGCACGAGGGTTCCCACCTGCTCACGCTCGTGCTTCCGACGGGGCAGCCGGCGCTCGCCTCGCTCACCGACCGGGGGCTGCGCGAGCGGCTGCACCGCGCCTCCACGGCCCGTGGCCTCGGTGGCGACCACGACACTCGCGACATCGTGCTGCGCATGGTCGCGCTGCGCGCGGAGCGGGCCACGCTGCTGGGCCACCCGCACCACGCGTCCTGGGTCGTCGAGGTCGGCACCGCGGGCACCGTCGAGGCGATCGACGCGATGCTGGGCAAGCTCGCCCCCGTGGCGGTGGCGAACGCGCGGGAGGAGGCGGCCGAGCTGTCCAGCGCTGCCGGCTTCGCGATCGAGGCGTGGGACCGCGCCTTCTACGCCGAGCGCGTACGCCGGGAGCGCTTCGACCTCGACACCGGCGCGCTGCGGCCGTACTTCGAGCTGGAGCGCGTGCTGCACGACGGCGTCTTCCACGCCGCGGGCCGGCTCTACGGGCTCCGCTTCGCGGAGCGCGACGACCTGCCCCGCTACCACCCCGACGTCCGGGTCTTCGACGTGCTCGACGAGCACGGCCAGCTCGGCCTGTTCGTCGCCGACTTCTACGCCCGCGACTCCAAGCGCGGCGGTGCGTGGATGAACTCCTTCGTCGAGCAGTCCCGGCTGTTCGACACGTCGCCGGTGGTGCTCAACACGCTGAACATCGCCAAGCCCGCCGACGGCGAGCCGACCCTCCTCACCGTCGACAACGTGCGCACGATGTTCCACGAGTTCGGCCACGCCCTGCACGGCCTCTTCTCCGACGTGCGGTACCCGACGTTCTCCGGCACCTCGGTGCCGCGCGACTTCGTGGAGTTCCCGTCGCAGGTCAACGAGATGTGGCTGGAGGACCCGGAGATCCTCGCGAGCTACGCGCGCCACCACGCGACCGGTGAGCCGCTGCCGGCGGAGCTCGTCGAGCGGCTGGCGGCGGCGCGCCGCTTCGGGGAAGGGTTCGCCACCACCGAGTACCTCGCCGCGGCGCTGCTCGACCAGGCGTGGCACCGGCTCGGGCCGGACGACGACATCGCCGACGTCGAGCGGTTCGAGGCCGACGCGCTCGCCGCCGCGGGTGTCGCCGAACCGACCGCGCCGCCCCGCTACCGCACCACGTACTTCAACCACGCCTTCGGCGGCGGCTACAGCGCGGCCTACTACTCCTACATCTGGAGCGAGGTGCTCGACGCCGACACCGTCGAGTGGTTCGCCGAGAACGGCGGCCTGAGCCGGGAGAACGGCGACGCGTTCCGCCGTGAGTTGCTCTCCCGCGGCGGCGCCGTGGACCCGATGGACGCCTACCGCGCCTTCCGCGGCCGCGACCCGGAGCTGGCGCCGCTCCTGGTGCGCCGCGGCCTGACGAGCTGACCGCGACTGCGGCAAAGCCACATTCATGCCATCTGCGTGCATGGAAGTGGCTTTGCTGCAACGGGGGTGAGCCTCACCGCGCCGCGCTCACCGCCTCCGCCTTCGCCCGTCGCCGGTGCAGGAGGGTCATTCCGGCCCCGGCCAGCAGGCCCCAGAACGCGGCCCCGATCCCGAGGAACCCGATTCCCGCGGCCGTCACCACGAACGTGATGGCGGCGGCCTCGCGCCGGTCCGGCTCGGACACGGCCGAGGACAACGCCCCGGCCAGCGCACCCAGGAGCGCGAGCCCGGCGACCGCCTCGATCAGCACCGGTGGGGAGAGCACGAGCAGGGCTGTTGCGAAGCCCGCACCCAGGCCGAGGACGGCGAGGCCGATGCCCGCCGTCACGGACGCGACGAAGCGTCGCCGCGGGTCCGGGTGGGCGTCGGGGCCTGCGGCGAGCGCGGCGCTGATCGCCGCGAGGTTCACCGCGTGACCGCCGAAGGGTGCGGTGGCGATCGTCGCCAGGCCGGTGCTGGTCAGGATCGGGCGCATCGGCGCGCGGTAGCCGTACTGGGCGAGCACCGCGGCGCCCGGCACGTTCTGCGAGGCCATCGTGACGAGGAAGAGCGGAATGCCGAGCCCGACGACGGTCGGGAGGTCGAACGTCGGCGTGGTCCACACGAGCGCGGGGGCGAGCGCGAGGTCGCCGAGCCCGGGACCGGTCAGCCCGATCGCGACGGCCGCCGCCACGAGCGCGGCCGGCACCGCCCAGGTCCGGGCGAACCGGCCGACGAGCGCCCAGATCGCGATCACGGGCGCGGCGAGCAGCGGAACCTCCGCCAGCGCCCGCACCGGGGCGAGGCACAGCTCCACGAGTACCCCGGCGAGCATCGCGCTCGCGATGGGCACCGGGATCAGCGCGATCAGCCGTCCGACCGCGGGCACCAGCCCGGCGACCACGACGAGCACGCCGCAGACGAGGAACGCGCCGATGGCGGCGGGAAAGCCGCCGGGCGGCGTGCTCGCCGAGATCAGCAGCGCCGCACCCGGAGTGGACCAGGCGATGCTGATGGGGATCCGATGGCGCAGCCCCAGCACGAGCGCCACCAGGCCGCTGGCCAGGCACAGCACCAACAGTCCGGACGCCGCCTGGCGCTCGTCGGCACCGGCCGCACGCAGCCCCGTGAGCACTACGGCGAACGCGCTGGAGAAGCCGACGAGTGCCGTCACGATGCCGGCGAGGACGGGTTGCAGTCGCACGGTCCCTCCCATCCGTTCCGTTTACGGAACGATGGGACGATAACCCATGTGTCAGCGGCGAGCGAGGGTGTTGCGCGACCCGCCCTCACCGAGGGCGCGGCCGACGTCGGACGCCGGGTCCGGGAGCTGCGCGAACGCCGCGGCATGTCGCTGTCGGAGCTCGCCCGCCGCGCGGCCGTGGGGAAGGCGACGCTCTCCGGGCTGGAGGCCGGCACCCGCAACCCCACCCTCGACACCCTGCACGCCGTGGCCGCCGCCCTCGACCTGCCACTGACCACTCTGCTCAGCCCGCCCACGACCCTCCGCGGCGCCGCGGTGCAGATCCAGGTGCTCCGGGTGTTCGACGACGGACCGGTGACCTACGAGCTGTGCCACATGCGCATCCCGGCGGGCCTCTCGCAACGCTCACCCGCCCATCACTCGGGCGTCACCGAGCACGTAACCGTCTTCGCCGGCGTGCTCCAGGCCGGCCCGGTGGACGCCCCACGCCGGGCGGGCCCCGGTGAGCACGCCGAATGGGCGGCCGACGTGCCGCACACCTACGCCGCGCTGGGGGCGGACGACGTGCTGGCGAGCCTGCTGATCCGATCCCCGCGCCCGGTCAGCTCCACGTGACCCGCGCCCGCTCACCCCACAGGTCGAGGACCCCGGGATCGCCTTCCACCCGCGCCGCCGCAGGCCGGTTCCACAGCGCCAGGTAGAGATCGCTCGCCGATCCCCGGAGCGTGCAGTCGGCGTCCGGCACCGGGCCGGCGAGTTCGGTGCGACAGCCTTCCGGCCCGATGGCGGCGAGCCAGGACTCCGGTGCGTCGTCGGGCGCGATCAACAGCCGGCGCGGCCGTTCCGAGCGCAGCCGCCGCCCGCGCCGTGCGTGGAACCCGAGGAGCAGTTCGCGGATGCCGTCGAGGGCGAAGCCGCGCGGGTACGTCACCGACGATCCCGCCGCGGCTTCCGCGTCGGCTCGGTGGATCGCCGCTTCGTGGGACTGCCGGCGCGCCCAGAACGCGAGCGGGCTGGGCGCGGGCAGGAAGATCCAGGTGACGAGCTCGCCGGGCGCGGCCCGCAGCGCGGCCACGAGGCCGGTGAGGGCCGTTCGGTACCGGGCCACGACGTCCTCACCAGGTCGCGCGGGTGGCAGCTCGCGCTCCTGTTCCGCATCGGGGTCGGCCCGCACGAACGACGCCGCCCAGTCGTGCACGCCGGCGGTGTGGGCCACCAGGTCGCGCACGGTCCAGCCGGGGCACGTCGGCACCGCGGCGTCGGGTCCGGCCTGCTCCGCGGCCGAAGCGAGCGCTCTCCCTTGCACCTCGAGTGCGGCCACGTGTTCCGAGACGTCCATGGGGGCACCGTGCCACGGCGCTCTGACGAAAAGGCTCGTTGCTGCTCAGGGCGGGGGCTACGCTGCGTCGATGATCCTCTGAGACCACTGCCCCGTACCACCGACCTCGGAGGTTCTCCGTGACCGACCCAGTCCAGCCCAGCCACGAGGAGCCCGAGCCCGTCGAGCCGGACTCCCCGGACGAGGAGCCCGCTCCGCTCAACCGGGCGGCCCGCCGCGCCAAGGCCAGGAAGGCCGACCCCACCCACGTCGGCCCGCGCGGCGACCTGGCCCGCCAGGTCCGCGGCGGCCCTGCGCACCCGAAACGGCGCCGATGACCCCGACGTCCCGCCGGCGGAATGGTGGGTCCGGCCCTCCGCGTTGACCCGGGTGTGGTTCCGCAGGTCAGGCTCTCGTTGCTCGACCGCTCGCGCACGCGGGCCGGCGAACCGGACGCCGCTGCGCTCCGGCACACGGTCGAGCGGGCGGAACGCGCCGAGCGCCTCGGGTACCACCGGTTCTGGGTGGCCGAGCACCATGCCGTCCCCGGCATCGCGAGCGGCAGCCCGCCGGTGCTGATGGCGGCCGTCGCCGCCCGCACCGACCGGATCCGGGTCGGCTCCGGCGGCGTGATGCTGCCCAACCACCAGCCGCTGGTCGTTGCCGAGCAGTTCGCGATGCTCGACGCCCTCTTCCCGGGCCGGATCGACCTGGGCGTCGGCCGCTCGCTCGGTTTCACCCCGCCGGTGCGCAGGGCGCTGCGCCGCGCGGCCGACGCGCCGGACACCTTCTCCGCCGATCTCGACGAGCTGCGTTCCTACCTCGAGGGCCGCGGCCCCGTCACGGCCCGGCCCCGGCTGGAGCGCCCGGTTCCGGTGTACGTGCTGGCCACCGGGCGGGGCCTCGCGGTCGCCGGTGACGCGGGCCTTCCCGTGGTGCTCGGTGGCCCGGTGCTGGACAGCCCGGACGTCGGCGCCGCGCTCGACGACTACCGGGCCCGGGCCCGGGCCGCCGGCGGCCGGCCGTACGTGGTGATCTCCCTCGACGTGCTGATCGCCGACTCGACGGCCGCCGCCCGCGAGCTCGCCCTCCCCGAGGCGTGGGCGTTGGCCGCGGCCCGCACCACCGGCCGGTTCCCGGCGCTGGAGCCCGTCGACGCCGACCGGGTGCTGTCCGACCGGCAGCGCACGGTCGTGGAGGACGCCGTGGGTCGCACTGCGCTTACCCACCCCGCCGGCTCCGCCGGCTCTCCATCCCCCAGGCACGGCGACGAGGCCACGGTCGCCGCCGAGCTGGGCATGGCGGTCCACCGCACGGGCGCCGACGAGCTGCTCGCGTCCACCTCGACGTTCGACCTGGGTGCCTTGCGGGAGTCCGATGCGCGGCTCGCCAGGATGCTGACGTCACCGTGAAACGTCCCGTCCCGCCCGGTGGGGAGCGCCGGGCGGGACGGGGTGTTGGGCAATCGTCGGAAACGCTTCGGGACTAGCGGTAGATCCGCATGTAGTCGACGTACATCTCGGTGGCCTTCGGCGAGCCGCCCTCGGGGAAGTAGTCGAGCTGGATCGTCGGGTGCATCTTGCCCGGCGGCAGCGTCTCCTCGTCCGTGCTCTCGAACCACTTCTGCCCGTCGATGTAGCCGGTGATCCGGCCGTTCACCCACTCGACGGCGTAGTTGTGCCACTGCGTGATGTCGATCGTCTTCTTCGCGTACTTCTGGTCGCTGCCGTAGTGCAGGAAGAAGGAGACATCGGGCGAGGCGCTCGTCGTCTCGGCGAAGTCGACCTCGCCGTTCTCCTTGCCGCCGCCGTCCCGCCAGAGGATGAGCACCGGGTGGTACTGGTCGTCGCCCTTCGGGAACTTGGCGCGCATCTCCCAGCGGCCGAAGCGCTGGTCCTCCTGCCAGGACATGCCGCCGGTGTTGCCCTCGGAGTCGCCGCGGATCCTGAGCATGCCGTTCTGGACGCTGATCGCGTCCGGCGTGCGACGGCCCTCGCCGTCGTGCCCCTCGCTGTCGTAGGGGCTCCACAGGTTGCTCAGCCCGCTGGTGAACTCGTCGCCGCCCACGCGCGTCCAGCCCTGCGCCCCTGCGGCCGACTTGCCTTCGCTCTTGCGGGGCGCGGCTGCGGCCTGCCCGTCGCCGCTCGTCTTGCGCTCCGCGGCTTCGGGCTTGCGGGTGGCGGGCTCCGGCTCGGCGGTCGGCTCGGCGGTCGGCTCTGCGGCGACCTCCGGTTCGGCGGTGGGCTCGGCGGTCGGTGGGGCCGGCGGTGCCTGGGCGGGATCGGTACGGGCAATGGTGTTGCTCAGGTTCTGGGCCGCGACCGAGGGGTCCTCGGGGGGCTGCGCCAGCGTGGCGACCACGGTGGCCACGAGCATCACGACGGCGCCGGCCGCCAGCGGTGCGAGCCGCCGGGCGGTGGAGCTCGTCCGGGGCGCATCGGTGGTGACCACGGCCTCCGCGTGGCGGGATGGCAGCCGGTGGCGGCCCGTGTCCGTGACGCCGTCGCTGCCTCGTTCGGCAGTGACCCGTCCGATCAGCTCGGTGGCAGAACCCGAGCGACCGCCCACTGCGGAGGTTGTCCTTCGCATGGGGCCGAACGATAGGGACGGTGGCGTCCCGTGATCGGAAACCTGAGAGTCCGGGTTGCTCGCACGCGCCCAGGGGTCGGTTGTACGCGCCGGAACGCGCCTGATCGGTGATGTTGTGCGCGTCCTGTACTCCGTTCGGCCTAGCAAGGCTCTCAGCTAGCGCGCAAGCGTCGTACTCGCGGGAGCGATGTCGCTCCGTTAGCCGATTGTTACGGGCTGCCCGCTGCGCCAAGGTGTTCGGCGATGCTCCCCGCTGCTCCCCCGGGGGGTGCGTCCTCGTACACGCCGACCGCCGCGTCGGCGCGTGTGTCCGTGCCCCCGAACACGATGCCCCCGACCGACAACCACGTCCTGCTGGCGCTGCCCCCGACCGCCGCGTCCGCCTCCGTGCTGCGCAGCCTTCGTTCCGAAGGCGTGTCGGTCAGCTCGGTGAGCGACGGCATCGGCGTGCTCGACGCCGTTCGCAACCGCGACCCGGCCCTCGTCGTGCTCGACGTCGAGCTCCCGGGCCCCGACCAGGCCGCCGTGCTGGCCGCGGTGCAGAACGAGGCGCCGAACGTGCCGGTCATCGCCGTCACGCCGCGCGAGCGCAGGCTCGGGCTGCTCGCGCTGCTGCGCGGCGACCGCGACGACTTCCTGGTGCGGCCGTTCGCCGTCGACGAGTTGGCCGCCCGGATCCGGCTGCGCCTGCGGATGGGCCCTGCCGTCGAGAACACCGTGCTGCGCCACGGCGAGCTCGTGGTCGACACCGAGTTCGGCGACGTCAGCGTCGACGGCCAGCCGGTGTCGCTCTCGCCCACCGAGTACGCGCTGCTGATGGCCCTGATCGCCGACCCGGGCGAGGTGGTGCCCCCGCACCGGCTGGCGAGCGAGGTCTGGTCCGAGCCGGCCTCACCGAACCTCGTGCAGGTCTACATCTCGTACCTCCGGCGCAAGATCGGAGCGGACCGGATCCGCACCGTTCGCGGTGAGGGTTACGTCCTCGAGGCCTGAACGGCGCCGGAACCGTTACCGAACTCGGCCCGACCGGGTGGCATCTGCGGATGCATAGTGCGACCCTCGTCACACCGTGCTACCCAAGTGCGTACACGGGCCGCGGGCTGCTGCCCGCACGAGAGTCGGGAGCGCGTATGAGCATCACGGGGATCATCACCGCCATCATCATCGGCGCCATCATCGGTTTCGTCGGCCGCCTGGTGGCACCGGGGAAGCAGAACATCCCGATCTGGCTGACCATCCTGGTCGGGATCGTGGCGGCCTTCATCGGGACGTGGATCGCCGGCCTGTTCGGCGTCGCCGACACCGGCGGCATCGACTGGATCGAGCTGATCATGCAGATCATCGTCGCCGCGATCGGCGTGACGGTCGTCGCGGGCATCTGGGGGAGGCGCGGCGCCACGCGCTGACCCGGGTCCTGCACCGGCCCGGTCCCGTCCGCGGGGCCGGGCCACACCCCTTCACGCCTCGAACGCCCGCGCAGCGGCCAGGAACGCGTCGTTCTCCTCCGGGGCCGACACCGTGACGCGCACGCCGTCGGGGTGGAACGGGCGCACGACGACCTTGTGGTCGAGGCAGTGCGCCGCGAACGGCGCCGTGCGCTCCCCGAGGGAGAGCCACACGAAGTTGGACTGGGTGGGCGGCACCGTGAAGCCGGCGGCGAGCAGGGCGTCGCGCACCCGCACCCGCTCCTCGATCACGGCGGCACAGCCGGCGAGCAGCGCCTCCTCGTCGTCCAGCGCGGCGACGGCGGCGGCCTGCGCCAGCGTGCTCACGCTGAACGGTGCGCAGACCTTGCGCAGCGCCGTGGCCACCTCCGGCGAACCGATCGCGTACCCGACGCGCACGGCGGCCAGCCGGTAGGCCTTCGAGAACGTGCGGAGCAGCACGAGGTTGGGGTGGGCGTCGATCAGGTCCATCCCGTCGACGGCGTCCGGGTCGGTGACGTACTCGTGGTACGCCTCGTCGAGCGCCACCAGCACGTTCCGGGGGACGGTGGCGAGCAGCCGCTCCAGCTCCGCGCGCGTCACCACGGTGCCCGTCGGGTTGTTCGGGCTGCAGACGAACAGGAGCCGGGTACGCGGCCCGACCGCGGCGGCCATGGCGTCGACGTCGTGGCGGAACTCGGCGTCGAGCGGCACCGTGCGGATCGTGGCCCCGCCGATCTGCGTGACGATCGGGTACGCCTCGAACGAGCGCCAGGCGAACACGACCTCGTCCTCGGGTTCCCGGCAGGTGGCCTGCACCAGCTGCTGGCACAGGCTCACGGACCCGCAGCCCACCGCGATCCGTTCGGCCGCGACGCCGCGGGCCTCCGCCAGCCGCGCCGTCAGGCCGGTGACGGCCAGGTCCGGGTATCGGTTGCCGCTGGTCGCCGCCTCCGCGATGGCCGCCAGCACCTTGGGGGTGGGCGGCAGGGCCACCTCGTTGCTCGCCAGTTTGATCGCACCCGCGATGGTCTTGCCGGGCACGTAGGCCGGCAGGGTGTCGAGGTCGGGGCGGATCTGCGTCATGAAGGTCACGGTAATCGTGCCCGGGGCCGCCGACTTCACCCAGCCGTGACACCCTTGCCCGATGACCGAAATTCGCACCGAGACCGTCCCTCTGGTCGACGGCAGTGCGCTGCGGCTGACCGTCGCAGAACCGGTCAGCGCGATCCGCGGGGGGATCGTGGTGCTGCACGAGGCGCGTGGTGTCACCGACTCCGTACGCGGCATCGTGCACGGCCTCGCCGCGGACGGCTGGCTCGCCGTCGCCCCACACCTCTACCACCGTGACGGTGCCGACGAGCTCGACGGCGCCGACGACGAGGTTCAGCTACAGGTCGACCGGCTCGAGGGCGAGCAGGTGATGGCCGACACCGACACGGCGTTCGGGTGGCTCGCCGAGCACGACATCAGCCCGGACCTGATGGGTGTGATCGGCTTCGACCTCGGCGGCTCGGTGGCGCTGCTCGTGGCCGCCAAACGCACGCTCGGCGCGGCCGTCACCGTGGCCGGCGAGCGGGTGGCCTCCACCCCGGCCACCGGGCTGCCCGCGCTCGTCGACGCCGCGCCCGGCCTCACCTGTCCCTGGCTGGGCATCTACGGCGAGGCCGGCGAGGGCGAGACCGACCCCGAGGTCACCCGGCTGCGGGACGCGGCCGCGTCGTCGCAGGTGGCCACGGACGTCGTCGTCTACCCCCGCCACGGCCACCGTTTCGACGACGACCCGGAGATCGCCGCCGACGCGTGGCAGCGCACCCTCAACTGGTTCGACTCCCACCTGCGCTGATCCACATCCCGGCGGCCGCCCCTGGCGCGGGCGGGACCCCGGACTGCATGCTGCCCGTATGACCGGCGCCGAAGCTCCCGACACCCCCGAGGTTCTGTGGACCCCTCTCCCGGAGCACCGGGGCCGGTTGGCCGAGTTCACGGACTGGGTGCGTGAGCACCGCGGCGTCGACGCACCGGACTACGCCGCGTTGCACGCCTGGTCGGTGGAGGACCAGGCCGGATTCTGGTCGGCCGTGGCCGAGTTCCTCGGCGTCCGCTTCCACGAGCCGCCGACGGCCGTGCTCGGCCGCGCCGAGATGCCTGGCGCCGAGTGGTTCCCCGGCGCCACGCTGAACTACGCCGAGCAGGCCCTCGCGGGCGGCTCCGACGCCGACCTCGCTGCCGTATTCGTCCGGGAGGACGGTCTCGAGCGCGAGGTCACGCGCGGCGAGCTGCGCGACCTGGTCGGGCGGGCGCGCGCCGGGCTCGTGCGCGCCGGCGTCGGAAGGGGGGACCGCGTCGTCGCGCTGGCGCCCAACAGCGTCGAGACCCTGGTCGCGTTCCTCGCCGCGGCGAGCCTCGGCGCAGTCTGGTCCTCCTGCTCGCCGGACTTCGGCGCCCGCGCCGTCCACGACCGGTTCGCGCAGATCGAACCGACGGTCCTCCTCGCGGTGGACGGCTACGTCTACGGCGGCAAGCGGTTCGACGTCCGGAACACCGTGCAGCAGCTGCGGGAGAAGCTGCCGACGCTCAACGCCACCGTCCTCGTGCCGTACCTGGACGAGACGGCCACGCTCGACGGCGCCGTCCCGTGGGCCCAGTTCACCGGCACTCCCGGCGAGCTCGCCTTCGAGCCGGTGCCGTTCGACCACCCGCTGTGGGTGCTCTACTCGTCCGGCACGACCGGCCTGCCGAAGGGCATCGTGCACGGGCACGGCGGCATCGTCCTGGAGCATCTCAAGGCACTCGGGCTGCAGATGGAGCTCGGGCCGGGCGAACGGTTCTTCTGGTTCACCACCACCGGCTGGATGATGTGGAACTTCCTCATCGGCGGCCTTCTCGTCGGATCGACGGTGATCCTGTTCGACGGCAACCCCGGCCACCCCGACCTCGACGCGCTGTGGCGGATCGCCGAGCGGCACCGCGTGACCTACTTCGGCACGTCGGCCCCGTTCATCCAGGCGAGCCTGAAGGCCGGGCTGCGCCCCCGGGACCGGTTCGACCTCGGGCGGCTGCGCGCGCTCGGTTCCACGGGCGCCCCGCTGTCGGTCGAGGGCTTCCGCTGGGTCGGCGACGCGGTCGGCGAGCACGTGCAGATCTGCTCGGTGTCCGGCGGCACCGACGTCTGCGCCGCGTTCGTCGGGTCCGCGCCGAACCTGCCCGTCTGGCTCGGGGAGATCAGCTGCGCCTCGCTCGGCGCGGCCGTCGTCTCCTACGACGAGAAGGGTCAGGAGCTCGTCGACGAGGTCGGCGAGCTGGTGATCACCCGGCCGATGCCCTCGATGCCCGTGGCGTTCTGGAACGACCCGGACGGCACCCGCCTGCGCGAGGCGTACTTCGACGAGTTCCCCGGCGTCTGGCGGCACGGCGACTGGGTCCGCCGCACCCCCCGCGGCTCCTTCGTCATCTACGGCCGCAGCGACTCCACGCTCAACCGCGGCGGTGTGCGGATGGGCACCGCCGACTTCTACGCGGTCGTCGAGGGTTTCGAGCAGGTCCTGGACTCCCTGGTGATCGACACCACCGAGCTCGGCGCCCGCGACGAGGGAGCCCTGCTCTGCTTCCTCGTCCTCGCCGACGGCGCCCCGCTCGAGGACGTGGAACCGGCGCTGCGCCGCGCCCTGCGCACGGAGCTGTCCCCCCGCCACGTACCGGACCGGTTCGTGGTGGTCGAGGCCGTGCCCCGCACGCTCAACGGCAAGAAGTGCGAGGTCCCGGTCAAGAAGATCCTCGCCGGCGTCGCGCCGGACCGAGCCGTCAGCCGCGGCGCCCTCCAGAACCCGGACGCGCTCGGCCCGTTCCTCGCCCTCGCAGACGGGGGGTCGTGAACCCGCTGGACGGGCCCATGTACTCTGGTCCGTGCTGGAGGCCGAGAGGCCCCGGGAGGCTTCGCCTAGTCTGGTCTATGGCGCCGCACTGCTAATGCGGTTTGGGGTCACCCCCCATCCCGGGTTCAAATCCCGGAGCCTCCGCGCTGGTGCGGTCGACTACCCGGTCGGTCGCGGCATGATGTACAACTGAACAGCACGCGCCCGTAGCTCAACGGATAGAGCATCTGACTACGGATCAGAAGGTTAGGGGTTCGAATCCCTTCGGGCGCACAAGATCCATCTAGCCCTGACCGGCAGGAACGGTCGGGGCTAGATCATTTTGGAGTGGTGGACCGATCGGTGCTCCGACGGTCGGCGTGCCGCGTGGGTACTACCTGGGCGGTCGGTTCGCTGTGTGGTCGAGCTGGCTCGGGTTTGTGTCGATGGGGCTGGGGGCGTCGGGGTCCCAGTCGTCCCAGCCCTCGGCGGCTCGTTGCCGGGCGGCGCGGCGGTCGTGGATGCGAGCGATCTGGATGGCCAGCTCGAACAGCAGCACCAGTGCCGCGGCGAGCACCGTCATGGAGATGGGGTCCTGGCCCGGTGTGGCGATGGCGGCGAACACGAAGAGCCCGAAGATCAGCCCGCGGCGTGACGTGCGGAGCTTCTCGTAGCTGACGATTCCGACGCGGTTCAGCATGACCACGAGCAGCGGCAGTTCGAAGCTGACGCCGAAGATCAGCAACAGCATGATGACGAACGAGAAGTACGCGTCTCCGGACAGCGCCGTGGTCTGGACCTCGCTGCCGATGGTGAGCAGGAAGCCCAGTCCCTGGCCGACCACGAGGAACGCGAGTGCCGCACCGACGAGGAACAGGACGACCGCGATCGAGACGAATGCGACGGCGAAGCGCCGCTCACCACGATGCAGCGCGGGCGTGATGAACGCCCACAGCTGGTAGAACCAGACGGGGCAGGCGAGCACCACGCCGGCTGTCATTCCGACCTTCAGCCGTAGTGCGAACTGGTCGAACGGCCCGGTGCCCAGCAGGGTGCACGAGCCGTCGGCGGTGAAGACCGCGCGCGAGGAACCGGGCAACGAGCAGTAGGGCTGCTTGAGCAGGTCGCCGAGGCTCGGCGCGCCGAACAGGTCGGCGCCGAACCAGATGTAGCCGAACACGGTCGTGACCACGATCGCCAGCAGCGCCACCGAGAGCCGGTTGCGCAGCTCGTAGAGGTGGTCCACGAGCGACATCGAGCCGTGGGGGTTCGCCGGGCGGCGCCCGCGCAGCCGCCGCGTCGGGGCCACGGCGCCGCTACTTGTCGATGGCGACGGTCGCAGGTCGCGCAGCGGGCTCGGCCACCGGCTCCGTGGGCAGGGACGGGGTGGGCTGGCCCGTGCTCGAGGCGGGCGCGTCCTGCCGCTTCAGGTCCTTCATCTCGCCCTTGAACACTCGGGCGGACTGGCCGACCGAACGGGCCATGTCGGGCAGTTTCCTGGCCCCGAAGACCAGCACGAGGACTCCGAGGAGGATGACGATTTCCCAGCCACCGAGGCTTGGCATGGGCGTGGTCCTTCCGTGAAGGGGAGCGCCGACGGGGCCAGGCACCATGCGGAGGCCTGCGCTTCTCGTCGGTGTGTCGTGGCTCGATCAGCTGTTGCCGTCGTTCGTTCGGGCCGCTCTCGTTACAACCGTGGAAAGGGCTCGACGGTATGCGTCCGATCGGGTGGTGTTCGATCGACGCGAATCGTCCAAGGACATTTTTAACGGATGTTCCGGAGGTCGGCGGCAGGCGACGCGTACTCTTCGCCGAATGTTCGACAGCATCGGGTGGGGCGAAGTCCTGGTCATCGCCGTCGCCGGCCTGTTCATTCTGGGGCCGGAGCGGTTGCCAGGCGCCGTGGAGTGGCTGGGCAGGACCATCCGGCAGGTCAAGTCCTATGCGGCCGGTGCTGGCGCCCAGATCCGTGACGAACTGGGCCCCGAGTTCGACGAGCTGCGTCGGCCCGCGGTCGAGCTGCGGAAGATGCGCGGTCGGGACCCTCGGCGGACGGCGCTCGATGCGCTCCTGAAGGAGCCGGAACCCAAGATCGGGCCGGACCGCGGGCGTAATTGAGGACAAGCGCCACGCTTGCTCCGGTCCGCGCCCGACAGCAGGCTGTGTGGAAAGTCCTTGGACATTGTTCATAAAGTTCTTGTGTCGCTCGATCGGACGAACATCTTTGTGTGTCGAAGGTCGTTTCTTCGGGTAGCGGGCCGTCCAATCGGTCTTCACTATTCCTGCCCCAAGCGTCGCCTTCGGCAATCCGCCCGGGTTCGGCGCTTCCGAGATCGAGGAGACGCGAGTGTTCGAGGGGTTCACCAAGTCGTTCGTGAAGGACGCGATCGGCCGCAGCGCGGAGAGCAATGTCGACCGGCGTCGTTTCCTGCGTGCCGCAGGACTGACCGGGCTCGGGGTGGCGAGCATCGGTGCACTCGGAGTCACCACGGGCACCGCGTTCGCCGGCGACGATGACGACGACCAGGGCGGTCCGAGTGATGCCGCGGTGCTGAACTTCGCGCTGAACCTGGAATACCTCGAGGCGGAGTTCTACCTGCGTGCCGTCACGGGAAGCGGCCTGAAGGACAACCAGATCAGCGGGTCCGGGGACCTCGGCGGTGTCAGCGGCGGGCGCAAGGTCAAGTTCGAGACCAAGTTGGGCAAGCAGTACGCCGAGGAGATCGCGGACGACGAGCGCGCCCACGTCGGCTTCCTGCGCAGCGCGTTGGGCGATGCCAAGGTCGCCCGTCCGGAGATCGACCTCGACGAGGCGTTCACGGCGGCGGCCATCGCGGCCGGCGTGATCAAGAAGGGCGAGAGGTTCGACCCGTTCGCCGACGAGAACAGCTTCCTGCTCGGCGCCTTCATCTTCGAGGACGTGGGCGTCACCGCGTACAAGGGCGCAGCCCCGCTGGTGTCGAACAAGACGTTCCTCGAGGCCGCCGCCGGCATCCTCGCGGTCGAGGCGTACCACGCCGGGCTGATCCGCACGGTCCTGCTGTCGAAGGGGCTGGAGGACCCGGCCGGGAAGATCTCCGACGCGCGTGACTCGCTGGATGGTGAGTCCGGGCTGGACCAGGGGATCGTGAAGGACGGCGACGCGAACATCGTGCCGGCCGACGAGAACGGGATCGCGTTCTCCCGCAGCGCGGGAGAGGTCCTCAACGTCGTGTACCTGAACCCCTCCGCGGTGACCGAGGGCGGGTTCTTCCCCGAGGGCGTCAACGGCTAGATCACCAAGAGCGACGACAACGACTGACCCCGGTGTCCAACGGTGGGCGGCGGAACTCGCGTTCCGCCGCCCACATGCGTATCGGGGGAGATCGCTCAGCCGTCGAACAGCCAGGAGACCGGGCTCTGCCAGGTGTGGTGGTCGAGGTCGTCGTCCAGCGCCGCCATTGATCCGGCCCGCGGTCGTGACATCGCGGCGAGGAGGCAGGCCACCTGCGCCAGCCGTGCCCACGATCCGGCCTCCGGGACGAGGTGGATGCCGACTCGTCGGGAGGCGACCCAGTCCCGCACCGGCTGGTGGTCGCCCGCCACCACCAGCCGCAGCCGAGGCGTCCCGTCGTCGTACTGCTCGAGCCGGGCGAGGAAGCGCGTCAGAGCGGCGCGATCCGGTCCAGCCGCGGGCAGGCGCTCCAGGTCCGACAACCGCCCACCAAGGGCGGCCAGGTGCACGCCCGGGTCGCCACCGCGTGGCTGCGCTGCGCCGGTGAGGACGGCGAGCAACCGCAGCGGTGGGTCGACGTGCAACCCGGCGACGTCGGTGATGGGTGCGTCGAGCACCGGTTCGGTGACCAGGTGCAGCCCGCCCTCGAGCCACGGGATGATTCCCCAGCTGCGCCACACGTTGGCGACCGCGGCGTTGCTGATCCCGAGTTCCTTCGCGAGCAGTCGGGTGGACCAGCGCTGAGCCCCTGCGGGCGGTGGGCACAGCGTTCGGGCCACGACGGCGGTGGCGTCCACCGTGATGGGCCGGCCGGATCGCGGCCCGTCGCTCAGCCCGAGCACACCGTTCAGGCGGTACCGTTCCCGCCAGGTGACAACCGTCTGACGGGAACACCCCAGCCGGTCTGCGATCGCGGTGGCCCCGTACCCGTCCCGGGACAGCAAGACGATCTGAGCGCGGAGCGCCCTGGCCGATCCCGACGGGCCGTCGCGGATCCACACCTGCAAGACGCGATCATCACGCGGGTCCACGACGAGCGGCGGCGTGAGATGCATCAGAACGAACGCCGCCGGTCCCGGAGCACGACCGTTGCTCGCGTCCTGACCCGGCTGAAGACGGTGCGGACCATGAACATACGAGGTATTCGAGAGTCCGACCGCTTCCGGATTGCTCCCACGCCCGCCAGGAAGTCGATGTGCTCCCCACATGGCGGGCACTCGAACGCTGGCGTGTGACGACGGCGTCCACGCCCTGCGGGAGTCGGGCGCACGCGATCGTTGCCGGCACTACGCGGTGGAGTTCGACACGGCGTCGGGAGCGTCGAGCGGGACACCACGGGCAGGGAGGAGGTCGATGGCCCGGTCCGAGGTTGAGCGCGACCTCGCTTCGGGACTCCCGGTCAGTTGATCTCGGTCCACCAACCGGTCCACGAACTGATGTAGGTAATTGCCTGCACGTCGGATCGCGCCGGATGACCTTCGTCGATGTCGACGGCAGCACCGTGGCATCGGTACCTCCGGAGGCGGTGACCGGCGGGGTCGAGGGCCGGGACGTCGAGGTGCGCCGGGGGGATCTGGCCGGAATCCTGTACCAGGCGGTGGCAGCCGACGTCGAGTTCGTGTTCGACGACTCCGTCGACGCGATCACCCGGCGACGGCCTGCACTCGCGGACCCGGGAGCTCGTGTTCGCCCCCGAGCAGCAGTTCCACCACTACCTGGGGTACTGCTTCGCCGGGTTCACCATGCCCAACACCTCCGGTCTCTCCCACGAGGCCGTGCTCTGGAGCACCCCCGGACGGGGTGCGGCGCTCTACGCGGTCCGCGACAGCGCCGACCTGCACGGATTCCTCGTCTTCGCGCGTCCGGAACCGCCCTACGACGCCTTCCGCGACCCGGCGGCCCAACGTGACCTCGTCGGCGCGTTCGCCGCCTACGAACGCGACACCCGCGGGTTCGTCGAGCTGAACCAGGCGCAGGTCGGTGCGGGCGGCGCGGCGCTGTTCCCGGTCACCGCCGAGGCCCTTGCACAACGCAACGAGCGGCTCCGCGCCCTCACGACGCTGCCGCGGGAATCCGGCCGGCCGGGGTACACCGCCCTCACGTTGCCGGACTTCCCGACGCGGCCCGGCGCCTGCGGCCGAGCACCACGTCGATCACCAGGAACGCGAGCAGGCTGATCCCGAACAGGGGGGCGAACCAGCCGATCGCCACGGCGAGCGCCACCGCGACGAGCGCGGTCGGCAGTCCGGCCCGCCGCAACCGGCCGCGCGGCACCGGCCGCCCGACCCGGCCGCCGGTCGGGCGGCGGTGCCACCACATGCGGTAGCCGAGCCCGATCAGGGTGATCATCCCGAGGCCGAACGCGACCAGGACGAGCTGGTTGGGCAGACCGAAGAGCACGCCCATGTGCGCGTCGATGCCCCAGCGGGCGAGCTTGGCCATCAGCGGGTAGTCCGCGAAGCGCACCTGGTCCACGACGGCGCCGGTGGCACCGTCGATCGCGACCGCATCGACCTCGGTGGGCCAGCTCCGCTTGACCTCCGTCACCGTCCACGCCGCACCGTGCTCCGCAGGCGGGGCGATCTCGACCTGCCCGGCGTCGATGCCGGCGGCCCGTGCCGTGGCGAGCATCGCATCGAACCGAGCGGGTTCGACGGGTGCGGCGCCCGGAGCGGAACCACCGTGGCCGGCGTGCTCGTGGGCGAGGCCGGTCTGCAGTGCCGGGGTGCTCCAGCCGAGGGAGGCGCGCAGGGCGGTGACGTTCTCGCCGGCGTAGGTCGACCAGGTCAGCCCGGTCGCGGAGAGGAAGAGGGCCCCGAGCAGGAGCCAGACGCCGAGGGAGCCGTGCCGGGTCAGCATGCGCCGCCGGCCCGCCGCGCCCGCTTCCGGGCGGACCAGGTCGCGGACGGCGGCGCGGTTCGCGGTGCGGCGGGCCCGCCACCGTCCGATCCACAGTACGAGCCCGCCGAGTGCGACGACCCACAGCCAGGACGCGGCGAGCTCGCTGTAGAGGCGACCCGGCTCGCCGAGGAGGAGGTTGCGGTGCAGCTGGTCGAGGGTCATCCGCAGGGGGAGCACACCGCTGGTCCCGTAGGTGACCAGCGAGCCCTTCACCTCACCGGTGCCGGGGTCGACGAACACGGTGCGGTGCTCGGACGCACCGAGGTCGTCGTCGTTGAACAGGACCCGGGTCGTCGCACCGGGCTCGGGCGCGGGCCGCACGGCGGCGAGCTCGCCGCCCGGCTCGGCGGCCTCGGCGGCCCGGACCTGGTCGGCCAGCGGGAGCTGCTGGGCGGTGGCGGGCACGCGGAGCTGGTCGGTGTAGATCCAGGACTCGAGCTGCGGGGTGAGCACGTATAGCACCCCGGTGGTGGTCGCCACCAGGAGGAACGGGCCGACGAGCAGGCCGGCGTAGAAGTGCAGGCGCAGCACCAGGCCGCGCAGGCCGGACCGGCGTTCGGGCGGATCGGACGGCGGGTTCGCGGGACTCTGCGGGACGGCGGGATGGGAGGTCGTGGTCAAGCGAGGCTCCGGATTCGGTCGCTGAGGGCGGCACGAACCGGCCGGGCGCACGGCGTCACCTGGGCGGCGCACGTGACCCGGCGAGCTCGGCTCGGCCGGTGGGATGGAGGTCAGCAGACCGCCGGCGGACCCCGGTGCACGATCGAATGGCGCAGCCGGGTCACGACGACACGGCATTCGGCCGCGCGAGCCAGGAATGCGGAAGCGCGCAGCCGGCGGACCGGGCGCCAGTTCCTCAGCAGGCACGAGACGAGCCGGCGCAGCGCCTCGACCGCGCGGTGGGCGGCCATGACGGCCCGGCGCTCGCCGGCGCGCAGCCATGCGGCGGCGACGGCGGCGCCGAACACGTGGAAGAGCAGCACCAGATCAGGACCGGTCGGCTGGTGGGCAGCGTGCGCGGTCGGATCGGTCGCGGTGAGCACGAACAGCGCGTGCCCGCCGATCTGCGCGGCGAGCTGGAACCCGGCCAACCGCTCCCAGCCCCGCTCGTCACCGGTCAACCACCAGGCGGGCACCGCCATGAGCACGAGCGCCAGCAGGAGCCCGGGCGGCGGCGGCGGGTGACCGGTGGCGATCAGGTGCCCGCCGGCCGTGGTGGCCATCGCGGCGGCCACCGCCCCGACGGCGCGTCCCGATCGGCTCTGCGCGAGCACCGGATGGCGGCGGTTCACGGGCTACCGGAGTCCCGCCGGGCGAGCGTGCTCGTGACGCGGTCGCGGACGACGGTCACGGGAGCTCCTCGGGTCGGCTCGGTCAGCATCGGTCAGCACGGCTGCTGCTCGAGGATGACAGCCACGGCCGCGGCGCGGGCGGGAACCGCGAAACCGGTGGCACCGCGCAATGTAGGGACCCGAGGCGTGCAGGGGTTGCGAAGCTGAGGATCGCCGACGGTGTGCGCCATGGGTGAGGCGTCGAGTGGTCGTGCACTCCTCCGTTCGGCGGGTTACGTGCCCCTGTCTGCGTACGGAACGCTCAGGTTCACTGAGCGCCGGTCGCCGCCGGACCGGTGCGACGTATCGTTCGCCCTCGCGGGATGGCCGCTCGGCGCTCGGGTCGAGCGCTCGCACCCCGGCCGACCGCCTTGCCCAGGGCCTCCCATCCGGCGCCGGCGCTGGGAGGAGCAGATGTCCGAAGAGATCGGTGGGTCCGCGCGGGAGCTTGCCCGGTTCGGGCGTCGGTACGCCGGAGCCGTCCGCATCGCGACAGCACTGCCGATCGGCGCGATCAGCGTGCTCGGAGCGTCACCGGGGCTCACCGAGGCCCGAGTGGCCCTCGCCGCGGTCCTGGTGATGTGGGCCCTCGGATACGCGTGGTGGTTGACGCGCACCGACCAGGTGCTCCTACCGCTCACCATCGACGTCGTCGCCGTGCTGGTCGGTTGTTTCGTGTCCGCGACAGCCCTGTCCCCGGTCGACGGGGACGCCGGCCGCGCCCTGCTTCGGCTCTTCGTCACGTTCGCCGCTGTGACCTACCAGTGGTACGCGCCGCCCGTCCTCGGTGGCCTCGCAGCGTTGGTGACGATCGGTGGGATGCTCGCCACGAGCGTCATGCTGGGTGCGGACGTGGACATCCTGCGCGGACAGGCGTGGGCGTTGGTCGCGGCCGGACTCTCGCGGGCCGCGTGGCTGCTCGTCGTTCGCGCCGCGAACCGGGCTGATGCCCTGGCGGCCGAAGCCGAGCGGGCGGGCCGCGCCTCGTACGTGGAGGCCTCCGTGCGTGCCGACGAGCGGGAGCTCGCCAACGCGTTGCACGACACAGCGGCGACCACGCTGCTCATGGTGGGGAGCGGCCAGGTACCCGCGGACGCCGGCTGGTTGGCGCCGCAGGCGCGTCGAGACCTCGAACGGATGCGAACCGACGGCCGTCGACCGCCCACACGGGTGGACCTCGTCGGGCTGCTGCGCGAGGACCTCGACGCGGTGCACATCGCCGTCGAGTTCGAGGGACCCGAGCGGCTGCCGCTGCCGTCCGGCGTCGCACGGGCGATCGCCGGCGCGATGCGGGAGGCGCTCAACAACGTTCGGCGGCACGCCGGTGTGGACCGCGCGGTCGTGCGTCTTCGTTCCGACGGCGGTGGCGTGCGGCTCGATGTCCTCGACGAGGGGAATGGGTTCCCGGTCGACGACACGCCCGCCACGAGCCGAGGGCTGCGGCATTCCGTACGAGGCCGGATGAGTTGCGTAGGAGGCACGGCGACGGTCTCCTCCGCGGTCGGGCAAGGCACCGTCGTCCGGCTGGAATGGACTCCCGGCGATGCATGACGGTGGTGAGTCGCCGGCGCGGTCGCAGGTCCCGCACGGTCTGCGGATCGCGACGCTCATCATCTCCGCGGTCATCGCGCTCGGGCTCGGCGGCGCCAACATGGCGCGCCACCTGGCGGACTACGAGTTCCCGCTCGTCCAGGTGGGTTGCTACGCGGTGTTGGGCGCGGTGTTCGCCGTCGAGGCCGTGCTGCTCCTTCGCCGGCGTCCGTGGGGGCGGTGGCAGTGGCTCGCCATCGCCGCGATCGTCGCGGCATCCGCCCTCTCGGCGCTCACCCTGCCGGACGGACAGACGTCCACGACGGTGGACTGGATGTTCGGCGCGGCCAACTTCGCGGGCATCGTCGTGCTGCACGACCGCTCGTTGCGAGCCGTCGGGGCGTTCCTGCTCCTCCACGAGTCGATCGCTCTGGTGAACCTGTTCCTGTTGCACGACGTCAGCCGCGTCGCGCTGCTGCGCCTCGCCACGGGGTCGGTCAACGTGATCGGCGTGCCGCTGTGTGTTGCCGTGGGTGCGGCCGCGGTGCGCAGGGTCCACGCCGCGGCGGCGGGGTCGGCACGGGAGCTCGAGCGGGTGCAGACCGAGGCGGCCGCCGCCACGGAGACGCACCAGCGCCGGCGGCAGCGGATCGCCGAGCTCACCGCCACGACGATCCCCTTGCTGGAAGGGCTCGCCGTCGGCTCGCTCGAGCCTGAGGACCCCGATGTCCAGCGGCGCTGTGCCATCGAGGCCGCGAGGATGCGGCGATTGTTCGCCGAGGTGGACGACGTCGCGAATCCTCTGCTGCACGAGCTCATGCATTGCGCCGACGTCGCGGATCGCAAGGGCGTCGTCGTGGAGTTGGACGCGCGCGGACAATGGCCGACGCCGCCACGGGAAGTGCGCCGCGATCTCACCGAGGCCGCACTCATGGCCCTCGCCACCGCGTCGTCGTGGGCTCGTGTCACCGTTGTCGGCGCCACCGATCTGGTGTCGGTCAACGTCGTCGCGGACTGCAATGCGGTCGACATTCCCCGACCGCTGACGGCGGGGGTGTCGATCAACGAGTTCAGCAACGAGGAGATGGTGTGGATCGAGGTGCGATGGCAGCCGAACCGCCAGCGGCAAGAACCATCACCGCGGTGATCGTGGACGATCATGTGGCGATCATCGCGGGCGTTCGGCTCTGGTGCGAGCAGGCCGTGCCACCGATCGGAATCGTGGATGCCGGTGCGCGGCTCGCCGACGTGTGGGCCGGGCCCGGGGCGGACGCGGACGTGGTGGTGTTCGATCTGGAGTTGGTGCCGGGTAACCCGGATTTCGGTGAGCTTCGCAGGCTGGTGGACAGCGGGCGTCGTGTCGTCGTCTACTCCCAGCACGTCGACAACGTCACCGTGGTCAAATGCATCGATCTGGGAGCGCTCGCGTACCTGACCAAGCGCGAGGGTCCGGAGCACCTCGTTCCGGCCATCAGGGCGGCTGCCCGGGGGCTCCCCTACACCGCGCCTTACCTGTCGGGTGCACTCGTCGCGGACGACGACTCGCATCGGCCCCAACTGTCGCCGCGCGAGACGGAGGTGCTGCGGGCCTGGTTCGCGTCGGCGTCCAAGGAGCTCGTCGCCGCGAAGCTCCACATCACGGTCAAGACGGTCGACACCTACATCGCGCGGGTGCGGGTCAAGTACGCCAACGTCGGGCGGGCGGCCCGGACGAAGAGCGAGTTGGTCAGCAGGGCCCTCGACGACGGGATCATCACGCTCGCCGAGCTCAACGGCCCGTGAGGCCGGTGTCGGGTGTTCACCGGACATCGCGCGGGCACCCGTCCTCGTAGCGTCCTTCCTGCACGTTTCCACCGCAGTTGCTCGCCCATGGCGCAACGGCACTGGATCCGTCCATCTCGCGGTCGACGGCCGTGGTTGCTTGCTTCGAGCGCAACTGTGCCGGTCGAGACCTGCGTTTCTCTCCAGGGCGTGTTCGTCGCCCATCTTTCGGAAGTACCTCCACTCCGATCTTTCGGGAGCGATCAGCGATGCGAGCGCACACCACTTGTGACGGTGAGGCCATCGGCCTCGCCGCGCGTGGTGGCGTGTGCGTCCGGTTGCGCACCTCGTGGCCGGAGCGGCTCCTGACCGTCCTGCGGTGGGTGCTCGGCACCGCCGCCGCAGTGGTCGTCATGTGGATCGGCGCGGTGTTCCTCGCGACGCCGGCGTCCGCTGCCGCGGCGCTCCCCGTGGTGGCTGCGACCCAACAGGGCCTCCTGAAGGGAGGTGTTTCGAGGTCCGCGGCAGACGGTGGCGACGACGACGGAGAAGACGACGGCGACGGCGACGGCGAGGAGAAGGAAGAGAAGAAGGAGAAGAAGTCCGACGACGGCGAGGACGACGAGTCGGAGTCACAGGAGGAAGAGTCGGAGGAAAGCGACGAGCCGACCCGACACTCTTCGACCCGAACGTCGGACGGAGGCGACTCCGACGACGAGGAGCGCGACGACGAGGAGCGCCCTTCGAAGGAGAAGGACGAGGACGAGCCGAAGAGGGATGTGCCGAATTCCGAGGACGACGAGGACAAGCACGAAGACGAGGACGAAGACAAGAAGGACGAAGACAAGAAGGACGAAGACAAGGACAAGACCGTGCGGGTCACGGGCCGTCTGGTCGAGTCCGACAGGTCCGACGACGAAGACGATGACGCCGGCGAGGAGAACTCGTCCGGTAGGTCGGACAAGATGCTCCGCGTCGACAAGGCCACCGGCCGGACCCGGGACGACGACGAGGACGCCGACGATCGCGAATCCGATGTCCGCCCGTCGGTGGCGTCCCTGGATCGTGAAGACCGCGAGCGTGTGACGAAGCGCATCCAGAACAGCGTCCGCGAATACCGCGAACACGACTCGGATGACGACGAGGGCGACGACGACCGCTCGGAGAACCGGGACCGCGAGGACACCGAAGCGGACGTCGAGAAGGCTCGCAAGGAAGTCACAGCGGCGGTCCGGGAGGCCGTGCGCGACGGCTCGAGCGTCCGCGAGGCGGTCCGGGATGCGCTCGCCGAGCGTGCCGGGTCGAAGTCGGAGAAGAAGGACGAGGACGAGGACGGCGACGGCGACGACGCAGCCGCCACCCGCCTGCTCGCCGTCGACGGGAAGACGGACGGCGAGTCGGCGAAGAAGCTCCGCACCACCCGCACGGGAGCCGACGCGGCACGCGCGCCCCCGTCGGACGACGCCGACGACGAAGGCAAGGCCGACGAAGGCAAGGACGACGACGAGGACGAGCCCGAGTACGACGACTCGGCCGAGCAGGTCGAGAAGGCGCTCCAGCAGCGGATCGACGCCATCGACGGCGCGGAGGCGCTGGCGAAGGACAAGAAGAAGGTCAGCTCGGGTGACCTGAGTGCGAAGCAGTACAAGAAGAAGCAGGCCGCGCAGACCGAGCGGGAGAAGAAGGCCGACGCGCAGGCGGCGAAGCTGTCGCCGGAGCAGGCCGAACTGGTCGACGACGTGGTGAACGGCCACCGCACGCTGGAGAAGCGCGAAGCGCGCCTCGCGGCGGAGAAGAAGAAGGTCAAGACCGGCAAGGTCGACGAGGAGACCTACGAGCGCCACGTCGAGGCGTTCGAAGAAGACCGGGACGGGCTGTACGAGGCCACCGACGAGCTGCGTGAGGCCACCGACCGCGACGAGCCGGGCATCGTCGACGAGGATGATCTCGACGGTGACGGCGCGGTGGCGGGCTGCGGGGCCAGCGGTGCGTTCATCGCCTGCGGTGCCGCGAGTGAGAACGAGGACGGCGACACCGACTCCGACCACTGCGTCGCGTTGGCCGGCGTCTCGTCCGGCTGCGGGGTCAAGGCCGGTGGCGGCGACGACAAGGCGTCGGCGACGTGCGAGCTGGGTGGCTCGGACCAGGGTTGCGGGAGCAGCGCGAGCAGCGGTGGGAACACCGCCACCGCGTGGTGCTCGATCGGCGCCGACTGCGAGCAGCGCGCTCGTGCCGACGCCGACGGCGCGGACGCCGACTGCGCCTCCGAGGCGGGAGCGTGCCGCGTCGCGGGCTCCGGCTCGGCGAAGGACGAGCCGAAGGCCGAGCGGGCGACCGACCGCGAGGCGGGCCGATCGGCCACCGTCGTGAGCGACGAGCGCCGCCGCAGCGCGAGCGCCTCCGGGGAGTGCTCCACGAAGTCCGGCCGGTGCGACGCGTCCGTCGAGGTGGACCTCGGCGACTCCGACGATCACGGGGCCTCCTCCGACGCAGAGATCAGATGTGCCGCGGACTCCGGTGGCTGCCGGGGCGCGGCGTCGACGAAGAGCGGCGCCGACGCCCGGGACGCGACGGACGAGCGGGCCTCGGTCCGGACGACTTCGGTCGAGAAGGCCGCATCGGTCGAGAAAGCAGTCGAGCCCACGGCGAAGGCGGGTGGCTCGGCGAGCTGCACCGTGCATTCCGGCTCCTGCCGTGCGGCGAGCCGCGCCGACGCCGACGCCGACTCGTCGGACGTCGACGCCGGAGGGAGCGCGTCCGTCGAGCTCGACTGCGACGGCGCCTGCTCCGGCAAGACCACCACCAGCGGCACCGCCACCGGGGTGAGCGCGAGCACTACCCGCGCCAGCACCGGCACCAGCGGCTGCGAGGTGCGCGGCGGCGAGTGCGGGGCGCGCTCCGACACCACCGTCGGCAACGAGGTCGATCCCACCGACACCACGGAGCGAGCGGCCGCCCTCGGGGTCGCCACTGGCCCGGAGGCCGTCGACGGCGACGGCTACGCGTCGAGCACCACCGGCGCCGACGTGGAGTGCACCGCCCCGACCGGGTGCACCGGCACGGCACGATCGAGAACCGCGGGCACGGTGAGCGGCCTCGACGCGGGCGCCGTGGCCCCCGCGGTGCGCACCACGAGCGCGTCGAGCAGCTGTGTGAGCACCGCCGGCAGCTGTGTCACCGATGGGGCCTCCGATGTCACCGACGAGTCGCGAGAGACCCCGGTACTGGCCCGGACGCTCCTCGCGTCCAGCCAGGCCGGTGCGGACGTGGCGTGCGAGGTGGCCGGCTGCGACGGTTCGAGCACTGCGTCTTCGAAGGGCTCGGCTTCCGGTGACGTCACCGGGGTGCGCGACGGCGTGGCCACGGCGTCGTGCACGGTCGACGGCGCAGGCGGGGGTTGCGCCGTCGACTCGGTCAGCCACGTTGCCGATCGGGCCCCGTCGGACGAGCCCGGCGCCGTGACCGGCCCGGTGGCAACGTCGGATGCCACGGTGGTGGCGTCCTGCGCCGGCGGCGAGGGCACGTGCGGCGTGTCCGGCACCGCGTCGAGCAGTGCCCGCGACACCGCGGTGAACCCGGACCGGCGCGGCACCACCGCAACCACCTCGTGCACCGTGGTGGGCGGCACCTGCGGCGGCACCGCCTTGTCGGCGGCTTCGTCCGCGCCCGACCACGCGGCGGTCGACCCGAAGACCGGGCTCCCCGCGGCCGGCCCGTCGAGCACGGCGAGCTCCAGCGCGCAGCTGAGCTGCCCGCAGGGCTGCACCGGCACCGCGTCGAGCTCGGCGACGGGCATGGACGGGTCGCTGCAGCGCTCCTCGACCGGCTCGGTGACCTGCACGACGGGTGAGGGCGCCTGCGCCGGGCAGACCACATCGGTGGCATCGACGTCCCCCGGCTCCGCGCAGCAGCTGTCCGCCGACACCGTGGTGAACACCGCGCGGCAGGTGGCCGGCCCGTCGGCGGCGTCGGTGTCGGGCGCGCTGCTCACCTGCGCCGGGCAGGCCGTCTGTGACGGCACGGTCGCCAGCGCGGTCTCGGCCACGGACCCGAGCGTGTCCCCGGACCCGCGCGGCTCCCGCAGCGAGGGCACCTGCACCGGCGTGACGGGCGGGGTCTGCCAGGCGGTGACGAACTCGGGCGCCTCCAGCGAGCCGAATGCGTCGATCATCACGCCGGTCATGACGGCGGCCAGCACGTCGAACGCCGACGTCAGCACCACCACCGACGAGCCCACCGAGGGCGAGACCGGCACCCCGGCCCAGGAGCCTGCCACCCCGGTCGCCCCCGGTTCGAGCGCGAGCTCCGGCGGCACGACGATGCCGGGCGCGTCGAGCTGGTCGATGGCCTCGGCCACCCTGGACTGTGCCGGTGCCACCGCCTGCGCAGGCACCGTGGACAGCTCCGCCTCCGGCAGCGACGGCCCGGCCACCCTGAACGGGTCCGGCGGGGCCCGTGGCCCACCGGAGGGCACCGCCCGAACCACCAGCAGCTGCTCCGCCGCGGAGTCGGGTTGCACCGCCCAGACCAGCTCCACCGCGGGATCCGGCCAGGTCGTGGCCGACATCGTCGCGGAACAACAGAACACCGCCGCCGAGCAGGCCGCCGCGTACGCGCAGCAGGTCCAGCAGGTCGCCGACGAGGCCGCGCGCACCGCCGCAGCGCCCGGGGCGACCGCGGAGGACAAGTCGTTCGCCGCCGAGGCAGCGCAGGCCGCCGCCGGTGCCCGGCAGTCCGCCGTCACCGCCGCCGAGCTCGCCGCGAAGCCGGTCGAGAAGGCGCCGGCCACCCTGGCCCAGTCCGACGCCACGGCCTTCTGCGCCACTGCCGGCTGCACCGCGACCACCACGGGCGCCACCTCCGGCCTGGCCGGCGACTCCCGCACCGAGGCCACCTGCGCCGCTGCCGCCTCCGGCTGCGTGGCCAGCAGCAACGCCACCACCCAGATCAGCCGCGCCGACGAGCCGGTTCCCACCTTCGCCGGCGCCGGCGAGACCGGCTCGCGGGCCGAGTGCCCCGAGGCCGGCTGCACCGCCCGCCTCACCGCCTCGGCCGAGGCGATCGCGGGGCCGGACGGACAGCGCTCCACCAGCACCGGCGACGGCGCGACCGCCTGTGACGGCACCACCGCGTGCCAGGCAGAGATCAGCGCCGGCTCGTCCATCACCGTCACCGCTCCCGGCGTGGAGCGGGAGAACCGCTACGCCATGACGAGCGCGTCGGTGGGCGCGGTCTGCCACAACGGGACCGAGGCCGGCTGCGCCACCCGGACGTCGAGCACGGCCGGCGCCGTCGCTGGGAAGAACGTCAAGGCGAGGTCCACCGCGACCTGCGTGGGTGTCGGCGGGTGCGGGGCACTCACCAGCGCGTTCGTCGCGAAGGACACCACGCAGGTCGCGGCGCAGTGCGCCGGAGCAGGCTGCAGCACCCACGCGAAGGGGCACGCGCAGGCGGTCACGTCGGTTGGGCACAGCAGCGCGATTGCCCGTTCCGACTGCACGGCCGGGCCGAAGGGGACGTGCGCGAGCTCGAGCCGGGTCGCGGCGGGTGCCGGGCACGCCATGGCAGGCGCCGAGTGTGCCGGCACGAAGGGTTCGAGCTGCCGCCACTCCTACTCGGCCACCGCCTCGGGTTCAGGGTCCTACGACGACGGCACGCATCGCAGCTCGGCACGCGCTCATGCAGACGGCTCGGGGGGCGGCCGCGCCGGCGGCGGCGGGGTTTCGGTGCACGCGATCGTCCAGGTGGGCAAGGGTTACGCCAACGCGATGGCCGGGTGCTCCGGCGCGTCGAACTGTTCGGTGAGCTACGCCAGCCGCGCCGAGGCGTCCCAGACCGTGGGCGGGCAGCACGGTGAGGCCTGGTCGTACTGCTCGGGTGGCGGGTCGGGCGGGTCGTGCGGCTCGAACGCGGTGGTGGATGTCGATTCCACCCACGCGACCGCGCAGGCGGGGTGTTCGGGCACGGGATCGTGCTCGACGCACTACGCCACCAGCTCGGCCGCCTCCGGCTCCGGTGAGGGCATCAGCGGGGACGCGGGTGCGAACTGCTCGGGTGGCGGCACGTCGGGTGGCTACTGCGCCACCGGCTCGAAGGCGACCTACGACCCGGAGACCGGTCAGCTGACCCTCTCCTCGTACTGCGCGACCGAGGGCGGGGGGTGCTCACGGTGGGCGAACCTGGAGATCGACGCGGCATCGCCGAACGGCGAGTTGACCGGCGAGGGAGAGGCGAGCTGCTCGGGCGGAGTGGGCTCGTGCGGGGTCATCGGTGTGGCCAAGTACTACGCGCCGGAGGTCGATGACGACGGCAACCAGATCCCGCCGACGCTGGTCACCGCCACCGGGTGCGACACGCAGGGCGGTGGGTCGTGCTCGCAGAGCTCCCGGGCAGACGCGTACATCGTCTCGCCGGACGGCCTGGTCACCGGCACCGCCACCGCGGTGTGCTCGGGAGGCTCCGGCTGGTGCACCACGGTCGTGGCCGGCGCGTACGACCCGGAAACCGGGCTGGCCCCCGCGTACTCCGACTGCCAGGCCGGCGGCGCCGGCGAGTGCTCCCAGTCCGAGGCGCACATCGACGGGGAGGTGTCCGGGCCGGGGCAAGCGGTGCCGGACGGGCCCACCGACGGCACGATGTCGGCCGACGGCATCGCCGACTGTGTGAAGACCTCGGGCGCGTGCTCGGTGTACGGGGTCTTCAAGTACCACAAGGCGCAGTACGAGCGGGACGAGAACGGCGACATCGTCTACGACGACAACGGCAACCCGGTCGTCATCCCGGCCTACCTGGAGTCGACGACCGACTGCTATCCCAAGGGCTCGCACTGCAGCCAGGAGGTGCACTACTCGGGCGACGTCGCACACGAGAGCGAGCACGAGGGCCACACCGGCAACGGCCGTTCGGACTGCTCGGGTACCTCCGGGAGGTGCTCGATCGTGGGTTGGGTCGCCTACAACCCCGAGACCGGCCAGGTGGAGGCCTTCACGGACTGCCAGTCCGAGGGCGGCGGCGAGTGCACCAGGTCCGAGACCCACACGAACGCCTGGGCGCAGCTGCCCGACGGCACGGTGACCGGGACCGGACCGTCCGACTGCGTGCAGACCAGCGGGTACTGCGCTTCGGTGTCGCTGGCCAAGACCTACCCGGCCACCACGACCGATGAGAACGGCGAGGAGGTCGAGGTCCCGGCGTACATCGTGCTCGGCGCTGGATGCGAAACCGACGGACCCGCCTCGAACTGCAGCTTCAGCCTCGAGGCCACCGGTCTGGACGATGCCTACGGCGACGACGGCGAGCAGGAGGCCGGTGCCAACAGCGCCTGCAGCGTTTCCGGTTCCACCGGTTTCGAGTGGTGCTCGGTGGCAGCGGCCGTGTCGGTGAACGACGAGACCGACCGGCCCGTGTCGACCGACGGACCCACTCCGGCGCCCCCCTCGGAGCCGGGGGATGTGCCGGTGGACGACGAGCCCACCGAGCCGACCGACGAGCCGGGGCCCAGTCCGACACCTGTCCCGGAGCCGGACGATCCCGTCCAGGCCATTGTCTGGTGCCAGGGCAGCGAGGGCGTGACGTGCTCCTACTCCGCTCACATCGCCGACCTCTCGGTGTCGGGGAGGAACCTCGCCGAGTCCGTGAAGGAGTGCGGGACGGACGGTGCCGGTGTCTGCTCGCTCGTCGCTGCCGCGACCGCCGCCGGCGAAGACCGCGAGCGGCAGGGGCAGGCGTTCGCGACCGGCTACTGCGAAGACACCAACGGGACGTGCTCGGGTGAGTTCCGCACCCACGTCGACTCCAACCGCGACACGCTCTCCGACTGCCACTCGGCGGCCAACGGGGTGTGTTTCAGCGAGGCCGCCCCGGACCACGCGAGGTCGTGGGGCTACTCGGAAGACGGGACCATCTACCTGCACTCGGTGGCGCCCGGGGAGGAGTTCAACGCGGAATGTTCGGTCGGCTCGGGATGCGGGCAAAAGCCCGTCGAGGGCGCCGATGGCGAGTACTGGGTTCTGAATGCTGACACCCACAAGAGCGTGAGTGGATTCGCCAAGAACTACATCCGGGACAGCGTCGAGACCGCTGTGTACTTCGTGCCCTCACTCATCGAGGCGGTCGGCAAGGGATACCCGCTCGTCGTCGGGACCGTCCAGGGGGTCACCAACACCTTCCAGCGGTGGAACGACTGGGAGCGTCTCGGTAACGACTACTACTACGCGCCCGTCTCCACGCTGCTGGAGGACACCGGCACGGCATCCCTGATCCTTGCTGGGGCGGGGGCGATCATCAAGGGGGCCTCGCTGGGTGCGACGGCCGCCGGCGCAACCGCTGCCAGCGCCGCCACGACCGGCGGGATCCGCGGTGCGCTGGCTTCGATGGGTAGGCTCGCCGGACGCACCGCACCGGCGTTCGATGTCGTCGCAAGCAGGGTCTTCGATCTCACCGGCACGATGGGCAACTTGTCCATTGCCCCGTATCGGCTGCCGTTCTGGGTCGAACGGCAGGTCGCAAGTCTGGCGGCGCGGTACGCACTCGCTCCCGTCGGAAAATGGGCATCCCGCGGCACGGACGCCCTGGTGAGCAGGGCGGCAACCGCGTTCGAGAGGAATCGACCCGATGTTGGCGTGAAATATGGTGCCGGCGCGTACCTGCTGGACCGTTTCGGGCGCATGGTCGAGACCGGTGCCCGCTCGAGCAGAATCATCGGATACGGCGGCATCTTCGGTCGGATTACTTCGGAAGGCGCTGTTCCCGGCCTGATCGGCACGGTGCGCGCCTATCGCGCGCTCGACCTGACCTTCGGTCGCGCACTCACGGTCGAGGAACTGAAGGCCCTCGGGAAGAAGGCCTCCGCCGACCCGAGCGGCAGGCTCGATCGTGCGGTCAACGTCGTCCATCTCGACCAGCTCGTGAACGGTATGCGTCTCAGCGGTGGTCCGGCCCGCCACCTCGGCGCCGACGTCAGCCCGGCCAAGCGGATCGCCGACGATGAGGCCGTCGGGGATGCGGCCCTCCGGGGCGACCGGGTCGGGGAGCGCGACGTCGCCGGCGCCGACCGTGGGGTCGATCGACGGGTCGAGCGCGGTGAGCCGGGTTCGAGTCCTGGCTCACGCGGCGGGGACGAACCGGGCCGGCAGCCGGTGGCCCCGGGCAGCATGCCGACCGAACGGGTCGGCAGCGGTGCGCGCCAGTCCGGCGCCGGGGGCGACCTGCTCCCGGTGGAGTCGAGCACCGCCGGTGGCGCGCGCGGCCGGCTCGATGACTCGACGCCCGGCGCGATCCGCGACGGCGAACAGCGGGTGCTGGATCCCGACGCGGACAACACCGGCGGCCGGTCGCCCCCGGAGCCGCGTCCAGGAGCACGCACCGAGCGCGGCAGGGACGCCGAGGGTGCGACGACAACCGTCCGTACCGAGAGGGACTTCAAGGAGGACGTCAGCAGGGTCAAGGAGCTCTGGGCGAAGTTCCGCACGTACACGAACGCCGGCCTGCGGAACAGGTTCTGGGAGCTCGCGCAAGAGGTCGTTTCCGGCAGGCGCACGATCCGGGACGTCGCCGACGAGTGCACCGCGCTCGTGTGCGAGGTCTCCCGACGAGCAGGAAAGGAGCCGCACGATGAACAGGTAGCGGGAGCTCTCGCGCTGATCCGCGAGGACGTCATCGAGATGCTCACCGGTGAGGGCAAGTCGCTCACCGGGTCACTCGCGGTCATCGTCCGCAGCCTGGACGCGCGCGATGCTCGGGGCCGACCGGCCACGGGCAGGGGCGCGCAATGGCTGACCCTGAACGAGCGACTCGTCACGGAAGCCTTCGACGAGCTCAAGCCGATTGCCGATCGGCTCGGGCTGAGCGTCGGCAAGGTGATGCCGAGCCGCTCGTGGTGGGGCAAGTGGAAGGCATACCGCTCCGACATCTCCGTCGGCATGGTCAGCGAGTACGTGTTCGACGTGCTGCGAGGCCGCAACGGCACGGGACAGCGGGTCCACCAGGGCCGTGGCGGGTTCCGGCTGCTCGATGAGGTCGATCTCGTTCTGCTGGACGAGGCGCTCACGCCGCACGTGCTGGCGACGGCGGTCAAGAACGGTAAGGCGCCGTTGATGGACCTGGCGTGGTCGGCCTACGTCGCAGCGAAGCTGGAGCCACGCAACGGGACCACCCCCGGCCACTACGTCATCGAACGTGACCGAGTGCGGCTGACCAAGGAGGGCCTCGAGTTCATCGAGTCCCTGCGCGACGGAAGGGACCTGACGAACCGGCTGAACAAGCCGCTCGTCCGGCGTGTCGAGAACGCGCTCACCGCCAAGGTGCTCATGAAGCCGGATGTGCACTACATCGTCGAGGGCGAGGGCCGCAACAAGCGCATCGTCATCGTCGACAAGCACGGCCAGCGGCTGGACGAGCGGCGTTGGAACGACGGCTTGCACGAGGCGATCGAGTACGCCGAGGCGGTGAAGGTGGGCGATCCCACCCGGGTGCTCGACTCGATGACCATCGTCGATTTCCTCGGCGATCGCCCGTTCGCCGGCATGACCGGTACCGCTGGTGGCGCGCAGGGCCGGGCCTCGTTCGCTGGGGACTACGGCAAGGGCGTCGTCGAGATCGAGCCGCACAACGGCAGGAACCGGGTCGACGACACCGTCGACTACCTGACGGCGCAGGAGAAGTGGGACGGCATCTTCGACGACGTCGTCGCCAATGGCAGGAGCGGACGCCCGGTGCTGGTCGTGGCCGGATCGATCCTCGACGCCGTGCAGATCTCGCTGCGGCTGCGCGAGGCCGGGATCGAGCACAACCTGCTCACCGCCAGGACCCCGGCCGCGCACGAGGGCCGGATCATCGCCGAGGCGGGTCGGCGGAACCAGATCACGGTGGCCACGAACAAGGCCGGCCGCGGAATCGACATCAAGCTCGGTGGTGACGTCGAGTTCCTCGCCCGCCAGATGGTGCACCGGAAGCACCCTGGCCTGGCCGCGAGCGACCCGGCCCACTACCGGTCCCTGCTCGGAGACGCCCGCGTCAAGGCCGCGGACCTGGTCAAGGCGGCACGCAGTGAGCTCAACGAGGCCGGCGGCCTGCACGTCGTGCTCACCGAGTTCGCCGAGTCGCTCCGGATCGAGATGCAGGCCCGGGGCCGCGCTGGTCGCCAGGGCGACAACGGTTCCTCGACGCTGCACCGCTCCCTGGAGGACCCGGTGCTGCAGCCACCCGGACTGGCCGAGTTCTCCGCGGCGCGCGCCGTCGACGATGCCGGTGAGATCAGGGCGGACTCCACCACGGTGGACGCGCTGTTCAGGCTGGCGCGCCAGGAGGCCGAGCTGACGGCACGGTACGAGCGGGGCGCATTCCAGCAGGCCCGAGTGGCCCAGCAGTCCCGCTGGACGTCCCGTTTCCGGTGGAGCCGCAAGGGTTCCCAACCGGCCAGGGCCGTGCTTTCCGCGAAGGACGCCGGGACGAAGCGGTACGGGGTCCCGGCCAACCCGGCCGGGATCGACCTCCCGCAGTTGGCTGCGGCCCGGCTCGGGCAGGACATCGCGGGGTTGACCGCGCGGCAGAACGCGGTGCTGCAGGTCCTCGCGCGGCGGGGAGTCGAGCACGACACGCAGTCCCGGAAGCTGCAGCGGTCGGCGCGCGTCGTGGCGGGGCTGATCCCGGAGCGTTCCTTCCAGCCGCGCCGCTACACCGAGGAGGACCTGTCGAGGGTCACCGCGCGGTACGAGGCCCTCGTGACCCAGCTGAACGCCTTCGAGCGTGGTAGCGAGCTGCGGGATCGGCTGGGCATGGACCACGAGACGTTCGCCGCGACGGTGGTGGTGGCCGCGCAGCTGCTGGCTCAGCGCGAGCAGATCCAACCCGGGCCAGCGGCTGAAGGCGACCCGGCCGAGCGGCTGCGGCTCTCCGGCGTGCGCGACCGTGAGCTGCAGGCCTTCCTGGCCTACGCCGCCGGCCTGACCCGAGGGCGGATCGCCGAGCGACTGAACGCGGCGAGCCACGGCGGTGACGTGGTCCAGCCGCACGAGGTCGACTGGTTCATCAACCAGGTCGTCGAGAAGCTGACCCGCTCCGACCGCGACGACGCGCTGCTCGGCCGGCGGCCGGCGGGACGGGGTGTGCGGACCGAGGCAGCCGTGCGCGACGCGATCCTCGGCGAGCTGGCCGCCACGACGGACGGGCTGTGGGAGCTGGTCCGCGACGAGTTGCGGGCCGTGGAGTCCGCCGGCTTGCATTCGGCCGAGCGAGCCGCGCTGTGGCAGCGGGTCGATCGGCTCGAGGAGTTCATCGAGGGGCTGGCGAAACGGCACCGGGATCGGGTGTATGCGGTGCTCCTGCGGGCAGGCATCACCTCGCTCGCGCAGCTTGCCGCGATGTCGGGCGATCAGCTCGCTGAGCTGGGGATGCCGGGCTCCGCGACGCGGGCGGTACGCCGAGCGCTCGCCAAGGCGAGCGTGGCTCACCGCAGCGACACCCGTGATCGTCATCTGGCCGGCAGGCTGGCCCGGGTCTCCGGCTGGAGCCACGACGAGCTGCTTGCCGCACTGCACATCGCTGCCGGGGAGCGTTACGACCCGACCCGCCCGGCCACCTTCGATCGGATCGACGGGCTGCGCACGCGCACCGGGATCGGCGATCTCGCCCTGTTCGCCGACGTGCTGCTGGATCGACTGGAGCGGGTTCGTACCGGGACGCTGACGGGTGCGGGCCTGGCCGGGTTGCCGGTGGAGGCGCTCGACCTGCTGGTTCGGGCGCGCGCCGGTGAGCTCACCGAGACCGAGCTGGCTTCGTTGGTCGCCGACGGTTCCGGCTCGCTGCGGATGCCGCAGCTGACCGGTGCGCACCCGGTCGGCCGGCTGGGCCAGCATGTGGCGCTGCTCGTGCTCGACGCACAGGTGCGCGCGCAGCGCGGTCAGCCGCAGCCTGACCCATCCGCTCCCGCACCGGCCCGGTTCCCGGCCCGCGCGCTCGCTGTCGCTGCGTCGCTGATCGGTGGTGCGGGCGGTGGGGCGGCTCTGCTGTCCGGCGCAGCCGGGACCACCGTGGCGCTGTACGCGGTCGTCGGTGCCGCACTGGCCACCGCGGTGGTCTCGGCGATCCACATCGTCCGTAACAGGGGCCCGCCGGCGGCGCCGAACGTCAACACACCCGCGTCGCGGATCCTGCTCGCGGCCGGACTGGTCGCCGTCCTAGCACTCATCGGTGGGGATGCGGGCGGCGTGGGGGCCGATGTCGCGGGCGCAGCGTCCGCCGGGGTTCTCGCATGGCCCCGGTGGCATGGTGCCGATGGGAACGGCGGAGCGGGCGGCTACGACGCGCAGGAGCGTGGCCCGCCGCTTCTGCCCACGGCCGCGGAGCGGCAGGCGATCGTCGACCGTCTGATCCAGGAGAAGGCGCCCGCCTTCGTGCGGGATCGATCGCTTCTTGCTGGCGTGATCGCGGATCCGACGGGCGTCATGGATGGCTCCAACAGCCGATTCAACGCGGTTGTCGGGCTCGTCCTCGAGGACTTCGCCGAGCCCTTGATGCAGCATCTTGCGCGGGAGCGCGGTGAGACGGTCTTCCGGTCCGTCAAGGTGAAGGCGGTATCGGCGAACGGAAACGCCCGGGAGCTGACCGAGCTGGACTACCTCCTGATCGGCCCGGCTGGCATCCGCTTCTTCAGCGCGAAGATGAGCCCGCGAAACGTCAAGACCTCGAACGACCTGGTGGAGGTGACGTGGCTGGCGACGGGACGGCGCCCCAGGTCGCGGGAGGAACTCGATCGAACTCCGAAGAAGCTGCGCAAAGAGCTCGAGCAGATCGCCGAAGCCGAGGCAAGTGGTGCGCGGCTCACCGTCGAATGGGCGGGCCTGGAACGACCGATCGCGTTGGCGCAGTTCCGGCAGGAGTACCTCAGCGGGGGCGAACCGCTGATCGAAGCTCACGGGTTGGTCCCGTTCCAGCCGGACGTGCGCCGGAAGGTCTCGAAGCGCCCGGGCACGGGACGGTTCACCTCCATCTACCGCGTCAGCTCGCGGCTGCAGATCACGATGACGGCTGACCAGATCCGGACGGCGGTGATCGAGGGCCTGTTCCGGTTGGCCGAGCGCCTGGACGAGCCGCAGCAGCAGACGCCGCGCACCGCCGACCCGAACGGGACGGCCGACGACTCCACCGAGCCGATCGCAGCGGCGGAACCCAGCGCGAACGACCACCGGCCGGGGCGCACGGCATCGGGGATCCCCCCGCCCGTCGACGGACGAGCTGCGCCGATCGCCGCGGAAGACCGGGCGCAGGATTCCGTCCGGCCCGGCGTCGTCCAGCGCGCCGTCCAGCTGTTGCGGGTTGCGTCGTCCTGGCGGGCTGCCGTGGTCCGGCCGGCGCTGGTGGCCATCGTGGTCGTGCTACTCGTAGTCGGTTCGGGCGAGGCGGCTCTCGCTGCTGACGCCCCGGCACACGTCATGGCGGGCGGTGCGGCGCCGATGGCGGCGCTGCCGTGGCTGCCGCGGCTGCTCGATCGCAAGGCCACTGCCCGGCTCCGGGCCGATGTGGCCTCGAAGGGCACCGGGCCCGGGAAGGTGCTTGCGGATCTGGCGGATGCGGTTCGGGTGGCGGGGAAGGCCCACGAGGCACTCGCAGCGCGGCTGGGGTGGGCCGCCTGGCTGGCCGGCGAGCTGCAGGGGAGCGGGAAGATCTCCGAGTCCGCGGCGGTCAAGAGAGTCGCACGCACGCTGCGGATCGACCGGCAGGAAGTGTGGGAGCGCATCCTGACCGACCCGCGAACGACGGCACCGGACTTCTCGTTCTTCGCGGCGGAGGGAACGCGGGACCTCCTCTCCCGGGTCGAGGCGAAGGTCGAGAACCTTCAGCGGGGGGTCGAGCGCGCAGAGGACGCCTACGAGGCAGCCCGGAAGACGGCGCGCAACGTCATCGGGACGGCGGTCGATCAGGCGCTCGCGGCCGGTATGTCGGATCGGCGGATCGCGCGGGTGCTCGACGTGCCACGCGGCGTGGTCGCGGTGATCAGCGATCGGCCGCAGCCGAAGCCGCGTTCCGGGGGCCCGGAACCGCGGCCGGCGGGGCTGTTCACCGGCACTTCCGAGCGGGAGTCGTGGTTGGAGTTGGCGTCGGCGTCGGCGGCGTTCGCCGAGCGGCGGTTGTGGACGGCGTGGGCGTTCGACCAGGTGAGTGGACGTCCCGACGAGGCGCAGATCGTGGCCGACCTCGCGAAGAAGCTCCGCTTGACCGAGGTCGAGATCCGATCGAGCGTCGTGAACCTCGCCGCCCCACCGAGGGCCCCGCCCGGCCTTGCCGGCCGCCGGCTCACACCGGTTGAGCTGGTCACGGAGCTGACCGCGATCGTGGCGCAGCGCCGGGAACGGTTGCGACAGGCCAACGACGCGGTGGCGGCGCTGCCCAAGCCGGCCCCCGAACCGGAGACGGCGAGTGCGCCGCCGATCGTGACGGACTGGATCGTGCTCCCGGCCCTGTCGGCGCTGCGGTCGGCCGGGCTCAAGGTGACCGGTCGCGGGAACCGGGTGCGCCTGCGGCGGCCCGCCGGGACGACGGCGGATCCGCGGCTGGACGAAGCGGTGAACCGGTTGGGGAAGTTCGCCGACGGGCACCTGCACCACTCCGGCTACCCGTACCACCGGGTGACGTCGCTGGGCGGCTTGGTCGAGTTGTTGCTGGCGGCAGGCCACGACGTGGTGCTGACGTTCCACCCGATCCCGCAGCGGATCAAGGGCATGGGCTACTACGGCGACGTGGACGCTCAGGTGGCCACCACCCGGTTCGGCGTGACCATGCTGGCGATGCGCGGCAAGCTCACCGATGCGCAGATGTTCCGGGCGATCCGGGGCCTTCCCGCGCATCTGCGCTGGCGGGTGATCCCCGGCATCACCGGTGCCCGGTTCGACGTTCCGGGGCTGCGCCGGTACCTGCAGGCGATGGTCGTGCTGCACCCGGAGCTGGCGTTCCTCCTGGGGGAGATGACGTTCGCCAAGGAGAACGTCAAGCTGCAGCTCGGGCCGCAGGCCGCGAACCTGCTCGATCCGGAGTACACACCGACGCTGGACCGGCTGCGCGCGGCGGTGGCGCAGCTGCGAGCGGCGTTCGAGGACGGTCGGCTGGACCGGGCTGCCTACCGGGCCGTCGCTCCGATCGTCGACGGCCTGTACGCGGGTCCGGTCGGCGAGGTGGCGCTGCGGCTGGTCCAGGAGCTGCACCGGCTGGCCGATCCGAAGGTCGCCGACGCCGCGACGATGGTGCAGCTGCGCGATGCGCTGCGCGCCATCGGGGTCCTGGGGGCGGGCGAGGAGCTGGGCCGGTTCGAGATCGGGCGCATCCACGGGTCGGGGCTGATCGAGTACTTCGAGTTCCTGTCGGAGACCGGGGCGACCGGGGTCACCCACAACGACGCCGGCGAGCCGCTGCTGGGCGAGGACGGCAACCTGATCGCCGCGGCGCCGGACATGCGGTACCTGATGGCGTTCCTCGCCGCGAAGCGGCAGTTCCCGAAGGCGCGGGTGATCTATGCACACCTGGGGACCGGGAAGTTCTCGTTGCTCTCCGAGGAGTATCTGAGGTTCCTCGACGAAGAGGTCATGGCGAAGCGGGACGACGAGTTCCCGAACCTCTACCTCGACGTCTCGTGGAACGACCTGGCGCAGCACATCGAGCGGTCCCCGGCCATCCGCAAGAAGTTCCTTCAGCTGGGCGTCAGGTACCACAAGATCCTGGTGTTCGGGACGGACGGGGTGAAGCCCGCGAACGTGCCGCACTACCTGCGGCACCACTACGACATGGACCCGCTGCTGGCCGAGATCGACCGGCGGGCTCCGGGCGCGAAGGACCGCATCCGCTATCGCAACCTGACCGAGCTGCTCGCGGCGTCGCAGGCCGATGTGCAGGCGTGGGCGCTGAAGAACATCGAATCCGGCAACTGGGACGAGGTCCTGGGCCGGTTCCCGCCGGCCGACGAGCAGCGGGTGCGGGACTGGGCGACCCTGCAGCGCCACTACGGCAAGGACACCACCCAGTCCTCGCGGATCAAGGCAGCCGGCCCCGCCGAGGCAACGGCGGTCCACCCGGGTGCAGAACCGTTCGGCAGCAACCAGCAGCTGGCCGACATGCTCGGCTGGCATCACGCGGTCAGCGACCGCTCGGCGGGTGGCCGGCAGACGCGGCGGCTGTGGTGGCACGGGCTCCGGGTCACCGCGCGGGAGCTGCGGCGGGGTCCTGGTTCTCCCGGCCACGGGATGGCGCGTCCGGAACGGCCCATCCACGTGCCCGCTGATGCACCCGGTGCGCCCTACTCGATCGAGGCGTTGATCGCCGCGGATCAGGCCGAGCGGGTGGGCGTTGCACCCGGTCAGCGGAAGCTCACGCTGGAACTGGTCCAGCAGCGCCAGACCGCGAACGACACGGCCCGGGAGGCGATCGCGCGGAAGACCGCGAAGGTGTGGCGGGCGTTCCGGGCGCTGCTGTGGGCGGCGGGAGTGCTGACCGTCGCCGCGGTCGGGTTGCTGATCGTGGGGGTTCCGGAGCTGCTGCCCTGGATCAGCGCGCTCGCGTTCGTCGCCCGGGGCCAGCTCAACCTGCTGCGGGCCGCCGAGCAGAGCCTGGTGCGGGTCGTGCACGAGTCGATGGTCGAGCGCGGCAGGGTGACCAAGGCGAAGATCGCCTGGCTGTACTGGCTGGTGCGCCGCAACGCCCCTGCTTACGGGATCGACAAGAGCCGGCTGGCCGAGTTCGAGAAGGTCACCCACCAGTTCCTGGTGGACATGTTCGACCCCGGCAAGGGCCTGATGCGCAAGCCGTTGCAGCCGGGGGAGTCGCCGGGGGCTCGGCACGGCCGGGTCCTCGCGGAGTACTCGCGCTGGTTCGACAAGTCCAACCGGGCGCTCGGGCCGAGCATCACCTCGCTGCTGTCGAGCGCGCCGCAGGGCCGGTGGGGGCGCTGGTTCAGCGCGGCGATCGCGGCGACGTTCATCGGGAACCTGGCCTACCACCTCTACGTGACGGCCACCGGCCTGCTGGCGGGGCAGTGGGGGCTGGCGGTTCTGACCAACGGGCTCTACGCGGTCACGGACGTGATCTTCCTGGTGCTGTTCGTGCCACCGGCGGTGAGCGGATGGTTCCAGTTCAACATCGCGTCCTGGCCGTGGGCGCGGAAACTGACGAACTACTGGGCGTTCCCGCTGGTGACCGCGGCCAACATCGCGCTGACCATGTTGTTCGGCACGCAGAACCTGCCCGGGGCCGCCGTCGCGTCGGGGCTGGTGGCTACGGCCGGTGCGGTGCTGTCGCTCAAGGTCGCCGCCTCCGCACTCCTGACCGGTTCCACCGGCTACCTGTCCGCACTCGGCTTCCAGACCGAGCTGGCGCTGGGCGTGCGGATCAGCCGGCGGTTGCCGACCGCCACCACGATGTTCTCGCTGTCATTGGTCGGGCTCGGACTGATGACGGCGCCGCAGCCGCTGCTGCCCGACGTACCGGCATTGGCGCCGGTGGCCGTGCTGACGGCGATGTGGGCGCTCAAGAGCAACGCCAAGCTCGGCTTCGAGCAGGTGCGTCGGGGCGGTCGATGGATCAAGGCCCTGTTCACCTGGCGGGCGGGCAGGGCGCTGCTGGCCACCGGCTCCGCGGTCACCCATCTCACCCTGCTGGTGGTGCCCGGGCTGGGTCTGGCCGCCACCGCCGGGGTGGTCGGCAGCGCCGTGCCGGTCGTCATGGCGGTCCTCACGACCGCGGTGGTGGTCTTCGAGAAGGCCCGCATCGCGCAGACCGACGCCCACCTGCGCACGGTCATCGACAACTCCACCGGCCAGGGCCCGAACAACGGGTCGCTGGCCGGCGTCGACGGCTACGAGCTGGACGGCCCCGCGAGGACCGCGTTCGAGCCTGCGGTCAGGGCCCGGATGGCGTCCGGGGTGGGGGTGAGCGTCGACGAGCTCCCCTACGGGCCGCGCGGCCCGCCGCTGGTGCTGATCTCCCGAGTGCCGGGTTACGACGCGGTCATCGCCTACACGATTCACGTCGGCGGCCAACGGGTGATCGTGATGTTCGCCGACACCTACGCGGAGATCCGCGCGCTGCAGGCACGAGGTTTGCTGGTCCCCGACTACCTGGAGCGGGTGCTCGCGTTCGAGCACGACTTCCGCGTGGCGGGCATCGGTTCGGATCGCGAGCGTCGAGCGCGAGCCGAGGTTCTGGTCGACGAGCTCGACCGGGCCCGCGTCGGCAACCGGAACGCCGTGGGCCGCGCGCCGTCGGGGACGGCGACGATCGGGATGTCCAGGCCGACGTGCGGGCTGTCGGGTTGCCCCGGCCGTGGGAGCGGCGTCTTCGACGAGGACGGGTACTGCGATCAGTGCAACTTCTCACGTGCAGACCAGCTCGGCGATGCCGAGCGGGCGGCGATCGCCCGGACTGCCGCGTGGTCGCGACCGGCTGTCGAGCTGCCTGTCGGTGATCCCGAGCTGGTCTCGCTGTTCGGGACGAGCACGGCGGTGCTGGAGCGCAGCGGCGTTCGGGGCCTGCGCGCCGTCACGTCGTTCAACGACGGGATCCGGCAGGCGGGCGGCCCGGCCGACCTGGTGATGTGGGCGGACGGCGGGTGGGTGTACACCGACGTCGCGGTGCTGGCGGCGCTGCGGGCCGGGGTGCTGAACGCCGACGCCCGGCGGCGGTTGTTCGAGCACGAGCTGCTGCACGTCGCGCGACCGGGCCTGGTCGAGGACGACGTGCTGCGCGACGCGCCGCTGCCCGACCTGGCCCCGCTGACCGCCGCCGTCCGCTGGTCCGGGCGGACCTTCACCAGGGTCGGCGGTGGCGCACGGACCGCCTGGATGGCACCGGGACTGGGTGATCAGCCGCCTGCCGCGGTCGAACGCGTCGTGCGCATGGTGCTGAGTGTGACCGACGAGGAGGGCCGGCTCGCCTGGGTCATCGGATCCGGCATCCTCCTCGCGGTCGACGGCGAGATCGGGCATGTGCTCACCAACGGTCACGTCGCACAGCCCCACCAGCGCTACGTCGTGGACCTCGTCGCGGTCGAGATCCCGTCCGCGGACGGGCTGATCGTCGTACCGGGGACCGTGCTGGACCGGCCCCGCCGCACCCACCTGACCGAGACGCTGATCGCCGACGGGGTGGTGGACGGCCTGCACCGCCACGAGGTCGGGCGCGCTGTGGACGCGTTGGACCTCGCCGTCGTCCGGGTCTCGGACCCGCGGCTGTCGGGTTTGCGGCTGCCGCCGCTGCAGCTGGTCGGCCGCCCCGTGCCCGGCACACCCCGGCTGGTGCTCGGCTTCCCGGACACGACGATCCCCACGGCGTCGGATCGCGGCGCGGTGGTCCCGGTCGAGACCAACGCGGCCCACCTGCTGGTGACCGGTGACCGGGCGACCGCTCCGCCGGTGCGGCCCGGGGAGCGACGGCCCGAGTCCGACGTGCTGGTGTTCGGTAGCGGCAGCGAATGGGCGGTGGGCGGGAACTCGGGCGGACCGATCCTCGTCGGGGAACCCGGCGTGACCCGGGATGGGCTCGCCGGGGTCGTCTCCGGCATCGAGATGGACGACGGTGTCGTCTCGGCCTCCTACGGGGTGAGTACCGCTGCGGTGCGGGCGTTCCTGCGCGCCAGCGGGCTGCGCGGCGTGCTGGCCGCCCTCGGCGAGGACGGCGGAGCCGGTGCGCGGCCACGTCCGGTGCCTGCCGCACCGGTGCCGGTGGCGGGTCGGGAGACGCGGTGGGCCACCGGCGCCGATCTGGCGCGGATCCGGTCCGAGATGCTCGTCCACCCGGACGGGCATGCCGTGATCCTGCTGCCGGAGCGGGAGCACGGGTACGCGCTGGCGCTGCGGGGCGATCCGGCCGACCTCACGCTGGTCGCTCACGCCGATGCGGCCGGGATCTTCTGGCCGGGCGACGACGCGGACGTGCGGCTGTCGCCGGAGCACCTCGTGGACCTGGTGGGCGGGACCCCGGCGTACGTCACGCGGAGCCGCCCCTCGGGGGGCCCGGTCGGGGCGGTGGTGCTGTGCACGTGCTCGGTGGGCGCGGAGGTCGATGTTCTCGCGCGACCGCTCGCCGCCGCGTTGGGGCGCCCGGTCGTCGCGCCGACCGGGGACGTGCGGGTGCCGGCACCAGACGGCGGAGCGGGGTACGTCGAGTCGGACCGTCCGTGGGTGGAGGTGCAGCCGGACGGCTCGGTGGACGGAGTCGGTCAACCCTTTGCGCTGCGGCACCGGTCGGAGCCGGTGTACGGGGCGTTCCACCGGCCGCTGGGACCGCCGGGCGTGTCGAGCCCGGTGGCACCGCGCGCCCCACCGCTCCGGCTGGGGCCGGGCACGGGAGATGTCGACGGACCTGCCTCGGCTGCCCGCGTGGTCAGGCAGGGCATCGGGTTCGGCGCCGGCGTCGTCTATCTCGCGTTCGGGCTCGTGTTCGGGCTGGTCACCGCGGCCTCGTTGGTCTGGGCTCTGCCGGCCCTCGCCGCGATGGCCGCGTTCCAGGTGCGCGGCACGATCAACAGCGTCAGGTCGGTGCTGTCGCGCAACATCTGGGTACAGCGCGTCGTGGCGACATCGATCGCCGTCACGTTGGCCATCAACGTCCCGCTCCACGTCGACGGCGCGCTGGCCGCACCCCGGCCCGATGCCTATCAGTGGATCGCTGGGCTGTTCGGGGTGGCGGCCCTGACCACGACGCTCGGCGCCCTCGCCGACCTGACCGCGGCCTGGGCGACGAAGGCCGGAGCGGCCTTCCTCTCCAGCCGCCGGTGGGGGCGGATCACCGGTTGGGCCGACGGCGTCGGCTCGGCCGCGACCGTCACCGCGATCCCGCTCATGATCTACGCGGCGTTCGTGCACCCCGATGCCATCGTGGCCCGGCACCCGGTCCTCCTCGGTGCGGTGCTGATGACCTTCACCGGGTTCGGGGGCGCGGCGGCATACCACCTGTTCCGCACGTTCTGGCGTGGCACAGCGCCATCGAAGCGGCTGACCAGCGCGATCAACATCTACGGGGCGGCGACCATCGCCGCTTACGGCATGCTCTACCTGCTCCCCAACCTCCCCCTGCTCGTCTCGGTGACGGGCCTGCTCGCGCTCGGCGGACTGCTGCACTGGGCGGTGGGTCGCTACCACCTCACGCCGCGGGTCAAGGCGCATCGGATCAAGGCACTGCGCGTCCTGGCCGGTGGCGCGCTCTCGGTTGCCGCGACGTCCGCAGCCTCCGCACTGCTGATCACGTCCGGCTGGGAGCAGGTGTGGTTCGCGGCAGGCGCCGTGGTGACCGCGATCTGGCTCGCGCGCGTGGTGCGGGGCTGGGTCCGTGCGTGGCGGTCCCGGGCGACCGTGCCGGTGACCATCGCTGCGTCGGTCGTGGTGGAAGACCTCGTCCTGAGCGGGATCCGGTGGCTGCTGAACCCGCCGTCCGATCCCGCCGGGGTGATCCCACCGAACCCGCCCGACGCGGCGCGGCGGATCGCGCGGGCGCTCGGTGCGTTCCGGCCGGACGGGCGGCCGCTGCCGGTCGAGCTGATCGAGTCGATCGGGCGTGACCCGGAGATCTGGGAGCGGGTGCCCTGGGCCGTCGGCATGGACGCGCGGCGGTTCGGTCGTTTCGACGACCGGCTGGCCGCGCTGGTGGACGCGCTCGGGGAGGCTCGGGATCGGCTGCCTGCAGGAGGTGGCGCGGGTGGTGCGCACGCCGGCGCGCCGGAGGTCGAGCCCGGAACCGCTTCGGGAGGCAGCTGGCAGATCCGTGCCCCGGAACACGCCGGAGGCGGGCGTGCCGATCGGGCGCACCCGATCCGGGGCCCACCGGGTCTGCGTGCGCTGCGGCGGGCGGTCGGCCGGCACGCGGGACCGCTGGACGAGGCGGTCGCGGACGCCGCGTCGGCGTGGGAGTCGAGCCGCTCGGCGCGCACCGAGGTGCTGGCGCAGGTGGGTGGGCTGGTCGGCCTTCTGACGACCTCGGCGGCGGCCGACGCCAGGTCGAGGGCCGCGTTGGGTGCCGCGAACGTCGTCGCCGTGGACAAGGTGAAGGCTCGGGATCACGCGGTCGAGGAGTTCGCCGATGCGGTGCGTCCGGCCGTGCGGGCGGCCTCGAAGGCGCGCGTGCCGAACCGGGTGATCCAGGCGGTGACCGGGCTGGGCTACGACCGGGTGGCGAGCCTGACCGGCGTGTGGCAGCCGGATTCGGCCGCCCGGACCAGGTGGGTCGATCCGCTGCGGGAACTGTCGTTGCGGCTCTGGGGTGCGCGGTCACGGTCCGACGAGCTGGTGACCCTGCCCACCGGTGAGCGGGTGGAGCCTGACGAGCTGAAACGCCGAGTGCGGGAGTCGGGCCTGGACATCGGCGAGTACCAGCTGGTGCAGCTGGTCGACGGGCGCGTCGCGGCGCTGCTGGGAAGCAACGGCCTGGCGCTCTACGACCTGTCCGACGGGCACTTCCACCACGCCGGCTACGACGACCCGTCCGGCGCCTACATCTCGGGCTTCCTGCGGATGCTGGCCGAGTCCGGGCACCAGGGTGTGATCACGTTCCACGCTATCCCGCAGCGCGGGGTCGGGCTGGCCGCGGTGGGCGGCAGCTTCTACTACGCGGTGGTCAACGTGCTGACGCTCGGCATGGTCTACCGCAAGCAGACGTTGCGGATGTGGGGTCAGTTCCCCGACGTCCGGCTGCTGGACACGATCCGCATGCTGCCGCCGATGTTGCAGTGGCAGGCGGTGGTCGGCCTGGTCGGTGCCCGCATGGACATCCCTGGGGCACTCGGTTACCTGCGGGCGATGGCGGTGTTCAACCCCGACCTCGCGGTGCTGGTCGGCGAGACCACGGTGGCGAAGGAAGTGGTCACCGACGGGCTGGGTGAGCAGGCGATCCAGACGCTGCATCCGGCATGGGCCCAGCTGGTGCGCGAGTCGCTCGCCGCCGTCGGCATGTTGCGAGCCGCGTACCTGAACGGTGAGAACCCCGACCTGCGTGGGCTGGGCCCCGAACTCCGCGAACTGATCGCCGCCCGGGCTCACCCCGATCCGCGACAGGCCGCGGCCGGCCTGGTCGGGCACATGCTCGCGCCCGGCAGGCCGGGCAAGATCGCGGCCGCGCTGGCGAGTGTGGGACACGGTGCGGCAGCGCGGCAGCTGCGTGGCGCCCAGCAGCGGATCGATCGCAACAAGCTGCCGGTCTACAACCCGCACCTGCGCGAACTCCTTCGGGCCTCCGAGGAGATCGGCTTCCTCGTCGTGATACACAACGACTTCGGGTTGGCGTCGATCGCAGGTGATGGGCGGCTCACCGAATCCGAGCCGGACGAGCGGTTCGGCATGCCGCTGCTCAACCTGCTCGCCGAGCACCCGGGTGCCAAGATCGTCCTGGCGCACCTGGGGGTCGGGAAGTTCACGAAGCTGTCGGTGGACCACCTGAAGCTGGTGGGCCGGATCCTCCTTGAGACGCGCTACCGCCACGTAGCGTTCGACTTCTCCTGGAACGACGTGGCCCGCCACCTCATGGCCGGCGACGAGATCGGGGATTCGTTCATCGAGCTGGTTCGTCGTTCCCCCGACCGGTTCGTGTTCGGTTCGGACGGGATCAAGGCCGAGTCCGCCGCCCAGTACTTCCGCACGGCGCACGACCTGGAGTGGATCTTCAGGCGGATCCGGACCGAGGTCGGCGAGGAGGCATACCGCAAGGTGCGGCACGCCAACCTGGAGGGCCGGCTGGTCGCCGCGAAGCGTGATGTCCAGCAATGGGTGTTCAACGAGCTGTCCGACCCGAGGCGGCCGTGGGACGAAGTCCTCGTCCGGCTCAGGCCGGAACGCCGGGAGATCATCGACGGCTGGCCGGCCGAGCAGCAGGGCCGGCTCACCGTCACCGCGCCCGCCGTCGGGCCGGACTACCGGCTCGACGACGGCACGGTGCTGCGCTGGCAGGACAACCGCCAGATGCGCAATGCGATCCGCTGGCACAACGCGGTCACCCCGGCGGTGGTCGCCGGCCGCCGTCTGACGCCCGGGATGGTGTTCACCGCCCTCAGCGGGATGTGGAGCGACTGGCGGGCCACGGCTCCCGACCGTTCCGCACGCACGGCGGCCCGCCGCGAAGCGAAGGACTCGCCGCTGTCCGGGGTCACCGACACCGGCGCGTTGGGCCTGGTCGACCCGGACAACGGTGAGCCTTACCCCGTCGAGGCGTTGATCGCCGCGCATCAGACCGGCGCCGCGTTGGCCGCGACCGGGAACCGTCCGGTCCGCGGGGACAGCTGGCCGGTGCACGTGCTGCGGGCGGTGCAGCGGACCCAGCTGGACCGCAACCGCGCCCGGACGGACATCGATGCGCTGCGGCGGGCGCTCACCGTTCGCACCGTGCTCGCGGCCGCGGCATTCGTAGTGGTCGGCGCCGGCGTACTGGTGGGCGGCGGGCCGGCGCTGTGGGCGGTGGTCTCCGGCACCGCCGCCGGTTACTGGATGTTCGCGCTGCGTGGCGGGCTGAACGGGCTGCGCGCCGGGTACGGCCAGCAGATCCGGGTCTTGATCGAGTCGATCATGGAGCGCGGTCAGTTCGATCTCCGGACGATCGACACCTTGATCGAGATCATGGGCAAGTACGCCTATCTCGACCCGACCACCGCGCGGTGGCGCCTGGACGAGTTCGACCGCGCCGTCAACGACTTCCGAGCCATCGCGATCACGATGCTCGAGCTGCCGATGCGGGACCGGGAGAACGCGACCAACCGGCACCACAAGGCGCTCGCCGAGTTCTCCACCTTCCTCGACAGGGCCTCGGTCGCACTGGGCGCCCAGGGACAGTCGTTCACCGGGCTCGCCCCGCACGCCGGACTGCTGGGCAAGCTGGTCAACACCGCGATCGCCGTCACGTTCGCGATCAACCTGATCGTGCACACCGTCGCCACGCTCGCTGCTGCCGGCCTGGCGTTCTGGGTCAACGGCACCTACGCCGTCGCCGATGCACTGTTCCTCGCCCAGGCGCTGCCCGCGGCGGTCGCCGGGTGGGCCGGCTACGACATCGGCGCCTCGTCCCTGCTGCGCAGGATGATCCACCTGGTCGCCTTGCCGGTGATCACGGTGGCGAACGTGCTGCTGGCCGTCCAGCTCGGGTTGGTCGCCGACCCGACGATGTGGCAGGCGATCTGGCTGGTCCTGGCGGCGGGCTTTCTGGGCAAGCTCGGGCTGATCGGCGAGCTGCGGCTGGGCCGGCCCGCTCCGCGCAAGGGGGCATGGGCGAACGTGGCGCTCAACGCCAGCCTGCTGATCTTCGCCCTGGTCGCGCTGTTGCCGACCCGACCGGTCGCGGTGGCGCTCGTCGCCGGCGGAGCCGTCGCAACCATGTGGCTGGCGGCCAGGTTCGACAGCCGGCGCTACCACCGCCGCCCGCGTGCCCCACCGCCCGCGCCCAGGAACACCATGCCCCGTGCCGGTACGCCCGTCGCGCGGACGAAGGCGCGTCCGGGGTTGTTGCGTCGAGCATGGCGGGCGATCACCCACCGCGACGAGCGCGACCGGCTCACCGGAACCCTGCGCGAGCTACGCGTTCGCGAGCTCGCTGTGGACGCCGCGCTGGCCGCGGCGAGTGCGGGTCTCGACAGCGCGCTCGCCCGGCTGGCTGAGGAGCAGCGGCTGCTGTTCACCCTGGGGCGTGCCCAGGGAATTCCTGCCGGCCGGCTCGCTCGTGGGCTCGCCGATGACCACGCACTGAGCGCGGACGACCTCCGAGCGCTGCGGGTGCCCTCGCCCGGCGGCCGGTCCGCTCGACCGGGCGCCGTGCTGATGGCCGGCCGTCGCCTCCACCGCCTTCGTGCCGATCTGGCGGCCTACCGGGCCTACGTCACCGATCGCGCCGACGAACTGGCGTATGCGGCTGCCCGGGTCTCTGCCCTCGTCGCCGAGATCGACCGCGACCGCGAGGCCGCGATCGATGCGGCCGTCGCGGCCGGGGTCACGCGGCGGCAGATCGCGACCGCCCGCCGCGCCGCCTCGGCCGTCGCCGGCGTCAGCGACGGTTGAGCTCGGCCGGGGTGATGAGCCCGTCGTCCAGCGCACGGCTGACGAGTCGCTCTTGGTCCGGGCCGCGCGGCCGACGTTCGCATACTTCATGCTGGAAGCGAGCGATGCTCCGCAGCCTGCGTGCCCCGGCGGGATCGATCATCGCCGGCCACGTGAACGACGGGGGTTCTGGATCGTCGCGAAGTACTTCACCATGTCGGTCGAGGACACGCTGAGGATCCGGACGTTGCTGGAGACGATCCTGTCCGTCGTGGGGTTCGCGACGGCGGGGCCGATCTGGCCCGTCGTCCAGGAGAGAGGACGGCCAGCCCGATGACCGAACTGCTGCCTACCCTGCCCGAGGAGTCCTTCCGGCGCGTGCTGTGCGTCGTCGCGCACCCGGACGACATGGAGTACGGCACCTCCACCGCCGTCGCGCGCTGGACGGCGCGGGGGATCGAGGTCGGTTACCTGCTGCTCACCCGGGGGGAAGCGGGCATGCCGAACCCGCCGGAGGAGACCGCACGCCTGCGCCTCGCCGAGCAGCGGGCCGCGTGCGCGGCCGTCGGTGTCGAGCGCCTCACCGTGCTGGAGCACCCCGACGGCATGCTCGTCTACGGCCTGGACCTGCGCCGCGACATCTGCCGGGAGATCCGCCGGTTCCAACCGGACGCGGTGGTCGGATCCGGGTACGCGGTCGAGACGCCGATGGGCTACGACCAGGCCGACCACCGTGCCGCCGGCCTGGCCACCCTCGACGCGGTGCGCGACGCCGGGAACCGGTGGGTCTTCGCCGAGCAGGTCGACGACGAGGGACTCGAGCCGTGCAGCGTGCGCTGGATCCTCATCCCCGCGATCGCCGGCGACCCCGGCGTGACCCACGGCGTGGACGTCACCGGCGAACCGCTGCGACGCGGGGTCGCGTCCCTGGAGGCACACGCCGGATACCTGGCCGCGCTGCCGGACCATCCCGCGCCCGCGGACTTCATCCCGACGTTCCTCGCGCTGAACGGCAAGGAGATGGGGGTCGAGCACGCGATGCTGTTCCGGGCCAGCGACCTGCAGGCGCCGCCGGCGCTCCCCGCCGAGGACACCGGCGCCGACACCTGAGGTCGAGGGCCGCTCGGTCGGGGAGGGCGCCGGCCCCGTCAGACGACGGTGACGGCCGGTCCCGCCATCAGCGCCGCGCCGGCCGTCGCGAAGTTGGCCAGGTCGGCCCCCGCCGCCTGCCCCTCCGGCGTCGACATGCCCGCACCGTGGGCCGCCTCGGACTCGAACTCGAGCACAGCCACGAGGTAGTACGGCGGCTTCGCACCGTCGGGGCCCGGTCCCGGCCGCGTCATCGTGTAGCGCTGCAGGCCGGGGATCCTGGCAGCGAGAGGCGCGTGGACCTCGTCGTAGTGCTTGTCGAACTTCGCCGGGTCTTCGGGGTGGTTGTACAGCACGGTGACCTGGAACACGAGGGACCTCCGCTACCGGGCCCGCGGCGCCCGCGGGATCACGCCCATCTCTAGTGGATCGATCCCGGCTGCGATACGGGCTCCCACGATGTGGGAGCACGGCCGGGCATCGAGGTCGGCTGACCGGCCTCGTCAGCTGCCCGCGAGCAGCCAGCCGGCGGCGAGCGCGGGCACGAGGTAGAGCAGCGGGAACGGGATGTGGCCGTAGGAGCGGGCCCGGACGACCGTGATGACGGCGCCGGTGAAGTACAGGAACAGGCCGACGGCCGCGGCGACGCCGATCCCGGGGACGGCGAGGCCGGCGAGCAGGCCGGCGGCGCCGAGTGTCTTGGCGGCGGCGAGCCACGGCCACCAGCCTTCGGGAACGCCGTACTCGACGAGGTTGTCGACCACGAAGGCCTTGCGGGCCAGCAGGGCGTAGGCGGAGAAGCCGGTCCAGGCGGCGGCGAGAACGGTGACGACGGTCGTGACGGTGCCCACGGTGGGGTCCTCTCGGTCCAGGCGGCCACCCGGGTGCGGGAACCGCTCTGGCACGTTGACACCGTGCGGGTCGGGAGTGTGACCGGCCTACGCGGGTGCGCGGCTCGTCGTGGCGTCCCCCGTGGAGCGCAGGTCGGCCCGCGAGGTCTCGCCGAGGGTCAGGAGGCAGACGACGCTCAGCAGGCAGCAGGCGGCGATGATCAGCGAGACGACGACCGTGCTGGCCCCCCCGGAGAGCACCGCCGCGAACGTGACGGGCGCGAGACCCGCACCGGTGCCGGCGATCTGGTAGCCGAGCGAGGCGCCCGTGTAACGCGCCCCGGTGGAGAACAGCTCGGCGTAGAGCGCGGCGAGCGGCCCGTGCAGCGCGGCGTGGAGCACGCCCTGCCCGACCACGACGGCCAGCCAGAGCAGCAGCGTGGAACCGCTGTCGACCAGCGGGAAGAGCACGAAGCTCCAGATGCCGGTGCCGATCGCGCCGGCGAGCACCACCGGCCTGCGCCCGACCCGGTCGGACAGGGCGGAGTAGCCGATCACCCCGATGACGGCCACCACGGAGGAGACGGTGAGCGCGGTGAGCACCGCCTGCCGCGTGAAACCGGCCCCGACCGCGTAGGAGATCACGAGCGTGGTCAGCGTGCTCTGCGCGACGAACGAGCCGAAGCCGATGCCGATGGACAGCGCGAGGCTCCGCGGGTGGTTGCGCAGCACCTCGACCAGCGGAGGCCTGCTGGGCAGTGTGGTGGCCGCCTCCCGGAAGACCGGTGTCTCCTCCACCCGGGCCCGGATGAACAGGCCGACGACCAGCAGCACGGCGCTGAGCAGGAACGGGATCCGCCAGCCCCAGACGAGGAACTGCTCCTCACCCGAGATGGCGGTGGCCGCGGCGAGCACGAGGGTGGACACGACCATTCCCGCCGGCCCGCCCGCGTTCGTGAAGCTCGCCCACAAACCACGGCGCGAGTCGGCGTGCTCGGCCGACATCAGCACACCCCCGCCCCATTCGCCGCCGACCGCGATTCCCTGGGCGATGCGCAGCACTATCAGCAGGATCGGGGCGAGCGCGCCGATCTGGGCGTAGGTCGGCAGGAGGCCGATGAGCACGCTGGCCACGCCCATCATCGACATCGTCACCATCAGCATCCGCTTGCGACCGATGCGGTCGCCGAAGTGGCCGAAGATGATGCCCCCGAGCGGGCGGGCGAGGTAGCCGGTGGCGAGCGTGCCGAAGCTCGCGACGGTGCCGACGAGCGGGTCGAGGTCGGAGAAGAACACCCGGTTGAACACGACGGCGGACGCGGTCGCGTAGAGCAGGAAGTCGTAGTACTCGATCACCGTTCCGATGAAGCTCGACACCACGGCGCGGCGGAGCTGAACGGTGGAGTGGGCGGGATGCGCCATTGCGATGCCCTCTCGAATGGGTGGGGACGAACTTTATGCGTGATCAACACGCTCGTCAAGAAGATGTCTAACGTCCGGAATACCGGCGAGCTGCGAAGATGGCGGGATGACGAGCAGTGCCCGGCCCCTCGGGCCGGCCGATGGCGCGGACGACCAGTCCGGGCTGCCACAGGTCCGGCCCCAGACCCACGTGCTGATGTTCAGCGGGATCCACCTGGGTCGCCCGGGCACCGCGATCGCCACCGCCGGGTTGATCGACGTGCTGGCCCGGGTCGGGGTCGGGGAGCACGCGGCGCGCGCGACGGTCGCGCGGATGACCACCAGGGGCGTGCTGCAGCGGCAGCGGCGCGGGCGGCGCGTCCACCTGTCCCCGACGCCGTCCGCCCGCGCCGCCCTCGAGGAGGGTGGTGTCCGCGCCTGGCAGTCGCCGGTGAACCGCACGTGGGACGGGCAGTGGACGCTGCTCGGCTTCTCCCTCCCGGAGAGCAGGCGGGCGGATCGTCACCTGCTGCGGTCACGGCTGCAGTGGGCGGGCTTCGGAATGCTGCAGAGCGGGCTGTGGGTCGCTCCGCGGGCCGTCGACGTGGAGCGGCTGCTCGAGGAGCTGGACGTGCTCGGCCACGTCAGGGTCTTCCGGGCCCACGTCGACGCGCCGACCCGGGTCGCCGAGCTCGTCGAGGACGCCTGGGACGTCACCGGGATCGCCCGCGGCTACGAGGACTTCCTCGCCCGCTGGGACCGTGCCGACCCGCTGCCGGGGGTGCCCGACGACCTCGCCCGCCAGCTCTGGCTGCACGGCGAGTGGAGCCTGCTCGCCCGGCGCGACCCGGGCCTACCGGTGGAGTACCTGCCGGCGGACTGGCCTGCGGTGCGTGCCGAGCACGTCGCCCTGCGGTTGCGGGCGCAGTACGAGCCTGCCGCCGAGTCGCTCGCGGCCGAACTCGTCGAGATCAGACAGATGGCTGACGACCGCCACGATCATGAATAACTTCGGCGTAGGTGTGCCAGCGCGCCGACGAGGCGTTCGGTGATGTCCGGAGGCCACGGAAAGCTGACGGTCACGGACTGCTGGTGGGCGAGCCCGTGTAGACCGACCCACAGCGCGACCGCGTCGGCGGACAGGTCGGTGCTGGTGGCGATGCCCGCGGCGACGCAGTCGCTCAGGACCTCGGCGAGCAGCCCGAGGCTGTCCAGGCCCAGCGCGTGCATGTCCGCCTCGGTGATGGAGCTCGCCTCCAGGTCGGGCATCCAGAGCCCCCCGAACATCGTGCGATAGCGCCCGGGACGGCTCCGCGCGAACTCCAGGTAGGCGGTGCAGACGGCGAAGAGCCGTTCCCGGGGATCGTCGCCCGCGGCGTCCCGTGCGCGGTGCAGATCCGCATCCAGCTCGTCGAAGGCCTGCTGGACGACGGCCAGCATGATGCCGGGCTGGTCGGCGAAGTGGCGGTAGATCGAGGGTGCCGTGATCCCGACCCGGCGGGCGACGGCGCGCAGCGTCACCGACGTCTCGTCGCCGGTCTCGTCGAGGAGTGCGACGGCGCCGGCCACGATGTCGTCGCGCAGTCGCGCGCCCTCGCCGCGGCGGTTGCGCGTGCGGGTGGTCGACGTGGCGGGCTCCTCTGACATGCCGTCAGCTTACACCTGAAAACTTACTTGTGTTTGTCTTGCGCTCTGTAGGTGAACGTGTGTAGCTTTACGGCCGTAAGCTTACCTACGTGAACGGAGCTGACATGGACCGCACCGCCGTCACCACGCACATCACCGAGGTCGTCCTGCCGGGCAAGGTCGAGTCGAACGGCCTGGAGGTGCGCAGGCGCGAGCTCCCGGCACCGGCCGCGGGCCAGGCCGTCCTGCGCATGGACGCGACCGGCGTGTCGTTCGCCGAGCAGCAGATGCGCCTTGGCAAGTACTACGACCAGCCGCCGTTCCCGTTCGTTCCCGGCTACGACGTGGTCGGCACGGTGACCGCCGTCGGGCCGAGGGTGGATCCCACGCTGGTCGGGCACCGGTTCGCCGCCGCCACCAAGATCGGGAGTTGGGCCTCCCACCAGCTGATCGACGTCGCCGACCTGGTGCCCGTGCCGGACGGCGTGGACGCGGCCGCCGCCGAGACCGTGGTCGTCAACGGGATCACGGCGTGGCAGATGCTGCACCGCGTCGCCCGGGTCCGCTCCGGGGGGACGATCGTGGTGCTGGGCGCCAACGGCGGCGTCGGGACGACGCTCGTCCAGCTCGCGCGCCACGCCGGGATCACGGTGATCGGTACCGCGTCGAGCCGGCACCACACGGCTGTGCGCGAGCTCGGCGCGACGCCCGTCGACTACCGCGACCCGAACATGTACCAGCGGATCCGCGAGATCGCGCCGGACGGCGTGGACGCGGTGTTCGACCACGTCGGCGGCCCCGGGATCACCGAGTCGTGGCGGCTGCTGCGCCGTGGCGGGGCGCTGGTGTCCTACGGCACCGCCGCCACGAAGGACGAGGAGGGCGACTCCCGGCTCCCGGTGCTGCTGCTGTTCGCCCGCCTGATGGCGTGGAACCTGCTGCCCAACGGCCGGTCGGCGCGCTTCTACAACTTCTGGGCGGGGCGCCGCCGCCTCGACGCCTTCCGTGCCCGGCTGCGCGACGACCTCAGCAGCGTGTTCCGGCTCCTGGCCGACGGTGTCCTCACCGCGCAGGTCGCAGGCCGGTTCCCGCTCTCGGAGGCCGGGTCGGCCCTGGCGCTGGCCGAGTCGCGCACCGTCGCCGGCAAGGTCGTCATCGTTCCGGACGCGTGATCGCCGTGGCAGCCGGCCGCCGCACCCGCATCCGGCCGAGGAGCCGCCGCGGAGAGGGTCGGCTGTTGCGCACCGAGATCCTGGCCGCCGCGGCGGAGCTGCTCGACGCGGGTGGTGACGAGCGGGCGGTGACGCTGCGCGCAGTGGCCCGCCGGGTCGGGATCTCCGCCCCTTCGATCTACCCGCACTTCCCCGACCGGCCCGCCATCGTGCTGGCCGTCGTCCGGCAGGGCTTCGTCGAGCTGGCCGACCGGATCCGCTCGGCGATCGACTCGGCCGATGACGATCCCCGCCTCCGGCTGGTCGCCGCCTGCCGCGCGTACGTCGACTTCGCGGACAGCCACCCCGAGCGGTACCGCGCGATGTTCGACCGCGCCCACGCCCCGGAGGATCCGACCGCCCTCGGTGCCGAGCCGGTGCGGATCCTCACCGAGACCCTGACCGAATGCGTCGCCGCCGGCCGGTCCACCAGCACCGACCCGGATGCCGACGCGATCGCGCTCTGGATGGGCCTGCACGGTCTCGCCCACCAGCACGCCGTCGCGACGTCATACCCCTGGCCGGCGGACATCGTCCGCCGGATCGCCGCTCCCCTGTCCCGTCTCGTCGTCACCTGACCCCATCGGAGAGATCATGAACGCCGCGACCCTGCCCGCCCCGGCCACCGTTCCCGCCACGACCGGCGGCGACGTCGACAGCCGCGCCGCCTACGTCGGCTTCGGGCTCGCCTACGTCCTCGGACACGGCGCCTCCGCGGTCTCGCTGGGCCCCGACCCGTTGGTCGCCCTCCCCGCCTGGCTGCCGATGACCCTCCTCGGCGCCGGCCTCGTCGCCGGCTCCGTCTTCGCCATGCTCGCGGCCAACCGGGCCCAGCGCGGCGCGAGCCGGCACGACCTCCTGTCCGGGAAGCTGCTGGGGCTCTCCTGGATCAGCGCCTTCGCCGCGCTGTTCCTCGCCATCACCGGTCTCACCGCCGAGCTGGGCCGGCCCGACCTGCAGACGATGCTGTGGCCGACCTGGTCGGGCTTCCTCGTCGGCGTGCTCTACCTCGGCGAAGGTGCCGCCCGCCGCAACGTCCTGCACTACGGCCTCGGTACGTGGCTCGCCCTGACCTCCACCGCAGCCCTGTTCCTCGGGATCCCCAGCCTGTTCTGGGTCCTCACCGTCGCCGGTGGTGGCGGGTTCGCCGTCGCGGCCGTCCTGGAACGTCGCCGGCTCGCCGCCCGCGGCTAGTGTCCCAGCCCGGACGGTTGCGCCCATGCACGTGATGCGCTGTCGCACACGGTGCCCCGGGACGTGCACACTGTCGCGATGGCGAGCGCGCAGCCGGAGCCGGTGGACGAGGTCGACGCGGTCATGCTCGCCGCCCGGGTGCTCGTCGGGGTGAGCGCGCGATCGGTCGCCATGGTCGAGGACGTCGTGACGCTGCCGCAGCTGCGGCTGCTCGTGATGGTGATGAGCCGCGGGCCGCTGAACCTGGCCGCGGTCGCGGACGGGCTCGGCATCCACCCGTCGAACGCCACCCGCGCCTGCGACCGCCTGGTCGCCGCTGGCCTGCTGGACCGCCGCGACAACCCCGCCGACCGCCGCAACCTCCTGCTCGAGCTCACCCCGTCCGGACGCGAGCTCGTCGCCCAGGTGATGGCCCACCGGCGGGTCGCGATCGCCGAGATCCTCGACCGGATGCCGGCCGCTCGGCGGCGCGCGCTCACGAACGTCCTGCGCTCCTTCGCCGCGGCGGCCGGTGAGCTGCCCCACCGCGACGTCTGGGCGTTGGGCTGGACGACGTCCGACTGATCCCCCGGCGCGGACTCCGCGCGCGTCGGGTCGGTAGCTCCCAGGGACCGGGGTGGGTGGCCGGAGCCCCGGGAGCCGCGCCCCAGGCCGGATACCGCCCTCGCCGGATCGGGTCGGCCCCGTCGCCTCCACCGCTCCCGGCCATCCGGCACGAGGCCTGCCCGTGCCGATCTCGGGCTGCCGGCCACCCGCACCTTTCTATCCGGCACACCGTGGCAGCGGCGAGGGGGCGGAGCCCATCGTCAGCTCCTCGTCAGGTCGGCATCTGCCGGGCGAACCTGACGGTCGACTTGCGAAACGGCTCAGGCGCGGGACCCGACGACCGCGTGCTCGGTTGATCGGCGAGAATCCACGTCGTGGAGGCCCGGCTCCTGTTGGTGGAGGACGACGAGCGGATCCGGCAGGCCCTCGGGCTGGCGCTGGCGGACGAGGGCTGCGACGTCGTGGAGGCCGCGTCGGGGGAGGAGGCGCTCGGCCTGCTCGGCACCACCCCGGTGGACGTCGTCCTGCTCGACCTCATGCTGCCGGGAGTGGACGGCCTCGACGTGTGCCGGACCCTTCGCGCCCAGGGCGACCTTCCGATCATCATCGTCTCCGCCAGGACCGACTCGGCGGACGTCATCCAAGGGCTGGAAGCGGGCGCCGACGACTACGTGACCAAACCACTCGTCGCGGGCGAGCTCACCGCGCGCATCCGTGCGCTCCTGCGCCGCCGGCACCACCCCGGCGAGCCGCGGCGCTCGCTCGTGATCGGCGACGTCGAGATCCTGCCGGAGGAGGACGTGGTTCGCCGGTGCGGCGCCGAGGTGCACCTCACCCGCACCGAGTTCCGCCTGCTCGTCGAGCTCGCTGCCGCGGAAGGGCGCGTCGTGACCCGGGAGGAGCTGCTCAAGCGCGTGTGGGGATACGACTACTTCGGTGACACCCGGCTCCTGGACGTCCACATCCGGCGGCTGCGCCGCAAGATCGAGCGCGATCCCGACGAGCCCGAGCGGGTGCTCACCGTGCGCGGCCGCGGATACAAGGCGGGCAACGCCGGGTAGGGCGAGGCCAACGTGTCGATCCTGCGGCTCACGCTCCGCTGGCGGGTGGCCACGGCCTTCGGGCTGGCCTCCCTCCTGCTCGCCGGCGCGCTCGCCACCGCGACCTGGAACCTGGCGGGCGACTACATGCTGGGGCAGCGCGAGATGAGCGCCGCCCGCCAGGCCGAGGTCAACGTCCGGCTCATCGACGACTCGCTGAAGTCCGGTGCGGAGGGTCTCGACGAGCTGCTCGCCGGCCTGACGTCCGATTCCGACTCCACCGTGCTCCTGTCGCGACCCGAAGGGTGGATCACCAGCGGCCGCCGGGTCGACCCGGCGGCCCTGCCCGAATCACAGCTGGCTCGCGCGCGGAGCGGCGTCCCGGAGACCGAGCGGCTCGTCGTGGAGCGGGTCCCGGTGGTCGTCGCCACCTTCCCGGTCGCGACCGGCCCCGACGTCTACGTCGAGCTCTTCCCGCTGGTGGAGTTGAACCGGACGCTCAGCTTCCTCGGCATCGTTCTTGCGAGCGGGGTCGCGGCGAGCGGCCTGCTCGGCTTCGCCCTCGGTGCGTGGGCGAGCAGGCGCGCGCTGCGCCCACTGGCCGACCTGACGGCCGCCGCGGCCGGGATGGCGCGGGGGGACCTGCGGACCCGGCTCCCGGGCTACGCGGACCGGGACCTCGCCGCCCTCGCCACGGCGTTCAACGACACGGCCGAGGAGCTGGAGTCGCGGGTCCGGAGGGACGCGCGGTTCGCCGGCAACGTGAGCCACGAGCTCAGGTCGCCGCTCACGACGATGGCGAACGCGGCCGCCGTGCTGCGCCGCCGCCGGGACGAGTTCACGGGAACGGCCGGCCGGGCGCTGGACCTGCTGCTGTCAGAGGTCGATCGGTTCGAGCGGATGGTCGTCGACCTGCTCGAGATATCCCGGGACGACCAGGAGTCCGGCGACCTGAGCAGCGAGGTCGTGGACCTGGGAGAGCTGGTGCGCAACGTCCTCGACGGGCGGCCGGTGGCACCGCGCACCGTAGAGCTCGCGGACCAGCCGGTACTGGTCCACGGCGACCGGCGCCGGATCGACAGGACCGTGGCCAACCTGCTCGACAACGCCGACAGGTATGCGGGAGGCCCGGTACGGGTGGCGGTCCTGCGGCGGGCCGGGCGGGCGCGGCTCGAGATCGACGACGCCGGGCCCGGGGTGGACGCGGAGCTGCGGGACCGGGTGTTCGAGCGCTTCGCCCGCGGGACGCAGGCCGGGCAGCGGGGTCAGGGCTGGGGCACCGGGCTCGGGCTCTCGCTCGTCGCACAGCACGTCCGGTACCACCGGGGCTCGGTGTGGATCGAGGACCGGCCGGGCGGCGGGGCGCGCTTCGTCGTCGAGCTCCCGGAGACCGAGCGGTGACGGTCAGCGGGCCATCATGTCGCCCTCGGTGTTGTCGAACACCTGGTTGTCGCCCTGGTCGATCGGGTCCCCCCGGACCACCATCCCGATGCGGTTGCCGAAGACGACGTTCTTCGTGAGGTCGAACCCGCTGATGGTGTCGATGTAGATCCCGTACCGGCCGTTCCGCCCGATCGAGTTGGCGCGCACCGTCGTGGTGGCGGTCTCGCTGACGAGCCGGATGCCGTCCTTCTTGTTGCCGCGCAGCTGGTTGCCCTCGACCAGGTTGTCGCGTGATGTCTGGGCGAGGCCGACGCCCGACTCGTTGTTGTCGTAGACCTTGTTGTTGCGGATGGTGTTCTCGTTGGAGTCGTTGATGTTGATGCCTTGAGCGGCGTTGCCGAACGACTCGTTGCCCTCGATGATGTTGTGGTCGGAGTCCTGGTACATCACGATGCCGTGGTGCTTGTTGTTGTAGACGATGTTGTCCCGGATCACGCTGTCCGTGCATTCCTCGGCGAGGATGATCCCGTGCTTCCCGTTGTCGTGCACCACGTTGCGCTCGATCACCAGATTGCGTGAGTGCGTGTGCGGGTCCACCCCGTACAGCACGTTGTCGTGGAACTCGTTGTCCGTGACCTCGAGGCCGTCGATCTCGTACGAGTACAGCCCGTAGTAGAGCTGGGAGATCACGCTGTTCTTGATGTGACCCGTGGTCCCCTCGGTCCGCCAGGACAGCCCGTAGGACTCCACGGCACCGGAACCGAGGAACCGCAGCTCGGCGTCGTCGATCGTCATCGTGGCGCCGTCGCGGGCGAGGAAGAAGCTGCGACCGTCCTTGTAGTCCTCGTCGACCCGCTGGGTGCCGTCGTCCCACGACGTGACGCAGGATCCGGCGATCGAGATGCCGCCGCCGAGCGCCGTGATCGCCGTGACCGCGCCACCGCCGCTGGCCATCCTGAGCCAACGCACGTCCGGTGCGCTGATCTGCAGTGACGCACCGGCGAGCACGCTGATGCTGGCGTCGAGCAGCCACGTGCCCGGCTCGACCTCGTGCAGGAGGGAGTCGTTCACCTCGTGGCTCAGCGCCGGGATCGAGACGTTCTCGCCGCGCGCCAGCGTTATCGTTCTGGTGGCCCGGTCGTAGCGGACGTCGATGTCGGACGAGTCCGCGGTGGCGTTCGACGGGCCGGCCTTCGCGTCGCGGGAACACGGCTTGGCCGGGTCCACGGACTTGTCGGCGGGCACCTCCCGGCGCGGTATCGGATCCGGTGGTGTCGAGCACGCGCTCATGAGTAGCGCCAGCACACCGACGAGGACCACAGTCAGAAGGGTCACTTTCGACGTTCTCACGGGCGACAAAGCTCCCTCCCAGGTCCCTGCATCTCGCCACGTCGGACGTTAGTGAGGGCCGGCGGGTGGACCGACGCCCGCTCGATGAGGTGACGTGTCCCGTCGATACGCCTCTGACCTGCGGGAGAACCGGCCGGGACGCGACGATCGACGCGCGCCTGGGCCGGGGCGCAGACGCGCGGGGAGCACCTGACGATCAGCTGACGAAAGCACCCGTCGCCCCTCGACCGCCGGTCGCTCGGGTGCCCATCCGGCTCGTCGGCGTCGCGACGAGGCCGGCACCTGGAGCACGATGCGGGGTATGGACGTGGAACTCAGCGAGTTCGTGGCCGGACTGCCGAAGTGCGAGCTGCACGTGCACCTGGAGGGAACCCTCGAGCCGGAGCTGAAGCTCGCCCTCGCCGAGCGGAACGCGGTGGACATCGGGCAGCGCACGGTCGAGGAGGTCCGCGCCACCTACCGGTTCGACTCGCTGGCCTCGTTCCTCGCCGTCTACTACCCGGCGATGGACGTGCTCGTCACCGAGCAGGATTTCTACGACCTCGCGCACGCCTACCTCGTGCGGGCGGCGTCGCAGAACGTCCGCTACGCGGAGATGTTCTTCGACCCGCAGGTGCACATGGGACGCGGGGTGCCGTTCGAGGTCGTGATCCGCGGCTTCCACCGCGCCCTGCAGGACGTCGAGCGCGACCTCGGCGTGGCCGGCGCGCTCATCATGTGCATCGTCCGCGACCTGCCGGCCGAGAGCGCGATGGAGGCGCTCGACGCGGCGCTGCCGTTCAAGGACCGCATCCTCGGCCTCGGTCTCGACTCCGACGAGCGGGGCAACCCGCCCGCGAAGTTCGCGGACGTGTTCGCGAAGGCCCGCGCCGAGGGTCTGCACCTCACGATGCACTGCGACATCGACCAGGAGGACACCACCGAGCACATCCGGCAGGCACTCGAGGACATCCGGGTGGAGCGCCTCGACCACGGCACCAACGTCGTCGAGGATCCGCGGCTGGTGCAGGTCGTTCGCGACCGCGGGATCGGGCTCACCTGCTGCCCGATCTCCAACGGGTTCGTGACCGGCGACATGAAGGCCCCCGTGATCGCCGGGCTGCTGCGCGACGGGGTGCGCGTCACCGTGAACTCCGACGACCCGGCCTACTTCGGCGGCTATGTGGCCGAGAACCTGCTGATGGTGGCGAGGGTCGCCGACCTGACCCCTGCCGAGCTCGTGCAGCTCGCGCGCAACGCGTTCGAGATCGCATGGCTGTCGGACGAGCAGCGCGCCCGCTACCTCGACGAGCTGGCCGAGTACGCGGCCTCGGACGGTGCATGAGGCGGGGTCACCGGGCCGCGTGCGCGGCCACGACGGCAACGAGCGCCGCGACCCCGACGGCCGTGCAGGAGATGCAGACCGTCGCGACCAGCCGGCCGCCGGGGCCGGACGTCAGGCAGCCGTCCTGCAACAGGGCGGCCTCGACGCGGCGTGCCCGGCGCGTCGAGCCGACGACGAGCAGCGCGGCCAGGGCCAGCCCGAGCAACCCGACCACCACGGCTCCCGCGCCCAGCGCCGGGGCGAGCACCCGCATGCCGAGGAACGCCCCGACGGCCACGGCCAGGCCGGTGCGGCGCCAGGCCAGGGCGGTGCGCTCGGGCTGCAGCCCGGGGTCGAAGAGCCGGCCGCCGTCGCTCACGCCCGGCCTCGCTGCGCTTCGCCGGGCGCTTCGCGCGGGCGCAGTGACATTGATTCGCTCGCAAGCTCGCTCACCGCAACAGCAGCGCCGCCAGGAGGAGCACGCCCGTGACGGCCGTGCCGATCGCCAGGGGCACCATCAGCGAGGGCGCGCTGAGCGGGCAGCCCTTCCGCATGGCGCGCTCGTCCCGGCTCCAGGCGAACCACGCCTGCACGGGCGTGAGCAGGCCCAGGACGATCAGCACCACGGAGGCCGCGAACCGCAGGTCGGCCTGCATCGGCGGGGCGACGGCCTCGAGCGCGATACCGCACGCGAGCAGGGCGAGCGAGGTGCGGATCCAGGCCAGGAACGTGCGCTCGTTGGCGAGGGTGAACCGCGGGTCGGGCTCGCTGCCCTCGCCGAACACCCAGCGAGGGAAGCGACGCGACACGACCGGACGACTCATCGGTGCCAGTCCATCACAATGTCCGGTCATATCGAAGGTTCTCCCAGCGACTGAGACCGATCTCGCCTCACGCCGGCTGTGGTACCGATCCCACGGCTCGCGCCGAACGGGAGCCGGCCCGCCGCGTGGGTCCGGCGCGCGGTGGGTGTCGCCACCCCGCATCAGATCGGGTTCGCGCTGTGGAAGTACGTCGAGTCCGTCCCACTCGTGGACACGGCCGTGGCCCCGAGCGCGCGGGCGATCAGCCCCGCCGTCGACGCGAAGGTTCGGAACGCCCGGAGCGACTTCACAAACCCACGGTGGGCTTCACACAGCGCCGGCCTGGCGCCGGCCTTCTGTGAAGGCCCGCTCGGGTTTGTGAAGTCGCGCCGAATCAGTGGGCCACCGCCGCCCACGCCTGTCCTCCTGCCGCTCAGGGGCGCAGGGGCCAGCCCGTGATGCGTTTGGGGCGCGGTGGCGCGTAGGTGCGGATCTTGCTGGTGGACAGGCCCAGCCCGACGAGGCTCTCGACGAGCTTCACCGCGGCCGTGACGCCGTCGACGACCGGGACGCCGGTCGCGCGGCGCACCGCCTCGTCGAGCCCGGCCATGCCGCCGCAGCCGAGGCAGATCACCTCGGCGTGGTCGTCGCGGACGGCGAGCTCGGACTCCCGGACGATCGCCTTGACGGCCATCGCCGGGTCCTCCTCGAGCTCCAGCACGGACAGGCCGCTCGACCGGACCGATGCGCAGCGGGCCGCCAGCCCGGCCGTCGCGAGCCGGCCCTCGATGAGCGGGACGGTGCGGTCGAGCGTGGTGACCACGGAGAACCGGTGGCCGATGAGCGAGGCGACGTGCCCGGCCGCCTCGGTGATGTCGACGACCGGGACGTCGAGCAGCTCCTGCAGGCCCTCGCGGCCGTGCTCGCCGAACCCGGCCTGGACCACCGCGTCGAACGGGCCGTCGTACGTCACGACGGTGTTCATGACGGCCACGGCGGCGAGGTAGCTCTCGAAGTTGCCTTCGACCGATTCGGCTCCGATCGTCGGGGTCAACCCGATGATCTCGGTGTCCGCGGCGGCGACCGAGCGCGCGGAGGCCGCGATGGCCGCGGTCATGGCCGCGGTGGTGTTGACGTTGACGACGAGCAGCCGCACGGTGCCGCTCCTTCCTGCTCCGGCTGCTATTTGTGTGCGCCGGGGGATGCGCCCGTCAAGCGTTGGCCCGGTTATAAGTGCGGCCGGCGAGAGCGGGAGTATGGGTGAGTGGCCCTCCAGGGGCCTGCCGCAACCCGGCCGGGTACCCACGTGTACGTGATCCACTAGCCCGAAGAGGTGGCATGACCGGCCCGCTCACCGGCGCCGTCGCGCTGCCGGACGGCACGCTCGTGCGCGGTCGCGGCCGTCGCGAGCCGTTCCCGGCCGGGCCGTTGCCCGAGTTCGGCCTCTACCTCGGGCTCCCCCCGGGCCGGCGGCGCCTGCTACCCCGGCGGGGCCCGGAGTGGCGGCCCGACTGGCCCGCCACCTGGCTCCACTGGCCCGACTTCCGCACCCCGCGCGACCCCGCCGAGGCGGCCGCGCAGATCGTCGAGGCCCATCGTCGAGCCCGGTCGGGGGAGCGGGTCGAGGTCGCGTGCACCGGGGGCACCGGCCGCACCGGCACCGTGATCGCCTGCATGGCCGTGCTGGCCGGGCACCCCGCGGAGGACGCCGTGGCCTGGACCCGCGGCCACTACCGGCCGCGCGCGGTGGAGACCCCCGGTCAGCGCCGCTTCATCGCCTGGTTCGCCGAGCACCGATGAATCCGCGCCGTGCCGGGCGAATCCCCTCGCATGACGCATCTCGACTTCTCGTTCACCGCCCCTCTGGAGAAGGAGGGCTCCTTCCCGACCTACGTGACGGTTCCCGGCTCCGCGGAGCTGCTCGGCAACCGGCCACCCTCATGCCGTCCGGCGCCGGTCCGCACTGGTTGCCGGTGCGGGCGGCGCTGTGCGCGCTGATCGGCAAGCACCGGGCGGGGGAGGAGGTGGCCTTCCGGCTGGAGGAACGGCTCAGCTGACTCGCGGTCCGTTGTGGTGAGCTGTCGATGTGAGTGATCAGCCGCCCGGGCGGGCCGGTGTCGCCGAGCTCGGGTGGATGGCCGCGCTCGTGCTCGTTCCGGCCGGGGTAGCGGGCGCGGCCGCCGCCTACGTCGTGTTGTGGCTGCTGGAGCTGCTCGGTCCCACCACGGCAGCGCCTGGTGGTCGGCGGGCCCGATGCGCCGACCACCTGAGGTTGCCGGGCTGAGCGTCAGCGCAGCAGCAGCCCCGGTTCCGCGAGCGCGGCGAGGGCGTCGGCGGTGGCGGCGTCGGCGGGTAGGTCGAGAACGGGGGACCGCCCTCGACGTTCCGGTTGTGGGCGGCCATCGTGGACGTCCCGCCGAGGAGGAACGATGACCGAGAACCAGTCCCTCGATCACGAGTTCAGCGCCGTCCTGGAGAAGAGCTCGAGCCCCGGTGGCTGGACCTACGTGGTGATGCCCGGGTCGGCGGAGTTCTTCGGCACCCGGGGCCTGGTGAAGGTTCGCGGCACCGTGGACGGGCACCCGTTCCGGAGCTCCTTCATGGCGCTCGGCGACGGCAGGCACAAGCTCCCCGTGAAGGGCGACCTGCAGCGGGCCATCGGCAAGGGTCCGGGCGAGACGGTCACGGTGCACCTCTGCGAGCGGATCACGGGGCGCTGACGGCTTCCAGCGCGGGGCGATGTGCGCGAGCGCGTCGGCGAGCGAGGTGGCCGGCGCCACGACGAGCCCCGCCGGCGGGCCGGAGCCAGCTGCCGGCGGCCACCCGGGCGGCGGCCGACACCGCGGCCGCGAGCACGCTCGCCCGCAGCGACGGTGCCGAGGTCAGCAGCGCGAACGCCGGGCTGCCCGGTTCGGCCTCCGCCACGTGCTGCTCGACCACGGCCTCGACGACCGCGCGGGCGAGCGGCTCGTCGGCCGGACGGTCCCGCGGCGCGGCGGCGATGCGCAGGGCCCGCTCCGCCGAGATCGCGGCGACGATCGCCTGCTCGCGGCTCGAGAAGTAGGTGTCGTACGTCCGGGGCGACACCCCGGCGGCCTCCGCGATGTCGTCCACGCGCACGTTCTCCGGGCCGTGCTGCAGTGCGAGGCGCAGAGCGGCGGTGCTGAGGGCTTCCCGGGTGGCGGTCTTCTCGTGAAGGCTCCGCTCAAGCAGATCGTCGACAAGCCGGAGAAGAACCCGGCCCCGGCAGGGCCCTCCGGCGGCATGGACTTCTGAGTGGTGTCCGCGGGTGGTTGGGGGTGCACGGTCCGCAACCGCCCGCGCTACCCTCAGTTGGGTGATCTGTCCGAAGTGTCAGAACCTGATGCACACCGTCGACCGGCGTGGCGTACACATCGAGCAGTGCCAGGGTTGTCGAGGGATCTTCCTCGACCGCGGCGAGCTCGAGCAGATCGCCAACGCGGAACAGAGCTTCTACGGCGGCCACGGGGGCTCTCGGCCCCATTACGCCGACTCACCTCCTCCTCACCAGCGGCACCGCGGGCACTACAGCGACTCCCCGCCGCCCTACGGGCAACAGCGCGGCCACTACAGCGACTCGCCGCCGCCGTACGGGCACCACAAGGGGCACAAGCGCCGCAAGGGCTTCCTCGACGAGCTGTTCGGCTGAGCGAGCAGACAGCGCTGAGCGAGGAACTACGCCCGGTCGACCTGCAGATCTGCCTCGGCTGTGGCGTCCGGTTCGCGAACCCGGTCGTCGCACCCGACGCGCCGGTGCTGATCTGCGGGGAGTGCGGACACCGGCAGCCGTTCCGGCGGCTGCCGCTGTTCGCGCTCACCGGCCCGAGCGGGGCGGGCAAGTCGACGGTGGCCCGCCTGCTCCCGCAGTCCCTCGCGGACACGGCGGTGGTGGTCGAGCAGGACGTCCTCTGGGCCGCCGGCCTGCAGCACCCGGCCGACGACTTCGCGGACTTCCGCCGGACCTGGCTGCGGATGGCCGGGATGATCCACCAGGGCGGGCGCCCGGTGGTGCTCGTCGGCACGGTCGTGCCGGAGCAGTTCGAGCGGCGGCCGGAGCGCGCCTTCGTCGGGGAGATCCACTACCTGGCGCTGGTGGCCGACCCCGACGCGCTGCGGTCCCGGCTGCGTGCTCGCCCGGCGTGGCGCGGCTGGGACGAGCTGCGCATCGCGGAGACGGTGGAGTTCAACGACTGGCTGAGCCGGGAGGGGCCGACCCTCGACCCGCCCGTCGAGTTGCTCGACACCACCGCGGTCGAGCTCGCCGAGACCGCGCGCCGCGTCGTCGAGTGGGTGCGGCGCGGCGTGGGTCAGGCCTGCAGCACGGACCCGTAGAGCGTCTCGAGCGCCTTCCAGTGCCGCTCCTCGGCGGCCGTGTCGTACGTGGGGTTGTCCGGCACCGCGAACCCGTGCTTCGCGGGGTAGAACTCCACGGTGTGCCGCACGCCGGCATCGGTGAGCGCCGTGTCGAGCAGCCGCGCCTGCTCCGGGGTGAAGTGGTCGTCCTCCTCCGCCCCGGCGACGTACACGGTGGCGGTGATGCGGCCGGCTGCGAGGTGCGGGCTGTGCGGGTCGTCCGCCACGGCGATCCCCCCGCCGTGGAACGACGCCGCCGCGGCGACCTTGTCGGGGTGCGCGCCGGCCGTGATCATCGAGAGCCGGCCGCCCATGCAGTAGCCCGTGGTGCCGGCCGCGGCGCCGGTGACCTCGGGACGCGCCAGCAGGAAGTCGAGGTAGGCGCCGGTGTCCGAGGTGATCAGCTCCGGCGTGAGGCTGCCCATGTACCGGCCCAGCCGGGCCCGCTCGTCCGGGTCGGTGAACACGGTCGCCACGTCGAACGGCGGCCAGTCGCCTTCGCGGTGGTAGACGTCCGGCACCAGGGTCACGTAGCCCATGCCTGCGAGCCGGTCGGCCATCACGCGCATCGTCTCCCGCAGCCCGCCCGCGTCCGGGAGGAGCAGCACCCCGGGCCATGGCCCGTCGCCGGTGGGCAGGTGCAGGGAGGCGGGAGCGGTGCCGTCGGGGGTGCTGATTTCGACGTCGACGCGAGTCACGTCCCCACCCTAGGACTCAGCGGTACGCGCCGCTGCAGGCGTAGGCCAGCACGCGCGCGCCCTTGCCCGGGGTCGAGCGGACCGCCTCGCTCTTGGCCTCGTCCAGGGAGGCGGCGTACGCCCAGCCCCACGCGAGGTTCCGCGCCTGTGCCACCGCCGCGCATCCGTTCGTCACGCGCACCGCCTCCTGGCAGTCGCTCGCGTCGCAGCCGTTCACCGCGGCGCTCGCCGCGGCGGCGCCGGAGGGCTGTTCGTAGGCGTAGCCGATGTTGCCGGTCTCGACGGAGATCGCGATCGCGGCCCACGAGTTCGGGCCGGCGTTCGCCGGGGCCGCGCCGAGAACCATGACGCCGCTCGCGAGTGCCACGCCGACGGTCGCCCGGGTGATCATGGAACGGATGGACATCATGGTCGCTCTCCCTCGGAGTTCCTCGTTGTGACGGGGACGACCGGTGGGGACGCGAATCGGTTGGGGCCGGTGCCGGATCAGGTCCGGTCGTAGTCGAGGATCACCGTTCCGCCCTCGAGGGTCCGCGTTCCGGCCAGCGTGAAGGCGGTGGGGCTGAAGTCCGTGGTGAACAGGGGGATCCCGGCCCCGGCCACCAGCGGGTAGACCTTCAGGACGAGCGAGTCGATCTCGGCGAGCAGCGACCCCGCCAGCCTGGATCCGCCCATCAGGTAGATGTCCTTGCCGTCCTCGGCCTTGAGCTTCCGGATCCGTTCGGCGATGCCGGACGAGACGACCTCGACGGCGGGGTCGGGGCTCCCGGCCATGCTCGTGGACACCACTATCTGCTGCAGGTGTGCGAACGGGCTGGTCACGCCGATGTCGAGGGCCGGCTGGAACGTCGTGCGCCCCTGCACGCCGACGTCGAAGTTCGGGTTCGGGACGTCCACCCCAAGCTGCTCGCGGATGTGGGTGGGCAGGGCGTCGGGGTAGGAGCCGACGATGAACTCGACCACGTCCGGGGTGACCGGGAAGAAGTCGGCATTCCCGTCCGGGGCGGCGATGAAGCCGTCGATGGTCATACCGACGTAGTAGACGAGCCTTCGCACGAGCGCCTCCTCTGTACTACTCTACTTGTAGTGGTGTGAACGTAGTACTACATCTGAAGTGGTGTCAACAGGAGGAGATGCGGATGCGGCAGAACCCGGCCCGGCGGGCGACGCTCCTGGACGCGGCGATCGAGGTGCTCGCCAGGGAGGGGGCGCGGGGGCTGACCTTCCGAGCCGTCGACACGGAGGCGCAGGTGCCCGTCGGCACGGCGTCGAACTACTTCAGCAGCCGCGACGAGCTGCTCACCCAGGTGGGGATCCGCTTCTACGAACGGCTGGAGCCCGACGCCGCCACGATCACCGCCGGGCTCTCCGAGCCCCGGGACCGCGACCGCGTCACCGAGCTGATGCACGACGTCGTGGAGCGCGTGAGCGCGTTCCGCTCCGGCTACCTGGCGCTCCTCGAGCTGCGCCTGGAGAGCACCCGCCGGCCCGAGCTGCGCGCGCTGCTCAGCAAGCGGATCCGCGCCGACGTCGACGCCAACATCCGCTACCACGAGGAGGCCGGGCTGCCGGGCGACGCCACCACGGTGGTGGCGCTCTACCTCGCGCTCAACTGGCTGATCCTCGAGCAGCTCACCCTGCCCGACGTCTTCCCGGAGGAGCAGGTCCACGACCTGGTCACCGACGTCGTCGAGCGCATCCTGCCCTCGATGTAGGCCGGCGGGGTTCAGCTGCGCCCGCGGCTCGGAGGCGTCGGTGAAGCCGTGAGGTGGGGCCCGCCTCGGACGTGGACTCGGCGGCATGATCGTTGCGAGACCCCGCTCAACGCCTCGGGCAGGGCGATCCACCGCAACTCGGACCGATCCTGCGACCTTGATCGCTACGAGACCACGCGCAACGCCCTAGTGAGGGCAAATTCCCGCATCTGGGATCGATCACCAGGCCCCGATCCGCCCGAGCCCCGACCTTCTGTTGCACGAACGGCACTTCCGTCCGACCTATCGAACGGGAGTGCCGTTCGTCGCAACGGGCTATCCCCCGAGCAGTCGAGCGAGCACCTGGTGCACCTCGTCGGCGCTCGGCGGGGCCTCCGCGACGAAGCAGCGCAGGAGCAGGCCGTCGATCGCCGCGGCCGCACCGGCGCGCGCGATCGGGTTGCGGGTGTGCGGCGTGAGGAAGGCGTCGACGGCGGCCGTCCAGCGGGCGGCCTCCGGCTGCAGCTCCGGCCGGCGGGCCGCCATCAGGAAGAGCTCGTACTCGGCCGCGACGTATGCCCGGCTCGCCCCGGTGCCGTCGGTGATCAGGCGTGCGAGCGCCGCGATCGGATCGGGATCGCGGGCGCACTCGTCGAGCTCGCGCAGATAGCAGTCGTTGCAGTCGGCGAGCGCCGCGACGAGGAGGTCGTCGACGGCGGGGAAGTAGTAGGTGACGGCGCTGGGCGGGACGCCCGCCTCCTGGGCCACCACCCGCTGGCTGACGGCCGCGACCCCGGCCCGCTCGATCACGCGCATCGTGGCGTCGAGGAGCTGCCTGCGGCGCTGCTCGCCCTTGCGCCTGCGTCCGTCGGTGGTCAGTGTGCCGCCCCCAGTTCGAGGGCGAGCACCCCGGCGATCACGAGCGCGATGCCGCCGATCTGCACCGCCGTCAGGCCCTCGCCGAAGAACGCGGCCCCGACGACCGCGACGAGCGCCACGCCGAGCGCCGCCCACACGCCGTAGGCCACGCCGATCGCCAGGCCGCGTACGAGCGCCTGCGACAGCAGGCCGAACGCCGCGATGTAGCCGACCACCACGATGATCGACGGGACGGGCCTGCTGAAGCCCTCGGAGATCTTGAGCGCGGTGGTCGCGATCACCTCGGTGACGATGGCGCCGGCGAGGAAGAGCCAGGGCACAGGGACCTCCGGAGCAGAAACCTGAGCGAACGCTCCAGATTCTAGTGGACGGTGGGGCGCCCGTCCCGGGCAAGGGTGCGAGCTGGCATCGTCACCGTGCCCGGCCAACGACCGAGGAGGCCCCGTGCCCACCGGTGAACTCACCGCCGCCCAGCTGCTCGACCTGGACCGGAAACACGTCTGGCACCCCTACTCGCCGATGCCCGGGGTGCGGGCGCCCTACCTGGTGGAGTCCGCCGCCGGGGTGCGGCTGCGCCTCGCGGAGCCGGTGGACGGGGTGCGCGAGCTGGTCGACGGGATGGCGTCGTGGTGGTCGGCCATCCACGGCTACGCCCACCCGGTGCTGGACGAGGCCGTGCGCGACCAGGTCGGCCGGATGAGCCACGTCATGTTCGGCGGGCTCACCCACGAGCCGGCGATCCGGCTGGCCACGACGCTCGTGGAGGTCACTCCCGAGCCGTTGCAGCACGTCTTCCTCGCCGACTCGGGGTCGATCTCCGTCGAGGTCGCGATCAAGATGTGCCTGCAGTACTGGCGGTCCCGCGGCCGCCCGGAGCGGCAGCGCCTGCTCACCTGGCGCGGCGGCTACCACGGCGACACCTGGCACCCGATGTCCGTCTGCGACCCGGACGGCGGGATGCACCACATCTGGGCCGGCGCGTTGCCGGAGCAGGTATTCGCCGACGCCCCGCCCCGGGACTTCGAGCCCGCCTACGTCGAGCACCTCGCGGACGTGCTCGAGCGGCACGCGCACGAGGTGGCGGCGGTGGTCGTCGAGCCCGTGGTGCAGAACGCGGGCGGCATGCGGTTCCACTCGCCGCGCTACCTGCAGGCCCTGCGCGAGCTCGCGGACGCCCACGACGTCCTGCTGGTGTTCGACGAGATCGCCACCGGGTTCGGGCGCACCGGCGAGCTGTTCGGTGCCGACCACGCCGGCGTGAGCCCGGACGTCATGTGCGTCGGCAAGGCCCTCACCGGCGGATACCTGTCGATGGCCGCCACCCTGTGCACGCCCGAGGTGGCGGACGGGATCTCCCGCGGCGAGCTGTCCGTGCTCGCGCACGGGCCCACCTTCATGGGCAACCCGCTCGCCGCCGCGGCGGCGAACGCGTCGCTCGGCCTGCTGCTCGGCGGCGACTGGCGCGGCGGGGTGGCCCGGATCGAGAAGGGGCTGCACGCCGGCCTGGAACCGGCCCGCGACCTGCCCGGGGTGCGCGACGTGCGCGCACTCGGCGCCATCGGGGTGGTGCAGCTCGACCACGAGGTCGACGTGGCCGCGGCGGGCGCCGCCGCCGTGCGGGAGGGTGTGTGGCTGCGCCCGTTCCGCGACCTGGTGTACACGATGCCGCCCTACGTCACGGACGACGAGGACCTGGCCCGTATCTGCGCGGCCGCGGTGGCCGCGGCCGCGGCGGGCTGATCGGCACCCGATGGCACGGCCATGATCGTTGCTTCGGCGCGAAAGCGGGCGAATATGGCCCGAGAATGCGCCGATCCGCCGATCATGGGCGTGTATCGACATGGCCTGCGGGTCCTCGCCGGGAGCGACGTCGGGCATCCAGCGCGGCAGTGGGCTGGACGGCTACATCCTGTGCCTGGCCCCGAACTGAGCTACACGATGCCGCGCTCCGGCACGGGCGAAGAGGACCTGGCCCGCATCTGCGCGGCGGCGGTGGGTCGGGGTTCCGAGTCAGAGGATCCCCCGGTCGTCTCGGTGGTCGTGCCTCGGAACCAGCCTGTCGATCAGCCGTTCATCGACTTCGCCGAAGTCGAAGGAGTCCGGCACCTCGTCGAGCTTCCCGCGCTCGTCTCGTCGCCAGCGGATCCCGGCCGCGTCGGTGAAGGTGATCGCGACGTGCAGCTTGTTCGGCTCCATGTGGAGGGCGTTGCGTTGATCGAGCACGACGCGCAGGGCGTTGGTGAGTTTGTGAGCGGTATCGGCCGGGATGGGGTCCTGCGTGCCTCGTTCTATCGCAACCGAGAACGGAGGTTCCTCGCCTGATATGCGCACCGTGAGGCGGTAGACGGGTAGGCCGCTGGTGTTCGCTGCGTGCACGGTCCAGCGGTGCCGCCCACGATTCACCCAAACCGCTATCTTGCTCGCCTGCGACTGGCGTTCGCCCTGCACCCGCCGGTTTTGGTCTTCGGTATGGGCGGCCAGCTGACGATCGATCGACCTTTGCTGGGTCCGGTAGCTGCGGACGGCCACGATTCCGGCGAACAGGGCGGCACCGAAAGCGCCGAGCGTTCCTACGGCGTTCACCCAGTCCGCAACCGACCCGAAGTCCACGGATCAGACCATAGCGATGCGGGCAGGCTCCTGGAAATGCTTGGCCGAACGGCACGTTCGTACCAACTTTTGGGACGAAAGTGCCGTTCGGCCAGCGATCGGGGTGCTGCTACAACCGCCCGTACTTGTTGTAGACGTCGATCACGGGGACGCCGGCCTGCACCTCCTCGCGGACCTTGTCCTCGATGTCCTTGGCCTCCTCGGACTTCGCCAGTACCTCGTCGAGGGCGTCCTTCGGGATGACGAGGACGCCGTCCTCGTCGCCGAAGATCCAGTCGCCGGGGTTCACGCGCACCTGGCTGGTCAGGGTGCCGGTCATCGAGATCGGCACCTCGATGTCGCGGATCCGGGAGCGGCGCAGCGACTCGATCGGCGAGGTGTAGCGGGCGAAGACCCCGAGGCCGTCGATCTCCCGGACGAGCCGGCCGTCGCGGATGCCGCCGTCGATGACGACGCCGGTGGCGCCGCGGGCGCGGCTGGCGTTGCTCATGAGCTCGCCCCAGATGCCGCTCTGGCGCTCGCCCGCCGCGCCGACGACGACCACGCAGCCGTCGTACATCTGCGTGAAGACGCCGAAGTCGGCGAGCTTCGTGTTCGGCGGCATCTCGGAACGTTCGCGCATGTCCGGCCCGGCCATGACCGTGTAGGCGGGGCCGGCCACCTGCATCGAGCGGTCGAGCGGCGCGATCGCGAGGTCGAGGCACTGATGCGGCAGCCCCATCTCGTCCATGATGTCGTAGGCCACCGCCGTGTAGAGCGCCTTCAGCCGCTTCGCGGTCTGGGCCACGTCCATGCCCGCCCCCGTCATTCGAAGATCCCGAAGCCGGGGACGGCGTGCTTGCGGACGCCGTCCATGTCGAGCTCGACGCCGATGCCGGGGGTGTCGGGCAGGGTGATGTAGCCGTCCTTGACGATCGAGCCGCTGCCGTCCGGGGCGTGGACGTAGCTGTCCCAGACCTCGCGTTCCTCGAGCGCGTGCCACTCCTGCACGAGGAAGTTGGGGATGGCGCCGCACTGGTGCGCCGTGGCCATCGTGCCCAGCGGCGTGGAGACCAGGTGCGGGGCGAACGGCACGTAGTGCATCTCCGCGAGGTTGGCGATCTTCTTGGCCTCGGCGAGGCCGCCGCACTTTGGCACGTCCGGTTCGATCACGTCGACCGCGCCCTTCTCCAGCAGCTCCCGGAAGCCCCACCGCAGGTAGAGGTTCTCGCCCACGCAGATGGGGGTGCGGGTCTGCGCGCGCACCCGGACCAGCGCGTCGATGTTCTCGGCCGGGACCGGCTCCTCGAGCCACATGAGGTCGAACGGCTCCAGCGCCCACGCGATCTTGCAGGCGCTCGGGACGTCGTACCGGGCGTGCAGGTCGATCGCGAGGTCGACGTCCGGGCCGATCGCCTCGCGCACGGCCGCCACCCGCTCGACCATCGAGCGCAGCTCGGCGGCGTTCACGGTGTGGTTGAACTCGTCGTACTTGGCCGGGTGGTGCAGGTCGTCGATGTCGAACTTGATCGCGGTGAAGCCCTCGGAGACCATCCGCTGCGCGCGGTCGACGCAGCCGGAGATCGAGCCCGACGGGTCGTCGCCGTCGCCGCAGTCGGCGTAGATCCGGATCCGGTCGCGGAACTTCCCGCCGAGCATCCGGTGCACCGGCTGGCCGGCCGCCTTACCGGCGATGTCCCACAGCGCCAGCTCGATGCCGGAGAGCGCGATCACGAACACGCCGGCCTGCGGGCCCGCGAAGACGCGGCGCCGCAGCTTCTCCCAGCACCTCTCGACGTTGCGCGGATCCTCGCCGATCAGCAGGTGCTTGAACTTGTCGATCAGCCCCACGACGCCGCCGGCACCCGAGTCCGGGTTCGCCTCGCCGTAGCCGGTGATGCCCTCGTCGGTGTCGATCCGCACCAGCGTGGCCTCGCCGTGGTACGCGACCACTGCCGTTCGGATGTCGACGATCCGCATGCTTCCTCCATTGGAAGAGGTGACAAAAGCCACATGTCATATAAGCTGATGACATGCCGAGGAGACAAGAGACCGCGGACGTTGTCAAGGTCCGCACCCTCCCGGTGCAGGTGGCCGCACGCCTGACCCGGCGGATCGTCAACGGGGAGATCGAGGCGGGCCGTGCACCGTCCGAGCTGGACATCTCGCGTGAGTTCGCCGTCTCCCGGGTGGTGGCCCGGGAGACGCTCAAGATCCTCGCGTCGCTCGACATCGTCGAGATAGCCCAGGGGCGCCGGGTCGTCGTCCGCCCGCAGGCGGAGTGGGACTACCTGAGCCCCCTGCTCGCCGAGTGGCTCCCCGAGGAGCACGTCGACGGTCTGCTGCGCGAGCTGCACCAGATGCGCGAGCTGCTGGAGCCGGAACTCGCGGCCATGGCCGCTGCCGAGATCAGTGACGAGACCCTCGCCCGCCTGCGTGACGCGCTCGACCGGATGGCGAGCCTCGAGTCCGACCCGGACGCCTATCTCGAGGTCGACCACGAGTTCCACATGGAGATCTGCCAGGCCGCGAACAACCGGATCCTCGACCGGATCATGTACTCGGCGCGTTGGCTGGGCACCGCCAGCCGCCGGGTGACGAACCAGGGGAGCCTGCCGAACGCCACCACGGCGCACGCGCTCATCTACCGGGCGCTCGAGTCCCGCGACCCGGATGCCGCGCGGGCCGCCATGCGCACCCACGTACAGGGCAATGCCCCGTTGCTCGCTCGGAAGGAGGGGCAGCGATGAGGATCCGGCTCGGCCTGATCGGCACCGGGCTGGCGGTAGAGAAGCTGCACTGGCCGGCGTTGCGCCGGATGCCGGATCGGTTCGTCGTCACGGCGTACGCCGACCGGTCGCCCGAGCAGGCGGCGCGGTTCGCCGCCTACAGCGGGGTCGGCGCCGCCGGGTTCCACGAGGACCACCGCGACCTGCTCGCCCGCGACGACGTCGACGCGGTGCTGGTCTCGGTGCCGATCCCGCTGCTCTACGGGATCGCGAGGGACGTGCTGGTCGCGGGCAAGCACCTGCTCTGCGAGAAGCCGACCGGCACCGACGAGGAGCAGGCGAGGGCGTTCCTGGCGTTCGAGCGCGACTTCCCGGGCCAGGTCGTGCTGGTCGGGGAGAACTACTTCTACCGCGACGACATCCGGCACGCCCGCGCGCTGGTCGACGACGGTGCCATCGGCAAGCTGCACCTGATGGCGTACCGGCGCGCCGGGCAGCTGGTGCCGCGCGAGGGCCGGTTCACCAGCACGCCGTGGCGGCAGCAGCCGCAGTACCGCGGCGGGGTCCACCTCGACGCGGGTGTGCACGACATCGCGCAGATCCGGATGCTCTGCGGTGATGCGGTCCGGGTGCACGGGGCGGTGCAGTGGGCCAACAGCACGATCGACTCGCCGTCGGACCTCGCGCTGAACCTGACGTTCAGCGGCGGCGCGATCGGCAACTACACCGCCTGCTACTCCGAGGTGCCGGTTCCGGAGGAGCCGAACGACATGCGCCTCTACGGCACGGAGGGTGTGCTGGTGCTGTCCGGGCCGGAGGCGGAGCGGCGCGTGACGCTGCTGCGGGCCGACGGCACCACCGGGAGCGACGTCTTCCGCGGCATCGACAACGGCTACTACGCCGAGCTCTGCGACTTCGCCGACGCCGTGCGCCACGGCGGGCCGGTGGTGGGAACGATCGCGCAGAGCGTGGCGAACATGCGGATCGTCCTCGCGGCGCTCGACTCGGCGGAGCGGGCCATGGTCGTCGAGCTCGAGAACCCCGCCGAAGGGGGTGTTCCGCTGTGGCGCCCGCGAGGTGCGGCGGACCTCTTCGACGGCCTTCCCGGGACGCGCGAGATCTCGGGCGAAATGACCCGTTGACACGGTCCCCCGGCCCCCATAGTGTGACCGCGATCGCACTACACGGCACGGCGTTTCACTAAGTAAAAAGCAAGCGCAGAGCTCGCTCCTGGCAGAGGGGCGGCTGCGGGTCCCCCCGAAGGGCTCGTGCCTCCTGACCCGTCGGCAGCACCGTCACCCCGTAGACACCTGATCCACCGCAAGGACGCGGGAGGAGTCGTCATGGCACAGAAGTCCGGACTCGTTTGGTCGAGGCGGAAGTTCCTGGGAATGAGCGCGCTCGGCGCGGTCGGGCTCACCGCGTGCGGCGGCGAGCCCGCCGCTCCCAAGGTGGACGTCCAGGTTCCGCAGGAAGTCCTCGACGCCGCGGCGCAGTACCGCGGTGGCTCGGTGGGGATGCTCTCCCAGAAGCTGTACTCCGATGCCGCCAACCAGGCCCTCGACCGGTCGCTCCAGGCCTTCGCGCAGGCCACCGGCACCACCGTCCAGAACGACCTGGTGTCCGGCGACTCCGGCGACATGGTCGCCAAGATGGACGCCGAGGTGAAGGCCGGCACGGCCCGCGACCTGGCGTTCATGAGCGACCAGCGGTTCGTCGGCCAGCTCCACAACCTCGGCGACCTCACCGACCTCACGGACGTGGTCGAGGAGATGAAGGGGCTCTACGGCGAGCCCGCCTCGGAGGCCACCAACTACTGCGTGTTCGACGGGCGCTGGTTCGCGATCCCGTACCACTTCATCGCGGCCGGGATGTACCTGCGCAAGGACTGGTACGCGGAGAAGGGGCTCCCGATCAAGCCGGTCTACTCGTGGGAGGAGCTGCGCGACAACGCGCTGGCGGTGTCCGACCCGTCGAAGCGGCGCTTCGGGTGGGGCATCACGGTCAACCGCTCCGGTGACGCCAACGGGTTCATCGAGTCCGTCATCAACGCCTACGGCGGCGCGATCGCGGACAACACCGGGCAGAAGGTGATGCTCAACTCCCCGGAGACCGTCGAGGCCGTCACGTTCATCGGCGACATCTACACGAACCCCAAGTACGAGCCCATGCTCCCGCCCGGGATCGAGAGCTGGACCGACTCCAGCAACAACGAGAACTGGCTCGCGAACATCATCGGGCTCACCAACAACCAGTACAGCGTCTACGCCGACTCGAAGACCAAGGGCAACCCGGTCTACGAGAACACCCACCCGTTCAACGGTGCGTCGGGTCCGGCGATCGAGAAGCCGCTCGCGTACGGCCAGTCGAACTCCTTCGTCGTGTTCAAGGGGGCGAAGAACCCGGACCTCGCCAAGCAGGTGGCGAAGTTCATGGTCAGCGGGTCCGCCCTGCTCGGGGTCGCGAAGGAGGCGCCCTGCCTGGTGAACCCGTCCTGGGACAAGGTGTGGGACTCCGACCCGTACTACACCAACGGTGACCCGGCGTTCGGCCCGATCCGCGAGCAGACCCGGCAGGAGCTGCCGATCACGACCGCCACCGGCTACAAGTTCCCGCAGCCGCCGAGCCCCGGCCAGCAGGCCGCCATCGCGGCCTACCTGCTCACCGACATGATGCAGTCGGTCATCCAGGGCACGCGTCCGGCCGACGCCGTGGCCGACACCCACAACCGGATCGTCCAGATCTTCGAGCAGCAGGGCTACAAGCAGTGACCGTTGTGAGCCCGCCGGCGCCGACCCGCCCGGCGTCCGACGGGCAGTCCTCGCTCAGCGGCTCGCAGCGGCTGCTCGGGCGGGACTGGCGCCTTGCCACGGCGTTCCTCGCACCCACCGGGGTCCTGATCGCGGCGCTGATCCTGTACCCGATCGTCAGCTCGGTCATCACCAGCACCACCGAGCGGCACGGGGCGGAGTCGGTCTTCGTCGGGTTGGACAACTACACCGCGCTCGTCCACGACACGGTGTTCCACACCGGCGTGCTCAACTCGTTCGTCTTCACCGCCTACGCCGAGATCTTCAAGGTCACGCTCGGTCTCATCGCGGCGCTGATGCTGCACCACATGCGGCGTGGCCGGGCCGTCCTCGCCGGCATCATCCTGCTGCCGTGGGTGGTGCCGACGGTCGTCACGGCGTTCACCTGGCGGTCGCTGTTCGACCCGATCTTCGGCAGCGTCAACGTGCTGCTCACCGACTCCGGGATCGGGCCGGTGCTCGCCGCGATCGGGCTCGTCGACAGCTGGCCCGCCGAGTGGCTGTCGGACCCCGCGCTCGCGATGCCGGCGGTCATCCTGGTGAACGTCTGGAAGGGCATCCCGTTCTTCACGGTGACCTTCCTGGCCGGGCTCAAGGCGATCGACGGCAGCCTGCACGAGGCGGCCATGGTCGACGGCGCATCGCCGTGGCAGCGTTTCCGCCACGTCACGCTGCCCGGTCTGCGCCACGTCATGATCGTGACGACGCTGTTGTCGTCGATCTGGACGTTCAACAACTTCGACCTGATCTGGCTCATGACGCAGGGCGGGCCCGGTGACGCCACGGCCCCGTACGTGATGGTGGCCTACTCCAAGGCCATCCAGCAGCTGCAGCTGGGCGCGGGCGCCGCGGTCACCCTGGTCATGCTGCCGATCGTCGGCATCCTCGTGCTGGTCCTCGTGCGCATGATGCGGCGCAGCGACGGCCCCGGCACGAGCGACCTCGGGCGCAGCCGGCTCACCCCGGCCCAGCGCAAGGCGATGCCGTGGGTGGTGGTCGTCGTCGCGGTGCTGCTGCTCGTCTGGGCCTCCCCGCACATCGTGTGGAAGGCCGCGCTCGTGCTGGGTGTGTGCGTCCTGCTCGCCGCCGCCGTCGGCCGGATCGTCTCCACCCTCGCCGCGCGCGGCAACCAGGCGGCGGCCCGGTTGGTGAACGGCGTCGGCTCGGGGTTCGCGCTCGTCGCCCTGCTGGCGTTCGTGCTCGCCCCGCTGTACTGGATGACGGTCACGGCCTTCAAGTCGGACGACCAGATCGTCATGCGCACCAACGACCTGTGGCCCACGCCGTGGAGCACGGAGCAGTTCACGAGCCTCTTCTCGGGCCGGGCGTTCGGCACCTGGTACATCAACACCGTCCTGGTGTCGGTGGTCTCCACCGTGGTCGCGCTGATCTGCGCCGCGCTGGCGGGCTACGCGCTGGCCCGGCTGAAGTTCCGCGGCTCGGAGAGCTTCACGGTGACGATCCTGCTCACCTACGTGATGCCCGGAGCGCTGCTGTTCATCCCGCTCTACCAGATGATGAGCGGCATCGGGCTGAACGATTCACTGTGGTCGCTCATGATCACGTACCCGACGTTCACGCTGCCGTTCGCCACGTGGCTGCTCGTGGGCTACTTCCGGTCGATCCCGGCCGAGCTCGAGGAGTCGGCGCTGGTCGACGGGTGCACGCGGTTCGGGGCGTTCGTGCGGATCGTGCTGCCGCTGGCGAAGCCGGGGCTGCTCGCGGTCGCGCTGTTCACCCTCACGAACGCGTGGAACGAGTTCCTCTTCGCGTTCGTGTTCATCACCAGGGACGAGTACAAGACGTTGCCCGTCGGCATGCAGTCGATGATCTTCGGCGACGTCGTGCCGCAGGGCCAGCTGGCGGCGGCGTCGCTGCTGATCAGCATTCCCGTGGTGCTCATGTACGCGTTCGGCCAGCGGTTCCTGACCGAGGGACTGACTGCAGGTGCTGTGAAGGGATGACCTCAGCTCTCCCCACCCGCCGGGGCCGCAGCAGCGCAGCGGGCACGTCCGTCGAGAAGGCGATGCGGATACTGGAGGCGCTGGCCGTGCCGGACGGCCCGCACCGGCTGATGGACGTGGCCGAGCGCGCGGCGGTGCCCCGCTCCACGGCCTACCGCGTGCTGTCCACGCTCACGGCCGAGGGGTTCGCGGAGAACTGCGGCGACGGGCGCTACGGCGTCGGGGGCCGCCTGTCCGGGCTCGGTGCGCAGATCGTGTCGGTCGTGTCGGCCGGCGTCGTGCCCGCGCTGCGCCGGCTGCAGGAGGGCGCGGGCGGCAACACGGTGCACTTGGCGGTCCGCGTCGGTGACCACGCCGTCTACCTGCACAAGGTCGACAGCGACAAGCCGTACGAGATGCGGTCCAGGGTGGGCAACCAGCTGATGCTGCACTGCACGGCGATCGGGAAGGCGGTCCTCGCGCACCTGCCTCCCGAGGAGGTGGACGCGGTCGTGGCCTCGTCCGGCATGCCGACCAGGACCCCGGCCACGATCACCGATCTCCCCGCCCTGCACGCCGAGCTGGCCGCCGTGCGCGAGCGCGGTTTCGCCGTCGACGACGAGGAGAACGAGGCCACCGTGCGCTGCCTCGGCGCGGCCGTCCTCGACCGGACGGGCCGGCCCCGCGGCGGCGTGAGCATCTCGACCGTGACGTTCGCGGTCGACCGGGCCGAGCTGCTCGGCTACGCGCCGCTGCTGAAAGCCACCGTTGACGGAATGACCGATCTGATCTAGAGGAAGAAGGCGAAGCGGACGTGCGCATCCATCCCGGCAAGGACGATCTCGAGGAGCTCACCGGGGCGTGGACCGGTGAGCGCTTCGGGTCGGGCCGGCCCCGCGTGCCCGACGAGGTGCTGGCGAGCCTGAAGCTCGCCACCACGGAGGAGGCGTGGGGTCACCTGTTCCAGGCCGGCTACGTGCGGCAGTTCGCGGGCGACTGGCGCGAGACGCACCCGGGCACCGTGATCGTCGGCCGGGCGGTCACGGCCCAGTTCCTGCCGCACCGCCCCGACCTGGACGCCGTGGTCGTCGCCGCGGGCGCCCGGGAGGGGCACCTGGAGGGTGACCGCCAGAACTCCTGGGTGATCGAGACCCTCGAGAACGGCGACATCATGGTGGTCGACATCTTCGGCAAGATCGTCGAGGGCACCGTGGTGGGTGACAACCTGGGCACGGCCGTCGCCTCCCGTACCGGTGTGGGCGCGGTCATCGACGGCGGGATCCGCGACCTGCAGGGTCTGCAGCAGCTGCCCGGTGGCGTCAACATCTTCCACCGCGCTGTCGACCCGACGCCGATCCGCGGGGTGACGCTGGCCGGGATCAACATCCCGATCCGGATCGGCGGGGCCACCGTGCTGCCGGGTGACGTCATCCTCGGCACGCCGACCGGCATCGCCGTGATCCCCGCCCACCTCGCCGAGGCGGTGGCCGCCACCAGCGAGGACACCCGCGTCCGCGACGTCTTCGGCAAGCAGGCGCTGGCCGAGCGTCGCTACACGAGCGCCCAGATCGACGTCCCGACCTGGGCCGATGACATCGAGGCCGACTTCCAGCAGTGGCGCAAGGAGAACGCGTGACGAGCACGAGCACCATCAGCGAGGAGTACGTCAGCACCGGGTCCCGGCCCACCGACCTGCGCATCACCGATGTGCGGGTGGCGAACCTGGTCGGGGTGCCGTTCCGGTCGTCGATCCTGCGGATCGACACGAACCAGGGGCTCGTCGGCTGGGGCGAGGTGCGCGACGGCGCGAGCGCCACCTACGCGCTCGCGCTCAAGAGCCGCATCGTCGGCGAGAACCCGTGCAACCTCGACAAGGTCTTCCGCAAGATCAAGCAGTTCGGGCACCACGGCCGCCAGGGCGGCGGCGTGTCCGGCGTCGAGATGGCACTGATGGACCTGGCCGGCAAGGCGTACGGCGTGCCCGCGTACGCGCTGGTCGGCGGCAGGTTCCGGGACACCGTGCGGTGCTACGCCGACACGCCGTCGCTGTCGGACCCGAAGGAGATGGGCGAGCGGCTGCTGGAGCGCAAGAGCCGCGGCTTCACGATGCTCAAGATGGATGTGGGCATCTCGCTGCTCTGGGACGTCCCCGGCACGCTCGTCGTCCCACCCGGCGCCCGCGAGGACGTCACGACGATGCACCCGTTCACCGGGATCCAGGTCACGCCCAAGGGCGTGGAGCACCTGGCGAGCTACGTCGACACCGTGCGATCGATCGTCGGCTACGACGTCGCGCTCGCGGCCGACCACTTCGGCCACATCGCCCTCGACTCGTGCATCCGGATCGGGCGGGCCCTCGAACCGTTCACGCTGGCCTGGATCGAGGACCTCATCCCCTGGCAGTACACCGACCAGTGGCGCCAGCTCACGGAGGCCGTGGCCGTGCCGACGTGCACCGGGGAGGACATCTACCTCACCGAGGGCTTCAAGCCGCTCCTCGACGCCGGCGCCATCCGCGTCGTGCACCCGGACCCCGCCACCTCCGGCGGGATCGCCGAGACCAAGCGGCTCGGGGACTACGCACAGGAGCGCGGGGTCGCGATGGCACTGCACCTCGCGGCGTCGCCGGTGGCCACGATGGCCTCCGTGCACCTCGCGGCGGCCACGGAGAACTTCCTGGCGCTGGAGCACCACGCCGCGGACGTCCCGTTCTGGAGCGAGCTGGTCACGGGCCTGCCCCGCCCGCTGATCCAGGACGGCTTCATCACGGTGCCGGACACCCCCGGCCTCGGGTTCGGCGACATCAACGAGGAGCTGTTCCGCGAGCACCTCGACCCGCGCGACCCGGTGTTCTTCGCCGAGACCGCCCACTGGGACGGCGAGCACGCCAACGACCGCCTCTGGAGCTAGGACCTTGCGAATCGCTGTGACGGGCGCGGCGGGCCGGCTCGGCCGGCACGTCGTCGCCCGGGCCCTGCGCGCCGGGCACGAGGTCATCGCGACCGACCTGCCCGGCGTCGCGGGCGAGACCGACGGACGGGTGGAGTGGCGCACCGCCGACCTCACCGACCTGGACGAGGCCCGGGCCGCGCTCGCCGGAGCGCAGTGCGTGGTCCACCTGGGCGGGCTGGTGCACCCCCGCTACCCGGAGCCGGAGGTCCACCGGGTCAACGTGAACGGCACCTACCACGTGCTGGTCGCCGCCGAGGAGCACGGGCTGGACGGCGTCTGCCTCGCGTCGAGCATCAACGCGATCGGCGGCGTCTACAGCGCCGCGCCGCGCTACGACCACTTCCCGGTGGACGAGGACCACCCGACCTACGCCGAGGACCCGTACAGCCTCTCGAAGTGGATCGTGGAGCAGCAGTCGGCGGCGTTCGCGCGCCGCCGGCCGGGCGTCGCGTTCTCCGCGCTGCGGCTGCACGGCCTGCGCGACGACGAGGCGTCGGCACTGCGGAACGGCCAGGACGAGGGGAACCGCAAGGACCTGTGGGGCTGGGTGTCGTACGACGCCTCGGCGGCCGCCTGCCTGCTCGCGGTGCTCCGCCCGACCCCGGGCCACGCCGTCTACCACGTCGTGGCCGACCGCACGACCACCGCGACGCCCAGCACCGAGCTCGCGGCCCGCTGGTACCCGGGTGTGCCGCTGCGGACGTCGATGGCCGGCACCGCGGGGTTCTACGCCACGGCCCGGGCCACGGCCGGTCTCGGCTGGGATCCCTCCGACGACCACCCGGAGATCGGCCCCGGCGAACGGTCCCGCCTCCCGGCCTCGGCCTGAGCGCGGCGAGGAGGTCACTGCGGTGTCATGTGCTCCGGCCAGATGGGGTGTCCGGGCAGCGTGACGTGCGATCCGCCGGCCCGGAGGCTCTCGAGGAGGAGCGCCATGCAGCGCTCCGACGCCAGCTGCGCCGTGTCGGACCACTCGATGGACAGCGGATGGGCCAGCAGCGCGAACATCACGGCGACGTCGCCGGTGCCGACGTCGGAGCGCAGCGTCCCCTCCGCCTGTGCCCGGCGCACCACGCGGTCGAGCAGGTCGACCATCTGCCGGCGGGCGCGGTCGGCCTCGCGTTCCTTCTTGAGGACCGCGAGCACGTGGGGATAGGCGGTGAGGAGCCGGAAGGACAGCCGCAGCTCGTGCGACTGGCGCAGGATGCGCACGAGGGCGTCCCACGCGGAGCCCTCCTCGTCGACGGCGGCGTGGGCCTCGGCGAGCGCGTGGTCGAGGTTGTTCACCGCGACGGCCCGGATCAGGGCCTCCCGGTCGGCGAAGTGCCGGTACATCGTGCCCGGTGCGACGCCAGCCGATCGGGCGATTTCCTCGGTGGGCGCCTCGGGCCCGTGCGTGGCGAACCAGGTCTTGGCGGCGGCGACGATACGGTCGCGGTTGCGGCGCGCGTCAGCCCGCAGACGCGGCTCTTGCTCGTCTCCCACGGCCGTCCTCCCTGACTGGTTCTCAGCGTTCTATCAGCACGGAGCGCTATTTCCCATGATCGGGGGTCCCTCGATCGAGCGAAGCGGTATCTGCGAGACTCCTCTCTCGTTTCCAGAGCGTGGTGATTGTGCCGCATCTTGGGGAGGGGAGCGTGCAGCGGATGAACAGGCGGCGGGTGCCGACTGGACGGCTGCAGCAGATCGGCGTGGCGGGCTGCGGTGCCCTGGCGGTTCTGCTGTTGGCCTCGTGTACGACCGAGGAGTCCGGGAGACCGACCACCGCCACCGTCGAGCGTGCCGCGGTGACGAGTGGGGTGTCCGGGACCGGGTCGATGACCGCGGCCAGCCAGCAGAACATGGGCTTTCCCAACGGCGGCCAGCTCACCAACGTCTTCGTGAAGGTCGGTGACCGCGTCGAGCCGGGGCAGGTGATCGCCACGATCGACGACTTCGCCCTGCGCCAGGCGCTCCAGCAGCAGCAGGGGCAGCTCGACTCGCAGCAGGCGGCCCTCGGCCGGCTGACCAACTCGCCGGTCGCCTCCGGTGCGGAGGACTCGCTGGACGCGTCCCAGGAGATCCTGGACAAGACGCGCAAGCAGGCCGACGAGGCCCTCGACGCGGCCGAGCAGGAGATCGACAACGCCAAGCGCAAGCTCGACATCGACGAGAAGGCCCTGGACAAGGCGGAGGACAAGCTCCACGCCGACCAGAGGGCGTGCGGCGACGACGACGGCATGGTGTCCAACAGCGGCCCCACGACCGACGACGGCGACACCGACGACAGCGACAGCGCTGCGGGGAATCGGCGCACCGAGGGCAGCCAGGACGACGACGAGGACGACGACGGCAGCACCAAGGGGTCGTCGGGCGTGTTCGCCCCGAGCCTCTCGTCGCAGCCGCTGGTGTCGACGGGCAACCCCACCGCCTGCAGCGCCATCCCGGCGGACAAGCAGGCGGTCGTGCAGGCCAAGCAGCAGGTCGTGGTCAGCAAGAACGCGGTCGAGTCCGCGGAGAAGCAGCGCGACAACCAGAGGGCCAGCGGCGAGCTCTCGATCGCGAACGCGGAGCAGGGCGTGGTGAACGCCCGCAACAACGCGGACTCGGCGAAGTCGGACCGGCCCTTCGACATCGACGAGCAGCGCGGCGCCGTCGTGAGCCAGCAGGCGGCCGTGGCCGCCGCGCAGCGCGACGTGGACAACGCGACGTTGCGCTCGCCGGTGGCCGCCACCGTCTCGGCCCTCAACGGCGTGGTGGGTGAGTACCTGTCGCCGAGCAGCGGCACGAGCGCCCTCGCCCCGGGTAGCTCCGCGGGCATCCCGGGGGTGGACTCCGCGTCGTCGGCGCAGGCCGCGGCCGGGGTCGGCGCCAACCCCGCCCGGCCCGGCGGCACCCAGTTCCTGGTGCTCGACAACATCGACGCGTTCCAGGTGGTCGTCCCCTTCAACGAGTCGGACGCGGCGACCATCCAGGCGAACCAGAAGGTGAACGTGTCGGTCGACGCGGTCCCGGACGTCACGCTCGAGGGCACGGTGCTGTCGGTCGCCCCGACCGGCACGGCCATCTCCGGGGTCGTCAGCTACTACGCGACGATCGTCGTCCAGAAGGGCGACCCGCGGATCAAGGACGGTCAGACGGTGCGTGCCACCGTCGTGACCGAGGAGCTCGACAACGTGCTCACCGTGCCGTCCTCGGCGGTGCGCCAGGAGAACGGCCGGCCGACGGTGACGGTCGTGGACGCCGACGGGACCCAGAAGCCGATGCCGTTCGAGGCGGGCAAGGTGGGGGCGGACCGCACCCAGGTGCTCTCCGGCCTGCGGGAGGGGCAGCAGGTTCTGTTGCCCGCTGCACGGTGAACGAGCGGATACTCGAGCGGGTGAGGGAGTCGGTCGATGTCTGAGGGCCCGGTCACGGAGCCGGTATCAACAGTGAGCAACGGCAGTGGCGACGGCAGGAGCACCGACGCGAGGAGCGGCGAGAACACCGCCGCCACCACCGGCGGCGGCGGCGAGGAGCCGAAGCAGAAGCGGCAGATGTCGAAGGGCACGCGGATCGCCCTGATCGTGATCCTCGTGCTCGCGGTGGTGGCCGGCGGTGGGGTCACCGCCTGGTACTTCATCGACGCGCAGAACTACGTCACCACGGACAACGCGCAGGTCGACGGGGACAAGATCTCGGTCAACGCGCCCACCAGCGGCACGGTCATCGACTGGAGGGCCACGCAGGGCGCGGAGCTGCAGGAGGACAAGGTCGTCGGGCGCATCCGGATCCAGGGCGCGTTCGTCCAGCCGGAGATGGCGGTGCGCTCGCCGGGCAACGGCACGGTCGCCGTCAACAACGCGGTCGAGGGCACGTACGTCACGGCGGGCACGGAGCTGGCCGTGGCCTACGACTTCTCCAAGATCTTCGTCACGGCGCGCGTCGACGAGACGGACATCGACGACGTCCGCGCCGGCCAGCTCGTCGACATCGACGTCGACGCGTTCCCCGGCCACACGTTCAGGGGCACGGTGCGCGAGGTGCAGGGCGGCGCCGCGGGCGTGTTCTCGGTGTTCCCGGAGTCGAACACCTCGGGCAACTTCCAGAAGGTCACCCAGGTGATCCCGGTGAAGATCAACATCGAGAACCCGGAGGGCCTGGCGATCGTTCCCGGCATGAACGTCACCGTGAAGATCCACAAAGGCTGAGCGGTGACGCAAGCGGCGGCGCCGTCCCGCGCGGAAGCTCCCGCGGCAGGCGGCGGGGGAGGCTGGCTGCTCCCGCTCATCGTGCTCGTCTCCGGCATGTTCATGTCGGTGCTCGACACGAGCATCGTCAACGTGGCGATCCCGAAGATGCAGAACATCTTCGGGGTCACCGCAGACGACATCGAGTGGATCGCCACGTCCTACACGCTGGTGCTCGGCGTGATCGTGCCGGCGAGCTCGTGGCTCGCCAACCGGGTCGGGATGACCCGGCTGTACATCATCTCGCTGCTGTCCTTCGCGGCTGGATCGGCGCTCTGCGGGGTGGCGTGGGACCTGGACAGCATGATCGCCTTCCGGGTCCTGCAGGCCATCCCGGGCGGCGTTCTGCCGGTCGTGAGCCTTTCGATGCTCTACCAGATCGTGCCGAAGGAGAAGATCGGCAGCGCGATGGGCATCTACGGGCTCGGCGTCGTCGTCGCGCCCGCCGTCGGTCCGACCCTCGGTGGCTACCTGGTCGAGTACGTCGACTGGCGGCTCATCTTCTTCATCAACGTCCCGGTCGGTGTCCTGGGGGCGATCGCGGCCTTCATGCTCCTGCCCGCGTTCACCGGGCAGCCGGCCGGCCGGTTCGACTTCCTCGGCTTCCTGGCGATCGCCACCGGCCTCTCGTCGCTGCTGCTCGCGCTCTCCGAGGGGCAGTCGTGGGGGTGGACGGCATACCCCACGGTGATCCTGATCATCCTCGGGGTCCTGTGCCTTGCCCTGTTCGTCGTCATCGAGAACGCGGTCGACAACCCGCTGCTCGACATCCGGGTGTTCCGGGTGTGGCCGTACACGAACTCCCTGCTGCTGATCTCGGTGCTCTCGATCGGCCTCTTCTCCGTGCTGTTCTACATCCCCGTGTACCTGCAGCAGGCGCGCGGGCTGGGGGCGTTCGAGGCCGGTTTGCTGCTCATGCCGCAGGCGCTCGTCATGCTCGTCCTCATGCCGATCGCCGGCCAGATCTACGACCGGATCGGAGCGCGCGTCCCCGCGGTCATCGGCCTGACGATCATGATGATCGCGACCTACATGATGCGGGACCTGACCGCCGTCACGTCGCAGGGGGAGATCATCGGGCTGCTGTGCCTGCGGGCCTTCGGCACGGGGCTGTGCATGATGCCGATCATGACCAGCGGGATCTCGGCGGTGCCGCCCACGATCGTCAGCTCGGCGAGCGCGTTCAACAACGTCGTGCAGCGCGTCTCGGCGGCGCTCGGGCTCGCCGCGCTGACCGCCTTCATGACGATCCAGCAGGCCCAGCTGAACGCCGACCGCAGCGGGCTGATGAACCCCTCGATGATGCCGGACCTCGGGCCGGGGGAGACGGGTCAGGTGCTGGGCACGATGGCGATCTACCAGCAGACCAACACGCAGGTCTTCGTGTCGTCCCTCGACGACGTCATGTTCATCACCACGATCATGACCGGCGCCGCGGTCGTGCTCGCCTGCTTCCTCCGCCACGGGCGCAGCGCGCCCGCCGGGGGTGCGGGCCCGGCGATGGCCGACTGAGGGGTTTCTGAGGCGCAGGCGGGTGACGCCGGAACTCCCCGGTGGGCGCTCCTCGTCTTTCCTGGAGGAGCGCGTCACGAGGGCGCGCGTCGTCGGGGAGGTCCGGGTGACAACAGCACCAACGCTGCCCGTGCACATGCAGCGCAACGGCTTCGATCCCGTGCCCGAGCTGGCCGTGGTACGCGCCGGGACGGGCATCGAGCGGATCCGCAACACGTTCGGTATGGAGGCGTGGCTCGTCACCCGGTTCGCCGACGTCCGGGAGGTGCTGAGCGATCCGGAGCGCTTCAGCAACGCCCGCATGCCCGCGCGTTTCCGGCGCCGCAAGGGGGGCCCGGAGGTGACCCCCGAGGAGCTCGCGCGGATGCGGGCCGGGAACCTCCTCGCCGCCGACCCGCCGGACCACACCCGCCTGCGCCGGATGCTCACCCCGGAGTTCACGGTGCGGCGGATGCGCCGGCTGGAGCCGCGCATCCGGGAGATCGTCGACGAGCACCTGCATGCGATCGAGCGGCCCGGCCCGCCCGCCGACCTGGTGGCGGAGTTCGCCCTGCCGGTGCCGTCGCTGGTGATCTGCGAGCTGCTCGGCGTGCCGTACACCGACCGGGCGGCGTTCCAGGATCGCACCACCCGCCAGCTCGACCTGGGCCTCCCGATCGAGGAACGGATCCGAGTGGGGGAGGAGTCGCGGGCCTACATGGCGGAGCTCGTGGCGCGGGCGCAGGCCGACCCGGGCGAGGACATGCTCGGCATGCTGGTGCGCGAGCACGGCGACGACCTCACCACCGACGAGCTGATCGGGATAGCGTCGCTGCTGCTCATCGCCGGGCACGAGACCACGGCCAACATGCTCGGGCTGGGCACGCTCGCCCTGCTGCGCCACCCGGACCAGCTGGCGATCGTCCGGGACGAGCCGGACCGCGTCGACGCCGCGGTGGAGGAGCTGCTGCGCTGGCTGACCATCGTGCACTCGGGCACCGCCAAGGTCGCCACCGTCGACACCGAGATCGCCGGGCAGCCGATCGCTGCGGGCGAGATCGTCATGTGCGCGCTCCCCACCGCCAACCGCGACCCGGAGCTGCGCACCGACCCGGAGCGGCTCGACGTCACCCGCGGCGGGGCCGGTCACGTCGCCTTCGGCCACGGCATCCACCACTGCCTCGGGGCGCCGCTCGCCCGGATGGAGATGAAGATCGGCTTCCCGGCCCTGTTGCAGCGGTTCCCCGGCCTGGCCGAGGTGCCCGGCACCGCCGAGTTCCGCAGCTTCCACGTCATCTACGGTCTGACGTCGTTGCAGGTGACGTGGTGAAGGGAGACCTGGTGGCCGGGGTGCACGCAGACCGCGACGTCTGCATCGGTGCGGGGCTCTGCGTCCTCACCGCCGGTGCGGTGTTCGACCAGGACGACGACGGCATCGTCGTGGTGCTCGACGAGCACCCATCCGACGCGGCGGCGGCGCGCGAGGCCGTGGCGAACTGCCCGTCCGGGGCGCTGTCGCTCACCGAGGAGGAGTGACCACGGCCGTGTAGTGGCGCACGCGCTCGTCCACGTCGTCGAGCGCCGCCCGCGCGGCCGGGGAGACGTTCGCCGCGTCGACGTCGGGGCCGGAGAACCGGCGCACGTCGGCGAGCGAGCCGAACATCGTCAGGGTGACGTATTCGGTGCTCGCCGCCGTGGTCCGGCGCAGCAGGTAGGCGCCCCGGAAGCCGGCGATCCCACCCAGCGCGCCGAGCACGTGGCCGCGGAACTCGTGCTCGTAGCCGTGGGGGTCACCGGACGTGCGGGCGCTCCAGACTCGAATGATCATATGTTGATCCTCCGCGGCGCCCCGGCGCGCGGCTTGACGATTCGTGCTCGCCTCGGAGGGTCCTGAACAACTCCGGCCGTAGCGAACGGCGTCCAGGTGGTGTCATCGCAAGGCGGCCGACCGGGCCGATGCCCGCTGCTCGCGGTGGCCCAGCCGGTCCGTGGCCTGCTTGATCGACGGAATCGGGACCTGACGCTCACACAGAGGGTGTTGCTGAATCGGCCGCGCTGGCGTTCGGCGATCAAGGCGAAATGGTCGCTAGTCGATCTTCAACAGCGACCATCATCCCTTGATCGCCGCCCTGACCTGCCGTTATCGGGTGCACATCGTCGTTGCCACAACCATGGACAGCCGATACCGCCGATCACGGGCCGGAGCCGGATGCCGGCGGGGACCCGGCCGGCGAAGTTGTCCACCGGGACGACGTAGACCTCATCGGGGTTCGATCTTGAACCGATCCCCACCACGTCGATCTCGAGGCTGTGGACAACCCCAGCAGGGTTCCGCGGAACGCACGACGATCGCCCAGGGCCCGGTAGTGCACCCAACCTGGCCACCCACCGAAGGCGGCGGGGTCGGGATCAGCCGGAGTGGACACGCGCCGGGCCAGGACGAAGCGGGAGCCCGGCCGTGACCGGCCGGCCACGGCGCGCCCACCGCAGCGGTGCACCGTCGTGACAGGCTCAGCGACGATCCGGCAACACCCTCACGCCAGCAGTCATGTCGCGATCGCGGCGATCAACCCGTTCCGAGGTGGCCGGCGCGAGCAGCGACCCAAGCCCGCTTACGGAACAAATGAGTGAACCAAGGTGTCCAACGCGGCAAGGGCGCCGCCTGGGCGTCGCGCAGTAGGCGCGAGTTGTTCAGGGCGCTCCGAGGAACCGCCGCACCTGGCTGGGCGGGTCGCCGACCTCGGCCCGCATCGCCCGGGTGAGGTGCGCGTGGTCGGCGAACCCGAGGTCGGCGGCCAGCCCGGCGAGGTCGCGGTGGCCGTCGGCGAGCCGGTCGAGCGCGGCCTGTACCCGCAGGCGCAGGCGGAACCGCGTGAGGGTCTCGCCGGTCTCCGCGCGGAACACGCGGGAGAGGTGCGACCGGGAGACGCCGAGCAGCCGCGCGAGCCGGTCCAGGCCGTCGAACGCCGGATCCGCCACCAGCACCTCCCGCGCCGCGTCGGCGAGCCGCCGGTGGGACGGGGTGCCGTCGCGGGCCGGGGTGCGCGCGGGCTCGCGGAGCAGGGCCTCGGCGAGCCACACCACCCGCTCGGACAGCTCGAACCCGTCCGTGCCCTGCCGGGCCTGGGCGAGCAGCGCGCGATGGGCCATGTCGATCCGGCCGGACGTGCGCAGCGCGGTGGGCAGCCGCCACGGCAGCACGTCGGCCGCGAGCCCTGGGCCGAGCGAGACCACCGTGCAGACGTCCTCACGACCCGGGCGGTGGGCGATGCTCTGCTCGTCGCCCGGGCGGCGCACGAACGCCGAGACCGGGTCCACCGTCGTCTCCGCCCTGCGGAGCCGCAGCCCGAACGCGCCGCGCCGCACGAAGACGAGCTGGTGGCCGGGGGTGTGCTCGGGCGCGGTCCACGCGCGCGTCCGCTCGACGATCCGCAGGTCGTCGACGGCGACGTCCTCGGCGGAGGCCAGCCTGGTCAGGTGCCGCACGACTGCGATGCTTCCACACATGGCGCCGGCGGCGGAGCGGTTGCGGTGGGCGGTCGAGACGCTGGGCGTGCGTCCCGACGACCGGGTGCTCGAGATCGGCTGCGGGCACGGCGTGGCCGTCTCGCTCGTGTGCGAGCGGCTCGACGGCGGGAGCATCCTCGGCATCGACCGCTCCGCCACGATGATCGAGGCGGCGGGCCGGCGCAACGCCGCGCACGTGGCCGGCGGGCGAGCGGCGTTCCGGGTGGCGGCGCTGCACGAGGCCGACCTCGACGGCGCCCGGTTCGACCTCGCCTTCGCGATCCACGTCCCGGTGCTCCTGCGTGGCGATCCGGGCCGCGAGCTCGCGGTCGTGCGCGCTCACCTGGCGCCCGGCGGACGGTTCGCGCTGCCGTTCCAGCCGCTCGACCCCGCGTCCACCGAGCCGACCGTCCGGCGGCTCGCCGGCGTGCTCGAAGCCGGCGGGTTCACGGTCGTGGAGCGGCACGTCGCCGACCTGGCGAGCGGCCGCGCAGGCTGCGTGGTCGCGCAGGTCGCCTGAGCAGGAGATCATGTCACTCGTGACGGACGGCGATGTGGCAGTGGTGACGGGTGCGGGCTCGGGTGTGGGGAGGGTGGTGGCGACGGCCCTGCTCGACGCGGGCTACCGGGTGGCGCTCGCCGGTCGCCGGGCGGCGGCGCTCGAGGAGACCGCGGACGGCCGGGCGTCGGCGCTCGTGGTGCCCACGGACGTCGGCGACGCGGAGTCCGTGGCCGGCCTGTTCGCCGAGGTGCGGGAGCGGTGGGGCCGGGTCGACCTGCTGATGAACAACGCCGGCACCTTCGGCCCGTCCGGCAGCGTGGACGAGATCCCGGTCGAGGCCTGGACGTCCACCGTGGCCACCAACCTGACCGGCTCCTTCCTCTGCGCCCGCGAGGCGTTCACCGCGATGCGCGCCCAGCGACCCCAGGGCGGCCGGATCATCAACAACGGCTCCATCTCCGCGCACGTGCCGCGCCCCGGGAGCGCCGCGTACACGGCCACGAAGCACGCGATCACCGGCCTGACGAAGTCCATCGCGCTCGACGGGCGCCCGTACGACATCGCGTGCGGGCAGATCGACATCGGCAACGCCGCCACCGAGATGACCGCCGGCATCTCGGTGGGTGCCCGGCAGGCCGACGGCAGCGTCCGCCCGGAGCCGACGTTCGACCCGGCGCACGTGGCCGACGCCGTGCTGCTCATGGCCCGGCTGCCGCTGGACGCGAACGTCCCGTTCCTGACGATCGCCGCGACGAAGATGCCGTTCCTCGGCCGCGGCTAGTGGGGACCACTAGGACCAGGACGCCTGGTCCGTCACCTGGATCCCCAGCGCGTCGAGCAGGCCGGAGGCCAGCGGGACGATCTGGTCCGGGCTGATCCGCGTGCCGCGCAGGGAGAGCACCCCGCGGACGTCGTCGAGGGTGGAGCCGTGCAGGTCGGTCTCCCGCAGCCGGGCCGTGTCGAAGCTCGCCTCGGCCAGGTCGCACCCGAGCAGCGCACAGTGCTCCCCGTCGAAATCGTAGAAGTCGGCGCCGTGCAGCGAGGTGTTCTCCACGAGCAGGAACCGCGCCTTCGCCATGCGGAACCCGGCGAGGTCGGCGGTGCTGTCGGCGATGCGGACGTCCGTGAGCTGCGCCCCGTCGAACGCGGTGCCGGTGAGCCGGCAGTCGGTGAAGACGACCCGGGTGAGCAGGGCCTCCTCGAGCCGGGCGCCGGACAGGTCGCAGTGGACGAACTCCACGTCCCGGCACTCCAGGCCGGTGAGGCGCACGCCCGCGAGGCTCCCGCCGCCCCACCGGCTCTCGTGGATCCGCAGGTCGGCCACGCGCTCGGGCACCCGGACCTCCGCGGTGGCCTCGACGCAGTCCCACAGCTCACCGCCCTCCACCACCACGGGCGCGGCCTCCAGCTCGGTGGGCAGGTCGGGCGGCTCGGGCCGGCGCTTGGTGGGGCGGGACCTGCTGCCTCGGGGAGCCACGCGCCCGACGGTACGGGGTGGGGCCGACAGCACTTGGTCACCGAGCGGGACCCGGCCGTCGCCGATCAAGGGCAGATGGTCGTCAGTCGATCTCTGGGAGCGACCATCTGCCCTTGGTCACCGATCGGGAGCCCTGAGCGATCCGTCAGTGCGTCCGCACCAACCCGCCGTCACACCGGACCTGCTCGCCCGTGACGTAGGAGGCGGCAGCGCCGGCCAGGAACGTCACGACCGCGGCGAACTCCTCCGGCGTGCCGTACCGCCGCGTCGGGATCGCGGCCTTGGCCGCCTCGCGCACCTCCTCCTCGGTCCTGCCGGAGCGCTCGGCGTTGGCGCGGTCGAGCACGCCGACGCGGTCGGTGGCGATGCGGCCGGGCAGCACCATGTTGACGGTGACGCCGTCGGCGGCCACCTCGGTGGCGAGGGTCTTGAGGTAGCCCGCGAGCGCGGCGCGCCCCGCGTTGGACGCGACGAGGCGCTCGATCGGGGCCTGCACGCCGCCGGAGCCGATCGCCACGATCCGGCCGAAGCCGCGCTCGCGCATCCCCGGCAGCACGGCCTGGACGAGCCGCTGGTGCGGCTGCACGAGCAGTGCGACGGCGTCGGCGAGCTTCTCGGGGGTGAAGTCGACCGCCACCCCGGGCGGCGGGCCTCCGCCGTTGAGCACGAGCACGTCGACCGGGCCGAAGTGCTCCTGCGCGGCGCCGACCAGCGCGTCCGTTGCGGCGGGGTCGGTGATGTCGATCTCGATCCCCACCGCGGACGGCAGCTTGGAGGCCTCTTCGCGCACGAGATCGCCGCGCCGCCCGCCCAGTACGACGTTCGCCCCTTCGGCCGCGAGCGCGCGGGCCACGGCGAGGCCGAGGCCCGATGTCGCGCCGGGCACGACGGCGGTGCGTCCCTTCAGTCCCAAGTCCATGGCCCGAGTCAACCACCCTTCAGATCCTGGGCCACGGGCCCGTAGACGCGGACGATCTGGTCGAGGCGTTCCCGGAACTCCGCGGCGCCGATGAACTCGTCGGGCACGTAGGCCTCGTCGAGCTGCTGCCGGACCGCGGGGTCGTCCAGGCCCTCGCGCATCGCGGACTCCAGCCGCGAGACGATCTCCGGCGGGGTACCGGCCGGGGCGCCCAGCCCGAAGACGGACGTGCTGTAGGTGAGGTCGGGGAAGCCCAGCTCGGCGAGCGTCGGGACGTCCGGCAGGTAGTCGACGCGTTCCGCCGGGCTGATCGCGAGCGGGCGGAACGCGCCCGCGTCGAACTGGGCGCGGATGTCCTGGGAGACGTTCACGAGCACCGCGTCGACGGCCCCGCCGAGCACGGCCTGGATGAGCTCGGCGTTGCCGTTGAACGGCACGACGGTGACCTGCACGCCGTACTCGCCCGCCAGCCGGCGCAGCTCGATGGCCTGCGAGGTGGTGGCGCCGGGCGTGCCGACGGTCAGCTCGCCGGGCCGTTGCCGGGCCGCGTCCAGGAAGGCGGCCGCGTCCGGGAACCGGGAGTCTCCCGGCACCGCCAGCACCGACGGGACCTCGGTGATCACGCCGATCGTCACGAACGAGCTCGCGTCGTAGGGCACGTCCTGGATCATGGGCGTGACCACCGTGGACGGGGCCGCGACGAGCGTGAGCGTGTGGCCGTCCGGCTCGCTCCCCACCAGCTCGTTCATCGCGACGGACCCGGCCGCGCCGGGCAGGTTCTCCACGATCACCGGCTGCCCGAGCGCCTTCTCCAGGTGGGCGCCCATGGTGCGGGCGGCCAGGTCGGTGGGCCCGCCCGCGGTGTACGGGACGAGCACGGTGATCTCCTGGCTCGGGTACTCGTCCGGGGTGTCGGGCGCCGAGCAGGAGACGGCCAGCACGGCCGCCAGCGCGATCCACACTCGTCTCATTACGACCCTCCCAGGATGGGCTCGTAGACGGCTTGCGTGTGGTCGAGCACGGTCCGCATGTCGGCCGCGCTGCGGAACTGCGGGCCGAGGTAGCGCTCCCCGACCGTCTCGACGACCGTCGGGTCCGCGTGGCCGCGGCGCAGCGCGTCCTCGATCCGGGTGACGACGGGTTCGGGCAGCCCGGCCGGCCCGGCCAGCCCGAACGTCGAGCCGGACAGGGTCAGGCCGGGGAACCCGGCGGCCACGAGCGTCGGCACCCCGGGCAGCCAGTCGAGCGGCTCCTCCGTGGACACCGCGAGCGGCCGGAACTCGCCCGCGTCGATGTTCTCGGTGACGTCCTCCGACGCGTTGATCAGGACGGCGTCGACGTTGCGCCCGAGCAGCGCGGTGGTCATCTCCGCGTTGCCGTTGAACGGGACGGCGGTGACCTCCACGCCGTGCTCGTCGCGCAGCCGCTGCAGCTCCACGCCCTGCGGGGTGGACGCCCCCGGCACACCGACGGTGACGGCGCCGGGCCGCGCCCGGGCATCCGCCACGAACGCGGCGATGTCCTGGTGCGGCGAGTCCGCGGCGACCGCGAGCAGCGAGGGCACCTCCGACAGCACCCCGACCGGCGTGACGTCGGCGGCGGTGTAGCCCACCTCGTTCACCAGCGGCGTCAGCACGGTGGTGCCGGCGGTGATCAGCGAGAGCGTGTAGCCGTCGGGCTCGGCCTGGACGAGCTCCTGGGTGGCGAGCGCGCCCGAGCCGCCGGGCATGTTCTCCACGACGACCGGCTGGCCGAGGTCGCGTTCGAGGAACTCGCCGTAGGCGCGTGCCGTGAGGTCGGTGGGACCGCCCGCCGCGTACGGCACGAGCAGCCGGATCTCCTCGCCGGGGAACGCGGCGGGCGCCTGACCGCCGCACGCCGCCAGCAGGGCGAGCCCGACGAGCAACCCGATGATCCTCATGGTGCTTCCCAGCGCAGTGGGGCGGCGGTCTGAGCCTGCAGCTCGTCCCGGGTGATGCCGGGCACCATCTCCCGGACGACGAAACCGTCCGGTGTCACGTCGAGCACGGCGAGATCGGTGTAGACGCGGTCCACCACGGCCGCGGCGGTGAGCGGGAAGGTGCAGGCCGGCAGGAGCTTGGGCCGGCCGTCCTTGGTGGTGTGGGTGGTCATGACCAGCACCCGCCGGGCGCCGACCGCGAGGTCCATCGCCCCACCGATCGCGGGCGGCAGCGTGGCGTCGTCGGTGGCCCAGTTGGCGAGGTCGCCGTTCGCCGCCACCTGGAACGCGCCGAGCACCGTGATGTCGATGTGGCCGCCGCGCATCATCACGAACGCGTCGGTGTGGTGGAAGTAGGCGCCGCCGGGCAGCAGCGTCACCAGCTGCTTGCCTGCGTTGATCAGCTCCGGGTCCCCGGTGTCCGCCTCGGGCGACGGTCCCATCCCCAGGATCCCGTTCTCGCTGTGGTAGACGATCTCCCGGCCCGGAGGCACCACGTCCGCGACGAGCGTGGGCAGCCCGATCCCGAGGTTGACGTAGGAGCCGTCCGGGATGTCCTGGGCCACCCGCGCGGCCATCTGCCGCTTGTCCAACCTCATGGGATCACCACCCGGTCCACGAAGATCCCCGGTGTCACGACCGCCTCCGGGTCCAGCTCCCCGAGCTCGACGAACGCGCGCACCTGCACCAGCGTGAGCCGCGCCGCGGTGGCCATCACCGGCCCGAAGTTGCGGGCGGCGGAGTGGTAGACGAGGTTGCCCCAGCGGTCCGCGAGATCGGCCTTGATCAACGCGACGTCGGCGGGCAGCGGTTCCTCGAAGACGTGCCGGCGGCCGCCGATCACGCGGACCTCCTTGCCCTGCGCGAGCGGCGTGTCGGCCCCGGTCGGCGTGAAGAAGCCGCCGAGCCCCGCGCCCGCGGCCCGCATCCGCTCGCTGAGCGTGCCCTGCGGCACGAGCTCCAGCTCGATCTCGCCGGCCCGCCACAGCTTCTCGAACCACACCGAGCCCGCCGACCGCGGGTACGAGCAGACGATCTTGCGGACCCGCCGCTCGCGGATCAGCGCGGCGATGTCGGTCTCGCCGCTGCCGGCGTTGTTGGTGACGATCGTGAGGTCCCGCGCACCCAGGTCCAGCACCGCGTGCACCAGCTCGACCGGCACACCGGAGTTGCCGAACCCGCCGACCAGCACCGTGTCGCCGTCCTGCACATCGGCCACGGCCTCGGCCAGGGAGGCCACCCGCTTGTCGATCATCCCGCCGCCCGGTACCAGCGCGGCGAGGTGGACGGCGGGGGCGTCATCGCGGCCCGCACCGCCACCAGCGACGGACCGTCCGCCGCGAGGCTCTTGGCCAGCGCGTCCTCGAACACCTCGCCGAACCCGTCGACGGCCTCCGCCGGCACCCCGAACGCCTGGGCGAGCGCCACGAAGTCGGGCGTGACCAGGTCGACCCCGCGGGTGGGCACGCCGGACTGCTCCTGGTCGAAGCGGAGCATGCCGTAGCCCCCGTCGTCGACCAGCACGACGGTGACGGGCAGCCGCTCCTGCACGGCCGTGGCCAGCTCACCGCAGGCGAAGAGGAACCCGCCGTCGCCGACGACGGCGACCGCTCGCCCGGTGCCCGTCGCGGCCGCTCCGAGCGCTGCGGGGAAGGCGAAGCCGAGCGTGCCCCAGCCCATCGGGTACGCGAGGCGGCGCGGGCCGGGCACCCGGTGGAAGCCGGCCACCCAGTAGCCGGCGATGCACATGTCGGCGAGCACCGTGGCGTCGGCGGGCAGCAGCCGGTCGAGCGTGTCGAGCAGCAGGGCCGCCTGCGGTTCCTCCTCGCGGACGAGCGCGGTCACCTGCTCGCGCATCGAGCGGATCTGCACCGCGAGCACGTCCAGCCCGTCCCGCTGCGGGACGGCGGCGGCGAGCCGTTCGGTCACCGCGCGCGCGTCGCCCACGAGGACGTTGTCGACCCGGTAGTTCTTCCCGGCGTCCACGGCGTCGACGTTGATCGCGAGCAGCGTGGGCGGCTGCGGCATCCGCCAGTTCTGGGTGGTCATCCCGTCCAGGTCGCTGCCGATCGCGATGACGAGGTCCGCCTCGTCCCACAGGGCGCCGATGGCCGGGACGTGGGCGAGGGCGGGGGCCAGGCAGGGGTGGTCGGGCGGCAGCACACCACGCCCGTGGTAGGTGGTGACGACCGGTGCGGCGAGCCGCTCGGCGAGCAGGCCCACGGCGTCCCCGGCGCCGGAGCGCACGGCGCCGCCGCCGACCCACAGCAGCGGGCGCTCCGCGCGCTCGATCAGCGCGAGCGCGGTGTCGAGGTCCGCTTCCGGCGGGCCCGGCGGGGCCGCCTCGACGGGTGTTCGCCGGGTCACCGCCGACGTGAGCAGGTCGGTCGGCACCCCCAGGTAGACGGGGCCGGTGGGCGCCCGCAGCGCCGCCCGCCCGGCTTCGAACACCTCGGCGTACAGGTCGGCCGCCGCCGCGGCCGTCCTCGCTACCTTGGTGACCGGCGCGAACATGGCGGCCTGGTCGCGGGTCTCGTGCAGCACCCCGCGGTAGACGCCGGGCCGCCGCACCGTCGTGGGGATGTCGGTGGCGATCACCAGTACCGGCGCGCCCGACGTCATCGCCTCCCCGGTGGCGCCGAGCGTGTTGGCCGCGCCGGGTCCGGTGGTCACGACCGCCACGCCGAGCCGGCCGGTGGTGCGCGCGTAGCCGTCGGCGGCGTACGCCGCGGCCTGCTCGTGCCGCACGCCGACGAGGCGGATCCCGGCCTCGGCGCACGCCTCCCACACCGCGAGGTTGTGCACGCCCGGCAGCCCGAACGCCAGCTCGACGCCCAGCTCCCGCAGCGCTTCGACCAGTGCTGTTGCCCCGTTATCCGCCACTCGCGACCCCCTTGAACGTCTGCTCGGTCTCGGTGAACAGCGCCGTGAGGTCGGCGCTGCCCAAGAACTGCTCCGGCACGTAGCGCTCGTCGAGCCCGCGCCGGGTCTCCGGGTCGGCCGAGGCCGCCCGCATGGTCTCCTCCAGCCGCGCGAGCACCGGTTGTGGCGTGCCGGCCGGGGCGATCACGCCGAACGTCGTGGTGCTCTGCGTGATCTCCGGGTAACCCTGCTCCGCGAACGTGGGTGCGTCCAGGTACGGCAGCCGTTCCCCGGTGCCGACGGCCAGCACCCGGAGCTGGCCGGACTCGATGAAGGGCATCAGGTCCTGCGACGCGTTGACGAACCCGGCGACGATGTTGCCGCCCAGCAGCGCCGCGAACACCTCCTGGGCGCCGTTGAACGGCACCACGGTGAGCGGCACGTCGTAGAGCTGGGTGATCCGGCGGGTCTCCGCGGCGTGCGTGTTGGTCGCCCCCGGGGTCCCGACGCTGACGAGCGCGGGATCGGCGTGTGCCGCGGCGACGAGCGCCGCGAGGTCGGCGTGGGGCGACGCCGCCGGCACGACGAGCGCCGAGGGCACCTGGGTGATCACGCCGGCCATGGCGAAGTCGTCGCGGGTGTAGCCGACGTCGTTGGTCAGGTAGTTCAGCACGGCCGTCGGCAAAGCGACCATCGACAGCGTGTAGCCGTCCGGCTCGGAGGAGAGCAGCTCCTGGTAGGCCGTGGTACCCGAGGCGCCCGGCAGGTTCTCCACCACGACCGTCTGCCCGAGCGAGGTCTCCATGAACTTCCCGAGCGAGCGGGCGGCGATGTCGGTCGGCCCGCCCGCGGTGTACGGCACGAGCAGCCGGATCTGGTCGGAGGGGTACGCCTCCGGTTCCTCGGAGGCCTGCCCGCCGCACGCGGCGAGCAGCAGCGCGACCGCGAGCGCGGCGGCGAGGCGTAGGCGGTTCATCGGTCTCCCTCGGCGGGCGTGAGTTCGGGGGTGTCGTGGCGGTGCAGCACGCGGGCCCTGCGGCGGGCCGTGACGATGCTGACCACGATGATCAACACGGTCGCGGCGAGGATCCCGCCGGAGATCGGTCGCGTGACGAACACGCCCAGGCTGCCGCCGGAGATCAGCATCGTCTGCCGGAAGGCGCGCTCGAGGATCTCCCCGAGCACGAACGCCAGCACCAGCGGGCCGGGCTCGAAGCCGGTCTTCTTCATCAGCCAGCCGAGCAGGCCGAACGCGAGCACCACCCACATGTCGGTGGCGTCGTTGTTGATCGAGAAGACGCCGGCCATCGTGAGGAGCAGGGCGAACGCGGCGAGGATCCCGGCGCGCACCCTCAGGATCTGCACGAACACCCCGACCAGCGGGATGTTCAGCGCCAGCAGCATGAGGTTGCCGACGAACATCGACGCGATCACGCCCCAGAAGATCTCCGGGTGCTGGTCGATCAGCTGCGGACCGGGGGTGATGCCCTGCACCAGCAGCGCGCCGAAGATCAGCGCGAGCACGACGTTGGACGGGATGCCGAGTGTGAGCAGCGGGATGAACGCCGACGTCGACGACGCGTTGTTGGCCGTCTCCGGGCCCGCGACACCCTCGATCGCACCCCGGCCGAACCGGCTCGGGTCCTTGGCACGCCGCTTCTCCAGCGCGTACGAGGCGAGCGACGAGACCACCCCGCCGCCGCCCGGCAGCGCACCGATCAGGAAGCCGAGCACGCTGCCGCGGCCGATCGCGCCCGCCGACTGGCGCAGGTCCTTGCGGCTGGGCCAGATGTTCTTGATCTTCTGCGTGACGGCCTGGACCTTCTCGGTGCGTTCGAGGCTGTGCAGGATCTCGCCGACACCGAACAGGCCCATCGCGACGGCCACGAAGTCCAGCCCGTCGAACAGCGCCACCTGCCCGAACGTGAACCGGGTGGTGCCCGCGATCGGGTCCTGGCCCACGGTGGCGAGCAGCAGGCCGAGCGCAGCCATGCTGAGGCTCTTGAGCGCCGACCCGGTGCCGAGGTAGGTCACCAGCAGGATGCCGAGCACGGCCAGCGCCACGTACTCCGGCGGGCCGAAGGAGACGGCCAGCGCCGCGAGCGGCGGCGCGAGCACCGCGAGCCCGATGACGGCGAGCACGCCCCCGATGAACGACCCGAGCGCCGCGATCCCCAGCGCCGGGCCCGCGCGGCCCTGCTTGGCCATCTGGTAGCCGTCGAACGTGGTGACGACCGACGCCGCCTCGCCGGGCAGGCGCAGCAGCACCGACGTGATCGTGCCGCCGTACATCGAGCCGTAGTAGATCCCGGCCAGCAGGATCACGGCCGTGTGCGGCTCGATCTCGTACGTCAGCGGCAGCAGCAGCGCGATCGTCGCCGTCGGGCCGAGGCCCGGCAGCACCCCGATGACCGTGCCGATGAGCACCCCGAGGAAGACGTAGAGGATGTTGACCGGGTCGAGCGCGACCGCGAACCCCTGCGCGATCCCGTCCAGCAGGCCCACCTAGTGCCCCCCGTCGAAGGTCCAACACATATCTCGACGGCCCAGCTTCCCCCTGGCCGCACCGGCGAACCGGCCAGGTATGTCCCATACGAGTCCGGCCCGCCGGCGCACCCAGAGGAAACCTGGATCTGCCGATACAAGCACTGGACCTCCGGCGGGGGGCACTAGCCACCCACCAGCCCGGCCACCACGTCGTCGGGGAACCGGACCCCGAGCGCGGTGTCGAACAGCAGGTAGAGGCCGACCGACCCGACGAGCGCCAGCCCGACCGACCACCGCCACGACTCGCGCCCGAACACCCGCAGCCAGAGCAGGAGCATCAGGAACGCCGGGAGCAGGAAGCCGATCACCTCGAACACCGCCACGAAGACGGCGAGACCCGCGAGCCCGCCCACGATCCGGGCCGAGCCCCGCGTGAACGGCTCGTAGTCGGCGGGGTCGTCGACCACCAGGAGGACGAGCCCCGTGCCGGTGAGGAGCAACGCCACGACGAACGGCCACAGGCCCGGACCCGGAGCGGTGAGCTCGCCCAGCGAGAGCGCGACCGAGCCGGCGAGGGCGCCGACGCCCACGGCCACGACGATCAACGGACCGATCCGGTACAGCTGCCCGCGCGGCTGCTCCATCTGCACCTCTTCCCTGAGGCCGGATGTCTGATGACTGAACGTATGCAGTGCGGGCAGGGCCGGTCCAATACAAGATGTCGGGACGACTGAGACCGAATTCGTATCAATGGGGAGCTGATCGTGGAGTTGCGGCACCTGAGGGCCTTCACCGCCGTGGCGGAGGAGCTGCACTTCGGGCGGGCCGCGGCGCGCCTGCACATGGCGCAGCCGCCGCTCTCCCAGCAGATCAAGCACCTCGAGCGCGACCTGGGGGTGCGGCTGCTGGAACGCACCACCCGCCAGGTCCGGCTCACCAATGCGGGAACGGTCTTCCTCGAGCACGCCCGCCGCGTGCTCGCCGAGGCGGACCGCGCCCGCGAGTCGGTGCTGCGGACCGAGCAGGGTGAGCGCGGCGAGATCCGCGTCGGGCTGACCGGTGCGACCACCTGGCGGCTCCTCCCGCGGCTGACCCGCGCCTACCGCGTGCGCTACCCGCTCGTGCGGCTGGAGCTGCACCCCTCCGTGTTCAGCGGCGCGCAGATCAGTGCGCTGGTCGACGGCGGCATCGACGTGGCCCTGCTGCGCGCGCCCATCCCGGCGCTGCTGGAGAGCCGCACCGTGCTGGACGAGGAGCTCGTGGCCGTGCTGCCGGACGAGCACCCCCTCGCCGCCCGCCGCTCCGTCCCGCTGGCCGATCTGGCCGGGGAGAACTTCGTCAGCTACCCCGACCGGCAGGGCTCGAACCTGCGGGACACGGCGATGCGGGCCTGCGCGGACGTCGGCTTCTGGCCCCGCGTCGTCCAGGAGGCCCAGGACACCTACACCGTGGTCGCACTCGTCGCGGCGGCCGTCGGCGTGGCGCTGCTCCCGGCCTCCGCCGAGTGGCTGCAGTTCGAGGGGGTGGCCTTCCGCCCGGTGACGGGCGCCGACGTCCGGGTCCCGGTGGCGCTGACCTGGCGCCCGGGCGACGAGTCGAGGATCCTGTCCGGCTTCCTGGGGGTGGCGGCCGAGCTCCTCCCATGATCGCGACTATCGGTTGCTCATGGTCGTGGCGGCAGCAATGGACAACCGATACTTCGGATCATGAGGCGACGAGACCTCGGCGGCAGCAGGTCGAGGTGCGCGCGCCCCTGCGTGCGGTGGTCCGCGCCGTCGTACTCGATCGCGAGCTTGACCTCCGGGTAGGCGAGGTCGAGCCGGCGCACCCGCCCGGCGGCCACCACCTCGAACTGGACGCCCGGTGGCGGCAGCCCGCCGGCCAGCAGCGCCATCCGGATCCGCGTCTCCATCGGGGATTCGGCGAGGCAGTTGGCCTGTCGCAGCACGGCGGTGAGGTGCCGGCCGCCCCACGCACCGGGGTGTAGCAGCCGCATTCGGGCGACGTCCTCGAGCGCGATCTTGCACCCGAACGCCAGCGCGTCGACGGCGACCACCTTCTCGACGAACGACGGCACCCAGCGTCCGAGGTCGAAAGCGGTGCGGATGGCCGTGGTGACGCCAGAACCGCGGACTTCGGTGGTCTCCGTCGGATCGACGACATCGCGGTGGACCCGCAGGCCGGGGCAGCGGTAGCTCTGGCCGCCCGGTCGCAGCAGGAGCACCTCGGCCGGTGCGTCCGCGGGCCCGCAGGAGGCCCCGAGCAGCTCGGCGGCCGAGTACCCGGCGAGCACCCCACGTCCCGCGACGAGCACCCGCTGCGCCCTCCGATCGCGGCGCGATGTCCGGCTGGAGGTGGGCGGGCGCGTACACGTCGGGGAACAGCTTCTGGAACCGCGGCCCGCGCACCTCACCCCAGGTCAGCAACCCGGCGGCGACAGCGGCTGACGCCCGGAACGGCCGGCTGAGATCGATGGACATGCCCGGCACTGACGGTGCCGCCGCCCGTCCGGTTCCATGATCTCGAGAATCGGTTGTCCATTGCTGTCACCACGACAATGAGCAACCGATACTTCAGATCATGAGCCGAGGCGGGTGCGGCGGGCCGCCTCGTCCGGGCGATCGGACAGTTCCCTCGCGTGGTCCCTGTCCAAGGGAGACATCGTGCCGGCGCCCAGGGCCACCGTGCGGATGCGGGCGGCCTTCACCGCCATCGTCGTGATGGTCTCCACCTCGGCGGCGGTGGCCCCCAGGGCGACGATGCCGTGGTTGCCGAGCAGGACGAGCCGGGGTGCGGTGCCGTCGCGGTCGAGCCGGTCCCGGACGGCGGTGTGGACGGCCGTACCGAGCGCGATGCCGGGCGCCGCGTAGGGCACCCACAGCGGCTCGCCGAGCACCACGGCCTCGTCCGGGAAGAGCGGTGCCGACCACAGCTGCTGCGCCTCGCGCACCGCGAGCAGCCCGACGACGGCGGTCGGGTGCGTGTGCGCCACCCAGGTGGCCCCGGCGGCGAGCGCGACGACGTGCACGAGCGTCTCGATCGACGCGCGCGACGCGCCGGCGGACAGCACCCGCGACAGCGACTCCTGGTCCGTGCCGCCCCGCTCCAGCACGTCGACGAGCTCGGGCAGCTCGCCGACGACGAAGTCCCCGGCCTCGGCGAGGTCCATCCGCGACCCGCTGGCCTTGACCGCGAAGCGGTCGCCTCCCAGGCGCACGGACGTGTTGCCCTCGGCCAGGACGACCAGGTCCGCCGCCGGGTCGCCGATCCGCCGGGTGAGCGCCACCAGCTCCGCCGGCACCTCGGACGGCCGGACCGCGAAGGTCACGACAGCCTCCCGTAGCGGCGCAGCGCGACCGTGTTGAGCAGCGCGGACAGCACGAGCACCAGCCCGAGCGCGAGCAGCTGGTAGCGGCTGCCCTCGGCGCCCTCCGGGAACGCCAGCAGCATCCCGGCGTTCAGCCAGGTGACGAGCAGGGCCGCCACCAGCACCCCGCCGACCTTCCCGATCCCGCCCTGGATCGCGACGCCGCCCAGCACGGCCACGGTGATCGCGGGCAGGGCCATCCCGTTGCCGACGATGCCGGCGTCCGGGCGCGCCGAGGCGAACTGGCCCACCGTCACCACGGCCACCACGCCGGAGAGCAGCCCGGACAGCACGAACGCCGTGAACCGCGTGCGCGCCACCGACTGCGTGGCGTACGCGGCCGCCACGTCGTTGGTGCCCACCGCGTAGAGCGACCGCCCGTACGTCGAGCGCGACATGACCACCCAGGCCAGCACGGCGCAGGGGAGCAGGATCGTGAACACGTGGAGGGGGACGGGCGGGAGCGGCGCCGGGAGGTTGACGTTCCTGGTCAGGGAGTGCAGGGCGACGACCGGGGGAGTGGAGATCGGCGCGTTCGCGTTGCTGATCAGGGCGAGCGAGCTGTAGGCGTAGTACGTCGCGAGGGTCGCGATCAGCGCCGGGAACCGCACGTAGGCCACGAGCGCGCCGTTGACCGCGCCGAGCAGCGCGCCCACGACGATGCACCCGAGTATCGAGGGGAGCAGCGGCCATCCCCACACGCCGACCATGAGCCCGAACGCCATACCGGCGAACGACACGATCGCGCCCACCGAGAGGTCGATCCCGCCCCGCCCGGAGACGATCACGAACAGCTCCGCGACCGCCAGCAGCGCGAACGGCACCATCGACTCGAGCGCGTTGCCGAGGTAGCGGACGTCGTACGGCGCCACGAGGTAGCCGCCCGCGCCGAGCACCCGGAACCACACGATCACGACGACCAGCAGCACCGCGAGCAGCACCACGCGCTCGGTCAGCCCGATGCGCAGCACCCTCGCTGCGAGCCCCTCGGCGCGGGTGCCTTCCGCGGGAGGAACGGTCTCGATCTCGGTCATCGGGCGCTCCTCCGCCGCTCGCGCAGCAGGTCGACCCCGACCGCCACGAGGATGAACAGGCCGATGAACAGCTGCGCGAGCTCCGTGGGCCAGGACAGCAGCGTGACGGCGCTTCCCACGGTGCCGACCAGCAGTGCGCCGAGCAGCGTGCCCAGCACGGTGCCGCGGCCGCCGATGATGCTGGTGCCGCCGATCACGACGGCGGCGATCACCCGCAGCTCCAGCCCGGTGCCGACGTTCTGCTGCACGAGCCCGCCGCTGCCGATGAGGACGCACGCCGCGAGCCCCACGCACGCCCCGGTGAGCACGTACGCGCTGATCTGGCGGCGCCGCACCCGCACGCCGGCGAGCCGCGCGGCGAACGCGTCGCCGCCCACGGCGTAGAGGTGCCGGCCCGTGGCCCAGTACCGCATGTAGCACCACATGCCGGCGGCCAGCACGAGCGTGAGCCACCAGGCCGTGGGCACGCCGAGCAGGCGGCCCTCCATCCCGCCGCCGATCGGCGAGAGCGTGGCGGGCACCCCCGCCACCTGCTCGGTGCCGAAGATCTGCAGCGAGACGAACCGGTAGATGTTGAGCGTGCCGAACGTGACGATGATCGGGTGGATGCCGCCGTAGGCCACCAGCAGGCCGTTGACGGCGCCGAGTACGAGGCCGACCACCACCGCCACGGCGACCGCGGGCAGGAACGGCAGCCCGGAGTCGCGCACCAGTAGCGCGACGACCACCATCACGACGGCGGCCTGGCTGCCCACCGAGACGTCGATCCCGGCGGTGACGATCACCGCCGTCATCCCGATCCCGATCAGCGCGATCGGCGCCACCGTGAACAGGATGTTCTGCAGGTTGCCGGTGGTGAGGAACGTGTCGGTGACGAGCGTCAGCACCACCCACAGCAGGCCGACCACCGCGATGAGCGCGAGCTCCTGCCCCTCGATCGCCCGCACCCGCGGTCTGCGGCGAACCGGTGCGGCCACCGCCGTTGCTGTGCTGCTCACGCCGCTGCCTCGCCCTCGTCGCCCGCCGCGGCCGCGAGCACGCCGGCCTGGCTCGCGCCGCGCTCGAACTCCCGGACCACCGCCCCCTTGCGCACGACCAGCACCCGGTCGGCGAGCTGCAGCACCTCCGGCAGATCCGTCGAGATGACGAGAACCGCGCTGCCGCCGTCGGCCAGCTCCAGGACGAGGCGGTGGATCTCCTCCTTCGCCCCGACGTCGACGCCCTGGGTGGGCTCCTCCAGCACGAGCACGCGGGGTGCGCGCACGAGCTGGCGGGCGAGGACCACCTTCTGCTGGTTGCCGCCCGACAGCGCCCCGACGGCCGTGCCGACGTCGGGCGCCTTGATCGAGATACGGCGCAGGAAGTCCTCCGCGATCGAGCGCTCGCGGCGCCGGTCGAACCAGAAGCCCAGCTTCGCGAGGTGGCGCAGGTGGGCGCTGGAGATGTTGAACGCGATCGACTTGTTCGCGAACACACCCTGCTGCTTGCGGTTGCCGGGCAGCATGGCGATGCCGGCCGCCGCGGCGTCCTGCGGCGAGTGCAGCCGCACCGCGGCGCCGTCCACCTCGACGGTGCCCGAGTCGGCGGGGTTCACCCCGTAGAGGGCGCGGGCGATCTCGCCGGTGCCCGACCCCACCAGGCCGTACAGCGCTACGACCTCGGCCGGGCGCACCTGCAGTTCGAGGTCGCTGAACCCCCCGGTGCGGCCGAGCCCGGTCACCGCGAGCACCGGCTCCCCGGTGGGGGCCGGCCGGTCGGAGGCGGCCGATCCGAGCTCGTGGCCGACCATCAGCTCGGCCACCTGCCGCACGGACAGCTCGCTCGTCGGCCTGCTGGCGACCACCTCGCCGTCGCGCAGCACGGTGACGCGGTCGCTGATCTGCGACAGCTCGTCGAGCCGGTGGGAGATGTAGATGATCCCGACGCCGGCGGCACGCAGGTTGCGGACCACGCCGAACAGCACGTCGATCTCCCGGTCGGTGAGGATCGCCGACGGCTCGTCGAGGATCAGCACCTTCGCCGAGTGGGCGAACGCCTTGGCGATCGACACGAGCTGCTGCTCGGCCACCGGCAGGTCGGCGACGCGGACGTCGCCGATCGCCGGGTCGAGCCCGATCTGGGTGAGGAGCTCGCCCACCCGCGTGCGCTGGGTGGCCCAGTCCACCCGCCCTGCCCCCGCGCCGCGAGCAGAAGCAAGTCGCAGCTCGCGGCCGAGGAACACGTTCTCGGCCACGGTGAGCTCGCCGAACAGGTGCGGCTCCTGGTAGACGGTGGCGATCCCCGCCTCCATGGCCGCCTGGGTGTTCCCGCCGGTGAGCGGGGCGCCGTCGATCTCGGCGGTGCCCTCGTCGGCCACCTCGGCGCCCGACACGATCTTGATCAAGGTGGACTTGCCGGCGCCGTTCTCCCCGACGAGGGCGTGCACCTCGCCGGCGAGAACGTCGAAGTCGACACCCCGCAGCGCCCGCACGCCGCCGTAGCGCTTCTGGACGCCGCGCAGGCGCAGCAGGGCCTCTCCCATCAGTACTGGTACTGGTCGACGTTCTCGGTGGTGATCTGCAGCGGGTCGCCGAGCAGCAGTTCCTTGCTGCCCTCGTCCCACGCGACGGCCGGGAGGTCGGCGTTCACGTTGTTCGTCGCCTGGAACGGGGTGCCGGCCGCCAGCTGCTTGCCGGCCCACGCGGTGAGGTAGCCGAGCTGCTCGACGTCCCACAGGATGGCCGCGGACGACGAGCCGTTCTCCAGGTACTGCTTCATCGACTGCGGCGTGCCCAGCCCGACCGTGAACACCTGCCCGGTCTTGCCGGCCTCGGTGACCGCCTTGGCGACACCCGGTGCCGACGCCGTGCACTCGCCGACGAGGCCGGTGAGGTCGGGGTGGGCGTTCATCAGGTCCTTGGCCATCGTCACCGACTGGGCCTCGTCCTCGCCCGCGTAGACGATGTCGACGATCTCGGCGTTCGGGTACTTCTCGGCGGTGACCTTCTTCTGGACCTCGATCCAGGAGTTGAGGTTCGCCGCGGTCTGGCCGCACGAGACGATCGCGTACTTGCCCTGGCCGCCCATCGCCGCGAGCAGGGAGTCGGTGAGCGCGGTGCCGATGCCGTCGGGCGAGGCCTGGTTCACGAACGCCTCGCGCACGGAGTTGGGCGCGTCGGTGTCGGCGGTCATGACCTTGATGCCGGCGTCGGCGGCCTCCTGCAGCACCGGAGCCATCGAGTCGGGGTCGTTCGGCGCCACCACGAGGACGTCCACCCGCTGCTGGATGAGGGAGTTGACGATCTCGGTCTGGGCGCCGGGGTCGGCCGTCGAGGAGCCGCGGTAGATCCACTCGATGCCGAGCTCCTGCGCGGCCTTCTGGCCGCCGGTGTTCATCGCCTCGAAGTAGGGGATGCCCTGCAGCTTGGGCACGAACGCGACGCTGACCTTGTCGTCGCCGCCTCCTCCGCCACCCCCGCCCCCGGGGTTCTGCTGGGTGCAGCCGGTGAGGGCGAGCGCCCCCGCTGCTGCCACGGCCAGTGCCGCGGTGATGCGCCTGCTGAGCATCCTCGCTCCTTCCTCTTCGCCTGTGGTCAGGCGGACGTCTCGGGTGTGTCGTCGACGGGTACGCGGTGGATCTTGACGCCCTGCTCCGCGAAGCCGGCGAGCGCGTCGGGCTCCGCCGCGTCGTCGGTGAACAGGCCGGCGATCCGCTGGGCGGGCACGAAGCTGTGCAGTGCGAACCGGCCGATCTTGGACGAGTCGAAGAGGCCGTAGACGTCGACGCAGGCGGCGGCGAGCCTCCGCTTCACGGTGGTCTCCTCCACCGAGAGCTCCATCAGGCCGTGCTCGCGGGAGAGCCCGCGGATCCCGAAGAAGCCCATCGTCAGGCGCCCCCGGCTCACCACCACGTCGCCGATGTCGCCGACGACCGACCACGACGAGCGCCGCAGCGTGCCCCCGGGGAGCACGACGGTGACCCCGCTGTCGCTGAGCAGTTCGGCGGCGCGCAGGCCGTTGGTGACGACGATGAGGCTGCGCCGTCCGCGCAGTTCCTGCGCGAGGTGGTAGCAGGTGGTGCTGCAGTCCAGCGCGATCGCGGCGCCGTCGGGCACGAGCGTGGCGGCCGCCCGCGCGATGGCGGCCTTCGCCGCGGCCCCGTGGCGCAGCCGCATCTCGAACGCGCCCTCGTCCGCCCCGTCGGCCGTGACGGCCCCGCCGCGCACCCGCGCGAGCAGGTGCCGGCGCTCCAGCACCTCGAGGTCCTTGCGGATCGTCACCGCGGTGACACCGAAGCGGCGGACGAGATCGGTCACGCTCACGCGGCCGTCGACGTCGAGCAGGCGCAGCACCTCCTGCTGCCGCTCGTGCTCCGCGATGCCCGCCACGCGCGAACCGTAGGAAGCACCGTCGTAAGCGTCAACGAACAGTTTGGTAACTGCTAGTTCTCGACTTCCGGTTGATTGCTATCCGCTTTCTTTCGAAGGCGTATCAGGTGCACTCCGACACCTGCCAGCGCCGCCACGACGCCGATCCCCAGCGAGAGCGGCGCCATCACCAGCAGCGCGACCGCGGCCACCGCGAACAGCACCCGTTCGGGCCAACCGGCCGGCCCGGACAGCCACGCCCCGGTGACGACGGCCAGCGCGCCCACCGCGGCCGCCGACGCGAGCGCCGCGACCACCACCGTGCCGATGCCGCCCTCCAGCAGCAGCCCCACCCCCTGGGGGGAGAGCACCACGACGAACGGGACGAGGAACGCCGGCAGCGTGTACTTCCAGGTGAGCCACATCGTCGGCACCGCGCGCCCGCCCGTGATCGCCGACGCCGCGAACGGCGAGAGGGCCGTCGGCGGGGACACCTCGGAGAGCACCGCGTAGTAGAAGATGAACATCGCCGCGGCGTAGCCGGGCACGCCGACGTTCTGCAGCGCCGGGCCGATGATCACCCACGAGATGATGAAGCTCGCCGTCACCGGCACGGCGAGCCCGAGCAGCACCACCGCCACCGCCGAGTAGATCGCGGTCAGCGCGAGGCTCCCGCCCGCGAGCGCCACGATGATCCCCGCGAGCTTCAGCCCGAGCCCGGTGAGCGTCATGACCCCGACGATGATCCCGGCCACCGCCATCACGGGGATCACCGAGAGCGCCCCGGTTGCACCGGTGGCGAGCGCCTCGCCGATGCGCCGCGGCGTCATCCACGCACCGCGTTCCAGGAAGCTCAGCCCGAACGCCAGCACCGTGGCGTACACGACCGCGCGGAACGGCGTCAGGCCGAGCGCCATGAACACGACGATCGCCACCAGCGAGCTGAAGTGGTAGCCGAACCGCAGCAGCAGGGCGCCCGGAGGGCGGACCTCCAGGTCGATGGCGTGGGTGCGGTAGCGCCGGGCGTCCATCTCCACCGCGAGGATGATCCCCAGGTAGTACAGCAGGGTGGGGATCGTCGCCCAGATCAGCACCTGCAGGTACGAGACGTTCAGCAGTTCCGCGATGATGAACGCCGCCGCGCCCAGCGTGGGCGGGGAGAGGATCGCGCCGATGCCCGCGGCGGCCAGCACGGCGCCGCCGTGCTCCTGCGGGTAGCCGGCCCTGCGCAGCAGCGGCCACGCCACCCCACCGAGCGTCACGGTGGTGGCCACACCGGAGCCCGACACCGTGCCGAGCAGGAACCCGGCGAGCGTGACCGTGCGCCCCGGCCCGGCGCCCGACTGCCCGAACGCGGAGAAGGACAGGTCGATGAAGAACCGGGTGGCGCCAGACGCCGTGAGCACCGCGCCGTAGAACGTGAAGAGGATGATGTAGGTGGCGGCGACCTCCATCGGCACGCCGAACACGCCCTGGGTCCCCATCATGTTGTGGCCGACGAGGCGCTCCCACCCGAAGGACGACGTGGCGAACGGGCCGGGGAAGTACGGGCCGAAGTAGGCGTAGGCGAGGAAGCCGACCACCACCAGCGGCACCAGCAGCCCGACCGTGCGCCGGGCGGCCTCCAGCACCAGCAGGATCGCGAGCGTGCCCATCACGATGTCGAGGTCGGTGGGCACCACGGCGCGGCGGAAGAACGAGTCCCAGTCCGCCACGATGTAGACGAACGGCACGAGCGCCACCACGGCGAGCACCCAGTCCAGCACGTGCGGGTTGTCGGTGGTGGCCTTCTGCGAGCGGCCCCAGCCGCGGTAGACCAGGAACGTCATCACCAGCCCGATCGCGAGGAACGAGGGCAGGTACAGCTGCGCCGGCATCGGGTTGAACACCCACCACAGGCCGTACAGGGTGAGGATCGCCCCGATCACCTGCACCACCCGCAGCGGCAGCCCGGACAGCCGTCGCGCCGGCTTCTCGGCCTCGAACTCGGCGAGCAGCGCCTCCTCGTCGACGGCGGGAACCTCGTCGCCGTCGGGGCGTGCGGTCATCAGCTACCTCATCTCGACGTCGAGAACGACAGTGACCCCGTCGGTGACCAGCGGGGGTAGCGGTACCGGCGCATGCCCGGGCACCAGCAGCGTCCGCTCGCCGAGCGCCGTGGCGGCGATCGCCAGCTCGCCGAACACGGGGTGGTCGCGCGGTTCTGCCACCCAGCTGCGCCGGTCGCCGTCCGGCGCCGCGCGCACCGGTCCGGGCACGGCGTAGTACTCCTCCAGCACCGCGAGCTGGTCGGCCGCCAGCTCGACCAGCCCGAACCGCCCGTCGCCGGCCACGCGGTAGCGCTCCTCGGCGAGCGTCCCGTAGATCGAGTTGCGGTAGCTCACGGCGAACTCCGCCGCAGGCAGGGGCACCTGCGTCAGCAGCGCGCCGCCGCCGTCGCGCACCGTGAGGGCGGGACCCGGCTCCGCCCCGGCACATCCCGCTCCGAGCAGGCCCGCGGCGAGAACGGCAGCGATCGCGCGCGGTACGGACCGCCTAGCCGGCGGCCTGATCGAAGTAAGCCTTCGCGCCGGGGCACACGTCGACGAAACCGACATCGCCGGCCGTGGCCGGGTCGAGCTCGTTCGCCGCCGGGTGCACGGTGGCGAGCTGCGCCTTGTTCTCGAAGACCGTCCGCGTGATGTCCTGCTGCATCTGCTGCGGCATGTCGGAACGCACGATCAGCACGTTCGGCACGACGACCTGCGGGCTCGCCTCGGCCTGCCCCTCGTACGTTCCGGCCGGGATGTCCTCGGTCTGGTAGTAGGGGCCGAACTTCGACACCAGCGCCCCGGAGTACTCCGCGGTCGGGATCAGCACCATCTGCCCCGTCGTCGCCAGGTCGACCAGGGCGCCCGTCGGCAGGCCGCCGGACCAGAACCCGGCGTCGATCGTGCCGTCACGCAGGGCCTGCGCGGTCTCGCCGACGCCGAGCTGGCTGCGCTGGATGTCCGCCTCGGGGTTGAGCCCGGCCGCCTCCAGGAGCCGCAGCGCGAGCACCTCGGTGCCCGACCCGGGGGAACCGACCGACACGCGCTTACCGCGCATGTCGGCGACGCTGCGGATGCCCGTGCCGCTGGTGGTGACGGCCTGGGTGAAGTTGTCGTAGAGCTTGCCGAGCGTGCAGACCGTGATCTCGCGGCCCTCGAACTGGGCCTTGCCCGCCACCGCGTCGGCCACGGTGTCGCCGAGCGCGAAGGCGATGTCCGCCCCGCCGTCCTGCACCAGCAGCACGTTGTCGACGGAGGCGTTCGTCTCCTGGGCGGTGGCCGTGATGCCCTGCATCTTCTCGGAGAGCAGCGTGCCCATCGCGCCGCCGTACGGGTAGTAGACGCCGCCGGTGCCTCCCGTCGCGATGGACAGCGATCCGTCCGCCCCCGGTGCGGCGGCCTCCCCACCGCCCCCGCACGCGGCGAGGAGCAGCGCCCCTGCTGCGATGACGACGGCCAGGCCTCGACGGTCCCGGCTCCTGGTGGTGACGACCATGGCACCTCCTGCTGAGGGAGCTGCGTTCGGCGGTGAACGCGATCACTCCTGGCGCTGATGCGCAACATCGCACAAGGCGCGGGCTCTGTCCAAGCGACGTGGGCAGGTTGGAGCCTTACTGTTGCACGGGGAGCGCGCTGAAGGGCCCCGACCTACCGCGCGGCGCCGGTATCGGCTTCCTCCTCCGCCTGGGTAGCACCCACCGGTGGCACCGCGCGGTGTGCGGGGCCACCCCTCACAGCTCAAGGGCGCTCCGCGCCGCTTCGGGCATGATCGGCCGTCTTGCGCCGACACCGCCTGGCCGCCACTCGCTACGGCCGGGGCCCCTCAGCACACTCCCGTCAGCTCCACCCGCGGGCCGAGCGCGCCGACCAGTAGTCCCCCGGCTTCTCGGCGTACGTGTCGAGCTCGGCCAGCGCGTCGGCGGGGAGAGACAGGGTGGCGGCCGCCGCGTTGCTCGCCACCTGGGCCGGGTCGACCCCGCCGGAGAGCACGCACCACGCCCACGGCTGCGCGAGCGCCGCCGCGACGGCGAGCTGGTCCAGCGGGATGCCCAGCTCCTCGGCGAGCGTCGCGGCCCCGGGCGGGGCGTCGGGGGCCCCGGGCGTGAGGCGCCCGTTGGCCACGGCCTCCTTGACGATCACCCGGGCGCCCGCGTCGGCCGCCTCCGCGAGCGCGGGGGCGACCGAGGGTTCCAGCACGTTCCAGGTGGACTGGACGGAGGTGAAGAGCGGAGCCCCGCCGATCCGGATGCCGAGCGCCCGGCGCACCGCGTCGGCCTGGGCGGGGCCGGAGGTGGACAGGCCGACCCGCACGCCGTGGTCGCGCAGCCCGGCGAGCGCCCGGTGCAGGGCCGCGTCGTCGAGCACGCCGGTGTCGAGCGTCGCGGAGTGCACGTGGTAGACGGCGAGGCGGGGGCCGAGCAGGGCCGCGGTCTCGGCGAGCTGCTCGGTGAACGCCGCGAGGGAGTGGTCCTTCACCTCGTGCACGGGCGCGTCGAGCCGCCAGTCACCCACGTACCGGTAGCCCCACTTCGACCCGATCTCGACGTCGTCGGCCTCCGGGTGGTGGGCCAGCCAGCCGGCGAGGAACTCCTCCGCCCGGCCGTAGGAACGGGCCACGTCGATGTAGCGGATGCCGGCGGCGTACGCGGCGTCGAGAACGGCCTCGGTGCGGGCCCGCAGGTCGGCGACGCTGCGGTGTGCGCCCAGATCGGCGGCGCGGCCCGAGTTGATGTAGGCGGGACGGGCGACGGCGGCGAGCCCGATGCCCAGTCGCGCGCTGCCGGCCGTCACGCCGCGAAGCGTACGGGAGCCACCTCGCACACCAACTGTGTCGCCGGCACATGAACTGCAGTTGGTGTGCGAGCGCGAATGTTGGTGTGCGACCGCGCCGGGGCCGCGTCGACGGACGACTAGACCGCCGCGAGCGCTTCCGCGCCCGCCGGCGTCAGCTGCACCGCGACGCGCCCGCCCGCCCCGGCAGAGCGGATCATGCCGCCGCGCACGAGCGCGCGGGCGGCCACGTGGTCGCAGCAGGCGAAGCCGTCGATGAAGAAGTCGGGCTCGACGCTCCCGGTGCACTCGACGCGGCCGTCGGCCACGGCGTGCAGCAGCCGCAGGTCGCGGCGGGACAAGCCGGTGGGGAGATCGTCGACCAGTGCCGCTCGCATCATGCCTCCATGTGCTCCGCTGACCTGCGCACGACCACGATACGTATCGTTCAACAATCCTGCAATACTCAGATAGCTCATTCGGCCCGCTTGTGGGGTCGCGGTCGGGGCGGTAGACCGCAGGCATGACCGAACGGGCGCTCCTGGAGCGCGAGCTGTGGCGGGCGCTGGAGGCGGTGCACGCGGTCGTGTACTTCGCGCCCGGGGCGAAGGCGGCGTACGGGGATCTGGGCCTGCGCGGGTACTGGATGGGCTACTTCGCCTCCCGTTCCGCGGCGCTCGGCACGCCGGGGCCGCGGCTGGTCACCGCGCTCTTCTACGGGTTCGCGCCGTGGATGGTGGAGCGGGCACTGCCCGACGCGTGGGGCTTCGCCGACCGCGGGCGGGTGCTCGACGCCCGGCTGGAGCTGGCCCGGTCTGCGCTCGCCCCGCACGCGGGCGACGGGATCGATGGCGCCGCCGGCCTGCTCGGCCCCGTGCTTGCCGCGCTCGACGTCTCGGGCCGGCCGCTCGCGGCCGCGCACCTGGACGTCCCGGTGCCCACCGAGCCGCTGTCCCGGGTCTGGCACGCCGCGACCGTGCTGCGGGAGTACCGCGGCGACGGCCACGTGGCCGAGCTCGTCTCCGCCGGGGTGGACGGCGTGGAGTGCCATCGCCTGCACGGGGGTTCGCTGGTCTCGCAGCAGCGGGAGTTCCGGGGGTGGGCCGAGGAGGATTGGGCCGACGCCGGCGAGCGGCTGCGCGCCCGCGGCCTGGTCGACGCCGCAGGCGAGAGGACGCCGGCCGGCCAGGAGCTGCGCACCGGGATCGAGCGCGGCACCGACCGATCGGCGGCGGTCGCGCTGCGCACGCTCGACGAGGCCGCGCTGCGGGTGCTCTGCGACGCCCTCGGTCCCGTGGCCCGGTCGCTGGCGGCGGCGGGCGCGGTGCCGTACCCGAACGCGATGGGTGTCGCGCGGCCGTAGACGGGGGGCGCCGTGGGTCGCGTCATGGAGCCACAACGCGATCTGCAGGCCCTAAGAACAGCACTACGGCTCCATGGTGCTGATGGCTCGAGTCGGGCGGCTCGCGGTGCGCGGCGGCCACGAACCCTCCCGGCGCCCGGCGCGCGGATCCAGTGGTGCGCCCAGGAGTGCGGCGGTGACGCCCGGGAGGAGCGCGGTCGGGGCGCCCCGGCCGTCCAGGGCCGCGAGCGTGGCGCGAACGGCCTCCCGTCCCAGCCAGAAGCCCGAACCTTCGTCGCCGACCGGCCAGCCGTGGCAGTCGGCCACCTGCGCCTCGCACCGCGCGACGATCCGGACGGCGCCGGCTCCCGTGCCCGCGACCAGGACCGTGCCGTCGGGCCGTGCGGTGCCCGCCGCGAACGCCGTGACGACATCGCCCACCACGTGCACCGGGCACGTCAGGCCGGCCTCGCGAGCTAGGCCCGCGGCCGCGTCGGCGTCGGCCGTCCCGGATCCGGCCAGCCCCAGCACCAGCTCCCGGACGTCGTCGGCGGGAGTCCCGCGAGCGCGGCTCGCAGCGTGCCGGCGAGTGCGTCGAAGGTGCGGTCGGGCGTGTGCGCGACGGGATTGGCGCCGGGGCCGACGGCCGCGCCGCGCAGCGCCCCGGTCGCCTCGATGACGGCGGCGCGGGAGCGGCTGCCACCGGCGTCCATCCCGACGTACAGGGCCATGTCGTTACCCCTTCGTTGCGGAAATGTCTTACCGGAGTCTTGACAGTTCACCCGCCGTGGTGGAAATTTTCACCCACTCCGCCCGGCCTTGAAAGGTTTGTCGATGGCAGTGACAGCCGGATCCGACCCGCCCGTCGAGGCGGGAACGGGTCAGCTGCTCTCCCACCTGCGCAGCGTGCTTCCCGGCCTCGCCGGAGCCCTGCGCCAGGTGGGGAACGTGATCCTCGAGGACCCGGCGTGGGCGTCCCGGGCCACGATCGTCGAGCTCGGTGAGCGCAGCGGGACGTCATCGGCCACCGTCACCCGCTTCTGCCGCAGCCTGGGCCTCGCCGGCTACACGGAGCTGCGCGTCGGGATCGCCACCGACATCGGCCGAGCCGACCAGGCGGGTTGGGAGGTCGGCATCGGCGCCGACGTGCTGCCCACCGACCCGCTCGACCGCGTGCTGCGCACCCTGCTCGCCGTCGACCTGCAGGCGATGCACGAGACCGCCGCCGGTCTCGACCTGCGCACGGTCGAGACCGTGATCGAGGCCGTGGTCTCCGCCCGCCGCGTCGACCTCTACGGCGTGGGCGGCAGCGCCGCCGTGCTCGGCGACATGCAGATGCGGATGCACCGCATCGGGATCGCGTCGTGGACGTGGTCGGACGTGCACGCCGGCCTGATGAGCGGCGCTCAGCTCGGGCCGGGCGACGTCGCGATCGCGCTCTCGCACAGCGGCCGGTCCACCGAGACCGTCGACATGCTCGAGCAGGCCAGGGCGAGCGGCGCCACCACGGTGGCGATCACGAACTTCTCGACGTCCGCGATCGCCGACGTCGCCGAGCACCTGCTGTGCACCTCGGTGCGCGAGACCTCGTACCGCTCGGGGGAGATGTCGGCCCGGCACTCCCAGTTCCTCGTGCTCGACCTGCTCTACCTCGCCGTCGCCCAGCGCACGCACGAGCGCGCGACGCAGACCTGGATGCGCGCGGCCGACGCCGTCGCCCCGCACCGCGCGCCGTACGAGACCCGCGCCCGCCGCGGCGCCGATCCCACCGAGCCCGCACGCGGAGGTGCCTGATGACGATCGACGGCACCACCCGGGACGCGGTCTCCGCCGCGGCCTTCGCCGAGGCCGCCGAGGAGGCGGTGCGGCGGGTGGCCCGGGAACAGGCGGCCGCCGTCGCGGCCGCCGCGAACCTGGTGGTCGAAGGCCTGCGCGCCGGCGGGGTCGTGCAGGCCTTCGGCACCGGGCACTCGCAGGCCCTCGCCATGGAGATCAGTGGCCGGGCGGGCGGGCTCGTGCCGACGAACATGATCGCCCTGCGCGATCTCGTTCTGCTGGGCGGTGAGCCGCCGGAGCTGCTGTTCGCCCAGCACCTCGAGCGCGACCCGGCGGTCGGCCGGAGGCTCTACGACCTCGCGGGTGTGTCGCCGTCGGACGTGTTCGTCATGGCGTCGAACTCCGGCGGCAACGGCTCGGTGGTCGAGCTCGCGCACGCCGTGAAGGAACACGGTCACCCGCTCGTCGTCATCACGTCGATGGCGCACACCGGGCGGGTGACCTCCCGGCACCCGTCGGGACTGCGCCTCCACGAGCTCGCCGACGTCGTGCTCGACAACGGAGCGCCCTACGGCGACGCCGTCCTCGCGACCGGCGGCATCACCGTCTGCGCGATCTCGTCCATCACGGCGGCGCTGCTGGCGCAGATGATCGTCGCCGAGGTCGTGCGCGCGATGCACACCGCGGGGGAGACCCCACCCGTCTACCTGTCGTCCAACGTGCCGGAGGGCGACGCCCACAACGACGCGCTCGAAGCGCGCTACGCGGGACGCATCCGCCGTCCCGCCTGACGAAGTCCGGCCGTCGTGGCCGTCGCAGCAGGAAACTCGACGATGAGGAGGCAGTCATGACAGGGGCCCGTCCCGGACTCGACCGCAGGCAGTTCCTGAGGCAGGCCGCCGTGGGGCTGTTCGCCGTGTCGAGCGCAGGCGTGCTGTCGGCGTGCGCGACGGGCGGTGGCGGTCCCAGTACCTCGGCGCAGGGCGACGTGAGCGCGCAGAACCCGCTGGGCGTCGCGGCCGACGCCGGGCTCGACGTGGTGATCTTCAAGGGCGGCTACGGCGACGAGTACGCGCTGTTCCACGAGGAGCTCTACAAGAAGGCCTACCCGCAGGCGGAGATCAAGCACACCGCCACCACGCAGATCGCGCAGGAGATGCAGCCGCGGTTCGTGGCCGGCAACCCGCCGGACGTGCTGGACAACTCGGGTGCACAGAAGATCGACTACGCGACGCTGGCCGCCGAGGGGCAGTGCACCGACCTCGCCCAACTCCTGGACGCCCCGAGCGTGGACGACCCGAACGTCAAGATCCGCGACCAGCTCCTGCCCGGTGTGCTGGAGCAGGGCACCTACGACGGCAAGTTCCTCATGCTGAACTACGTCTACGCCGCGTTCCCGATGTGGTACTCGAAGCCGCTGTTCGACCAGCACGGCTGGCAGCCGCCCACCACCCTCGACGAGATGCTCGCGCTCTGCGAGCAGATCAAGGCCGCCGGCATCTCGCCGTGGGCCTACGGGGGCACGAACGCCGCCGACTACGTGTTCGACCTCTCCCTCGGCATGGCGGTCAAGCAGGGCGGGCCGGACGTCGCCAAGAAGATCGACAACCTCGAGTCCGGAGCATGGCAGCAGGACGTCGTGGTGGCCGGTGCGCAGGCGATCGAGGAGATGGTCCGCAAGGGCTACTTCATGCCCGGGTCCGAGGGCCTCAAGCACACCGAGGCGCAGACCGCGTGGGTACAGGGCAAGGCCGCCTTCTACGTCTCGGGGTCGTGGCTGGAGAACGAGATGAAGGGGATCGCTCCGCCGGACTTCACGATGACGGCCGCCCCGGTGCCCGTGCTCGACAGCGGCTCGGCCCTGCCGGTCGCGGCGCTGCGCACCCAGCCCACGGAGGCGTTCATCGTGCCGGCGCACGCTGCGAACGTGAACGGCGGGCTGGAGTACCTGCGGCTCATGATGTCCAAGGAGGGCGCGTCGAAGTTCGCCGAGCTCACGGCCTCGGTGCCGAGCGTCCGCGGGGCCGACGCCGGTGCCGCGGCCACGCCGGCGCTCAAGTCGGTGACGGCCGCGCTGGACGCCGCGGGCAGCGACGTCTTCTCCTGGCAGATCAACACCTGGTACGTGAACTTCTGGAAGTCGGTGCTGCAGCAGCAGCTCGGCAACCTGCTCGCCGGCCGGATCGACGCGAACACGTTCATCTCCACCGTGCAGTCGGAGTCCGACAAGCTCGCCGCCGACCAGAACGTGCCCAAGTTCCAGCGCTGAGGGGTATCCATGCGCTACGGGAAGTACCGGTTCATCGCGAGCTTCCTCGCGTTGCCGCTCCTGCTCTACATCGTCTTCGTGGTGTCGCCGTACCTGCAGGCGATCTACATCTCGATGACCGACTGGCGGGGGTTCTCCGCCGACCGGAACTTCGTCGGGCTGGCGAACTACGTGGAGCTCGCAGGCGACACGCGGTTCTGGCGGGCGATGTGGCACAACCTGCTGCTGCTGATCGTCGTGCCGGTCGTGACGCTGGCGATCGCGCTGTTCCTCGCCACCATGACCACGGTGGCGGGGCGGCGCGGCACCGTCGGGCGCGGCGGGGTGCGCGGCTCGCGGTTCTACCAGGTCGTGTTCGTCTTCCCGCACGTCGTGCCGCTGGTGATCGCGGGTGTGCTGTTCGGGTTCTTCTACAACCCGGAGGCCGGCCTGCTGAACGGGCTGCTGCGGCTGGTCGGGTTCGACTGGCTCACCCGCCCGTGGCTCGGGGACACGACGTTCGCGCTGCCTGCGGTGATGGCCGTGCTGATCTGGAGTTTCGTGGGCTTCTTCTACGTCGTGCTCAGCGCGGCCATGAAGTCGTTGCCCTTGGAGGTGTTCGAGGCGGCGGTGCTGGACGGGGCCGGCGGGATCCGGACGTTCGTGAGCATCACGCTCCCGATGCTCACCGACAGCATCAAGTCCTCCTACATCTACCTGGGGATCCTGATGCTCGACGGCTTCGCGCTGCTGCAGGTGATGCTGCCCGACGGCGGCCCGGACGGGTCCACCGAGGTGGTGGCCCAGTACCTGTACCGCGCGGCGTTCACCGACGGCCGGTTCGGCTACGCGTCGGCCATCGGGGTGGCGCTCTGCCTGGTGACGCTGGTGCTCGCGATCGTGGTCCTGCGCATGGGCCGCCGCGAGCGAGTCGAGTTCTGAGGGGATCCAGATGTCGATCGACACGCGCGCACCGGCCTCCGTGCCGTCGCGGCCGTCGGCCCGGCGCGCACCGGAGGGGGGTTCGGCGGGCGAGCGCGGCCTGAGCGTCGTGTCGCACGGGCTGCTCGTCGTGTGGATGCTGCTGGGCGTGGTGCCCCTGCTCTGGGCGGCGCTCACCAGCTTCAAGTCCGACCGCGAGATCTTCACGAGCCCGTGGAGCCTGCCCACCGAGTGGCACTTCGACAACTTCGTGCGGGCCTGGACCACGGCCAACATCGGCCGCTACTTCATCAACAGCGCGATCGTCGTCTGCGCGGCGGTCGTGCTGGTGATGTTGCTCGGGGCGATGGTCGCCTACGTGCTCGCCCGGTACGAGTTCCCGGGCCGCAACGCGATCTACTACACCCTCGTCGCCGGGATGACGTTCCCGATCTTCCTGGCGCTCGTGCCGCTGTTCTTCGTGGTGCAGAACCTCGGCATGCTCGGCACCTACCACGGGCTGATCCTCGTCTACACGGCGTACGCGCTGCCGTTCACGGTGTTCTTCCTCACCGGCTTCTTCCGGACGCTGCCGGGCGCGCTCGTCGAGGCGGCGATGCTCGACGGCTGCTCGCACGCGGGCGCGTTCTTCCGGATCATGCTGCCGCTGGCCAGGCCGGGGATGATCAGCGTCGGCATCCTCAACTTCTTCGGCCTGTGGAACCAGTTCCTGCTGCCGCTGGTGCTCATGCCGGACCAGGACCGGTACGTCCTCTCGCAGGGGCTCGCGGTGCTCGCGGCCAACCAGGGGTACCGCTCCGACTGGAGCGCGCTCTTCGCCGGTCTGGTGATCGCCCTGCTCCCGGTGCTGGCGGTGTACATCACGTTCCAGCGGCGGATCCAGGACGGGCTCGCCGTGGGTGCGATGAAGTAGCGCGTACCCGGTAATCCCGCGCGTCGCGGCGTACCGTTAGGTTGTGATCGGGCAGAAGGTGCGCGTGCAGGCGCTGCGGTGGGTGTTCCGCGTCCTGTTCGGGCTGCCGAGACCGGTCAAGCGCCTCCTCGCGGGCCGCGCGATCTCCGTGGACGCCCAGGAGCTCGACCTCGACCTGCAGCTCCTCGGCCGGATCGACCGGCTGCTCGCCAGCAAGGACGGCGGCACGGTGGATCGGGCCACGCTCGCGGAGCAGCGGCGCCAGGCCGACGTCGCCGCCGACCTCGTTGCCGACGCCCTCCTCGCCCACATCGAGACGCGTGACCTGCAGGTCCCGGGCGAGACCGGGCCGCTGCCCGCCCGGCTGTACGTGCCTCCCGCGGTGCCGGACACCCGGTCGTTGATGATCTACTTCCACGGCGGCGGGTTCGTGATGGGCAGCGTCGCCTCCACCGACCCGCTCTGCCGGCTGCTCGCCGCCCAGTCCGGGGTGCGCGTGCTCTCGGTGGAGTACCGGCTTGCGCCCGAGCACCCGTACCCGGCGGCGCTGGAGGACTCCCTCTCGGCGTTCCGGTCGGTCCGGGCGGACGCGGCCGCGTTCGGGGCTCAGCCGGATCTGGTCGCGGTCGGCGGCGACAGCGCGGGCGGCAACCTCGCGCTCGTGGTGGCCCACCAGCAGGCCCTCCTCGGCGGCCCGCTGCCCGCGTTCGTGCTCGCGCTCTACCCCGTCACGGACGTCGACCGCACCGGCGGGTCGCGGGAGCTCTTCGCCACCGGGTTCGGGCTCACCGCCGGCCTCCTGCGCGAGCTCGAGCGCATGTACCTGCCCGACGGCGTGCCCACCGACGACACCCGCGGCGCGGTCCTGCGCGCCAGTGACCTGTCCGGCATGCCGCCGGTGTACCTCGCGACGGCGGGGTTCGACCCGCTGCGCGACGAGGGCGAGGAGCTCGCCGCCCGGCTGCGCGAAGCCGGGGTGCCGGTGGTCGCCCGGCGCTTCCCGGGCCTGGTGCACGGCTACGCCAGCTTCACCGCCCTGTCCGCCACCGCCCGGGACGCCACGCTCGACGCCGCCAGCGCCCTGCGGGCGGGCCTCGGCCTGGTGGCGGGCCGCAGTGCGGCCCGGGCGCGGCGCCTGCGCATCCCGGAGCTGCACCGGGCCGCCCGGCCGGATCCGCTCGCGGGCGGCTGATCGCGGCCTACGATCCGTACGTGGATCGCCGTGATGTCGCCGTGACCCTGCCGTGGATGGGCTCGGGCACCGAGCTCCTCACCCGGGCGGTCGACGCCCTGCCCGACGACGCGCTGCGCGCCCCGAGCGCGCTGCCCGGCTGGAGCCGCGCCCATGTCGTCGCCCACGTCGCGCGCAACGCCGAGGCGCTCATCCGCCTCGCCACCTGGGCGCGCACCGGCGTCGAGAGCCCGATGTACCCGTCCCGGGAGCACCGGGCCGCCGAGATCGAGACGTCCGCGCAGTCGTCCGTCGACGTCCTGCGCGCCGAGCTCACCGGCACCGCGGAGGAGCTGGACGCCGCCCTCGCCGCGCTGGACGGCACCACCTGGAAGGCGGAGGTCCGCAGCGCGCTCGGGCGGCCGATCCCGGCGGCCGAGATCCCGTGGATGCGGGTGCGCGAGGTGTGGCTGCACGCGGTGGACCTCGACGCCGGGGTCGCGGTCGCGGATGTCGCCCCCGACGTCGTGGACACCCTGCTCGACGACTCCACGGGCACGCTCTCGGCCGCCGAAGGGTGTCCGGCCGCGGTGCTGGCGCCCACCGACCGCGAGCGGACGTGGGCGCTCGGCCCGGCCTCGGGCGACCCCGTGCAGGTGCGCGGCGAGGCGGCGCAGGTGCTCGGCTGGCTGGTGGGCCGCTCCGGCGCCGTCGAGGCGGTCGCGGCCGACGGCACCCTCGCCCCCGCCCCGGCCCCGCCGCGCTGGCTCTGATGCGGTGACGAGCCCCTCGGGCGGAGCGAACGGCACCCTCCTAGCGAGCGAACGCGCCGCTCGCCCCACCCACACCGGGTGCTGCGCGTCCCCGAACCGGGTGGCACAGTGCCGCGGTGGAGATCACCTTCGTCGGCAGCGGCGACGCGTTCGGCAGTGGTGGCCGCTTCCAGACGTGCATCCGGGTACGGGCCGACGGGGCCACCGTCCTCGTCGACTGCGGGGCCACCAGCCTCACGGCGATGCGCGCGCAGGGCGTCGACCCGGGCGAGGTCGGGGCCGTCGTCCTCACGCACCTGCACGGCGACCACTTCGGTGGGCTCCCGTTCCTCGTCCTCGACGGCCAGTTCAGCCGGCGGACGGCGCCCCTCGTCGTGTTCGGGCCGGTGGGCACGCGGGACCGGCTGCACACCGCGATGGAGACGTTCTACCCGGGTTCCACCGGGGTGCAGCGGCGGTTCGAGGTCGAGGTGGTGGAGCTGGACGGGGCCGGCGGTACCCGCCGGCACGGGCCGTTCGCGGTGCGCAGCTGGGAGGTCGACCACGCCAGCGGCGCGCCGGCGCTCGCGGTGCGGGTCGACGCGGGCGGGTACGGCTTCGGCTACTCGGGCGACACCGCGTGGACGCCTGCGCTCGTCACGGCCGCGGACGGGGCGGACGTCTTCGCGTGCGAGGCCTACACCTGGGATCAGCAGGTGCGCTACCACCTCGACTACCGCACCCTGCGCGAGCATGCTGGCGAGTTGGCGGCGGGCCGGCTGGTGCTCACCCACATGGGGCCGAAGATGCTGGCCCGGTTGCGTGAGGCCGAGCACGCCGCCGCCGTCGACGGACTCGTCCTCCACACCGGGATGCTCTAGTTCTAGATGAAAGGACCATCCGATGCCGCAGCCACAGGGAGCCGAGCTCGACACGATCCGTGCCCGACGCGGGGAGCTGAGGGAGCGTTACCTCGTCGAGCCCGCCAAGCGCCCGGAGTCCACCGTGCTCGGGGTGCACCACCTCGCGCTGATCTGCCGCGACGCGGAGGAGACGATCCGGTTCTACCAGGAGCTGCTCGGGTTCCCGCTGGTCGAGCTCGTGGAGAACCGCGACTACGCCGGGTCCAGCCACTTCTTCTTCGACATCGGCAACAGCAACCTGCTGGGCTTCTTCGACTTCCCGGGGCACGACCACCCGGACTTCAGCGAGACGATCGGCGCCGTCCAGCACCTCGCGCTCTCCACCTCGCCGGAGGAGTTCGCGGCCGCGAGGGAGCGCCTGGACGCCGCCGGCATCTCCTACCTCGGGCCGGACCGGGGCGTGGAGAACAGCCTGTACCTCCGCGACCCCAACGGCGTCGGGCTCGAGTTCTACTGCGAGAAGCTCGGCTTCTTCGAGGGGGAGCCGCTGCTCTCGTCCTGACACCCGGCGGGCGCCCCGGTGGAACCCGACCGCCCACTCGTGCGTCCCTCTATGTGGAAGACGTGTACATCGATCGCGACGGGTGGGGAGCATGGACGAGTTCCGTGGCCGCGGTGGGCCGCCGCCTCGGCCGCCCGGGCCGGGGCGCCGCGGCGGAGCGCCCCAGTGGGGGCAGCCGCAACGGCCGCACCCGGGGCGAGCCTATCCACCCCCGCCGCCACCGCCCGGGCGGGGAGCGGGCCACCCGCCCCAGGTGCCTCCGCGCAGGCCGCGTCCCCTGCAGCGCACGGCGCTCCTGCCGGCCCAGCGCCGCAGGCGCCCGCAGGGAGCGGCGGGGGCGCCGCCGCGGCGCCCGGGCCGGCCGAGGCCCGTTCGGCGCCGGCCGCGCTGGGGGCGCCGCCTGGGCATCGCGCTGGTCGCCCTCGTGGCCGCCGTGGCCGCGTTCGCGCTCTACGTGGACGGTTCGCTCGCCCGCGTGCCGGCGCTTCCGTCGGACAGCGAGGCGTCCTCGGCGGGCACGAACTGGCTGATCGTCGGCTCCGACAGCAGGGCGAACCTCACGGCCGAGCAGCGCAAGGAGTACGCCACCGGCGACCCGGAGTCGGAACTCACCGACACGATCATGCTCCTGCACACCGGGAGCGGCCCCACCACGCTGGTCAGCATCCCGCGTGACTCCATCGTCGACATCCCCGGCAAGGGCCGCCACAAGATCAATTCGGCGTACGGCCGCGGCGGCGGCGCCGAGGGCGGTGGCCCCGAGCTGCTCGTCAGCACCGTCGAGAACGCCACCGGCCTGCGCATCGACCACTACATCGAGATCGGGTTCCTCGGCATCGTCTCCGTGGTCGACGCGGTGGGCGGCGTCGAGATGTGCGTCCCGGAGGCGATCAAGGACCCCAAGGCCGCGCTGGACATCGAGGAGGGCTGCCAGACCCTCGACGAGGCCACCGCGCTGGGCTACGTGCGCACCAGGGCCACCGCCTCGTCGGACTTCGGGCGGGTGGAGCGCCAGCGCGCGTTCATCTCCGCGCTGCTGGACAAGGCCACGAGCCCGAGCACGCTGTTCAACCCGTTCCGGACGATCCCGCTGGCCACCGGGCTGTCCAACTCGATCGCGGTGGACCGCGGCACCCACGTCTGGCACCTGGCCCAGCTCGGCCTGGCGATGCGCGGGCTCTCCGACGGCATCTCGACCACGGTCCCGGTCCGCGACGGCGTGGTCAACTGGGACCGCACGCGCTCGAAGGCGCTGTTCGGGGCACTGGCGGCGGACGAACGGCCCCCGGACAACGCGCTCGGCCCCTGACCCATCCGACGAACGCGACGTTCATCGGTTCGTGATGGCGCTCAGGCGGGCTTGCGCCGCTTGCGGGGGGCCTCGTCGTCGTCCTTCTTCCGTGAGGACGACTTCCGGGTCGGCTTCTCCTCCGCCGGTTCCTCAGGGGCCTCGGCCGGCTTCCCGCTCGCGGACCGCGCGGCCTCCACGCTCGCCTGCAGCGCGCTGAGCAGGTCGGTCATGCTGTCCGGGCCCTCCTCGCGCTTCTCCGCCGCCGGGGCGGGCCGGGTGTCGCCGGTGGTGCGCTTGCGCTCGATCAGCTCGACGACCGCGTCGCGGTACTCGTCGTGGAACTGCGTGGGGTCGAACTCGGCGCCCAGGCTCTCGACGAGGGAGGCGGCCATCGTCAGCTCCTGGGGCCGCAGCTCCACCTCGGTGTCGAGGATGTCGAACTCGGGCTCGCGCACCTCGTCGGGCCACAGCATCGTCTGCAGCACGATCGCCTTGTCGCGCACGCGCAGCAGCGCGACGCTCTCCCGCTGCCGCAACGCCACCTTGACGACCGCCATCCGGTCGGTCTGCACCAGCGCCTCGCGCAGCAGCGCGTACGGCTTGGCCGCCTTGGCCTCCGGCTCGAGGTAGTAGCTCTTCTCGAACAGCAGCGGGTCGATCTGGTCGGCCGGCACGAACTCGATCACGTCGATCTCGTGCCCGGACTTCGTGGGCAGCGAGTCGAGGTCCTCCTCGTCGAGGGTGATCAGCTCGCCGTCGTCGGTCTCGTAGCCCTTGACGATGTCCGCGTACTCGACCTCCTCGCCGTCGATCGAGCAGGTGCGCTTGTACCTGATCCGTCCACCGTCGGCCGCGTGCACCTGGTGGAACCTGATGTCGTGGTTGGACGTGGCCGAGTACGCCTTCACCGGCACGCTCACCAGTCCGAACGACACCGCGCCGCTCCACATCGCGCGCATGCGAGCCCCCATTTCCTCCGCGTTCCTTGCACCAGGTGCCAGCATGGCGGCGTGCAGCCCATGCTCGCCACCCCCGGCGCCCTTCCGAGCGGCCCGGAGTGGCTGTTCGAGGTGAAATGGGACGGCATGCGGTTGCTCGCCGACGTCGCCGACGGCCGGGTTCGGCTCTCCAGCCGCAGCGAGCGGGACGTCACCGCGAACTTCCCCGAGCTCGCGGCGCTCACCGACCTCGCCCCCGACGTGCTGCTCGACGGCGAGGTGGTGCTCCTGGAGAACGGCGTGCCCAGCTTCGCGGCGTTGGCCGACCGGATGCACGGCCCGGTCGCACCGCGGGTCGCGCAGGCCCGGCCCATCACGTTCATGGTGTTCGACGTGCTCCGGCTCTACGGCGTGCCGCTGCTGGACCGCCCGTTCGCGGAGCGTCGCGGCACCCTCGAACGCCTCGGCCTCGCCTCGGTCCCGGTGCTCTCGCTCTCCCCGGTCTACACCGACGGGGCAGCGCTGCTCGACGCCACGCGGGAGCGGGGGATGGAGGGCGTCGTCGCGAAGAAGCGTGACGGCGTGTACCGGCCCGGACGGCGCAGCCCCGGCTGGACGAAGATCACCCACCGGCACGCGCAGGCCTGCATCGTCGGCGGGTGGCGGCCGGAGCGCGGCGGCTCGAACCGGATCGGGGCGCTGCTGCTCGGCGTGCCCGACGGCGGCGCGCTGCGGTACGTGGGCCGCGTCGGGTCCGGTCTCGCGGGCGAGCGCGTGCAGCGGCTCCTGCAGGAGCGGCTGACGCAGGTGGAGGCCTCGCCGTTCGCCGGGTCGCTGCCGCGCGCGGAGGTGGCCGGCTCCCGTTGGTGCGAGCCCGACACGGCGGTCGAGGTGAGCCATACCGGCTGGACGGGGGCCGGGCGGCTCTGGCATCCCGTGTTCCGCGGGGTGCGCGACGACCTGGACCCCGCTCACGTGGAGTTCGAGGGCTGAACGGCCGAGAATGTCGGTGTCGGATCACGCGCGGCGACGAGGAGGCCACGTGCAGCGATCATGCATGGTGCAAGGCCACGACGGGCCCGGCGCTCGGCTACGGTGGCTCCGGTGACGACGATGCTGACGTGGCAGGCCGAGGACGGCCACGGCCTCGAGGGCGTGCGGATGATCCCCGGTCACGGTGGGTTCCGGGCCCTCGGGCGCATGGTGCGGGTGGAACTGGACGGCGGTTTCACCTCCTCCTACCGGCTCGTGGTCGGCGACGACGGCGCGCTCTCCCGGCTCTCGGTCACCAGCGCCACCGCCGAGCGGGAACGGCACCTCACGATCAACCGCACCGACGACGGCGTCTGGCTGCTCGACACCGGCGCCGGCTCCGGTGCCGTCCGCGACGACTGCGCGGGCGCGGTCGACGTCGACCTGGCGTACAGCCCGATGTTCAACGCGATTCCGATCCGCAGGCTCGGCCTGCACCGGCAGGCGGGCGAGCACACCCTGCCGATGGTGTTCGTGTCGCTGCCCGACCTGGAGGTGCGCGTGGTCGAGCAGACCTACCGCACCGTCTCCGAGCTGGACGAGCGCACCGGCCACGCCGAGATCGGGTTCCGGTGGGGAGACTTCAGCGCCGACCTCGTGGTCGACGCCGAGGGCGTCGTGACCACCTACCCGGGCCTCGCCCGCCGGCTGGAGCCCGCCGCCAGCTGACCTGTCCGGTCGATGGCCGGTCGTTGGCCTCGACCCGGGTTGATCGTCGATCAAGACTGATCGACATGAAGATGATGCGCTGGGCGGCCGTGGCTGCCGTTCCGCTCGGTCTGCTGCTCGCCGCAGGACCGGCCGTCGCGGCACAGCCCACCGTGCCCGCGATGTACGTGGACGGGTACAAGACGAAGCAGGACTGCCAGAAGGACCGCGAATGGCACATCTCGCAGGGCCGCCACCCCGGTCCCTGCAGCAAGCCCTGGTGGGAGGACAGCTGGGGCTTCTCGTACTGAGCATCACAGCGCCAGGCGGGGCCAGTTCCCGGTGTCGCGCAGCAGCTGCCGGTCGTGGGTCGCCACCACCACCGCGGCCGGTGTGGCGCCGACGGCCTCGGTGAGCTCCTCGACGAGCGTGATCGACAGGTGGTTCGTCGGCTCGTCGAGCAGGATGACGTGCGGTCGGACGGCCAGCAGCAGTGCCAGGTCGAGGCGGCGCTGCTGGCCCACCGACAGCTCGGTGACCGGACGCCGCGCGTCCCGGGAGGTGAGGAGGCCGAGCGCGCCGAGCGGCACCACCTCGCTCTCGGCGAGGCGGCCCGCGCTGACGAGCCGGCCGACCACCGCGTCGTGGACGTCGAACGCGCGCCGCCGCGACGGCGGCGGTGACTCCTGTGCGAGGAGCCCGATCCGGGCCGAGCGCGACCGGTGCACGCAGCCCGTGCCGGGCTCGAGCCGCCCGGCGAGCACCGCGAGCAGGCTGGACTTCCCGGATCCGTTCGCCCCGGTGACGACGAGCCGGTCCCCCGAGCGCAGCGCGAGCGACCGCGCGCGGTCCAACCGCCCGCCGACCGTCACGTCCTCGGCCTCCAGCAGCGTGGCGCCCGGGAGCGCCGGCATCCGTGGCGCGGCGAACCGCAGCGGCGGCTCCGGTGCCGTGACGGGGTGCGCGTCGAGGTCCTCCCGCCGCCGGTGCACGGCCCGCACCAGCGCCGGGGCCCGGGTCGCGCGCGTGTGCTTGCCGGTGCCCTTGTCCGGGCGCCAGCCGGTGGAGAGCCGGTTCCGCGCCGCCGACAGGTCGTCGGCGAGACGCTGCCGCTCGCGCTGCTGCTCCCGGTGCTCGGCCGCCCAGCGCTCACGCTCCGCGCGGTACCCCTCGCGGTAGCCGGCGAGCCCGCCGGCGTACGTGCGCGGGCGCCCGTCGCTCGTCGGGTCCAGGTCGAGCACCGCGGTGACGACGTCGGCGAGCAGCGCGCGGTCGTGGCTGACCAGCACCACCCCGCCCGGGTGTTCGCGCAGCCGGGCGGTGAGGTGCTCGAGGCCGCCGGCGTCGAGGTGGTTGGTCGGCTCGTCGAGCAGCAGCCAGGTCGTGCCGCGCGCCCAGCAGGCAGGCCAGCCGGATGCGGTAGCCACCCCGCGTCGCGCAGGCGCAGTCACCGGCTCAGGAAGGCCGGGAGGGTCCGGGAGATGTGCGATGGACGTCGGACGGCGCCGACGTCTCAGAGGAAGTAGAGGTGCACGGAACGGACCGTACCAAGATCCGGACGCAGGTTCGCGGTGATTTCGCTCAGGCCCAGCCGACGACGGCGTCGCCGCGGCGGCCGATCTCCCGCAGCTCGCCGGGGGTGGCGCCCCGCCGCACCCGCACGTGCCGCGGGGTGCGGGCCGCGGCCCAGCGCAGGCGGCCCTCGTGGCCAGCCCGGACGGTCGCCGCCAGCCCGCCGGTGGAGGCGAGCGCGCCGCGCATCGCGCCGAGGCGGCCCAGCGCGTCGTCCACGGCGGCGAGCAGCGCGTCCCGGTTGCCCTCGCACATCGCGAGCACGAGCTCGGGGCGGGTGCCGGCCACCCGCGTGCCGTCGGCGAACGACGAGGCGGCCAGCGCGAGCGGCAGGTCGTCGTCGCCCGCGGCGCCCACGGCCGCGAGCACGGCCGCGAGCAGGTGCGGCAGGTGCGAGACGCGCGCCACCGCGAGGTCGTGCTCGTCGGACGCGGCCGGCACCACGCGCGACCCGCAGGCCCACGCGAGCTCCGCGACGTCGGCCCACACGTCGAGGTCGACGCCGTCGTCCGCGGCCACCACCCAGGCGGCATCGGCGAACAGGCCGCCGTTCCCCGCGGCCCAGCCCGACTCGGAGGTGCCCGCCATCGGGTGCCCGCCCACGTAACGGGCCCGTGGCGCGGTCCGGGCCACGGCGTCGGCCACCGCGACCTTGACGCTCACCGCGTCGGTGAGCCGGCACGTGGGCGCCACGGCGGCGACCCGCCGCAGCACGCCGTCGACGGCCGGCAGCGGGACGGCCAGCACCACGAGCGCGTCCGCCTCGGCGGCCCGGCGCAGCGCGGCGTCGGTGTCGGTGCCGACGTCGAACCCGTCGGCACGCGCCTCCGCCGCGGTCCCGTCGGATGCACTGGTGCCCCAGACGGTCCGCCCGGCCTTGTCCGCGGCCCGCATCAGCGACCCGCCGATCAACCCGGCGCCGATCACGCACACCGCCCGCTCCGTCACGCCGCGGAACGGTACGCGGCCCGCCCTCAGCCGCGGGCGAGCGCCCCCGCCACGCGCAGGACCCCGCGCTCCTCCAGCCGCACGCCGACGATCTGGACGCCCGCGGGGAGGCCGCCGTCGGTCACCTCGCCGGGCACGGAGGCGGCGGGCCACCCGGTGAGGTTGAACGGCAGGGTGAGCCCGAGCAGCTGGGGCCGGACCGCCACCTCGGCGCCGTCGACCGTGACGTCGGCCTGCCCGATCGGGGTGGCCCGCAGCCGGGTGGTGGGCAGCAGCAGGACGTCGAGGTGGGCGACGGACGCGCGCAGGGCCGCCTTGAGGCGCCGCCGGGCGCGCAGGGCGTCGACGTAGGCCCGCGCCGGCTGGTCGGCGAACGGCAGCAGCCGCTCGCGCGTGATCGGCTGGTAGTCCTGCGGCCGGTCGGCGAGCCACCGGGCGTGCGTGGCGTACGCCTCGGCGCCGACGATCACCGGGTACGTGGCGGCGAGCTCCTCGATCATCGGGGTGGACACCTCGTGCAGGTGCGCCCCGCGTGCCTGCAGCCGGGCGGCCGCGGTGTCGACCGCCTTGGCGAGGGCCGGGTCGAGCGCGCGCCAGTACTCGTCGGTGAGCAGGCCGACGCGCACGCCGCCGACGCCGGGGCTCTGGATACCGCCGCCGGTGCCGTCCGGCCGGCTGAGCACGTCCCACGCGACGGATGCCGCGTGCACGTCGGGGGCGAGCACGCCGACGTGGTCGAGGGACTCCGAGAGCGGGAAGCACCCGTCGACCGGCAGGGCGCCGAACGCCGGCTTCAGCCCGACCACGCCGCAGAGCGCGGCCGGGGTGCGCACGCTCGCGCCGGTGTCCGTGCCGAGCGCGAGCGGCAGGTGCCCCGCGCCGACGGCGGCCGCGGAGCCCGACGAGGAGCCCCCGGTGATCCGCGACGGGTCGTGCGGGTTGTGCGCGGGTCCCGTGGCGGCGACGTCGCCCGTCGGTCCGTAGGCGAACTCGTGGGTGTGCAGCTTCGCGACGACCACGGCGCCCGCCTCGCGCAACCGGGCGACCACCGGTGCGTCGACGGCCGCAGGCGGAGCGTCGGCGAGGACGTTCGAGCCGGCCCGGGTCGGGAGGCCTTCCACGTCGATCAGGTCCTTCACACCCACCGCGACGCCGTGCAGTGGCCCGCGCCACTCCCCGCGCGCCAGCTCCGCGTCCCGCTCCGCGGCCGCGGCCAGCGCGCGTTCGGAGTCCAGGGCGATGACGGCGTTGCACGTGTCGGCGGCGAGGCGGTCCAGGACGTCCCGGACGTGCTCGGTGGCGGAGAGCTCCCGGGAGCGCAGGGACATGCCGAGTTCGCGGAGATCAGGCAGCACCCCGCCATCCTTACAGGCCGGTTGGGAGGGTGCTGACGAGCTGCGGCCGTAGCGAGCGGTGTCCAGGTGGTCGCATCGCAAGGCGGAGGAGGAGGCCGATACCGGGTTGTGTCTGCGACGACGACAACGCAGCGAGGTGGCCGCCTGGGCGCCGCGCAGTAGGCCACAGCTCGTCAGTGCGCTCCTAAGGCCAGGCCGGCGTAGACGGCGACACCCGCGGCCATCGCCTCCTCGTCGAAGACGACGCGGTTGGAGTGGTTGGGCGGGGCGAGCGCGGGGTCGACGCTGGGCGGGCAGCCGCCGAGGAACGCGAGCGCGCCGGGCACTTCGGCGAGCACGTAGGAGAAGTCCTCGGCGCCCATGATCGGGCTGGACATCGGGACCACGTTGTCGCGCCCGAGCACGTCGCCGGCGAGGGCGGAGACGTGGTCGACCGCCCCGGAGTCGTTGACCGTGACGGGATATCCCGGCTCGATCTCCACCTCGGCCGTGCACCCGTGGGCCATGGCGGTGTGCCGGCAGACCCGCCGGATCTCCTCGTACATGGTGGCGCGGGTCGTCTCGGAGAGGCTGCGCAGCGTGCCCTCGAGGACGGCGGTCTCCGGGATGACGTTGTTGGTGGTGCCGGCCATGATGTGCGCGATCGTGAGCACCACCGGTTGGTGGGTGTCGATGCGCCGCGTCACCGCGGTCTGCAGCGCCCCCACCATCGCCGCGGTCGCGGGCACCGGGTCGAGCGCGTCGTGCGGGGCCGAGGCGTGGCCGCCGCGGCCGCTGACGGTGACCCGGATGACGTCGGCGGCCGCCATCAACGGCCCGGGACGGGCGTGCACCTCGCCGGACGGCAGCGTCGCGGAGATGTGCAGGGCGAACGCGGCGTCCGGCCGGCCGGTGGGACCGGTGCGGTCGAGCAGGCCCTCCTCGATCATGTACCGGGCGCCGTGGAAGCCCTCCTCGCCGGGCTGGAACATGAACACGACGCGCCCTCTGAGCTCGTCGCGACGGTCGGCGAGCACGTGGGCCGCCGACGCGAGCATCGCCACGTGCGTGTCATGCCCGCAGGCGTGCATGCTGCCGGGCACCTCGGAGGCGAACGGGAGCCCCGTGTCCTCCGGCAGGGGCAGCGCGTCCATGTCGCCGCGCAGCAGGATCGTGGGGCCGGGTCGATGGCCCTCCAGCACCGCCACCACCGAGCTGACCGAGCGGCCGAGGTGCACCTGCACCGGCAGGTCGGCGAGCGCGGTGACCACGGCATCCCGCGTGCGGGGCAGGTCGAGCCCCAGCTCCGGATGGCGGTGCAGCGCACGCCGCAACGTCACCGTGCGTGGCTGGACACTGCGGGCGTGGGCGTGCAGTCCGTCGATCGGGGCACCCGGTAGCGACATGTGCACGATCCTGGCATCTCCGGGAGGTGACGCGAGGGCCAACTTCCCGTTGTGGTTTGGAGCACAGTCGCCCGGAGGCTTACCGTATGGGCTATGGCGGTGCAGAGCGTCGAGCGTCCCGCGGACGTGCGGGAACAGGCCCTGCCCGGATACGCCGTCGCGGCGATCCGGGAGGACGGCCTGTGGCGTTGCCTGCGTCTGGCACCCGAGGCGCTGGTCGACCTCGACACGGCGATCACCGAGCTGCGCGCGCTGCGCTCCACCGGCGCGGTGCTCGGCCTGCTCGACGTCGACGACGAGTTCTTCGTGCTGTTGCGCCCCACGCCGGGTGGGGTTGCGCTGATGGTCTCCGACGCTGTCGCGGCCCTCGACTACGACGTGGCCGCCGACGTGCTCGACCTGCTGCGCGTCGAGCTCCCCGCCGAGGAGGACGCGCTCGATGCGCCGCCGTGGCCGGAGGGCGACCTCGCGATCCTCGCCGACCTCGGCCTGCCCGCCGACGAGCTGGAGGTGCTCGCCGTCGAGGTCGAGCTCTATCCCGACGAGCAGCTGGCCACGATCGGCCGTCGCTGCGGGTTCGCCAACGCTCTTGCCGAGGTCGTCGAGTAGGCCCGGGTGACATTGCCACCGCTCGCCTCGGACGAGGCGCTCGTCCGGCGTGCGCTCGTGGTGGCCGCGGCCGCACCGGCCACCGGCGACGTCCCGATCGGTGCGATCGTCGTCGACGCCGCGGGCCGCGAGCTGGCGGCGGCCTGCAACGCGCGCGAGGCCCTGGGCGACCCCACCGCGCACGCCGAGCTGCTCGCCCTGCGCGCGGCGGCGGGCGTCGCCGGCGAGTGGCGCTTGGAGGGCTGCACGGTCGCCGTCACGGTCGAGCCGTGCACGATGTGCGCGGGAGCGCTCGGGCTGGCCCGGGTGCGGCGGGTCGTCTTCGGCGCCTGGGAACCGCGGACGGGCGCCGCGGGCTCCCTGTGGGACGTGCTGCGCGACCGGCGCCTGAACCACCGCCCCGAGGTGGTGGGCGGCGTGCTGGAGGCGGAGTGCGCCGAGCTGCTGGAGGAGTTCTTCGCGCCCCACCGCTCGGGACACTAGTTCGGGCGGCCGCCCTACGCCGGGAACCGCTGCGTGAGCCAGCTGCGCACCAGGTCGAGCGCGGACGGGTCGATGGTCGTGTCGATGGTGGCGTACTCGTCCAGGCCGCCGGTCCCGGCCGGCTGCATGAGGTGGTTGAGCCCGGGCAGGGTCCGGACCGTGGCGTCCGGGTCCCCCGCGAGCAGCGAGCGCATCAGCGGCTCGTTCTGCCCCGCCGGGACCTGCAGGTCCGCGCCGCCGAAGAACGCGAGCGCGGGCACCCGGAGCGCCTGCAACGCGGGGGCCGGGTCGTGCACCGCCCACGAGCGGTAGTACGGGTTGACGGTGGCCGCCACCTGGGCCTCGATCTGGTCCGGGCTGGGCTGCTGCTCCGGCGGCAGGCCCGTGGCCTGGGACACGAGCTGCCGTACGGCGAGCGCACGCGCCCGCTGGTAGTCCTCGGCCCGCAGCAGGGCGACCAGCGTGTGCACGTATGCGATCTGCTGCGACACGACCTGGGGCGGGGCCCCCGCGGACTCGAGCAGCAGCTGGTTCTGCAGCGCCAGCACCTCCTCACCGGGTGCGGCGGGCCCGGCCATCATGATCGCGAACGCGATCGGGGTGCGCTGCGCGACCAGCGGAACGAGGTAGCCGCCCTCGCTGTGCCCGAGCAGCCCGATCTTCGCGCCGTTGATGTCCTGGCGGCTGCGCAGGTAGTCCAGGCCGGCCACGACGTCGCCGGTGAGCTGGTCGTAGTTCGAGTCGTAGATCGATCCGGTCGACCCGCCGATGCCGCGGTCGTCGACGCGCAGCACCGCGTACCCGGCGCGCGTCAGGATGTCGGCGAGCAGCAGGAACGGCTTGTGCCCGAAGAGCTCCTCGTCGCGGTTCTGCGCGCCGCTGCCGGTGAGGAGCACGACCGTGGTGAACGGGCCCGGTCCCTGCGGGAGGGTCAGCGTGCCGGCGATGTCGACGCCCTGGCCGGGGTACTTGACCTCCTCGATGCGGTACGGGAACGGGGGCTTCGGCTCCTGCGGCCGGCCCGCGACGGGTCCGGGGCGCAGCACGAGCGGGAACGACTGGCCGTACTGCGTGAACGCGCCGGGGATGCTCTTGCCGTCCGCCTCGAACGTGCCCCGGTACCAGGCGTCGCCCCCCACGTCGGGGAGGCGGAAGTAGAGGTCGCGCGCCTCGAGCTGCACGTCGGTGAGCGGCATGGCCTTGATGGCCTGCGCCGGGATGTCGATCTCGCCGTGCAGCGCGCCGTTCTCGGCCGTCAGCCGGATGCCGATCTCGAGCGGTGCGCCGGGGATCCCGATCCGGCCGGCCCACTCGCCCGCCGTGGTCTCCGCCGTGGGTGTCACCGGGGCAGGAGGTGGCGGTGGGGGAGGCGGCGGTGTGGATGTCGATCCGCAGCCCGCGAGCAGCAGCAACACGACGGGCAGGGCGGCGAGCAACCGGCGCATGCGGGTCACCGTATTGGAGGAACGTGAACGCGATTAACCCAGTCGCCCCGCGGCGATCACCCGGGACAGGAACTGCCGCGTGCGTTCCTGCACGGGGTCGCCGAGAACCTGGGCCGGCGGGCCGGACTCGAGCACGCGCCCGCCGTCGAGGAAGCAGACCCGATCCGACACCTGGCGGGCGAAGCCCATCTCGTGCGTCGCCATCAGGATGGTGACGCCCTCGGTGGCGAGCTCACGGACGATGGCGAGCACCTCGCCGACCAGTTCGGGGTCCAGGGCGGAGGTGATCTCGTCGAGGAGGAGCAGGCGCGGGCGGACCGCGAGCGCACGGGCGATCGCCACCCGCTGCTGCTGGCCGCCGGAGAGCCGGTCGGGATGGTCGCCGGCCCTGCCCGCGAGCCCGACGCGGTCGAGCAGCCGGCCCGCTCGCTCGTCGGCCTCCGCGGCGGGCAGGCCGTGCACCACCCGCGGGGCCAGCGCGACGTTCTGCAGCGCGGTCATGTGCGGGAACAGGTTGAACGCCTGGAACACGATCGCCATGCGCCGCTGCGCCGCCGCCACGTCGGCCCGCGGGTCGGAGACGTCGACGCCGTCGAGCAGCACCTGGCCGTCGTCGACCTCCTCGAGGAGATCGACGCAGCGCAGCAGCGTCGACTTGCCGGAACCCGACGAGCCGATCACCGTGACGACCTGGTGCTCGCCGACCGTGAGGTCGACGTGGTCGAGCACGGTGGCGTCGCCGTAGCGCTTGACGAGGCCGCGCACCTCCAGCACCGAGGTCATGCGAGCCCCTGCCGGCGGGTGGCCCGTGCGGCCACGGCGTCGGCGATCCGCGCGGTGGGCACCGCGAGCAGCACGAACAGCAGTGCCGCCACGACGTAGGGCGTGAAGTCGAACGTGCGCGCCGACGTGATCTGGGCGGCCCGGATCGCGTCCACCGCGCCGAGCACCGAGATCAGCCCGACGTCCTTCTGCAGGGCGACGAAGTCGTTGAGCAGCGGCGGCAGGACCCGCCGGACCGCCTGCGGAAGGATCACCAGCCGCATCGACTGGCGGTGGCTCAGACCCAGCGAGCGGGCCGCGGCGCGCTGCGACGGGTGCACCGACTCGATCCCCGCCCGGAAGACCTCGGCCACGTAAGCGGAGTAGACGAGGATCAGCGTGATCGTGCCGAGTACCGCGGTGTCCGTCGGCACGCCCTGCAGGCGCAGCGCGGGCAGCCCGAAGCCGATCAGGTAGAGCGCGATGAGCAGTGGCACTCCGCGGAACAGGTCCACGTACCCGGTGGCCAGCGCGCGCAGCGGGAAGAACACCGGGCCGCGCAGCGTGCGCAGCACGGCGAGCAGCAGCCCGAGCGTGAGGACCCCGAGCTCGGCGACGACGAGCACCCGGATGTTCAGCCACAGGCCGGCGAGGACCTCGGGCAGCGAGTCCCAGCCGACCCGCACGTCGAGGAACGTCTCCTGGACGCGCGGCCAGCCCGGTGCACTGGTCACCCCGATCGCCACGGCCGCGGCGAACACCACGGTGGACGCGAGCGCGACCAGGGTGGAGCGCCGGGCCCGGTAGCGGCGGTACGCGAGCCGCCCCTGGGCGAGCGGACTCAGGATCACCGCAGTTCCGGGGCGGTCTCCGCCGACGCGAGCCACTGCTCCTCCAGCGCGGCGAGCGTGCCGTCCGCGCGGAGCCGCTCGACCACGGCCGAGACGCACGCGGTGAGCGGGCTGTCCTTGTCCAGCACGGCCCCGAACTGCTCCGGGGTGCCGCGGCCCAGCGGCAGCTGCCCGACGATCTTCGCGTTCTCCAGCTCCGCGGAGGTGATGTAGAACGCCGTGGGCAGGTCCACCACGATCGCGTCGACCTGCCCGTTCGACAGGGCGAGCTTCGCGTCGTCGTTGGTGTTGAACACCGCGGGCCCGCTCGTGGGGACGATCTGGTCGACGATCGCCTGGTAGCTCGTGGTGCCCACCTGCGCGCCGAGCCGCAGGCCCTTCAGGTCGGCGATCGAGGCGACGCCCGCGCCCGGGCCGGTCCCCAGCGCGACGACCGCCTGCTTCACGTCGTAGTACGGCGCGGAGAAGTCCACGGCCTGCGCCCGCTCCGGGGTGATCGAGAACTCGGTGAGGTTCAGGTCGTACGACTTCGGCCCGGGCTGGATGGACGCGTTGAACGGCACGCGGACCCAGGCGACCTCGTCCCGCGGGTAGCCGAGCCCGTCGGCGATCGCGTAGGCCACGGCGCTCTCGAAACCACGGCCGGACGCCGGGTCGTCGTCCAGGTACCACGGCGGGTAGACCGGTTGGTCGGTGCCGAGCGTGAGCGTCCCCGCCGTGAGGGTGGGCAGGGCGCCGGGCTCGCAGGACGATCCGCCGGAGGCCGGCGGTGCCGCCGGCTCGGGCGCACACGCGGCGGCGGAGAGGACGAGGGCGGCCGCCACCAGCACCCGCCGTGCGGCTGACGAGGAGATCACCGCTGGATTCTCCACCGGCCCCCGGGCGGGGCGTCACGCAGTCCGGGCGCCTAGTAAGCTCTTCGGCGGTAGCGTGTCCGAGCGGCCGAAGGAGCGCGCCTCGAAAGCGCGTGACGTGCAAGCGTCCGTGGGTTCAAATCCCACCGCTACCGCCAGCCTCAGCAGGGCGAACGCCGGGCCTCCCCCGAGGGAGGACCCGGCGTTCGTCGTCGACGCGAGGACTACCTGCGGACGCGGATCATGCGCCGATCAGGTTTCCGCGCCGCGCCCGTCTGTACGTGTGAGACCGACTCACTGGAGGCTGGCACGATGCGGAAACTGATCTTCGGCATGAACGTGACCCTGGACGGCTACACCGCCGCGACCGGCGACGACATCGGCTGGAGCGGCGGGGACTCCGGCGCGCACGGTGGGCCGAGCGACGAGCTGTTCCAGTGGTGGCTCGACCGGGAGCGGGCGAACGAACTGTTGCTGTACGGGCGCAAGCTGTGGGAGGCGATGAGCTCCTACTGGCCGACCGGCGACCAGCAGCCCGGCGCCGGCCCGGCGGAGATCGAGTTCGCGCGGAACTGGCGGGACACGCCGAAGGTGGTGTTCTCCTCGACGATCGACAAGGTCGACTGGAACACCCGCCTGGTCACCGGCGACGCGGTCGCCGAGATCACCCGGCTCAAGGCCGAGGACGGCGGGCCGATGGGCATCGCCGGCGCAACGCTCGCCGGGGCCGCCGTGCGGGCCGGGCTGATCGACGAGTACGCGCTGGTCACCGTGCCGGTCCTGGTGGGCGGCGGCACGCCGTTCTTCACGGCGCTGGACAGCTGGGTGAACCTGAACCTGGTGGAGACGCGGACGTTCCCCGGCGGCGTGGTGCTGACCCGGTACGAGACGAGGCGATGAGCACGGCTTGTGCCATCACAGCGTCGGGGGCAGGCCCAGCCATGGTTTGTCGGTGGCGTCGAACCCGGTGAGCTCGGCGATCTTCCCGTCGACGATGCGCAGGACCGCGATGGCAAAAAGCCGGTACTCCGGGGCGTCCGGGGTGCGGAGGTACAGCACGGCGGCAGGCATGCGGTTGACCGTCGTGGCGATACCGCGCCAGTCGTCGTGGCCGCGCTGGAAGAGCCCACCGGAGACCCAGCCGTCCACCGCGTCCTCGGCCGTCATGATCACAGTGCCCGGATCGGGCAGCATCGCGAAGCGCAGGTCGCCGCGCAGCAGGGACATCAGCCCGTCGAGGTCGTTGCGCTCATGGGCGTCGATGTACGACCCCACCACGCCGCGCTCTTCGTTCGACAGCTCGTGGGTGGCGGGGCTCCGCCAGTCGAGGCGGCGGGCGGGCAGCTGCTCGCGCATCGTCACACGGGCCCGCTGCAGTGCGCTCGTCACCGATGCGACGGTCAGCTCGAGGGCGTCGGCGGCCTTCGACGCCGGCCAGCCGAGGACGTCGCGCAGGATGAACACCGCCCGCTGCCGCGGCGGCAGGTGCTGGACGGCGACGATGAACGCCAGCTCGATCGTCTCCCGCGCCACCACCGATTCCTCCGGGTCCTCGGGGAGCATCCGGTCCGGGTACGGCTGCAGGTACGGCACCTCGGAGCCGGCATCCGGCAGCTCGGTCGGTACGGGTGTGCGGTTCCTGCGCTTCTCCAGGAAGTCGAGGCAGGCGTTCGTCGCGATCCGGTACAGCCAGGTCCGCAGCGCAGCGTGGCCCTTGAACGACTCCCGCTTGTTCCACGCTCGCAGGAACGTCTCCTGCGTCATGTCCTGGGCGTCCTCGTAGTTCGCGAGCATCCGGTAGCAGTGCACCTGCAGCTCACGCCGGTGGCGCTCCGTGACGAGTGCGAACCGCGCCGTGTCGTCCGAGCGGACCGCCGCGAGGAACGTGGCCTCGTCGACGCCCAGCGGTCTGGCGTCGGTCATGGTCGTCAATCCTTCCACCGGTGCGAGGGGCTATCAGAACTGACGACGTGGCGGAGGATTTCTGATCGGTGGATTCGTGCGGGCGTTCAGCTGGTCGAGGGCGGGCGGGGACAGGAGGTCCCGGAGCGTCCGAACCGCTCCTTCCGGATCGTCGGCACACCCGCCGATGATCGCGTGGGCCGCGCCGAGACCGGCGGCGTCGACGATGCCCTTCTCGTTCAGCACCCACTCGCCTCGCCCGGCCAGTACGCCGTGCGCCGTCTGCGCGGTGGCCCGCGCCATCGTGCCCGCGGCGAGCGTGACGTCCCCGCGCGCCGCGTACTTCTCGGCGAAGGCGAGCGAGAAGGCGCCGTTCCAGCTCCACCGTCGACGCGCTGCCGCCCGCAGCGCGTCCGGGTAGGTCACCCGCGGCAGCCGGCCGTGCAGCACCCGGCAGGTCGCGAGCTCGCCGACCGGGGTGTAGGTGGGCAGGCCGGCGATGTGGCCCTCGACGTTGTCGATGTCGAACCGGCCGGCCTGCGCGTCCGCCCACCAGCCCTCCACGACGTCGAGGTCCCGCAGGAGCACGTCCACCGGCTCGCCCTCGACCGAGATCCACGCCCCGCCGTTGATGATCCGGCCCCACTCACCGGGCGACGCGACGTGCCCGGGGAATCCGAGCCCGGCGATGAGCGCGGCGTCGAAGCCGCCGCGGTAGTAGAGCCCGATGTCCCAGTCGCTGTCGGGGCGCTCCGTGCCGCGCGCCCGGCTCCCGCCGAGCACCACGGCGACGACCCCCGGGAGCGCGACGAGCTTCGGGACGATCACGTCGAGCACCGCCATGCCCCGATGATCCATCACGGCGTCTGCAGGGGCTCCCCGTTTGCGCACCGCGGGCAGCGCTCCGGCTCCCAGATCTCGTTCTCGCGGGTCGCGAGGGTCTCCAGTGGCAGACCGAGGGAGTCGGCCACCGCGGTCGGTGTGGTGCCGAGCGTGAGCAGTGCCCCGAGCGCCACCGGCCGGGCGCCGGCCTCCGCGAGCGCCGCGACGGTGGCCCGCACGGCCGACCCGGCGTTGACCACGTCGTCGACCACGGCCACCCGCGCGCCGGGGAGCCGGGCTGCCAGCGCGTCGGGCAGCCGGTAGGTGGCCGCGTAGAGGCCGCCGTCGCCCGCCGACGCGCGCTCGGTGTGGCAGCAGCGGACGCCGAGCCGCGAGGCGACGACATGCGCGAGGAACGCGCCGCCCACCAGCGGGCCACACACGACGTCGGGTCCGTGCGGGCGGATCAGCTCGGCCAGCTGCCGGGCCGCCGGCTCCAACCGCGTGGGCTCCCAGAACAACGCGTCCAGCTCCAGCCACAGCTCCCCGTGGTGGCCGGACTCCAGCGGGAAGTGCCCGGTGCGCGCCGACATCAGGGCGAGCACGGCGTCCTGGGTGTCGGGCGGGTTCGGCATCGCGCTTGCGAGCGTAACCCGGCTGGCCGAGCATGGTCGGGTGCCGCTGTTCGAGGGCTTCACCACCGGGTCGATCGATGTCGGCGAGGCGCAGCTGTACGTGCGCCACGGCGGCGGCGGGCCACCCGTGCTGCTCCTGCACGGCCATCCGCGCACCGGCGCCACCTGGCACCGCGTGGCGCCGCAGCTCGTTGCGGCCGGGCACACCGTCGTGGTGCCGGACCTGCGTGGCTACGGGCGTTCGTCGAAGCCGCCGACCACCCCGGACCACGCGCCGTACTCCAAGCGCGCGATGGCGGGCGACATGGTGCGCCTGATGCGCCGGCTCGGCCACGACCGGTTCGCCCTGGCCGGGCACGACCGCGGCAGCTACGTCGCGCTGCGCCTCGCCCTCGACCACCCGGCGGCGGTCGATCGCCTCGTGCTCCTCGACTGCATCCCGATCTCCGAGCACCTGGCGAGGTGCGACGACCGGTTCGCCGGGTCGTGGTGGCACTGGTTCTTCTTCGCGCAGCCCGAGAAGCCGGAGCGGGCGATCCTCGCCGATCCGGACGCCTGGTACGGCGGCAGCCCACGGCACATCGGGGAGGAGGCGTTCGCGGAGTTCCGCAGCGCGGTCCGGAACCCGGAGACGGTGCGGGCGATGCTCGAGGACTACCGGGCCGGGCTCGGCATCGACCGTGCGCACGAGGAGGCCGACCGGGCCGCCGGGCGGCGCGTGACCTGCCCGCTGCTGGTGCTGTGGTCGCGGCACGACGACCTGGAAGACCTCTACGGCGACCCGCGGGAGATCTGGCGCGGCTGGGCCACCGACCTGCGCGGCGGCGGACCGATCGAGTCCGGCCACCACATGGCCGAGGAGGCGCCGGACGAGCTGGCCGGAGCGCTGCGGACGTTCCTCACCGACGGAGAAGGACCGATCTCAGCACACTCTCACCACCGGGGTGGCCCACCTGCATAGAGTTCTGCCGCATGTGGGGGGCCCGCAGACGCATCATCGCCACACTCGCCCGGCTGCGGCTGGGACGTAGGCGCGGCGGCAGCACGGACGCACTGCTGTCCGTTCTGCCCGACTCGGCCATGGTGCCGCTGCAGCGCGCCGGGCTGGACCCCGTCGCCGAGCTCGGCGACCTGCGCGCCGTCGCGCCGATCAGCCGGATGAAGCTCCCCTTCGGGCTGCGGGCGTGGCTGGTCACCGGGTACGAGGAGACGAAGGCGGTGCTCGCGAACGCCCCCGCGTTCAGCAACGACTTCACCAACCTCGTCGGCACGGTCGGGATCACCGCCGAGCAGAACCCGGGCGGCCTGGGCTTCACCGACCCGCCGGACCACACGCGGCTGCGCAAGCTGCTCACTCCGGAGTTCACTGGGCACCGGCTGCGCAGGCTCGCGCCGCGGATCGAGGCCATCGTCGACGGCCAGCTGGACGAGATGCAGGACCTCGCAGCCGACGGGCAGCGGGTGGACCTCGTCCAGAGCTTCGCGCTGCCGATCCCGTCGCTCACGATCTGCGAGCTGCTCGGCGTGCCCTACTCCGACCGCGCCGAGTTCCAGCGCCTGTCCACCACCCGCTTCGACCTGCTCGGTGGGGTCACCGGTTCGCTCGGCGCGATCTCCGAGTCCATGGAGTACCTGCTCAAGATCGTGCAGAAGCAGCGGGGGGAACCCGGCGACGGGCTGCTCGGCCGCCTCGTGCGCGAGCACGGTGACAACCTGTCCGACCACGAGCTCGCCGGGCTGGCCGACGGCCTGCTCACCGGCGGACTGGAGACCACGGCCAGCATGCTGGCGCTCGGCACCATCGTGCTCATGCAGCACCCGGAGAGCCGCGAGGCGGTGCGGGAGGGCGGGGAGGCGGTCGACCCGTTCGTCGACGAGCTGCTGCGATACCTCACGGTCGTGCAGGTCGCGTTCCCGCGCTTCGCCAGGGAGCGGGTTCGGATCGGTGACGCCACCATCGAGGAGGGCGACATCGTCATCTGCTCGCTCAGCGCGGCCAACCGCGACGGGAACCAGGACGACTTCGACCCGAGCCGTGCCGCCCGGCCGCACCTCGCCTTCGGGCACGGGCTGCACCGGTGCATCGGCGCCGAGCTCGCGCGCATGGAGCTGCGCGCCGCCTACCCCGCGCTCGTCCGCCGCTTCCCCGACATCCGGCTCGGCATGGAGCCGTCCGAGCTGCCGTTCCGGAGGCTGTCGTTCGTCTTCGGGGTCGACACCCTGCCTGTCGAGCTCGGTGTGACGGCTCCGCCCGACGCGTCCTGAACCGCGATCAGCTCGTGACGAGCGCCGCGAAGCGGTCGAGGTCGACGTTCCCGCCGCTCACCAGCACCCCGACCCGCTGCCCGGAGAGCTCGGCGGCGAGCCGGCGGACGGCCGCGAACGCGAGGCAGCCGGTGGGCTCCACGACGATCTTCATCGTCGACGCGAACACGCGCATGGCCGCCACCAGCTCCGCGTCGCTCGCCGTCACGATGTCGTCGACGTCCCGGCGGATGATCTCGAACGGCAGCACGCCGAGGTGCTGGGTCTGGGCGCCGTCGGCGATCGTCACCGGTGTGTCGATGTGCACGATGGAGCCGGCGCGCAACGACCGGAGCCCGTCGTCGCCCGCCTCCGGCTCGACGCCGATGACGCGGCACGAGGGCGCGAGCGCCCGCGCGGCGAGCGCGGAACCCGACAGGAGACCTCCGCCGCCGAGGCAGACGAACAGCGCGTCGAGCTCTCCGACCTGCTCGAACAGTTCCATGGCGGCCGTGCCCTGCCCCGCGATGATGTCCGGGTGGTCGTACGGCGGCACCAGGGTGAGGCCCTTGTCGGCGGCGAGTGCGCGGCCGATCTCCTCGCGGTCCTCGCCGTAGCGGTCGAACCGCACCACCGAGGCGCCGTACCCGAGCGTCGCGGCCACCTTGCTCTCGGGCGCGTCGTCCGGCATGAGGATGGTGGCCGGGATGCCGAGGATGTTCGCGGCCAGCGCGATCCCCTGGGCGTGGTTGCCCGACGAGTAGGTCACGACGCCGGCCCGGCGCTGATCCTCGTCGAACCGCGACAACGCGTTGAACGCGCCGCGGAACTTGAACGCCCCCATGCGCTGGAAGTTCTCGCACTTGAAATGCAGGTGAGCGCCGGTGTCGGCGTCGATCCGGCGTGAGGTCAGCACCGGCGTGCGGTGCGCGTGCCCGCGGATCCGTTCCGCGGCGGCCTGCACGTCGACGAAGGTGGGTGGCGTCGGCATCGTCCTCCTGTCGCGGTTCGGCTCGTCCGATCATGCCCCGCTGGGGAGTCCGGTGCACCGAGGTGCTCACCCGCCGCTCGGCTCGCAGAGCAGATCCCCGGCGCGCACGTGCGGCGCGCCGGGGACCCGACCCCTGATCCGGACCCGCTAGTGCCGGACCGCGCGGCGGCCGTAGATGCCCGCCACGACCGTGACGCCGATGGCGGCCACGACGATCTGCATGATGAGTTCGATCCAGTCGATCCCCCCGGTGTCGGCCACCCCGAACAACCCGGCGATCCAGGTGCCGATGAACGCGGCGACGATGCCGACCAGGATGGTCAGCCAGATCGGGATGTCCTGCTTCCCCGGTGCCACCAGGCGGCCGAGGAATCCGATGATGGCGCCGATGATGATCGCGGTGATGATGCCCGTGACGGTCACCGTTCCTCCTGAGTCCCGCTTCGGGGCCGCTCTTGACGACCCGCTTCGGGCGTGTTCCCGATCGGGCTCCGGTTAATGCAGGAACTTCAGGCCGACGACGCCGCAGACGATCGCGACGAGGCACAACAGCCGCAGCGCCGTGACCGGCTCTCCGAGAACCGCCATCCCGTACAGCGCGGTGCCGACGGCCCCGATCCCGACCCAGATCGCGTAACCGCTCCCCACCGGGATCTCGCGGAGGGCGAAGGCCAGCCCGAGCATGCTCAACACCAGCGCGACCGCGAAGACGAGCGACGGCACGAGCCTGCTGAAGCCCTCCGAGCGGCTCAGGGCCGCCGCCCAGACCGTCTCCAGGACGCCCGACACCACCAGCACGAGCCATGCCATGACACACCTCCGGTGCGCCGTCTTGTCGTGCCGGGTACGACGCCCTCGTCCGGGGGTGCCGCGGTCGCGGGCCCACTCACAGGCTATGACCGTGGACGCCCGCGGGTCCCGCACTGGTGACCGGTCTGACCACAACTCCACCCTCCTCGGCGACAGCGTCTGCGCCCGGCCACCGCCCTGCCCTTTCGGCTGGCCCCGCCCACCGCCGGGCGCCCCGCTCCTCCCGGCCCGTCCTGCCGGTCGTGATCCTCGACGCCGAGCCTGATCGGCCAGGTGACGGGGCCGTCGCGCTTCGCTGCGATCACACCCGTCTCCGGGCGGACGGGACGAACCGGTCGCGCGCGACCGGCACGGATCCTCCAACGGAGGTCGCGCGGCCGGTAGTGGTTTTGCGACGCTGGTGATGCGGCACCGGACCCCCGATCCCGTCCGGTGGCGAGACGCTCCACAACTGACCGTCACAGGTGGGCCCGGGGGACCTCGCCTGTCCGTTGCTCAAGGGGGAGCAGCCGAATGACGTCCATTCTCATATTCGTCGTCGGAGCGGCGATCCTGGTCTACAGCGCCGAGAAGCTGATCACCCACCTGGTCGGCGCGGCCCGTGGCCTGGCGATCTCGCTGTTCCTGCTGGCCATCCTGTTCACCGGGATCGAGTTCGACGACCTCGTCTTCGGTGTGGCGCTCAACCTCGAAGGCCTCGAGGACGTCGCGCTCGGCGTCATCTTCGGAACCGTCATCTCCATGACGGGCCTGGTGCTCGCGATCGCCGCTCTCGTGGCCCCGTCTCGCGTGGAGATCCCCAAGGACTACATCGCCTTGTTCGCGATCTCCCCGCTCGTGCTGATCGTGCCGGCGTTGCTGGGGCAGCTGGGGACCGCGACGGCGATCGTTTTCATCGCGCTGTTCGTCCTGTTCGTCGCCTACGTCGGCTACCGCGAGTCCCGGCGTGCGATGCCGACGTTCCGCAGCACGGAGGTGCTGGAGAGGCTCGACACCCGCGAGCTCGCGGCCGCCGGCGTCGGGAACACCGGGGGAGGCGGTGGCAGCGGTGCCGGCGACCTCTACGAGACCGGCGAGGTGGGCGAGGGGACGTCGAACGACCGGCCCGGGTGGTTGCTCGTCCTGCTGGCGTTCCTCGCGCTGGTCGGTCTCGTCGTGGGCGCCTGGGCCATGACGGAGGGCACCGAGGGCATCCTCGAGGACTTCGCGATCAGCGGCACCGTCTTCGGGGCGACGATCGCGACGCTGGTGCTCTCCGTGGAGGACATCTTCCTGACCGCGGAACCGGCCCGGCGCGGCGCGCCCGCGATCGGCGTCGGCAACGTCATCGGCAGCGTCGTGTTCTCCGTGACCGCGAAGGTCGGCATCATCGCCCTGGCCGGCGGCGCGCTCCTGATCACCCCGGACATCTTCACCTGGCACCTGCCGGCCCTCGTGGTGATCAACGGGTTCGCCGCGTACGCGCTGCTCACCGGCCACCTGCGGCGCTGGCACGGAGCGGCACTGCTGGTCGGCTACATCGCGTACTGGGCCATCAGCTTCTCGGTCTTCGGGCTGGTCCCCGTCGACGACGCCCCGGGCTCCGACGACGACGGCCAACGGCCGGGAATCGAGGCACCGGCCGTCCCCGGTGCACCGGATGACGACTAGGAGCGGCCTGACCAGGTGTGTCCCGTCGACCCGGTGCGTGAAGGGGAAAGGGGGGCGCGAGCCCCTGAAGTAATGTCGGCGAGGGCTGTGCCCAGCGGCGACTCGGCAACACCCTCCATGCGGCTGTGGGTGCACTGATCATGCAGTTCCCGGCGGGGACCACTCCTAGCCGATCGGTCAGGCGTAGCGGGGTCGTGCTCAGCCGCGGATCGCGTCTATCGCGCTGAGCACGGCGAGGACCACGAGGATGGCGGCCGTCACCCGCGTCACCCAGCGCACCGGCACCACCCGTTGCAGGCGGCTGCCCCCGAAGGCCGCGAGCGCGGACACCGCCCACAGTGCGAGCACGGCTCCGATCCCGACGGCGAGCGGGTCGTCGTAGCGCGCGGCGAGCGTGGCGGTGATGATCTGGGTCGGGTCGCCCAGCTCGGAGAGCATGGTCACCCCGAAGGCCGTGGCCACGACCCGCCAGCGCGTCAGCGGAACCTTTCCGAGGTCCGCGTCGTCGTCGTCATCGTCGTCCCCGCGCAGCAGCAGCACCGCACCCACGAGGAAGACGACGGCGAGCGCGATCTCCAGCGGCCGCTCGGGTAGCAGGGCGACGACGCTCCCGGCCGCGATCGCGATACCCACCTGCACGAGGAAGGCGGCGCAGGCGCCCACGAACACCAGGGATGCCGAATACCGGGTCGCCAGGACGAGCGTCACCAGGCCGCTGGTGTCCGCCAGTTCGGCGAGGAAGATTATCCCGAACGTCACGGCGATCACGGTCACGGGGAAGAGCTACTCCGTCCCTGCCCCCGACCACAACCCGCGCCGCACGGATACAGCTCCCCCGGAGCGCCGAAGGGGCATACGGTCGGGCGGCATGAGCCGGGTGGTGTTCATGTGCGGACCCGCGGGTGCCGGGAAGTCGACCCATGCGCGTCGGCTGGAGCGCGCGGGCATGGTCCGGCTGTCGTTCGACGTGGAGCTCTGGAAGCGTGGCCTCCCGGGGATGTCCGACGAGGTCCGGAACGAGATCGAGGCGGACCTGCGCGCTCGGCTCCTGGAACTCATCGCCGCCGGGCAGGACGTCGTACTGGACTTCTCGTTCTGGTCACGTCGGATGCGTGACGACTACCGGCGGCTGCTGGAACCCGCCGGCATCGTTCCCGAGACCGTCTACCTGGCGACCGACCGGGAGACCGTTCTGGCGCGGATCCGAGCCAGGCGCGGGAGCCACCCGGACGACTTCACGCTCTCCGAAGTGGTCGCCGCGCGGTACTTCGACCACTTCGAGGTGCCGTCCGCCGACGAGGGACCCCTGACGGTGATCCACGGGAACGGCGCCCCCGATCGAAGGATGACGCCCCCCGGGTCCTGAGCTAGAGCGCGAGCATCGCCGCGGCGACCTCATCGGCGGCCGTGTCCGGGATCGCGGTCGAGGTCCGTTCGAGCACGAGCAGCCGCGCGCCGGGAATCTCGCGCGCCAGCGCCGCACCGTTGCCGACCGGGAAGAACGGGTCGCGGCGACCGTGCACCACGAGCGCCGGTACCGCGAGCCCGGGCAGGCGCTCGCGCCAGCGCGGCTTGCAGTCGAGCCTGGAGAAGACCATGCCCAACTGGTTGGCCATCTGGACCTCGGGCTCCGTGCTCGGCGTCCGGTCGAAGACGCGTTCGGCGGTCGCGCGTGCCGCTGCGGGGTCGTCGCCGAGGACCTCCGCGCCGGCGGCCGCGAAATCCGCCACGGCGGCGCGGTCGGACCAGTCGGGCATCGGGAGCGCGAACCGCCGCTTCATCGCCGCCGCGTCGTGGTCGGGCAGGTCGTCGTCGACCCGGCCCGGCGCGACGGGCCGGGTCCCGGCGAGGGTCAGCGCCGAGAACGTGTCCGGGTGGTCGAGCGCGGCGACCTGGGCGACCATCCCGCCGACGCCGATACCCGCCAGGTGCGCGGGCCGGTCGTCGAGTCCGCGGGCGAGCGCGGCGGCGTCGGCGGCGAGGTCGCGCAGCGTGTACGCCGGTGCCGTGGGGTCGACCGTCGTCGACGCGCCGGAGTCGCGCAGGTCGTAGCGCACGACGTGGCGTCCGCCGCGCGCGAGCGCCGCGCACAGCGCGTCCGGCCAGGACAGCATGGTCGTGCCGCCCGCGAGCAGCACGAGGGGCGCCGCCGCGTCGCCGAAGTGCTCGACCCCGAGCGTGACGCCGCCGGGCGCGCGGAACGACTGCACCGCGGAGCTCACGGGTGCAACCGCGCCGTCACCTTGATCTCCGCCACCCCGGTCAGGGCGCGGGAGATCGCGCAGCCCGCCTCGGCCGCCTCGGCGTGTGCCTGGAGGGCGGCCGCGTCGACGCCGTCCGCGTCGACGGTGGTGTCGAGCTCGACGAGGTCGATGGTCGGCACCCCGTCGACGGGGCGCAGGCGGACCCGGGCGCTGGTGGAGACACTGCGGGGAACCATGCCGGCCTGCGTGAGCACGTACGTCAGCGACATCGAGAAGCAGCCTGCGTGCGCGGCGGCGAGCAGCTCCTCCGGGTTCGTGCTGCCCACGGCGTCGTCGGTGAAGCGGGAGCGGAAGCTGAAGTCGGCTTCCCAGCGCTTCGGACCGACGGCCAGGCGGCCGCTACCGTCCTGCAGGTCGCCGGTCCAGGTCGCGCTTCCGATGCGTGCAGCCATGGCTCAGATCCTCTCGTGGTTCGGTCCGATTGTGATGACGACCTTCCCGAGGGCGGTCCCGCCGAGGTAGTGGCGGAACGCCTCGGGCGCGTCGTCGAAGGGGAAGACCCGGTCGAGGACCGGCCGGATCCGGTGCGTGCCCATCGCCCGGACGAGCGCGACGAGCTGGGCCCGGCTGCCGACCGCGACCGGTCGCAGTGTCGCGCCCGTCGTGAAGATCGCATACGGGTCGAGGGACGCCGCCGGGCGTCCGCCGACGAAGCCGACCACTGCGATCTCGCCCCCGAGCGCGGCGGCGGCCAGCGACGAATCCAGGGTGCCCGCCACCTCGACGACGAGATCGGCGCCGCGCCCACCCGTCGCAGCGCGGACCGAGGCCGGCCAGTCCGGTGTGTCGCGGTAGTTCAGCACCACGTCCGCGCCCAGCTCCCGGAGCAGACCCGCACGTGCGTCGTTCCCGGTCGTGGCGATCACCCGCGCGCCCATCGCCGTGGCCAGCTGGACCGCGAACAGCGACACACCGCCCGTCCCGAGGGTCAGCACGGTGTCCCCGCGGCGTATCCCGCGCCCGCCGGTGAGCGCGTTCCAGGCGGTGAGGCCGGCGACCGGCAGGGTGGCCGCCTCCGCGTCGGTGAGGTCGGCGGGGTCGTCCGGGATCTCGACGAGCGCGGTGGCGGGCAGCACGACGTGCTCGGCGAGCATCCCGTCGAGCGAGCCACCTATCTGGTCGACGACGTCGAGGGAGAACGGACCGTCCTGCCAGCGCGGGAACGCCGCGACGACGACCCGCGCCCCCACGGGCGGGCCGGCGATGTCCGGTCCGGTCGCCACGACGACGCCGACGCCCTCGGCGAGCGGGATCCCACCGTCCCGGACCGGGAGCACGTACCGGCCTTCCAGGATCATCGCCTCCCGGTAGCCCAGCGACGCCGCCCGCACCTCGACGAGGACCTCTCCGGGCCCGGGAACGGGGAGTTCGGAGACGTCGAGGCGGAGGCCGTCGAGGCCGGATCCCGCGTCGAGCCGGTAACTGCGCATGCCGCGAGCCTCGCCCGCCGCAGGTACGGCCGCCCATTACCTCCTGGGTGCAGCGCCGCCCCGGCCCTATCCTGGAGCGATGGGCGGCGCAGGTGAGGTGCTGCGGTTCTGGCGGCAGCGCCGCGGCATCAGCCAGCTGGAGCTCGCCACCGCCACCGGCGTCTCCACCAAGCACCTCAGCTTCGTGGAGAACGGACGCGCCCGTCCCAGCCGGCAGCTCCTCGTCCACCTCGGCGACGCCCTGGAAATGCCCCTGCGCGAGCGGGACCGGCTGCTGCTCGCCGGCGGCTACGCGCCCCCGCAGGGCGCGCCCGGTCCCCGGGACCGGGCGATGCGCCCGCTGCGGCAGGCGCTCGACGCGCTGCTCGCCGCCCACGAGCCGCACCCGGCGATCGTCGTCGACGCCCGCTGGGACCTCGTGGTCGCCAACGCCGCCGCCGACCTGCTGTGGGACGGCGTCGACCCCGGCTGCTGACACCGCCGGTCAACATGCTGCGGCTGTCCACCCACCCCGAGGGACTGCCGCGGATCTCCACCGCCACCCCCGTCTGCAGCCGGTCGTTGATCACCCGGTTGCGCCGGCGGGCCGAGGAGGACGCCGACGACACGCTCCTCGACCTCGTGCTCGAATCCGAAGAGCACCTCGCCGCCGCGGCCGGCCGCCCGCCGCCCCGATGGACCGGCGACGGCGTCATGGCCGGCTTCGAGCTCAAGACCCGCCTCGGCGTGGTCGGCCTCCAGACCGTGATCGCCACGCTCGGCGCCCCCCTGGACGTCGGCCCCGCCGACCTCGCCCTCGAGACGTTCCTCCCCGCCGACGAGGACAGCGCCGCCCTGCTCCGCGAGCTCGCGGCCACCCGGCCCGAAACCGTGCCGCTGACCGGGAAAAAGCGACCAGACGCATGAACGCCCCGCGGGCGCTCGCGCACCCCGGGGCGTTCTCGCTGCTCTCAGCGGCGGAGGATGCGGGATTCGAACCCGCGAGGGCGTGAACCCAACACGCTTTCCAAGCGTGCGCCATAGGCCACTAGGCGAATCCTCCGCGTCGAAGCATAGCCGGGCCGCCCACCGCCCCCACGACCCCACTCCACTACACTCGACCCCGGACCCCGCGCGGCGTCCATCCTGTGAACTCCCCCAGGGCCGGAAGGCAGCAAGGGTCAACGGGCTCTGGCGGGTGCGCGGGGTCCCCTTCGCGAGTGGGCGAGGTGTGCTCGCGCTTCGCGCTTCGCCCACCTCGCTCATCGTGTCTTCTGGGGGCCAAGCCCCCAGACCCCCTGCCGGAGGGGCTTCGCCCCCCGGACCCCCCACCGTGGTTGCGTTGGTCCGTCGGCGCGCTCTCCAGCGCTCACGCACCAACCGTGGTGGTCACGCACCAACTGTGGCTCTCACGCACCAACTGCAGTTCGTGTGTCGGCGCCAAGGTTGGTGTGTGAGCCGGCCAGCGGCCACCCGGGCGTCGACGCGTCCCGATTCGGGCGGCGCGCGTTCCGCTGGTCCGTCGGCTCGCCCCCTCTCGCTCGCACACCAACCGTGGTGCTGACGCACGAACTGCAGTTCGTGTGTCGGCGTCACTGTTGGTGTGCGAGTGCGGGCTTGCCCGGTCAGCCGGGTGTCGGTGGCGGTGGGTAGCCTCGCGGCCGTGGCGCTGGCTCTGTACCGCAAGTACCGCCCGGCGAAGTTCGCCGAGGTGGTCGGGCAGGAGCACGTCACCGAGCCGCTGAGCACCGCGCTGGCCTCGGGCCGCATCAACCACGCGTACCTGTTCTCCGGACCGCGGGGATGTGGCAAGACGTCCTCGGCCCGCATCCTGGCCCGCTCGCTCAACTGCGAGCAGGGCCCCACCCCCGAGCCGTGCGGCGTCTGCGCGTCCTGCGTCTCCCTCGCGCCGGGCGGGCCGGGCAACATCGACGTCACGGAGCTGGACGCGGCGTCGCACGGCGGTGTCGACGACACCCGCGAGCTGCGCGACCGCGCGTTCTTCGCGCCCGCCGAGTCGCGGTACCGGGTGTTCATCGTCGACGAGGCCCACATGATCACCACGCAGGGCTTCAACGCCCTGCTCAAGATCGTCGAGGAGCCGCCGGAGCACCTCGTGTTCGTGTTCGCCACCACCGAACCGGACAAGGTGCTGCCCACCATCCGCTCCCGCACCCACCACTACCCGTTCCGGCTCATCCCGCCCGGCACGCTGCGGAAGCTGCTGGAGCAGATCTGCGCGGAGGAGGGGGCGGTCGTGGCGCCGCCGGTCTACCCGCTCGTGCTGCGCGCCGGTGGCGGGTCGGCGCGCGACACCCTCTCGGTGCTCGACCAGCTGCTCGCCGGAGCCGGTCCCGAGGGCGTCACGTACGAGCGTGCGGTCGCGCTGCTCGGCGTCACCGACGTCGCCCTGATCGACGACATGGTCGATGCGCTCGCCGCGGGGGATCGCGCCACGGTGTTCGAGGCCGTCGACCGGCTCGTCGAGGCGGGTCACGACCCCCGCCGGTTCGCCGCCGACCTGTTGCAGCGGCTCCGCGACCTCGTACTGCTGCAGGCGGTGCCGGAGGCCGCCGAGCGCGGGCTGGTCGAGGCGGCCGCCGACGAGATCGCGCGCATGGCCGAGCAGGCCGGGAAGATCGGCGTCTCCACTCTCACCCGGTACGGCGAGATCGTCCACGCCGGGCTCACCGAGATGCGCGGCGCCACCGCTCCACGGCTGCTGCTGGAGCTGCTCTGCGCACGGATGCTGCTCCCCGCGGCCACCACCGCCGAGCCGGGGCTTCTGGAGCGGCTCGAACGACTGGAGCGACGCAGCGCCATCGCCTCGGCCCCGCCCGGGTCGGGCGACGAGGAAGCCGCAGATGGGCGGCGCACGTTCCGCCGGCCGAGCGAGGCCCCGGCGGCAGCTCCCGCCGCCGGCACCGCACCGGACGCGGAGCCCCCGGGCCCGCCGGCGCGGGCGGACGGCGCCCGACCCCGAGCCACGCAGCCGCCCCCCGAGCGGCCCGCCGCCCCGCCGCCCGCGGCTCCGCCTCCTCGTGCGCAGCCCCCCGAGCCCCGGCCCCCCGAAGCTCAGTCGCCCGAAGCTCAGCAGCCCGAGCCTCAGCCATCCGAACCCCAGCCATCCGAACCCCAGCAGTCCGAGCGCCAGGAGTCCGAAGGTCAGCGGTCCGAGCCTCAGCGGTCCGGGCCCCAGCCGTCCGTGCCTGGACCGCTCGAGCCCCAGCAGGCTGCGCCGCAGCCGGCCGCTGCGGAGCGGCCCGCCTCGCCTCCGGAGCCCGCGGAGCCGGCTGTGGCGGATCCCGGTGGCACGCTGGACGCCGCGGCCGTCCGGCGCGTGTGGTCGGAGGTGCTCGCCGCGGCCCGCTCGCAGAGCCGCAGCATCGAGGCGATGCTGGTCAACGCCACCGTGCGGGCCGTGCAGGGCGACACCCTCGTGCTCGGCATCGGTGCGCCCTCGCTGGCCCGCCGCCTCTCCGAGTCGCGCAACGCCGACGTCGTCTCCGCCGCGCTGCACACGGTGCTCGGGGTGCGCTGGCAGGTGCGCTGCGAATCGGGCGATGCCCCGGCGCCCGCCGCCCCGCTCGCCGGTGGTCGTGGCGGCGCCCCGCGGCGCTCCGAGCCGCCGGCGCGCGCGCAGCAGGCGCCCCCGCCAGCGCGCGCTCCCCGGCCGCCCCCGGCCCGCCGGTCGCCGGCCCCCGACGACGGAGTGCCGTTGCCTCCGGAGCCCCCGGACGACGAAGCCCCCCCGGACGACGACGAGGAGGCGATGCTCGCCGAGGCCGCCGTCCCGGCGAGCGACGGCCAGCGCCGTGACCCCGAGGAAGCCGCCATCGAGCTGCTCACCACCCAGCTGGGAGCGCGGGCGATCGATCGTCGGTAGCGGGTCAGCCCTTCACGTCGAGGAAGGCCAGCACCCCGTCCACGATCGCGGCCGCGTACCGGTCGCGCCCCTCGGGGGAGGACACCACGGCGGCCTCGTCCGGGTTGCGCATGTTCGCGCATTCCACGAGTGCCGTCGGGTGGGTGGCGTGGTTCAGCCCGGCGAGGTCGTCGCGCGCCGAGAGCCCGTCGCGGCCGATGTAGTCCGAGTCCGGGAAACCGCTGGACCGAAGGGCGTCCCGCAGGGCCGTGGCGAGCTCCCGCGCCGGCCCGGCCTGCACGGGGTTCAACGGCGGGTCGGAGTAGGCCACGTGGAACCCGGCGGCGCTGCGAGCGGCCCCGTCGGCGTGGATCGAGACCACTGCCGCGGCGCCCGCCGCCGCACCGGCGTGGCCGCGCTCGTCCACGCACGGGCCCACGCCGTCGTCGTCCGGGCGGGTCAGCACGACGCGGACACCGGCCGCCTCCAGCCGCGTCGTCACCCGCTGGGCCACGTCGAAGGCGAAGGCGTGTTCCGGGTAGCCGGCATCGGTGGAGGTACCGGTGGTGTTGCACGCCTTCTCCCCGCCGCGACCGTCGGACACCAGGCGGCGGATCGCGGCCGGCTCGGCGGCGTTGCGGCCGTTGTGGCCCGGATCGAGCACCACCACGGGCGGTGCCGGCGGCGCGGACGGCGCGGCCACCGCGTCCCGGTTGGCGGGCTGGGCGGCCGCTCCCGAGCAGGCGCCGGTGGTCAGGACCGCCGCCGCGACGAGCAGGATCCATCGGGAGGTGCGCACGCGGTCAGCCTGCCAGCCACCCGGATCGTGGATGGCTTAGCCTGGCAGGGGAGCCGGCCGTGCCGGCACAGGCACGATGTGCGAGGAGATCGCTGGTGCAACCGGGTCAGCCCGACATGCAGATGATCCTGCAGCAGGCGCAGCAGATGCAGCAGCAGCTGATGGCCGCGCAGGCCGAGTTGGCGTCCGCGGAGGTGGTCGGCCAGGCGGGCAACGGGCTGGTGCAGGTCACCACCACCGGCGCGGGTGAGGTGCGGTCCGTGCGGATCGACCCGCAGGTGGTCGACCCCGACGACATCGAGACGCTGCAGGATCTCGTCGTCGGCGCCCTGCAGGACGCCGCGCGAGCGGCCCAGGAGCTGCAGGCGGAGAAGATGGGGCCCCTCGCGGGTGGCCTCGGTGGTGCCGCGGGCGGTCTCGGCCTGCCCGGCCTCGACGCGTAGCGCTCTCCCGCCGTGTTCGAGGGACCGGTCCAGGATCTGATCGACGAGCTCGGCCGGCTGCCGGGTGTGGGGCCGAAGAGTGCCCAGCGGATCGCCTTCCACCTGCTCGCGGCCGATCCCGCGGACGTCGGGCGGCTCCAGGACGCGCTGCAGAAGGTCAAGGAGGGCGTCCGCTTCTGCGAGGTGTGCGGCAACGTGTCCGAGCGGGAGCGGTGCCGCTACTGCGCCGACGCGCGCCGGGACCCCACGCTGGTGTGCGTCGTGGAGGAGCCGAAGGATGTGCTCGCCGTGGAGCGCACCCGTGAGTTCCGGGGGCGTTACCACGTGCTCGGCGGCGCGCTCGACCCGCTGGCCGGGGTGGGCCCCGACGCGCTGCGGATCCGGGAGTTGCTCGCTCGGCTCGGCGGCACCGGTCCGGCCGCCGACGAGACCGAGATCGCCGAGGTGATCATCGCGACCGACCCGAACACCGAGGGCGAGGCCACCGCGACCTACCTCGTCCGGTTGCTGCGCGACTTCCCCGGCCTCACGGTCACGCGGCTCGCGTCCGGGCTCCCGATGGGCGGCGACCTCGAGTTCGCCGACGAGCTGACCCTCGGTCGCGCCCTGTCCGGCCGGCGTGCCCTGAACTAGCGTCCCCCGCTACATCGGGTCGTGCAGCTTGCCCCGGTCCCGGAGCAGCCGGCAGGCGGGGCATCCCTCCGACTCGGCGGCCCGGAGCAGTTCCCGCTCCCATTCGCCGAGCTGCCGGCGATGGCGGGCGATCCTGTTCCACGCTTCCCGCTGTGCTCGCGCGTCCGCGTTGCCGATGAGCACGGCCAGCAGGACCAGTGCGACGACTCCTCCGATGGCGATGAACGCGATCCCGGTCATCGTTGCCTCCTCGGGCGGTGACCTACTGCCGAGTGTGGAGCGCGCCCCGTCGCCATGCAAGTGCACAGCGGGATTGCTCACAGGATGTGCACAAAGCGTGTCGTGTTCTGCATGACAGTGATGGCCATCGCGATACGGCTGGAGTACTCTCATCCGTCACGCACACTCGCTGGTCGACGGTGGGCGCGTCAGCAGCTCAGGCCCGACCCGAAGGGGTAACGGCATGGCCACCAGCCCTGTCCTGTCCCGTCGCACCCTCGGCACCGAGCTCAGGCGCCTGCGGGAAGCGGCCGGGGTGGCGGTCAGCCGGGCAGCGGAAGAGCTCGACTGCTCGGTCTCCAAGATCAGCCGCATCGAGACCGGACTGTCCACCCCCCGCCGTCCGGAGATCGACACCCTGCTGCGCCTGTACGAGGCGCCGAGCGCCCGCGAGGAGCTGGTGCAGCTGGCGGGCGAGGGCAAGCAGGCCGCGTGGTACGACTCGTACGGCGACCTGCTCGCGCCCGGGTCCACCCTGCACCGCTTCATCGGCCTCGAAGCCGGGGCGTCCAAGCTCCGCCAGTTCTCCTCGGGTGCCGTGCCGGGTCTGCTGCAGACCGAGCGCTACGCCCGGGCCGTCGTCACGGCGTCGCAGCCCGCGGTCTCCGGAGAGGCGCTGGCGACGATGATCCGGATGCGGCTGGACCGCAAGAGCGTCCTGCAGCGGGAGCCCGACCCCCTGCGGGTCGCGGCGCTCGTCGACGAGTCCGTGTTGCGGCGCCCCGCCCACGGGCCGGGCGTGATGCGCGAGCAGGTCCGGTCCCTGGCCCGCATCGTCGAGGAGGGTCCGTCCCCGATCGAGCTGCGGGTGCTCCCGTTCTCCGTCGGGTTGCACGGGCTGCTCGGCGGCGGGTTCCAGATCCTCTCGTTCGATCACGGCGAAGGTGATGTCATCTTCTTCGAGGGGCAGGACGGGGGCGGCCTCCAGGAGAAGGCCGACATCGTTCGGTCCCACTCCGACCGCCTCGACACGGCCTGGAAGCAGGCCCTCGAGGGTCGCGAGCTGCTGAGCTTCCTGCGGGAGGTCGCCGACACGTACGACGAGTAGGCCTTCGATCGCAGTCCTCGCCCGCCGGCGCCCGTGCATCGGCGAGCCGGTGGATCACGGCCTGCCGCTGTACGATCACTCGATCGTGCAGCGGAGGGGTGGACCGTTGAGTGGTGCGGGGCGCGAGCTCGAGTTCGTGGGGCGGGAATTCTGTGCCGTCGGTGACTGTCTGGAGGCCGCGCGCCTCGCCGACGGTCGCGTCGCGTTGCGCAGCACCCTCACCCCGGACGCGCCGCCCTGGCTGGTCACGGCGGGTGAATGGGCCCAGTTCCTCCGGACGGTGAAGGACGGCGGCTTCGACGCCGTCTGACGGCGCGCCCGCGTAGGGCGGCCGGAGGCCTCCGCTATCCTCGGTTCCAGCTCGTGCAATTGCACACGTGGATTTCGACGAGCGGCGGACCGGATGCCCACTGCGCAAGGACCTGCGGGTCCGCGACGACGCCTCGGGGCCGAGTTGCGCCAGCTGCGCCGTCGGGCCGACCTCCAGCTGGTCGAGGCCGCCCGCGAGTTGGACTGCTCCGCGTCGAAGATCAGCCGTCTCGAGAACGGCAAGGGCATCCCGCGGATGCCTGATGTCGTCGCGTTGATGCGCCTGTACGGCGTCGGCGACGACGAGCAGCGCGACCGGCTCCGGAAGCTGGTGCACGAGAGTCGCGAGCAGGGGTGGTGGGAGCGCTACACCGACGGCGTGCAGGCGGAGCGGTTCGTCATGAACGCCCCGGCTCGGTACGCCGCGTTGGAGACGGAAGCGGTGCGGGTGCGCTCGTTCGAGATGGCCTGGGTGCACGGTCTGCTGCAAGCCCCCGAGTACACCCGTGCGGTGCTGGATGCGCTGCTGTCGGAGCGCACGGGGAGCGAGGTGGACCGGCTCGTCGAGCTGCGCCTGCGCCGGCAGGAGGCGCTCACCCGGACGTCGCCGCTCCGGCTCGAAGTGGTGCTGGACGAGTCCGTGCTGAGTCGCGTGGTGGGCTCTCCGGAGGTGATGGCCGCGCAGCTGCGCCACCTCCGGGAGCGTTCGGCCCTGCCGAACGTCACCGTGCGGGTGCTCCCCTTCTCGGTCGGCTTGCACCGGGCGCACGCAGGGCCGTTCCAGATCCTCGAGTTCCCCGACGCGGTCGGGGCGGATGTCGTGTTCATCGAGGGCCCTTCGGGGGATACCTACGAACACGAGTCCGATGTGGACCTGTATAAAGACGTCCTCGCAGACGTGTCGGACCGGGCACTGGACCCGGACGCCTCGCGGGAGATCGTCCGTCGATACGAGCTCCAGCACGCTCCCCCCGGAGGAAGACCGAGATGACCCAGCACCTGGCGGCAGAGTTCAGGACCAGCAGCTTCTGCTCCGGAGGCGACTGCGTGGAGGTGGGGATGCGCCGCGGTGGTGTGGTGGCGGTGCGCGACACCAAGGACCGCAGCCGTGAGCTGAGGTTCAGCTCGGAGGAATGGGCGGCGTTCGTGGCCGAGATCAAGTACGGCGCGTTCGGCGCGCGCTAGCGGGGTCCGACGAACGACCCGGTTCGGCCGGGGCCGCCGCCCGACCTGGAGCGGCCCCGGCGGCCGCGCGATCACTCCCCGGGATCGCGCCGCCTAGTCGTCGTCCCACGACTCGTCGTCGTAGGGCTGAGGACCGGCGTAGGCGTCGAGGCCGCCGTGCGGCTGCGGCCGCGTGGCCTCCCACTGCGCGCGCCGCTCCGCCGCGATCCGTCGCCAGCTGGATGCCTGTGCGGCCTCCACGATGCCGACCACGATCGCGACCAGGACGAGAAGACCGAAGCCTGCGACGATCAGAATGATCATGGCGACGATCCGCTCCGGTCGGCGGCTCCGACTCCGGTGTGCTTTCCCAGTGACATCAGTGGGCTCCTTCCCGTGCGCTGCTCTCGCCGGCGGGTTTGCCGGACGGCGTGGGTCCCGGTCGCTCCGGGACGGGCGGTTCCTGGGTTGCAGGAGCTCCGCGATGAGTGCAGAACGGCGGAGGCGGGTACCGGAGTGTTCGTCACGGCGGCCTCCTCTCGGGATGACCCGGCCTGCTCCCGCGGCGTCGGGGAAGGTCGGCCGGATACTTAGATTGCCGTACGCAAGGTCCTCCTGCAATTGCAAGGCGCGGCCTCTGTGGACATTCACCCGACTGCACCAGCCGGCAGGACACGTCCACGGGCGGAAGGATGCCGGGGGCCACCGACAATCCGCGGCACGCCCGAAGCCGCTCGGACCACGCCCGGCGTCACCCGATCGTTAGAGGCCGTAGCGGAACCGTGACTCGGCGACCTACCGATCGGTATTCGATCGCACTAGTTTCCAGCGGGTCTCCTACGAAGAGGTGTTGCCCGCATGAGATCAGCTGCCAGACGATTCGCGGCCGTGTGCGCGGCCGGCGCGCTTGCCGTCACCCTCGCCGCGTGCGCCGAGTCCCAGCGTGACTCCGGCGCGGAGCAGGGTGGTGCCGGCGGCACCGGGGGCACGATGGTGTTCGGAGCGGCCGGTGCGCCGCGCAGCTTCGACCCGCTGTTCGCCCAGGACGGGGAGACGTTCCGGGTGTCGCGGCAGATGTACGACACGCTGATCACGTACAAGCAGGGCACCTCCGAGCTCACGCCCGGGCTCGCCACCAAGTGGGAGTCCAACCCGGACGGCACCGAGTGGACGTTCACCCTCCGCGAGGGGGTGAAGTTCCACGACGGCACCGACTTCAACGCCGAGGCGGTCTGCTTCAACTTCAACCGCTGGTTCAACCTGCCCACGGCGGCGGCGCAGAGCCAGGCGATCTACTACTACGAGACGTTCGGCGGCTACTCGAACAACCTCACCGACGCCGCGAAGGACCCGGTCTACAACTCCTGTCAGGCGCCCGACCCGGCCACGGCCGTCGTCAAGCTGAACCGGGCCAAGGGTGCGTTCCCGGCGGCGTTCGGCCTCACCTCGCTGTCGATCTCCAGCCCGGCCGCGCTCCAGCAGTACAACGGCGACGAGGTCACGCAGAGCGGGGAGTCGTTCACCTACAGCTCGTACGCCATGGAGCACCCGACGGGCACCGGCCCGTTCCGCTTCGAGAGCTACGACCGGACGAACCAGACGATCACGCTGGTGCGCAACGACCAGTACTGGGGCGAGCCCGCCAAGCTCGACAAGCTCATCTTCCGCGTGATCCCGGACGAGAACGCGCGCAAGCAGGAGCTGCAGGCCGGCACGATCGACGGCTTCGACTACCCGTCGGCGGCCGACTGGCCGTCGTTGAAGGACGCGGGTTTCCAGGTCCTCGTCCGGCCGGTGTTCAACATCCTCTACCTCGGCATCAACACGAAGAACAACCCGGCGCTGGGGGACGTCCGGGTCCGGCAGGCGATCGCGTACGCGCTCGACCGCGAGTCGCTGGTGCGCAACCAGATGCCGGAAGGCGCGGTCGTGGCCACGCAGTTCATCCCGGACACGGTGTCCGGGTACAACCCGGAGATCCAGGCGATCCCGTACGACCCGGACAAGGCGCGGGCACTGCTCGCCGAGGCGGGGGCGTCGAACCTGACGCTCAACTTCTACTACCCGACCGAGGTCAGCCGGCCCTACATGCCCAACCCCACCAACATCTTCACGGCGCTCGCCGAGAACCTGCGCCAGGTCGGCATCACCGTGAACCCGGTCGCGCGGCCGTGGAACGGCGGTTACCTCGACGACGTGCAGGTCAACGGCGTGCAGGACCTGCACCTGCTGGGCTGGACGGGTGACTACAACGACGCCGGCAACTTCCTGGGGAGCTTCTTCGGCTCACCGGGCCCGGAGTTCGGGCTCACCCTCCCCAAGGACTCGGCGATCATCGACGGCATCACCAACGCGGACGCGACCGTGGGCGACGAGGCGCACGCCGCCGCGTACCGGGAAGTCAACAAGGTCATCATGGATCAGCTGCCGGGCGTGCCGCTCTCCAGCTCGCCCCCTGCGATCGTGGTGAGGGAAGGCGTGAGCGGGCTGATCCCCTCGCCCCTCACCGATGAGCGGTTCCTCACGGTCAGCGTCGACTGAGAGGGGCTCCGAGTGGCACCGCCCTGAGGGGCGGTGCCACTCTCGGCGTGGTTCGACGGAGGGGGGGCGATGCTGCGCTTCGTGGTGCGCCGACTGCTGCAGGTGATCCCGACACTCCTGCTGCTGTCGATCGTGGTGTTCGCGTGGCTGCGGTCGTTGCCCGGGGGGCCGGCGTCGGCGTTCCTCGGCGACCGCGCGACTCCCGAGACCATCGCCGAGCTGAACCGCGTGATGGGCCTCGACCAGCCGATCTGGGTGCAGTACGGCCGGTTCCTCGGCCGGGTCGCCACGGGCGACTTCGGAACGTCGTCGATCACCGGTCAGCCCGTCCTCGACGAGATCGGCCGGGCGTTGCCGGCCACGATCGAGCTGTCGGTGGCCGCACTGGTGATCGCGATCGGGCTCGGGATCCCGCTCGGTTACCTCGCCGCGAGCTACCGCGGCCGGCCGCTCGACGTGTTCACGGTGATCGGCACGCTCATCGGCGTGGCCGTGCCGGTGTTCTTCCTCGGCTACGTGCTGAAGGACGTCTTCGCCGTCGACCTCGGCTGGTTCCCGCCGTCGGGCCGCCAGTCCGTGGCGGTCGACGCCACCAAGGTCACCGGCTTCGCGGTGCTCGACGGGGCCCTCACGCGCGAGTTCGACGCGAGCCTCGACGCGCTGCACCACCTCGTGCTACCGGCGCTCGCGCTGGCCACCATCCCGCTCGCGGTGATCGTGCGGATCACCCGGGCGTCCGTGCTCGACGTGCTCGGGTCCGACTTCGTCCGGACGGCGAACTCGAAGGGCCTCGCGCCCGGCACCGTCCGTGGCCGGCACGTGCTGCGCAATGCGCTGCTGCCGGTCTCCACGACGATCGGGCTGCAGGTCGGGTTGTTGCTCGCCGGGGCCGTGCTCACCGAGCGGGTGTTCGTGTGGGGCGGTGTGGGCACGCTGCTCGCCGACGCGATCACCCTCCGGGACTACCCGCGGTTGCAGGCCGTGCTGATGCTCGGCGCACTGATCTACGTGCTGGTCAACCTGCTGGTCGACCTCTCGTACGCGATCATCGACCCCCGGGTGCGGCTGTCATGACGGCAACGTGGCTCGAACGCCGTCGCGGCCGCATCGACGACATCGCAGGTGGACGCAGTCTCAGCGCCGAGGCGTTCCGGCGGCTCCGCCGGGAACCGGCCGCGATCATCGGGGCCATCATCATCGGGGTATTCGTGGTGGTGGCCGCGTTCGCGCCCGTGTTCGCCCCGCACAGCGCCACCGAGGCGTTCCCGCAGCTGCAGGAGAACCTCAGGCCGGGGATGATCCCCGGCCCCCAGGAGGGGTTCCCGCTCGGCAGTGACCAACTCGGGCGCGACTTCCTGTCCCGGATGATCCTCGCCTCCCAACAGACGCTGCTCGTCGGCGTGCTGGCCACGCTCATCGGCCTGACGTTCGGCATCGTGATCGGCACGCTGGCCGGTGCGTTCGGCGGCTGGGTGGACACCCTGCTGATGCGGGTCACGGACGTGCTGCTGGCGATCCCGAGCCTGCTGCTCGCGATCTCGGTGGCCGCGCTGGCGGCGAGCCCGTCGCAGACCACGGTGATCATCGCGGTCTCGGTCGTGAGCGTGCCGATCTTCGCGCGGCTGCTGCGCGGGTCGATGCTCGCCCAGCGCCACAGCGACCACGTCGTGGCGGCCACCGCACTGGGCGTCAAGCGGCCCGCCGTGGTGTTGCGGCACATGCTGCCGAACGCGATCGGCCCGGTGATCGTGCAGGCGACGCTCACGCTCGCCACCGCGATCCTGGACGCGGCGGCGCTGTCCTTCCTCGGCCTCGGCGACGCCGACCCCGGACGCGCCGAGTGGGGGCTCATGCTCGCCCAGGCCCAGACCTACCTCGACGTGCGGCCCGCGCTCGCGATCTACCCGGCGCTCGCGATCATCCTGGTCGCGCTGGGGTTCACGCTGCTCGGTGAGTCGCTGCGCGAGGCGATCGACCCGAAGGGGCGCCGATGACGGCCGCGCACAGCAGTGAGATGGCGGCAGCCGACGGCGGCGGCATGCGGTCCGGTACGGAGCCGCTGCTCTCGGTCCGCGACCTGCGCGTCGCGTTCCAGCGCAAGGGCGAGCCCGAGACCGTCGCCGTCGACGGGGTCAGCTTCGACGTCGCTCCCGGCCAGGTCGTGGGCCTGGTCGGGGAGTCCGGCTGCGGCAAGTCTGTGACGTCGATGGCGATCATGCGGCTGCTCCCGGAACGCGGGGTGCGCGTGAGCGGCAGCGTGCTGATGGACGGCACCGACCTGCTGACGCTGTCCGGGTCGCAGATGCGGGAGCGCCGGGGCCGTGATCTGTCGATGGTCTTCCAGGACCCGCTCACGTCGCTGAACCCGGTGATCCCGGTCGGGCTGCAGGTCACCGAGGTGCTGCGGCGGCACCGCGGGATGAGCAAGGAGGTGGCGCGGAAGGCGGCCGCCGACCTGCTCGACCGGGTCGGCATCCCGGACCCGCGACGGCGGCTCGACTCCTACCCGCACCAGCTGTCCGGCGGCATGCGGCAGCGCGCGCTCATCGCGATCGCGCTCGCGTGCAGCCCGCGGCTGCTGATCGCGGACGAGCCGACCACAGCGCTGGACGTCACGATCCAGGCGCAGATCCTCGAGCTCCTGCGCGAACTGGTGCGCGAGACCGGGGCAGCCCTGATCATGATCACCCACGACCTGGGCGTGGTCGCCGGGTTGTGCGAGACCGTGAACGTGCTGTACGCGGGCCGGATCGTGGAGCGGGCCCAACGCCACCGGCTGTTCAGCACGCCGCGCCACCCGTACACGCACGGCCTGCTCCGGTCGATCCCGCGGCTGGACAGCCCGCAGGGCGAGGAGCTGCCGGCGATCAAGGGATCGGTGGTCGACAACGTGCCGTGGGACCACGCGTGCGCGTTCGCGCCGCGCTGCCCGCGGTCGCTGGGGCAGTGCGTGGAGGTCACGCCGGTGGGGGAGACCGCGGGCGGGCGGTTGCTGCGCTGCCACAACCCGGTGCCGGCGAGCGCGGAGTGAGCGACATGGCGGATGCATCGGACGGCGCCCTCCTGGACGTGCGGGACCTCGCCGTGCACTTCCCGATCAGGCGGGGCATGGTGCTTGACCGCACCGTCGGTCATGTGTACGCGGTGGACGGGGTCTCCCTGCGGATCCACCGTGGTGAGACCTACGGCCTTGTCGGTGAGTCCGGCTGCGGCAAGTCGACGCTCGGCCGGGCCATCCTGCGCCTCGTGGACCCGACGGCCGGCACGGTCGAGTTCGACGGGGTCGATGTCGCGCAGTTGGGTGGGGAGCGGCTGCGCACGATGCGCCGGCGGTTCCAGATGGTGTTCCAGGACCCGATGTCGAGCCTGAACCCCCGGCAGTCGGTGGAGTCGATGCTGGTCGAGGGGATCAGGGCGCACGGGCTGTCCCGGGGGGCGGAGGCCGACTCGGCCCGGCTGCGGGAGCTGGTCGACTCGGTCGGGCTGCCGCCGTCCGCGCTGCGTCGCTATCCGCACGAGTTCTCCGGTGGGCAGCGGCAGCGCCTCGGCATCGCCCGCGCGCTGTCGGTGGAGCCGGACCTGATCGTGGCCGACGAGCCGGTGTCGGCGCTGGACGTGTCGGTGCAGGCTCAGGTGCTGAACCTGCTGGGCCGGTTGCAGGACGACCTCGGGCTGACCTACCTCGTGATCGCCCACGACCTCGCGGTGGTCCGGCACGTCAGCGACCGGGTGGGCGTGATGTACCTGGGTGGGATCGTCGAGGAGGCGGCGTCGCAGGCGCTGTACGACGATCCGCAGCACCCGTACACGAAGGCCTTGCTGTCGGCGATCCCGGTGCCGGACCCGGAGTTGGAGGACCGCCGCGAGCGGATCCTGCTCACCGGCGACCTGCCGTCCCCGGCTGCTCCGCCGATCGGGTGCCGGTTCCACACCCGCTGCCCGTGGCGGCAGCCGACGCGTTGCGACTCCGAGCGGCCCGAGCTGCGGGTGATCCCCGGCGCGCCTGCCGGGCACCGCGTGGCCTGCCACTGGGCGGAGGAGATCCGCAACGGTGCGCTGCAGCCACACCAGGTGGAGCCGCCCGTGGCGGCCGACGACGTGCTCGGGCCCGGCGCTGTGCCCGAGCACCCCGGATCGGTGACTGAGATCTTGGGACGCTGAGTAACCGGACTTCCGGGTCCCGCGCCGAGCTCGCCGAGCTGGTGTCCGCCGGCGTCGTTACTCCGGCAGAGGAATGGGCCGGCGCACCGCGACGGCTTCCCGTGCCGGTGGGGGACGGTCCACCAGTGAGCTGCTCGATGGGCTGCGAGCCGATCGAGGGGTGATCTCGCGCCGAGCACGACCGCGGTCCGAGTCGCACCGCGCGGCCCGACGCCCGGTCCCGCCGCCGCGCGGCGTGCGGCCGCTGAGCATCAGGCGTGGGGCGGGTCCGACTCAGCCCGGTCGCCGGGCGAATGGACCTCCGGCCCCGGATCTCCCAGCCCTTGCACGGGCAGCCCGGCCGTTGCCGACCTCGCCGAGCAGGTGCTCCGGTGCGACGAGTAGCGCGTTCCGCTCGAGCAGTGCGTTGGCCGCGTCGCTCCCCGGCTCCGTGACGGTCCACTTCAGGGCGACCGACGCGTCGACGACGATCGTGCTCATGCGGTCCTCACCGCTCGTCCCGGTCTTCCCGGACGAGGTCTTCGGCCACCTGCTGGCCCTGCGCCAACCGGTTCCTCGCCTGGATCCGGCGCAGCCGATCGATGGCGTCGGACCGTTGCGACCCTGCTACCGACGGATCAAGCGCCCGCCGCAGGATCGCGACCACCTCCGCCGAGAGGGATCGCCCCTCGGCGGAAGCCCGTTCCCGAAGCCGTTCGTGGAGCTCGGACGGGATTCCGCGCACGTGAAGCTCGGTCACGCGCAGATGGTCCCGCTCAGGTCCCGGAGTGGTCCCGCGACTCAGCGCATCGCGCGGTTGACCGCCGAGACGACGGCCTTGAGCGAGGCGTTCACGATCGAGCCGTTGATGCCCACACCCCAGAACACGGTGTCCTCCACCGCGCACTCGACGTAGGCGGCGGCCCGGGCGTCGTCACCGGCGGACATGGCGTGCTCGTGGTAGTCGAGCACCCGCACGTCGAACCCGATCCCGGCCAGGGCGTCGACGAACGCGGCGATCGGGCCGTTGCCGCTGCCGCTGATCTCGTGGAGGTCGTTCTCGACGCGGACGGTGGCGACGATCTCGTCGTTGCCCTCACCGTCGCTCGTGATGCGGTGGCGGATGAGCTTCAGCGGGGTGACGCGGTCGAGGTACTCGGAGTCGAAGGCGTCGCGCATCTCCTTGGGGGAGATCTCGCCGCCCTCGCTGTCGGTGAACTCCTGGACCACCCGCGAGAACTCCATCTGCAGGCGTCGCGGCAGGTCGAGCTGGTGCTCGGACTTCATGATGTAGGCGACGCCGCCCTTGCCGGACTGCGAGTTCACCCGGATCACGGCCTCGTAGGTGCGGCCGATGTCCTTGGGGTCGACCGGCAGGTAGGGCACCTCCCAGCGGTAGTCGTCGACCTCGACGCCGGCCTCGGCCGCGTCGGCCTGCATGGACTGGAAGCCCTTGTTGATGGCGTCCTGGTGGCTGCCGGAGAACGCGGTGTAGACCAGGTCGCCGCCCCACGGGTGGCGCTCGCCCACGGGCAGCTGGTTGCAGTACTCGACGGTGCGGCGGATCGCGTCGATGTCCGAGAAGTCGATCTGCGGGTCGATGCCCTGGGTGAACAGGTTCATCCCCAGCGTGACCAGGTCGACGTTGCCGGTGCGCTCGCCGTTGCCGAACAGGCAGCCCTCGATGCGGTCGGCGCCGGCCTGGAAGCCCAGCTCGGCGGCGGCAACGCCGGTGCCGCGGTCGTTGTGCGGGTGCAGCGACAGCACCACGGCGTCGCGGCGGTCCAGGTGCCGGTGCATCCACTCGATGGAGTCGGCGTAGACGTTCGGGGTGGCCATCTCCACGGTCGCCGGCAGGTTGACGATCATCGGCGACTCGGGTGTCGGCTGCCAGATCGCGCTCACCGCGTTGCAGACGTCCACGGCGTACTCGAGCTCGGTGCCGGTGTAGGACTCGGGGGAGTACTCGAAGCGCCAGTCGGTGGCGGGGTACTTCTCGGAGAACCGCAGCACCTCCTCCGCACCGTCGGTGGCGATCTTCGAGATGCCCTGGCGGTCGGCGCGGAACACGACGCGGCGCTGCAGGATCGACGTCGAGTTGTAGAGGTGGACGATCGCGCGCGGCGCGCCTTCGCAGGCCTCGTAGGTGCGCTCGATCAGCTCGGGGCGGGCCTGCGTCAGCACCTGGATCGTGACGTCGTCCGGGATCACGTCCTGCTCGATGATCTCGCGGACGAAGTCGAAGTCGGTCTGGCTCGCGGCCGGGAACCCGACCTCGATCTCCTTGTAGCCCATCCGCACGAGCAGGTCGAACATGCGGCGCTTGCGGGCCGGGCTCATCGGGTCGATCAGAGCCTGGTTGCCGTCGCGCAGGTCGACGGCGCACCACAGCGGCGCCTTGGTGATCCGCTTCTCCGGCCAGGTGCGGTCGGGCAGCGATACCGGCTCGACGAGCTCGTGGAACGGCCGGTAGCGGTGGACCGGCATCTGCGAGCCGCGCTGCGGATTCCAGGCCGGCTGATCATCCGGAGCCGGGCGGTCGGGCGTGCGCAGCCGGCTGGTGGACGACGACGTGTAGGCGTCGGGGGACGTGGTCATCGGGGTGCTCCTGTGGGGGTGTGCCGATCTTCGAGGACCGGCGCACGCCACGACCCGCGACGAGGGGCCGGTCGGTCAGACCCCGCCGCGGCGACGAAGGAGCAGGCGTGCCACGTCGACGAGAGTAGCCCTGAGGTAGGGGCGTTCCGCAACCCGCCCCGATGTGGTGCGCCCTGTGCGCAACCCGAACCAGCGTCACCCGATCGGGTAATACCAGTCAGTAGCGCGCGCGGAGGGCGGCCGTGGGAGCATGGCCTACAACGAGCCCGGGGAGGTCTCCAGTGGCAGTGGGGAGCACGGCACGACGGGGGATCGACGCCCTCGGCAACGTGCTGCGGATCGTCGGCATGCTCATCGTCACGGTGCTCGTGGTGCACATCGTGCTCACGCTGCTCGGCGCCAACCCGGAGAACGGGCTGACGCAGCTGATCCGGGACGCGGCCGACACCTTCAACCTCGGCCTGAGCGATCTGTTCCTGCCCGAGGACCCGCGCCTCGGCGTGGTGCTGAACTACGGCACCGCGGCCCTGATCTGGTTCGTGATCACGACCGTGGTGGTGCGCATCGTGCGGCGCATCCCCTGACCCTTCACGCCGCGCCCGCGAGCCGGGCCGCGATCGCGCCCACGTCGGCCGGGGTGCCCGGCCACTGCTGCGCCGCCGGTGCGGGCGCGCGGCGGACCGGAGCCCGGGTGATCACGGTGGCGCCGCTGGTGTCCTGTTCCACGGGTGAGTAGCCGGCCGACCGCAACGCCTGCAGGACCTCTGCCACCGGGCGGTCGCTGACGAGGACGGTGTCGGCGAGCAGGCGCAGCCCCAGCGCGGCCAGCCCGCGCTGGGCCGCGAGCTCGGCGCCGAGGGGGGCGTCGGCCACCCGGACGCACGTGGCGACCGCGCTCACCCGGACCTGCCCGTGCTGGCGGGCGACGTCGCGGACGAGGTACTGGAGCGGCTGCGGGAGCGGGTGTTCGGCCGCTTCGGTGAACGCGGCCAGGAGCCCGTCGGCGGTGTGGCCCGCGTCGAACGCGCGCCGGACGCTCGCGGCCGTGAACCTCCAGACGGATGCGATGCCCCTGCGCTCGGGATCGGCGGCGGAGTCGAGCAGCCGCGTGAGCGGGGCCGCCGCGACGCCGGTGACGAGCGCGGTGAGGTCGGGCAGGAACGTGGCGGTGCCGGTGGGCGCCGGCAGCACCCCCGCGAGGGCACCCTGCAGTGCCTGGTGCGGGCGGTCGGTGCGGACGGCCGCGAGCAGCTCGTGCCCGAGCGGGGTGAGCGCCCCGTTGGCGAGCAGGCCGAGCAGCTCGGCCTCGGTGAGGGTGGCGCGCAGGCGGGCGGCGTCGTTCGGGAGCTCCCGGTCGAACGGCGCCCGGTGGGCCAGCAGCTCGCGCAGGGTGTCGAGCTCGACGAGGCCCCGGGCCCGGCCGAGCGACGCCAGCGCCGCGAGCGCACCGGAGCGCATCCGGAGGTGCTCCGGGTGGCCGTAGGTCCGCACGAGGGCGGGCGCGGGCCGGCCCGAGTCGTCGACGCGCAGGCTGGGCACCATCGGCAGCCCCCACCACGCGAGCAGGAGCCGGGCGTAGGCGTCGGCCGGCTCGGCGGCGAGCCACTCGTCGACCGGCTCGGTGGGCATCGCGACGCCGACGGGTGGCTGGTACCCGCGCCGCGGCGGCACGTGTCCCTTGCCCTCGCCGGCGAGGGCGACGAGCCCGGCCGCGGCGGCGGTCTCCAGCCCGAGCCGCACGGCCGTGACGTCGGACCCGAGCTCCTTGGCCGCCCGGCGCAGCTCGCGGACGCCGACACCGCCTCCCTGCACCGTGGCGAGCGGGCCGTGGTCGAGCAGCGTGACCAGCGCCCGGACCGAGTCCAGCGCAGCGAGCGCCGCGTGCTCGCCCGCGGCGCGCAGCTGCACCGGATCGACGGACGCGGTGCCGAGATGGGGCGGACGGGCGTCGAACGGAGCGTGGTACCCCGACCCGCGCACGGCCAGCGCGACCTCCCGCGGCATCTCGGCGATGCCCCACTCCGTGGGCACCGCCCAGCCCTGCACCGCGAGCCGGTGGCCCACGTCGGGCGGCTCGCCGGGCTCGGGGAACCGGACGCCCGAGCGGCGCGGCCCGTGCCACGCCAGCTGCCGCACGGCAGCTGCGACCCCGGGGTCCGCCCCGGCCAGCCGTTCCGGCACCGCCTCCGGGTCGGTGAGGAGGGCCACGACGGCGTCGATCCCCATCCGGCCCAGCCCGTGGACCCCGTGGTGGGCGCCGATGCGATCGAGCTGCTGGGCGGTGAGCCGGCCGTAGAGCTTGCGCGCCGCCCGGCCCAGGCCGAGCGGGTCGGGCGTGATCGCTCCCCAACCGCCGACCTGCCGGACCCTTCCGTGCAGCGGCCAGGCGAGCGCCATCCCGGTGAGCTCCCCGATCGCGGCATCGGCTGCCGCCGCGAGCGGGGCCTCGGTGGCCCCGAGCAGGGCTCGCAGCTCGTCCCGCGACGCGGACCCGCCGAGGGCGAGCAGCGCCTCGGCGACCTGCAGCGCCGGCTTGGAGAGCTCCAGCAGCGCCCGGTTGACCGATCCCTGTGCGGACAGCCGGTCGGCCAGCATCGCGAGATCCGTGGGCACCGGGTGGCGCAGAACGTCGGACCGGGCGCGCAGGATCGATTCCAGCTCCGCTGTGCTCAACGTCGCGAGCCACGCTCCCAGCCCGGCCGACCGGCTCATGAGCAGCAGGGTAGGCCGATGCACCGACAGGACCGGCGTTCGTCGGGCGCGGATCGTGCTCCGCCGGTGGGCTGTGGCGTAGCCCATTCCGATCGGCGCGATCGGTCCCGGCCGGTAGGGTGGGGCCCCGACCAGCACCCGGAGTGCACGTCCCAGGCGTGTGGATGCCCGCGGTGATGAGCCCGAAGGCCGCGGGCGCGATGCCCGCACGGCCAGGACAGGAGGTCGGCGGTGGCCCTCGTCGTGCAGAAGTACGGCGGATCGTCCCTTCAGGACGCGGACCGCATCAAGAAGGTCGCCGAACGGATCGTCCGCACGCACAAAGAGGGCAACGACGTCGTCGTGGTGTGCTCGGCCATGGGCGACACCACCGACGACCTGCTCGACCTCGCCGAGGAGGTATCGCCTGCCCCGCCGCCGCGCGAGCTGGACATGCTCCTCACGGCGGGTGAGCGCATGTCCAACGCGCTCGTGGCGATGGCCATCCACTCCCTCGGCGCGCAGGCCCGGTCGTTCACCGGGTCGCAGGCCGGCATGACCACCACGTCCAAGCACGGCGACGCCCGGATCGTGCAGGTCAACCCGCACCGCCTGCGGGAGGCGCTCGACGAGGGCTCGATCGTGCTCGTCGCCGGGTTCCAGGGCGTGAGCCAGGACTCGAAGGACGTCACCACGCTCGGCAGGGGTGGCTCGGACACCACCGCCGTGGCGCTCGCCGCCGCGCTCGAGGCCGACGTCTGCGAGATCTACACCGACGTCGACGGCATCTACAGCGCCGACCCGCGCATCGCCCCGGACGCGCGGCTGCTCGAGACCATCAGCTACGAGGAGATGCTCGAGATGGCCGCGTGCGGGGCGAAGGTCCTGCACCTGCGGGCCGTGGAGTACGCCCGGCGCTACAACGTCCCGCTGCGGGTGCGCAGCTCGTACAACGACAGGCCGGGCTCGCTCGTCACCGGCTCGATCGAGGAGATCCCCATGGAGCAGGCGATTCTCACCGGGGTCGCGCACGACCGGTCCGAAGCGAAGATCACCGTCACGGACGTGCCGGACACGCCGGGCATGGCGGCCCGGATCTTCCGCACGGTGGCCGACGCGGAGATCAACATCGACATGGTGCTGCAGAACGTCGGCCGCACCTCGGCGAACCGCACGGACATCACGTTCACGCTCCCGCGCAGCGACGGTCCGCGGGCCGTCGCCGCCCTCGCGGCGGTCCAGCCGGAGATCGGGTTCGCCGAGGTGCTGCACGACGAGGAGGTCGGGAAGGTGTCGCTGGTGGGCGCCGGCATGCGGTCGCACCCCGGCGTCACCGCCACGTTCTGCGAGGCGCTCTCCAACGCGGGGATCAACATCGAGACCATGAACACCTCGGAGATCCGGATCTCCGTGGTGTGCCGGCCCGACCAGCTCGACACCGCGGTGAGCGCCCTGCACGCCGCGTTCGAGCTCGGCGGTGACGAGCAGGCAGTGGTGCACGCCGGAACGGGACGGTGACCGGGATGATCGACGGATTCGACCAGGAGCCGCACGGCCGCCACGAGCACGGGCGCCACGAGCGGGGCCCGGTGCTCGCGCTCGTCGGGGCCACGGGGGCCGTGGGCACCACCATGATCGAGATCATCGACGCCCGCGAGAACGTGCCGTGGTCGCAGATCCGGCTCGTCGCGTCGCCCCGGTCGGCCGGGAAGGTGCTGCGCGTGCGGGGTGAGGACACCACCGTGCAGGCGCTCGCGCCCGAGGTGTTCGACGGCGTGGACGTCGCACTCTTCGACGTGCCCGACGAGGTCAGCGCGCAGTGGGCGCCGATCGCGGCCGAGCACGGCGCGGTGGCCGTGGACAACTCGGGTGCCTTCCGGATGGACCCCGACGTGCCGCTCGTGGTGCCGGAGGTGAACGCCGACAAGGCCACCGAGCGGCCGAAGGGGATCATCTCCAACCCCAACTGCACCACCCTGTCGATGATGGCCGCGATGGGTGCGCTGCACCGCGAGTTCGGGCTGGAGGCCCTGGTCGTGGCGTCCTACCAGGCGGCGTCCGGGGCCGGTCAGGGCGGCATCGACCGCCTCTACGCGGAGCTTTCCGCCGTGGCCGGTCAGGAGGTCGGGGTGAAGGGTGGCGACGTCGCCGCGGCGCTGGCGGCGGCCGGGCTCGATGCCGCGGCCTCGCCGTTCCCGGCGCCGCTGGCGCTCAACGTCGTGCCGTGGGCCGGCTCGGTCAAGGACGACGGCTGGTCGTCGGAGGAGCTCAAGGTCCGCAACGAGGCCCGCAAGATCCTCGGCATCCCGGATCTGAAGGTCTCCGCCACCTGCGTGCGCGTCCCCGTGATCACCACTCACTCGCTCGCGGTGCACGCCACGTTCTCGCGTGAGGTGTCGGTCGATGGAGCCCGCAAGGTGCTCGCCGAGCAGCCCTCGATCGTGCTGCGCGACGACCCGGCGGCGGGAGAGTTCCCCACGCCGGCGGACGCGGTGGGCGGCGACCCCACGTGGGTCGGGCGGATCCGGCAGTCGCTGGACTTCACGAACACGCTCGAGCTGTTCGTGTGCGGGGACAACCTGCGCAAGGGCGCCGCGCTGAACACCTACGAGATCGCGGAGACGGTGGCGACGAGCCTTTGACCCGTGCCATCGTGACGTGCTCGTGCCGGGCATGCTCGGTTGCCGCCTGCGGGCCCGCGAGTGGGTGGGGTTGGCGCGATTCTCGGGCGCGCCTCGCGTCGGCCGGCCGGAGATGTGTTCGGTAGGTCGGGCGGGGTCCTCGTGGTCTCGCGTCGGGGGCGCGAGTGGGCGCGCGGCGCGTTGCGCGCGGCGGTACGGACGGCGCCGAGTGGGGGAACTACCGATCCGGTGGGCGCTCTGCGAGGTGCTCGTCCTGCCGCCAAGCCGCCGGTTTCATGATCAGGTCGACCCCACGCGTCTCGGATCAAGATCGAACGCTCGAGAAGTCGACCTGATCATGTACTCGGAGGGCGTGATCCTTGCGGGATGCTGCTCAGCGCGCGCGATGGACCAGCGGCACCTTCGTCCGTACCTGACCGACGAGGGGCCCGTTCGTCGCCCCTGATCGGCGTCAGCCGGGGAGGCGGAGCGTCGTGAGGATGGCGCGGTGGTCGCTCCCGGCGATGTCGCGAACGTCGAACGTCTCGGCGTTGATGCCCTCGGTGGCGAAGACGTGGTCGATCTGCGGGCCGAAGGTCCGCGTCTGCGGGCTCGGGCCCCAGGTGGGGATCAGGCCGGCGCCGCGCTGGGCCGCCGCGTCCTCGCAACCTGCGGTGCCGGAACGCAGCGCGGAGTGGTCGAGCGTGGCGTTGAAGTCGCCCGCCACCACGACCGGCGCGGCACCGGAACACCACCGGGAGAGGAACGCGAGGTCGTCGTTCCACTCGGGCACGGAACCGGGGACCGGTGCCACCGAGTGGAACACCACGAAACGCATCGTGTCGAGCTCGCCGCCCTTCACCTCGATGTAGGGGAACGCGGACGTCTCGTCACCGATCCGCACCTCGACGTCGCCCAGCTGTTCCGACAGGACGGTGGTGACCTCCTCGACGTCGTCGTCATCGTCGTCGTCCGCGGAGACGTACATCCGGTAGCCCAGTGGCTCCACCAGCGGGGCGAGCTTCCGGGCGAATCCGGGGCCGGACTCGCTGAGTGCAACCGCATCCGGCTGCTCCGCCTCGATCAGCGCGGCGAGCGCGTTGGGGTCGGCCTCGCCCTCGTAGGTGTTGAACGCCAGCACCTGGAAGGGGGAGCCGTGCACCGGCTCGGTGTCCGGCAGTGCCCGGGGGAGCACCATGCTGCCGCCGATCAGGAGGACGGCCAGCACACCGGCGAGGAACGGCCACACCCGGCGCTCGAAGATCAGTACGACGAGCAGCATCACGAGCAGGGCGGCGACGCCGCAGAGGATCCACGGTCGGATCGACACGAGCTGCACGAACGGGCTGCGCCGGTCGAGCCCGAACAGCAGGTCCGGCACGGTCGGCACCGCCACGACCAGCGTGAACACGACCGCTGCCACGTATCGGAAGGTGCCGCTACGGCGCCGGTCTCCCCGCGGCGGCGGGGCCGGCGGGTAGGCGGGGGTGAACCGGTCCGGCGGTGCGGTCATCGGACCGAAGTCTTCCCTAAATCGGTTGAGAGCCCGCTGAGGGGGTGGCGCGCGCCTCCCGCCGGTGCCGCCCGAGCAGGCTGACCAGGGCGGCGGCGCCCAGCCCGGTGGACCCGACGGTGAGAACGGCGACGGCCGGCGATGCGACGTCGACGAGGAGCCCGGCGAGCGGTGTGGCGACCGTGGCGCCGAGCGTGATGGCGGAGCCGTGCAGGCCCGTGACCAGACCGCGCACGTGCTCCGGTGCCAGCGCGCTGACCGTCTCGGCGCTCGCGGCCATCGAGGGCGCGATCAGCAGCCCGACGGGGACGAGCAGCAGCGCGTAGGACCACCACGTCCCCGCGAGCCCGACCGGCAGGGCGGCGGCCCCGAGACAGCCGACGAGCACGGGGAGCGGGCGGGATCTCCGCGCGGCACCGTACGCGAACCCGCCGACGAGCGAGGCCACGCACCACACGGCGTTGACGAGCGGGATCCAGGCGGCGTTCCCGCCGAGTTGGAGCCCGGCGATCATCGACAGTTCGGTGCCGAAGATGACCGTGACCGCTGTCGTGGTGGCCAGGAGGGCCCCGAGCAGGCGCAGGTCGAACCACTGCCGCACGGGTGGTGGCGGCCCGCCGCCCGCGTCGTGGGCGGAGCGCGTGGGCGGGTTCAGCAGCACGAGCGCCCCGCCCGCCACGAGCCAGCCGGCCCCGACCGTCCACATCGCGGCGGTGGAGGACACCAGCAACGCCAGCAGCGCGCCGACCGCGGGCCCGATGATGTAGGAGATCTCGACCGACATCGAGTCGAGCGCGAACGCCGGGCGCCTGCGCTCCGCCGGCACGAGCACGGCGAGCGACTGCCGGGTGACGGAGTAGACCGGCACGCCCAGCAGCCCGCCGAGCAGGGCGCACGCCAGCAGCGACGGGTACGGGAGGAAGGGCGCGATGCCCCAGAACACCGCCTGGGCGGACAGCGTGAGCGCGAGCATCGTGCGCAGCCCGCGCCGGTCGACCAGCCGGCCGAGAAGCGGCGCCCCGATCGCCATGCCCACGGTGGCCGCGGCGCCGACCACGCCGGCGGCCGCATAACCCCGGTCCAGGGTGAGCACGACGTGCAGCGTGAGCGTGATGGCCGCCGCTGACGCCGGCAGGCGCGCGAGGAACGAGACGGCGGTGACCGCGCCGACCCCGGGGATGGCGAGGATGGCGCGGTAGGCGTGCACGCCCGTGCCGGCCTCCGCGTCCACGACCCCATCGTGGTCCAGGGCACCGACGGAACACGACCGAGTTGGGCGTCAGCAGGGCGGCTCGATCACGCTCCCGCCGGGGAGCGCGGCCCGTTCCACGTCGGTGAACGGGCGGTTCGAGAACGTGCAGAGGCGCTCGACCCACTGCTGCGCCGTCGTCGCCATCCGGAACGGGAGGGGACCGCCGTACTCCCCACCCACCCCGCCGACCTTCATCCACGTGCCGTCGTCGATCTCCAGAGCTCCGTCGTGGCCGAGCATGAAGTGGATCGTCCCGTCGTCCGCTCCGGTCGCGACGTCCCAGAACGTCTGGGTGGTGCCGTCACCCCGCCGGGTGCTGGTCACGGCGCGCCCGTCGGCGGTGAAGCCGATCGGCAGCGGGAAGCCGGGCGCCGGGAAGGGCTCGCCGATGATCTCCTGACGGTCGAGGTCCCACACCTCCTGCACCCCGGTCTGGGTCGAGACGAGCAGTCGGCTGCCCTCGGCGTCGGGGGCGAACCAGATCGGCAGCCTGCCCTCGCGGTGCGGCAACGCCGCGATCCGCTCGCCGCGCGCCACGTCCCACAGCTCGATCGTGTTGTCCGGCGCGAGGACGACGACCTCGTCCGGCCGGCCCCCTCCGCGTGCAGCGAGGACCGCGCCGGCGCGGCCGGCGAACCAGTCGCGCGCCGACTGCGTGGGGGCGAGGTCGATCGGCGCTCCGATCGGCGCGCCGGTCGTGCGGTCGAACTCGGCGAGCAGGCCGTCGGCGAGGGTGAAGAGGCGGTCGCCCGCGGAGGAGACCGCGGCCGCTTGCGCCGGTTCGCCCGGCCGCCGGGGGATCGGCGCGCGGACGACGGGCGCCAGTGCGGGCAGCGCGTACTGCGCCAGCACCATCCCGTCCCGCGGTGTCCCGCCGAGGATGCCGAGGCGGTCGTCCACGCTGGAGGTGGCGGTCGCGGGCGGCGCGAGCGGGTCCAGCCGCGCGACGGGCCGCCTCGTCGTCGCGTCGAACGTGGTGGCGCCGAACCGGCCGTAGAGGGCGACCACCGTTCGCCCGTCGTCGCTCACATCCAACCGGGGCGGGTCCCCGAAGAGCGCGGTGTAGGGGTTGGGGTCGGCGCGCAGCCGCAGGATCGACGTGCCGCGAGGCATGAGGACCGTTCGCGTCCCGTCCGGGCCGGGGAGGACCACCATCCGGTTGCCGATGCCGGAGCTCGCGGTGTTCGGGTCCGGCGGAACCGTGACGTCGAACACGCTGCCGTCGTCGAGGTCGATGATGCGGACGACGTCGTAGTCGCCGGGAGGGGCGATGCGTTCGGCCACGTGGTGGCCACCATCCACGGTCCCGAGCTCGCTGAACCGGGCGCAGTCCGCCGCGACGAGCGGCACCCTCCTCAGCTCCGCGCCGCCGACGATGGTGCGCACCACTGCCTGGGCCCGGCCGCTCGCATCGACCTCGCACGTCGCCACGCGATCGCCCGGCGAGAGGGGCAGGGACCCTCCCGGGAACGAGCCGAGCTCGGCGCCGTCGCCGAGGCGTCGTACCACGAGGCGCGAGTCCGGCCGGAGCGGGTCGCCGGTGCGCATCATGACGGAAGTCCCATCGTCGCTCAGCGCCAGACCCGTGACGCCGCGTTCGGGCACCGGGGTGCCGTCGTACGGCGCCGGGCGGCGGGCGGTCACGTCCCAGATGCGCAGGCGGTTGCCGCCGCTGCCGTCGGCCTCCAGCCAGCCGATGCGGTTGTCGGTGACCTCGACGGCGGGTTCGATCGCGGCGTCGCCGGCCGGGCTGGAGAGCACCCGTGGCCCGGTGCCGGTCGTCGGGTCCCACAGCAGCACGGACTGCCCCGCGACGGCCGCCACGTGGCGGCCGTCGTCACCGATGTTGATCCGCCGCACGTCCGGGGGCACGCCGTCCAGCGCCTGCCGGTGGACCGGGCCGAGCGGCAGACCGGTGAGCACGAAGGCACCGCCGCTGTCCCGGACCAACATGGCGCGACCCTCGTCGGCCGGGCCGAACGCCATGATCGGTTCGGCCGCGACCCCCGCGAGCACGCCCTCGACCGACCGCGTCGCCATGTACTCGTGCAGCAGGGCCGAGCGCACGGACGGCTTCTGCGGGTCCAGCCGGTAGCCGGCGAGCGCGAGCTGGATGGCGGCGACCGGGTCGCTGGGGGCGAGCCTGATCGACGCCTGGCCGAGTAGCTCGGCGTTCGCGAGATCGAGCTGATCCCCGAGCGCGTTGCCGCGGTCGACCGCCACGACCGCCAGCACCCCGGCGGCGAGCGTGATCACCGCCAGCACCGCCGTGACGATCCGCCACCGCCGCACCTCGCGGCGCTGCCGGGTCCGGCTGCGCTGCACGAACTCGACGTCGGCGGCGGGGACGTCCGCCGCGCGGGCCGGCAGGCGGTCGAGCGCGGTGGCCAGCGCCGCGCCGCGCAGCAGGGCGCCGTCGTCGCGCCCGGTCTCCTCCCAGCGCTCGCGCTGCAGGCCGACCTGGTCCCGCCAGCCGAGGAAGTCCCGGTCGTCGGTGAGCCAGTCGCGCAGCCGGGGCCAGTGCGCGATCAGCGCCTGGTGGGCGAGCTGGATGCGCTCCTGACCGTCGGTGTCGCGCTCGACGACCACGAGCCGGCCCGCCGCCAGGCGCAGCACGAGCGGGCGCAGGTCGGCGGCCACCTCGCCCCAGCGCAGCGGTCTGCGGACGAAGCGACCGTCGCGGTCCGGCCCGGCCAGCGCGGTGAACAGTCGCCGCAGCCGGTCGGCGTCGGGCGCGTCGAAGCCCGCGACCACGGCCTCGGCGTGCGTGGCGACCACCCCGGCCACCCCGCCTGCCTCCTCGTACGCGCGGAGCGTGAGGTGGCCGCCCTCCCGCCGCGCCCACAGCTCGGTGAGCAGCGACTCCACCAGCGGCAGCTGCCCGGGCTCCGCCGCGGCGTCGTCGAGGATGCGGTCGACGAGTCCCGGTTCGAACGAGAGCCCGGGGGCCCGCTCGGCCGGTGCCACGATCGCGTTGCGGAGCTGGCCGCGGTCCATCGGCGGCAGCAGCACGGTGCCGGAGCCGAGCAGTCCCGCGAGCTCGGGGACGAGGACGTCGTCGAGCGTGGCCGAGCGCAGGGTGAGCACGGCGCGCACGCCGTCGCTCTCGCGGACGAGATCACCGATCCGTTCGAGCAGCTCCGTGGCGGCGCCCGGGTCGGTGGCGGCGAGCTCCTCGAACTGGTCGACGACGAGCACCAGGCGTTCGCGGGTGCCGGCGGGAACGACCTCGGCGAGCAGCTCGGCGGCCGGACGGCCCGGCAGCGGCCGCAGCTCGGCCACGGGCACGCCCTCCGCACGTAGCCGTGGCAGGAGGCCCGCCCGCACCAGCGACGACTTGCCGGCACCGGACGGCCCGGCCACCGCCACCAGCGGCCGGCGGGTGACGGCGTCGACCAGGCGGTCGACGTCGCCGTCGCGCCCGAAGAAGAAGCTCGCGTGCTCCTCCCCGAACGGTTCCAGGCCGCGGTACGGGCACGGCAGCAGCTCCGGGTCGACGCCGAGCACCTGGTCGATCGGGATGAGGTAGGCGGTGGTGGTGCCGCTGAGGTCGGTGGCCACCGTCATGCCCACGACCGCGCCCGACGTCTCGTCCCACACCGGCGAGCCGCTGAAGCCCTCCACGATCGGCTGCTCGCCCGCGGTGCCCTGCATCTGGAACCACCGCGTGCCTTGCTGGCCGCGGAACCGGCCCGTGGCCCACACCCCGTCGGCCATCCCGTCGGGGAAACCCAGCACCCGGAACGGGTGGTCCCACAGCTGGTCGACGCGGCGCAGCGGCGGCATCCGCGCGCCCTCGGGAAGCGGATCCCGCACGCGCAGCACCGCGATGTCGCCGGTGCCCTCCGGTGCGATCGGGATCCACCGCGCCACCTCCGCGGTGACCCGTTCGGGCGAGTCCGCGAACAGCAGGGGGAGATCGAGCTCCACGCGCCGGGATGGGGGCATCGGGTCGTACGGATCGCTCCGAACAGCAGCGGCGACGACGTGGGCGCAGGTGGCCACCAGATCCGGCCCGATCACGAACCCCGCGCCGACCGGCTCGCCGGCCCCGTCGAGGATCCGCACGACGACGCGCGACGGTACGGCCTGGTCCCGCTGCGTCGTCGTCACTTACCCCCCGATCACGACGGGCGGAGTGTATCCATGATCGGGAGTGACCCGTATCACTTCGAGGCAACGCCGGATCCCGCTGCCGGGTCCATCCGAGTGCCGGCCGGTCCAGGGGGGACGTGCGGGCCGGCCGGCACGCACGTGACCAGGAGGGAACCGATGACCACCACGACCGTGCGGAGGGGCCGGGCCGTGCTCGCCGGCTGCATCGCGGGAATCGCGTTTCTCACGGCGTGCGGTGGCGGGGACGCCGGTGGGGGGAGCGGCGCGCTCGCCTCCCGGGCGCCTGCCGATGTCGCCCGCGAGGCGCCGGACGTCACCCGCGCCGCGGGGACGTCCCGCTACGTCGCCGAGATGACCTACTCGACCACGGGCGGCCCGCTCGGCGACGAGTCGTGGAAGTCGAGCGGCACCGGCACCTACGACTACGCTCACCAGATCGGCGACGGGGAGTTCAGCACCGACGACGCCCGGTTCCCCGTCCCGCCGCAGGAGACGGTGTTCCGCAACAACGTCCTGTACCAGCGGGATGTCGGGGCGACCCGGTGGCAGAAGATCGACTTCTCGGACCTGGTGAACACACCGGTCGGCCAGCACGACCCCAGCGAGCAGCTCGACCTCCTGCGCGGGGTGTCCGACGACGTGCGCGAGGCCGGCACCGCCGAGGTGCGGGGCGACGAGGTGACCCGGTACGCGATCACCATCGACCCCCAGCGGCTCGCCGACGCGAGCGGTGTCGTCGTCGACGGCGGCCTGGTCCAGGCCGCGCTGCAGGCCGCGGGGCCGATGCCCGGCCAGGTGTCCGTCGACTCCGACGGCCGTGTCCGGCGGCTCGAGGTCAGCATGGAGTCGAACGGTGCGGACCTCGCGGCGTCGCCGGAGATGAGCCGGATGCTCGGAGACAACCCCGAGCTCCAGAAGATGTTGCAGGACCGGCGGACCACCTTGCAGATCAGCGTCGAGTACTTCGACTTCGGGATACCGGTGACGGCGCAGGAACCCGACCCGTCGCAGGTCGACAGCGGTCCCGCGTTCCCCCGGATGCCCGACGTCCCCGGCGTGCCCGATCTCCCCGGTGGGAACTAGACCGGACCGGTCGTGCCCCGCACCACCAGCTCCGTCGGCACCGTGACGGAGGGCGGCGACCCGTCCGCGCCGTGGAGCGCCGCGAGGATCATCTCGGCCGCCAGCACGCCCTGCGCGACGACCGGCTGGGCCACGGTCGTCAGGTCGAGCAGCGCGGCCATCTCGTGGTCGTCGATCCCGATCACCGACAGGTCCCGCGGCACCTCGACCCCGGCGTGGCGGGCGGCCTGCACGGCGCCCATCGCCATCTCGTCGGACGCGGCGAAGAGCGCGGTCGGCGGGTCCGGCAGCCGCAGCAGCCGGGTGGCCGCCGCGTGCCCGCCGCCCACCGTGAAGCCGCCGACGGCCTCGAGCTCGGGGCGGACGGGCAGCCCCGCGGCGGCGAGCTCGGCCCGGTACCCGACGCACCGTTCGCCGGGCATCGCCGTCTTGAGCGGGTCGTCGCCACCGATGAACCCGATGCGCCGGTGGCCGAGATCGAGCAGGTGCCGCACGGCGCACCGCGCGGCACCCTGGTCATCGATGTGCACGCTCGCCCAGCCGGGGACGTCCGCGCCCACGATCGCCACCGGCCCGCCGACCGTGGAGAGGGCCGCGACCTCCTCGGCGGTGGGGTGCAGGCCCAGCACCAGCACCGCGTCCACGCGCTTGCTCAGCAGCGTGCCCGAGAACGCGCGGCGGCGTTCCTGGGCGTCGGTGCCGAGGCTGTAGAGCAGCAGGTCGTAGCCGGCCTTGCGGAGCCGCTCCTCCGCGCTGTGCACGATCGCCGCGAAGTACCAGCGGTTGACGAACGGTGCGACCACGCCGACCGCGTTGGTCTGGCCGCTCGCCAGGCTCGCCGCGCTGGGCGACGCCACGTACCGCAGCTCGGCCGCGGCCGCGAGCACGCGCTGCCGGGTGGCGTCGGAGACCCGGGGCAACCCGTGCAGCGCACGGGAGACCGTCGCGATGGAGACCCCCGCCGCGTCCGCGACGTCCCTGATCGTGCTCACGGCGGGCCCGGCCCCGGGTCAGCCCTTGACGCTTCCGGCGAGCAGGCCGCGGACGAAGTAGCGCTGCAGGGCGAGGAAGACGACCAGGGGGACGATGATCGCGACGAACGCGCCGGGAGCGAGCAGGTACCAGTTGGACCCGCGGTCCCCGACGAGGTTGGCGAGGCGGACGGTCAGCGGGGCCACGTCGAGCGTGCCACCGGCGAAGACGAGGGCGACGAGCAGGTCGTTCCACACCCACAGGAACTGGAAGACCGCGAACGCGGCGATGGCCGGCTTCATCAGCGGCACCATGATCGTGGTGAAGATCCTGACGTGGCCCGCGCCGTCCACGCGCGCCGCCTCCACCAGCTCCGCGGGGATCTCCCGCATCGAGTTGTGCAGCAGGAAGGTCGCGAGCGGTAGCGCGAACGTGGAGTGCGCGATCCAGACCGTCCAGAACGTTCCGTTCAGCCCCGTGCCCACGAAGATCTCCAGCAGCGGGAGGAGCGCGACCTGCAGCGGGACGATCTGCAACGCGAAGATCGCCACGAACAGCGTGTCGCGCATCGGGAACCTCGTCCACGCGAACCCGTAGGCGGCCATCGTGGCCAGGGTGATCGGGATCGCCACCGAGGGGAGCGTGATCAGGATCGAGTTGGCGAAGAAGCCGATGAGCGGCTGGTTGCCGCCGAACAGCACCTCGGCGTAGTTGTCGAAGGTGATGGCCGGGTTCGCGAAGAAGGTCCACCACCCGGTGCGCTGCACGTCGCGTTCGGGGCGGAACGAGGACAGGAACAGCCCGAACGTCGGGATGGTCCAGAGCACCGCGATGACGAGCGCGGCGAGGGACGCCCCCCGCGACGTGAGGCTCTTCTTCGCCGCCGCGGAGCGCGTGGCCGGGATGGCCGGGATGTCGGATCCGACGCCTGCGCCGTCCTTGGTGCCCAGGGCGGTCATCGCGCATCCACCTTCCGCATCTGCCGCACGTTGTAGACGACGATCGGCACCACGAGGACGAACAGGATCATCGCGAGCGCCGAACCCATGCCCAGGTCGGACAGGCGGAAGCTCTGGACGTAGAACTCGTTCGCGATGACGCTCGTGTCGAACTGGCCGCCGGTCATCGTGCGGACGATGTCGAAGACCTTCATCACCGCGATGCTGATCGCGGTGACCACGACGACCACCGCGGGCCGGATGCTCGGCAGCGTGATGTAGAAGAACAGCCGCAGTCCGCCGACCCCGTCCAGCCGGGCCGCCTCGACGATGTCGCTCGGGATCGCCTTGATCGCGGCCGAGAGCACGGTCATCGCGAAGCCGGCCTGGATCCAGATCATCACGACGATCAGGAGCAGGTTGTTCCACGGCTCCGCGAGGATGAAGTTCACCGGCTCGAAGCCGAGCCACACCAGGAACTGGTTCAGCAGCCCGACCTGCTGGATGTTCTGCTGGTTGGGGCGGTACTCGTAGACGAACTTCCAGATGATCGCCGCGCCGACGAACGAGATCGCCATCGGCAGGAAGATCAGCGCCTTCGCGAACGCCTCGAACCGCGTGCGGTCCACGAGCACCGCGTAGACCAGGCCGATCGCCGTGGAGAGGATCGGGGTGATCACCACCCAGAGCAACGTGTTGCGCAGCACGACCACGAGGTCGGGCTGGGTGAAGATCCGGATGTAGTTGGCCGGCCCGACGAAGCCCGCGCTGCTGGCGTCGAGGACGGACTGCACCGCCGTTCGCCCCGCCGGGTAGAGCAGGCCGACGAGCAGGAGCAGGAGAGCGGGTGCGGTGAACGCGATGCCGGCCACCAGGTCGGTCCGGCGCCCCCTGGCGCGGTCGGCGACGAGCAGGACCACGCCCATCACGGCGGCGAAGACGACCACCGCGACCAGCAGCTGGAGCAGTTTGTCGAGCAGGGTCATGCCGGCCCACCTCCGGGCACGCCGAGGGAGGCGCCGGGGACGGGCGGATCGCGCCCGCCCCCGGCACCGGGGATACCGCAGAGGCCTCGCGCTAGGAGGAGGCGGGCCAGGACTGCTCGACGAAGTTCAACGACTCCGTGCTGCTCTGGCCGGTGATCCAGTCGGTCATGCCCCGCCAGAACGACGCGGAGCCCACGGCCGCCGGCATCAGGTCGGAGCCGTCGAACCGGAAGGTCTTCGACTGGTCCTGCAGGATCTCGGCCGAGAGCTTGTCGATCGGGTTGGAGAGGTTGTTCGGGTCCAGGCCCGTGTTGGCGCTGATCCAGCCGCTCTGGCCGAGGTCGCTACCGGCCTTCGCCTTCGCGTTGGCCCACTCGGGCGAGGACAGGTACGCCTGGAACGCCTGCACCTCCGGCCGGTCGGAGAACGCGACCACGAACTCCGAACCCACGAGGATGGTCTGCGGCGCGGTCTCGTTGATCGGCGGCAGCTCGAACGCGAAGGCCTGGCCGTTCTCCGAGATGTCGGTGCCCTCGGGGAAGTTGGCCGCGTAGAAGTTGGCCTGACGGTGCATGAAGCAGGTGCCGTCGAGGATCGGAAGGCCGGCGTCCTGGAACGTCGTGGTGGCGATCGAGGACACGTCCCCGAGGCCGCCGTTGACGTAGTCCGAGTTCTTCAGGATCGAGCCGACGCGGTCGAGCGCCTTCACCACGCGCGGGTCGTTGAACGGGATGGCGTGCGAGACCCACTGGTCGTAGACCTCGGGCCCGTTCTCGCGCAGCATCACGTCCTCGAGCCAGTCCGTGAGCGGCCAGCCGGTGGCGTCGCCGGAGCCGATCCCGGCGCACCACGGCTTGCCGCCGTCGGCCACGATGCGGTTCGAGAGCGTCACCATCTCGTCCCACGTCTTGGGGACGGCGTAGCCCTTCTCCGCGAAGGCCTGCGGCGAGTACCAGACGTAGGACTTCACGTTCGAGCCGAGCGGGGCGCCGTACAGGGTGCCGTCGACGCTGCCCGCGGACTTGAACGTCTCCGAGTAGTACTGGTCGACGTTCGCCACCACGGCCTGCGGGGCGGGCTTCACCGCACCGGGGCTCTGCGTCACCAGCGTGTTGATCATGCCGGGCTGCGGGACGTACGCGATGTCGGGCGGCGAGCCGGCCTGGACGCGGACCGGCAGCTGTGCCTCGAACTCCTTCGAGCCCTCGTAGACGATCTGCGTGCCCGTGCACTCCTCGAACTGCTTGTACGAGTCGATGTGCGGCTGGTCCTCGGGCGCGACGATCGAGGTGTAGATCGTGACCCTGGTGCCGGAGAGGTCGCCGTACTGCGAGAACGCGGCGCAGTCCTCGCTCGAGGAGGCGGCGTTCCCCCCGCCACCGCCCGCGACGTTGCTGCCGCTGCATCCGGCGAGCGCGAGGCTGAGACCCAGAGCGGCGCCGACAACGGCTGTGCCGCGCGGTCGTCTCCGCAGGATCGATCCGGACTTCGGGGCTGGCATCGCACCCTCCGCGTCGATGGGAACGGGGCGGGCAGGCCGCCCGCGCCGCGTGAGATCCGCGCAATGGAAGCGTTTACGCACCGGCCCGGGCAACCGGGCGCGGTAACGATGCCGTAACTCCGACGGTAGGTAGCCGATCAGTCACGACCCGTGTTGGGGCTTCTCTTCGAGCACCCTGCCATGGCAGGCTGCAAGCGCTTTACTCCCTCTCACTCGGATCGTCCGGCACGTTCCTGCCGGTGGAAGGAGCACAGCATGGCTGCTGTGACCTATGAAAAGGCGACCCGCATCTACCCGGGGTCCACCAAGCCCGCGGTCGACTCGCTCGACCTGGAGGTCGCCGACGGCGAGTTCCTCGTCCTGGTCGGACCGTCCGGATGCGGCAAGTCCACGTCGCTGCGGATGCTCGCCGGACTCGAGGACATCGACCAGGGCTCCATCCACATCGGCGGCCGTGACGTCACCCGGGTCCCCCCGAAGGACCGCGACATCGCGATGGTCTTCCAGAACTACGCGCTGTACCCGCACATGACCGTCGCCGAGAACATGGGCTTCGCGCTCAAGATCGCCGGCCGCCCGAAGTCGGAGATCGCGGAGCGGGTGGGTGAAGCCGCCAAGCTCCTCGACCTCGAGGACTACCTCGAGCGCCGCCCGAAGGCCCTCTCCGGTGGTCAGCGCCAGCGCGTGGCGATGGGCCGGGCCATCGTGCGCCAGCCGCAGGTGTTCTGCATGGACGAGCCGCTGTCCAACCTGGACGCCAAGCTGCGCGTCTCCACCCGCACCCAGATCGCCGCGCTGCAGCGTCGGCTGGGCATCACCACGGTCTACGTCACCCACGACCAGGTCGAGGCGATGACGATGGGCGACCGCGTGGCGGTGCTCAAGGACGGTCTCCTCCAGCAGGTCGCCACGCCGCGTCAGATGTACGACAAGCCGACCAACGTGTTCGTCGCGGGCTTCATCGGCTCGCCCGCGATGAACCTGCTGCCGGTGGACGTCGACGGCGACACGCTGCACTTCGGCGGCGCCGACATCAGCATCCCGCGCACCGCGGTGGAGGAGGTCGGCTCCACCCGCTCGGTGACCGTCGGCGTCCGGCCCGAGGACATGGAGCCGGTCGAGGCCGGGCGTGGGCTGGCCACCGAGGTGGACGTCGTCGAGGAGCTCGGCGCGGACGCGTACGTCTACGGCACCAGCGAGATCGGCGGCGAGCGCCGCCCGATCATCGCCCGGGTCGACGGCCGCAACGTGCCCGACAAGGGCTCGGTGCTGCACTTCGCGCCGCGGCAGGGCCACCTGCACCTGTTCGCGGGCGACACGGGCGAGCGCATCGAGGCCTGATCCGCGCAGCACGTCTGCGGCCCCGGGACCGGATCCTCGGTTCCGGGGCCGCGGTCCGTCCTCACCCGACCGGCGCGGGCAGTGCGGCCCGCAGCCGCACCTCGGTGCCGAGGATCTCGGCCGCCGGCCGCAGCCCGGCCCGGCGCAGCAGCCGCGTGATGCCGACGTCGTCCGGGCGCGCGCAGCCCACGATCTCCGCGTGCCCGTGTTCCGCGGCCACCTCCACGAGGCGCCGCAGCAGCGCCGTGCCGAGCCCGCGGCCCTGCCATCCGTCCTCGACCAGCACGGCGGCCCTGGCCGATCCGGGCGCGTCCGGCTCCGGATCGAGGTTGGCGACGCCGACGGCGCTGCCACCGTCCGCGGTGACGGCCAGCACTGCGTGCAGCGCCGTGGGCGAGACCGCCGGTCCGAGCACGGCGGCCAGCTCCTCGGGCTGCAGCCGCGGGGCCGGGTTGAGGAAGCGGGAGCGCCGCGACGCCGGTGAGCAGCGGGCGTGCAGAGCCGCCACCAGCGCGCCGTCACCGGGTTCGGCCGCCCGCAGCCGCACCTCGGACCCGTCGCGCAACAGCAGGGCGCGGTCCGCGCCCGGGCTGCGGGCCGGGGCCCGCATCGCGAGCTGCGTGGCCAGCTCCAGCAGCGCCGCCGCCCGGGAGAGCTCGGTCGCGGTGAACGGCCATGGCCGCCCGACGTGGATCTGCTGGGTGCCGCCGCGCAGCGTGTGGACGTGACCGGACGGCGCCGACGTCGGGTCGACGAGGCGCGCCCGCAGCATCGTGGCCACCGCGCTGGGTGCGCTGCCCGGATCGGCCACCACCATCCGCGCGAGTGCCAGCGCTGTGGTGGCCGGGTCCGACAGCTCTGTGGCGTCGCCGCGCACCAGCAGCGTGCAGGGGATGCCGGCCGCCTCGACGGCGCCGATCAGCGCGGCCGGTTCGATGTGATCGGGGACCTGCACGATCAGCTCGTCGGTGACCGAGCCGTCGTCGGCCGGCTCCCCGACCACGTGCAGGGAGAGGATGTTGCAGCCGGCCCCGCCGACGGCGGTGGCGAGCCCGCCGAGGCGGCCGGGCTGGTCCTCGAGGTCGACGTGCATCCGCCACAGTGCCACGGGACCAGCTTCCCCGTGCGTTGTTTCCGATCCGCTACCGCGGCGTGACGGGCCGGCGCGCCCCGGGGAAGTTGCAGCAATCAGCGGACCGCCCGCCGCGCGAAGTCGATCTCCGTCGCCACGTGCCGGAGCGTCTCCTCCACCACGAGGCTCCCGTGGCCGGCGTCGAAGCGGCTCACCTCGTACGTCACGTCACCGCGGGTGGCGAGGGCGTCCAGGTAGTTGTCCACCTGCCGGATCGGGCACCGCGGGTCGTTCTCGCCCGCGAGCACGAGCACCGGCACGCGCACGCGGTCGACGTAGGTGAGAGGTGAGGCGTCCCGGTACGCCTCCGGTCGCTCGGCGGGTGAACCCCCGAAGAGCGCCCGGTCGAACGCCCGCAGCTGCTCCATCTCGTCCGCGTACGCGGTGAGGTAGTCGGCCACCGGCACCCCGGCGAGTGCGGCCGCCCACCGGTCCGGCTGGGTGCCGACGGCGAGCAGCGTGAGGTATCCGCCCCACGACCAGCCCTCCACCACGCAGCGCTCCGGGTCCACCAGCCCGTCGGCCACGCAGCGGTCGTGCACGGCGGCGACGTCCTCCAGCTCGGTCAGCCCGGGCCGGCCCTCGATCCCGTCCCGCCACCCGGAGCCGTAGCCGGTCGAGCCGCGGTAGTTGATCTCGACGACCACGAACCCGGCGTCCACCCATGCCGCCCGGGCTGGGTTGAACCGGTCCTCGTCCGAGGCGTGCGGGCCACCGTGCAGGGCGAAAACGGCGGGCGCCGGGCCGTCGACGCCGGTGGGGCGCGCGACGAGGGAATGCACGGGCCCGCCCGGGCCGTCCACCCACAGGTCCTCCACCGGCACCGAGCCCGGGGCGCGCTCTCCCGGCGGGGCGACGAGCACGCGGTCGGTGCCGTCCGGGTGCAGCGCCCGCACCGCCGACGGTTCGGCGGCGGACGAGCACGTGTACTCGACCGTGCCGTCGGGGCGCACCTCTGCGGAGCCCACGCAGCCGGGGGCCACCGGCAGCTCGGTCAGCTCCCCGGACTCCAGGTCGTACCGGTACAGCCGGGTGCGGGCGGCGGCCGTGTGCCAGACGAGCAGGTTCCGCCCGTCCGGGTGGAAGTCCGCGTAGACCTCGCCGGGCAGGTCGAGGGAGATCTCGCGCTCGGTGCCGGCGAGGACGTCCCACAGCAAGAGCTCCTCGCGGCCGTGGCGCTCGTGCAGCAGCAGGAGCCGCCCGTCCCCGTCGACCGGGGCGAACACCAGCGGCGTCAGGCCCAACCCCGGTCCGTCCGACTTCTCGGCCACGGGGCTGCCGTCGGACACGCGCACGACCCGGACCGCCGGGTGCCGCGAGTCCCCGTGCTCGGAGTGGCTGATGGCGAGCAGCGTCTCGTCCTCCGACAGCGCTCCGACCCCGGCGTCCTCCGCGTGCTGGTAGACGACCTCCGCCGGCCCGTCGTCGCGGCGCAGCCAGATCTTCGTTCCGTCGTCGGTGGAGGTTCCCGCGGCCACGACGGTGCGCCCCACCTCCAGCCCCGCCGGGTACCCGTCCTCGACGGCGGGGAGGGCGACCTCCGGCGCGGTGTCGACGGGCAGGCCGGCGAAGGGTTCGCGCACCCAGTGCCCGAACTCGTCTCCGTCGGTGTCGGCGAACCACCAGACCGACCCGCCGTCCGGCGGGAGCGTGGCGATGTGGGTGCCGCTGCGGCGGTCGGTGACCCGCCGGTGCTGGTCCGTGGCGCGGTCCCAGACATACACCTCCGTGGTGCCGCTGGCGTTCGAGGTGTAGACGCAGCGGTCCGGCGCGTCGCGCGCCCAGCCCGGCCGCGACATCCGCGGCGCGGTGAACCGGGCGCGCCAGCGCTGCTCGCGCTCGTCGTCGAAGAGCCGGTCCGGGACGGGGGCGAGGGGGTGCTCGGTCACCCCGGGATCATGCCGCAGCTACCCGCCGAGTTCGGTGACACTCGCCTCGGGTGACTTCTCTGCGATGATTCGCGTGTGACCGAGCCGGTGCGACCCGAGGACATGCGCATCTCGGACGTGGAGCGCAACGAGGTGCAGGACCGGCTCCGGCGGGCCCACGACATCGGCCAGCTGGACCTCGGTGAGTTCGACGAGCGGGTCAGGTCCGTCTGGGCCGCCCGCACCCGCGGCGAGCTCGCCCGCATCACCGGCGATCTCCCGGCGCCCCCGCCCGAGTCCGGTCGCCGGGCGGTGTTCTCCGACACCGGCGGCGGCATCACGATGCGGGTGCTCACGATCGTCTGGGGCAGCCTCGCCGCCGTGAACTTCGTCGTGTGGGGGTTGATCGCGGTGAGCACCGGCCACTTCCTCCACCCGTGGTGGATCTGGGTGGCGGTGCCGCCCGGTGTCGCCCTCGCGGTGCTCTACGCCGCGGGGATCGGCCGACCGCCCCGCGACCGCTGAGCATCCGTCACTCCCGCACGAAGAAGCAGAACGGGTGCCCCACCGGGTCGAGGAGCACCCGCACGTTCTCCTGGGGCTGGAACCCGGCGAGCGTGGCGCCGGCGTCCAACGCGTAGGCGACGGCGCCGTCGAGGTCCTCGACCTCGATGTCCAGGTGCAGCTGCATCTGCTGCCGTTCTCGACCTGCCGGCCAGGTCGGGGGCTCGTACAGCTCCTCGAACTGGAAGGACAGGCCCGGGCCGCCACCCGGCGGCCGCAGCGTGACCCATTCCGGATCCTCCTGCACCGCAGGCCAGCCGAAGAGCTGCCGGTAGAACGCCGCGAGAGCGCGGGGATCAGGGGCATCGAGCACGGTGGCGGACAGCGTCAACGCGGGTCGCTCCACCCCGCGGAGTATGCCGCTGGCTCGTGCCCGTCGCAGGGCGTTAGTCTCGCGTTCGTGTCGAGCCCCGAGGCGTCCAGAGGGTAGCCACCGGTCGATCGGTGGCCAGGCGTCAGCTCCTGCATCCCGCTCCGTTCGACCGGTCCGGATCTCACCGACCTCGTCGATCTCGTCACGGAGCACACGCTGTGCAGAAAACTTCCATGCCGCCTGTCGTCCACCTGCTCGGGACAGCGGTCTTCGCCCAGGGAACGTCCGAGTTCATGGTGGCCGGCCTCGTACCGGACATCGCATCGGACATGTCCGTCTCGATCCCGGATGCCGGCCTGCTGACCTCCGCGTTCGCGGTCGGCATGGCCGTCGGCGCGCCGTTCATGGCGCTGCTGGCCATCCGCTGGCCGCGCCGGCTCGCGCTCGTCGCCTTCCTCGCCGCGTTCGTGCTCGCGCACGTCGTCGCGGCCATGGCCGCCTCCTTCGAGGTGCTCGTCGCCACCCGGGTGGTCGGGGCGCTGGCGAACGCCGGGTTCCTCGCGGTCGGCCTGGCCACGGTGACGAGCATCGTGCCGCCCGACGCCAAGGGGCGCGCCCTGGCGGTGCTGCTCGCCGGGACCACGATCGCCTGCGTTGCAGGCGTCCCCGCTGGGGCGTTCCTCGGCGGCCTGTGGGGCTGGCGCTCTGCCTTCTGGGTGGTCTCGCTGCTCTGCGTCCCCGCCCTCGTCGGGGTGCTGACGTCGGTGCCGAAGAAGCGTTCGGGTGCGGTCCCGCCGAGTGCCCGCGGCGAGCTGCGGACACTGCGACGTCCGAGGTTGCTGGGGACGCTCCTGCTCGGAGCGCTCGTCAACGGGGCCACGTTCTGCTCGTTCACGTTCCTCGCCCCGGTGCTCACCGACGTCGCCGGGATCGAAGCCGGGTGGATCCCCGCGATGCTGGCCCTGTTCGGCGGCGGCTCGTTCCTCGGCGTCCGGCTCGCCGCACGCTGGTCCGACAGCCACCCCGGGCCGGTGCTCGCGGGCGGCGGCACCCTGCTCGCCACCGGATGGGTCGTGTTCGCGCTCGTGGCCGGCAACGCCGCCGCAGCGGTCGTCCTCGTTCCGTTGCTGGGCACGCTCGCGTTCGCGGTGGGTAGCACGCTGATCGCTCGTGCGCTGTACATGGGCTCGGACGCGCCGAACCTCGCGGGGAGCTTCGCGACGGCGTCGTTCAACGTCGGTGCCGCTGCCGGCCCGTGGATCGGGGGGAGCACGATCGCGGCCGGCCTCGGGCTGGGCGCGCCGCTGTGGGTGAGCGCGGCGCTGGTCGCCGCCGCTCTCGCCCTCGCTATCCCGTTCTCCGCAGGAACTCGAGCACCCGTCGCATGACCAGTGCCGTGGCGGCCTCGTCGTAGTCCGGCGAGGCGCTGTCGGTGAACAGGTGCCCGTCACCCGGGTAGAGGTGCAGCTCCGCCTCCGCGACGGCCCCGACGAGCTCGTGGGCGACGTGGACGTCCCCGAGCTCGTCGAGGGCCATCGCGTGGATCTGGAGCGGCACCCCCTGCGGCCACGAGCCCCCGTAGAAGGAAAGGGGGACGCACCCGTGCAACAGCAGGGCGCCCGTCGCGCCCGGCCGCGTCTGGGCGATCATCTGTGCGGGCATCACCCCGAGCGAGAACCCGGCGGGGACGATCGCGGCGGGCAGCGCCTCGGCCGCCCGCCTGCCGCGTTCGACGATCGTGCCGAAGCCGACCTCCTCGGCGTGCCTGACGCCGGCGACCACCGAGGTGAAGGTGCGGCCCTCGTACAGGTCGGGCGTGTGCACGACGTGCCCGGCGGTGCGCAGGGCGTCGGCGAACGCGACGCAGCCGGGGGTCAACCCCAGCGCGTGGTGGAACAGGAGCACCTCGGCCACGAGGCCGGTGTCACTTCCGGTCGGCGAGGCGCGTGATGAACGCCAGGGTCGCGATGAGCAGCAGGACCGCCGGGAGGAACATCGTGACCGTCCAGTAGTCCCAGACCCAGTCCCAGGGCGTGTCCATGTGCCATTCCTCCGTGGGGAAGCCAGCCGATCACGTCCGACGGTACCCGTCGGTCGGGCCGGGTGAGCTGCGGGCCCGCTCCTCCGCGCGGAGGGCGCGCGTGAGCAGGCGGCGCGGGCCGCTGCCCTGCTCGCCGAGCCGGTCGTCGCGGTTGCGCAGCAGGCACCGGTCCAGGGAGAGGCAGCCGCAGCCGATGCAGTCGGCGAGGCTGGTGCGGCTGCGGTCGGCCACCAGCTTCCGGCCGCGCTCGCGGATCCGCTGCTGACCGCCGCGCGTGCCGCGTTCACGTCGGGGTTCCACGTGACGTCGCTCGTCAGCGCGGTGCTGATGGTGCTCGTCGCGGTGCTGGTGCTGCGGTACCGGCCGGCCGTTACCTTGGCGGGGTGAACACCACCGCCGTTCCCGAGCCGCGGGTCCTCGTGATCGGGCTCGACCCGTTCCGGGTGCCCGGGCCCTGGGACCCGGCACCCGTGGTCGAGGCGGTCGCGGTCGGCATGGCCCGTTTCGCCGACGCCGGGGTCGGGGTCGAGAGCTGCCTGTTCGGGCTCGACGGGAGCGACGACATCGAGGCGGTCGTGACCGGGGCGCTCGGCAGCCGTCCGTGGGAGGTGGTCGTCGTCGGTGGCGGCGTCCGCAAGCCCGAGGACCAGCTCGAACTCTTCGAACGCATCGTGAACCTCGTGCGCCGGCACGCACCCGGTGCCGCGATCGCCTTCAACGGCTCGCCCTCGGACACCTTCGATGCGGCGGCCCGCTGGCTGCGCCGGTGACGGCGGCCGACCCGATGATCACCGCTGCCGCGGGGGGATCTCGACACCTTGGGCGTTCACCTCGATGCCGTATGCCGTGAGCAGCCGCCGGTGCCGGCTGACGATCTTGGCGTGTCGTACCGTCGGGGGTACCGCGATCGCCAGGCACAACAGCCCGCCGGCCAGCAGCCCGGCCGCGACGAGCGGGGCGGTGCTCCACAGGCCGTCCGCTGCGGACCCGTGCCTTCCGAGCCCCCAGAACAGCGATATCACGACCAGCGGCATGCCGGGTAGCACGATGAGCATGCCCCATGCGGTCGCCCGGAACCCGTGCGCGACGACCGCGTCCCGGTGGGCGGACTTCACGGCGGCCGGCAGCGGGCTCGGGTAGGGGTAGGGCCGGCTCGCGGCGGCGCGTTCGATGTCCGCCGGTTTCGCGAGCACCGCCGTTCCGGGCGCCGGCAGCGCGGGTGGCGCCGACCGTTCGAGGACCGCGGCCGCCCCGTGGAACGTGCGGCTCAGGGCGAAGAAGGCCACTGCCGCGAGGCCGATGGCCGTCCCGCTCACCACGCCGCCGGTCACCCCGGTGAGCAACCCGGCGGCGACGGCGATGCCGGCCAGCGCGGCCGCCAGCATCTCGCCCCGCTTCGCGGCGGCGGCTGCCTTCGCGCTGGACGGGCCGGCGCCCGCGACGAGCCCGGAACGTGCGAGCGCCACGACGGCGCCCAGCGTCGCGGCGAGCATCACCAGCCCGGGCGTCGCCGCGACCAGGTGACCCGCCGTGACGACCGTGCGCACGGCCAGCCAGACCAGACCGGCCGCGGTTGCCGCGCAGATGGCCACGGCGGCGAACCGCACGGTGGTGAAGACCCGATCAGTCCCAGACCGCATACCGAGTCCGACTCCCGTCGCGCCGATCTGGTTGGGGGCCAACGACCCTCGGGTGTCGAGAACGCGGCGCCGGCTCCGTCCCAGGGACACGAGCGGCCACGAGGGGCCGCTGCGTGACACGGGAGGGAACGATTGCGTCGCTGCCGAGGGTATCGCGGCTGCTGTCGCCTGACGTTCTCGAACCACCGACCAGAAACAGCCGCACCAGGGAGGTCCGCCCCCATGGCCGTCGCTGATGATCTCGACCGCGCCACCGACTCGACGTGGGACTGCGTCGACTCACCTCATCCGCGGCGGGTGAGGACGCCCGTTCCGGGGGTCGCCAGGGTCGCGATATGTCGACTCCGAAGTCCGCATCTACGGCGATCGTCCAGCAGCAGGAAGATCTACTGAAGCGCCTGCCCTTCTCCGATACCCAGGACTTCGAGGATGCCAACCGAGGTCTGGTCGCCCCGATCGAGTCCCCCGTCGCCGACGGGGACGGGCAGGCCCTGTGGGACAACTCGACCTACTCGTTCCTCGACGGTGACGCCCCGGACAGCGTGAACCCGAGCCTGTGGCGCCAGTCCAGCCTCGTCGCGATCGGGGGGCTGTTCGAGGTCGTCGAGGGGATCTACCAGGTCCGCGGCATGGACCTGTCGAACACGACCTTCGTCGAGGGTGACGAGGGCGTCGTCGTGATCGACACCCTTCTCACGGCCGAGACGGGTGCGGCCGCACTGGCTCTGTACCGCCGACACCGCGGTGACCGGCCGGTCAAGGCGATCATCTACACGCACTCGCACGTCGACCACTTCGGCGGCGTGAAGGGCTTCGTCACGCAGGACGAGGTCGACGCCGGGGCCGTGAAGATCTTCGCTCCCGACGGCTTCATCCAGGAGGCGGTTGCGGAGAACGTCTATGCGGGCACAGCTATGAGCCGCCGGTCGGCGTACATGTACGGAGCCGCGCTGGCCCGCGGCCCGCAGGGGCAGGTCGGAGCCGGCCTCGGGCAGACCGTGTCCACCGGCACGGTCACGCTGATCCCGCCGACCGGCATCATCACCACGACGGGGCACGAGGAGACCGTCGACGGTGTGCGGATGGCCTTCCAGATGGCGCCGGGCACCGAGGCGCCGGCGGAGATGCTCGTGTACCTGCCCGACTTCAAGGCCCTCTGCGCGGCCGAGGACGCCACGCACAACCTGCACAACCTGCTGACCCTGCGCGGCGCGGTCGTGCGCGACCCGCACGCCTGGGCCCGCTACCTCACCGAGACGATCGACCTGTTCGGCGGCGAGGCCGAAGTCGTCTTCGCCTCACACCACTGGCCGACCTGGGGTGCCGACCGCGTGGTCGAGTTCCTGTCGACGCAACGGGACCTGTACGCCTACTTGCACGACCAGACACTCCGGATGCTCAACAAGGGGTTGGTCGGTCCGGAGGTCGCCGAGGAGATCGTCCTGCCCGCCGCGCTGGAGAACGCCTGGAACGCCCGCGGCTACTACGGCTCGGTCAGCCACAACGTCAAGGCCATCTACCAGCGCTACCTGGGCTGGTTCGATGGCAACCCGGCCCACCTGTGGGAGCACCCGCCCGTCGAGAAGGCAAAGCGCTACGTCGACTTCATGGGCGGCGCCGACGCGGTCATCGAGAAGGCGCGAGGCGCGTACGACGCAGGCGACTACCGGTGGGTCGCCGAGGTCGTCAACCATGTCCTGTTCGCGCAGCCCGACCACGCGGCCGGTCGCGAACTGCTCGCCGACACCTACGAGCAGCTCGGGTACGGCTCGGAGAACGGCACCTGGCGTTGCTTCTACCTGTCCGGGGCGACCGAGCTGCGCGACGGGCGGTTCGGCTCGCCGACGGAGGCCAACGCACCCGACGTGATCGGCCAGCTCACACCCTCGATGCTGTTCGACGCCATCGCCATCCAGGTCGACGGACCCCGGGCATGGGACGAGAAGCTCAGCATCGACGTCGTGCTCACCGACGTGGACGAGCGGTACCGCCTTCGCCTCGCCAACGGAGTCCTGACCTACAGCCCGCGACCGCAGAAGGGCGACGCGGACGCGATGCTCACCACGACCCGGCGTGCGCTACCCGCGCTCGCGATGGGCCGACTGAGCACCGAGGGCCTCGCCGAGGCGGGCATCGAGCTGACCGGTGACGCATCGGTCCTCGCACGCCTCGAAGGCGTCCTGGACCCGGGCGACAAGAACTTCGCGATCGTCACGCCGGACTGAGTCGTGCCGCCAGGCACTAGTGTCCCGAACCGAAAGTCCATCACATAACTCGACGGCCCAGCTTCCCGCTGGCCGCACCGGCGAACCGTCCGAGTACGCCCGGTACGAGGCCGGCCCGCCGGCGCACCCAGCGGAAACCTGGATCCGCCGATTTATGCACCGGACTTCCGGTTCGGGACACCAGCAAGCCGTGCGGAGCCCGCACGTTCGAGATCGTCTCCCAGAATCCTCCCGGGGAGGCCCCAAACGGATTCAGGGCCGGCCTCCCTCTGCGGGAGACCGGCCCTGACCTGGCTTCTTCTGGTCGGGGTGACAGGATTTGAACCTGCGACCTCTTCGTCCCGAACGAAGCGCGCTACCAAGCTGCGCCACACCCCGATGGCCCGAGGGCCGGGGACGAGTCTAGCCGACGTCCGCGGAGGCCGACGCAGGGGTGGCCCGCGCCGCGGCCGCCAGCGACGGCCGGGGCACGAGGGTCAACAAGGTGGCCTCCGGAGGGCAGGCGAACCGCACCGGGGCGAACGGGGACGTGCCGAGCCCCGCGGAGACGTGCAGCCACGTGTGGACGCCCCAGCGGGACGCGCCGCGGGCGCGGGAGCGGTCGAGGCCGCAGTTCGTGACGAGCGCGCCGATGCCGGGAACCCGCAGCTGACCGCCGTGCGTGTGGCCGGCCAGCACGAGGTCGTAGTCGTCGGCGGCGAACCGGTCGAGCACCCGTGGTTCGGGGGAGTGGGTGAGGCCGAGGCGCAGGGCGCCCGCGCGGCGGCCTGCGACGCGGTCGTAGCGGTCCAGGCCGAGGTGGGGGTCGTCCACCCCGGCCGCGGCCACGTCGAGCCCGCCCACGGTGAGATCGACGCGCGAGTGGGTGGCGTCGTGCCACCCGCGCTCCAGGAGCGCGGCCCGCAGGTCGCGCCACGGCAGCGGCTCGCCGTGGCTGCGGCGGGTGCTCTTAGCCAGGTACCGGGCGGGGTTCTTGGGGGTGGGGCCGAAGTAGTCGTTGCTGCCGAACACGAACAGGCCCGGCAGGTCGAGCAGCGGGCCGAGCGCGGCGACGGCGGCCGGGACGGCGCGCGGGTGGGCGAGGTTGTCGCCGGTGTTGACGACCAGGTCGGGCTCCAGCTCGGCCAGCCGGGCCACCCAACGTTGCTTGCTGCGCTGGCGGGGCGTGAGGTGCAGATCCGAGATGTGCAGCACGCGCAGCGGCCGCGCGCCCGTCGCCAGCACCGGGAGCGTGCTCTGCCGGAGGGTCCACCTGCGGCGCTCGAAACCGGCGGCATAGGCGAGGGTGGCCGCACCGGTGGTGGTCGCGCCGAGCGCGACCCGTGCCCAGCTGTTCACAACTGCAGGGTACGTCGGACGGGGAGTGCATTAGCGTGCGCTCCCGTGAGCACTCTCAAGGAGCGGCTGCGGTCCGACCTGACCGCGGCGATGAAGTCCAGGGACGAGCTGGTGAAGGCCACCCTCCGGATGACGCTGACGGCCATCGGGCACGCGGAGGTAGCGGGCGCCGAGGCCCGGGAGCTCAAGGACGACGAGGTGCTCGCGATCATCCGGAAAGAGGCCAAGAAGCGCGCCGAGTCGGCCGAGGCGTTCGCCGGGGCGGGCCGCGACGAGCTCGCCGCGCAGGAGCGCGCGGAGGGCGAGGTGCTGGCCCGCTACCTGCCGGCGCAGTTGTCCGACGACGAGCTGGCCGAGATCGCCCGCGCCGCCGTCGAGCAGACCGCCGCCGACCTGGGAGAGCGGCCCGGGCCGCGGCAGATGGGCCAGGTCATGAAGAACGCGACGGCCGCGGCCGCCGGCCGAGCCGACGGGCGCCGCCTGGCCGCGGCGGTGAAGGCGCTCCTCACGACCTGACCCAACGGTCAGTTCTTGGCGTCCGCCTTCTTCCGCGGCGCCGCCCTCTTGCGTGCCGGCGCCCGCTTCGTGCCGCCCTTGGCGCGGCGCTCGGCCAGCAGCTCGCTCGCGCGCTCGTCGGTGATCTTCTCGACGTCGTCGCCCTTGCGCAGCGACGCGTTGGTCTCGCCGTCGGTGACGTACGGGCCGAACCGGCCGTCCTTGACCACCATCGGCTTACCGGTGGCGCCGTCCTTGCCGAGCTCCCGCAGCGGCGGGGTGGCCGCGGCGGCGCGCCTGCCCCGCTGCTTGGGCTGCTTGTACAGCTCGAGCGCCTCGTCGAGCGTGACCGTGAACAGCTGCTCCTCGCCCGTGAGCGAGCGGGAGTCGGTGCCCTTCTTCAGGTACGGGCCGTAGCGGCCGTTCTGCGCCGTGATCTCCTCGCCGCTCTCCGGGTCGGTGCCGACCAGGCGTGGCAGCGACAGCAGCCGCAGAGCCTCCTCGAGCGTGACCGCATCGGTGGTCATCGTCTTGAACAGCGAGCCGGTGCGCGGCTTGGGCTTCGCGGGGGCCTTCTTCTTCGCGGTGCCGTTGGTGGGGGCCGGCTGCTCCGGCTCCGGGAGGATCTCCGTGACGTAGGGCCCGTAGCGGCCCTCCTTCGCCACGATCTCGTGTCCGGTGACCGGGTCGACGCCCAGCGAGCGGCCCTCCTGCGGCACCGAGAACAGCTGCTCCGCGACCTCCGGGGTCAGCTCGTCGGGCGGCAGGTCGTCGGGCAGGTTGGCCCGCTGCGACTGGCCGTCGCGCACACGCTCCAGGTAGGGCCCGTAGCGCCCCACGCGGACCACGACGTCGTCGAACACCGGAACCGAGTTGATCTCGCGAGCGTCGATCTCCTCGAGGTTGACGCCCACGAGCTTCTTCAGCCCACCGGCGCGCGCCACCGAGCCCTCCGCGCCCTGGGCGGCGCCGAAGTAGAAGCCCGACAACCAGTCGGTGCGCTGCTGGTTGCCCTGGGCGATCGCGTCGAGCTCGTCCTCCATGGTGGCCGTGAAGTCGTAGTCGACCAGCCGGTTGAAGTGGTGCTCGAGCAACCCGATCACGGCGAAGGCGACCCAGGACGGCACGAGCGCCTGTCCCTTCTTCCACACGTAGCCGCGGTCCTGGATGGTCTTGATGATCGACGAGTAGGTCGACGGGCGGCCGATGCCGAGGTCCTCGAGCGCCTTGATCAGGCTCGGCTCGGTGTAGCGGGACGGCGGGTTGGTGGTGTGCCCCTCCGGCGTCAGCTCCGCCGCGGTGAGCGCCTGCCCCGTCGTGAGTTCCGGCAGCCGGGACTCAGCGTCGTCGGCCTGGCCGTCGCTGCCCTCGTCGAGGGTCTCCACGTAGGCCTTGAGGAAGCCGGCGAACGTGATCGTGCGCCCGGACGCGGCGAACGTGACGTCCTCGCCGGTGGCGGCCGTGCCGGCGATCCGGATGCTGACGGTGGTGCCGCGCGCGTCCGCCATCTGCGAGGCCACCGTGCGCTGCCAGATCAGCTCGTAGAGCCGGAAGTCGTCGCCGTCGACCTCGCCTGCGATCTCGCCGGGCGTCCGGAACGTCTCGCCGGCGGGCCGGATCGCCTCGTGGGCCTCCTGCGCGTTCTTGACCTTGCGCGTGTACTGGCGCGGCTGCGGCGAGACGTACTCGTCGCCGTACAGCTCGCGGGCCTGCGTGCGGGCGGCCTGGATCGCGGCGTCCGACAGCGTGGTGGAGTCGGTGCGCAGGTAGGTGATGTAGCCGTTCTCGTAGAGCCGCTGCGCGCTGCGCATCGTGCGGTCGGCCGTGAACCGCAGCTTGCGACCCGCCTCCTGCTGCAGCGTGGAGGTCATGAACGGTGGGTACGGCCTGCGCGTGTAGGGCTTCGACTCCACCGACTCGACGGCGAGGTCGCGGCCCTCGAGGGCCTGCGCCAGCCGGCGGGCGCTCGGCTCGTCCAGGGCGCGGGCGGCGTCCTTGCGTCCGCTGCTCTTGAGCCGGCCGTCGGGCCCGAAGTCGCGGCCCGTGGCCACGCGCGTGCCGTCGACGGCCACCAGGCGCGCCGGGAACTGCCGCGGGCTCGCCTCGGCGCCGGCGTCGAGCTGGGCGGCGATGTCCCAGTAGGAGGCGGAGACGAACGCCATCCGCTCACGCTCGCGCTGCACGACGATCCGCGTGGCCACCGACTGCACCCGGCCCGCCGAGAGCTTCGGCATGACCTTCTTCCACAGCACGGGGGAGACCTCGTAGCCGTAGAGGCGGTCGAGGATGCGCCGGGTCTCCTGCGCGTCGACGAGGTCGTGGTCGAGGTCGCGCAGGTTCTCCACGGCCGCACGGATGGCCGGCTCGCTGATCTCGTGGAAGACCATCCGGCGCACCGGGATCTTCGGCTTGAGCGTGTCCAGCAGGTGCCAGGCGATGGCCTCGCCCTCACGGTCGGGGTCGGTGGCGAGCAGGATCTCGTCCACGGACTTCACCGCGTCCTTGAGCTCCGCCACCTTGCCCTTCTTCTCGGGCGTGATGATGTAGAGCGGCGCGAACTGGTTGTCGACGTCGACGCCCAGGCGGGCCCACGACTCGCCCTTGTACTTGGCCGGCACGTCCGCGGCCCCACGTGGCAGGTCGCGGATGTGCCCGACCGAGGCCTCCACGATGTAGTCGCGCCCGAGGAACTGCTGGATCTTCTTGGCCTTCGTGCCGGACTCGACGATCACCAGCCGTCGCGTCGGCCGCCCGTTGGCGGCTCCGGTGGACGTGCCGGTACCCCGGCCGCCCCCCGCCGTGCGGCCGCCGCCCGCGCCCTTCCGGGTCGCGGGCTTCGCACTCGTCGTTCCGGTTGCCACCTGGTCCTACTCCATCGTCTACGGACGTACTGGCGAGCGCCTGTCGTCGGCACCCGCACCGGCCGTCCCCGGTACCCACCGCGCCGGCTGCACGGAGGCCAGGACACCGAGTATGCGTGGCCCGGGTACCGGCTTTCGCCGGAACCGTGCACTCGCACACCCACCTACGGTGTCACGCTCGTCACATTCAGCTGCGGAACCGGGGACGGACCGACGTGCTGCCGAACTGCGCCGCGAGAGCCTAACCACCCCGTCAAGATGCAGTTCTACCCCAGTACCGCGGCCACTCGGCGGTCGCGGCCCCCGGTGGAACCGGGCCGACCAGCTCGACCAGGCGTGCGACACGCCGCGTGCCGCTGATCCGCAGGGCCGGTCCCCGTCCGTCCCGAGCCGGTGGAAGACCGGCTCGCGTGGCCGCCGCGATGAGCGGGAGGTGCGTTTCGAGAGCGCGCGGGTCGAGCGCCAGCAGGTAGCCGCCCCGCTCATCGGGACGGCCCGCCGCGAGCGCCCACATGCGTAACGCCGGACCGTCCAGCTGCCATCCCTCCGGAACACATTTCACCGATCCCCGCATCCACGCCTTCGCCAGCCCGACCAGGTCGCATCGGAACGCCGTGCGCAGGGCGAGGCCCCCGGACTCGGTGCGGGAGGTCGTGACCGGGATGCCGATTGCCGCGCACGCGGTGGCGACCGCGGGCGCACGGGCGGGGTCGGGCAGGACGATCGAGAGCCTGGCCTGGTCCCCGGCGCCGAACCGGGCGATCTGCCCCGGACCGCAGAGCAGCCCCGCCAGGTCGCCCACCTGTGGCGGCCGCGCCTCCGCGGAGAACATCGACAGCTGCGACACGAAACGGAGAGTAGAACACCCGTTCGATTCGCGGTACCGGACGCGCCGATCGGCCGTGCTCGGGAGGGCGCAGGGGACCTCCTAGCGGGGCGCGACCGAGGCCAGCGCGGACAGCCGCTGGCACTGTGCGGAGCGCTCCGCCGCCCGGTAGAGGCGGGGCGCGGCGGCGAGGTCACCGAGCGGGTTCGGCGGGGTGACGGCCGAGACCTTCGACTCCACCTGGGTCAGCGTCCCCATGAAAGCCTCGGGCTCGTCGGGGTTCATGCCGTCGACCGTGGTCTTGAACCCGCCGAAGTCCTCCTCGAGCGCCCCCAGGGCGTCCTGCGCCCGGCGAGCGGCCTCGTCGCCTCCCGGCTCCGGCGCCGCGCCCACCTCCGCGATCTTGGCCTGGCCCTGCTGGGCCCCGGTGACGACGGTGCCCAGGTATGAGCTGACCGTCCGCTGGAGGGCGGGCAGGTCGCTCGACGTCGAGAAGTCCGGAGCGGACGTCGCGGGCACGGCGAAGCTCAGCACCGCCTCGCAGAGCCGGTCGCCCCATGCGACCGGGTCGCTTCCCGGGCCTTCGCCGGGCACAGGAGCGGTGTTCGCGGCCGCTGTCCCCCCGACCGTGGTGGTGCAGCCCGCGGTGAGCAGCGCCGTGACGGCGAACGCCGCGGTGGCGAGCACCCGGAGGGCCGACGGGCGCCGGAACGACCGGGTCATGTGGTCACCTCCCGACCTCACGCGCGATCTCCTGGCAGCCGGCCGCCTGCTGGCCCGCCTGCGCGAGCTGCGGGTTGTTCTGCAGGTCGGCCATGGGGCTCGGCGTGGTCGCGAGCCGCTCGACGGACTCGATCGCGGCGGGCACCTCGCGCTGCAGTTCCTGCCGGTCGTTGATGTCGACCCGCTCGATCCGCGTCCGCGCGTCCCGCAGCGACGCCTGCATGGTCTCCAGCGTGCTGGTCAGCTTGCCGACGATCTCGTCGCCGCCGTCGATCGGCGCCGGCCCGGCCGCTTCCATACCGCTGATGGCGGACCCGGCGCTCTCCTCGGACTTGCTGAGGTAGTCGTTGAGGTCCCGCACGAGGGTCGCCGCATCCGGCGCCTCGGCCGGTTTCGGTGGCGAACCCGCCGTCTTGACGTACGGGAGGAGCGACCCGCAGATCTGGTCGACCCACGCGACAGCGCCCTGCTCGACCGCCGCACTGTCGGCCGCGGCAGCACCTGGTACGGAGCTGGTGCACCCACCGCTCAACGCCAGGGCCGCGACGGCCGGAAGGACGAGGGCGGACGGGGTGATACGGGGCATGCGGCTGCTCCCGACGCGGTGGGGGCTCGGTCACCCGACAGTGTGCCCGCCGGTCGGACGCGCCCCGCACCGGGCCCTGGGAGGCCTCGCGGGCCGGCGCTCGTTCAGCCCGTCGGCGCGCTCGTCGAGCGGAGCTGGCGGCAGCTCTCCGCTTGCTCGCTCGCCGCTCCGAGCTCCTCGCTGTCACGCATGCCATCGGTGGGTGCGGGAAGGTTCCGAAGTTCCTGCAGGGGAGCCAACGCGGCCGGAACCGCGGTGGCCAGCTGCGCGGGGTCGGATACGTCGACGGCGGCGAGCTGCGTGCGCGCCGAGTCGAAGCCGCCCCGGATACCGCGCAGCGCCTCCTCGAGGCGCCCGACGTACGCGTCGCCGCCGTTCACGGGGGACGTACCGACGGCGTCGAGCGCGGTGAGGGAACGCTGCAGCGCGTCGGACGTCGCACCGAGGTACCTGTCCAGTTCCTGCACCGCGGCTGCCGGGTCGGAGCGGTCGATCTCGGGGCTCATCGTCGCTGCTCGCGTGAAGCCGGAGAGCGCCCCACACACCTGGTTCGTCCAGGCCAGGGCGTCCTCGCCCGGCGCGGCGAAGCCACCGCATCCGGCGACGAGCGCGGCGAGTGCGACGGCGGTACAGCTGAGACTGCGCGTCCTCATGGATCCTCCCGGGCTGGCGCCTGGCCGGTGACACCCGTTCAACGACGGAGGCCGTCCACCCGTACGGGTGAACGGCCTCCGTGTTGGAGAGAATGCAAGAGCGCAGGTCAGCCGACCGCGCTCTCCGCCGGTGTGTCGGCGATGACGGTGCTGCGGCGCTTGGACACCACGACCGCCGCGACGATGATCGCGGCGGCAACAAGCGCGATCACGATGCGGACCGGCGTGGATGCCGAATCGCCCACCGAGAACGTCACGATCGCCGGGGCGATCAGGACCGAGACCAGGTTCATCACCTTGATCAGCGGGTTGATGGCAGGGCCCGCGGTGTCCTTGAACGGGTCGCCCACCGTGTCGCCGATGACCGTGGCCTCGTGCGCAGGCGAGTTCTTGCCGCCGTGGTTGCCGTCCTCCACCAGCTTCTTCGCGTTGTCCCACGCCCCGCCCGAGTTGGCCAGGAAGATGGCCATCAGGGTGCCGGTGGCGATGGCCCCTGCGAGGTAGCCCGCGAGCGGGCCGACACCGAGGCCGAAGCCGACGGCGATCGGGGCGAAGATCGCGAGGAGGCCGGGGGTGGCCAGCTCGCGCAGCGAGTCACGCGTGCAGATGTCCACGACGCGCCCGTACTCCGGGCGGACGGTGCCCTCCATGATCCCGGGCTCCTCCCGGAACTGCCGGCGGACCTCGAACACGATCGCGCCCGCCGCCCGGGTGACGGCGTTGATCGCGAGCCCGGAGAACATGAAGACGACGCTGGCGCCGATGATCACACCGACGAGCGTGTTCGGCGAGAACACCTCGAACGCGAACGCGGTGCCCGCGTCGGTGATCGTGCCGCCGGCCTCGGCGATCGCCTGGGTGATCGCGTCGCGGTACGAGCCGAACAGGGCCGTGGCGGCCAGCACCGCCGTGGCGATGGCGATGCCCTTCGTGATGGCCTTGGTGGTGTTGCCCACCGCGTCCAGCTCGGTGAGGATGCCGACGCCGTCGCCCTCGACATCACCGGACATCTCGGCGATGCCCTGCGCGTTGTCCGAGACCGGGCCGAAGGTGTCCATGGCGACGATCACGCCGACCGTGGTGAGCAGGCCGGTGCCGGCCAGCGCCACGGCGAACAGGGCCACCGTGATCGAGCCGGTGGCCAGCGCGAAGGCGCCGAACACCGCCGCGCTGATCACGAGCGCCGTGTACACGGCCGACTCGAAGCCGATCGAGATGCCGGCGAGGATGACCGTGGCCGCCCCGGTGAGCGAGGACTCGCCCACCGTCTTGACCGGCTTGTCCTCGGTGCCGGTGAAGTAGCCGGTGAGCCAGAGGATCACGCCGGCCAGCACGATGCCGATGATCACGGCGGCCGAGGCGATCAGCTGCGGGTTGGCCCCGCCCATCGCGTCGACGACCGTGCCGTCGGTGGGGCCGTTCAGCGCGTCGAAGCTCGACGGCAGGTACACGAACGCGGCGATCACGCACAGCACGGCGGAGATGAGCGCCGAGATGTAGAAGCTCCGGTTGATCGCCTTGAGGCCGCCCTCGCCCTCGCGGGCCCGGGTGATGTAGACGCCGATGACGGCGGTGATCACACCGATTGCCGGCACGATCAGCGGGAACAGCAGGCCCTGCTGGCCGAACGCCGCGGTGCCCAGGATCAGGGCCGCGACGAGCGTGACGGCGTACGACTCGAACAGGTCGGCCGCCATCCCGGCGCAGTCGCCGACGTTGTCGCCGACGTTGTCGGCGATGGTGGCCGCGTTGCGCGGGTCGTCCTCGGGGATGCCCTGCTCGACCTTGCCGACGAGGTCGGCGCCCACGTCGGCGGCCTTGGTGAAGATGCCGCCGCCGACACGCATGAACATGGCGAGCAGCGCCGCACCGAAGCCGAAGCCCTCGAGCACCTTCGGGGCCTGGCCGGTGTAGACCATCACCACGACCGCGGCGCCGAACAGGCCGAGCCCCACTGTGAACATGCCGACCACGCCACCGGTGCGGAACGCGATGCGGGTGGCCTTCTCCCGGCCGCCGCTCTCGCGGGCCGCCGCGGCGACGCGGATGTTGGCCCGCGTGGCGAGCCACATACCCAGGTAGCCGATTGTGGCGGAGAACACGGCGCCGATGATGAAGAAGATCGATCGCCCCACACGCTCGCCGATGTCGCCCGGCAGCGCGAACAGCAGTACGAACACGACCACGACGAAGATGCCGAGTGTGCGGAACTGACGGTTGAGGTACGCCGCGGCGCCTTCCTGGACCGCTCGACCGATGTCCTGCATCTTCGAGGTGCCCTCGCCGGCGGCGAGAACCTCCCGGAGCAGGACGAAGCCGACGGCCAGTGCGGCGAGCGCGACCACCGCGACCACGCCGACGATGGCATAGTCGCCTCCCGCGAGCGTCACTTCGCTCGCGGCGAGGGTGGACACGGACATCCGTCCTCCTGGTCACTACGAAACGGGCCAGGGAACACGAACGGCGACCCCGGCGTCTTGGGAAGCCCGTCGCCCCAGGTGGGGCTGCTACAGGCGCGTGCAGTCTAAGTGTGTGGCTTCCGGCACCGTGCAGTGAGTCCCCTCACGACTGTGATCGACTCGGTCGGCTCCGGGGCGGACGGGGTGGGCGTCGGTGCGGTGTGCCAACCTCGGGAACGTGGGTGCGGGGCGCGAACCGGCGGGGCGGGGCGAGGTCCTGTTGCGCCGCGTGCTCGCCGGGTGCGACGCGCCCGACGGCGACGCCGCCGGTCCGCTGCGGCACGCCGTGCGGCTGCTGCCACGGGCCGGGCGGACCGCGAGCTGGCCCGGGTGGGTGCCGCCGCAGCTGCAGGAGGCCTGGGCCCGCCAGGGGGTGCCGGCGCCGTGGACCCACCAGGCCGGCGCGGCGGAGTTGGCCTGGACGGGCCGTGACGTGGTGGTGGCCACCGGGACGGCGTCGGGGAAGTCTCTCGCCTACCAGCTGCCCGTGCTGGCGCGGTTTGCGCAGGATCCCAAGGCCACCGCCCTCTACCTCTCGCCGACCAAGGCGCTCGCGGCCGATCAGTTGCGCGCGCTGGACGCGCTCGCCGTGCCCGACGTGCGGGCGGCGCCGTTCGACGGCGACACCCCGACCGACGCGCGTGACTGGGCCTGCCGGCACGGCCGCTGGGTGTTCAGCAACCCGGACATGGTGCACCGCGCCTTGCTGCCGCGGCACGGGCGATGGGCCATGTTCCTGCGCAGGCTGCAGTTCGTGGTGGTGGACGAGTGCCACACCTACCGCGGCGTGTTCGGCTCGCACGTGGCCCTGCTGCTGCGCAGGTTGCTGCGGGTGTGTGCACGTTACGGCTCGCGTCCCACGCTCGTGCTCGCCTCGGCGACGGTGGCCGAGCCCGCGGCGTTCGCGGCCCGGCTCACCGGCCGGGATGTGGTGGCGGTGACCGAGGACGGCTCGCCCGCGGCGGGCCGCACCGTGGCGCTGTGGGAACCGCCCCTGCTCCCGGAGATCACCGGTGAGAACGGGGCACCGGTGCGCCGCCCCGCCGGCACCGAGGCGGCGCGGATGCTGGCCGATCTCGTGGTGGAGGGGGCGCGCACGCTCGTGTTCGTGCGGTCCCGGCGCGGTGCCGAGGTGGCCGCGCTCACCGCGCAGCGGTTGCTCAGCGACGTCGATCCGGGCCTCGCGGGCCGGGTGGCCGCCTACCGCGGCGGCTACCTGCCCGAGGAACGGCGCGCCCTCGAGTCGGCGCTGGCCGATGGCGAGCTCCTCGGGATGGCGACCACGAACGCGCTCGAGCTCGGTGTGGACATCGCAGGCCTCGACGCCGCGGTGGTGGCCGGTTTCCCCGGCACGCGTGCGTCGTTCTGGCAGCAGTCCGGACGCGCCGGCCGGGCTCGCGACGAGGCGCTCGTGGTGCTCGTGGCGCGGGACGACCCCATGGACACCTATCTCGTGCACCACCCGGACGCCCTCCTGGGTGCCCCGGTGGAGGGCTGTGTGCTCGACCCGACGAACCCGTACGTGCTGGGCCCGCAGCTCGTCTGCGCCGCCGCGGAGCTGCCGCTGACCGAGGACGACGTGCGCGACGTCTTCGGTGGTGCCCCGGCCGCCGCGGTGCTCGACGAACTCGTGGCCGACGGGGCACTGCGGCGCCGGCCGACGGGCTGGTACTGGCCCTCCACCAGGGAACGTCCGGCCGGCACGGTGGACATCCGGGGCTCGGGCCTCGGGCAGGTGGCCGTGGTGGAGGCGGATACCGGCCGGATGCTCGGCACGGTGGACGGCGCGTCCGCGCCGGCGACGGTGCACCCCGGCGCGGTGTACCTGCACCGCGGCGAGACCTACCTCGTGCAGCAGCTGGACCTCGAGGCGGGGGTCGCCGTGGTGGAGACCGCCGACCCCGGGTTCCGCACCGACGCGCGGTCCACCGCCGACGTCGAGGTGGCGCGCGTGCTCGCCCATCGCGACCTCGGGCCGGTGCGGGTGTCGTTCGGCGAGGTGACGGTGACCTCGCAGGTGGTGGAGTACCTGCGCCGTGCACCGGACGGCACGGTGCTGGGGACCACGCCCCTGGACCTGCCCGAGCAGGTGCTGCGCACGCGCGCGGTCTGGTACGACGTGGACGAGGAGGCGCTCGTGGCGGCCGGAGTGTCGCCGAGGCGGATCCCCGGTGCGCTGCACGCCGCCGAGCACGCGGCGATCGGCCTCTTGCCGCTCTTCGCGATCTGCGACCGCTGGGACGTCGGGGGCATGTCCACCGCCCTGCACCCGCACACCGGCCGGCCCACCGTGTTCGTGCACGACGGCCACCCCGGCGGCGCGGGCTTCGCCGAGCGCGGGCACGCGCTGCTGGGCCGTTGGCTGGCCGCCACCCGCGCGGCCATCGCCGACTGCGAGTGCCGCACCGGGTGCCCGTCCTGCGTGCAGTCGCCGAAATGCGGCAACGGCAACGCCCCACTGGACAAGGCGGGCGCGATGGCGGTGCTGGACGTGGTGCTCGATGCTGCGGGCGAGTGGTCCCCAGCCGCCGGTACGACTGACCGGGCGACCACCTCGCCGGTGCCCACGGCCCCGGGATAGACCGTCGCCGGCCGGCCGCGTCGGGGGCCGGGCCGGCCGGCGACGGTCGGCGCGCGGTGGGCCGGTTATGGGGTGGGCGTCGATTTCGACGCTCCGGCCCCACCGCAGTCTGGGGAGCGACTTCCGGGGTCCGGCCGGGCGAACCCGGCTGTGGACTGCATCCAGTAGGCGCGCCGCGCCCTGTGGTTTCCAGTGCCTGTCGCTGATCGGTACCGGTGTGACGACGAGCGTTCCGGTGGTGCGCCGAGTCGTCGGGCGGCTTCCGGGTGCCGCGAGTTGGACCGTGCCGGGTCGGGCGGACCCGCCTGTCCACGTCGGCCGACCGCTCGTCGTGTAGCTCGGCGCGCGGGTGCCGAACGCGGCACCGACCGGGCGATACCCGGCTGGTTCGTTCGGCGGTGCGGGCCCGACGGCGGGCGGTGCGGGGACGGGCCCGGCCCGTGCTCGGCCCGACGCGTGGTCGACGCCGGGTGGGGCGAAGCCGATCGGCACGCGGACCTCCAGCAGCGCGTCCCAGCCGACCAGCCGGCACGAGGTGACGGTGCCGCCCACCGCCACCGCCACCTGACCGGCCCGCCGGCATGCCGCCTGCGCACCCTCGACGGCGAGGCCCGCCGCCGCGAGCGCCGCCAGGTCGGCGGCGGCCTCGGCCCGGTGCCGGGCGATGACCGCGGCGCCCAGGTGCAACCCGACCACGAACACGGTCATGATCACCGCGATTCCGATCGCCGCCCAGACCGTGGCACTGCCCCGGTCGCGCGGGTGCTCCGGGTGAGCTCTCACGGCGCCACTGCTCCCGGTTCGAGCGCGGCAACCGCGCGGCTTCCGATCCGCACGGGCAAGGGATGCAGGACGTCGGCCGACACCTCGGCGACCACGAGATCGCCTTCGGTGCGCAGCGTCAGCCGGGCACCGGACGGCGCCAGCTGGGCGGCGACGGTGCGCCCCCGATCGGCTTCGCCACGAGCAGCCAGCCGGGCGAGCTCACGCGCCGCGTCGACACACCGGATCGACCCGCCGGCGGCCGCGATGGCGCCGACCGCGACGGTGAGGAACACCGTGAGGCTGCAGAGCGCGAGCGCCGCCTCGACGGTGACCGCACCGCGGTCCCGGTCGTCGACCGAAGTGGCCGACATCGAAGTGGCCGACACCGGGGCGGGCCGGCGCCCGGCCGGCGCTCGCGCGCCCATCAGAACGTGACCGTCAGGGCTCGCTCGACGAGCCCGGTGAGCGCCGTGAGGATCGACTCGCCGGTGACGACGGTGTAGAGCAGGGCCCCGAAGGCCGCGGCGGCGACGGTGCCGATGGCGTACTCGACGGTGCTCATCCCGCGGTCGTCGTGGCGGAGCCGGCGCAGCCGCCGATGCAGCGCCTCCCCGAGGGGCCAGGTGCGGGCAGTGGGACGGGTGGGTGCGGGCTGGATCATCGGTTTCTCCTCTTTCTCATGGGGTTGACGGCCGCCTCACCAGTGCGCGAGCACCTCACCGGCGAGGCCGACGACGACAGGGGCGATGCCCAGGACGAGGAAGGCCGGCAGGAAGCACACGCCTAGCGGCGCGGTGATGAGCACGGCGGCGCGCTGGGCCTTCGCCTGGGCCGTGTCGAGCAGGCCGGCCCGGATCCGCTCGGCCTCGGCACGGGCGACCTGTGCGAGGGCCGAGCCGGTGCCGGCGGATCGACCGGCGGCCCGGGCGAACGTCGCGAGGGCGGGCAGCCGTTCCGCGGCGAGCCACGCGGCCGCGGCATCGGCGCCGAGCTCGAGCAGACCCGCTGTGCGGCGCAGACGCGCGCCGACGGCGCCGTGCAGCGGCCCGGCGGCCGCCGTGACGGCGAGGGCGACGGGGAGGCCTGCCTCCAGGCATACGGCGAGGAGCTCCCAACCGGCCGCGAGCTCGGTGTCGGGCTCCGCGACGACCTGCCGGCGCGCCCCGACGTGGCGGGCCGCGAGGAGGCCTGCGCCTGCCGCGGCGAGGGCGAGCAACAACCCGGCCGTGGCACCCGCGGCCGTCCATCCCAGTGCACCGACGGCGGCCGCGCCGATCGCGACCCACGCCGGACGGATCGGCGGACCTCCCGGGACCGGAGGGGCGGGCGAGGTGTGCAGCGCGCGGAGCCGGTGGCGGCCGTGCCGGGTGTCGCCGAGGAGGAGTGCGGTGGCGAGCAGGGCGAGTGCCACCACCTGGCCGGACGAGGCCGGCGGAGCGGGCGTCATCGCGGCACCGCCGAACCGAGGATCCGCTCCGACCAGGCGCTGCCCGCGGCCAGCAGCGCGACACCGACGACTAGCAGGACCTGGCCGAGGGGGCTGCCACGCAGGACCCCGAGCGGCTCGGCACCGATCAGCTGTCCGAGGCCGATCCCGAGCAGGGGCAGCGAGGTGAGCACGGCCGCGGTGGCCCGTGGCCCGGCGAGCTGTGCCCGCACGGTGGCCGCGAACCGCACCCGCCACCGGATGTCCTCGTGGGCGCGGCCGAGCAGGTCGGCGAGGGGGATGCCGTGCCGTTCGGCCAGCGACCACGCCGTGGCGATCCGCTCGACGTCGGCGCCGATCTCCGGGCGACCGGCACCGCCGCGGCGAAGTGCGGGCACAATCCCGTCGCCGAGGCCCGCCGCCACCGCGGCCGGAGCGAGGACCGCTCGGGCGTGCGGTCCGTCGGCATCGGTGCCGGCGAGCGCCGCGGCCGGATGGCTGCCGGCCCGCAGCTCGTCGGTGATGCGTGCGACGGCGGCGGCCAGCTGCTCGGCGGCCATCGCCTTGTCGAGGGCCGCGCGTCGCCCGGCCCGGCGGTGCCGGAACACGAGCGCGGCCAGCGCACCGGCGAGACCCCCGCCCACCCCGGCGAGCACGGCCCCGGCGAGCGCGCCGACGACGGGCCCCACCAGGTGCGGCCAGCGGGCGCGGCGGGAGCGCGGGACCGGCCACAGCGCGGCGAACCGGGCCACGGCCGCTGGTGGCGGTGCGCAGGCCACGGCCGCGGCGACGGCGGCACATGCGGCGGCGGTGTTCACCACGGGAGGCTCACCTCCCGCTCGTCGAGGAGGGCGCCGAGCGTGGAGCGCTCCTCGGCCCAGCCCCGTGCGCGTGTCCACACCGGTCGGACGGTGACCGCGTGGTGGTCGGTGCCGTGGTCGCGGCCGAGGACTGCGACGGTGTCGAGCACCCGCGCCCCGGACGGCAGCCGGTGCATGTGGAGCACGATCTGCACGGCCGCGGCGAGCTGGCTGTGGAGCGCGTCGCGGGGCAGCCCGCCGGTGGCGGCGAGCGCCTCCATCCGGGCGGGCACCTCGCGTGCGGAGTTGGCGTGGACGGTGCCCGCGCCGCCGTCGTGACCGGTGTTGAGCGCGGCCAGCAGGTCGCAGACCTCGGCGCCCCGCACCTCGCCGACGATCAGCCGGTCCGGGCGCATCCGAAGGGCCTGCCGTACGAGGTCGCGCAGCGTGACGCCGCCCGCTCCTTCGATGTTGGCCGGGCGCGCGACGAGGCGCACGACGTGCGGGTGGCGCGGCCGGAGCTCCTCGGCGTCCTCGACGCAGACCACCCGCTCGCGCGGGTCGACGGCTGCGAGCAGCGCCGCGAGGATCGTGGTCTTGCCGCTGCCCGTGCCACCGGACACGACGAACGCGAGCCGGGCGGCGAGCACCGCCCGCAGCAACGCCTCGCCGGTGGCGTCGAGGGTGCCCGAGGCGCGCAGAGCTGCGAGGTCGTGGGCCGCCGGGCGCAGGACGCGCAGGGACAGGCACGTGCCGTCGGCGGCGACCGGCGGCAGTACCGCGTGCAGCCGCACGCCTGCGTCGGCGACCCAGCCGTCGACGTACGGGCTGGCGTCGTCGAGGCGGCGTCCCGCGGCGATCGCGAGGCGCTGGGCGAGGCGGCGCACCGCGGCGTCGTCGGGGAAACGGACCGCGGTGCGCTCGAGCCCGGCTCCTCGGTCGACCCACACCGAGGCGGGCCCGCAGACGAGGACGTCGGTGGTGTGTGGGTCGCGCAGCAGTTGGTCGAGCGGGCCTGCTCCGACGAACTCCTGGCGCAGGACCCTCAGCGCGGACAGCACGTCGAGGTCGGAGACGACCCCGCCGGACTCCGCGCGCACGGCTGCGGCCACGGTGGCCTGGGTGAGCTCGCCACCGGTGGCGGCGAGCCGGGAGCGCACCCTGTCGACGAGCGGGGTGGTGTCGGCGGCGTCTGCCCGCAAGCTCATGACCGCGCCCCCGAGCCCGCCCGCATGGCGTCGAGCACGGACCGCGCCGCGCCGGCGAGGGGACCGTGTGGCCGGGGTGGTGCCTCGCCGCGTTCCAACGCGCGCGCGAGTCCCGGCTCCGGACGCATGGCGGCGAGCAGCGGGACTCCCACCGCCCTGGCCACCTCCTCGGCGTCGACGCCGCCCGGCGCCGGGCCGCGGACGATGGCGTGAACCGGCCGTCCGTGCCGGGCGAGCAGCGCGGCGACGCGGGCCCCGGCGGCGGACGAGCGGACGTCGGCCGGGACGACGAGCGCCACGAGGTCGGCGACCGCGAGGGCGGCCGCCGCCGCGTCGGCGGGGTAGCGCGGGAGGTCGCACACGACGGTGTCGCCCGCCCGGCGGCCCGCCTCGACCACGGCCCGCACCGCTGCGGGTGTGGGTCCGTGGGTGCTGCGGTCGCAGGAGAGGACGCCGAGCCCGCCGTCGTGGCGTCCGATGCGGGGTGAGGGGAGCGCGGCGTGGAGGGCCGCGGCCGGGACCCGGCCGCCCTCGACCCCGACGCCGGGCCAGCGGAGCCCGCCGAGGTCCTCCGCGCCGAGCACGAGGTCGAGCCCGCCGCCGAGCGGGTCGCAGTCGACGAGGAGGGCGCGGGCGCCCTCACGGACCGCGGTGACGGCGACGGCCGCGGCAAGCACGGATGCTCCGGCTCCGCCGCGGCCGCCGACGACCGCGAGCACGGTGCCGCCGGGGCGGGGACCCTCCGCGGCCTCGGTGAGCGCCGCGACGAGCCACTGCTCGGCCTCCGGCAGCGTGATGACGTGTTCGGCCCCGACGGCCACCGCGTGGCGCCAGACCGCATCCGGTGGTGCACCGCGCACGGCGAGGACGACGTCGCCGCGCCGGGGCATTCCGGCGCGGGCGCACTGCGCGGCCGCGGCGGCGTCGAGCAACACGAGCGGCGCCTCGCTCCAGAAAGCGCGGGCCTGTGGCGGGTCGACCGCGCGTTGCAGCTCGCACCCCGCGGCCGCCGCGAGCCGCAGGAGCGCGTCGAGCAGGTCGGGGTCGGAGACCATGACCAGGCCCCTGGGCGGCGGACCCGGCCGCTCCGTGATCTCTCTCGATCGCACGACAGCCTCCTCGTGGTCCCGGCCGGGCGAGCCGGGTACGGGCCAGCGTGGCTGGCCGAGGTGCCGTGTGGCGGGCGATCATCGAAACTGTGGACAACCTGTGGTTGGTGTGGATAAGTCGCCGTGTCGGGCCGGTGACCAGCAGGTTCTCGTGGGCAACCTCTGGAAGAATGGAACGAGGGCTGCTGTCGCGTGGCGATCCATCCACAACGAACGGGACGGTGTGTGAACAGCGCACGCGCCCGTGCGCGCGGTGGTCACGGCCGGTCGGGCGTGACCACCTCGAAGGTCACCTCGAACAGGGTGGACCAGCGTTTCCCGGTGACGTAGAAGAACCCGTTCGCCGCAGCGATCCCGTTGAGGACGTCGGCCCCGGGAGTGGCGTCCAGCCGTCGCAGCTCCGTGGCGTCGACCGTGTCCGTGACGGTGCCGTCGGCCAGGTCGATACCCAGGTAGCGGTCGGCGCCGAACACCGTGGCCCACACCCGCCCGGCCGACCATTCGAGGTCGTTCAGCCCGGTCACCGGGCGTTGACCGAGCCGCACCGCGAGGGTGCGCCGTGGCTCGAGTCCGGCGGGATCGCGGATGACCAACTCGTCGCTGCCGTCGCTGGTCAGCACTCCTTCCGGGCACAGGCAGGCGCCCCAGCCCTCCCGGTCGAACGGAACCTCGGCGGCGATGCGGCGCGCGTCGGTGTCCCAGCGCAGCGCGACCCCCTCCCGCCAGGTCAGCTGCCAGATCCCGGTGGGTGCGCGGACGATCCCCTCGCCGAACAGGTGGTCCGGCAGCGGTCCGGACCACTGCTCCGCGCCCTCGGGCATCCGGAGCTCGCGCAAGCCCGAACGCCCGTAGAGGCCCGCGCTCTCCCACAGCGTGCCGTCGGCGAAGGCCAGCCCCTGGGTGAAGATCTCGCGCGCGTGCGGCAGCCGGTTGTGCACGACGACCTTCCTCGCCCGCACGGCGCTCCCATCGTCCGAACCGCGGGGAGCGGCGCACCGCTCCCCGCGATCCCGCTCAGTAGCAGCTGACGGAATAGCAGTCCGGGCCGATCGAGATTGCGCTCTGCAACAGCAGACCGGCGCCCTCGGTCTCCTCGGCCGTCTCCATGGCCTGCAGTTCGAGTACGGCTTCCATTCTTTCTCCCTTCGTCGGTTCTCTCCCCCGGTTCGTCCGGGACCGGAGTTCAGCGGGCGGGTGCGGCGACGCGGCCGCGGAGGAACGGCAGGACCGGTTCGCCGGTACGGGCCGCGTGCAGCGCGAGCAACACGCCGGCGCTGCCGGTCGCGAGGTCCGTCGACAACCGCAGCAGGTGGTCGCCGGGGAAGGCGGTTCCGCCGCCGAAGGGTGTGGTGTGCCATTCCAGCCGGGAAAGCTGCCGTTCGGCACCGGCGTCACCGGCGGTGGCCAGCGCCAGCACGAGCCCGGCACGGCCGGTGGTGAGCCCGGGATGGACGGTGAACTCGGCGCGGCAGGCCCGCAGCAGCAACGGAAGTGCGGCGACGTTCGGCGCGTGCGGATCGTGCGCGGCCAGCTGCGTGGCGGCCAGCGCGATCCCGGCCGAACCGGTGCCGAGGTAGGGCACCGTGCGCGCGGAATCGTCGCGGACCTGCATCGCGCCGCCGGCGGCCGGCACACAGGTGTCGAGGTCACGGCCGATGGCGCGGTCGGCCGCTTCCAGCCACCCCCGGTCGCCGGTGTGCTCGAACAGGCGGACGAACAGCAGCGCCGGACCGGACCAGCCGCGCAGCAGCCCGCCGGGTGTGCGGGTCGCGGGCATCGCCTCGAGCCGCTCCCCGACCTCCATCGCTCGATCTGCGAAACCCGGCACCGCGAGCAGCCCGATGCCGATACCGGCGAGCCCGTGCTCCAGGGTGTGGCTCGTGACGTCGTCGACCGGTCCGTCGGCCAGCTCGCCGGCGCGCTGGTGGTAGCCGAGCTCCGCGAGGACCGTGGCCACCCCGTGCTTCCCGTGCCAGAAACCCGGCCGGGCCGGCGGGTTCCGGCCGAGTGCGTCCAGCAGCCAGCGTTCGTGGCGGGGGAACCGGCCTGCGCCGACGGCGTTGAGCACGTGCAACACCCCGGCGGCACCGTGCGCGAAGCCGGTCGCTCCACCGGGACCGAACTGGGCGATGTCGCCGGGGAACAGCCGGTCTTGCCGGTCCGGGGTGGCTGCGGCGAGGATCCCGGTCACGATCGGACCGGGGCGGAGTCCGGCGTCCTCTTGTTCCTCCTGCGCAGGCCGCCGCGCCGGGGCCGCCGAGGTGGGAACGGCCGTCACGGCCGGCCGTGGGTGCGCGGCGAGTTCGGCGAGGATGCCGTCGCCGAAGCCGTCCGGCACCGGGAACCTCCGGGTGATGAACCGGACCCAGCCGGCCACCTTGCCCGGGTCCAGCTCCAGCATCGCCGTGAGCGGCAGGAACAGCCATAGCTTCAGCACGGCCAGCGCGTGGTCGTCGACGGCGAACCCCCGCCGCCAGCTGGGGGCGCGGAACCCGGGCGCTCCGATCCCGGTGATGTCCTCGGCGTGCACGTCGAAGGCCGCTTCGAAGTCGATCAGCGACACCCGGCAGGTGTCGTCGACGAGGATGTTGGCCGGGTGCAGGTCGGCGACCACGATCCCGCGCCGGTGCACCTGCTCGACGAGCGCGCTCACGCGTTCGGCGATCGCGAGCGCCTCCTCGGCGTACGCGGAGATCTCGCCGCGCGAGGCTTCGGGGCCGGCCAACGGGTAGCGGGCGGCCAGCCAGTGGGTCAGCGGCCGGCCGGGCAGCTCGCTCATGGCCAGGAAGTGGTGCTCCCACACCGTGAACAGCTCGTGCGCCTCCGGGATCCCCGGGATCCCGGACAGCCGGTCCAGGGATTCGTGCTCGCGGTGCAGCCTGATCACGGCGTCCCCGCCGTGGCCGTCCAGCCCGGCGTGTGGCCGCGCCTCCTTGAGCACGACGCGCTCACCGCCGTCTGCACGGCGGGCCAGGTACACGCCGCCACCGTTCGAATGGTGTACGGCTCCACCGATGGTGTACGGGAGCCGGCCGGGCACGGCGCGGGAAGCCAGCGACGGGGTGAGGCAGTCGGGCAGCGGAACCCAGTCCGGCGGGGAGAACCTCGGCTCGCGCCGATCCGGGACGAGCACGCCGTCCGAGTTCTCGATGGCGGGCGTCCGCTCTTCCCCGGTGTCGAGCCACCGTTCCTGGAAGGCGCCGTAGCGGACGTACAGGGGGCCGCTCCCGTAGCGCAGGTCGCTGAGGATGTACGGCCCCTCCTCACCTGCGAGCTCACCGGACAGCTCCGACAGCAGCGCTGCGAGTTCCTCGCCGACGGGGTAGATCGTGATGAACTTGCCACTGCTTGCGCGCGGCGCGTACTTGGCGTTGTTGCCGAGCAACATGCGGCGCGAGCGCAGGTGTTTGAACGCGATCCGCCGCCTCAGGCAATGAACGTGCACCGTCTCCAGCACGCGTCCGGCGTTGTCCGGGGTGGCCGAGACGTGGACCTTCCAGCCCTGCTCGGGCAGCCTCAGGGCAGCCGGCCGGAGCGAACGCCAGGGCCCGCTCTCCCGTTCGGTCCATCCATCGGGGACGGCCGGTGTTTCAAAGGGTTCGCCCGCGCCGGCGTCCGGTTTGTCGTAGAAGAGCGGGTCGGCTGCGCAGAAGGCGAAGTACCGCGTGTCCACCCTGGCCCCCCTGCCGTCCACTCTCGATATCACGAGCGTATGACATTGTTGAACAATCCTGCAAGTGACTTGTGGGCTCGAAGTGGCGGCATTGCCCCGGTCGTGGCGGTCCAGGACCCACGCTCGAGGTGAATGCCACCGGCGGCCTGTCTCCACCGCACCCGGAGGTCCTGATGCCCGGTCGCGACCGTCGGACCGAGGCGCGCCGGTGACGGAGCTCACGAACCCCGCGCATGGGACGGCCCCCGCCAGGGGGGATTGGCGGGGGCCGTCGTGTGGTTCAGCTCCGGGGGGTCGAGCTGAACCGTGTCCGGACACAGCCGGACAGCCCCATCGTAGCCCTTGACGAGCGCATCCGCGCGGTTCTGCGAGAAGCAAGTGGGGTGGTGTCGGCGCTGTGTCGACGCGGGAGGCGCCTCGGTGCCCGTGCGTGTCTGGCAAGCTCGCCTGCGTGTCCGGTGCGCTCCCCCCGCAGCTGCCCACCCGGGCGCCGGCTCGCTCCGGCGCCGCCGCGTTCTTCGATCTCGACAAGACCATCATCGCCGGATCGAGCGCGCTCGCGTTCAGCCGGCCGTTCCGCCGGCAGGGGCTCATCAGCAGGCGGGCCGCCCTCCGGAGCGGTTACGCTCAGTTGCTCCTCGTGCTGTCCGGTGCCGACGCGGACACGATGGACCTGCTGCGCAGGCGGATCACGGCCCTGTGCACCGGTTGGGAGGTGGCGCAGATCCGCAGCATCGTCGCCGAGACGCTGCACGACATCGTCGAGCCGATGGTCTACGCCGAGGCCACCGAGCTGATCGCCGAACACCGCGCGAACGGCGACGAGGTCGTGGTGCTGTCGGCATCGGGCCTGGAGGTCGTCGAGCCGATCGCCGCGCTCGTCGGCGCCGACCGCTGCTTCGCCACCCGCATGGGCGTGGCCGACGGCAGGTACACCGGGGTGATCGACTACTACTGCTACGGCTCGGAGAAGGCCCAGGCTGCGCGCCAGGTCGCGGAGGAACGGGGGTACCGGCTGGAGGACTGCCGGGCCTACTCCGACTCGATCACCGACCTGCCGCTGCTCGAGGCCGTCGGGCATCCCACGGTGGTCAACCCGGACCGCGCGTTGCGGCGGGAGGCCGAGCTGCGTGGCTGGCCCGTCCTGGCGTTCGCCGATCCGGTCGCGTTGCGGTTCCGGCCGCCGCCCCTGCGCGCCACCCTCACGGCGGCGGGTGTCGGGGTGGCCGCCGCGCTGGCCGCGCTCGGCTGGTACGCGTGGCGGCGACCGGCGCGTTCCTGATTCCGGTGGGGTTCCTGAGGGTGGCAGCGCGGCGACTGATCGCCACCGTGCGTGCCTGAACCGGTGCACCTCCCGGCGCCCCTTGCTGTGGTCCGAGTCACCGACTACAAAGGGCGTTACGGACCCTTGAACGGCCAGGGGCGGTGCGGCAGAGAAGCACCCGTCCACCCCGAGCAGGGCTCCGTGCGAGAAGGCCGGGCGCTCCACGCACAGCACGCCGCGGGAGGCATGTCGTCGTGGGCCTGCGTACCGGGACGCTGGACGCCGAGGCCACAACCACGACACGTAGTGCACGCCTGGATCTCGGGCTTCTCGCGCAGGCGGGCGGCGCTCCTCCACGGGAGCGCCGCCCGACTCGTATGTTCTGGGCAGGATCTCTCAGCTGCGGGCGTCGGCGATCGAGGTGCCTTCCCGCGCTCCCGCCTCCCACTGCGCACAGCAGTGCAGCAGCCATTCCCGTACGCCGTCGGCGCCGCCGCCGGCGAAGGCGGCTGCCGCGCTGCGGTACTGCGCGGCGTGGCGCAGGTGCCCCACCTCCGGCACGGCGAGCCCTTTCGGATCGAGCCCCGCGGCCACCGCGGCGAGCCGGGCCGCGGCGCGCGCCACCACCCCGTTCGCCGCCGCGAACGGCCGGAGGGCGAGCAGTTCGCCGTGCACCACCGCGACGAGCACCGGCGCCGGTACGCGGGTGCCCCCCGTGACGAGGTCGGCGAGCAGCCCGAGCCGGCCGGCCACGTCGTCGCCGGTCCGCGGCCTGCCCAGCTCCGCCTCGTGTCGCTGCGCCGGCATCAGGTCGACCGCGGCCACGACGTGCAGCCGGGCGAGGGCCTGCAGCGGTGAGCTGCGCCAGGCGCCGAGCAGCCGTCCGCTCTCCTCGGCCGCGCGCACGGCGCCGGCGAGCACGGGGTCGGCCACGGTGTCGCCGGCCGCGAGGGTGGCACCGTCCAGGGCGGCGGACGCGCGCGCGGCGCGCAGGCTCGCCTCCGCCGCGCTCGCCGGCCATCCTCTCCGGTTGACCGGGTGGTTGTGCACGGCGACCAGCGCGTCGCGCGCCCGGCCGACGGCCTCGGGCACCCCCGGCAGCTCGAGCAGCGGGGCCAGGGGGTCGGCGGTCACGGCCACCCGCGCATGCTGTCATCCGGCCCGCGACCCGCGCGCACCCGGACCCCGGCCCGCGTGGCTCGTGCGACGGGTGGTCGTCCCGGAAACGCGGGTCGTGGACGGCCGCCTGTCCTCCGTCCGTCGACCGTCCGGCGAAATGGCCCGACCTGTCCAGACCGACGGTGCGCCCCGCCGAGAGGCGCACTAGCGTCGAACAGAAAGCATGCTTCAGCCGGGCGCAGGCGCCCGGCGCGACGCCCAGGACCAGGAGGGCACTGATGGCCGAGGACCACGCCACGCTGAGCAACCTCTCCACCGAGAACCGGAGCTTCCCGCCGAGCGACGAGTTCGCCGCGCAGGCAAACGCCACGGCCGACTGGTACGACCGCGCAGACACCGACCGCGAGGCGTTCTGGGCCGAGCAGGCCGAGCGCCTGCATTGGGAGCAGAAATGGGAACGGGTGCTCGACTGGGACTCCCCGTTCGCGAAGTGGTTCGTCGGCGGCAAGCTCAACGTGGCCTACAACTGCGTGGACCGGCACGTCGAGGCCGGGCACGGCGAGCAGGTGGCGTTCCACTGGGAGGGCGAGCCCGGCGACACCCGCACCATCACTTACGCCGACCTGCAGCGTGAGGTGTGCAAGACCGCCAACGCGCTGATCGAGCTGGGCGTCGGCGCGGGGGACCGGGTCGCCATCCAGCTGCCGATGATCCCCGAGGCCGCGTTCTCGATGCTGGCGTGCGCGCGGCTCGGCGCCATGCACAGCGTGGTGTTCGGCGGGTTCTCGCCCGGTGCGCTCAGGGCCCGCATCGAGGACGCCGAGGCGAAGCTGCTCATCACCTCGGACGGGCAGTACCGCCGGGGCAAGCCGGCGCCGATGAAGGCGAACACCGACGAGGCGACCGCCGAGACGCCGACGATCGAGCACGTGCTCGTCGTCAAGCGCACCGAGATCGACGTGCCGTGGACCGACGGGCGCGACATCTGGTGGCACGACCTCGTGGACAAGCAGTCCGATCAGCACACGCCCGAGGCGTTCGACGCCGAGCACCCGCTCTACATCCTCTACACCTCCGGGACGACCGGTCAGCCGAAGGGCATCCTGCACACGTCCGGCGGCTACCTCACCCAGTGCGCTTACACGCACAACGCGGTGTTCGACCACAAGCCCGGCGAGAGCGTCTACTGGTGCACCGCCGACATCGGATGGGTCACCGGGCACAGCTACATCGTGTACGGGCCGCTCGCCAACCGGGCGACGTCGGTGATGTACGAGGGCACCCCGAACACGCCGCACGAGGGTCGGCACTGGGAGATCATCCAGAAGTACGGCGTCTCGATCTACTACACGGCACCCACGCTGATCCGCACGTTCATGAAGTGGGGCGCCGACATCCCGGCGAAGTACGACCTGTCGTCGCTGCGGGTGCTCGGCAGCGTCGGCGAGCCGATCAACCCCGAGGCCTGGGTGTGGTACCGGGAGAACATCGGTGGCGGCTCCTGCCCGGTCGTCGACACCTGGTGGCAGACCGAGACCGGCGCCATCATGATCTCGCCGCTGCCGGGCGTCACCACGGCGAAGCCGGGATCCGCGATGCGTCCACTGCCGGGGGTCAGCGCCGAGATCGTCAACGACGCGGGCGAGCCGGTCGGGCACGGCAATGGCGGCTACCTCGTCCTGGACAAGCCCTGGCCGTCGATGTTGCGCGGCATCTGGGGCGACGAGGAGCGCTACCGCGAGACGTACTGGTCCCGGTTCGCCGAGCAGGGTTACTACTTCGCGGGCGACGGGGCCAAGTACGACGACGACGGCGCGTTCTGGCTGCTGGGCCGGGTGGACGACGTCATGAACGTGTCCGGCCACCGCATCTCCACCACCGAGGTGGAGTCGGCGCTGGTGAGCCACCCGACGGTGGCCGAGGCGGCCGTGGTCGGCGCGTCCGACGCCACCACCGGGCAGGGCATCGTCGCGTTCGTGATCATGCGCGGTGACGTCGTCCAGGACGAGGCGAGGGGCGCCGACGCCATCAAGGCCCTGCGTGACCACGTCTCCAAGGAGATCGGTCCGATCGCGAAGCCGCGCCAGATCATGGTCGTCGACGAGTTGCCGAAGACCCGCTCGGGCAAGATCATGCGCCGGCTGCTGCGCGACGTGGCGGAGAACCGTGAGATCGGTGACGTCACGACACTGGCCGACTCGTCGGTGATGGACATGATCTCGGACGGCATGCAGGACAGCAGCAGGTCCGAGGACTGACCCCGTCCTCGGTATACCGTAGGCGGGCAGCGCAGCTCGAGGTGATCGGAGCCATGCGATGACGACGGCGAAGGTGCCGGGCGTCGAGGCTCGGGCCGGGAAGTTCCCGGGGCCGAGCCTGATCCCGGAGCTGAACGCGATCCAGGCGCGGCTGGGCTGGTTGCCGCGCGAGGAGCTCGTGACGTTGGCACGCGAGCTGCGCCGCCCGCTCTACGAGATCGAGGGGCTCGTCTCGTTCTACCCGCACTTCCGCACCGACCCACCGGCCAAGGTCGCGGTGCACGGCTGCCACGACCTCACCTGTTGGCTCGCCGGTGCCGACGCGAAGCTCGCCGACGTGGCGGCCGGGCTGGACGGGGAGGGGGACGTCGAGTTCACCGAGGTGTCCTGCCTCGGCCGCTGCGACATCGCGCCCGCCGTCGCGGTCAACGAGCACCCGGCCGCGCTGGAGGACACGAACGCGCTGGTCGCTGCCGCCCGCGCCGACGGCCTGGGCCATGCCGAGCCCACACCGTCGGGCCGGGAGGAGCCGTGGCCCAACGACCCGTACGCGGCGGGGGCCGAGCGCTACCGGGTGCTGCGCTCCGTGCTCACCGGAGAGCGGACCGCGCAGGAGGCCATCGCCGCCGTCAACGACTCCGGGCTGCGCGGGATGGGTGGCGCGGGCTTCCCGACCGGCCGGAAGTGGCAGCTCGTCGCCGACCAGCCGGCCGGGCTCAAGTACGCCGTCTGCAACGCCGACGAGTCCGAGCCCGGCACCTTCAAGGACCGGCAGATCCTCGCCGACGAGCCGCACCTCGTGCTGGAGGGCCTGCTCCTCGGCATGGTCTGCACCGGCGCCGAGCAGGGGTACGTGTTCATCCGCCACGAGTACGGGCCGGAGGAGCACGTGCTGCGGGCGGAGATCGAGGCGATCCGCGCGGCCGGGCTGCTCGGCACGGACGTGCTGGGCTCGGGGCGCACGTTGCAGCTGGACATCTTCACCTCGCCCGGCGGCTACATCCTCGGCGAGGAGTCGGCGCTGATCGAGGCGATGGAGGGCCATCGCGGCGAGCCCCGCAACAAGCCGCCGTTCCCGGGCGTGCACGGGCTGTGGGGCAGGCCCACGTTGATGAACTCGGTGGAGACCTTCGCCGACGTGCCCGTCATCGTCGAGCGGGGCCCGGGCTGGTGGCGCGACCAGGGCCTCGGCGAATCGGTGGGCTGGAAGTTCTTCGCGGTGTCCGGGCACGTCGAGCGGCCCGGCGTGTACTGCGTGCCGATGGGTACCACCGCCCGCGCGCTCCTGGAGGAAGCGGGCGGCATGGCCGGGGGCGCGGCGCTGCAGGCCATCCAGCCCGGCGGCGCGTCGTCCAACTTCCTCGGGCCCGATCAGCTCGACGTCCCGCTCGACTTCGGCACGCTCGCCGACGCCGGGTCGATGCTCGGCTCGGGGGCGCTGGTCGCGATCGCCGAGGACACCGACCTGCTCGCCGCCGCCACGAACGTCCTGCGCTTCTTCCGCAACGAGTCGTGCGGCAAGTGCGTGCCGTGCCGGGTCGGCTCGACGAAGGCGCACACGCTGCTCACGGAGGCCATCGCGACCGGCGGCCTCGACGACGCGGGGCGCGAGCGGATCCTCGAGCTCGAGATGGTGATGCGCAAGACGTCGATCTGCGGGCTCGGGCAGGTGGCCCTCGGCCCGGTGGTCAGCGTGCTCGGCATGCAGCGCGGCGCCACGACGGTGCGGCAGCACCCGAAGAACGACGACCCCGAGGTGGACGACAAGACGCCCCGCCCCTGACGTCGCGGACGGGCGCCGTGAAACGAAAGGCTCCGCCGGACCTGGTCCGGCGGAGCCTGGTTCGGGTCGGTGGCGACTACCCGACGGTGAAGAAGAACGCTGCGACGACCCCGATGTAGGCGGTGCAGAGCGCGATGCCGTGCCCGCGGCTGGTCCGGCCCCGGACGAACAGCAGCGCCGGCAGGAGCACCGCGACGGCCATGCCGATGAACTCGATGGGGGTGAAGACGAGCGGCAGCGGGCTGATCACCAGCGACAGCAGGACGACGGCGGGGATCAGGCCGGTGGCCACCTGCGCGGCGGACTGCAACCCGATCTCCGAGGCCAGCAGCACGTTGCCCCGCGCTGCGATCACCACGGCGCCGCCGTGCTCGGCGGCGTTGCCCGCGATGGCCACGATGACGGCCGCGACGAACATGTCCGAGAGGCCTGCCGCTTCACCGAACGACTCGATGGAGCTGGTGAGCACCTCCGAGACGGCGACGGTGGCGAGGGTCGCGAGGCCCAGCGTCACCACCGCCCTGGGCAGCGACCACTCCGGGTCGCCCTCGGTGCCCTCCTCGCGATGTCTGCGGCGCTCCTGCAACACCGAGCGCACGGTCACCACGCAGTAGGTGCCGAACAGCACGACGGCCACTGCGATCGCGATCCCGCTGGTACCGGACTCGGTGGGGTCCACGGGCCCGGACGCCACCGAGGAGATCCCGAACAGCGCGATGGCGAACGCCACCATCCCGATCGCGCTGTAGGCGCTGCGCCGCCCGATCCGGCCCCGGCCTCCGGCGATGAGCGAGCAGCCCAGCACGAGGAGGAGGTTGCCGAACACGCTGCCCACCAGCGACGCGCGCACGACCTCGTAGAGGCCGCCGCTCACCGCGAACAGGGAGATGATGAGTTCCGGGGCGTTACCGAACGTCGCGTTGAGCAGGCCCGCGATGGCCGGACCCGTGTACTCGCCGACCTGCTCGGTGGCCTCGCCGATGATCCAGGCGAGGGGGATCAGTGCGAGCACCGAGAGCAGGAACAGCGAGACGTCGTCCATCTCGAGGAACCGGGCGACGATGGCCACCGGCACCAGGACGAGGGAGGCCCACAGGAGCGTGCGGCCGCGGAACACACGCTGCTGGAGGAACCCGGAGAGCCGGGAGGACGGTGCCTCCCCTCCCTGCGCGGTGCGAACCCCGCTGTCCAATTCCTGTGACACGATCACTGATCCAATCCCGCAGCGTCCTGCGCGCCCCGGCAGGCAGGAGCCGTCGGGTGGACGGACCCTGCCATCGACCGTAGGCGTCGACAGGCGCTGCGTCTCGTTTGTGTGGTCCGTCGAACCCGCTGGCCCACGTCGCGGCGGAGTCGAGGTGATGATCGCATCGGCTCCGCCGCGACGTCGGCTCACGAGGACCGTGGGTGCCTGCCTCTGGCGGCGGCTCCCGCCGTCGCCGGGGCCCGGTTCGCGGGCCGACCCGCGCGGCGAGCGCGCTTGCGCTCCCGCGCCTCCCACAGCACGGCGGCGTGCACCGCGTAGCGGGAGTAGGCCTCCTCCGCGATCGGGTTGCGGTCCTTGATGCTCAGGAGCCACGGCGGCGTGAGCCGTTCGAACATCCACACGAAACCGATCGCGAAGCCCGGGCTGATCAACGCCTGGAACGCGAGGAACGTCGCGATGTTGTCCGGCGGTGCCGGGCTCCCGCCGAGCAGGACGGGTGTCATCGTCTCGTGCAGCAGCCGCGCGAGCGGGAACCCCAGCAGCCACAGGACCGCTGCGGGGGTGAACACGCCCGGCCTGATCCGCCCGAGCCCGACGAACACGCCGTACCCCCCGCCGAGCAGGGCGAGCGGCACCCCGAGGGTGACGCTGCCCGTCAGCGCCCAGCCGATGGGCAGCCCGACGAGCGCGCCCATCCCGCCGACGAAGGCGCCGGCGAGCACCCCGATCACGGCCCCCGGAACCGCGACCTCGGCGACCTGACGTACCTGGTTCATCGACATGTCAGCTCACGATCACTCCGAAGCGGATCAGGCTGTAGAAGAGCATGCCCAGGTAGAAGACAGCGCCGAACCCGATGATGAGGTTCGTCCAGATCTTCGGCCGGATCGGCTTGGGCAGCAGCCTGTTGTTCACCAGCAGGAGCACGATGCAGTAGGCGCCCATGGCGAACGTGGACAGGAACGCGAGGATGTCCAGGATCGCCCCGGGACCGTCGGCCGGGCCCCACAGCAGGATGCAGATCCCGAAGACGATCACGCCCCAGAGGAACCCGGCGTACAGGTGGGCCATCCGGAACCGCTTCGCCCCAGGGACGAAGTGGTAGGTCATGTCCGCCTGCCCTCGGGCGAAGGAGTCGAACAGACCCAGCGTGGCGTTGAGGCCGATCAGCGCGATGAAACCGAGGAACACCGTGCCGAGCGCCGGCATGCCGACGGAGCCGAACGAGTCGGACATCGCCTGCAGAGCGGCGGACCGCTCACCGTCCCGGAGCAGCCCCACCACGTCGGGGCTCTGCCGCGCCGCGGCCTGCGCCAGAATGGTGAACGAGATGGTGACCAGCATCGTGATACCCCAGAACAGGAGGATCGCGTCGAACGTGACCCAGCGCCGCCAGCCGCGCCACTTGGCCATCTCCTCGGGGTCGTCCGTGTCGAACATGAAGCCGCGGGAAGGCTGCTCCTCCTCGTCGCCTGCTCCGCGCAGACCGCGCAGCTGCGGGATGTGCGCGCCCATGCCCGCGCCGCTGTCGCGCAGGTGCAGCGTGTACCACATCTGCTGCATGCCCGACGGGCCCGCGAACGCGATCGAACCGACGATGACCGGGAACCACTCCGCCGTATTCGCCTCGGCCGGGATGTAGCCGAACGCGAACATGCCGGTGATCGTGGTGGCGAGGTCGCCCCACGTGCCGACGAGCGAGGCGATCACGGCCGTGCCGAGCACCAGCACGCCGATCAGGATCCCCAGCACGCTCTCGACGAGGTTGTAGACCACCTTGGCGAGCGTGAACAGCGTGCCGACGAACAACATGCCGACGATCGCGGCCACCTGCCAGGGGATACCGGTCGCCTGTTCGAAGGCGCTCGCCCCGGCCGATAGGTGTCCTGGCCAGATGTAGATCAGGATCGCGATCGTGAAGAAGAACCACATGATCGGTTTGAAGATGCGCGCCGCGCCGGTGAAGATGCTCTCCCCGGTGGCCATCGCGTAGCGCGCCATCTCGAGCAGGACGAACGCCTGCAGGGTGACACCGATGAGGAACAGCCACCGGATCTCGGGCCCGAACAGCAGCACCAGCCGGGGCCACATGTAGGACTCGCCCATCCCCACGCCGAGCGCGACGAGGAAGACCGTCGGGCCGATCAGGTGGACGGACGGCGGCGCATCCGGAAGCTTCCGGATGGGCATCGGTTCGAGGCCGCCCGCCTGCCACACTCGCTCGCTGCCTGCGGGGGCAGACGTGGCCGGCAGGCCTGCGTCAGGTTGCTTGGAAGTCGTCACTTCTGGGACCTCTCCGTTGGGATCTCCTGTGTTTGACTGCCCGGGCCCTGCTGTGCCTCCTCGCCTGCGACTGTGGGTCATGCGGTCGCCGGACGACCCGGCAGGCTCCCCGGCGGGTGGGCGATCCGCGGGTAGCCGGCCGGGCCGACCGGTCCGAGCCGGTCAGCACCGGCCTGGTTCAGTTAGACGAGACCCGCGCTGCGGGCCCAGCGGTACTTCGCCCCCAGCACGGCCACCGGCTTCTCGGTGGTGTACGGGTAGGCGACGATCCCGTGGTCGTAGAGGTACGTGCTGGCCTCCTCCACCTCGGTGTCCCCCGCGAGGGAGGCCACGACCGGCTTCTCGATCCCCTTCTCCCGGAACTCGGCCACCACGCGGGCGGTGAGCTCGGCGAAGACCATCGGCGGGGTCACGATCGTGTGCCAGTAGCCGAGGACCAGCGCGTGGATCCGGTCGTCCTCCAGGCCCAGCCGGATCGTGGCCTCGTAGGTCGACGGCGGCTCGCCCCCGGTGATGTCGATCGGGTTGCCGGCGGCGCCGAACGGTGGGATGAACTTGCGGAACGACTCGTCGAGGTCCGGCGGGATCTCCATCAGCGACAGGCCGTTGTCGACGATCGCGTCGGACAGAAGCACGCCGGATCCGCCCGCGCCGGTGATGATGACGACGTTCTCGCCCTTCGGCGTCGGCAGCACGGGGATGCCGCGGGCGAACTCGAGCATGTCGTTCAGCGAGTACGCACGCACGACCCCGGACTGGCGCAGGATGTCGTCGTAGACCTTGTCGTCGCCGGCCAGCGCACCCGTGTGCGAGCCTGCGGCCCTGGCACCCATCGCGGTGCGGCCGGCCTTCAGCACGACCACCGGCTTCTTCTTGGTGATCCGCTGCGCCGCGTCGACGAACGCCCGGCCGTCCTTGAGGTCCTCGAGGTGCATCGCGACGACGTTGGTGTCGTCGTCCTGCTCGAAGTAGGTGAGCAGGTCGTCCTCGTCGAGGTCCGACTTGTTGCCCAGGCCGACGATCGCCGAGACGCCCGTCTTCGTGGTGCGGGCGAACCCGAGGATCGCCATGCCGATGCCGCCGGACTGCGACGTGAGCGCCACCCCGCCCTTGACGTCGTACGGCGTGCAGAACGTCGCGCAGAGGTTCTGCGGCGTGTAGTAGTAGCCGTAGATGTTCGGCCCGAGCAGGCGCACGCCGTGCTCGCGGCCGATCTTCACGATCTCGTCCTGCAGCTCCTGGTTGCCGGTCTCGGCGAACCCGGAGGGGATGAGCACCGCGGCCGGGACGTTCTTCTCGCCGACCTCGCGCAGCGCCTGCGGCACGAACTTGGCCGGCACGGCGAACACCGCCACGTCCACGTCGCCGGGGACGTCGCCGATGCTCTTGTAGGCCTTCTTCCCGAGGATCTCGTCGGCCTTCGGGTTGATCGGGTAGATCTCACCGGCATAGCCACCGTTGATGAGGTTCTTCATCACGGAGTTGCCGATCTTGCCGTTCTCCGCCGACGCCCCGATGACGGCCACCGCGTTCGGCCGCATCAGGCGGTTCATCGTCGCCAGGATCTCGTCCTGGCCGTACCGCACCGGCTGGGCCGGTTCCTCGGCGTCCAGCAGGATGCGGACGTCGGCGGCGGATGCACCGTCGGGGCGGGCGAAGACCGGGTTCAGGTCGAACTCGCGGACGCGGGGGAAGTCGGTGACCAGGTCGGACAGCCGCTCGATGATGTCGGCGAGCGCTGCGGCGTCGGCCGGCTCGGCCCCCCGCGCACCCTTGAGGACCTCGGCGGCCTGGATGTCGTCGAGCATCCCGCGCGCGGTGTCGGTGTCCACCGGCGCGAGCCGGAACGTCACGTCCTTGAGCACCTCGACGAGCACACCGCCGAGGCCGAAGAGCACGACCTTGCCGAACGTCGGATCCGTGGTGGCCCCGATGATCACTTCCTGGCCACCGGTCAGCAGCTGCTGCACCTGCACGCCGTCGATCGCGGCGTCCGCCTTGTAGGCCTTGGCGTTGGCGATGATCTCGTCGAACGCGGCGCGGACGTCCGCGTCCCCGGACACGCCGACCTTGACCCCGCCGGCCTCGGTCTTGTGCAGGATGTCCGGCGACACGATCTTCAGCACGACCTTGCCGCCCAGTTCGGCGGCGAGGCGTACGGCGTCGTCGGCCGTGCTGGCCAGGCCCTCGCCCGGGGTCGGGATGCCGTACGCCTCGCAGACGCGGCGGCCTTCCGGGGCGGTCAGCGAGTCCCGCCCCTCGGCGAGCGCCTTGTCGAGGACCTCGCGTACAGCCTCCTTGTCGTACCCGGCTCCCATGGTCAGATCACTCCGTTCGTCTTGAGCTCGGCGAGGCGTTGCGGTTCCACGCCCAGCTCGCGCACGTACACGTCTTCGTTGTGCTGGCCGAGCAGCGGTGAGGCCTCGACCTTCACCGGCGAGTCGGACAGCTTGATCGGGCAGCCCACCGTCTTGAACGCGCCGCGCTCGGGGTGGTCCACGGTGACGATCATGTTGTTGTCGACCAGCGACGCGTCCTCGATCAGCTCCTTCGTGGAGAGGATCGGGCCGCACGGGATGTTGTGGGTGTTCAGCTCGGCGAGCGCGTCCCACTTGCTGAGCCCGGAGGACCACTCCTCGATCAGCTGGAACATCTTGTCCAGCTTCGGCAGCCGCGCCTCCGGCGTTGCCCACTCGGGGTCGTCGGCCAACTCGGGCCGGCCGATGAGCTTCGCGATCGGGGCCCAGCCCGGTGGCTGCACGATCACGTAGATGTAGTCGTTGGGGCCACCCGGCGCGCACTTCACGGCCCAGCCGGGCTGCCCGCCGCCCGAGGCGTTGCCCGAGCGCGGCACCTCGTCGCCGAACTCCTCGTTCGGGTACTCGGCCAGTGGGCCGTGGGTGAGCCGCTGCTGGTCGCGGAGCTTCACCCGGCACAGGTTCAGGACCGCGTGCTGCATCGCGACCGTCACGCGCTGGCCGCGGCCGGTGTTGTTCCGTTGCAGGAGGGCGGCCAGGATCCCGGAGACGGCGTGGATGCCGGTGCCGGAGTCGCCGATCTGCGCGCCGGTGGCCGTCGGCGGGCCGTCCTCGAAGCCCGTGGTGGTCATCGAGCCGCCCATCGCCTGGGCGACCACCTCATAGGCCTTGTAATGGGTGTAGGGGCCTTCACCGAAACCCTTGATCGATGCGTAGACCAGGCGCGGGTTCAGCTCCTGGAGCCGATCCCACGTGAACCCCATGCGGTCGACCGCACCGGGCCCGAAGTTCTCGACGAGAACGTCGGAGTTCTTCACCATCTCGATGAAGAGCTCCTTGCCTTCCTCGCTCTTCATGTTGAGCGTGATGCTGCGCTTGTTGCAGTTCAGCATCGTGAAGTAGAGGCTGTCGACGCCGGGGAGGTCCCGCAGCTGCTGGCGGGTGATGTCGCCCTTCGGAGCCTCGAGTTTCACCACGTCCGCGCCGAGCCAGGCCAGGATCTGGGTGGCCGAGGGGCCCGACTGGACGTGGGTCATGTCCAGGACGCGGATACCTTCAAGTGCACTCATCGTCGACCCTCGCTGCGCTCGGTCTGCGCTTTGCGCACACCTCGTGACATGGATTCCCTCGCAAGCTCGCTCATTTATCGCCCCCGATCACTTGTACATCGTCTGGTTCATGGTGCCCGGGGCGTACACCTCCGGGTCGACCCACACATTGATGAGCGAGGGCAGACCCGACTCCCGCGCGCGCTGCAGTGCGGGCGCGATGTCGGCGGGGTCGTGCACCTCCTCGCCGTATCCGCCGAGCATCTTCGCGAACTGGTCGTACTTCACGCTGCCGAGCGTGTTGCCCACCCGGCCGCGGCCCTCGCCGTACCTCTGGATCTGCCCGTAACGGATCTGGTTCATCGACGAGTTGTTGCCGACGATCCCGACGAACGGGAGGTCGAACCGCACCAGCGTCTCGAAGTCCCAACCGGTGAGGCTGAACGCCCCGTCGCCGAAGAGGGCGACGACCTCCTTGTCCGGCCGGGCGTGCTTGGCGGCCATCACGAACGGGATGCCGACGCCGAGCGTGCCAAGGGGGCCCGGGTCCATCCAGTGGCCGGGGGACTTGGGCTGCACGACCTGGCCGGAGAACGTGACGATGTCACCGCCGTCGCCGATGTAGATCGAGTCCTCCGTGAGGAACTCGTTGATCTCGTGGACCAGGCGGTACGGGTCGATCGGCGACGCGTCCGAGTACTGGCGGGGGAGCCGCTTCCCGTAGGCGGCGTCCTCGAACGCCCGCAGCTCCTCGATCCAGCCCGTGCGGTCCGGAGTGCTCGCGATGCGGCCGGACGACGCCGCGGTGACGGCGGACAGCACGGTGCCGGCGTCCCCGACGATGCCGAGGTCGATGTCGCGGTTCTTGCCGACCGTGCCGTAGCTGAGGTCGATCTGCACGACCTTCGCCGTGGGCGAGAGGCGCTTGCCGTAGCCCATCCGGAAGTCGAACGGGGTGCCGACGATGATGATCAGGTCGGCCTCGTTGAACGCGTGCCGGCGGGCCAGCTGGAAGTGCATCGGGTCCTTGGGCGGGAGCGTGCCGCGGCCGGCGCCGTTCATGAAGGCCGGGATGTCGAGCGTGCGCACGAACTCGATCGCCGCGTCCGTGGCCCGACACGTCCACACCTGGTTGCCGAGCAGCACGCACGGCTTCTCGGAGTGGGCGATGAGGTCCGCGAGCCGCTCGACGGCGGCGGGGTCGCCTGCCGACCTGGTGGACGCGCGGTAGGAGCCGGGTCGGGGGAGCCGGGCCTGCTCGAGCGGCACGGACGCGTCGAGGATGTCGCGGGGGATCTCGAGGAAGGACGGCCCGGGCGCGCCGGCCCGGCTCTCCCGGAACGCCATCGAGACCATGTCGGCGACGCGTGCGGTGTGCGGGACGGTGGCGGCGAACTTCGTGATCGGGCTCATCATGTCGACGTGCGGGAGGTCCTGCAGGGACCCCATCTTGTGCTGGCTGAGCGCCCCCTGGCCGCCGATGAGCAGCATCGGGCTCTCCGCCCGGAAGGCGTTGGCCACGCCCGTGACCGCGTCGCTGGTGCCGGGGCCGGCCGTCACGACCGCGCAGCCGGCCGTGCCGGTGATGCGGGCGTGGCCGTCGGCGGCGTGGGCGGCGACCTGCTCGTGCCGCACGTCGATGACGGAGATTCCCTCGTCCACGCAGCCGTCGTAGATGTCGATGATGTGCCCGCCGCAGAGGGTGTAGATCGTGTCCACACCTTCCGCCTTGAGCGCCTTCGCCACAAGATGGCCGCCGGAGATCGTCTCGACAGCGGGTGGATCACCTAGCCCGTTGTCGGCGGCGCGTCCGGTGACCGTCTGTGTCATGGGCGAGCACCTCCTCGTCGTCGCCGTCTGCGGAGCTCCACGGCCTGTCTACTGCATACGGTATGGCTGTCTTGGTACTCCACGGCCCGCCGGTTGTCCAGAGGAAGTAGCCCAACCTTGACGTTTCGTAGACTCCATACTGCATACTGCATGCACCGTTGGGAAGTATGCCGGTGGAGCCGGCGAGGGCGGGTAAGCAGGTCACTGAGGACGGGAGCCCGACGTGAAGGTTGCTGTGCTGGGAGCGGGTGCGATCGGCGCGTATGTAGGAGCGAGCCTCTGTCGGGCGGGTGCGGACGTGCACCTCGTCGCCCGCGGGCCGCACCTCGCGGCGCTGCGGGAGCACGGAGTGCAGGTGCGCAGTCCGCGAGGGGACTTCGCGGCCCACCCCAACGCGACGGACGACCCGGCCGCCATCGGGCCGGTCGATCACGTCTTCCTGGGGTTCAAGGCCAACGCCTACGCGGCGGCCGGCCCGATGGTCGCGCCGCTGCTGAACGAACGCACCACCATCATCGCCGCGCAGAACGGCATCCCCTGGTGGTACTTCCACCGGCTGCAGGGCCCGTTCGAAGGGCACCGGATCGAGAGCGTCGACCCCGGCGGTGCCGTCACCGGGGCGCTACCCCTCGAGCGGGCGGTCGGCTGCGTCGTCTACGCGGCCACCGAGATCGAGGCACCAGGTGTGGTGCGCCACCTGGAGGGCACCCGCTTCTCCATCGGTGAGCCGGACATGACCGTCTCCGCGCGCTGCAAGGAGTTCGCCGACGCGATGGTTGCCGGCGGCCTGAAGTGCCCCGTCGAGCCCGACCTGCGGTCCGACATCTGGATCAAGCTGATGGGCAACATCGCCTTCAACCCGCTGAGCGCGCTCACCCGCGCCACGATGGCCGGCATCTGCCGGCACGAGGGCACACGCGCGCTCGTCGCGCAGATGATGGAGGAGACCCTCGAGGTGGCGAACCGCCTCGGCAGCCACCCCGAGATCTCGGTGGAGAAGCGGCTCGCCGGCGCCGAACGGACCGGCGAGCACAAGACCTCCACATTGCAGGACCTCGAGCGCGGCCGTCCGATGGAGCTCGACGTGCTGTTGACGGCGGTCGTGGAGCTGGCCGACCTCACCGGGGCGGACGTGCCCACCCTCCGCGCCATCACGGCGGTGGCGGACCTGCTCAACCAGCAGGTGGCTGCGGCCTCCTGAGCCCCGAACGCCAGCATGGTGGCTTTCCTGCCGTACTGCGCCAGGAAAGCCACCATGCTGGCGGCGTTTGGCGCCGCGTGGCGGCCGCCGAAGCTGTGTGATCAGCGGAGCGGGTTCGGTGTGCCCGCGGATGAGGGCGGGCGCCTGGGGGTGTCGTAGCGGTGAGTCTCTCGTGGGCGCGCCCGCTCACCCCGGGACGACATGCCCGCCCCACCTGTCTGGGGTGGTCGCGGCCGGCACCTGGGGTGCGCCGGTCCGGTGCGTCGGGTGGTGGCCGGGCTGGGTGCACTACCGATTCCCGGGGTTGCGCGGGCGGGCGTCCCCGACGTGGGGGCACGCTCGTCGATCACGGGTGCGGGTTGGGCCGTCGCACTATGGAGCCGTACTGCCGTTCTGGACGCCCAGAAACAGCAGTACGGCTCCATAACGCGGCCTGAGCACTGGCCTCAGTCGGCGGCGGGCACCAGGTCCGGCGCCGGCTCGAACTCGGTGATGGCGTCGAGGGACTGGCCCATCGCCGCGTTCGCCTCGCGCTCCACCATGATCTCGACGAGCACGGGCAGTTGCTGGGCCTCGGACTCGAGGGAGGCCCACGCGAGCGCGTCGGCGATCTCGTCCGGTTGTTCGACGCGCCGCGCCGGGCAGCCGAAGGCCTGCATGAGGGTGACGTGGTCGATGCCGCCCTCGCCGTAGTGCAGGTCGACGGCGTAGTTCATGTCGTAGCCGAGCTCGGCCTGCCGGATGAGGCCAAGGTACTCGTTGTTCACCATGACGATCACGAACGGAACCCGGTACTGCGCCGCGACCGCGATCTCCTCCATGAGGAACTGGAAGGAGTAGTCGCCGACTACGGCCACCACCTGCTTCTCGGGGAAGGCGCACTTCACCCCGATCGCGGCCGGGACCTCCCAGCCGAGCGGGCCGGCCTGCCCGCACACCAGGTAGTGCCGCGGCCGGTACGTCTGCTGGAACTGGCCGGACCAGATCTGGTAGAGCCCGATCGCGGTGACGAACGTGGTGTCCGGCCCGAACGCCTGGTTCAGCTCGCGGTAGACGCGCGGTGGCTTGATCGGCTTGTCGTCGAAGTCGTCGCGGCGCAGCAGCGTGCTGCGCAGTGCGGCCACCCGCTCCACCCAGCGGCCGGGTGCGTGCCGGGGCGAGGCGTGGTGGGCGTGCTCGGCGAGCGCGGCGAGGGTGGGCTTCGCGTGGCCGACGATCCCGAGGTCCGGTTCGAAGACCTTGCCGATCTGCGTCGGCTCGATGTCGACGTGGACGAACCGGCGCCCGCGCCGGTAGGTCTCCAGGTCGCCGGTGTGCCGGTCGCCGAACCGGGCTCCGACGGCGAGCACGAGGTCGCTCTCCAGGAACGCCGCGTTGCCCCACCTCGTCTGGGTCTGGATGCCGGACATGCCGGCGAAGAGCGGGTGGTCCTCCGGGAACGCGCCCTTGCCCATCAGCGTGACCTGCACCGGCACCTGGAGGTGCTCGGCCAGCAGCCGCAGCTCGTCGCACGCGTCCGCGCCGATGACGCCGCCGCCCGCGAGGATGATCGGCCGTTCGGCCTCGAGCAGCATCTGGACGGCCGCGGCGATCGGCTGCGGCCGCGGCAGCGGGACGTCGACGGGCAGCGGGGCGTCCAGGGCGGGGTCGTAGACGCAGGTGCCCTTCTGCACGTCGATCGGCAGGTCGATGAGCACGGGTCCGGGGCGGCCTGAGCGGGCGATCCGGAACGCCTCCCGGAACACCCACGGCGCCTGGGCGGGCTCCTTGAGCTGCACCGCCCACTTCGTCACCGGCTTGGCGATCTCCACGATGTCGACCGCCTGGAACGCCTCCTGGTGCAGCTTCGCCCGCGGCGCCTGGCCGGTGATGCAGATCATCGGGATGGAGTCGGCCTGCGCCGTGTACAACCCGGTGATCATGTTGGTACCGGCTGGGCCGGAGGTCCCGATCGACACCCCGACCTTGCCGGTGGCTCGTGCCCACCCGTCGGCGGCGTGCGTGCCGCCCTCCTCGTGGCGCACCGTGAGGTGCTTGATCCCGCTCTTCCGCAGCGCGGCGTACAGCGGCAGGATCGCGGCACCCGGGATGCCGAAGACGGTGTCGACGCCCTCCGACTCGAGCACCGCCGCGACGGCTTCCATGCAGGGGATCCGGGTCATTGGGCAGCCTTTCCCGAGACGTTCTCCAGCACCTTCAGCAGCACCGAGTGGTCGAGCGAGCCGTGGCCCTGTGCGCGGGCGGCGGCGATGAGCTGGGCCGTGAGACCGGTCATCGGGAGGGCGACGCCCGCCTCCCGTGCCGCGGCGATCGCGATGCCCATGTCCTTGTGGTGCAGGTCGATCCGGAAGCCGGGGGCGAACTCCCGCGCCACCATCGACTTCCGCTTGAGATCGAGGATCCGGCTGCCGGCGAGCCCGCCGGCCAGCACGTCGAGCCCGGGGCCGGGGTCCACGCCGGAGGCCTCCAGCAGCACGATGGCCTCGGCGACCAGCGCGTAGATCCCGCCGACCACGAGCTGGTTGGCCGCCTTGACGGTCTGGCCCGCACCGCTCGGCCCGACGTGCACGATCGTCCTGCCGAGCACCTCGAAGACCGGGCGGGCCGCCTCGAACGCCTCGGCGTCGCCGCCGACCATGATCGAGAGGACGCCGTCGACAGCGCCCTTCTCGCCGCCGCTCACCGGTGCGTCGAGGGCGCGGACGCCGCGGGCCTTCGCCGCGGCGGCCACCGCGAGCGAGGTGTCCGGCCGGATCGTGCTCATGTCGATCAGCAGCAGGCCGGGTTCCGCGTGTTCCAGCACCCCACCGGGGCCGAGGACGACCTCCTCGACCTGCGGCGAGTCCGGGAGCATCGTGATCACCACGTCGGCGGCCGTGGCCGCCGCGACCGAGTCGACGTACTTGCCGCCCGCGGTGACGAGCCGTTCCGCCGCGACCTGCTGGGTGTCGTACCCGAGCACGGTGTGGCCCGCCGCAAGCAGGTTGGCGGCCATCGGTCCGCCCATGATGCCGAGCCCGATGAAACCGATCGTGCTCACGCGTTCTCCTCGACGGTCGTGGAACGGAGATGGCGGGGGAGCCAGCCGAAGCTGTCGGCGCTCGGGCCGACCGGCTTGTACTCGAGCCCGACGTGGCCGGTGTAGCCGCTCGCCTCGAGCCGCCCGAGGACGGCGTCCCAGTCGAGCTCTCCGGTGCCGGGTTGCCCGCGGCCGGGCGGGTCGGCGATCTGGACGTGCCCGAACCGGTCGGCGCGCAGCTCGACGAGGCGCTCGACGGGCTCGCCCATCCGGGCGAGGTGGTAGAGGTCGGCGAGGAACGACACGTTCGGCACCCCGTGCACGACCTTGAGGTAGTCGATCAGGTCGAGCGCCTTCTGCGACGAGGTGATCGGGTAGCGCGGGCTCTCGAAGCTGTTGAGGGCCTCGATCACGACCGTCGCCCCGACGCGTTCGGCGGCCGCCGCGGCGAGCACGAGGTTCTCCGACGCCAGCTCGCGCTGCTCCGGCACGGTCACGTCGGCGTCGCGGTTGCCGTACAGCGCGTTGAGCACCGTGCAGCCGAGCGAGTCGGCGAACCCGACGGCCACGTCGACGTTCGCCCGGAACCGGGCGCTCTCGGACGGGCGGGAGAGCAGGCCTCGATCGCCCGCGGCCATGTCGCCCGCGTCGAAGTTCAGCCCCACCAGGCGGACGCCGGCGTCGGTGATCGCGGTGCGCAGCGCGTCCAGGTCGCGATCGGCGGGGACCGGCTCGGGGAACGGCCACCAGAGCTCGACCGCGTCGAACCCGGCCGCCGCCGCGGCGGCCGGCCGCTGCAGCAGGGGGAGGTCGGTGAAGAGGATGGAGAGGTTGACGTCGTAGCGCAGGGCCGCGGCGGTCACGTCCCGGCCCCGAGCCGCAGTCCGGCGAGCTGCTCCCGCATCAGGGCGGCGGTCTCGCTTGGGGTCTTGCCGACCTTCACCCCGGCGGCCTCCAGCGCGTCCTTCTTGGCCTGGGCGGTGCCGGCCGAGCCGGACACGATCGCCCCGGCATGCCCCATGGTCTTGCCCTCCGGGGCGGTGAACCCGGCCACGTAACCCACGACCGGCTTGGACACGCTGGCCTTGATGTAGTCCGCGGCCCGCTCCTCCGCGTCCCCACCGATCTCACCGATCATCACGATCGCCCTCGTGTCCGGGTCGGCCTCGAACGCCTCCAACGCATCGATGTGCGTGGTCCCGATCACCGGGTCCCCACCGATCCCGATCGCCGTGGAGAACCCGAACTCCCGCAGCTCGTACATCATCTGGTAGGTCAACGTGCCCGACTTCGACACCAGCCCGATCGGGCCCGCACCCGCGATGTCGGCCGGGATGATCCCCGCGTTCGACTTCCCCGGCGAGATGACACCGGGGCAGTTCGGGCCGATGATCCGCGTCTTGTTCCCCTTGGCACTCGCGTGCGCCCACACCCGCGCCGCGTCGTGCACGGGGATGCCCTCCGTGATCACGACCGCGAGCCCGATGCCCGCGTCGATCGCCTCGATCGCGGCGCCGCCCGCGAACCGCGGGGGTACGAACACGACGCTCACGTCGGCGCCGGTCTCGGCCATCGCCTCCTCGACGGTGCCGAAGACCGTGAGGTCCTTGCCGCCGATCGTGACGGTGGTGCCGGCCTTGCGGGCGTTCACCCCACCGACGATGTCCGTACCCGCGCCGAGCATCTTCGCGGTGTGCTTGGTGGCCTCGCTCCCGGTGATGCCCTGGACGATGACCTTGCTGCCCTCGTGCAAGAAGATCGACATGCTCAGGCTCCCGCCGCCAGCTGGGCGGCGCGGTCCGCCGCATCGTCCATGGTCGTGACCTGGGTGACGAGGGGGTGGTTCGCCTCGTCGAGGATCCGGCGGCCCTCGACGACGTTGTTGCCGTCCAGCCGCACCACCAGCGGCTTGGTAGCCGCGTCACCGAGGATCCCCAGCGCCTCGACGATGCCGTTGGCCACCGCGTCACACGCGGTGATCCCACCGAACACGTTGACGAACACGCTCTTGACGGCCGGGTCACCCAGGATCACGTCCAGACCCGCGGCCATCACCTCCGCCGACGCACCACCACCGATGTCCAGGAAGTTCGCCGGCTTCACCCCGCCGTGGCGCTCACCCGCGTACGCGACCACGTCCAGCGTCGACATCACCAAGCCGGCACCGTTGCCGATGATCCCGACCTCACCGTCGAGCTTGACGTAGTTGAGGTCCTTCGCCTTCGCCTTCGCCTCCAGCGGGTCCTCGGTGCGCTGGTCCACCAGGTCCGCGTGCCCCGGGTGCCGGAAGGCGGCGTTCTCGTCGAGGGTGACCTTGCCGTCGAGCGCGACGACCTCGCCCTGCCCCGTGCGGACCAGGGGGTTGACCTCGACGAGGGTGGCGTCCTCTGCCACGAACGCGTCCCACAGGCTGGTGATCACCTTGGCCGCTTCGCCCGCGACCTCTGACGGCAGCACGGCGGCGATCCGGGCGGCCGTGTCCGCGTCGACGCCGCTGAGCGGGTCGATCGGGACCTTCAGGAGCGCCTCGGGCCGTTCGACGGCGAGCTGTTCGATCTCGACCCCGCCCTCGGCGGAGCACATCGCGAGGAACGTGCGGTTCGAACGGTCCAGCAGGAACGAGAGGTAGTACTCCTCGGCGATGTCGCTGGCCTCGGTGACCAGCACGCGGTGCACCGTGTGGCCCTTGATGTCCATGCCGAGGATCGCGGAGGCCTTCTCCTGCGCCTCCTCGGGTGTGCGGGCCAGCTGCACGCCGCCGGCCTTGCCGCGTCCGCCTGTCTTCACCTGGGCCTTCACCACGACCGCTCCGTCGAGCTCACGCGCTCGGTCGGCGGCCTCGTCCGCGGTGTCGGCCACCGCGCCGCGCGGGACGGGTACGCCGTGAGCGGCGAAGACGTCCCTGGCCTGGTGCTCGTAGAGGTCCACCGTGCGGTCTCCCGTCTGCTGCTCGAGCAATGGCGGTCGACTGTATGCAGTATGGAGAAACTTGTCCAGGACTCTTGTGTTCCGGGTCACGCGTGCCGCAGTATCGGCATACAGTATGGAGGGAGTTGCCATGGCGAAGTCGGACCCGGACGCCGTCCGGGAGATCCGCGACAACCACGGCCGCCGCTACCGGGTGGGCGAGACACCGCAGCAGCTCATCGGACGCCCTCGCTCCAGCGCGTTGTGGCAGGCGTGGCTGCCGATGGCGGCGGTCGGGGTGCTGCAGTACGGGTACGGGGCCGCGGTGCCGGCGCTGATGGAGCGCAACGGATGGAGCCTCGTCGCGGCGATCTGGCTGCTCGCAGGCTGGACCGTGCTCCAGGCCGGGGTCGGCCTGCCCACCGCGTACCTGCGTGAACGCCACCGCATCGGGCCGCGCCCGGTGATGGTGGCCGGCGCCGCCCTCTCCGCACTCGGGCTCGTCGCGCTCGCGCACAGCACGGACCTCGTGGGCGCGCTGCTCGGCTACGCCCTCCTCGGCGGTACCGGCGCCGGTCTCGTCTACGGGGCCTGCACCTCGACCGTGGCGAAGTGGTACCCGGAACGGATGGGCCGGCGGGTCAGCACGGTGACCGGGGCCTTCGCCTACGGGTCGGTGCCGTTCATCGTGGCCGCCGTGATCGGCCTCGACGCCGGCAACCTCACGACGGTGCTCGACACCGCCGCGGTGGTGCTCTTCCTGCTCGTCGCCGGCCCGGGCCTGTTCTTCCGCGACCCGCCCGAGCGGTGGTGGCCGGCCGAGGTCGACCCGCGGGCGTGGGCCCTGCGCAACCCGGCGCGCCGGATGAACCCGCCCGCCATCCGCGAGTTCTCACCCGCGCAGGCGATGCAGACCCGGGTGCTGCCCGTGATGTGCCTGATCCTGCTCGGGGCCGGTGCGGTCTCGCTGTTCAACGCCGCGTTCGTCGTGGTCTACGCCGGTGGCCTCACGGCCACCGCCGGCGTCGTGGCGCTCGCCGCGGGCCTCTTCGCCGGCGTCAACGGGGCCGGCCGAGCATTGTCGATGGGTGTGTCCGACCGGCTGGGGCGCTGTCGCACGCTGAGCGCGGTGCTGTCGGTGCAGGGCGTCGCGCAACTGCTGTTCGCGCTGTCGGCCACCAGCGGGTCGACGGGCGCGCTCGTCGTCGCGGCCGCGCTCGCCGGCCTCGGTGGCGGCGGGTTCTACCCGATCTTCGCCAGCCTGGCCCGCGAGTACTTCGGCGAGCAGAGCGCCCTCGAGGTGCACGGCCTGGTCTACAGCGCCAAGGCCGCGGGCGGCGTGCTCGGTGTCGGGCTCGCCGCGCTCGCGGTCACGAGCTGGGGCTGGGCGGCGACGTTCGTGGGCGCCGCCGTGGTGTCGCTCGTCGCGGCCCGCGCTGCCGGTGCGCTGCAGCGCCCCGGGCTGCCCCGCACCCTGCCGCTGCCGCGGATCCCGGAACAGCGGTCCGAGTATGCGGTCTGAGACGCCAGTGGCCGCCCTCTCGAGGGGCGGCCACCGGCGGTTCTGCAGCAGGCGGTCGTCAGGCCGCCGGCGTGTACGGGCGGTCCTCGACGGCCGTGCGGGTCCGGAGCGGCGCGGCTTCGGCGCCGCGGGCGCGCTGGGCCCGCAGTGCGGCGTCCAGCCCGAGGCCGATGCTGCGGCCGTCGGCGGATGAGCCGCGCGGGAGGTCCGCCAGGGACCGGATGAAGTTGCGCAGCGTACGCATGCTTGTCACCTCCGTGATCAGGGTTCCCCGGCCGCGGTCCGGCATGCGGTATCGGACGCGGTGGCGCCGGTTGGTCGGCGCGCGGGGATGGCCGCCGGGCGGCGTCGCGCGGCGGATGGGCGTGCGGCACCCGCCGGGCGGCTTCGCGCGGCGGATGGGCGTGCGGGACCCGCCGGTCAGGCGGGTGTTGTTTCGGCCTCGTCGTCGATGCCGAGATGGGTCGGGGCCAAGCTGCCCCGGCCGGTCAGTGGACGCGGCCCCGCAGTGCGGGATCGGCCTCGTCGACGTCGTCGCCGTGCTCCAGGTAGGAGCGGCGCGTGTGTTCGGTGTGGGCGGCCATGACCTCGGCCGCGCGGGCGGCATCGCCCGCCGCGATCGCGTCGATCAGGGCCGCGTGCTCGATCCAGGACTGCTCACCGCGGTGGCGGGCCACCGGGGTGTAGTACCAGCGGACCCGGCGGTCGACCTGGCCCGCGAGCTCGACGAGCACGTCGTTGCCCGACATCGTCATCACGGCTTTGTGCAGCTCGGCGTTGAGTTCGACCATCGTGGTGACGTCCTCGGCGGCGAGCGCCTCGAGCCCGCGGTCGCACACCTCGCGCAGGTGGGCGACACCCTCCTCGGTGGCCTTCGTGGCCGCGAGGCGGGCGGACTCCGTCTCCAGGAGGCTGCGTACGGCGAGCAACTGGTCGGCCTCCTCGACCGTGGGGGAGTGGACGAACGCGCCCAGCCCTGGACGCAGGTCCACCCACCCGTCGTTCTTCAGCCACTGGAGGGCCTCGCGCACCGGCTGCCGGGACACCCCCAGCAACAGCGCCAGCTCGCTCTCCACCAGGTGCTGCCCCGGCTTGAGACTGCGGCTGACGACCATGTCCAGGATCGCGTTGTAGACGCTCTCGCGGAGCGGGACCGGGCGGGCGATCCGCCGGCTGCCGGCCTCGGTGGGCGTCTCAGACAAAGCCATCGCGTTGCTCCTGGTGGTGCGGTTGGCCAACCTTGACTTCCGGTCGACTGCTTACAGCATACAAAGTGCTGCGCCTGTCCGAGTTGTTCCCGACCGTGAACGTCCTCACTCCGGACAGAAGCGGCATGCTGGTTCCGTGGCCGAGGCGGATCTTCCGGTGCGACGCGGGCTGGTGCTACCCGGCAGGGAGCTGCACTGGCGCTTCTCGCGTGCCTCGGGGCCCGGCGGCCAGGGCGTGAACACCACCGACTCCCGGGTCGAGCTCTCGTTCGACCTCGCGCGGTCGCCCTCGGTGCCGGAGCCGCAGCGGGAGCTCGCCGTTCACCGGCTCGGTGGGCGGCTGGTCGACGGCGTGCTCACCGTGGTCGCCGCGGAGCACCGCAGCCAGCTCCGCAACCGCGACGCTGCCCGGGAGCGGCTCGCCGCGGCACTGCGGGACGCGATGCGCGCCGACCCGCCGAAGCGCCGCCCGACCCGGCCGACGGGTGGGTCCGTCCGCAGGCGGCTGGACGCCAAGACGCGCCGCGGCGCGCTCAAGCGGATGCGCGGCCGACCCGACGACTAGACGACCAAGTCCACACCGGCTCAGTGGACGCAGCTGCTCGCGTCCATGATCACGGGATGGGTGCGGGGGCGGCCACATGCGGCCGTGGACGCGCCCGTCCGCTGATCAAACCGGGCGCGGCGCCCATGATCGGCTACTCGGTGCGGGAGCGGCCGCATCCAGCAGTGGATGCACCCACGGGCTGATCACGTGCGGCCCCGGGGCACCAGCGGTCGCCGTCCGGACGGCCTGTGACGGCCGCCGCTCGGGTGGTCGGCCCGGCCGCGGCGCGGGTTAGGGTCCTGCCCGGTGTGCCGGGAAGTCTGGTCGGCGACGTCGTTGTCGTGCGAGCAGAACCGGAGCCGCCCGTGCCGGACCGTCGCCTCCCCACACCCATCAGCGAGTTCGCGCGCTTCCTGCGCACCGAGACCGTCGGCGGGATGGTCCTCCTCGTCGCCACCGCCGTGGCGCTGGTCTGGGCGAACTCGCCGTGGTCGGACGCCTATCAGGCGCTGCGGGACACGGCGGTGGGGCCGGCCGCCCTCCACCTCGACCTGACGCTGGGGCAGTGGGCCACCGACGGGATGCTGGCGCTGTTCTTCTTCGTCGTCGGCCTCGAGCTCAAGCGTGAGCTCGTGATCGGCGAGCTGTCGACCCGGAGCCAGGCGCTGCTGCCGGTGGCGGCAGCGTTCGGCGGGATGGTCGTGCCGGCACTGCTCGCGCTGCTCGTCGGACGCGGCGCACCCGGGATGGACCAGGCCTGGGCGATCCCCGTGGCCACCGACATCGCGTTCGCGCTCGCCGTGCTGGCCCTCGCCGGCACCGCCCTGCCCGTCACGGCCAGGATCTTCCTGCTCGCCCTCGCGGTCGTCGACGACCTGGGCGCGATCCTGCTCATCGCGGTGCTGTTCAGCGTCGGGCTGAACCTGGAGGCGCTCGTGGCCGCCGCCGCGTTCGCCCTCCTCTACTGGTGGCTCCAACGCCGCCGGGTCACCACGGCCTGGTTGTACGTCCCGGTCGCCCTGGCCACCTGGATCGCGGTGCACGAGGCGGGAGTGCACGCCACCCTGGCCGGCGTCCTCCTCGGGGTCCTCACCCGGGTCCGGGCCGACCCGGGCGAGCAGGAGGCCCCCGCCATCCGGCTGGAGCACCGGCTCCAGCCGTGGTCGGCGGGGCTCTGCGTTCCGCTGTTCGCGCTGTTCGCCGCCGGTGTGCCGGTCGGGGCCGAGGCCCTGCGGTCGGTGGTGGCGGAACCGGTCGCGCAGGCGGTGGCCGCCGGCCTGCTGCTGGGGAAGGTCGTCGGGATCTTCGGGGCCAGCTACCTGATGGTGATCCTCACCCCGGCGAGCCGCCCCGCCGGGCTCTCCTGGCGCGACGTGCTCGCCGTCTCTTTGCTCGGCGGGGTCGGGTTCACGGTGAGCCTCCTGCTGACCGAGCTCAGCCTCGCCGGGCCCGAAGTCGACACGGCGAAGGCGTCCGTGCTGCTCTCCTCCGCGGCCGCGGCGCTGATCGCGGCCGCGGTGCTCGCGGTGCGCAGCCGGGTGCATCGAGCGGCCGGCACCGGCGGATGACGTCCACCTCTATCCTGACCGGCGTGAGGGCCCGGGATCTCGCTCAGGAACTGCCCACCGTCCGACCGGATTCCGATGCGCTCGCCGCGGCGCGGTTGATCGCCTCGCGCCGGCTGCCCGCCGTCGCCGTCGTGGACGCCGACGGCAACCCGGTGGCCGTGCTGCCGGCATCGCAGGTGCTGCGGTTCGTGGTGCCCACCTACATCCAGGAGGACCCCCACCTGGCCCGCGTCGTCGACGAGGCCACGGCGGACCGGTCCGCCGGAGCGCTGGCCGGGAAGCGGGTCGGCGACCTGCTGCCGGCCCGGGGAGATCGGGTCGAGCTCGCCGCGGTGGAGGGCGATGCCACCATCCTGCACTGCGCCGCCATCATGGCCCGGCTGCACAGCCCACTGGTGGTCGTCACCGACAACGGGCGCGTAAACGGCCTGCTCACGGCGGCGCACCTGCTCGAGGTGCTCCTGTTGTCGGCGGAGGAGGGCGGCTCCGGTCAGGCCAGCACGAAGTAGCGCAGCAGGACGTAGGCGTAGGACACGGCGATCGTCGCGAACGTCACGACGAGCCCGTAGCGGGTGAACTGCCAGAACCCGATCGGGTGCCCGTTGCGGGCCGCGATCCCCGCGACGACCACGTTGGCGCTCGCGCCGATGAGCGTGGCGTTGCCGCCGAGGTCCGCGCCCAGCGCGAGGGTCCACCACAGCACCTCGGGCTGACCGTCCGGGCCGACGAGGCCCGCGACGACCGGGGCCGTGCTCGCGACGTAGGGGATGTTGTCGACGACGCCGGACAGCACGCCCGATCCCCAGAGCAGGACGCTCGTGAAACCGAGCAGGTTCTCTCCCGCGAAGCCGCCGACGGCGTCTGCGAGCGCGCCGAGCACGCCGGACTCGACGAGCCCGCCGACCATGACGAACAGGCCCATGAAGAACGCCAGGGTGCCCCACTCGACGTCCTGGAGGGCCTGCTCGGTGGTCACCTTGGTGACGACGATGAGCAGGCCGGCGCCGAGCAGCGCGACGACCGACGGCTCGTAGCCGAGCACGGGGTGGAAGACGAACGCCAGCAGGACGATGCCGAGCACCACGAGCGACTGCACCAGCAGCTTGTGGTCCTTGATCAGCTCCCGCTCGTCGAGGCTCATGATCTCGGCGATCCGTTCGTGGTCGGCCCGGAACGACGCGGCGAAGAGCCAGCGGCACATGCCGATCAGCACCGCGACGAGGACGATCACGATGGGTGTGAGGTTGACGAGGAAGTCGTTGAAGGTGAGGCCGCTGCGGCTGGCGATGATGATGTTCGGTGGGTCGCCGATGAGGGTCGCCGTGCCGCCGATGTTCGACGCGAAGACCTCGGCGATCAGGTAGGGCACCACCGGGAGCGCCAGCCGCTGGCAGATGAGGATCGTGACCGGCGCGACGAGCAGCACCGTGGTGACGTTGTCCAGGAACGCCGATGCGATCGCCGTGATGATGATCAGCAACACCATCAGCGGGAAGGCCCGGCCACGCGCGCGCTTGGCCGCCCAGATGGCCAGGTACTCGAAGATCCCCGTGTCCCGCATGACGCCGACGATGATCATCATCCCCAGCAGCAGGAACACGACGTTCCAGTCGACGCCGGTGTCCTCGGAGAAGAACGCCGCGTGCGCGTCGCTGATCCCCAGCGCGAGCACCAGCGCGGCGCCGCCGAGGGCGACGGCCGTGCGGCTCGCCCACTTCTCGGTGGCGATGAGCACGTAGGCGCCCGCGAAGATCACGCAGGCGAGGACGGCGGGAAGGATGTCGGACAACGGCACGCCTTCGGGGTCGCGGAGTGAGGATCACCCTATGTGGTGAGGCTCGGCCGGATGCAGAACGGTGGGCCGAGTCCGGCGCGTCCGACGGCCCACGACACCCGCTCTCGTGGAAGGATGGCCGGCGATCACCGTACCCGGACCGCACGAGGAGGACCGCGGTGGCCAGCCCGACCAGCTCCGGCGGCGGGGACGTTCCGCCCGTCCTGCCGTCGATCCCGCTCGCGCCCGAGCCCGTCCGGTCGGCGGGTGAGCAGTCGATCGGTGAGCTCGTGCGGGAAGCCACCACACACGTGTCCACGCTCGTGCGCGCTGAGGTCGAGCTCGCGCGGGCCGAGGTCACGGCCGAGGTGAAGAAGGGCCTGCAGGGCAGCATCTACTTCGTCGTCGCGCTGACGATCCTGCTGTTCAGCCTGTTCTTCGCGTTCTTCGCGCTGGGCGAGGTCCTCGACATCTGGCTGCCGCGCTCCGCCGCGTTCGGCATCGTCTTCGGGATCATGCTGCTCGCGGCCGCCCTGTTCGGGCTGCTCGGCTACCTGCGCGTCCGCCGGATCCGCAAGCCGGAGCGCACGATCTCCAGCCTCAGGGAGTCGGCGCAGGTGCTCGCCCACCGCGGCCACGACGAGGACGGGCATCCCGAGCTGACCGCCCGCTGACGGCGTCGGGGTGCGCCGGGGTCCGGACGCGTCGTCGCTCCGGCTGCCCGGCCCGTGGACGCACCGCGCGGTCTCGGCCAACGGGATCCGGCTCCACGTCGCGGAGTGCGACGGCGGAGGGCCCCTCGTCGTCCTGCTGCACGGCTTCCCCGAGTTCTGGTGGTCGTGGCGCCACCAACTGCCCGCGCTGGCCGAGCGCGGGCACCGCGTGGTGGCCGCCGACCTGCGCGGCTACGGCGAGTCCGACAAGACCCCGCGCGGCTACGACCTGTGGACGCTCGCCGGCGACGTCGCCGGGCTCATCCGGGTGCTCGGTGAGTCGCAGGCACACCTCGTCGGGCACGGCTGGGGCGGCCTGATCGCCTGGACGGTGACGGCGCTGCACCCGAGGCTCGTGCTCTCCCTCACCGCGCTCGCCGCGCCGCACCCGCTCGCCGTGCGCTCCGCGGTGGCGCGCGACCCGCGCGGACAGGGGAGGGCGACGGCCCGCTACGCGGCGGCCTTCCAGCTCCCGCGCTGGCCCGAGCGGTCGCTGCGGCGCGACGGCGGGGCCCGGGTCGGGCGGATCCTGACCGCGTGGTCGGGTCCGGAATGGCCGGCGTCGGAGGACTTCGCCGAGGCCGTGGGCCACTACCGACGTGGGATCCAGGTCACCGGCGTCGTGCACAGCGCGCTCGAGTACTACCGGTGGGCGGCGCGGTCGCAGCTGCGCGCGGAGGGGCGGCGGTTCGCGGCCGCTGCGGCGCGGATCCCGACCGTGCCGGTCCTGCAGGTGCACGGCGACCTCGACCCCTGCGTGCTGGTGCCGACCGCCGCTGCGTCCCGGCGCTGGGCGGGGGCGGCCCACCAAATGCACGTCATGGCCGGAACCGGTCATTTCCCGCACGAGGAGCGCCCCGCCGCGTCGACCGCCCTTCTCGGTGAGTTCCTGTCGTCCTCGTGAGTGCGGACCGACACGGGCCTCTACGATTCTGCAACGTGCGCGTCCTGGTCGTGGGGTCCGGTGCTCGGGAGCACGCCATCGTTCTCGCCCTGGCGCAGGACCCCGGCGTCACGGCGCTGGCCTGCGCGCCGGGCAACGCCGGCACGGCGACGGTGGCGGAACAGCGCGGGGTCGATGCCGCCGATCCGGCGGCGGTGGCCGCGCTCGCCCTCGACTGGCGAGCCGACCTCGTCGTGATCGGACCGGAGGCACCGCTCGTCGCCGGTGCCGCCGAAGCCGTGCGCGCCGCGGGGATCGCCTGCTTCGGCCCGAGCGCCGCGGCCGCCCGGATCGAGGGGTCGAAGAGCTTCGCCAAGGACGTCATGGCCGCCGCCGGCGTCAGCACCGCGACGTCGGTGGTGGTGGACAACCCGGCGCACCTGGACGCGGCGCTCGCCGGGTTCACCCCGCCCTACGTCGTGAAGGACGACGGTCTGGCCGCGGGGAAGGGCGTGGTCGTGAGCTCCGACCTCGACGTCGCCCGGGCCCACGCCAGCACGCTCCTGGACGGCGGGCACCCGGTGCTGCTCGAGTCCTTCCTCGATGGGCCGGAGGTGTCGCTCTTCTGCTTCGTCGACGGCGAGACGGTGACGCCGCTCCTGCCCGCGCAGGACTTCAAGCGCGTCGGCGACGACGACTCCGGCCCCAACACGGGTGGCATGGGTGCGTACGCGCCATTGCCCTGGGCGTCGCCGGGCCTCACCGGGGAGCTGGTGGAGAAGGTCGTCGCGCCGGTTGCGGCGGAGCTCGAGCGGCGCGGCACGCCGTTCAGCGGGCTGCTCTACGCCGGGCTGGTGCTGACCGCCGCCGGTCCGGCCGTCATCGAGTTCAACTGCCGCTTCGGGGATCCGGAGACCCAGGTCGTGCTGGCGCTCCTGCGCAGCCCGCTCACCCGGCTGCTGCTCGCCACGGCCACCGGCCGGCTCGCCGAGGAGCCGCCGCCGCAGTGGGCCGACGGCGCCGCCGTCGCGGTGGTGCTGGCTGCGGAGGGTTACCCCGGCCCGCCCCGCCTGGGCGACGTGATCAGCGGATCCGAGGCCACGGGCGTGCTGCACGCGGGCACGCGGCGGCGGGACGACGGGGCCGTGGTGTCGTCCGGCGGGCGGGTGCTGTCAGTGGTCGGTACCGGCGCTGACCTGCTCGCTGCCCGCCAAGAGGCCTACGACCGGTTGGAGCAGGTGCACCTGGCGGGCTCCCACCATCGGACCGATATCGCCCTCCGGGCGGCCCAGGGCGCCGTCTCTGTACCCGCTCGATCGTGAAATCGGGTCCTCCGAACAGGTGACATTTGAGATCGCTTGGGTTACCCTCCAGCGCGTGAAGCGCAAGCTCATTGCCCCGATCGGGGTGGCGGGTGCTGGTCAGGGGTCGCTCTGCGCGACTTGCACACTGACGGGTGGCACGCCAGGGTCTGCGCACCCGGGGTGATCACGTCGTCGCCGCTCCCCACGACGGCTCCCTACTGATCACGTCGGGTCCGATGTTCGCTCCCCCGAGAGACTTGAGGACTCGAATGACGAACAACGCACGGCCTCGACACGCAGCCCCGAGCCGCGCGTCGAAGATCGCCGGGCGCGCTGCCATCGGCGTTCTGGGAGCGCCGATGGCGATGATGGCCGCGGCCGGACCCGCATCCGCTGCCGCCACAGACGCGCAGGTCACTGACGACAACACCGGTACGGATCTCCAGCTGTCGATGGTGGGGGGCCTCCTTCCCGGGCTGGACGCGCTGGGGGTGGAGGGGCTTTCCACGGCGGGCCTGCCGACGGACGGTCTCACCGGCGACCTCGACGTGTTCGAGGTGGCCGGGGCCCTGTCCACGGCACCCAGCCTCGCGAGCGGCCTGACGGGCGGCATCGGCCCGACCGCCGACCTGCTGCCGGTGGTCAACGACCTGACGGCGCTGCCGAACGGCACCGACCTGGGGGCCGGCGTGCTGCCGCTCGTCGGTGACCTGTCGACGCTGCCCGACGTCGGGTCGCTGACCGACGCCGACCTGGACCTCGCGGTCGTCGACGACAGCGTCGGCAGCCTGAGGAGCACCCTCGCCGGGCTGGACCTGGACGATCTGCGGGACCTCGACCTGGACAAGCTCCCGGTCGACCTGCGCGACGTCCAGCTGGGCGACCTCGCCTCGGCGCTGGACGACCTCGACGTCGACCTCGACGACCTGCCCTCGGTCCTGCAGGACCTGGACCTCGACAACCTGCCGAAGGTTCTGCAGAACGTCGAGCTCAACCAGCTGCCGGCCGTCGTGGACGGGCTCGAACTGGGCCAGGTCACCACGGTCCTGCAGGACCTCGACCTGCCGGTCGACCTGCAGGACCTGGACGCCGGCGAGCTGCGTTCCGTCCTCTCGGGCCTCGACCTCCCGGTCGACCTGGACGACCTGGACGTCGGCGAGCTGCGTTCCGTCCTCTCGGATGTCGACCTGGAGGGCCTCGACCTCGACGAGCTTCGGACCGTCCTCGGCGACCTCGACGTCGACGGCCTCACGAGCGACGTCACGGACACCCTCGCCACGGTGCTGAACGGCAGCGCCCTGCGTGCGGGCCTGCCGCTCGACCTCGGGAACATGGACGACGACGAGGCCCGCGGCCTGCTCGCCGGCGTGCTCGGCTCCGACGCCGACGACAACGTGCGCACCGGGCTGGTCTCCAGCCTGCTGGGTGGCTCGCAGTCGGACGACGAGGACGGCGATGGCAACCACCGGCACGGCCTGCTGACCGGGCTCCTGGGCGGCGGATCGCATGCCGACGCCGACGACGAGGACGGCGACGACAACGGCCGGGACGGCCTGCTGGCCGGGCTGCTCGGTGGCGGGTCGAGGGCTGACGTCGACAACGACGGCGACGACGAGGACGGCGACGACAACGGCCGGGACGGCCTGCTGGGCGGCCTGCTGGGCGGTGGCACGCAGAACGTCTCCGACAACTCGGACGACGCCGACGACGAGGACGCCGACGACGACCAGGACCGTCGCGGTGGCGGCCTGCTGGGCGGCATCCTCGGCGGTGGCTCGGACCGCGCCGACTCCGACGCGTCCTCCTCCGACGACGAGGACGCCACCTCCGACGACGAGGACGAGGCGAGCTCGGACGAGGATGGCGACCGGGGAAGCAACGGTCTGCTGGGCGGCCTGCTCGGCGGGTCCGACCGCGACCAGGACGAGGCCGACTCCGACTCGGACGACTCGTCGTCCTCCTCGGACGAGGCCGACGACGCCGACGACGAGGACTCCGACTCCGACGAGGCGAGCTCCGACGACGACGAGGGCTCCTCGTCCTCCTCGGACGAGAACGACGACTCGGACGACGGCGGTTCCGACGACGGTGGCGACACCTTCTCGGCCAAGGGCCTGGTCTCCAGCGTGCTCTGACAGCCGGGAGCACGTCCCGGTACGGAATCGGCGGTCGCCCTCCATCGACGTGGGGCGGCCGCCGATCCGCATATGCTCCGAATGGTGTCGATCCAGCCCGTGCCGCCAGCCCAGCTCACCGTCGCCGCGCGGGCCGCGGTGCCGCCGTTCCACGTCATGGACGTCTGGGCGGCTGCCGCCGAGCGCCAGCGCACCCACGGCGACCTCGTCAACCTCTCCGCGGGCCAGCCCTCCACGCGGGCCCCGGCCGCTGTCCGGGCCGCTGCGGCGGCAGCGCTCGACGGCGACGTCCTCGGCTACACCGTCGCCCTCGGGATACCGGAGCTGCGCGAGGCGATCGCCGGGCACTACGCACGCACGTACGCGCTCGACGTGCCGCCCGAGCAGGTCGTGGTCACCACCGGATCGTCGGGCGGGTTCCTGCTCGCGTTCCTCGCGGCGTTCGACGCCGGCGACCGGGTGGCGCTCGCGCGCCCGGGCTACCCCTGCTACCGCAACATCCTCACCGCGCTCGGCTGCCAGGTCGTCGACCTGCCGTGCGGCCCCGAGACCCGGTTCCAGCCCACCGTCGCGATGCTGGAGGCCCTCGACGAGCCCGTGCAGGGCCTCGTCGTCGCGAGCCCGGCCAACCCGACGGGCACCGTCCTCGACGCGGCGGAGCTGGCGGCGCTCGCGGAGTACTGCGAGCGGACCGGCGTCCAGCTGGTGAGCGACGAGATCTACCACGGCATCTCCTACCCGGGTGCCCCGGCGACGTCGTCTTCCTGGACGACCTCGCGGGAAGCGATCGTCGTCAACTCGTTCTCGAAGTACTTCTCCATGACCGGCTGGCGGCTGGGCTGGCTGCTCGTGCCACCGCGGCTCCTGCGCGCCGCCGACTGCCTCACCGGGAACTTCACGATCTGCCCGCCGACGCTCGCGCAGCGCGCGGCGCTCGGCGCGTTCGAGGAGTCGAGCTACGCGGAGGCCGATGGGCACGTCGCCCGGTACGCCGTGAACCGCGAGCTCCTGCTCGACGGCCTCGCCCGGCTCGGCATCACCCGCCTCGCGCCCGCCGACGGCGCCTTCTACGCCTACGCCGACGTCTCGCACCTGACGGTCGACTCGATGGACCTCACGCAGCGGTTGCTCGCCGAGACCGGCATCGCCACGGCACCCGGGATCGACTTCGACCCGGTGGCCGGCGGGCGGTTCATCCGGTTGTCGTTCGCCGGTGCCACCGAGGACATCACGGAGACCCTGGAGCGCCTGGAGGCGTGGCTGTCGCGCAGCTGATGCTCGGCGTGCGGCTGAAGCACTCCCTGGAGGGCGGGCCCGGGTCTCGCCGGGTGGATCGATCCGAGATGCGGGAACCGCCCGCACGAGGGCGTTCAGCGTGGTCTCGTAGCGATCAAGGGACGGCCGGGCCCGGCGATCTGAGCGGCGCATACTCTCCGTGACATGGCTCCACCCGATCTCGTCGCCGAACCCCGGATCGACATGTGGAACCGGCGGGTCGACTGGTGGCTCACCGGCCTCGCCGCCCTGTTCCTCGTGGCTTACGCGTGGCAGGTGCTCGACACGTCGCTACCGGCGGCCGGGCGGGATGCGCTGGAGGTCGTGCTGAACGGCACCTGGGTGGTGTTCGCCCTGGACTACCTGGTGCGGATCGCACTGGCCCGCCGCCGCTGGCGATTCGTGCGCACCCACCTGCTGGACCTGGTGATCCTGGCGCTGCCGATGTTCCGGCAGCTGCGCGCGCTGCGGTTGATCACCGTGGTGAGCGTGCTCAACCGGCAGCTGCGCGACGACGCCCGTGGCCGCGTCGTCTTCTACGTGGCGGGCAGCGTCGTGCTCATCGGGTTCGTGGCGTCGCTCGCGGTGCTCGACGCCGAGCGGTACGCGCCGGACGCCTCCATCACGACGTTCGGTGACGCGGTGTGGTGGACGATCACGACGATCTCCACCGTCGGCTACGGCGACCGCTACCCGGTGACCCTCGAGGGGCGGCTCGTGGCGGTGTCGCTGATGGTGGCGGGCATCGCGCTGCTCGGTGTGGTGACGGCCTCGATCGCCTCGTGGTTCGTGGAGAACCTGCGGCGCACCGAGGCGGTGGTGGAGCGGGAGCTGGGCGAGGTGACAGCCGACGTCGATCGGGCCGAGGCGCAGGTCGCCGCCGTGCTGGCCGAGCTGCGGATGATCAACTCCCGGTTGGACGCGCTGGAACGGAGCAGCGCCCGTCCTGAGTAGCGGGCTCCCGCTCAACTCCAGGGCCGCCGCACACACCGCCGCGGTGCGGCACACATGTCCCGGCATGTGTGCGGAGCCCACACGGTATGTGCGGTCAGGGCCAAGTGGGGGTCAGCGGCTTCCCGGGCGCACCGAGGACCGGCGGCCGTCGGCGTGGCCGGCCGGGCCCTCGATCGGTCCGATCCGGCGCAGGGTGGCGGCGATGTCGGCGTCCGTGAGGTCGGCGTGCGTCATCAACCGCACCTGGCCGGACATCGGCCCCGCCCGCACCCCGGCCGCCTCGAACCGCTGGAGCGTGCCGGCGAGGTCGGCGACCGCGACGAGCACGATGTTGGTCTGCGGGACGGCCACCTCCCAGCCGCGCTCCCGCAGCCCGGCGGCGAGCGCGCGGGCGCGGTCGTGGTCCTCGCTCAGTCGATCGATGCGGTCGAGCGCGACGAGACCGGCCGCGGCCAGCACGCCACCCTGCCGGACGCCCCCGCCGAGCATCTTGCGCAACCGTCGGGCGTCCGCGATGAACTCGGCCGAGCCGGCCACCATCGAACCCACCGGCGCGCCGAGGCCCTTGCTGAGGCAGACCTGCACGGTGTCGACGCCCACGGTCAGGGCCGCAGGCGGCACCCCGAGCGCCACCGCGGCGTGCCAGAGCCGGGCGCCGTCGAGGTGCACCGCGAGCTTCGCGCCCCGGGCCGCCGCGACGACGCCCGCGTGCTCGTCCGGGGCGGTGACCGTGCCCCCGGCCGCGTTGTGCGTGTTCTCGAGGCAGAGCAGCGTGGTGCGCAACGCGTGGTACGGCCCGGCGCCCCCGGCCGCGGCGCGGCGCACGGCGGCGGGCGAGACCTTGCCCGGCCCGGCGTCGTGCTCCAAGGGGCGCGGCATCCCGCCGGCGAGCCACGCCGCCGTGCCGAGCTCGTTGTCCAGGACGTGCGCGCCGGCGGGGGCGAGGAAGGAGTCGCCGCGGCCGAGGTGGTGCATCAGCGCGATGAGGTTGCCCATCGAACCGCTGGGTGTCCAGAGGGCATCGGTGGCGCCGAGCATCCCGGCCACCCGGATCTCCAGCTCGCGCATCGTGGGGTCGCGGTCGAGGACGTCGTCGCCCACCTCGGCCGCGGCCATTGCCGACCGCATCTGCTTGGTGGGCTTGGTGACGGTGTCCGAGCGGAGGTCGATCGGGCCGTCGTGGGCCGATGATCGCCGGGTTCGAGAGGTGGGTCGCACGGGCCTCGATTCAACCAGGAGGAGACTCCTCCAGCGGCGGGAGGGTCACGGAACGGTCACAGCGTTAGGCCGTTCGGGCGATTCCGTCCGGCCGGGACAACCACGGTCGAGCATGCTCGCGTCCCTTGCACGAAAGACCGGCGAAAGGGGGAAGGGCCGGGTGGACGACGCCAGCGAGCGGGAGTTCGCCGAGTACTTCCGCGCGCGCCGCGACGCCGTGCGCCGCACGGCCTTCCTGCTGTGCGGTGACTGGCACCGCGCCGACGACCACGCGCAGTCGGCGTTCGTGAAGCTGCACCGCCACTGGCGGCGCATCCGCGACCGTGACGCGCTCGACGCGTGGGTGCGTCGCACGCTGGTGCGGTCCGTTGTGGACGAGTCGCGGCGGCCGTGGCGCCGGGAGCGGTTCACGGCGGAGCCGCCGGCCGACAAGGCCGTGGTGCCGTCGGCGTCGGAGGCGGTCACGACGCGACACGTCCTCGTCGACGGGTTGCGGGCCGTGCCGCCGCGCCAGCGCGCCGTGCTCGTACTGCGTTATCTCGACGGGCTCGACGTCGCCGGCACGGCAGCGGCCCTGGGCTGCAGCGAGGGCACCGTCAAGAGCCAGACCTCGCACGGGCTGACGGCGTTGCGCGCCGTGCTCGGCGACTCGCTCGACGACCTGCGACCGGCTGGATAGGGAGGTGGGGGACATGACCGACGACGAGAGGCTCGGCGCGCTGTTCCGCGCCGCCGCCTCCGACTCCGCCTCGCCGGAGGCCGGGTTCGACCACGACACGGTGGTGCGGACGTCGCGGCGGATCACCGCGCGCCGGCGGACGGCGGTCGTGGTGGGTGGCCTCGCGCTCTTCGCCGTCGTGGGGATCGGCGGTGCCGTCGTGCTGCCCGGGGGGTCGGCGGGCGGGGGTGACGCGGCCACGGTCGCCGCGCCGATGCTCGCCCCGGATGCCCCGTCCGCGGACTCGCGGGCCCGGGAGAAGGCACCACCGCCCGCGGCGCAGGAGGGCGCGCCCGGTTCGGGGCCGGGGGTGCTCATGGCGCCGGCCCCGGGGGCGGCGGCCGTCGGGGGGCCGCCGCCGCTCGGGCCGGGAACCACCGTGTGCGCCGACCGGCAGGACCCGGCGCTGCGCGCGGTGGTGGAGGAGTTCCTCCCCGAGGCGGTCGGAGCGCCCCGGGCGGCGATCTCCGAGGAGTGCCGGCCCCGCGGCGAGCGGGGCGTCAACCTCGAGGTCCGGGACGGCGCGACGGCCGGGCTGCTCACCGTCCAGTACCTGCCGCCCGGTACGGCGCCCAGCGCCGCCGCGGGTGGCGTGTCGGCGCCGACGGCGAGCGGTGGCACGGTCGTCGTCATCACCCGCGGCGACGGGCCCGGCGCGCCGGCCCCGTTCGCGGACCGCGTCCACACCCTGGTCACCGAGCTCGCGCCCCGCCTCTGAGCCCCGCGCCCGGCTCGGGGAGGAGGATGGGGGCGTGGGCACGACCAAGGGGGAACGGCGGCGGCAGGAGCTGGTCTCGGCCGCTGCCGCCCTGCTGCGCTCCGGCGGGTTCGACGCCGTGCGCCACCGGGCCGTCGCCGAGCGGGCCGGGCTGCCGCTGGCGTCCACCACCTACTACTTCTCCTCGCTGGAGGAGCTGGTCACGGCGGCCGTCGAGCGCACGGGTCGCGACGAGCTGGCGGAGGTCCGCGAGCAGCTCGACGCCCTTCCGGAAGGTGTGCTCGGCACGGACGAGCTGGTCGAGCTGATCCTCGACCAGCTGATCGGGCGGGAGTCGCGGGAGCGGGGGCTGGAGGCGGCGCTGCTGCGCTTCGAGCGGCTGGTCGGCGCCGGGCGGCGGCCGTACCTGGCGCCGCTCATGCGGAAGATGCGCGACGAGTTCGACGCCCTGCTCGGCCGGATCCTCGCCCGGTCCGGGCGATCGCTCGACCCGGTCGCCGTCCGCGACCTCGTGTCGCTGATCGACGGGGCCGTGGTGAGCGCCCTCATCGAGTCCGACCCCGACCCCCGCGCGGTGGGCCGCGAGCTCCTCCTCCGCACCCTCTGACGCCACCGCCCCACCTGGAGGCGGGCCCGGGCCGTAAGCTGCCGGAACGTGATTCCCAACGTGCTTGCCGCCCGCTACGCGAGCCCGGAGCTGGTCCGGCTCTGGTCGCCGGAAAACAAGATCGTCTTGGAGCGGCGGCTCTGGATCGCGGTGCTGGAGGCGCAGCGTGCGCTGGGCGTCGACGTCCCGGACGGCGTGCTGGAGGACTACGAGCGGGTCGTCGAGCGGGTCGACCTGGAGTCCATCGCCGCCCGCGAGCGGGTCACGCGCCACGACGTCAAGGCGCGCATCGAGGAGTTCAACGCCCTCGCCGGGCACGAGCACGTGCACAAGGGCCTCACGAGCCGGGACCTCACGGAGAACGTCGAGCAGCTGCAGGTGCGACTCTCGCTGGAGCACGTGCGTGACCGCACCGTCGCGCTCCTCGCCCGGCTGGCCCGCCGGGCGGGGGAGCACGCCGAGCTGGTGCTGGCCGGGCGCTCGCACAACGTCGCCGCGCAGGCCACCACGCTGGGGAAGCGGTTCGCCTCCGCCGCCGACGAGCTGCTCGTCGCGTACGCGCGGCTGGAGGACCTGCGCGGGCGCTACCCGCTGCGCGGCATCAAGGGCCCGGTCGGCACCGCGCAGGACATGCTCGACCTGCTCGGCGGCGCCCCCGCCACGCTCGCCGAGCTGGAGCGGCGGGTGGCGGGGCACCTCGGGTTCTCCGGCACCCTGACCAGCGTCGGGCAGGTCTACCCGCGCTCGCTCGACTTCGACGTGGTGAGCGCGCTCGTCCAGCTGGCCGCCGCGCCGTCGTCGCTGGCCACGACGATCCGCCTGATGGCGGGCGTCGAGCTCGCCACCGAGGGGTTCCAGCCGGGGCAGGTCGGGTCGTCGGCGATGCCGCACAAGATGAACTCGCGGTCCGCGGAACGGGTCAACGGCATGCTCGTGCTGCTGCGCGGCTACGCCGGGATGGCCGCCGAGCTCGCGGGCGGGCAGTGGAACGAGGGCGACGTCTCCGACTCCGTGGTGCGCCGCGTGGTGCTGCCCGACGCGTTCTTCGCCCTCGACGGCCTCTACGAGACGGCCCTGACGGTGCTCGACGAGTTCGGCGCCTACCCGGCCGTCATCGCGCGCGAGCTGGACCGCTACCTGCCCTTCCTCGCCACCACCGCCGTGCTGATGGCGGCGGTCCGGGCCGGGGTCGGGCGGGAGACGGCCCACGAGGTGATCAAGGAGCACGCCGTGGGCGTCGCGCTCGCGATGCGGGAGAAGGGCCAGGTGGACAACGACCTCGTCGCCCGGCTCGCGGGCGACGAGCGGCTCGGGCTGCCCGCCGGCGCCCTCGACGGCCTGCTCGCCGACCCGCTGCGGTTCACGGGCGCGGCCACCGCCCAGGTGGCCGCCGTCATCGAGCGCGTGCGGGAGGTCGTGGACGCCCACCCGGACGCTGCCGCCTACACCCCCGGAGCGATCCTGTGAAGCTGCTGCACTCGGGCAAGGTCCGCGACCTCTACAGCGACGGCGACGACCTGGTCATGGTCGCGTCCGACCGCGTGTCGATCTACGACGTGGTCCTGCCCACGCCCATCCCGGACAAGGGCAGGGTGCTCACCCAGCTCTCGCTGTGGTGGTTCGAGCGGCTGGCCGGCATCGTGCCGCACCACGTCATCTCCGGCTCGGACGTGCCCGCCGAGTTCGCCGGGCGCGCGGTCCGCTGCCGGCGCCTCTCGATGCTGCCCGTCGAGTGCATCGCCCGCGGCTACCTCGCCGGGCTGGGGCTGGAGGAGTACCGCAAGCAGGGCACGGTGTCCGGGGTGCCGCTCCCGGGCGGGCTCGTGGAGGGCTCGAAGCTGCCGGAGCCGATCTTCACGCCCACCACGAAGGCGCCGGTCGGTGAGCACGACGAGTTCATGACGTTCGACGACGTCGTCGCGGCTGTCGGCGCGGACACCGCGAAGCGGCTGCGGGAGCTGACGCTCTCCGTCTACACCCGGGGTGCCGAGACCGCTGCGGCCAGCGGGATCGTCGTCGCCGACACCAAGCTCGAGTTCGGCGTCGGCGCGGACGGCGAGATCGTGCTGGCCGACGAGGTGCTCACGCCCGACTCGTCGCGCTTCTGGCCCGCCGACTCGTGGGAGCCGGGCCGGCCGCAGTTCGCGTTCGACAAGCAGTTCCTGCGCGAGTGGTCGCAGGGCCTCGACTGGGACCGCACCCCGCCCGGCCCGGAGATCCCCGCCGACGTCGTGGCGGCCACCCGGGCGCGGTACGTGGAGGCGTACGAGCGGCTCACGGGTCGCGACCTGTGATGGGCGCTTGGTAACCATCCGCCCCTCACGGCCTGGTCAACCGCTGTTCACGCCGGCATGAGTCCATAGCGACGTGGCCGAATCGCACCTGGTCGTCTCCCTCTCGGGCCTGATCCCCGACGCCGCGGAGGCGCTCGACCGGGCCGTCGCGTTCACGGGTGAGCTGGAGGCGCGCGGCGTCCCGGTCTCGCAGTTGCTGCGCCCCGCGGGCGTTCCGATCGGTTCCCCGCTCGCGCGGTGGATCCACGAGCGGCGCGCCGCGGGTGACGCGCTCGTGCTCCACGGCTACGACCACACCGCCGCGCCGATCGCGTTGCCCCGGGTGGGCAGGCGTGCCGAGTTCGCCGCCCTGCCGCGGCACGAGGCCGGCCTGCGGCTGGTGGCGGCCCGCCGGGCGCTGACGGCGTTGGGGCTGCGCACGGACGTGTTCGTGCCGCCGCGCTTCATCGCGTCGCCCGGCACGGTCGACGCGCTGCGCGAGCAGGGTTTCGGGGTGCTCGCCGACGAGCACGGGGTGCGGTTCCTCCGGGAGCCGGTGGACGGGCTGGTGCGCTCGCGCGTGCTCGGGTTCCGGGTGTCCGGTGAGCGTCGCCCCGTCGCGGACGGCCGGCGCGCCGCCGAGGCGTGGCGCTGCCGGGTGCTGATCGCCGAGGTGACGCGCACGGTGCGCCGCGGCGGCCTGGTGCGGATCAACGTTCGGGCCAAGGACCTCAAGCGCCCGCCGCGGCGCGCCGCCGTGCTGGCCGCGGTGGACGCCGCGCTCGGCCTGGGCGCGACGCCGGCGACCCACCACCTCACCGCGGTGGCCTCCGCCGCCTGACCGGCTCAGAGGGTGGTGGGCTGCTCCCGCTCCAGCACCTGGATCGCGGTCTTCTCCGGGCCGAGCCGCTCGAACATCCCGTAGTGCATCGCCGGGCGGGAGAGCACGGCCTCGTGGATCGGGACGGCCGTGCGCGGCGCGACGGCCCGCAGGTAGTCGACGGCCTCGGCGACCTTCAGCCACGGTGCCCCGGTGGGCAGGAAGAGCACCTCGACGGGCTCGGGCGGCGGGGTGAAGGAGTCGCCGGGGTGCAGGTGGGTGCCGTCGACGAGGTAGGCGTTGTTAGGGACGATCGGGATGTCGCTGTGGATCACCGCGTGCTGCCCGCCGAGCACGTCGATGCGCGCTCCCGCCACCTCCGCGGTCTCGCCGGGCCCGACGACCTCGTGCGTGATCCCGTCCAGCTGCTCGGCGGTGCCCGCGTCGACGATCAGGCGCGCGTCCGGGTTCGCGTCCAGCAGGGGGCGGATGCGGTCGGCGTCCAGGTGGTCGAAGTGCTGGTGCGTGACCAGCACGGCGTCCAGCCCGCGGACCGGCTCGAAGCCCGCCGAGAACGCTCCCGGGTCGAAGAGCAGGCGCGCCGACCCGGTGTCGAGCAGCAGGCAGGAATGGCCGTAGTGCGTGATCTGAGTCATCTGGCGGCCCCGGGGATCTCGATGCGCAGCGTGCCGGGCGGAGTCTACCGACGAGCGCGTGGGCGGCCGCCCGTACGCTGATGTGCGTGGCGAAGGTCGTGGTGGACGTGATGCCCAAGCCGGAGATCCTGGACCCGCAGGGCCAGGCGGTGGCCGGGGCGCTCACGCGGCTCGGGGTTGCCGGTGTCGGAGACGTGCGGCAGGGCAAGCACTTCGTGCTGGAGGTCGACGAGTCGGTGGACGACGAGACCCTGGAGCGGGTCGCGGCCACGCTCCTGGCCAACCCCGTGATCGAGGAGTGGGTGGTGACCCGTTCATGAGGATCGGTGTCGTCACGTTCCCAGGCACCCTCGACGACGTCGACGCCGCCCGCGCGGTCCGGTACGCGGGCGCGGAGCCCGTGGCGCTGTGGCACGCCGAGCACGACCTCCGGGGCGTGGACGCGATCGTCGTGCCCGGCGGGTTCTCCTACGGGGACTACCTGCGCGCCGGCGCGATCGCGAGCATCGCGCCGATCATGACCGAGGTCGTGGCCGCCGCGGGGCGTGGCACGCCCGTGCTCGGGATCTGCAACGGTTTCCAGATCCTCTGCGAGGCCGGGCTGCTGCCGGGCGCGCTCGTGCGCAATGCCGGGCTGCACTTCGTCTGCCGGGACCAGCTGCTGCGGGTGGAGTCCACCGCCACCGCGTGGACGGGCGGGTTCACGGCCGGGCAGGAGCTGCTGGTGCCGATCAAGTCGGGGGAGGGCCGCTTCGTCGCCGACGCCGCGACGCTCGCGCAACTGGAGGCCGAGAACAGGATCGTGTTCCGCTATGCCGGTGGCAACCCGAACGGTGCGATCGCGGACATCGCGGGCATCGCCTCCACCGACGGGCGCGTGGTCGGGCTCATGCCACACCCCGAGCACGCCATCGACTCGCTGACCGGGCCGTCGACCGACGGGCTCGGCCTGTTCACGTCGGTGCTGCAGGCCGCGGTGTCGGCTGCCTGACCGGCGCCGGATCCCCGAGACCGCGCAGATGACCGCGCCCGTCACCACGTCCCCGAAGCGGGTGCTGCTGGTCGAGGACGACCCGGGCGACGTGTTCCTGGTGCGGGAGCTGCTCGCCGACGTGGATCCGGAGCTGCAGGTCGTCGCGGTCTCGTCGGTGGCCGACGCGGTGGCGGGCGACCTGCTGCGCGGCACGGACTGCGTGCTGCTCGACCTGAACCTGCCCGGTTCCCAGGGCCTGGACGGGCTGCGGCACGTCCTGCGGGCCCACGGGGGAGCCGCGGTGTGCGTGCTCACCGGCGTGGACGACGAGCACCTCGGGGTGGCGGCGGTGGCGGCCGGAGCGCAGGACTACCTCGTCAAGGGCAAGGTGGACGGGCCGGTCCTGATCCGGGCGGTGCGCTACGCCGTGGAGCGGCGCCGGGCCGAGACGAGCCTCCTGCGGCTGCGCGAGGAGCAGCTGGCCGCCGCCGAGTCGGCGCGGCTGGAACGGGGGCTGCTGCCCTCGCCGCTGCTCGCGGGGAGCCGGGTGCGTGCCCGGTCGTTCTACCGGGCGGGCCGCACGCGCTCGTTGATCGGCGGCGACTTCTTCGACGCCGTCCTCGGTCCCACCGGCACGGTGCACGCGATCGTCGGTGACGTCTGCGGCCACGGGCCCGACGAGGCCGCGCTGGGCGCGATGCTGCGCGTCTCCTGGCGCGCGCTCGTGCTGGCCGGTGTGGACGAGCCGCAGCTGTTGCCCAAGCTGCAGCAGGTGCTGGTGAGCGAGCGGCACGACCCGGCGCTGTTCACCACGGTGTGCGCGATCGCCGTCCGGACGACGGGCGCTGGGCGCGGGGAGGCGGTGGTGCGCCTGGCCGGACACCCGCCACCCGTGCTGCTGCGGCCGGAGCTGCGCCCGTTGGACCCGCCCGTCGGCGTGCCGCTCGGGGTGCTGCCGGATGCCGTGTGGGACCCGCTGACGGCCCCGCTCGAGGCCGGGTGGTCCGTGCTGTCCTACACCGACGGGCTCATCGAGGGCCGCGGACCCGAGCCCGGCGAGCCGTTGTGGGAGGAGGGGCTGCACGCGATGCTGGCGCAGGAGCGGGAGACGGACCTGGAGCTGCTGCCCGCGCGTCTGGTCGGACAGGCGCAGGAGCTGAACGGGGGGCCGCTGGCCGACGACGTCGCGATCCTCATCCTGTCCGGGGACGGGAACCCGTGACGGCGCCCGCCGAGCTCACCCGCCGCTCGCGGCGCCACCCGCTGCGCCTGCGCCCGACCGCGGGGAGCGGGCACTGGCCGCTCGCGCGGGTGTTCGTGGTGGGCGCGGTGCTCGCCGCGCTGGTCGCGAGCGGCACCGTGGTGCTGGGCGTCAGCGCGCTGTGGCGGCTGACGGGGGCCCGCACGGCGCTCCTCGAGCAGGTCGGGCCCGCGGTGCTCGCCGCGGGGCGGCTGTCCGCCGCCCAGCTCGACCAGGAGACCGGGGTGCGCGGGTTCCTGCTCACGGGGCAGCGCCAGTTCCTCGAGCCGTACTACGCGGGTGTCGATCGCAGCGACACCGCGGTGGCCGAGCTGCGGGCCGCCACCCTCGACTTCCCGGAGATCGCCCCGGAGGTCGACGCCGCGGTGCAGGCCGAGCAGGACTGGCGCGCGGCGTACGCCGACCCGGTGATCGCCGCGGATCCGACGGCGCCCGGCCTGGCCGCGGGCCGGGCCTTCTTCGACCGGGTGCGCGGCGCGACCGGCACGCTCGAGGACCGGCTCGAGGTGCTTCGGCAGGAAGCGCGGGACGACCTGGGATCCGCCTCGTCGTTCGTCGCGTGGTCGGGCGCCACGATCGGGGTCACGTTGCTCGTCCTGCTCGCGGTGGTGGGGTTCGGCCTGCGCCGGATGGTGCTGCGCCCGGTGTCCGACCTGGCGGAGCAGGTGCGCGAGGTGGTCGCCGGCGACACCGACCGGGAGGTGGACGTCGACGGGCCGGGCGAGATCCGGGAGCTCGGCGCGGACGTCGACGCGATGCGCCGCCACATCCTGCGCGACCTCGACGAGGCCCAGGCCGTGAACCGGCGCCTGGACGACCAGGCGCGCGAGCTGGAGCGTTCCAACCGGGACCTGGAGCAGTTCGCCTACGTGGCCAGCCACGACCTGCAGGAGCCGCTGCGCAAGGTCGCGAGCTTCTGCCAGCTGCTGCAACGGCGCTATGCCGGGAAGCTCGACGAGCGCGCGGACCAGTACATCGAGTTCGCCGTCGACGGCGCGCAGCGGATGCAGCAGCTGATCAACGACCTGCTCGCGTTCTCCCGCGTCGGGCGTACCAGCGCCAACTTCGGAACGGTCGATCTCGGCGCCGTCGCCGCCACGGCGGCGGCGCAGCTGGAGCAGGCCCGGGAGGAGGTCGGCGGCGAGATCGTGCTGGGTGCCCTGCCGACGGTGCCGGGGGATCCCGGCCTGCTCCGGGCTCTCCTGGCCAACCTGATCGGCAACGGCCTGAAGTTCCACCGCGAGGACGTGCCCCCCGTCGTGCGCGTGGAGGCGCGCCGCGACGGCGACATGTGGGCGATCACGGTCGTCGACAACGGGATCGGGATCGAACCCGAGTACAGCGAGAAGATCTTCGTGATCTTCCAGCGACTGCACGGACGCGACGAGTACCCCGGCACGGGGATCGGGCTCGCCCTGGCCAAGAAGATCGTCGAGTTCCACCAGGGTCACATCGAGGTGGTTTCCGGCGGCGACGGTGAGGGCACCACCATTCACTTCGCCCTGCCCGCGCTCCCCGAGGAGGCCGCCGAATGACGAACCCGCAGGCCAAGACCATCAACGTGCTGCTCGTGGAGGACGACCCCGGTGACGTCCTGATGACGCGCGAGGCGTTCGAGGAGAACCTGCACAACCGGCTCGACGTGGTCACCGACGGCGCGGCGGCGCTCGACTACCTGCGGCACGAGGGGATCTACGGCGAAGCGCCCCGGCCGGACCTGATCCTGCTCGACCTGAACCTGCCCCGCCGCGACGGGCGGGAGGTGCTGCAGGAGATCAAGGCCGACCCGGACCTGCGGCACATCCCGGTGATCGTGCTGACCACGTCGCAGGCCGAGGAGGACGTGCTGCGCAGCTACCAGCTGCACGCCAACGCCTACGTCACCAAGCCGGTCGACTTCGAGGGCTTCATCGAGGCGATCAAACAGATCGACCACTTCTTCATCAGCGTGGTCCAGCTCCCGTCCGACCTCCGGAGGAACTAGATGGTTGGTTCCTGGGTCTCCAGTTGCACGAACGGCACTCTCGTACGCACTTAGCAGACGAAAGTGCCGTTCGTACGCCGCTCGATCGCCCCCACGTACCCGTCCGGGCGCACGAGGACGGCGGTGCCGTCCGGAACGTCGTACGCGGCCGCGACGAGGCCCTCGGCGTCGACGACCGCGGTGCCGGTGGGGGTCCGCCCGGCCGGGAGCACGATGCGCGCCGCGTCCGGGACCGCGGCGGCCGCGGGTTCGCCGAACACCAGGAGCGTGGCGTGCGGCCCGCGGAAGAGGTCGAACAGGCGCAGCCGGCGGCCGGTGGCGTCGACCACCTGCCCGTCCGGCGCGCGGTCGCCCGCCTGCAGCCGGCCGGGGCGGGCGCGCTCGTCGCGGACGATCGGGCTCCCGCGGTAGCCGATGTCGAGCTGGTGGGTCTCGCGGCCGCGCTCGTGGGCGTCGGTCGCCCCCTCGACGTGGCGGCGCAGCAGCTTCTCGCTCAGGGCGAGCACGTGCTCCGCGACGGGCCGCCGTTCTGCCTCGTAGCTGTCGAGCAGCGTCTCGGCTTCGTGGTCGGGGCCGGCGGCGAGGGCGGCCGCCAGCTTCCAGCCGAGGTTGTAGGCGTCCTGCACGCCGGTGTTGAGGCCTTGCCCGCCGGTGGGCGGGTGCGCGTGGGCGGCGTCGCCCGCGAGGAACACGCGGCCGACGCGGAAGCGGCGGGCCAGCCGGACGTTCGGCCGCCACACCGTGGACCAGGCCACCTCCCGCATCGCGACCCCGGGGAGCCGGCAGAACTCGGCGAACGCCGCCCGGACGGCCTGCTCCGGATCCTCGATCCCGTTCTCGATCGGGGTGGCGAACTGGAACAGGTCCCCACCCGGCAGCGGGCTCATGAAGATCCCGCGCCGCAGGTCGTGCTCGTCGGCGAACCAGTAGCCGGTGTCGTGCTCCAGCCCGGCCACGCGCACGTCGCCGAGGAGCATGCGCACCGAGTCGTCGGTGCGCCCCTCGAACGGGATCCCGAGCGTGCGGCGCACGGTGCTGGCGCCGCCGTCGGCGCCGACGAGCACGGCCGTGCGCACCGTCTCGCGCCCGGCTGCACCGGCGAGGGTGGCCGTGACGCCGGACGCGTCCTGCTCGAACCCCTCGAGCGCGGTGCCGAACTCGATCCGGCCGCCGAGGTCGGTGAACCGGGCGCGCAGGATCGCTTCGGTGCGGTCCTGGCCCAGGACGTGGCCGTTGGGGTGCGGGACGTCGGGCGTGGGTTCGCGCCACTGTCCCATCCGCTTCTCCCCGAGGAAGCGATCGCCGGAGTACGCCTGCATGGCCGCGGGCGGGGCGCCCGCCGCGAGCACCGCGTCGAGCACGCCGAGGTCGTCGAAGACCTCCAGCGTGCGCGGCTGCAGGCCGTCGCCCCGCGAGCCGGCGGGCGCGACGGGTGACCGCTCGACCACGCGCACCGGGACGTCCCTGCGTGCGAGCTCGATGCCGAGGACCAGGCCGGTCGGCCCGGCCCCCACGACGAGGACCGATGGTTCCATAACCACTCCGAGATGAATCTAGATTCAGTGAATTAAGATTCAGTGTGATGCTTGCTAGCGTGCCGCGTCAAGGAGGTCGCGATGAGTGCTCCCGCGGGAAGGCGGGCGGCGCAGGCCGCGGAGACGGAAGCGGCGCTGAAGGAGGCGGCGCGGCGTGTCTTCGCCGAGCGCGGCTACCTCAACACGAAGATCACCGACATCACGGCGGCCGCCGGGCGGGCCGCGGGATCGTTCTACAACCACTTCGCGAGCAAGGACGAGCTGCTCACGGCGCTGCTCACCGACATGCTCGAGGACGACACCGCGGCGACCGACCCCCGGCACGACCCGGACCTGTCGCGGCGTGCCGCCGTGCGCTGGCACGTCGCCGCGTACTGGCACTTCTACCGCAGGCACCTGCCGGAGATGGTGGCCCTGCGTGAGGCCGCGACGGTGAGCCCGGAGTTCGGCAGGCGGTTGCGGGAGATCGTCTCCGCGGACAACGCGCACATGGTCGGGCACCTCGCGCTGGTGCGCGCCGCGGGGATCCCCCTGCCCGGCGAGCCCCGGCTGCTGGTGTCGGCCATGAACGGCATGCTCGACCAGTTCGCCTACACCTGGCTCGCCGTCGGCGGCGACGGGTCCCGCCCGCCCGTCGACGACGAGGAGGCGATCGACACCCTGACCGACCTGCTGCACCGCGGGATCGCGGGCACACCGCCCGGGGGGTTCGGCACCGCCACGTAGGCTGACCAGCTGTGACGCCTCACCCGGCCGCCGACACCGTCAAGAACGCCGCCGCAACCCCCGACCAGCCGCAGCCCTACCGGGAGCTGGGGCTCAAGGACGACGAGTACGCGCGGATCCGGGAGATCCTCGGCCGCAGACCGACCGACGCCGAGCTCGCGATGTACTCCGTGATGTGGAGCGAGCACTGCTCCTACAAGTCCTCCAAGGTGCACCTCGCCTACTTCGGCGAGACCACCACCGACGACATGCGGAAGCGGATGCTCGCCGGCATCGGCGAGAACGCCGGCGTCGTCGACATCGGTGACGGCTGGGCCGTGACGTTCAAGGTCGAGTCCCACAACCACCCCTCCTACGTCGAGCCGTACCAGGGTGCGGCCACCGGCGTGGGTGGGATCGTCCGCGACATCATGGCGATGGGGGCGCGGCCGGTCGCGGTGGCCGACCCGCTGCGGTTCGGTCCCGCCGACGCGCCCGACACCGCGCGCGTGCTGCCCGGCGTCGTCGCGGGGGTCGGGGGGTACGGAAACTCGCTGGGCCTGCCCAACATCGGCGGCGAGGTCGTCTTCGACGAGAGCTACCTCGGCAACCCGCTCGTCAACGCGCTGTGCGTGGGCGCGATGCGCACCGAGGACCTGCACCTGGCCTTCGCGTCCGGCACCGGCAACAAGATCATCCTCTTCGGCGCGCGCACGGGGCTGGACGGCATCGGCGGCGTGTCGGTGCTGGCCTCGGAGACGTTCGGCGAGGAGACCGGCCGCAAGAAGCTCCCGTCGGTGCAGGTCGGGGACCCGTTCACCGAGAAGGTGCTCATCGAGTGCTGCCTCGAGCTGTTCCACGCCGGGCTCGTGGTGGGCATCCAGGACCTGGGTGGCGCCGGTCTGTCGTGCGCCACGTCGGAGCTGGCGAGTGCCGGTGACGGCGGGATGCACATCGACCTGGACGCGGTGCCGTTGCGCGCCTCCGGGATGACCCCCGCGGAGATCCTCTCCAGCGAGTCGCAGGAGCGCATGTGCGCCGTGGTGCGCCCGCAGGACGTCGATGCGTTCCTCGCGGTCTGCCGCAAGTGGGACGTGCTGGCCTCGGTGATCGGCGAGGTCGCCGCGGGCACGCGGCTGGTGATCGACTGGCACGGGGAGACCGTCGTGGACGTGCCGCCGCGCACGGTCGCGCACGAGGGCCCGGTCTACCGCAGGCCGGTCGCCCGCTCGGAGCGGCAGGACGAGCTGGTCGCCGACTCGCCCGACCGGCTGCCCCGACCGGCCGCGCCGAGCGAGCTGCAGGCCGAGATCCTGCGGATGGCGGCCAGCCCGAACCTGTGCAGCCGCGCGCTGGTCACCGACCAGTACGACCGCTACGTGCGCGGCAACACGGCGGCCGCCCAGCCCGCGGACGCCGGGGTGCTGCGGATCGACGAGCGGACCGGGCGGGGCATCGCCGTCGCCACCGACTGCAACGCCCGCTTCGTGGCGCTCGACCCGTACGCGGGCGCGCAGCTCGCGCTGGCCGAGGCCGTCCGCAACGTCGCCACGAGCGGCGCGGTGCCGCTCGCCGTCACCAACTGCCTGAACTTCGGCTCGCCGGAGGACCCGCACGTGATGTGGCAGTTCCAGCAGGCGGTGCGCGGGCTCGCCGACGGCTGCGCGCAGCTGGGCATCCCGGTGACGGGCGGCAACGTGAGCTTCTACAACCAGACCGGCGAGCGCGCGATCCTGCCGACGCCGGTGGTGGGTGTGCTCGGTGTGCTCGACGACGTCACCCGCCGCGTCCCGTCCGGTTTCCGGCGCGACGGCGACGCGATCGTGCTGTTCGGCGACACGCGCGATGAGCTGGGCGGCAGCGAGTGGGCGCACGTCGTGCACCGGCACCTGGGCGGCCGCCCGCCCGCCGTCGACCTGGCCGCGGAGGCTCGGCTCGCGGACCTGCTCGCGAAGGCCGCGGCGACCGGGCTGCTCACCGGCTCGCACGACCTCGCGGACGGCGGGCTCGCCCAGGCGCTCGTCGAGGCGTGCCTCGTGGGCGGGCGCGGTGCCACCGTGCAGCTCCCGCCGCTCGACCCGTTCGTGGCCCTGTTCTCCGAGTCGGCGGGCCGCGTGCTCGTCGCCGTCGCCCCGGAGAACCTCCCCGAGGTACTGGCCCGCGCGGCGGCCGCCGAGGTGCCGGCGCGCGAGATCGGCACGACGGGCGGGTCGGACCTGTCCGTCGGGGACGTGCCTGGGCTGCCGCTCGAGACGCTGCGCACCGCGTGGGAAGGCACCCTTCCGAAGCTGTTCGGCTGAGCGGTCGCAGCGCATGGGCCGATCGTGGTCGGATACCTGTCCGAAGGGTCAGGTCCACCCGGAATCGATTACCGTTCGGCGGGTGCGGGGAGGAACGAGCGGCACGCGGATCACCTCCGCCGTGCTCGAGTGGCTGGACGGCGGGCCCGTGCCGGACCGGCCGGTGCTGCGCAACGCGGTCAAGGAGAGCCTTGCCGCCGTCGCCTCCGCCGCGCCCGGTCACAGCGTGGAGGTGCGGATCCCTCCGTTCGGGGCGGTCCAGTGTGTCAGCGGTCCCCGGCACGGCCGGGGCACGCCGCCGAACGTCGTCGAGACCGATGCGCGCACCTGGCTCGCGCTCGTGGCGGGGCGGATGACGTGGGAGGCAGCGCTCGACAGTGGTGCGCTGCGGGCTTCGGGGACCCGCAGTGGCGAGGTCTCCCGATTGTTGCCATTGCTCTAAAGTTTGCTCGCTCCGGTGAACGTGAACACGTCGTGGTGGCGCGAACGCGGGCGAGGGACGGAAGATTGATCCGATCAGGGTCGGGCCGGACCGAACGGGCGACAGGAGGTGGCCGCGTGGTCGCACCGCGCAGCCTTCCTGAGCCCATCGGGGCGCCGCGTGACCCGACCGCGCTCCGGCCGCTCCGCACCGTGGAGGGCGACCGGATCGATCTGCTCGCCGTGCGCTGGGCCGAGAGCGCCTACCCCGATGATCCCGGCGCGACCGCGCACCTGGCCACCCTGCTGCGCAAGCTCGCCGCCGTGTTGCGTGCCGAGCCGTTCTGGCCGCTGTCGGCGCGGGCGATCGGCGCCGAGCTGGTCACCGAGGGCGGGCGCCGGGCCACCGAGCGCAGCGGCGAGTCCGACATCGAGGGCCTCGTGGTGCCCAGCCTCCGACGCCTCCGCCGGGACGTGCCGGAGGCGTTCGGGTTGCGGGGTCCCGAGGGGGAGCGCCGCCTCTCGGCGGCCCTGGACGAGCTGGTCGCCGGTGTGGTGGGCGCCGTTCGTGATCGGGACCAGCTCGACCGGGACGAGCCCGGCCGTCCCGCGCGGGCGTCGGCCGTGGACGGCCGGCACATCCGGGCGGTCTACGAGCAGGCAGCGGTGGGCATCGCCATCGTGTCGCTCGACGGGAAGGTGCTGGACCTCAACCCCGCGCTCTGCCGGATGTTCGGCCTCGAGGGCCCGCTCGACCAGCCGCGGCCGATGTCGGACTTCGTGCACCCCGACGACATGGTCGACGTCGTCGAACGCCTGAAGCGCGTGTCGCGCCGCGGCGAGCCCGATGTCGTGCGCATGGAGATGCGGCTCGTGCGCGCCGACTCGCGGGTGATGTGGGTGCACGTCACGGCGTCGCGCGTGCTCGGCGAGGACGGCAGCCCCTCGCACGTCACCGGGTTGGTCGAGGACGTGTCGGACCGCCACCGGCTGTGGTCGCGCCTGCGCGAGGCCTCCTTCGCCGACCAGCTCACGCGGCTGCCGAACCAGGCGGTGGCCGACCAGTGGATGCACCGCGCGTTCGCGGGCGACGGGCCGTCGCGGGTGGGCATCTGCGCGCTCGACCTCGACGGCTTCCACGCGATCAACGACGCGCTCGGCCAGCAGATCGGTGACCGGCTGCTGCTCGGCGTCGCGGGGCGGCTGCACCTCGCCGCCGGCCACAACGTCGTGTGCCGCACGGGCGACGACGAGTTCGTCGTGCTGATCGCCGAACCCGCGGGCGGCACGGACGTCAGCAGGCTCGCCGACCGGCTCCAGGCCGCGCTCGCCACGCCGTTCCACATCGACGGGCACACCCTCGTCGTCTCCGCGAGCATCGGGGTGGCCGAGACGGACACGTCCCGCGGGAGCGCCTCCGAGCTGCTGAGGGCGGCCGACGTCGCCCGCGGGTGGGCGCGGGCGCTCGGCGGTGGGCGGCGGGTGGTCTTCGACCCGGAGCGCGACTCGGCGGAGGCCGCGCGGTTCGCCCTGCTCTCCGGGCTCCGCGGGGGGATCGACCGGGGTGAGTTCCGCCTCGTCTACCAGCCGCTCGTGCGCCTGGCGGACGGCCGGGTGCGCGGCGCCGAGGCACTGGTGCGCTGGCACCACCCCGAGCAGGGAGTGGTGGGGCCGGGCCGGTTCATCGAGCTGGCCGAGCACAGCGGCGCGATCGTGCCGCTCGGGCGCTGGGTGCTGCGGGCCGCCTGCGAGCAGGCGGCGCGCTGGTGGCGCGAGCTCGGCGACGAGGCGCCGTTCGTCAGCGTGAACGTGTCGCCGGTGCAGCTCGTCGAGCCGACGTGGGTGCGCGAGGTCACCCGCGTGCTCGCCGACACCGGGCTGCCCGCACGCCTGCTCCAGCTGGAGATCACCGAGCAGGCGGTGCTCGGCGACGAGGGGATCGTCCTGGACGCCCTGGGTGAGCTGCGCAAGGCGGGCGTGCGGATCGCGCTGGACGACTTCGGCACCGGCTACTCCAGCCTCGCCTGGCTGCGCAGGCTCCCCGTGCACGGCCTGAAGATCGACGGCTCGTTCATCGACGGGCTGCGCAGACCGTCCGCCGATCCCACCGACACCGCGATCGTCCGCGCGCTGGTCGAGCTCGCCCACGCGCTCGGCCTCGAGGTAACGGCCGAGTGGGTCGAGACCGCCGTGCAGGCCCAGCGTCTGGCCGAGCTGGGCTGCGACGTCGGGCAGGGAAGGTGGTTCGGTGACTCCGGTCCCGGAGAGTGGGTCCCGGAGCTCGCACGGCGTAGCATCGGCCGCTGAGCGGCCGTGCCGCCAAACTGAGCCGTCTGCGCGAGGAGCGTCTTGTGGGGGATGGAAGGGCCGACGGCGGAGGCCCGGGGCGGGCAGTCACTGTGGGCCCGAGTTCCACCCGGAACGAGCAGCCGACCGAACGCAATCCGGAACCCGACGTCGACACAGCCACCCATGACCCGGAACCGCGCGAGGAGTGCGGTGTCTTCGGCGTCTGGGCGCCCGGTGAGGACGTCGCCAACCTCACGTACTACGGGCTCTACGCCCTCCAGCACCGCGGCCAGGAGGCCGCGGGCATCGCCGTGTCCGACGGGCGCCGCATGGTCGTGTTCAAGGACCTGGGCCTGGTCAGCCAGGTCTTCGACGAGCAGGTGCTCTCGTCGCTGAAGGGCCACCTCGCCGTCGGGCACTGCCGCTACTCCACCACCGGCTCCACCACCTGGGAGAACGCCCAGCCCACGTTCCGCACCACGGCCACCGGCAGCGGCATCGCGCTGGGCCACAACGGCAACCTCGTCAACAGCGCCGAGCTGCGCGACGAGGTCGCGGTTGCCCGCGCCGAGGAGCGCGCCGACCGCCGGGCGATCCCGGCCAGCACCGACTCCGACCTCATCAGCGAGCTGCTCGCCGTCACCGCCGCCGACACCGGGGTGGAGGAGGCGGCGCTGCGCCTGCTCCCACGGGTGCGCGGGGCGTTCTCGCTGGTGTTCGCCGACGAGCAGACGCTCTACGCGGCACGCGACCCGTACGGCGTCCGTCCACTCGTGCTCGGCAGGCTCGAGCGCGGCTGGGTGGTGGCGAGCGAGACCGCGGCGCTGGACATCGTCGGCGCGTCGATGGTGCGCGAGGTCGAGCCCGGTGAGCTGCTCGCCATCGACGCGGGCGGCCTGCGCAGCTCGCGGTTCGCCGCCCCGGAGCCGAAGGGCTGCGTCTTCGAGTACGTCTACCTGGCGCGGCCGGACACCACCATCTCCGGACGCTCCGTGCACGCGGCCCGCGTGGACATCGGCCGCAGGCTCGCCGAGGAGCATCCCGTCGACGCCGACCTCGTGATCCCGGTGCCCGAGTCCGGCACCCCGGCGGCCATCGGGTACGCCCAGGGCTCCGGCATCCCCTACGGCCAGGGCCTGGTGAAGAACCAGTACGTGGGCCGCACGTTCATCCAGCCCAGCCAGACCATCCGCCAGCTCGGGATCCGGCTCAAGCTCAACCCGCTGCGCGACGTCATCCGCGGCAAACGGCTCGTGGTCGTCGACGACTCGATCGTGCGGGGCAACACCCAGCGCGCGCTCGTCCGCATGCTCCGCGAGGCCGGGGCCGTCGAGGTCCACGTCCGGATCGCGTCCCCGCCGGTGCGGTGGCCGTGCTTCTACGGCATCGACTTCGCCACCCGGGCCGAGCTCGTCGCGAGCGGCCTCGACACGGAGGGCGTGCGCCGGTCCATCGGCGCCGACACGCTCGGCTACGTCTCGGTCGACGGGATGGTCGCGGCCAGCGAGCAGCCGCGCAGCAGGCTGTGCACGGCCTGTTTCACCGGCGAGTACCCGATCCCGCTGCCCGAGGAGGCGCGGCTCGGCAAGCACCTGCTCGAGGATCTCGTCGCCGTGCCCGAGGACGCCTCCGGAGCCGCGTCCGGTGACCCCGGCCCGCTCTCGGTCGGCTACGGAGCCGCCGACGCGCTCGGCCGGCCCTGAGCCGCGCCATCCGAACCCCGGCGCCGTACCGCCGACCCGACTGTCAGGAGCCCGACGACCATGCCGCCCATCACTGCCCGACCCGCCGGGGCAGGCGCCAGCTACGCCGCCGCCGGCGTGGACATCGATGCAGGTGAGAAGGCTGTGGACGCCCTGCGGCCCTACGCGGAGAAGGCGACCAGGCCCGAGGTGATGGGCGGTATCGGCGGGTTCGCGGGGCTCTTCGCGCTGAAGCTGGGCAAGTACACCGAGCCGGTGCTGGCCTCCTCGACCGACGGCGTCGGTACGAAGGTCGCGATCGCGCAGGCCCTCGACAAGCACGACACGATCGGGCTCGACCTGGTGGCGATGGTCGTGGACGACCTCGTCGTCTGCGGCGCCGAACCGCTGTTCATGCAGGACTACATCGCGGTCGGGAAGGTCGTCCCGGAGCAGGTCGGCACGATCGTCAAGGGCATCGCCGACGGCTGCCAGCAGGCCGGCTGCGCGCTGCTGGGCGGCGAGACCGCCGAGCACCCGGGGCTGATGGAGGCCGGTAGCTACGACATCTCGGGCACCGGCGTCGGCATCGTGGAGGCCGCCGCGATGCTGCGGCCCGACCGGATCCGGCCGGGCGACGTGCTCGTGGCGCTCGGCTCGTCGGGGCTGCACTCCAACGGCTTCTCGCTGGCGCGGCACGTCCTGCTCGACATCGCGCGGATGCCGCTCGAAGGTCACGTCGAGGAGTTCGGCCACACCCTCGGGGAGGAACTGCTCGCGCCAACCCGGATCTACGCGCGCGACTGCCTCGCGCTCACCGCGGAGACGGGAGTGCGGATGTTCGCGCACGTCACCGGCGGCGGGCTCGCCCGCAACCTGGAGCGCGTGCTGCCGGCCGGCGTCGACGCGGTGGTGGAGCGGGGCAGCTGGACCCCGGCACCGGTCTTCAAGATGATCGCCAGCCGCGGCCGCGTGGAGCGCGCCGAGATGGAGAGGACCTTCAACATGGGCGTCGGCATGGTGGCGGTGCTGCCGGCCGACGAGGTCGACCGCGCCCTGGCCGTGCTGACGGCGAGGCACGTGCCGGCGTGGGTCCTGGGCGAGGTGCGCCGCGGGAAGAGCCGCAAGGTGCACCTGAAGGGCGACCACCCGAGGTTCTGACCCCTCGACTTCACACACCGCCCATCGCCGGTGTGTGAAGTGGCCCTTATCGCTGCGCCCCGACCGGCACACGCAGCCAGAACCTGCGTCCACCGCCATCGCGGTGGTGACCCCGGCCGCGGCTGCAACGCTCGAGCTGTGCCCGGACGGCGTCGCCGTGTTCGGCCCGGCGCGGCCGGAACGATCGGACAACGGCGCCCCGTACTTCGCGGCGAACGGCGCCCCCGCGGGGATCGTCACCACCTTCCGGGGCCGCCCCGGCACCGGCCGGGAACCGGATCGACGTCGAGGAGGCCGCCCGGCAGATCGCTTCCGAGTTCGGCGGGCGGCTGGTCAGCCACGAGAGGATCGTCCTCGACGGAGTGCCGGCAGAGGATTCGGTGATCGACGTCCGTTCCCCGAGCGGGACCCCGACGCGGCAGCTGATGCGCTGGATCGAGTTCCCCGACCACAACGTCCTCATCCAGGCGATCGGGGACCGCTCCGAGGCCTCGAAGATGGAGCAGGTCCGCGACATCATCACGAGCACGATCCGGGTGCCCTGACCGCGCGCTGCGCGCGATCGCCCGCCGAGCCGTCTGTGAGCGCCGTCACATCACGGTGGCCGATCAGGTCCGCCCCGCCCCGTGGTCCACACTCCAACGGCTCCACCCCGGGGCCACTGAAGAGGAGTCGACCATGAGTGACACCCACTCGTACACGCTGACCCGCGAGCTCGACGCGCCGGTCGAGAACGTCTGGGCGGCCTGGACGCAGCCGGAGCACTACGCGCAGTGGTCCGGCGCGGTGCTGCCGACGATCTCCCTCGACGTGCGGCCCGGCGGCGCCTGGAAGGCCACGATGGCCGCCCCCGACGGGTCCGAGTTCCCGCTGACCGGTACCTACGGCGAGGTCGTCGAGAACGAACGCCTCGAGGTCAACATGGACCTCCCCGGCGGCGAGTCCACCCCGATGGTCGTGGACCTCACCGACATCGGCGGGCGGACCCGGATCGCGCTGTCCCAGACCTGCGCCACCGCGGAGCAGCGGGACATGTCCGAGCAGGGGAGCGGGATGCTGCTCGACGGGCTGTCGGCCTACGTCCCGACGATCTGACCGGTCAGGTCAGGGGCTCGACCTTGCGCACGGCCCGGCCCCGACCCCACCCCGGTGGGCCCTGAGCAGGACGGCACTACGTCTGGCCCAGGGAGCCCGACGCCTGGTCGCGCAGCATGGGCGGATGCAGGGCGGGGGCGGGGCCGCGGCGGAACAGCTGGCCCGGTCGGCCGCGGCCGGAGCTGACCTTCGCACCCGTCGGCAGGAGGAAGCCGGGCGTCGAGGTGACCTTGCGGGAGAAGTTGCGCGGGTCGGGCGAGGTGCCCCACACGGCCTCGTACACCCGGCGCAGCTGCGAGATCGTGAACTCGGCGGGGCAGAACGCCGCGGCGAGCGTCGTGTACTCGAGCTTCCCGCGGGCCCGCTCGACGCTGTCGGCGAGGATCTGCGTGTGGTCGAAGGCGAGCCCGCCGGCGTCCGCCACCGGTACCCAGATGCCGTCGCCGGGCGGCTCGGGCAGGTCGGGTACGAGGGCGAGGTGCCCCACCGTGAGCACGCGGCCGCGTGGGTCCCGGTCGGGGGCGGCGTAGCTCGCGAGCTGTTCGAGGTGGTGGCCGTCGATCGCGAGCCCGATCTCCGCGAGCTCGCGGAACGCGGCGTCGACGAGGTCCTCGCGGCCCTGTACGAAGCCGCCGGGCAGGGCGCGCTCACCGGCGAACGGGGGCGCGCCCCGCTCGCGCAGCAGCACGCACAGGGCGCCGTCCCGCACCGTCAGCACGACCAGGTCCACCGCCACGGCGAACAGGTTGCCGCGCATCGTCCTCCCGACTTCTCGTCGGGCTGACACTACCTGATCATGATCACGCGCCGGCACGCACCTCCTCGATCGGTACCGGCCGGTGCTCCCGCAGGGAGAGCGTGGCCGCCTCCGCGATGAACGCCACCTCCAGCGCGTCCGCCACGGTGCACGGGCTCGGACGGTCACCGGCCACCACCTCGGTGAACGCGGCCAGCTCGGCCCGGAACGCCGTGGCGAGCCGGTCCATGAAGAAGTTGTGCGGCGGGCCGGCCGGGAACGGGACGCCGGGATCGAGCGAGCGCAGCGGCAGCCCGTCGTCGAGGCCTGCGGCGGCGCTGTCGGCCGTGCCGTGCAGCTCCAGCCGCACGTCGTAGCCGCGCGGGTTGCCGCGGCTCACGGACACCACGCCGAGCGTTCCGTCGTCGAAGGTCAGGATCGCGGCAGCCGTGTGCACGTCCCCGATCTCGGTGAAGAGCGGGTCGCCGCGGTCGGAACCGGTGGCGTAGACCTCGACGACCTCCCGGCCGGTCACCCAGCGCACGGCGTCGAAGTCGTGCACCGCGCAGTCGCGGAAGATCCCACCCGATCCGGCGAGGTACGCGGCGGGCGGCGGCGCCGGGTCGAGCGTGGTGGAGCGCACGGTGTGCAGCCCGCCGAGCTCCCCGCTCTCCACGGCCGCGCGGCCGGCGAGGAACGCCGGGTCGAACCGGCGCGGGTAGCCGACCTGTGCGGGCACGCCCGACTCCTGCACCCGCCGCGCCACGGCCACGGCATCCGTCACGTCGCGGGCGAGCGGCTTCTCGCAGAACACCGGCAGCCCGGCTTCGACCGCGGCGAGCACCAGCTCGGGATGAGTGTCGGTGGCGGCCGCGACCAGCACGCCGTCGACGCCCGCCGCGAGCAACTCGGCCACCGAGTCGACCGGCTCCGCTCCGACGCGCTCGGCCACCTCCAACGCCGCCGCCGGCACGGCGTCGGTGACGACCAGCGAGTCGACGGCGGCCAGGTCGGTGAGCGTCCGCGCGTGGAACGCGCCGATCCGTCCCAGCCCGATCAGTCCGAGCCGCATCCCCATCAGTCGAGCCCCCCGAACACGTTCTGGTCCCAGTCGATCACCGAGCCGGTGACGACGCCGCTGCGGTCCGACAGCAGGAACACGACGAAGTCGGCGATCTCGTCGACCTGCCCGAGCTTGCCCATCGGCAGTCGCCTGCCCGCCTCATCGCGCCACCCGTCGTCGGCGTCGTGGAAGCGGCGTTGGGTGGCGTCCTCGCCCTCGGTGTCGGTCCAGCCGATGTCCAGGCCGTTGATCCGGATCCGGTCGAAGCGGTGGGTGTGGGCGGCGTTGCGGGTGAGCCCGGCCAGGCCGGCCTTGGCCGCGACGTACGGCGCCAGGTAGGGCTGCCCGCCCAGCTCCGAGGAGGAGATGACGTTGACGATCGTGCCGGGGGCGCCGCGGCGGAGCATGTCGCGCACGGCCGCCTGCATGAGGAAGAACGGCGCCCGCAGGTTGATCGCGACGTGCTCGTCGAACAGCTCGGGCGTGGTGTCGACCAACGTGCCCCTCGACGTCAGCCCGGCCGCGTTGACCAGCGAGTCGACCCGTCCGTACGCCGTGACGACGGTCGCGACGGAGGCCTGGGCCCGCGTCACGTCCGCAACGTCCGTGGCCACGAACAGCGCCTCGGCACCGGCCTCGCGCAGCTCGGCGACGAGCTTCTCGCCCGGCTCCCGGCGGCGCCCGGTGACGGCGACGGTCGCGCCCTCCCGGGCCGCGGCGCGCGCGACCCCGGCCCCCACGCCCTGCGTGCCCCCGCTGACCAGCACGACCCGATCGGTGAGGAGTGCCATCACGCGGTCCGGCGGCGGTCGGCGTGCTCGGTGAGCGCGGCCTCGAACGCCTCGGACGTCCAGCCCTCGGCCAGCGCCCGCCGGACGAGGTCGGCCTGGCTGGGCGGGGCGAGCCCGTCCACCGGCGGGTCGCGGTCCAGGTTGGTGGGGAACGCGTAGCCCTCGGCGGCCGCGGCGACGGCGTGCTCGGGCGCGGGGTGCGCCTGCAGCGCCGGGTAGACGGCGCGACAGATCCGGTCCCGGTCGACGCTCTCCATCGCCCGCCCGAATGCCGAGGAGATCTGCAGCAGGTTCGCCATCCGGCGGACGTCCGCCGAGCGGTTGGTGCCCGCACCGTGGATCACCGCCGGGTTGAAGAACGCGGCGTCGCCCTTCCGCAGCGGGAGCTGGACGTGGTGGCGCTCGAAGTGCTCGACGAACTCGGTACGGCCGGTGGCGAGGTAGCCGGGCCCGTACTTCTGCGAGTGCGGCAGGTACATCGTGGGCCCGCTCTCCACGGGCATGTCGGTGTGGGCCACCGCGCCCTGCAGCGTGAGCACGGGGGAGAGCACGTGCACGTGCGGCGGGAACTGCTCGATGCGCGCGGGCGGCAGGAACCCGAGGTGGTAGTCCCGGTGCCCGACCTGGGCGGCCCCGCCCGGGTTGACGACGTTGATCTGCGAGGTCACCTGGTAGCCGGGGCCCAGCCAGGCCGTCGACACGAGGGCGAGCACCGGGTCGGCGTAGTAGTCGACGAAGACCTCCGGTGCGCGCACCGCGAGCTTCTCGAGGCCGTTCCACACGCGGTCGTTCGCGCCGGGTTTCGCGAAGTGGTCGCCTGCGACGACCCCGCTCGCGCGTTGCTCGGCGATCATCTCCTCGAATGCGGCGGTGGCGCGGTCGACGACGGCCAGGTCCGGGTGGGCGCCGCGCACCACGACCACGCCGGGGCCGTCGGCGAACGCGCGGACCAGCTCCGCCCGGGCCACCTCTGGCGGTGCGTCCAGCAGGCGGGCGGCGTCGTAGACCAGCACCTCGGCGACGACCTCGGTGGCCAGCGGGAACGCGTGCGGCTCGGTGCGCTCGGCGAGCACTTCCAGGAGGTCCTCGAGGCGGCAGGTGGCCTCGGTCCAGCGGATGTCGGGCGGGTGCGTCGTTGCCATGGCGGCTCCCGGTTTTAAAGCGCTTTAGACCTGCGCTACGATCCTCGCGCCGCCGATGGCTGTCAAGGGGGTGGGCGTTGCACCGCAGGCCGCGGTTGGAGGACGTCGCCGCCGAGGCGGGCGTATCGACCGCGTCGGTCTCCCTCGTCCTGCGCGACGTGCCCGGGCCGAGCGCGCAGACGCGCGAGCGCGTGCTGGCGGCCGCCGAGCGGCTCGGCTACCGGGCGGACCGCACGGCCAGCCTCCTCGCCCGCCGCCGCACGCGGCTCCTCGGTGTCCCGGTGCTCCTGCGCGACGCGTTCCGCACCGAGATGGCCGAGGAGGTGCAGGTCGCCGCGGATGCGCGCGGCTACGCCGTGGCGTTGAGCGCGATCACCCCAGTCTCCGACGAGGCCCGGGTGGTGGACGCGCTGCTCGACATGCGCTGCGAGGCCGTGCTGCTGCTGGCCCCGGAGCTGCCGGTGGCCGACCTGGCGGCGCTCGGCGCGCGCGCCCCCGTCGTCGTGGTCGCCCGGCACGTCGCCCCCGGCGGATTCGACGTCGTGCGGGTCGCCGACGAGGCAGGGGTCGGCGAGTCCGTCGACCACCTCGTCAGCCTCGGGCACCGGCAGATCGTGCACGTCGATGGGGGTGGGGCGGCCATGGCCGCCGACCGCCGGGCCGGCTTCCTCGCCGCCCTGAGCCGCCACGACCTCGACGGCCGCGTGCTCCCGGGCGGATACGTGGAGGCGGCGGGCGCGGCCGCGGCCCGGACGCTCCTCGCCGGCCCGGTGCTGCCGACCGCGGTGGTCGCGGCCAACGACCGCTGCGCGCTCGGCCTCCTCGACGTCTTCCTGCGCGCCGGCGTCCGCGTGCCCGAGGACGTCTCCGTGGTCGGCTACGACGACGGCGAGCTGGCCCGCCTCGCCCACATCGACCTCACGACGGTGAGCCAGGAGGCCGGGGAGCAGGCCCGCCGAGCCGTGGCCGCGGCGGTCGACCGCCTGGACGGGAACCGCACCGACCCGGTGGAGGCGATCCTGACCCCGCACCTGGTGGTCCGGGGCACGACGGCCCCACCGCGCTGAGCCGCCCGCACGAGCCGCCCCAGGTGGAGCGAACGGCACCCTCGGACGCCAGGTGCGAGCGAACGTAGCGGTCGGCCCACTCGCCTGCGCGACCCGCGCCCGGTGGCTACTCCGGCCGCTTCCGCGGCTGGCCCAGTTGTTCGAGTACATCGTCCAGCCGGAATCGGAACTGATTGCCGGGGGTCGTGAGAGTCGGCCGGATCTTCTCGGCGGCCACCCAGCGATGGATCGTCTTCGTGGACACGTTCAGCTCTTTCGCGAGCTGAGCGGTCGTGAGCAATCCGGGTGGCACGTTGTCCACGCTAGGTCGGGTATTGGCCCGGAGGTAGCTCGATGACCTTGAGTGGGGTTGAAAGTCCTCACCACAGGTTGAATGTCCACGGATGTCGTTAGTAGGCTGGCCCGCGTGGCGTTCTGGATGACGGAGCTACCTGGGGGCGGGTTCGCGATGGGCGAGGCACCGGACGAGGCGGAGGCGCGGCTCATGATCGCCCGCAGGCAGGGCCGGGTGTCGGTGACGTTCCACGAGCGTTCCGGCCGGTACCGGTGGACGGTGGTGCTGGACGAGGGCAAGACCTCGCACGGGTGGGCGGACACCGAGGACGAGGCGTGGTGGTTCGTGAAGGAAGCGGTGAACCGCCCGTTCCGCGGGACGCATCACCGGAAGCCGCGTGGCCTCTGGACGCTGCCTCCCGCGTAGCTCGGTTGCCGCGGGGTGGTGGGGTTGGCGCGATTCTCGGGTGCCCTCACGTCGGGCGCTCGGAGATGTGTTCGGGAGGTCGGGCAGGCCGTCGTGGCTTCGCGTCGGGTGCGCGAGTGGGCGAGCGGCGCGTTGCGCGCGGCCGGTACGGACTGGGCCGGGTTGAAGAACCACCGAGTCGGTGGGCGCTCTGCGAGATGCTCGCCTTGCCTCCCGGACCCGCGTACGAGCACGTCACCGGGGTAGCAGGGCGACTGTCCGGTGGTCATCCGCGGTCGCGGATCGGGGCCACAGGATAGTGGCGTGGGCACCCGGCGGGACGGACTCGTCCAGGACGGGTGTGCCCCCGCGCCGGGGACGGCCGCCCACGCCACCACGGGGTTCGGTACTTCCGCCCACCCGACCCACTCGGCACGTGACGGGGCGATACGCGCAGGTGTCCCGCACGGGAGGCCGGGGCCGGTGCGGCGGCCGTCCGGCGCGGGGTGTCGGGGGACGGCGCGCCAAGCTGCCCGTCTCATGATCGGGTCGACCCCACGTGTCTCGGATCGAGATCGAACCCTCGAGGAGTCGACATGACCATGAACTCCCGGACGTGATCGTTGCGGGATGCGACCCAGCGCCCCGGGCAGGGCGATCCGGCGCAGTTCGGACCGATCATGCGGGCTTGATCGCTACGAGACGACGCCGAACGCCCTCGTGAGGGCAATTTCCCGCATCTCGGATCGATCACCAGGCACAGATCCGCGCGAGCCCAGGGAGTGCTGGGACCTACAGGTCGGGGCCCTCGAGCTCCTCCGGCGGCTGGACGGGGCGCCTCCCCTGCTCGCGCGTGTGCTCGGCGATCGCCGCCTCGACGGCGGCGTGCACGGCGGCGGGGGAGACGTTCGGGTCGACCCGGCGGGCGGCCGCCAGCGACCGCGAGGACACAGAGATATTGATCATGGCGGTCGCCCCCTCGGAGCCTCGGTCTCAACCGTTGAGGGGACTATCGTCGCAGCGGCCCCGAGTGTGTCGCTCCGGGGTGAGGCCTGCGTCACTCCGTCGGGGCGCCGAGAAGTTCGTGGAGTGCGGCGACCGAGGAGCGGACGTCGGTGAGCGGGCCCTCGCCGCGGGGTTCCTCGGTGAGGATCGTGTCCTGCTCCAGCACGTACCAGCCCGGATAGCCGTCGGCGCGCAGGTGGCCGACGATCGCGGCGAAGTCGACGTCGCCCTGCCCCACCGGCCGGTAGATGCCTTCGCGCACGGCCTCCGTGTAGGTCCGCCGCCCGGACTGCACCTGCCGGGCGAGGCCGAGGTCGACGTCCTTGACGTGGGTGTGCGCGATCCGGTGCGGGGCCTGGCGGGTGAGGTCGGCGGGGTCGGTGCCGCCGATCAGCAGGTGCCCGGTGTCGAGGCAGAGCGCGATCGACGAGCCGTCGAGCACCCGCTGTACCTCCGTGCCGTTCTCGACCATCGTGCCGACGTGCGGGTGCAGCACGGCCTGCACGCCGTGGGCGGACGCGAGCGCGTCCAGCCGGTCGAGGTTCCCGAGCAGCGTGCGCCAGCCCTCGACGTCCAGGCCGGGGCGCTCGTCGTACCCGTCGAGGCCGGTCACAGCCGACAGGACGAGCACGTCGGACCCGGTCGCGGCGTAGGTCGCGAGCAGCTTCTCGACGTCGGGCAGCGGGTCCTGGCCGGCAACGTGCAGCAGTAGCGGCGTGAACCCGCCGATCGCCTGCAGGTCGTGCCGGGCGAGGACGTCGGCCATCGCACCCGAGTCGGCGGGGAGGAAGCCGTCCGGGCCGAGCTCGGTGGCGGCGAGGCCGACGTCGTGCATCTCGGCGAGCACCCGCGACGGCGGCAGCTGGTAGCCCCAGCCGGGCACCTCGCACACACCCCACGAGATCGGAGCGCCGGCGATCCGATCGACGGTCATGCGGAAGCCTCCTGCGAAAGGATGACGGGACGGCCGGTGCGCCACGATTCGTCGGCGGCCACGGCCAGGTCGAACGCGGCGAGTGCGTCCCGGCCGGTGACGCGGGGCGCCGCACCGGTGCGCACGCAGTCGGCGAAGGCGTCCAGCTCGGCGGCGTAGGCGTGCGGGTAGCGCTCCTCGAAGTCGGACACGAGATCGCGCGCCGAGACGCCGGGGCTTCGCCACTCCAGCCCGGTGCGGTGCGGGTTGTCGATCCGGGCGGTGGCGAGGGTGCCCATCACCTCGGTGGAGCATTCGTAGCCGTAGCGGGCCCCGCGGCTGTTGTCGATCACGCCGAGGGCGCCGTTCGCGAACCGCAGCACGACGACCGCGGTGTCGATGTCGCCCAGCTCGGCGAAGGCCGGGTCGGACGCCGCGCCGTGCGCGCTGACCTCGACGACCTCGCCCACCAGCCAGCGGGCGACGTCCAGGTCGTGCACGGTGACGTCGACGAAGAACCCGCCCGAGCCCGCGAGGTAGGCCGGGTCCGGCGGGTTCATGTCCCGCAGCGACGTGCGGAAGAGCGTGACGGCACCGAGCTCGCCTGCCGCGATCCGCTCGGCCGCGGTGACCCAGTCCGGGTCGAACCGGCGGTGGAAACCCACCTGGAAGACCACGCCCGCGGCCTCGACCGCCTCGATGGTGGCCACGGTCGTGGCGCGGTCCAGCGATACCGGTTTCTCGCAGAACACCGGTCGGCCGGCGGTCGCCGCCGCGACCGAGAGCTCCGCGTGCGTGCCGGTCGGCGTGGCGATCGCGACGGCCTCGGAGCGCTCCAGCAGCTCGTCGAAGCTCGCCGCCGCCGGCACCTGCAGCTGGGCGGCCAGGGCGGCCGCGCGCTCGCCGTCGGCGTCGTAGACGCAGGCCAGCCCGGCCCGCGCGCAGCGGGAGACGAGGTCGACCGCGTGGATGCGGCCCATCCGCCCGACCCCGGCGACGCCGACCCCGAGCTTCCTCACGCGCCTGCATCCTTGGCGTACAGGTCGGGCCGCGCCCGCAGGACGATCTCCTCGCGCCGTCCGCTGCCCAGCGCGGCGAGGGCCGTCTCGCAGGCGACGGTGGTGGCGTAACCGTCCCATGCGCTCGGGCCGGTGCTACCCCCCGAGCTCACGGCGTCGATCCACGCCTGCAGTTCGAGGTCGAACGCCCCGACGAAGCGCTCCTTCCAGTTCTCCGGGACGCGCCCGGCGTACCGCCCGGCCCGTTTGACGACGGCGCCCGCGCTCTCGGAGAGCTCCACGGTGCCGTCCTCGCAGACCACCTCGCCGCGGATGTCGTAGCCGAAGCCCGCGTTCACCATCGCCTCGACGTCCACCAGCAGGCCGTTCCGCATCTCCAGCACGACCAGCAGCGGGTCGTGGAACCCCGGCTTCGCCTTGCGGCTGATCCGCCCCTTCAGGACGGTGACGGCGGCGAGCTCGTCGTCGAACATCCAGCGCGCCACGTCGATGTCGTGCACCGTGCTGTCGTTGATCGTCATGTCGCTCGTGAAGAAGTCCGGCACCGACGGGTTGCGGTGGGAGGCGTGCATGAGCAGCGGCGCCCCGATCTCCCCGCCGGTGACCACGGCCTTCATCGCCCGGTACTGCGGGTCGAACCGGCGCATGAACCCGACCTGCACGAGCCGCCGCCCGGCCGCGACCTCGGCGTCGAGGATGCGGTCGCACGCCTCGCGGGTGGTGGCGAGCGGTTTCTCGCAGAACACCTGCTTGCCTGCGGCGATCGCGGCGAGCACGTACTCCTCGTGCGTCGGGCCCCACGACGTGACGACGACGGCGTCGACGCCCGCGTCGTCGATCAGGGCCTGCCCGGTGTCGTGCACGACCGAGCCCGGTACGCCGTCGGCGACCGAGCGGGCGCGGGCGCGGTCCACGTCGGTCACGGCGGCCACGCGGGCCCCCGACAGCACCGAGGTGAGCCGCCTGATGTGGTCCTGGCCGATCATGCCGGTGCCGATCACGCCGACGTTGAGTGCCACGAAAGAGGTTCCCTTCTCAGCGCTTCAGTTCGTGGGACAGCTCGGCGAGCTCCTGCCCGCCCGCCATCTCGGCCGTGAGCTCCTCGAGGGAGACCTCGGTCCGCTTCTTGTCCAGCACCCGGCGGCCGAGCTTCAGGATGATGAAGTGGTCGCCCACCAGGTACGCGTGGTGCGGGTTGTGCGTGATGAACACGACGCCCAGCCCGGCGTCGCGCGCCGCCGCCGTGTACTTGAGCACCACGCCCGACTGCTTGACGCCCAGGGCCGCCGTCGGCTCGTCCAGGATGAGGACGCGCGCGCCGAAGTAGACCGCGCGTGCGATCGCCACGCACTGGCGCTGGCCGCCGGAGAGCGTGCCGATGGGCTGGTTGATGTCCTTGACGGTGATGCCCATCTTGCGGAGCTCGTCGTCGGCGATCTCCCGCATGCCCTTGATGTCCAGCGGGGCGAGCGGGTACGAGCCTTTCCTGATCTCCGAGCCGAGGAAGAAGTTGCGCCAGACCTCCATCAGGCCCACGACCGCGAGGTCCTGGTAGACGGTGGCGATCCCGTGGTCGAGGGACTCGCGCGGCGAGCCGAAGTGCACTTCCTGCCCGTCCACCTTGAGCGTGCCCTCGGTGTGCGGGTGCAGGCCAGAAATGATCTTGATGAGGGTGGACTTGCCGGCCCCGTTGTCGCCGAGCACGCAGGCGACCTCGCCCGCGTTGACGGTGAGGTCGATGCCTTCGAGGGCCCGGATGGCGCCGTAGGCCTTGCCGACGCCCTCCATCTCGACGAGCGGGGTGCCGACCTGCAGCTCCCGGTCCGCGTGCTCCACGATCGTGTCGGTCATGGGTTCAGCTCCTGCGGTTCAGGGCGTAGTTCTTGACGTAGAGGTTGAGCAGGACCGCGAGCAGGAGCATCACGCCGAGGAAGAACTTGAACCAGCTCGGGTCCCAGCCGGCGAACACGATGCCCTGGGTGGTCATGCCGAAGATGAAGGCGCCGACGGCCGCACCGATCGCGGAGCCGTACCCGCCGGTGAGCAGGCAGCCGCCGACGACCGCGGCGATGATGTAGAGGAACTCGTTGCCGACGCCCTGCCCGGACTGCACGGTGTTGAACGCGAACAGCAGGTGCATCCCGTAGAACCAGCACGTGAAGGCCACCCCCATGAACAGGCCGATCTTCACCTTGTTCACCGGCACGCCGACCGCGCGGGCGCTGGCCGCGTTCCCGCCGACCGCGAAGATCCAGTTGCCGAGGCGGGTGCGCAGCAGGATCCAGGTCGCCAGCGCCACGAAGAAGATCCACCAGAGCACGGTGACGCGAATGGTCACGCCACCCAGGTCGAACTCCGAGGCGAAGACGGCCCGCGCCGAGGCGAAGCCGTCCATGTCGGAGATGTTGTCGGTGGCCACCGTGCCGGTCACGAGCTTCGTGACGCCGAGGTTGATGCCGCTCAGCATGAAGAACGTGCCCAGCGTGATCAGGAAGCTCGGGATGCCGGTCTTCACGACCAGGTAGCCGTTGAAGAACCCGACCGCCAGCATCACGATCAGGCTGACGAACACCCCGACCCACAGGTTCGCGCTGAGCTGGAAGCTGAACATCGACGCCGTCAGTGCGGCGGTCACCACGGACACGCCGGCCGAGAGGTCGAACTCCCCGCCGATCATGAGCAGGGCCACCCCGACGGCGACGATGCCGATCGACGAGCTCGCGTAGAGCACGGTCGACAGGGCGGGAAGCGTCCGGAACGGCTCCGCGAGTGCGAAGAAGAAGATGAAGATCGCGATCGCCGCCGCGAACGACCCGACCTCCGGACGGGTCAGCAGGGTGGACAGCAGCGGCTTCTTGGGCCGCGCCACCTCGGTGGGCGGCGAGGGTGGGGGCTGGGTCGCCACGGGAGAAGTCATGGCCCGCTCCAGAGCTTCGGATGGATCGGGGGGAGCCGGGTCGCCGGCTCCCCCCGGTGGGAACTAGCGCTTGTTGTTCTGCGCGTAGACCACGATCTGGTCGATGTTGGACTTGTCCACGAAGGAGGGGCCGGTGAGGACCGGGCCGCCGCCGCCGATGTCGTTGCCGTTGGACAGGTTCAGCCACAGCGACGTCACGGCCATGTAGCCCTGCACGTAGGGCTGCTGGTCGATCGCGAACAGGATCCGGCCGTCCTGGATCGCCTTCGCCGCGTCGACGTTCAGGTCGAACGTCGCGACCTTCGCCGAGCTCCCGGCGTCGCCCACCGACTCGAGCGCGGTGAGGGCGAACGGGGCACCGAGCGTCAGGACGTGCGTGATCGACGGGTCCTCCTGCAGCTTGGCGCCGATCGTCGAGCGCACCTGGGCGAGGTCGGTGCCCTGGACGTACAGGACCTCGGTGTTCGGGAAGGTCTTCGCGACGCCGGCGCAGCGGGCCTCGAGCGCGACGTGGCCCTGCTCCTGGATGACGCAGATCGCCTTCTGCGCGCCGTCCTGGGCCAGGCGCTGGCCCGCGGCCTGCCCGGCGAGGTCCTCGTCCGAGCCGAAGTACATCTTCGCCCCGAACTGCTGGTACTGGTCCTTGCCCGCGTTGAAGGCGACGGTCGGGATGCCGCGGTCGGCCGCCGCCTTGGCGGCCGGGCCGACCTGCTCGACGTACGCGAGCGTGACGGCGATGCCGTCGACCTGGCTGTCGATCGCGTTCTGGACGAGCGTGGCCTGCTCGGGCCCCGCCTGGGCGTTCGAGTACTTCAGCTCGACGTTGTTCGCGCGCGCCGCGTCCTCCGCGCCGGCCCGGATCCGGTCCCAGAACGTGTCGCCCGGCTGCTCGTGGGTGATCATGGCGATCGTGTAGCGCTCGCCGCCGACGTTGCCGCCTTCCGGGCCCCCGCCGCCCTGTTCCTCCTGTGCGCCGCCCTGGCTGCTGCACGCGGCCAGCGCGATGCCGAGCGCCGCGACCACCGCCAGTGCGCGCATCGTCTTCCTGGTACTCATCTTTGAGCTTCCTTCCAGTGCACAGCCGGCCGCAGCGGCGGGCTGGGGATGGGTCAGTAGGGCCAGCGCCGGACGGGTCCGAGGCCGCAGCCCCGGAAGTAGCCCGCGGTGGGCGCCCCGATCGGCAGCGGGATGTTCGGCTCGACCGCCTCGTCGAGCGCCTCGGCCCCGCGGTGCAGCCCGGCGACGACCGTGCCCCCGCAGACCCGCAGGCCGCGGGCGTCCAGCTCGTCGCGCAGCTGCACCGGGTCCTGCGGGAGGAAACCGGATGGGCCCAGCCCGGTCCACAGGTAGCCGGCCTGCGCGATCTCGTCGAGGTCCTGCTGCCAGCCGACCTGGTGGGGGTCGGACGGGAACCACACGCCCCACGAGTCGGGCGCGGTGCCGAGGGTGAGCCGGTCCGGCGGAGCCATGATCAGGTTGCTGTCGGGAAGTGGTAGCTGGCGTCGATGGGGTGCTCCACGTGCGGCCACCGGGACGTGACGACCTTCGCGCGCGTGTAGAAGTCCACGCCCTCCGGGCCGTGGACGTGGTGCTCGCCGAACAGCGAGTCCTTCCAACCGCCGAAGGAGTAGTAGGACATCGGCACCGGGATCGGGACGTTGATGCCGATCATGCCGACCTGCACGCCGCGCTGGAACCGGCGCGCCGCCTCCCCGGACGAGGTGAAGATCGCGGTGCCGTTGCCGTACGGGTTCGAGTTGACGAGCTCGATCGCCGCGTCCACGGTGTCCACCCGCATCACCGAGAGCACCGGACCGAAGATCTCCTCCTGGTAGACGTCCATCTCGGAACGCACCCGGTCGATGACCGTCGGGCCGACGAAGAAGCCGTTCTCGTGGCCCGGGACGCTGAGGCCGCGGCCGTCGACGGTGAGGTCGGCACCCTGCTCGGCGCCGCGGCCGATCAGCCCGACGATCCGGTCCTTCGCCGCGGCGGTGACGACGGGGCCCATCTCGCTGTCGGGGTCCCGGCCGGGACCGACCTTGACCGAGCGCGCCTTCTCGCTGACGGCGGCGACGAGGTCCTCGCCGGCGGGGCCGACGGCCACCGCGGCGGAGATCGCCATGCAGCGCTCGCCCGCGGACCCGAACGCCGCCGCGACGAGGTGGTCCGCGGCGTAGTCGAGCTCGGCGTCCGGCAACACGACGGCGTGGTTCTTGGCGCCGCCGAGGGCCTGCACCCGCTTGCGGTTCGCGGTGGCGCGCTGGTGGATGTACTGCGCGATCGGGGTCGAGCCGACGAACGAGACGGCGTCGACCTGTGGGTGGTCGAGCAGCGCGTCGACGGCCTCCTTGTCGCCGTGCACCACGTTGAACACGCCGTCGGGCAGCCCGGCCTCCGACCACAGCTCGGCCACCAGCTGCGACGCACTCGGGGCGCGCTCGCTGGGCTTGAGGACGAACGTGTTGCCGCAGGCGATCGCCACCGGGTGCATCCACATCGGCACCATGGCGGGGAAGTTGAACGGCGTGATGCCGGCGCAGACACCCAACGGGCTGCGGAACGAGAACAGGTCGATGCCGGTGGAGACCTGGTCGGAGTACCCGCCCTTGAGCAGGGTCGGGATCCCGCAGGCGTACTCGATCACCTCGAGGCCGCGCTGCACCTCGCCCCGGGCATCGGAGACGACCTTGCCGTGCTCGTCGGAGATGACCTCGGCGAGCTCCTGGGTGCGGGAGTTCACCAGCTCCCGGAAGTTGAACAGGACCTTCGTGCGCTGCGAGAGCGACGACTGCGACCAGGCGTGGAACGCCGCGGCAGCCGCCTGCACGGCCGTGTCGACATCTGTGGGGCTCGCGAGCAGCACCTCGGCCTGCTGCTCCCCGGTGGCCGGGTTCCAGACCGGCGCCGTGCGGGTGGACTCGCCGGTGGCGGGCTTGCCGCCGATCCAGTGCGTGACGGTCCTCATCGGGGAGTGCCTCCGATCAATGGGCGCTGCTCTGCCTTGTGCGTCTCGTACGACTTGCGGGCGGCGGTGGTGCTGTCGAGCTGCGCGACCTCGGCCACCGGCACGTCCCACCAGTTCTCCGAGTCGGGCGCGGGGGCGAGCGGGTCGGTCTCGATGTGGATCGCGGTGGTGCGCTCCGACGCGCGGGAGCGGGCGATCGCGGCGCGGAACTCCTCGATCGTCCGCACCCGGATCACGGCGGCGCCGAGGCTCTCGGCGTTCGTCGCCAGGTCCACCGGGAGCGTCGCGCCGTCGAGCAGGCCGGTGTCGGGGTTGCGGTACCGGTACGCCGTGCCGAATCGCTGCGAGCCCACCGACTCCGACAGCGCGCCGATCGAGGCGAACCCGTGGTTCTGGACGATGACGAGGTTCAGCTTGATCCCCTCGGACACGGCGGTGACGATCTCGCTCGCCATCATCAGGTAGGAGCCGTCGCCGACCAGGGCGAACACCTCGCGGTCGGGGGCCGCCATCTTGATCCCCAGCGCACCGGCGATCTCGTAGCCCATGCAGGAGTACGCGTACTCCACGTGGTACTGCTTCGCGTCCCGCGCGCGCCACAGCATCTGCAGGTCACCGGGCATCGAACCGGCGGCCTGCACGAGGACGTCGGTGGCGTGGATCTCCTCGTTGAGCGCGCCGAGCACCTCGGTCTGCGCCGGGAGGGGCTGGTGGCCCAGGTGGAAGGCCGCGTCGACCGTGCGGTTCCAGGCGCCGATGTCCCAGGTCGATGAGCAGCGGTAGCCGGCGAGGGCATCGGTGAGGGCCTCCAGCCCGGCCCGGGCGTCGGCGACGAGCATCTCGCCAGCGTGCTTGGCCGCGTCGAACGCCGCCACGTTGAGGTTCACGAACCGCACGTCCGGGTTCTGGAACGCGGTGCGGGACGCGGTGGTGAAGTCGCTGTAGCGGGTGCCGACACCGATTACGGCGTCCGCCTCGCGGGCCAGCGCGTTCGCCACCGGCGCGCCGGTGGATCCGACGCCGCCCACGGCCTGCGGATGGTCCCACAGCAGCGCGCCCTTGCCGGCCTGCGTGTCGCCCACCGGGATGCCGGTGGCCTCGGCGAAGCGGCGCAGCGCGTCGGTGGCCTCGCTGTAGTGCACCCCGCCGCCTGCGACGACCAGTGGGCGCTCCGCCGAGCGGATCAGCTCCGCGGCCCTGGCCAGCGCGGCGGGATCGGGCACCGCGCGGGGAATGTGCCAGACCCGCGGCGCGAACAGCTCCTCCGGCCAGTCGAACGCCTCGGCCTGCACGTCCTGCGGCAGCGCGATCGTCACGGCGCCGGTCTCGGCCGGGTCGGTGAGCACGCGCATCGCGCCGAGCAGCGCCGACGGCAGCTGCTCCGGCCGCCAGACCCGGTCGAAGAACCGGGACACCGGCCGGAACACGTCGTTGACCGAGACGTCGTAGGTGCGCGGGTCCTCCAGCTCCTGCAGCACCGGGTTCGCGACGCGGGTGGCGAACACGTCGGACGGGAGCAGCAGCACCGGGATCCGGTTGGTGGTGGCCAGCGCGGCGCCGGTGACCATGTTCGTCGAGCCCGGGCCGATCGAGGCCGTGCACGCCATCGCCTGGAGGCGGTTGCGCATCCGCGCGTAGCCGACGGCCGTGTGCACCATGCCCTGCTCGTTGCGGGCGAGGTGGTAAGGCAGGTCGACGCCGGTGCGCGTGGCCTCCAGGAGCGCCTGCCCGACCCCGGCGACGTTGCCGTGCCCGAAGATGCCGAGGCAGCCCGGCACCAGCCGATGCGCCGTGCCGTCGCGCTCGCTGTGCTGGTTCGCGAGGAACCGCACGAGCGCCTGGGCCACCGTCAGCCTCACGGCTTCTCCTCCGTCGTCGTCAGCGGGAGGCGCGGGTCGACCTCCTGGTCGTCCCAGGTGCCGCGCACCCAGGCGTGCGCCGGGTCGTCGCAGATCAGCCAGGCCCGGTCCGGGCTCGGACCGGCCATGACGTTCAGGTAGTAGAGGTCGTACCCGGGCGTGGCCATCGACGGGCCGTGCCAGCCGTGCGGGATGAGCACGGTGTCGCCGCTGCGCACCTCGGCGCAGACGTCGATCTCCCGGCCCGGCCCCGAGGTGTAGACGCGCTGGTAGGCCGGGCCGTCGCGGTCCACCTCGAAGTAGTAGACCTCCTCCAGCCGGGCCTCGCCCTCGCGCTCCTCGTCGTGCTTGTGGGGCGGGTAGGACGACCAGTTGGCGCCGGGCGTGAGCACCTCGACGGCGATGAGCTTGTCCGCGTCGAAGGTCTGCGGGTTGCAGAAGTTGTTCACCTGCCGGCTGGCCTGGCCGGCACCGCGCAGCTCCACCGACACGCCCTCGGCCGGGCCGTAGCGCGCGGACAGCCGCCGGGTCGCCCTGGCGGCGGGGAGGGCGAACCGTCCGCCCCCCGCGGACGACACGGTGACATCGGCGTCCCGCGGCACGTAGGCGAAGTCGCTCACGCGGGAGAAGACGCTACGGCGGCCGGTGACGTCGAACGTCTCGCCGTCGCACTCCACCCGGCATCCCCCCGAGAGCGGGAGCACGACCATCTCGTCCTCGCCCGTCGCGAACGTGGCGCTGCCCCCCACCGGCAGCTCCAGCACCCGCAGCGAGCTGTACGCCCACCCGGCCGTCTCGGGCGTCACGACGAGGGAGAACGGCCCGGCACCCGTCTTGCCTGCGCGCACCACGTGGTCGTTCGTCACAGCAGCCCCACCGCCGTGTCGACGGCCGCGGCGACGTCGTCGCCGGGCGGGTAGAGCAGCGACCGGCCGATGACGAGACCCTTCACCGTGGGCAGGGCGAGGGCCTTGCTCCAGCTCGCGAACGCGGCGTCCTGGTCCTCGGCAACCTCCCCGCCGAGGATCAGCGCCGGCAGTGTGGTGGCGGCCATCGCCCGCTCCATCTCCTCGACGATCGGGACCTTGAGCCAGGTGTAGGCGGACGTGTTGCCGAGGCCGGCCGCCACCGTCGACGCGCGCGTCATGGCCTCGGCCGTCAGCTCGTTGCGCACCCGGCCGTCGACGCGATGGGAGATGAACGGCTCGACCATCGCCATCAGGTGGTGCGCGGCCAGCGCGCTCACGGCCCGGCCGCAGGATTCGAGCGTGGCCGCGGTGGCGGGGTCCGCCGGGTCGATCCGGACCAGCATCTTGCCGCCGTCGTAGCCGGCGGCGTCGAGGCTCCCGGAGTCGAAGGCGGTGAACCGGTCGTCGATCTCGAAGGCGGTGCCGGCCAGCCCGCCGCGGTTCATGGAGCCGACGACGACCTTGCCGTCGAGGGCGCCGAGCAGCAGCAGGTCCTCGATCACGTCGGGGGTGCCGAGCACGCCGTTGACGCCCGGGCGGGACAGCGCGAGGCACAGCCGGTCGAGCAGGTCGCCGCGGTCGGCCATGGCGAGCGGCCGGTCGCCTGCCCGCAGCGCGCCGCGGGCCGGGTGGTCGGCGGCGATCATCATCAGCCTGCCGTGCTCGCCGAGCAGCGAGTCGGGTTTGCGTCGCCGCCGCGTGGCCGCGGCAACCGCCTCCGGACGGCGCACCCGCAGCTCCACCAGCTCCTGCAGACGATCAGCCTGCACCGACGGCCTCCCCGAGCACGGCTTCGACCTCTTCGGTCGTGGGCATCGCCTCCGCGCAGGCCAGCCGGCCCGCGACGATCGCCCCCGCCGCGTTGCAGAACCGCATCGCGCGCTCCAGGTCCCAGCCGGCGAGCAGGGCGTGGCAGAGCGCGCCGCCGAACGCGTCGCCCGCACCGAGCCCGTTGACCACCTCGACCGGCACCGGTGGCACCACCACCTGGGAGGTGCCGTCCGAGGCGAGCACGCCGGCCGGCCCCTGCTTCACGACGGCGAGCTCGACGCCCGCCGCGTGCAGCGCCTTCGCCGCGGCGTACGGCTCCCGCGTCCCGACCGCGGTCTCGCACTCGTCGAGGTTGCCGACGGCCACCGTGACGTGCTGCAGCGCCTCCCGGTACCAGCGGCGGGCCTCCTCGCGAGAGGGCCAGAACATCGGGCGGTAGTCGAGGTCGAACACCGTCAACCCGGCCTTGTCCCGCGCCCGCAGGGCGGCGAGCGTGGCCTCGCGGCTCGGCTCCTGCGACAGCCCGGTGCCGGTGACCCAGAAGATGCCCGCGTCGCGGACGGCGGCCATGTCGAGCTCGCCGGGGTGGATCTCCAGGTCGGGGGCCTTGGGGAAGCGGTAGAAGTACAGCGGGAAGTCGTCGGGCGGGAAGATCTCGCAGAAGGTCACCGGCGTCGGCAGGTGCGGGACCGGGGTGACGTACCGGTCGTCCACGCCGAAGCCGCGCAGCGCGTCGTGGATGAACTCGCCGAACGGGTCCTGGCCGGTGCGGCTGATCACCGCGCTGCGCCGGCCGTGGCGCGCCGCGGCGACGGCCACGTTCGTCGCGCTGCCCCCGAGGTACTTGCCGAACGTCTGCACCTCGCGCAGTGACACCCCGGTCTGCAGCGGGTACACGTCCACGCCGATGCGGCCCATGGTGAGCACCTCGAGCGCCATCCGCCTCCCCTTCGCGTCCGTGCCGGAAGGGACCCCGGACACGCGGCTCAGATGTACTCTGACGCGCCATACCTGTCAACAGTTTGTCAGGACATAGTGCGCAACGTCGTAGGAGATGGGTGTGGAGGTCTCGGCGCTCGACCGCACCAGCCCGGTGCCGCTCTACTTCCAGGTGGCCGGCCGGCTCGAACAGCTCATCGAGGCCGGGCGGCTACCCGTCGGCGGCCGCCTCGAGAACGAGGTGGAGCTCGCCGAGCGGCTCGGCGTGTCGCGGCCGACGGTGCGCCGCGCGATCCAGTACCTCGTGGAGCGCGGCGTGCTCGTGCGCAAGCGCGGCATCGGCACCCAGATCGTGCACCCGAAGGTGCGCAGGCCGGTGGAGCTCTCCAGCCTGTACGACGACCTGGCCAGGTCGGGCAAGCGGCCCAGCACGCGGATCCGGCACCTCGACGTCCGCCCGGCGCCCGACCACGTCGCCGAGGCCCTCGGTGTTCCCGAGGGCACCGAGGTGACCTGGTTCGAGCGCATCCGGTTCGCGGCGGGCGAACCGCTCGCACTGATGCACAACGCGGTGCCGGTGGACGTGCTCCCGCTCCGCCGCGACGACCTCGAGGCGCGCGGACTCTACGAGCTCCTGCGCGCCGCGGGCTACGTGCCCCGGATGGCCGACCAGCTCGTGGGTGCCCGCGCGGCAACGGCGGCCGAAGCCCGGCTGCTCGACGACACGCGAAGTGCCCCGGTGCTGACGATGACGCGCACGGCATGGGATGCCGGCGGCCGTGCGGTGGAGTACGGCTCGCACATCTACCGCGCGAGCCGGTACTCCTTCGCGCTCACACTCTCCAGCTGACCCGGGTGAGTCGGCCCACCTGCGCCGCCCCCCACCGGGCTGCAGGTAACCCCCAGCTCAGCGGTAACGCCGCTGCGGGGCCTCGTCCTCGTCGACCTCGACGGGAGCGTAAGGGTCGGCGTAGTCGTCCTCCGCCTCACCGTTGCGGGTTTCCGCGCTCCCGATCTCGCGCTGCAGCGCGTCGAGGTCCATGGTGGGGGAGCTGTACTTGAGCTCTCGAGCCACCTTGGTCTGCTTGGCCTTGGCTCGTCCGCGCCCCATGGCTGGTCCCCCTTACAACAGGGAAGGGGCGGCCGGATGTCTCGGCGGCCCCATTCATCTCAACAATCTCGTGGTGTTCACCGTACCTTGCGAACCGGCAGGAGTGCGACGTGGCACCGGCGATGTGACGTCGGACGCGTGTGAGGTCACCCGCTGGGCTGGCGCCACCGGGTCGGCACCCCAGGGTCGCGCGCATCCACCTGCGGATCCATCACACGTTCGGGTGGGGGGCTCCGACATCACCGGCGCAGCGGCTCCGCCGTGGGTTCCACCAGGTGGCGCAATGCGACGACGGCACCGAGCGCGGCGACCGCGCCCATCACGAGCATCGCCGACCAGCCCGCGAGGTCGGCCACCAGCCCGCCGAGGGCGGGCGTGAGGGCGCCGGAGGCGTAGTTGGCGGTGTTCGACATGGCCATGGCGGTGGCGGCGCGCCCGTTCGGGGCGAGCTCGCCCGCCGCGGTGAACACCAGCCCGTTCCAGCTGATCGCGAGCGCCACGGCCGGCACGAGGGCGGCGGCGAGCAGTGCGCCCGGGCCGGGCCGCAGGACGGCGGCCAGCGCGAAGCCCGCCGCCACGGCGACGGCGACGATCCGCAGCGGGCCGAGCCTGCTGCGCACGCGGTCCGACCACGCGCCGTTCGCCAGCCGCCCGGCGGCGCCCAGCACCTGGGTGAGGCCGAGCAGCGCCCCGGCGACCGGCAGGGTGAGTCCGGCCCCGCCGTGCAGCAGCTCCACCAGGAACACCGAGCCCAGGAACTGCGGCACCACGAGCAGCAGCCCGGCCAGGCTCAGCCGCTGCAGCCGCCGGTCGGCCAGGACGTCGCGCGCCCGGGCCGTCTGTTGTCCCGACCGGACGGGCCGGCCCGGCGGTTCGCGGATGAAAGCGGCGACGGCCGCCGCCGCGGCCAGGCAGGTGACGGCCAGCGCCGCGAAGACCGCGGGCACCCCGCCGGCGTCCGCGATCGGCGGCAGGGCCACCGCCGCGATCGCCGCACCCACGGGCACCGCGGTCTGCCGGATCGCCATCGCCGTGCCCCGGCCCGTCGCCGGGAACCAGGTGAGCACGGCGCGCCCGCTGGCGGCGTTGACGCTCGCGCCACAGGCCCCGGCCACGACGAGCAGGGCGCCCGCGGCCACCGGGTGGTCGACGAGCGCGAGGACGCCGAGCGCGACGGCCGCCCCGAGCAGCCCGGACGCCATCACCCAGCGCTCCCCGAACCGGTCGGCGGCGCTGCCCCACGCCATGAGCGTCGGGATCAGACCCGCGGAGGCGAGCCCGATGAGCACGCCGACGCCGGCGATGCCCAGCCCGTAGTGCTCGCGCAGCGCGGGTGTGACGGCTGCGAGCCCGAGGAAGTAGGCCGTGGCGGCCTGGGCCGCCGTGCCGACGAGGAGCACGACCCACCGGTACCGAGGACCTGAACCCATGGCCCGACGATAGGTCTGCGTACCGAAATACGGGACCGATCTCCCACATGTTGAGAAGCGCGCGACTCCGCGCAGCATGCACTGACTCCGCACAAGGCGGGCCTTGTGCGAAGTCACCGCTGGGTGTGCGAAGTGGCGGTTAGCGGATGCCGCCGCGCAGTTGGGCGGCTCGGCCGGGGGGAGGGGCGTCCGCTTCCGGTGGGGCGCTCTCCGGGTCGATCGCCGCCGGGGTGTCCGCGCCCGCCGTCAGCTGCGCGTCCACCGGGACGTTGCGCTTGACCAGGGCCAGGGCCACCGGGCCCAGCTCGTGGTGCAGCACCACGGTGCCGACGCGGCCGACGGCGCGGCCGTCGCGCAGCACCGGGTCACCCGGAACCGGCAGCGTCTCGTCGCCCGCATCGAGGTGCAGCAGCACGAGGCGCCGCGGCGGCCGCCCCAGGTTGGCCACGCGGGCGACCGTCTCCTGGCCCCGGTAACAGCCCTTGGTGAGGTGCACGGCCGAGCCGACCCAGCCCACCTCGTGGGGGATCGTGCGGTCGTCCGTGTCGACGTGCAGGCGGGGCCGCAGCGCCTCGACCCGCAACGCCTCGAACGCGACGGTGCCCGCCGCGCGGGCGCCCGCAGCCGCGAGCCGCTCCCACCATGCGGCCTGCGCATCGCGGGGCACGAGCAGGTCGGCGGCGTCGGCCCCGGGCCAGTCCATGCGCCGGACGACGCCGCCGTCGGGCAGGGCGAGCACACCGTGCGGGCGCTCCGGGACCGGGACGCCGACCGCGGTGAGGACCTCCGGTGTGTCCGGCCCGACGACGGAGAGCACCGCGAGCTCCGCCGTGGCGTCGCGGGGCTCCACCTTCGCCCAGAACACCATCTTCCGGAGGTAGTCCAGGAGTTCCGGCACGTCGCCGGGCTCGGTGTCGAGGAACACCGTGCCGGCGGTGTGCGCGACCACCATGTGGTGCAGCACCCTCCCGTTGATGTCCAGCACCAGTGCCTCGGTGCCGGTGTCGGGTGGCAGCTCGCTGACGTGCTGGGTGAGCAGCAGGTGCAGCCAGTTCAGCCGCTCCGGCCCGGTGACGGCGATGACGCCGCGGTGACTGCGGTCGACGACGGCGGCAGCCCGGCTCATCGCCCGCTGCTCGGCGAGCGGGTCGCCCCGGTGGACGGCGACGTCCTGGTCGGTGTCGGCCCCGGGCAGCTCCGTCACGGCTGGGCCTCCTCGGAGTCGCGGCAGTCGCGGCACCGGCCGGACAGCGCGACGTGGGACGGGTCGAGCGCGAAGTCGGACTCGGCGAGCAACCGCTCCGCGAGGCCGTCCATCAGGTCGGTGGGCGACTCGGTGACCGTGCCGCACGAGTGGCAGACGAGGTGGACGTGCTGGTGCTGTTGCTCCGAGTAGGTCGGCGCGCCGTGCCCCAGATGGGTGTGGCGCACGATCCCGATGCGCTCCAGCAGGTCGAGCGTGCGGTACACCGTGGTGATGTTGACGGCCGGCGCCGCCTGTTGCACCTGCGAGCAGATCTGCTCGGGGGTGGCGTGCCCGAGATCGCGCACGGCGTCGAGCACGAGCTGCCGCTGCGGAGTCATCCGCAGGCCGCGTTGATGCAGGGTGTGCCGGAGCGCGGTCGGCCCGCTCTCCACGGATCCCGACGTGGTGTCCACCGAGTCGATGGTAGGCGCTCGGGCGCCCGGTGTGGCGGGGTGGACGAAGCAGGGGTTGCGCTCGCCGATACCCGAGGATCGGGTGCCGTCGGTATGCTCCGTCAGGGTGAACGACCAGGTTTGGGAGCCTGGACCTACCTACCCTCGGCGGGTGGAAGGGCTATGACGCTCGGGAGGGACCACGGATGACGAGTGATGCGGGCGCGCTCGGCGCCCCCAATTTCGACGTCGTCCTCCGGGGATACGACCGCAAGCAGGTCGATGAGCACGTCGCCCGCCTCCAGCGCGTGGTGTCCCGGATGCGGGCCGACCTCGAGATGGCGCGCAGCCACCCCCTTCCCCTGGTGTCCCCGCCCGGAGGCATGCCCGCCGCGGGCGGCCCCCGGCCGCCGCAGCGGCCGCCGCACCCCGGCCAGCCGCCGCAGCGGGGCGGCGACGGCCCCGACGTCGTCGGCAGCTTCACCGACCGCATGCAGAGCATCCTGCAGGCCGCGGAGGAGGAAGCCGCCGAGATCCGCAACAAGGCCCGTGCGACCGCACGTGCCGAGGAGGAGAAGGTCCGCGCGCAGCTCGCCGACCTCGTGCGGCAGCGCGACGCCCTCCTGAAGGAGCTCACGCGCATGCGTGGGCAGCTCGAAGGCATGCTCGCGGCTCCCACCGGGCGCCTCGACCTCGCGAAGGGCGACAGCGCCTCCGCGCGCCAGGGTGCCTCGCCCTCCCCGAGCGCGGCGAAGCCGCCGAGCCCGGGAAAGCCCCAGCCGTCGTCCCAGCAACAGCCTGCGCAGCAGCAGTCGTCCCAGCAGAAGCCCGCACAGCAGCCGTCCCAGCCTTCCGCGGGCAACCGGACGGCGGGCCCCGCGCCCCAACCCCCGGCGGCACAGCCGTCGACGGGCACTCGATCGGGTGGTTCTGCGCCGCAGCCTCCGCAGCCGTCCTCGCAGCGGCCCGCGCAGGCGCCGTCCGGCGCGCGGCCGCCCGCCAGCCCCACGCCGCGGCCGCGCCCGTCGGCCGACGCACCGGGCCAGGCGCCCGCACGTCCGGCGGCCGACGCCGGGAACGCCGCCGCCAAGCCGAACACCGGCGCCAAGCCGAACACCGCGGCCAAGCCCGACGCCGGCGCGAGTCGTCCGGTTCCCGCCGACGGTCTCACCCGCGCCGCACCGCAGGTGCCGCCCGCGGGGCCGGCTCCGGCCCAGCCGCCGGCGGCCGGGAGCGGATCCACGCCCGTCGGGAAGTCCCAGGGCGGGTCCCGACCCTCCACCGCGCCGTCCGCGGGCGGGTCGTGGCAACAGCCCGGGTCGGGCGCGCAGAGTCGCCCGGCGCAGAACACGAGCGCCCCCGGCGCATCCCGTCCGGCCGGGAGCGGGGCCTCGCCCGCAAGCTCCCCGGCCCAGCGGCCGAGCGGGCAGAACCAGAACCCCAGCCAGGGGGCGAACGCGCCCGGGCAGCAGGCCGGCCAGCGCTCGACCCCCCGGGGCTCGGGCGCCGCCTCGCCGTCGGCTCCCCGGACGACCGCGCCCGGCTCGAACCAGGGTGCGAACCCGTCGGGCGGGGCCAACAGCCCCGCCCAGCGGCCCGGTGGGGCGCAGCCGGCGGCGGCCCGCGGCAACGCTCCGGGCGGCAACGGTCCCGGTCAGCAGGGCGGAGGCGCGCAACCGGCATCGGGTGGGCGCCCGTCCGGCCAGGGTTCCTCCTCCACGCCGCGGCCCGGCACCGACCAGCGACGGGCGAGCCCGCAGGAGGGTGGCGACCTGTTCCAGGGGTCATCCGATCAGGCGAAGCGTGGCGGCGGGGAACAGCGGCCTCCCGCGCGCCCGGTCGGGGAGCGCACGGCGCTCGTCCCGACCATCCCGCCCTCGCAGGTGTCGCCGCCGCGCCCGAACGACAAGCCCGCGGGCGGCGCCGGTTCCGGCCCGTCGACCACGGGCAACCCGCCCCGGCCTGCGTCCGGCCCGCGTCCGGAAGGTGCTCGACCCGAGCCTCGCCGGGACGGGCAGGGTGCTTCCGGCGAGTCCGGGCAGGAGGGTTCCGGGCAAACCGGAAACGGCGCCGAGCGCTCCGACCGGTCCGCATCGGCGTCACGCTCCGGGTGATCGTTATTGCGCACCGTGAGCTGAAAGGGCGTACGGTTCGCAACCATGCAGCTGCCCCTGTCGGCGTCCGCGCTGGTCATGCTGGGCGTGGGCGCAGTTCTCGTCGGCGCGTCGATCCTCGTGGTGGAGATCGCGCGCAGGCGTAAGTCGGCGAGCGGCCCCACCCGGGTCCCCCCGGACATGCGCATGCCGCAGCAGCCGGCACCGCACCCCGGTCCGTTCGGCGCCGCCCCTGTCGGTGCACCGGTCGCTGCACCGCTGAACGCGGCCCCGCACGTGGGCCCGGTGGCCCCGGTGCCTGCCGCCGAGACCATGCCCGGCCCCGCCGCGCCGCCCATTCCGCAGCCGCAGCCGCTGGCCGGCCCCGTGGCGGCCGCCGCGACCCCGCGGCCGATGGAGGTCTCCGCGCACGTGGATCCGCCCCGTGAGCCCGCCGCGGAGGTGCCGCCGGCCCGGACGCCCCCTGCAGGGCTCTCGCCGGTGCCGCAGCCACAGCGCCACTACCAGGCCGGGTCCGGGAAGACCGTCGCGGAGGCGGTGGCGCAGGCATTCGCCGTGCGGGCCGCCGCGAGTCGTGGGTCCACCGCCCAGCGGCCGGTGAACCCACCGCCGCCCGACGGCGCTGTCCCGGTCGTGCAGGAGAGCATCCCGGAGCCGCCGGTGGCCGAGGAGCGGGTCGAGACGGGCGCTCCCGTCGAGGCGGATCCCGCGCTGGACGGCGTCGACCCGGCCGCGACGACGGACCCCGACGGTCGCGGCCTGACCGCAGTGCCGAGTGCCGGCCCCGCCGAGACGCCGGAGGTCGTGGCCGCCCCCGAAGCGGTCGGGGACGTGTGGGCAGCCGCCACCACCGCACAGGGGACGAACGGCGATCGGCCCGCCGACGCCGCAGCACCCGGCCCCGAAGGCAACGGCCGCCCGCCCGAGAGCTGGCAGCCGTCGCCCGAACCGGCTCCGGACGGCGACGGGCCGGCCACCCCGACCGCCGGGTGGACCCCACCTCACGTGCCGGAGCCTGCGGAGCAGCCGGAGCCCGAGGCGGCGTTGGTGCCCGCCCCGCGCCCCGACGGCGACGGCCCGTCCCCGGACGCCCGGGACCGCCTGCTCGCGGTGCTGCTCGACGACCCGGAACGGGCGGTCGGCGCCACCGTCGAGCTGGAGAGCTGCCTCCGCGAGCTGGACCGCCTCTCGGACGCCGTGCGCACGGGGCGCGCGGCGCTGCGCGACGTGCTCCACCGCCTCGCGTCCGCGGGACTGCGCCCCGAGCAGCTGTCCCGGCTGGCGAGGCTGCCGCAGCCCGAGATCGAGGAGCTGCTGGCGCACGCCGGGCAGGAGGCTTGACTCAGCCCGCTATGCGGTTGAGGCGCGCCGAGAGGTGCGGCTGCAAGGGCTGGCCCATCATCGCCCGCTCGTCCACGTAGGCCAGATCGCCGCCGTCCACGAGGCCGTACAGGCGGTGGGAGCCCACGACCTCCTTGGCGGACGCCGTGCGCACCACCGCGTCCGTCTTGATCTCCCACGAGGTCAGGTTGCGGGCCCGGCCGTAGAAGATCTCGGTGATCCCGGTGGCGTGGGTGATCAGCACCTCGAGCTCGCCGTCGGGCTGCGGCCGCCAGAAGCCGGTCTCGCGCGCCGCGGGCCGCAGCACCTCGCCGTCCGGGCCGAGCAGCCACGCCCTGGTCTCGTAGGAGAGGAACGGGCGGCCGTCGTGGGCGAAGACGATCTGCTGCCCGTAGCTGTAGGGGCCGTCGATCGTCGGGTAGACGACTTCACCGGTACCCCGCCACACGCCGACGAGCGGGAGCAGCCCGATGCACAGCTCGTGCAGGTCGGGGCCCTCCCGCAGGTTCGCGGTGTCGTCCGGGACGGGCAGGTCGTCGAACCGCGGACGGTTGCGCTGCGGGGAGTCGGAGGCGGCGTTCGCCGGGCCGGCGACGGTGCCCGGCAGCTCGTCGCCGGTCACGGCTTCGACTCCGCGAGCACGTCGGGCTCCGCCGGGGCCGTCGTGAACAGCCTGCGAAGCAGGTAGCCGGTGAATAGGGTGATGCCGCCGCAGACGGCGAGGAGCACGCCGGTGAACAACCACTGCACCGGGCGCAGCCTAGTGCCCCGTTGCAGCAAAGCCGCTCTCGTGCCACCAGTGGCTGTCCGCCTGCTACGCGACGGCGTTCAGCCACTGGACATGCATGGCACGCAACGTGGTGGCGTGAAAGTGGCTGTGCCGTCCCCGGGGAGCCCTCGCCGTGCTTCGCTGCGGCGGTGGCTCCCCGGAAGTGCGTTTGGGCTGCAATCGGGAAGGGGTTAGACGACCGCGATCTCCGCCCGGTGGACGCCCGGGCCGTCGGCCTTCAGCTCGGCCTGGCCGTTGCCGACGCGGGACAGCGCGCGGACCGTCCACGTGCCCGGTGCGGCGAAGAACCGGAACTGCCCGGCCTCGGACGCCACCACCTCGGCAGTGAACTCACCCGTGCCGTCCAGCAGCCGCACGAAGGCGCCGCCGACCGGCTGATCGCCGGCCACGACGCGGCCGGTGAGGACGGTCTCCTTGGTCAGGTCGGTGCCGGGCGGGAGCGCGACCGCCTGGTCCGGCGCTCCGCACATCAGGAGGCCTGCTTCGCGGGCGCACCCAGCTCGATCGGCACGCCGATCAGCGAGCCGTACTCGGTCCAGCTGCCGTCGTAGTTCTTGACGTCGCCGTGCCCGAGCAGCTCGTGCAGCACGACCCAGGTGTGGGAGCTGCGCTCGCCGATGCGGCAGTAGGCGATGGTGGCCTTGCCGGCGTCGTAGCCCTCTTCGGCGTAGAGCTTCGTGAGGTCCTCGTCCGACTTGAACGTGCCGTCCTCGTTGGCCGCCTTGCTCCACGGGATGTTGATCGCGGAGGGCACGTGGCCGGGCCGCTGCGACTGCTCCTGCGGCAGGTGGGCGGGTGCGAGGATCTTGCCGGAGAACTCGTCGGGCGAGCGGACGTCGACGAGGTTCTTCTCGCCGATCGCGTCGACGACCTCGTCGCGGAAGGCGCGGATCGAGAGGTCCGGGTCCTTCGCGGTGTAGGTGGTGGCGGGCCGCTCCGCGACGTCCGTGGTGAGGGTGCGGCCGTCGAGCTCCCACTTCTTGCGGCCACCGTCGAGCAGCTTGACGTCGGCGTGCCCGTACAGCTTGAACTGCCAGTAGGCGTAGGCCGCGAACCAGTTGTTGTTGCCGCCGTAGAGCACGACGGTGTCGTCGTTGCCGACGCCCTTCAGGGACAGCAGCTGCGCGAACTGGTCCTTGTCGACGATGTCGCGGCGAACCGCGTCCTGCAGCTCGGTCGTCCAGTTGATCTTGACGGCTCCGGTGAGGTGGCCGCCGTCGTATGCGGTGGTGTCCTCGTCGACCTCGAGGAACACGATCCCGTCGCTACCGAGGTTCTTCTCGGCCCAGTCGGCAGTGACCAGGACGTCCTGGCGGCTCATGCATTTGCTCCCTGTATATCGGCGGTGCGGTGAAGGGCGTGCACGGGCGCGCTGCCGGCCCGGGGCACGGCAGACGGGTGCGGTGGTGCGGACATGGCGAGATGCTCCTGAGGGGGGTGCGTGGAAGGACGCGAAGGGCTCAGGAGACGTGACACAGGCAGCTGCCGACGCGGCACAGGTCAACTGCGCGGCGACGGGTCAGCGGCCAGAACACGCTGGTGAGGGTAGCCGAGGTTGGGGCATCCCGGCACTGTCGATGAGGAGCAGGTCACGACCCGGTGGCGGAGACCGCGGTGTCGCCGAGGGTGAGGTCGTCGGCGTACCCGCTGATCTCGAGCGTGCCGCCGACGGCGCGCAGCTTCGTCGGCGTGGCCGCGAGCGGGAGCGAGCCGGGGTCGATCCGCAGCGTGAACTGCTGCTGCAGCGTGCGCTGCACCGCCACGGGGAGGGGGTCGGCGTCGCTGCCGCCGAGCCGGATGTCGCGCGGGATGATCTGGGCCTGCCCGTCCACGAGCTCGAGCACGGCGATCACCGAAACCTCGGACTCCTCGCCGAGCACCGTGGCGGTGCCGACGAGGCGGACCGCGTTCTCCGGGTCGATCGTGCGGAGCGACTTGTCGGCGCCCTCGTCGACGACGACCTGCTCCAGCGCGTACTCGTCGACGTTCTCGATGCGGAGCTTCTCGATGCCGGGGACGAGCCGCTGCACGTCGGAGGCGGGGATCTGGACGGTGCCCTCGACCGCCTTCACGGCCAGCGACTTCGGACCCGACCCGAGCAACATCGGCAGCGGCGCGTCGACGTCGTGCAGCTGCGCGCGGACGCTCAGCTCCTGCAGCTGGCCCAGGCGGATGTGGGTGGCCTCGACGTCCACGCTGGAGTACTCGCCGGAGATCGCCTGGACGAGGAACGGGAAGCCGTTGATCCGCACCGAGGGATCGTCGACGAGCCCGATCTGCTCACGCATCTGACGCGACACCGCGGACTCGGCGAGCGCGGCCGCTCCGTAGTCCACGGCGATGAACAGCCCGACCAGGACGAGCAGCGCGATGACCAGGCGCCTCATCCGACCTCCGACCTTGCGGCCCGGCACTCTGCCGGGGTGAAGGCTTCGACGGTAGAGCGAGCCCGTTCCCGCCCGTCATCTGGGGCGCACGCAGAGAGCGCCCATCGGGCGATCCTACGGGCGAGGTCCGCGTCCGTGCCGCTCTCGCCGTGCCCGTCGCCGGGTTCCTCCCACAGCTCGGCCCGCCCGCGGGACGCGGCGGCGAGCGCGCGGGCGTGCGCCACGGAGAAGTAGCGGTCACCCGTGATGTGGACGACCAGCAGCGGCACCTCGATGTCGGCGACGACCTCGACCGGTGACGGCGGGACGACCTCCCACCCACCGTCGAGGCGCACCCCGAGCGCCCGTGCGGCGAGCCGGCCGTGCGGCTGTTCGAGCAGCCAGTGCACGCGGCGCATGGCCGCGGTCTCCCGCGAGTACCAGCGGGCGGGTGAGCTCACGGCGACCACGGCGTCCGGTCGGTCGGCCCCGCCCACCGCCTGGCGCAGGGCCACCGCGGCGCCGAGGGAGAACCCGATCGTGGCCACCCGTTCGTGGCCGAGGGCGCGCGCGGCGGCCACGGCGGCGTCGAGGTCGAGCAGCTCGCGGTCGCCGACGGTGTTGCGGCCTCCCGAGCGGCCGTGACCGCGCATGTCGAAGGCGACGACGGGTGCCTCGGTGGCGAGCACCGCGAGCAGTCTGCGGGTGATCGGGTGCCGGACGTGGTGGGTGAACGCGTGCGCGACGACGAGCGCGGTGCCGCCCGCCGATGCCTCCCGGGGGAGGTGCACGCCCGCGAGCGCAACCCCGTCGGCCGTGGTCGCGGTGACCGGCACCGGCGTGACCTGCGCCGCGCAGCTCGTGTGATCGACCCCCACCCGGTTATCCTGCATCGATCCGCGTGTGGTGTTCCCGCCGGGTCACGCGGGTGACATCGGTGCGTCATCGCTGCCCGCCGTGATCTTCAGGAGGCGGCGGCCGCAGCGGGCGGCCCGGCTCCCGGTGGGAGAGGAGGCACACCACGTGGAACTCCTGCTGCTGACGGCCGACCCCGACCCCGGTTCGGTTCTGCCTGCTCTCACGTTGCTCCCACACGGGGTTCGGACGGCGGCGCCCGAGGTCGCGGCGCTGCTCGACGCAGGCCCCCACGACGCCGTCGTCGTCGACGCGCGCACCGACCTGGTCGCCGCCCGCAGCCTGTGCCGCCTGCTCGGCAGCACCGGCACGGACGTGCCCGTCGTCGCCGTGCTCACCGAGGGTGGGCTGGTGGCCGTGTCCGGTGAGTGGGTGGTGGACGAGATCCTCCTGCCCACCACGGGACCGGCCGAGGTGGACGCGCGGCTGCGGCTGCTGAGGGCGCGGCCCGGCGCCGACGCGGGCCGGGACGGCGGTGCGCTCGTGCTCGGCGAGCTCGTCATCGACGAGGCCACCTACGCCGCCCGGCTGCGCGGCCGGCTCCTCGAGCTCACCTACAAGGAGTTCGAGCTGCTCAAGTACCTCGCGCAGCACGCGGGCCGGGTGTTCACGCGCGCCCAGCTGCTGCAGGAGGTGTGGGGCTACGACTTCTTCGGTGGCACGCGCACCGTCGACGTCCACGTCCGACGGCTTCGCGCGAAACTCGGCCCCGAGCACGAGCAGATGATCGGCACCGTGCGGAACGTGGGCTACAAGTTCGTCCGGCCCACCCGCAACGCGCTCGGGTCGGCGCCGGTCGGGCTCCTCGACGACGACGGGGCGCCCGGCGACGACGAGGAAGGTGACCGGGCCCCGCACCCGGCACCCGACGTCGTGGGCCGTCCCCTGGGAGCGCGCTGAGGAACCCCGAACCTACTGCGCGTCACGAGCCGCAGATGGGGTTGCCGCTGGATCGGTGACCCGGCTCGACCGCCGCTCTCGCAACGATCAACTCGTCATGATCGGTCCGAGATTCGCCGCAGCGCCCACCCGAGGGCGCCCAGCCACACCTGATCACGAAGAGGCCGCCTCCGGTGGCCCCGCGCGCCCACCGGGCCGCTCAGCACACTCCTCGGCCTCTCCCGGGTAGCGTCGTGCGGGTGATCGAGCTGTCGTGGCGGGCGGGGTTGGACGAGGCGCAGGCCGCGGAGGTCGAGGCGCTGGCTGCGGCGGCCGCGGACGTCGACGGCACGGCGCCCCTGGGTGAGCACGTGCTGATGCACCTCACCGACGCCGATGCGGCGCACCTGCTCGCCCTCGACGGCGGTGCGTTGCGCGGGGTGGCCCAGCTCGACTCCGACGGTGTCGCCGAGCTCGTGGTGCACCCCGACCACCGCCGGGCCGGCGTCGGGAGGCGGATCGTCGAGGAGGTGCTGGCCCGTGCGGGAGGCGAGCTCCGCGTCTGGGCCCACGGCCAGCACCCGGGTGCGGTGGCCCTCGCCGCCCGCCTCGGCTTCACCCCGGTGCGGGAGCTCTGGCAGATGCGGCGCAGCCTGCTCGCCCCGATCGCGGAGCCGGAACTGCCTGCGGGCGTGCGGGTGCGGGCCTTCGTGCCGGGACAGGACGACGACGAGTTCCTGCGCGTCAACAACGCGGCGTTCGACTGGCACCCGGAGCAAGGGGGCTGGGACCGCGCCCAGCTGCGGTTGCGGGAGGCCGAGCCGTGGTTCGACCCGGCCGGGTTCCTGCTGGCGGTGGACGAGTCGGGACGGTTGCTCGGGTTCCACTGGACCAAGGTGCACGCCGGCCCCGACCCGATCGGCGAGGTGTACGTGCTGGGTGTCGACCCGTCGGCGCGCGGCATGCGGCTGGGCGTCGCGCTCACCCTCGCCGGCCTGCGCCACCTGCGCCTCCGCGGGCAGTCCCGCGTCCTGCTCTACGTCGAGGCGGACAACGCGCCCGCGGTGCGGCTCTACGGCAGCCTGGGGTTCACCCGATGGCAGGCCGATGTTTCGTACCGCCGCTGAGATCTGTTCACCCGGCGGCAACCACGGCGACGATCGAGCTGATCACGTCGACGCAGGTCACGGCCAGATCACGATCTGCGCTCCGCGAGTGCATTGCCTCACTTGAGGGGCCTGTTCATCCTTCGTTCACCTGAACGGCGGGGTCCGTCCATCGGCCTTACCTACCGTTCCCGGCGTGCGGCCCCCGAGCCGCGTACCCGTTGCACGGGAATCCACGTACGGAGGAACACAGGTGAACACCCTGCGGCACGGCTCCCGTGCCCGACTCGCCGCGGTCGGCGTGGCCGCCAGCGGCGCCATCCTGCTCGCCGGCTGCGGCGCGGCCAACGAGGCCGCGGCGCCGCCCGCGGGCGGTGGTGGCAGCGCCCCTGCCGCGAGCGACGTCTCCGGCCAGATCTCCGGGGCGGGCGCGAGCTCGCAGCAGGCCGCCATGCAGGCCTGGATCGCGGCCTTCAACTCGGTGGCCCCGGACGCCACGGTGAACTACGACCCGAGCGGTTCCGGCGCCGGGCGCGACCAGTTCGTCGCCAGCGGCGTGCAGTTCGCCGGCAGCGACGCCGCCCTGGACGACGAGGAGCTCCCGCTGGCGCAGCAGCGGTGCGGCGGCCCCGACAACGTCGTCCAGATCCCGGTGTACATCTCGCCGATCGCGGTGGTCTACAACCTCGAGGGCGTCACCGACCTGAAGCTCAAGCCGGCCACGGTCGCGAAGATTTTCAACCGCCAGATCTCCACCTGGAACGACCCGGCGATCGCCGCCGACAACCCCGGGGTGCAGCTGCCGGCCACCGCGATCACGCCGGTGAACCGCTCGGACGAGTCGGGCACCACCGAGAACTTCACGGAGTACCTCGTTGCCGCGGCGGGCGCGGACTGGCCGCACGAGGCGAGCGGCGACTGGCCGGTCCAGGGCGGCGAGGCCGCCCAGGGCACCTCCGGTGTGGTGAACGCGGTCAAGGGTGGCCAGGGCACGATCGGCTACGCCGACGAGAGCCAGGCCGGTGACCTGGGCAAGGCGTCCGTCGGGGTCGGCAGCGAGTTCGTGCCGCCGACGCCGGAGGCGGCCGCGGCCGTCGTCGAGAGCTCGGAGCGGGTCGCCGGCAAGGGGCAGTACAACTTCGCCATCGACCTCGCGCGCGACACCACGGAGTCGGGCAACTACCCGATCGTGCTGGTCTCCTACCAGATCGCGTGCACGACCTACCAGGACCAGGCGCAGGCCGGGGCGGTGCACGCCTTCCTGAACTACGTGATCAGCGAGGAGGGCCAGCAGGCCGCGGCGGACGCGGCCGGCAGCGCGCCGATCACCGACGCGCAGCGCAGCCAGTACCAGCCCGCTGTGGACGCCATCTCCGCCGGGAGCTGAGTGCAACCACCATCACGTAGTCGGGGAGCCCGGGCAGTGGCCATCATGGAACCGCCCGGGCTCTCCGGCGCCGCCACCCGCGAGCCGATCACGGTGTCGTCGGAAGGGACGAAGTGACCACCGATACCAGCCCGGGGCCTGCCCCGGCGACAGAAGACGCGGCATCCGGTCCGGCGAAGCCCGTCGTGCAGCGCGGCGACCGGATCTTCTCGGGCTCGGCCACGGCGGCCGGCGTTCTCATCCTCGTCGTCCTCGCCGGAGTGGCGGCCTTCCTCATCGTCGAAGCGGTGCCGGCCATCGTCGCGCCCGCCGAGGAGATCCCCGGCGGCAACGGCCTCGTCGCCTACATCGGCCCGCTGGTGTTCGGCACGCTGGTGGCCGCGCTCATCGCCCTCGTGGTGGCCACCCCGCTCGCGGTGGCCGTCGCGCTGTTCATCACGCACTACGCGCCGCGCCGGATCGCGCAGGGCCTCGGGTACCTCGTCGACCTCCTGGCCGCGGTGCCCAGCATCGTGTACGGCCTCTGGGGGATCCTGGTGCTCGCCCCGGCCTCGGTCGGGCTCACCACATGGCTGAACGAGTACCTCTGGTTCATCCCGCTGTTCGCCGGCCCGGTGTCCAGCACCGGGCGCACGATGTTCGTCGCCGGTCTGGTGCTCGCGGTGATGATCCTTCCGATCATCACCGCGGTGTCGCGCGAGGTGTTCCTGCAGACGCCCAAGCTCCACGAGGAGGCCGCCCTCGCGCTGGGGGCCACCCGGTGGGAGATGATCCGGATGGCGGTGATCCCCTTCGGGCGTTCCGGGATCATCAGCGGCGCGATGCTCGGCCTCGGGCGCGCCCTCGGCGAGACGATGGCGGTCACCATCGTGCTGTCCGTGTCGGGCGGCATCACGTTCAACCTGATCGGAAACGGCAACCCGGCCACGATCGCCGCGAACATCGCGCTCGAGTTCCCGGAGGCCACGGGGCTGGAGAACAACACGCTCGTCGCGTCCGGCCTGGTGCTGTTCCTCGTCACGCTGGCGGTCAACTCGCTCGCCCGCTACATCGTCAACCGACGCCGCGAGTTCTCGGGAGCGAACTGATGTCCATCGACACCGATCGCAAGGGCTCCGACCTCGGCGTCGACCTCGCGCCCGGGCTCCGGGGGCTCGAGCGGCAGGGGCAGCTCCCGCGCTTTGCCACACCCGGTGCGCTCGCCGCGGCGGCCGTCGTCGTCGGCGGGCTCCTCGCGATCACCGGCTTCAGCATCGGCCTGTTCGTGGTGGGCACCGTGGTGGTGTTCGCCGTCGGCCTCTACCTGCTCTCCCGCGTCGTCGAGGGCAGGCGCAAGGCCACCGACCGGCTCGTCACGATCATCGTGACCTCGGCGTTCCTCGTCGCGCTCATCCCGCTGTTCAGCGTGGTGATCACCGTTGTCGGCTACGGCATCACCCGGTTCGACGCCCAGTTCTTCACCTGGTCGATGCGCGGGATCGTCGGCGAGGGCGGCGGCGCCTACCACGCGATCATGGGCACGCTGATCATCACGCTGCTCGCGGCCCTGATGTCGATCCCGGTCGGCGCCCTCACGGCCATCTACCTGGTGGAGTACGGGAAGGGCCGGCTCGCTCGCGCGATCACGTTCTTCGTCGACGTCATGACCGGCATCCCGTCGATCGTCGCCGGCCTCTTCGCCGTCGCGCTGTTCACGCTGCTGCTCGGTCCGGGTGCACGCCTCGGGTTCGCCGGCGCCGTCGCGCTGTCGGTGCTCATGATCCCGGTGGTCGTCCGGTCCACCGAGGAGATGCTCAAGATCGTGCCGAACGAGCTGCGCGAGGCGGCGTTCGCGCTGGGTGTGCCGAAGTGGCGCACGATCCTCAAGGTCGTCATCCCCACCTCGATCGCGGGTATCGCGTCCGGCATCACGATCGCGATCGCCCGGGTGATCGGCGAGACGGCGCCGCTGCTCGTGACGGTCGGGATCACCACCGGGTTGAACCTCAACCCGTTCGACGGCCGGATGTCCACGCTGCCGGTGTTCGCCTACTACTCGTACACGCAGCCCGGGGTCCCGCCGGAGCCGTCCGTGGACCGCGCGTGGACGGCGGCGCTCGTGCTGATCATCCTCGTCATGCTGCTGAACCTGGTGGCGCGCGCGATCGCCCGCCTGTTCGCCCCGAAGACCCGGTAAAGGACCAGACATCATGGGCAAGGCGATCGAAGCCAAGGACCTGAACATCTACTACGGCTCGTTCCGCGCGGTCGAGGGCGTCAACATGCTGATCCGGCCGAAGACGGTCACGGCGCTGATCGGGCCGTCGGGCTGCGGGAAGTCGACCTACCTGCGGGCGATCAACCGCATGCACGAGGTCATCCCGAACGCGCGGGTCGAGGGCAAGCTCGAGCTCGACGGCCAGGACCTGTACGCGCCCGGCATCGACCCGGTGGGCGTCCGCCGCCAGATCGGGATGGTCTTCCAGCGGCCCAACCCGTTCCCCACGATGTCGATCTACGACAACGTGATCGCGGGGATGCGGCTCAACAGCAAGAAGCTGAAGAAGGACGCCACCGACGAGCTCGTCGAGAGGTCGCTGCGCGGCGCGAACCTCTGGAACGAGGTCAAGGACCGGCTCGAGAAGCCCGGATCGGGCCTCTCCGGCGGGCAGCAGCAGCGCCTGTGCATCGCGCGGGCCATCGCCGTCCAGCCGGACGTGCTGCTGATGGACGAGCCCTGCTCGGCCCTCGACCCCATCTCCACGCTCGCGATCGAGGACCTGATCAACGAGCTCAAGATGGAGTACACGATCGTCATCGTCACGCACAACATGCAGCAGGCCGCGCGCGTGAGCGACTACACCGGCTTCTTCAACATCGAGGGGACCGGCAAGCCCGGCAAGCTCGTGGAGATGGACGAGACGAAGACGATCTTCTCCCAGCCCACGGAGAAGGCCACCGAGGACTACGTCTCCGGCCGGTTCGGCTGATCACAATCCAGGAAGCCGGCGCCCTCAGATCGGGAGGGTGTCGGGCTCCTGGCCGGTCACGGCGTAGACGGTCTCCCGCGCCACCACCACCGCGTGGTCGGCGAAGCGCTCGTAGTAGCGCGCCAGCAGCGTGACGTCGACGGCCGCGCGGACCCCGTGCGGCCAGCGCTCGTCCATCAGCACCTCCATCATCTCGCGGTGCAGCACGTCCATGGCGTCGTCGTCGGTGTCCAACTCGGCGGCCAGGATCACGTTGCGGGTGCGCGCGACCTCGGCCGCCTTGAGCGCGAGCTGCACAGCCACCTTGCCCATCTCGGCGAACGCCGGTCGCACCTCGGGGGGCAGGGCCGGCTCCGGGTGCCGCATCCGCACGACCTCGGCGACGTGCAGGGCGAGGTCACCCATCCGCTCGACGTCGCCCGCCGTGCGGATCGCGGACACGACCGCCCGCAGGTCGCCCGCGACGGGGCCGTGGAACAGCAGCGCGTCGCCCGCGAGCTCCTCCACCTGCGCGCGGAGCACGTCGATCACCTCGTCGCCGGCGACGACCTGGACGGCCAGCCGCTCCCGTGACTCGATCAGGGCGGCGGTGGCGCGGTTGAGCGCGCCGGCGGCGGCCGTGCACATCCGGCCGAGCAGCTCGGACAGCTCGGTCAGCTGTTGGGGCAACGGGGCGGGAGGCACGGGGAGAGCCTATGAGCAGCTGGTCAGGCAACAGCAGCGGCTGGATGAACGACCGATGAACCACTCAGACGGTGAGCGGTCCCGGCATCTGGCCGGTGACGACGTAGACGATCCGCCGCGCGACGGCCACGGCGTGGTCGGCGTACCGCTCGTAGAATCGGGCCAGCAGCGTGATGTCGACGGCCGGGCCGACGCCGTGGCTCCAGTTGCGGTCCATCAGCACCGTGAACATGTGCCGGTGCAGGTCGTCCATGGCGTCGTCGTCGGTCTCCAGCTCCGCGGCCCGGGCGAGGTCGCGGGTGCGGATGACGTCGCCCGCCTTCTTCGCCAGCTCCACGCCGACCTGGCCCATCTCGGCGAAGTACGGCGCAACCTCCGCGGGCAGCACCGGGTGCGGGTGGCGGCGACGGGCCGCCTGCGCGACGTGGAGCGCGAGGTCGCCCATGCGCTCGATGTCACCCGCGCCGTGGATGGCCGAGACCACGATCCGCAGGTCGGTGGCCACCGGCGCCTGCAGGGCGAGCAGCGCGAACGCCTTCTCCTCGGCGGAGGCGCGGATCTCGTCGATGCGGATGTCCTCGGAGATCACCTCCTCAGCCAGCTGCAGATCGACCTCCAGCAGCGCCTGCGTGGCCTTGCTCATCGCCTCGGCCACCTGGGTGCACATGCTCGCCAGGGCATTCGCCAGATCGTCGAGCTGCTCCTGGTAGACGTCACGCATCCCCCAAGGGTAGTGCCGAATCGGACGAACGACCGCGCGGGCGGGTGAACCCGCGGTGAACGTCGGGCCAGGAGTGTGCTGAAGGACCCGGCCGTAGCGAGCGGCGGCCCGCGACCCGCAGAAGGTCGGACGGTGGCTGCGGCGGCTCCTCGGGCTACGGGCCTTTGCTCGACCACGACCGCGGCGGCCACCACCGGGCTCGGGTCAGAGGGCTGAGGTGGGCCGGTAGGCGTGGACGACGGCGCCGGTGGCGAAGATCTTGGTGTCGAGGAGCTCGACGGTGCCGGTGCTGGCAGGGCGAAACAGGGGCTCGCCGCCTCCCTTGATGACGGGGCAGGTGCAGATCCGGTACTCGTCGAGCAGGCCGGCCGCGGCGAGGGCGTCGGTCAGCCGGCCGGTGCCCCAGATGACGATGTCGCCGCCGTCGGCCTGCTTCAGTCGGCTGACCTCGTCGAGCAGGTCGGGGCCGGCGACGACCACGGTCGGATCCCAGGCCGTGGTATCGACCGGCCGGGAGGCGACGACGTACTTGGTGATCGAGTTGACGTGGTCGGCGAAGGGGTTACCGCCCCTGGTGGGCCAGGCTTGGGCCATGCCTTCGTAGGTGATGCGGCCGAGCAGCAGTGCGTCGGCAGCAAGCGTCATCGTGAGTCCGTAGTCCTGGAACTCCTCGTCGGAGTACTGGAACGACCACTCGTGCGGGTCGTCGATATAGCCGTCGAGGGTGGCGTGGGTGAAGGTGATGATCTTGCGCACGGCGGGGCTTCTCCCGGTCGGTGGCGGCGGGTCGGAAAGGGGTGCTCCAGGCGGGCCGGCCGCGCTGTGCCACGTCGTCATCAGCGGATGTCGTTGGACCTCCTGGGTGGCGAGGAGCCTGACAGGCCGAGCCACGGTCCAACAAGATTGATTCGCGCCATCAGCGTCAGATTCTTGCCTGGCTCGAACGTCCACGATGTGCTCCGCGCACGCGGGGTGGTGTATGCCGGGGCGCGCTCGTAGGTCACGTGCAGGTGACGGCCGGCGCGGTGGGCGCCTCGTCGGTGGGGGCGGCCAGCGCGATCGGTTCCGACGGGGCCCGGACCACGTCGTCGAACGACTGGCCGAGCACCAGTTGCAGCACGTTGGAGCTCCCGGGGTCGGGCACCTCGGTGGCCGACGGCACGGTGGCCCGCAGCACCTCGGCGGCCGCCGCCTGGTCCGGGGAGAACCGGATCACGGTCTCGGACGTGGGCTGGTCGGCGCTGCCGGGCTCGCCCACGTCGAAGCCGAGCGAGCTCAACGTCTCGCTCACCTCGCCGGCGAGCCCGGAGCGCGAGGAGGCGTTGACGACCTCCACCGTGACCTCGCTCGGGGTGGGGCCCGCGGTTCCGGCGCCGGGGTCCGTGGCGTCGGCGGGCAGCGGCTGGTCGCCGCGCACGGCCGAGAACAGGGCGGCCGCGTCGGTGTCGCGCAGGACCGCGTTGCCGCGGCTGTTGCGCTCAGCGGTCGGCACCGCCGCGTACCGCACGCCGTCGGAGTCGAGGCGCCGCAGCGTCATCGAGAGCGCGAGCACCTGGTCGATACCGGCCCCGTCGGCCAGCACGGCGTCGGAGAGCGTCGGGCGCAGCGCCATGAGCCGCCCGACGTCGAGCAGCGCGGTGCCCGACACTGCCGAGTCGAGCACCGCGGCGAGCACCTTCTGCTGCCGCTCGATGCGCCCGTACTCCGGGGAAGGCTCGCCCTCCACGTCGCCGGCCTGCACGAAGTCGGCGACGCGCACGCCCTCCAGCCGGTTCGGACCCGGATCCGGCACGACGGGACCGAGCACCCCGTCGAGCACCGGGCGCGGCACGCAGATCTCGGCCCCGCCCACCGCGTCGGTCATCGCCGGCACGGCGGCGAGGTTCATGCCGACGTACTTGGTGATGGCGAGGCCGCTGAGCTGCTGCACCACGCGCGTGATGCAGCGCGGTCCGCCGAGATCGAGGGCGCTGGCGAGCTGGGTGCGGGCCTCCGCCTGCACCGGTTCGGTCCGGTACGTCGCAGTGCCGGCGTCCCACGTCTCGCAGGGCGGCCGGTTGATCTCCAGGTCGAGGGGGAACGCGAGCACGGTGACCGGGCCGCCGCTGTCCGGGACGTGCGCGACGGCGACCGTGTCGGCCCGCGGCTCGGTCGGGTCGGAGGCCGGTGCGGTGGCCACGACCAGCACGTTCTCGTCCCCGGCCTGGGCGGCGGCGTCGACGACGGCGCTCGAGCTCGGATCCAGCGCGTCGGCGTCGCGGACGGCGGAACCCAGCCAGGTCTTCGTGCCCCAGCCGAATGCGGTGGCGGCGAGCACCACGAGCGCCAGCGCCCCGGCGAGCAGGCGCCCGGCGGTGGCGGCCGCCCCACGCCGGGGTGGCGGCGCGAGGGGCTCCTCGGCGGGACGATCGGTCACGGCGAGGGTCACCCCGGCGTGGGCGGCGGTCATCCGCGTGAGCGTCTCGTCGATGCGCATCGCGCGCGTACGCGCATCGAGTTCTCGGTCGGACCGGCCGTCCCCGTCGCCGTCCGCAGGGGCCTTGCGGGCCGCGACCGTCGCCTCCGCGTTCGTCGCGCCGCCGCGGCGGCTCCGTGCGGCGGGCAGGGCGGTGGTGGCCGCGGGCTCGGGTGCATCGGTGCGGGTCTTGCGACCGTTGGCCGGCAGCGCCGTGGTCGCGGGCTCGGCCGGGCGCGCGCGGGAACCCCGGGCCGGGGCGCGGTCCGGCGGTTCGGCGGGGGGCCGGCGGGTGGCGCCGGGTTCGCTCGGGCGGCGGCGGGGTGCCGTGGGGATGGCGGTGGTGGCCGCGGGCGCGTCCGTCGTGGAGTCGGGGCGGCGTGGCCGGGACCTGCCGCCGGTCGGGATGGCCGTCGTCGCGGGCGAACCGGCGTCGGGATCCGCGGTGCGCCGTCGACCGGCGGCCGTGGCGGGCAGGGCGGTGGTCGCGGACTGCTCGACGGAACGGCGCCGTTCGCCGTTCGGTGCGTCGACGGGGTCGCGGCGGGCGGCCCGCGCGGGAGGGCCGACGCCGGGTGGGCGGGCCCGTTCCCTCGGTGCGCGGCGGGCCACCGGCGGATCGTCCGCGTCGTCGGCGCGTCGCCGGCGGGGTGGTGCGCCGGGATCGTCGCGGAGTCCGGGATCGAGGTGCCGCCGACCGCGCGGGGGCTCGGGACTGCGCGGCCCTGCGAACTCGTCCGGGGGACCCGCTGCCCGGCGCCTGCGCGGCGCGGCGGGCTCGTCGAAGTCGTCGGCGAGCCGCCTGCGGCCGCCTGCGGCGGGGAGGTCGGGATCGGGGGCGCTGCCGTTCCGGCGCCCCCCGGGTGCGTCGAACGGTTCGGGAGCGTGCCTGCGACCCCCACCACGAGCCGGTGGGGCCACTGGGGCGTCGGCCCGGTACCGGTGACCGTCCTCCCGCGGGGCTCCGTGCCTGCCCGGCGGAACGTCGACGGCATGCCGCCCGCTGTCGCCGACGGGGGAGGAGTCCCGTTCGGCTGCCCGCCGCCGGGCGGCGCGGCTTCCGGGGGGCGGTGCGTCGAGGTCGGAGCCGAGCAGACCGTGCCGGGCGAGGACGTCCTGCGGATCCTCCTGGGCGCCCCTGCGCCCGCCGGTGGGGCGCCGAGCACGGTACGGACCGTCCTCCACGCCCACCTCCTCGGCACCAACAGAAGGCGGGCGGGCACGGGCAACAACTCGCCCGAGCCCGCCCCTCAACGTCTCGATTCGAGCTTACGGAGCGGGGGTGCCCTGACCGCAGTGGGGTGCGACGACCGGTGCCTACGGTATCGACCGGCGGCCACCGGCCGCCCCGGCGAGCCGCGCGTGCCCGGTGTGGGCGTCGTGGAAGGCGACGGCGTTGCGCCCGGAGTGCTTCGCCGCGTACAGGAGCCGGTCCGCCGCGTCGACCAGACCGTCGTGGCCGGTCACCGGCCCGAACCCGTGTGCGGCACCGATGCTGACGGTCACGCGGAGCCCGGGCGCCAGCTCCGGCCACAGGTGGCCGTCGACCCGTTCCCGGACGGTCTCGCACACCCGTACCGCCTCGTGGCGGTCGTAGCCGGGCATGACGATCGCGAACTCCTCGCCCCCGTACCGGGCGCAGAACGCGTTCTCGGGCAGGCTCGAGTCGATCACGGCGACGAGCCGTTGCAGCACGCGGTCCCCGAAGGGATGGCCGTAGGTGTCGTTGATCTGCTTGAAGTGGTCGACGTCCAGCAGCGCGACCGCGATCCCGGCCGCTCCGACGCCGCCCGGCTCGCCCACCAGCGCAACGAGCCGCTCGTCGAGGTAGCGGCGGTTGTAGGTGGCGGTGAGGCTGTCGCGGCGGCACTGTTCCCTGGCCTCGGCGTGCTCGCGGCGCAACCGGTCGAGCTCCTCGACCCCGGACCGACCGTTCAGCAGCCGCACGGCCGTGCGGAGGTGCTGGTAGGCCTGCTCCCAGCGGCCGTCAGCGGCGAGGTCCTCCGCCGCCGCCGTGTGCCACGCCGCGCCTGCCGCTCCGGGCGTGGACGGAACGTGCTCCCGCCTGGGGGCGTCCAGCATCGTCATGCCAGTTGTGTCGACGCCCGAGCGCCCTTCCTTGAGGCCGCGACCCCGTCGGATCGGTCAGCCGCCCGAATGCTCCAGCTCCGCGCCCAGGGGGACGGTGGGGTCGTCCGGGTCGTCCAGCCAGTGCTCCGGCAGCACCACGCGGCCCGGCGAGCCCTGCCGGCCGCGCGGGCCGTCGGCGTCGGCGGGGAAGTGGATGTCGGGGTCGAGCGTGGCGAGCAGGTCGTCCAGCTCGCCGATGCTGCTCACCATGCCGAGGCTGCGCCGCAGCTCGGGGCCGACCGGGAAGCCCTTGAGGTACCACGCGATGTGCTTGCGCATGTCGCGGATGCCCTTGTGGTCCCCCATGTGCTCGATGAGGAGCACGGCGTGCCGGCGCATGGTGGCGGCCACCCGGCCCAGGCTGGGCGGCTCCGGGAGCGGGCGCCCGGCGAACGCGGCCTCGAGGTCGCCGAAGAGCCACGGCCTGCCGAGGCATCCCCGGCCGATGACGACGCCGTCGCAGCCGGTGCGCGCGACCATCTCGAGCGCGTCCGCGGCGCTGAAGATGTCGCCGTTGCCCAGCACCGGCAGCTCCGCGGGCATGGCGTCGCGGAGCCGGGAGATCGCCGACCAGTCGGCGGTGCCCGAGTAGCGCTGCGCCGCGGTGCGCGCGTGGAGGGCGACCGCGGCCACTCCGGCGTCCGCTGCGCGGCGCGCGGCGTCGAGGTAGGTGTGGCGTTCGTCGTCGATGCCGACGCGCATCTTCACGGTGACCGGCAGCGGTCCGGCGTTCTCGACCGCGGCCCGCACGATCCGCTCGAACAGCCTGCGCTTGTACGGCAGCGCCGCCCCGCCGCCCCGGCGCGTGACCTTGGGGACGGGGCAGCCGAAGTTCATGTCGATGTGGTCGGCGAGATCCCGTTCGACGATCATGCGGACGGCCAGCCCCATCGCGGCGGGGTCGACCCCGTAGAGCTGCATCGACCGCGGGTGCTCGTCCGCGTCGAAGGCGATCATCCGGAACGTCAGGGGGTTCTTCTCGACGATCCCGCGCGAGGTGATCATCTCGCACACGTAGAAGCCCGCCCCCTGCTCGCGGCACAGACGCCGGAAGCCCGGGTTGGTGATGCCGGCCATGGGAGCGAGCACCACCGGCGTCTCGGACACGAACGATCCGATACGCAGCGGACGGACGACGGTCGGGGCACTCACAAGGCCCCATTGTCCCCGACGTCAGAAGTCGGCGGAAATGCAGGCGACGCGAGCGCCCGCCGCGCCGGCGTCGCCGGGCTCGGAGGAGGTCTGGTCGGAGTGCAGCACCACGGACTTGGGGCGCCGGTCGTTCGGGAACGTCCACGCGACCGTCGACTCGGCGCTGCCCGCGCCGGTGTCGTCGGTGGTGAGGTCGAGCCAGATCTCGTTCTGGGGGTTCGCGAAGGTGGGGTCGACGCTGGGCTGGACCGGGTCGGCGGAGTACTGGAAGTGCGCGCCCGCGTCGTCGGGTGCCGCGCCGCACGGCTGCATGGACACCTGGGCGCCGTACACGCGGTTCCGCTCGACCCCACGCACGGCCAGCATCACCGTGGTCGTGCCCTCCCCGGACCGCGACTGCACCGCACCGCGGGCGCCCGCCGGCACCAGCCCCTCGTCGTAGGTGACGGCCGGGCCCATACCGCTCTGGAACGTCTCACTCACCTGGATGGTGTGTGACGGTGTGGTCGAGGCCGCCGTTTGGACAACTGTCTCCGGGGTCGCACAACCGGCCGCGAGCAGGGCGCCGAGCACGCCGGGGAGCAGGTGACGGGGTCGCATATCCCCAGGATGGGTGGTTGCGAAGCGTTGCTGAAACTGACCCTGCGTTACTCCGGCCGAGGTATCCGCAGGTCGGTGGATGGTTGCCGTCCGTGCCCGCCGTTGGGCCAATGGCGGCATGATCGGCGCGAGCAGCCCGCCGCCGGTGCCAGGGCGACGTGTGAAGGCCGCTCGGGCGGCATCGGCCACGCGCAAGCGCGGCGAGCAGCACGTCGATGCTGCCGGCGCCGCGCCGGTGTGCGGGTCGTGGTGATCGCCGGGGTGGCGGCCACGTGCGGCTACGCTGGGGTGCCACGGGCCTCTAGCTCAATCGGCAGAGCAGCGGACTTTTAATCCGCGGGTTCAGGGTTCGATCCCCTGGGGGCCCACAGGCTGCGAGCAGGCGATATGCCTGGTCGATGGCAAGCTTGCCACGCAGGCCCCTGTGCAGCCGCCCCGATGGGCCGCGCGGATGCGCTGGACGCCGACCTACTGGGAGAACTGCACCGCAGGACTGCGCAAGACGATCTCGGTCCCGTCGTCGCGGCAACGGAGATCAACCCGGCGCATGAATGCCTGCATCATGGCGATCCCCCGACCACGGAATCCCGGGTCAGCAGGAACCGGCCGCCAACGCCCCCAGTCCCGAACCGTGATCTCCACATGCCGATGGCCGCGCAGACCCGCGGCCAGCTCTCGCGCAACGATCCAGATGGGCCCCGCCCGCTGGCCCAGGTAGGCGTGGTCGACGACGTTGGCCGTGGCCTCATCGACCGCCACGATGATGTCGTCTCGGTGGTCGCGCGGCCAGCCCAGCCCATCGAGCCAACGCCGGAACCGGCGTCGCACCCGCGATGGCGTTGCGGTGTCGGCCACGAGCATGATCTGCAGCACCGGCGCCTCGTCACCGGCGCCGGGCGAAGGTCTGTGCGGAACTGGCCGTTCCTCGCTCTGCCGGATCATGTGTTCGACGTTCCCGGTTCCCACGCGGCTTACGCCAACCTCACGGCGCGGGATCCCGACCGCGAGCTCCTGCGAGCGCGCCGAGCCGTTCCTCGACCTCGTCGTCCACTGAGCGCCGACGAACGACCGCTCGACCCGGCTGCCACACCGTTCGACCGGGCGGCTAGCCCAGCGGCGCATACGTGGTCACCTGGTGGGGGACGGATCGGCATGACCGTCGATCATGAGTTGGAGCAGCAGCCTGATGCGGTTACGCCTGACACGACCGGACCCGGCATGGCCGTGCCAGGGGATGTGCTGCACGGCCGGTATGCGCTGGGGCCGGTGATCGGGGTCGGCTCGTCGGCGGTGGTCCGCCGGGCCAGCGACCTGCGGTCGCGAGCGGTGGTCGCGGTCAAGCAGTTTCGACCCGGGGCGTCAGCGCAGGATGTGCGCCGGCAGTCCCAGGAGTTGTCGTTGCTCGCCCGGTTGCGTCATCCAGGACTGGTGCGGTTGCGGGACGCGGGCGTCGAGCAAGGGGTGTCGTGGGTGGTGACCGATCTGGCGGAGGGACCGAGTCTGGCGGAGCGGATCCACGCCGGCCCTGTGCTGCCGCCTCGGATGGTGTGTCGGATCGGCGCGGAGCTGGCCGACGCACTCGCGTACGTGCACACCAGCGGGGTGGTGCACCGCGACGTCAAGCCGGCGAACGTTCTGCTCGACCAGGGGCGGGCGCGGCTGGCGGACTTCGGGATCGCGGTCTCGGTCGACCGCACCGCCACGACGGCGAACGGCGCCATGGTCGGAACGGCCGCCTACCTGTCCCCCGAGCAGGTTCGCGGGGAACGTGTCGGCCCCGCCGCCGATGTCTACGCCTTGGGTCTCGTGCTGCTGGAGTCATTGACCGGGCGCCGGGAGTATCCGGGCCCGCTGGTCGAGTCGGCATTGGCGCGGCTACAGCGGCCACCGGTGGTTCCCGAGGCGGTGCCGGCCAATCCCGGCCGGCTCATCCGGGCCATGACCGCTGACGATCCCGAGCAGCGTCCGGCCGCCGCCGAGGTTGCCAGGAAGCTGACGGCGCCACCGGCGGTCACACCGGCGGGCCGCCACCGCCGGCACCGGTATCTGCAGCGGCGGCAAGGTCTGATCGTCGACCAGCTCCGCGGACTCACCTTCGGTACCGCCGGTCGCAGTGCCACCAGCCGTGGGTTGTGAACCACGTCCGCGAGCGAACAGCGCCGACAGCACGGCCCGCGAATTGTCCGACCGGGAAATGCAAAGCAGAAGCCCGCTGAACGACACCATGCGTGAGGGCGGTGAGCCGGTCGGGCCTCCTCATTCGGCGCAGAAGAAGCGAATTCTGGCGAACCCCGGCCCGCTCGACACGGAGTACCGGGACGACCAGGTGGGCGACGTGTCATAGGCAGACCGCAACCGCGCCCGACTCGGTGGTGGCCAGGGCATCGTGGTGGGTCTCGGTTCTGCCCGCCGGTGGCGACGTCTCGCCGCCCGAGGGAGGGGACCGCCGGGCGGCGAGACATCCCACGCATGGCCAGAACGAGGTGGGGGACCACTGGCCGCGCGTAGCGGTGGAATACCCGTCCAACGTCCCACGGAAACGCGACATGCCGCCTCCCGGAACTTCTGCCGACATCATCGGCACCCATGTTGCGGAGTGCGATTTGTGCTGCTGGATCGATGTGACCCGTATGGCGCAACAGCGGCCGCGGGAATTCGCGCCGCAGCGCGTCGTGACGTGAATGTGCCGAGACTCCGCTCGTTCGTGTCGACGTCGGCTGAAACAGGACCCTCCGGCGACCCGGTTGCGCGCCGAGCCGGTCCACCGCGCCACGTCGATGATGGCGTGCACGGTCTCGCGCGGGACCGGCCGATCCTCGAAGGTGCGGACGGCCCGCGCTGCCACCAGACGACGGAGTGGCGCGAGATCAGGTCCAGGCGCGGTCGGGGCGCCATCGGCTCGTCGTGAAGGGCGTGCGGAGGAGCGCTCCCCCGTCACAGGGCCGTCGCATAGACGGACACCTGTTGGCCCGTGCGGGCCGAGGCCGGCCGCTCGTAGCCGAGGCCGATCTTCTCCGCCACGTGCTGCGACGGCGTGTTCCGCGGATGGATGATCGCGATCAGGCGGCTGATGCCCAGATCCCGGGCGTGGTCCCGGCACGCTGCCGCGGCTTCCGTGGCGTAGCCGTGTCCCTGGAGGCGGAGGCAGACGTGATATCCGATCTCGATGTCCGTCACGCCCTCGATCGTCTGCGGCGTCAGGCCGCAGTCGCCGACGAACTCCCCTGTCGCGCGGAGGGTGACCCGCCAGAGCCCGAAGCCCTCTTCCCGGTAGAGACGCTGGTTCCAGTCGATCCAGGCGCGAGCTTCCTCCCGGTCCTTCGGTCGCGGGTAGTACCGCATCACCAGAGGGTCGCCGAGGAGCGCGGCGATGTCGTCGATGTCGTCCGGTGTCATCTCGGTGAAGGAGAGCCGCCGGGTCGGTGCGGGGACTCGGGGCCTCATCGTGACGTCTCCTTCCGGGTCCGCCGATCGTCGTTCTGCTGGTGGTGAACCCCGGCCCGACCGGCCTCGGTGGTCATTAGCGTCCAGCTCATGGCACAGGTCACGACGCGTACGGTCACATACCCGGCCGACGGCCTGACGATGGTCGGGCACCTCGCGATCCCCGCCGGCTCCGACCGCCGGCCCGGGGTCCTGGTCGGGCCCGAGGGGACGGGGCTCAACGACTTCCAGCGTCGGCGTGCCGACGCCCTCGCCGAGCTCGGGTACGTGGCGCTGGCCTTCGACATCCACGGCGGGAAGTGGTTCGCCGACCCCGAGGAGATGCTCGCGCGCTGCATGCCGCTCCTCGCGGATCCCGACCGCATGCGGGGGATCGGCCACGCGGCGCTCGACGTCCTGCGCGCCGAACCGCGGACCGACCCCGATCGGATCGCCGCCATCGGTTACGGCACCGGCGGCGCGATCGCGCTGGAACTCGGGCGCGACGGGGTCGAGCTGCGCGCGATCGGGACGGTCAACGCGGTGCTGACGGGCCGGCCCGGCGAGGCAGCACGGATTCGCTGCCCGGTGTGGGCCGGCGTCGGGTCGGAGGATCCGATCCAGCCGCCCGGGCTGCGGGAGGCGTTCGCCGCCGAGATGCAGGCCGCGGGCGTCGACTGGCGCCTCACGGTCTACGGCGGCGCCCTGCACGCCTTCCACCACCCGCCCACCAACCCGGACGGCACGCTGCGATCCGACGGAACGTACGGCCAGACCGTGCTGACCGGCGTCGGCTACCACCAGATGCACGCGGAGCGGGCCTGGCGCGACATCGTCGACCTCCTGGCCGAGTGCGTTCCCCTACCGGGATGAGCCGGGCCAGGGATCGACGACCAGGCTCGGCCATTCCCGCTGCCAACGCCGCGCTTTCGCCTCGTAGACCGTGTGCGGCGCCAGTCGCGGGTTCGGACGCACTCGCATCCCGAACAGGTCCGCGTACCCGTGGGGCGCGTAGTCGACCAGCTCGCCGCCCGGCGTCCGGGAGACGCCGAAGCAGCACGTGGTCGAGGCGAAGTGATCGATGGCGTCCGCCGAGCTGGTGAACCGCACCCCCGGGACACCGAAGCGCGACTCGTACCAGAGGTGCACGCGCGCTTCGTTGCGGACCTCCACCGGCACCCCGAGGTCGCAGAACAGCGCGGCGGCCCTGCGGATCACCACGTCCTCGGCCTCGTAGGACAGGTCCGAGGCGTCGTAGTAGAAGAGGTCGTAGTCGGCGATCCCGGCGCCGGGATCGCGCTCGTCGAGGACGTTCCAGACGGTCTGGAACACCGCGCCGGCGGTCAGCCACCAGTCCGGCGCGCCGAGCGTGGGCCCGCGCTCGAGGATCGCCGCGTTGACCGGGTTCCGCTGGACGAGGTCGAGGAAGCGGGCACGCTGATCCACGATCGGCAGTCTGGTGCAGCGCCCCGTCGAGGATCGAGATCATCCGGGCTGCGGGGCCCAGCAGCGCAGCGCTTCCAACGTCGACCGGTCCTGCACCGCAGCCGTGAGGAAGTCGTTGAACGCCTGGCTGGACCGGGTGATCGTGGCCGTGTCGTCCGGGCTCATCCTGCGGACGAGGAGTACCGCGACGCCGACGGTGCCGTCGTCGCGGCGGATCTCCGTTCCGCGCGCCAGTACACCCGGCGAGCTCCCGCCCTTGACACCGACGCCGAGGAGGCCCGGTCCCGGGTCGGGATCCTGTTCGGCGATCCGGCGTGCGATGTCGGCACCGGGAAAGGTGCCGTGCCCGACGGCCGACCAGAGGGAGGCGAGCTGGGCAGCGGTCCCGCCGGGCCCGCCGTCGACGAACTCCGGCTCGTCCGCACCCGCCGGGACCGGGCGTGAGTCCAGGTCGGCCCGGAACCCGGGGTCGTAGGCGTACCGACGAGCGATCTGCCATTCCGCGGTCCGCCGTGCGGCGCGGTCGGTGGATGCGGGCAGGAGCTCCGGGGCGAAGAACGACGCGATGAGGCCCGTCGTGCTCGGGAGCTCCGGATCATCCCAGCCGACGGACTCGGCGGCGTCGACGAGCGCCTGGTCTCCGAGCCGGTCTCGCAGGTAGTCGGGCGCGGCGTTGTCACTCCAGATGATCATCTGGTTGGCCAGCTGGTCGAGGGTGACCGTCCGATCCGGATCGCGGGCGTGCGTGCCGTCTCGTGCTATGCCCAGGTTGTCCAGGGCGCGGGTGTGGGCGTCCTCGCCGCCTCCGACGACCGCCCAGCGTTCCCAGTCGCCGACCCGCACCGGTTCGTCAGGGGAAACGGCGCCCGTGGCGACGGCGCGAGCGTAGGCGACCATGTTCAGCGCCTTGCTCGCCGACGCCATCGGTTGCACCTCGTGCGGCCGGTGTTCGACGCGGGTGCCGCGCCCGTCGTCGACGACCAGCGCGACGTCAGCAGGGTGAGCGGCGAGGTAGCCCACCCAGCCGTCCACGGTCGCCACGTTCGACGCGGCCGCTGGGCACGGGCCGTCCGGCGGACTCTCCGGCGGGCCGACGCACGCGGTGATGACGAAGGAAGGGATGAGGGCGAGCAGGAGGGCGGGTCGCCGGAGCCTCGAGCCGCGATCCGCCACCATCGATCGGGATTGTGGCAGGAGTTGGAGTCGAAGTCGCCTTGGCGGATACCGGCCACCGGTCGGCCGATCTCATTCGTCGAGCACGTCTTCTACCGCTGCCGGGACGGCAGGATCGCTCACCTCAGGTCCTCGACCCGCACGGCGAGGTGCGGGCGCCAGGCGAGCGTGAGCGCGGCGATCTCGCTCGTATCGGCGTCCGCCGCCGTCCCGACCGAGTCGTCCGGGCGGAAGTGGACGGTCGTGCCGGTCGTCCCGTTCGGAGGGACAGCCGCCAGTTCGACCGCCGGGCGGCCGTGCCGGTACTCCTGCGTCCACGCCCCGTCTCGGCGCCGGTTCGTGTGGACGAGCCACTCGCTGGCAGCCGCGACGACCGAGATGCCCCTTCGCGGCCGGCCGTCGGGAAGCCCGGGCGGGTCGGGTGAGTCGAAGAACCGGAGGTCCTTCGTGCCCATGATCGGTTTCCGCAGTGGGCGTCCGGAGGGGTCGACGCGGGTGTCGGTCCCGCGGCCGTTGTCGCTGACCAGCACGCAGCCGTCGGCGTGCAGCTGCACGGCGCACCGCCCGGCCACGCCCTGGGCTGCGGCCTCGTCCGCCGCGTAGGCGACGACCTCCAGGACGAGGTGCGTGACGCCGCCGGCGGCGAACACGCCGAGCGAGCTGCGGATCTCCTCGACGTGCTGCTCGTCGACGGCCTGATCCCAGCGGTGCGTGGTGCTCTGCCACGGGCGAGCGGAGGGCGGCACGACGAGACCTTCTCATCGTGGCCGCGGGATTCCGCGAGGATTCACCACCGCCTGGACCACCAGGGCAGCGCCGGGTCCGCCAGGGGGTTGTTGAGTGTCTTCTCCTCGAACAGGGCGTCGAGCCGGGCGACTCGGCGACGGAGTGGCGCGCGCTGTCGTCGCGGCAGGGCGCGAATAGCCTGTTCGAGCGGGTCGCGCGCCAGCGGGCCGACGAAGCGGATCCAGTCGTTGCCCTCCCTCGCGAGGACGGCCCGTGGCTTCTGCGCGACGCGACCCCAGACGATCAGCTCGTCGTTGATCGCGAGGGAGGTGAGCCGAGGCCGGTCGAGCCGGTCGAGGGCGCGGCTCGTGGAGATCGGTACGCCGCGGATCGGGGTGGGGCGGGACCGGCGCCGGTTGAGCGCCCGCACGCGGGCTGGAGGCCTACGCGGCACGGGCCCTTCTGATCGAGGTCATGTCTCCCAGGCTGCCATAGCGCCGGGGCGCTGTGCGCGGAGGCCGTCGGCGACGACGTCCGTGGCGGTCTCGAGCAGCGTGCGCAGCTGGGCGTGGTCGCGGCGCAACGAGTCGGGGCGCCAGGCGAGGCTGATGATGCCGTTCCACGCCGCCCACAGGACGGTCGCGACCTGGTCCGGGTCGACGGCGCGCAGCTCGCCTGCCGCGACGCCGCGGCGGATCGCCTCGACCAGCCGCTGGTTCTGCTCGTCGACCGATCGGGCCAACCGCTCGGACAGCTCCTGACCCGCGGCGTACCGGCCCGGTGTGCCGGGGAAGGCGAGCATCCGGAAGTGCTCGGGGTGGGCGAGGTAGAACGCGAGGTACTGCTCGGCCGCGGCGTGGATCTGCTCGACCGGTGAGCCGGCGGATCCGTACGCCCGGTCCATGAAGTCGCGGTCGGCCCGGAGCGCACGCTCGACGAGGGCGGCGTGCAGCCCCGCCTTCGAGCCGAAGTGGTTGTAGATCGACCCGACGGCCACGCCCGCCGACCCGGCGATCTCCTCCACGGTCACGTCGTCCACGGGCCGCTCCCGGAAGAGCGTCTCCGCCGCTTTCAGCAGCGCGGTCGTGGTCCGTTCCTTCCGATGATCGGCCATGCGCCTCGACCTTCTGTTGCAACCGTTGCAAAAGCTGATACGGTCCGATCATGGCCGACTGGCCGAGCGTGCACCAACAGGTGGTCGATCTCTTCGAGAAGGGATGGGACCGCCCCGACCCGCATGCCTGGGACGACCTGCTCGCCGAGGACGCGGAGTTCGTCCAGCCGCTGCTGCCGTCCGGCCGGGGACGGGCCGTCTGGCACGAGGCGGCGCGTCGCCTGCTCCGGCTCGCGCCCGACCTCCGGGGCGACGTGATGACGTGGGCCGGGCGCGACGACGTCGTGTTCATCGACGTGCGGCTCCGCGGCACGGTGGGCGGCAAGCCGCTGACCTTCCGCAGCTTCGACCAGCTGCAGATCGGCCCGGACGGGCGCGTGCTGCGGCGCGAGGCCTTCTTCGACCCCACGCCGGTCGCGCTCGCGCTGCTCCTCCGCCCGGCGGCGTGGCTCGGTGCTGTTCGGCTCCTCCTGGGCCGGTGACCGCGCGGGACGCGGAGACGTGGCGGGACCCCCGGCTGGGCCCGGCACGCGAGGTTCGGTTGCCGGGCGGGCCGATCCGCTACCACGACGTAGGGCACGGTCCGGTCCTCGTCTTCGTCCACGGCTACCTGGTGAACGCCAACATCTGGCGCAAGCTGGTCCCGCTGCTCGCCGACGCGTACCGCTGCATCGCGGTGGACTGGCCGCTGGGCTCACACGCGGTGCCGATGGCGCCGGACGCCGACCTGTCCCCGCCGGGGATCGCCCGGCTCGTCGGGGACGTCCTCGACGCGCTCGACCTGCGCGACGTCACGCTGGTCGGCAACGACTCGGGCGGGGCGTACGCCCAGGTCGCCGCCGCGGATCGCCCCGAGCGGATCGCCCGCCTGGTGCTGAACTCCTGCGAGACCCCGGAGTGCTCGTGGCCGCCGGGCCCCGGCGGCTTCGGGCTGCTCAAGGCCGCGGCGCGGCGCCCGGCCACGCACCGGGCGCTCTACCAGCCGTTGCGGCTGCCGGCGACGTGGCGGCTGCCGAACACGTACGGCCGGCTCGCCAAGCGGCCGATCGATGCGCAGGCGATGCGCAGTTACGTGCGCCCGGTGCTCACCCGGGCGGCCATCAGGGACGACGGGCGCAAGGCGATCGGTGCCGTCTCGCCGCGCTTCACGAGGGTCGCGGCGGAGACGCTGCGGCGATCGTTCGGCAGGCCGGTGCTCCTCGCGTGGGCCGCCGAGGACCACGTCTTCCCGCTCGACCACGCCGAGCGGTACGCCACCGCGCTCGGCGCCGAGCTGTGGACGATCAACGACGCGTACACGTACACGGCCGAGGACCAACCCGAGCGCACCGCCGAACTCCTCGACGGCTGGCTGAGCGCTGGTTAGTCGTTCCGCCCCGTCACCGCCACCGTGACGCCGAGTCCGATCATCGAGAGCCCGCCGACCCGGCTGATCGCGGCGAGCCGGCGGGGGGAACGGGCGAACCAGTCGCGGGCGACGGACGCGCTCAGGCCCCACGCGCTGTCCGAGGCGAGGGCGATCCCGACGAAGATCAGGCCGAGCAGCATCATCTGACCGACGACGTGCCCGAGGTCCGGGTCGACGAACTGCGGCAGCACCGCCGCGAAGAACACGATCGTCTTGGGGTTGGCCACGCCGACCGTGAAGCCCTCCCACAGGGTGCGGACGCCGCCCCGCGGTGCCTCGCCGCCGACCGTGACCGGGAGCGACCCGCGCTGCCGCCATGCCTTGATGCCGAGGTGGACGAGGTAGGCGGCGCCGGCCAGCTTCAGCACCGTGAAGGCGACGACCGAGCGTTCCACGAGCGCCCCGACCCCGAACGCCACCGCCACGACGAGCACGTAGCCACCGACCGCGTTGCCCGCGACGGAGCTGAGGGCGGCGCGCCGGCCGAGGGCAAGGGCGCGCCCGACGGTGAACAGCACGCTCGGGCCGGGCACGACGATGAGCAGGAACGACATCGCCGCGAAGGCGAGTAGACGGTCGGGGGACACCATGCCTCCATGTCAGCACGTTCCGGGCTCCGGCGGCACCCTGGACGCGCGGCATCGCGAGCGCGTCGCAGACTCATCGCGCCGAGCGGTGTTCGGCGAGCACCTCCTCCGCGACCCGGGCCGACTCCTCCGCGACCCACGGCCCCGCGTACGGGTTGTCGATCGTGATCAGGGCCTTCCAGAGCGCCCAGCCACGGGCGCGGGCCCACATGGCGTCGTCGGCCGGCATCAGGCGCCGGAACTGCGACCGGCTCTCGCCCTCGAGCAGGGTCCAGGCGATCACGAGATCGCAGGCCGGGTCGCCGACGCCGCAGGTGCCGAAGTCGATGACGGCGGCGAGGTCGCCCCGGTCGTCGAGGAGGAGGTTGCCGGCCGCGACGTCGCCGTGGAACCACACCGGTGGGCCGGTCCACGTGGCCTTCAGCGCGGTCTGCCATGCGTCGGTGGCGATGGAGCCGTCGATGCGCGTCCCGAGCGCGGCGATCGCCTCGTGCGTCTCGGCGTCGTAGACGCGCAGGGATCCACCGCGGTGGAAGCAGTGGTCGCCGGCCGCCGGGCCGCCGGTCGCATCCGCGCGCTGCAACGCGACGAGGAACCCGGCGAGGTCGCGGGCGAACGGGACGAGGTCGCGGATCCGCGCCCGTGAGGCGACCCGCCCGCCGATCCAGCGCCGGACCGACCACGGCCACGGGTAGCCGTCGCCCGGCACCCCCAGCGCGAGGGGCACGGGGACCGGGAGCGGGAGCTGCGGCGCCAGCCGCGGCAACCAGGTGTGCTCCTTCTCCACGCTGGCCACGTATGCCGCCGCGCTCGGGAGCCGCACGGACATCGCGTCGCCGAGACGGAACGTGCGGTTGTCCCAGCCCGGCTGGTCCACGGGGACGACGGGGAGATCCGCCCAATCCGGGAACTGCGTGGTCACCAGCTGAGCCGCAAGGGCGGCGTCGATCGCGTCGCGGTGCATCGCGAGCCATCGTGGCGGGCCGGGATCCGCGGCGCGACGGGATTTCGCGTTCCCGCACAGGTCGTGCACAGGCGGGCGAGAAGCGGTCGACAGGAAGGCCCGGCAAGGTCGTCCGTGCCGGTCACCGAAGGCACGTCGCGTCCGGGGCTGGGGGGCCGGGACGCGGCCCGGAAAGGGACCCGCCGGCAGCGTCGGGGGCACCGGCGGGTCCCTGCGGGTGGCGAGGAACGGATCGGGGAGATGCGGGGCGGGATCACCAGGAGACGCCTGATCGCCGCGGGCATGGGCGCCGTACTGGCGTCCACCGCGGCCGGGAGCGCGGGCGCCCGCCCGTCCCGGCCGAACGTGCTCGTCGTGCTCGCCGACGACCTCGGGTGGGCGGACCTGGGCTGCTACGGGTCGCCGCACGTCCGCACGCCGCACCTCGACGGTCTCGCGGCCGACGGCGTCCGGTTCACTTCGGCGTACGCGGCGGCGCCGGTGTGCTCGCCCACGCGGTTCGCGCTCTACACCGGCCGGTACCCGGGGCGGCTGGAGGGTGGGCTCCAGGAGCCGATCAGCCGTCCGGACGAGCGGCACGGCATCCCGCCCGGGCACCCCACGCTCGCCTCGCTGCTCAAGGAGGCCGGCTACACGACCGCGATGGTCGGCAAGTGGCACTGCGGCTTCCTGCCGTGGTTCGGGCCGACGAGGTCGGGCTGGGACACGTTCTTCGGCAACGCCGGCGGAGCCCTGGACTACTACTCCAAGCTGACGGCGCGCGGGCCGGACCTCTACGAGGGCGACGTGCCGGTCGACGTGCCGGGCTACTACACGGACCTGATCGCCGACCGCGCTGCGGCCTTCGTGCGCGCCGACCACGGTGGCCCGTGGTTGCTCGACGTCAACTTCACCGCGCCGCACTGGCCGTGGGAGGCGCCGGGGGACATCGCCGTCAGCGAGGACCTCACCGCGCGGCTGCGGGCGGGTGAGCGGCAGGCGCTCGGCCACCGCGGCGGCGGGTCACGCGAGACGTTCGCCCGGATGGTGGAGGCGATGGACGCCGGGATCGGGCGGCTGCTCGACGCGCTGCGGGAGTCGGGCGCCGAGCGCGACACGATCGTGCTGTTCGCCAGCGACAACGGCGGGGAGCGGTGGTCGTACCAACGGCCGCTGCGGGGGAACAAGGGGAGCCTGTACGAGGGCGGCATCCGGGTGCCCACGATCCTGCGGTGGCCGGCGCGCATCCGGCCGGGCCTGGTCAGCGACGTGCCGACGATCAGCCAGGACTGGACGGCGACGCTCGTCGAGCTGGCCGGTGCACGGGCCGCACCGGCGTACCCGTTCGACGGCGCGAGCCTCGTTCCGCACCTCCTCCACGCCGCTCCGCCGCCCGGGCGGGACCTGTTCTGGCGCACCCGGTCGGGCGGTGCGCTGCGGCGGGGTCCGTGGAAGCTGCTGCGATCCGGATCGGCTCCGGACGCGCTCCACGACGTGGCGGCCGACCCGGGGGAGGGCGACGACCTCGCGGGCCGGCACCCGGACGTCGTCGCCGAGCTGGCTGCCGGGTGGGATGCGGTGGCCGCCGACCTGTTGCCGTACCGGCGGCGCGCCGGCGTCCGATGAATCTCACGGTCGCGGAGCGTCTGTACGGGCGAACAGGTCGACCAACGGCAAGGAGTGTCCATGAGTGAGTTCGTCACGACGGCCGCCGGGGACCGGATCGCCTACGACCGCCGGGGCAGCGGCCCTGCGCTGATCTTCGTCGCGGGCGCCGGACCATGGCGTGCCATCGACCCCACAACGACCGAGACGGCAGAACTGCTCTCCCGGCGGGGCGCCACGACCATCGTCCACGACCGCGTCGGACGCGGGGAGAGCTTCGTTCCCGGCGCGGTCGCACTCGACCGCGAGGTCGCCGCGATCGCCGCCCTCATCGATGTCGTCGGCGGCAGGGCGGTGCTCTGCGGCCACTCCTCCGGCTGCTCCATCTCCCTGTACGCCGCCGCTGCGGGCTTGCCCGTCTCCGGGCTCGCGCTGTGGGAGGCGCCGCTGGCACCACCGCACAGCGGGGCGCGCGAATGGGCGGAGACCGTGAACCGCCACATCGACGCGGGCGACCTCGAGGGCGCGTTGCGCCACTACATGCGCGACATGCCCCCCGAGCTGCTGGAGTACGTCCTCGGCACCCCGGCCATGGTCGACCAGGCCGGCAGCCTCAAGGCCGACGCCGACTCGCTGGCCTGGGCGGAGTCCGCCCCGCACGCGGAGCTGTTCGGCGGCATCCGCGTCCCGACGCTGGCGATGGTCGGCGCCGAGACCTACGACATCATGCGTCCGGCTGCCGAGTCGATCGCGAAGGCCGTTCCCGATGCGAGCTGGAAGCAGGTGCCCGGTGCCCGACATGGCTGGCGGCCGGAGCCGATGGCCGACGAGCTCGCCGGCCTGGTTGCAGCCGCCACGTCGTGACCCGCGCCGGGCGTGGTGTCGCCGGCGGTGCTGTCAGCCCTCGCCGACAAGACTTCACACACCCAGTACCGACTTGACACATGGCCGGCCTTGTGCGAAGCCACTGCTGGGTGTGTGAAGTGGGCCGCAGGGGACGTTCCGCGCCGGCGACGCCGCCCGGTCGGGCCGTTCACCGGCTTCGTCGGCCTCAGGAAGCTAGCTCGGGAACATGCCGCTGGTGACGTTGACGAACGTGCCGGTGATCGCTCCCGCACCGTCGGACGCGAGGAACGCGGCCGTGGCGGCGACCTGGGCGAGGGTGGGGGAGCGGCGGGTCATCCGCATCCCGTCCAGGTGCGCTAGGAGGCCCTGGAACGCCGCGTCGTCCATGGCGGGACCGCCGGTGACCGCGGCTAGCTTCTCCGGGGAGAGCGTTTCCGGGAGCCCCGCCGTCCAGATCCCGACGACGCGGACGCCGCTCGGCCCGGTCTCGGCGGCCAGGTTGCGGACGAGCGTGTCCGTTGCGGCGTCGGCCGGGCCCGTCCCGCCCATCATCGGGCTGCCGACCGCGGAGCCGCTGTCCAGCGCGAGAACGACCCCCGAACCCTGCTTCACCATGTGCCGGGCCGCCGCCCGCGCCGAGATGAAGTTCGCCGTGGCGCGCGTGATGACCGGCCGGGTGAAGTCGGCCGTGGTCATGTCGATCAGCGGGATGCCCTGCACGTCCCCGGCGCCGACCAGGTTGAACGAGATGTCGATGCTGCCCGCCGTCTCGACCACCGATCTCGCGTGGTCGTCGACGGCCTGCTCGTCGAGGGCGTCGAGGACGGCGACGTCGGCCCGCCCACCGGCCGCGGTGATCTCCTTCGCGACCCGCTCCAGGCCCTCCGCGGTGCGTCCGACGAGGAAGACGCGGGCGCCCTCGCGGGCGAACGTGGCGGCGACGGCCGAGCCGATCGACCCTCCGGCCCCGTAGACGACGGCGTTGCGGTTCTCCAGCAGCATGGCGCGTTCCTTCCGGTTCGTGATGACCGGAACGCTAGGGATCCGCGCGCCGCCGGGAATCCGTACCGCTATCAGTACTCGTCAAGCCGGCGGCCGGGTGCCCGGCAGCCAGCCCTGGCCGTCGCACGTCTCGCACCTCCGCAGCTCGGTGAGCGTCCCCGCGCCCGCCGCGCCCAGGTACGCGCGCGCAACAGGTCGCGCCGTGGCCGGAGCAGCCCGGGCACACGGTGCGGCCGGCCTGCAGGATCCCGATCACGCGCCGGGCGCTGTCCTCGTCGGGCGCGCGACCGTACGCGAAGCCGCCACCCGGCACCTCCGCCTGCCAGAACACGCCCTCGCTGCCCCACGGGGTGCGGGGGCCGCGGCGGCGGTCGATGCCCCGGTAGCGGGGCCACGCGGTCCCGCCCGGCGGTTCGGCGCACGGGGGCTCGGCGCTGTCGGCGTGCACCCAGGCGGGCTTCGGCCGGGCCTTCTCGTACCTGATCGGCTCCCCGCAGTTCTCGCACTGCAATCGATCCACCCCAGCTCCGTGTCGAAGGTTGCCGCCTGATGGTAGACGAATCGCGACAGAGATACACATAGATACTTATCAGTAGTATCACGCGCCTGAGGTCATCAGAGGCCACTAACCAGCGCATACCGTGGACGCATGCCATCAGCGCGCCCCGTCAGCACGGGCGATCTCGCCCGTGCCCTCGGACTCAGCGTGCGGACGATCCAGCGATACCGGAACGAGGGGCTGATCACGCCCGAGGTCGTCACCAAGGGGAAGCACGCGCGCTGGGACGTCGACAACGTCAAGGCCGAACTTCGCGCACTCGCCGAGCAGGGCCGGGACGACGGCTGACCCGGATAGGGTGGCCCCATGCTGCGGGGGCGGTGCGCCGAGCAGGAGCGCATCGACGCCCTCCTCGCCGCGGCGCGGGAGGGCATCAGCGGGGCGTTGGTCGTCCGCGGCGAGCCCGGGATCGGCAAGACGGCGCTGCTGGAGTACGCGGCGCAGCGGGCCGACGGAATGCGGGTCCTGCGCGGCGCCGGGATCGAGTCCGAGGCCGAGCTGCCCTTCGCCGGCCTGCACCTGCTCCTGCGTCCCGCCGCCGACGCGCTCGAGGCGCTCCCCGGACCGCAGCGCCGAGCCCTCGCCGGCGCGTTCGGTCTCGGTGACGCCGACGGCGGCGACCGGTTCCTGGTGGGCGCCGCCGTGCTGTCGGTGCTCGCGCAGCTGGCCGAGACCCAGCCGCTGCTCTGCCTCGTCGACGACGCCCAGTGGCTGGACCGGCCCACCGCTGCGGCGCTGCTGTTCGCCGCGCGGCGGCTGGACCGCGAGGGTGTGGTGGTGCTCTTCGCGGTGCGCGAGCACTCCGGCGGGTTCGCGGCGGCCGGTGTCCCCGAGATCCCGCTCGCCGGGCTGGATCCCGACAGCGCTGCGGCGATGCTCGACGACCTCGGCGCCGCGCTGGCCGCCGACCAGCGGGAACGGCTCATCTCCGAGACCCACGGCAACCCGCTCGCGCTGCGCGAGCTGCCCCCGCTGATCGCGTCGCAGGGCGCCCATCTCGGCCTGATCCCGCTGACCAGCCGGGTCCTCGACGCCTTCCACCACCAGGTCAGGGCGCTGCCGCCGGAGAGCGGGCGGATGCTGCTCGTGGCCGCGGCCGACGACACCGGCCACGTGCCCGTTCTCCTGCGGGCGGCCGGCGCCCTCGGCCTGGGCGCCGCGGACCTGCAGCCGGCCGAGACGAGCGGGCTCGTGACCGTCACGGCGGACGGGCTGGCGTTCCGCCACCCGCTGATCCGCGCGGCCGTCTACCACGGTGCGCCGCTGGTGCAGCGGGTCGCGGTGCACGCCGCGCTCGCGGAGGCGCACGCCGACGACGTCGACCGGCGGGCCTGGCACCTCGCGCTCGCCGCCACCGGCGCCGACGAGCGGGTGGCGTCCGACCTCGAACACGCGGCCGACCGGGCGCAGGCCCGCGGTGGGCACGGCGCCGCGGCGGCCACCTACGAGCGCGCGGCGGCGTTGAGCGCCGACCGGGAGGCCGCGACGCGCCGGATCGTGCTGGCCTGCGAGGCGGGGGTGCACGGCGGCCGGCTGGAGTGGGCGCGGGGCCATGCGGAGCGGGTCGCCCGCGACGTCGCCGATCCGGTCGTCCTCGCCCGGCTGGCCGCGGTGCGGGCGGGCGCCGACTTCGCGCAGGGCGAGCTGCACCGCGCGCACGGCCTGCTCACCGACGCCGCACTGCGGATCGCCGGGGACGACCCCGAGGGCGCCTTCTGGATGCTCATGCAGAGCCTCCACGCGGCCTGGGCGGCGCCCACCGACGAGGAGCTGATCGCCGCCACCGTCGACCGGTTCGACGCGCTGGGTCTCGATCCCGACGGGCCGCTGATGGGCGTGGCCTGGCTCGCGCGGTGGGCCACCGCGCTCGTGCTGGACCGTGATCCGGCCGGACTCCCCGCGCTGGACACGGTGCTGTCGCGGGCCCGGGAGGCGGGTGCGGCCGCCGGTCCGCGGGCGCTCCTCGAGGTGGCCAGCCGGGCGTTCGTCGCGGCGCGGGACGAGGAGTGCGTCGAGATCGCGAGCGCGCTGGTCGCGGAGGCGCGCGAGCGCGGCACGGTGCACGCGCTGCCGGGTGGGCTGGGCATCGCCACGCTCGCACAGGTCATGCTCGGCCGGCACCGCGAGGCGTGGGTCAGCGGCAGCGAGGCCATCGAGATCGCGCGCGCCACCGGCCAGCCGCTCTGGGTGAGCTACGCCGCAGGCGCGCTGGCCCACCTCGCGGCGGTGGAGGGCGACGGGGACCGGTGTCGCGAGCACGCCGAGATCGCGGCCCTCGACGGGCAGGTGCCCGCGAGCGCGCTTTCCGGAATGGCCTGGGCCCAGGCCGGGCTGGCGCTGCTCGATCTCGGGAACGGCCGCGTCCAGGGCTGTCTCGACCGGCTGCAGGGCATGGCGCACGGCCCGAGCCGGCACCTCGCCGCGGTCGTCCGGAGCGTGCCGACCGAGATCGAGGCCGCCGTCCGGCTGGGCCGGGTCGCGGACACGGTGGAGCCGCTCGCGCTGCTCACCCGCTGGGCCGCCATCCTGCGGCGGCCGTGGATCGACGCGCTGCTCGCCCGCTGCCAGGCCCTGACGGCGCCGGACGCCGACGCCGGGCAGCACTTCGAGCGCGCACTGGCCCTGCACGCCACCGCGAGCCGGCCGTTCGAGCACGCGCGCACCGCGCTGCTCCACGGCGAGTGGCTGCGCCGGGCCAGGCGCAAGAGCGACGCCCGGGTGCAGCTCTCGGCGGCGCTCGCGACGTTCGAGGAGATCGGGTCGACGCCGTGGGCGGCGCGGGCGCGGGCCGAGCTGGGCGCGTCCGGGGCGCGGACGCCGCAGCCCGCACCGTCGCCCGCCTTCAACGGGCTGACGCCGCAGGAGCTGCAGATCGCCCAGCTCGCCGCGCAGGGACTGTCCAACCGCGACATCGCCGCGCAGCTCATCCTCAGCCCGCGCACGGTGGCCTACCACCTCTACAAGGCCTATCCGAAGCTCGGCATCAGCTCCCGCGGCGAGCTGATGTCCCTGTCGGGAGGGACACGATGATCCGCACCAGCGCGAAGGCCGGGCTCTTCACGGAGTCGGTGATCCGGGAGACGTTCCGGCTGGCCGCCCAGCACGGCGCGATCAACCTGGGGCAGGGCTACCCGGACTTCCCGTGCCCGCAGGAGATCAAGGACGCGGCGTGTGCGGCGATCCAGGCCGACGACAACCAGTACCCGATGACGTTCGGCACGCCGCCGCTGCGCGCGGCGATCGCCGAGAAGACCGAGCGGACCTACCCGGGCTGGACGATCGACCCGGAGACGGAGCTCTGCGTCACCTGCGGGGCCACCGAGGCACTGGTGGCGGTGGCGTTCGCGCTGCTCGACCCGGGTGACGAGGTCGTGCTGTTCGAGCCCTGGTACGAGAACTACCAGCCGGACGCGATCCTCGCCGGTGCCGTGCCGCGCACCGTGCGGATGCACGGGCCGGACTGGACCTTCGACGAGGCCGAGCTGCGCGCGGCGTTCGGCCCCCGCACGAAGGCGGTGTTCCTCTGCCATCCCGACAACCCGACCGGGAAGGTCTACACCGCGGACGAGCTGGCGCTCCTGGCGGAGCTGTGCCAGCGCTGGGACGCCGTGCTGGTCGTCGACTCGATCTACGAGCACATCCACTACCTCGGCGCAGGCGGGTACGTGCCGCCCGCGCTGGTGCCGGGGCTCGAGGACCGGACGATCACCGTGAACGCCCTGTCCAAGACGTACGCCGTCACCGGATGGCGCGTCGGCTGGACGGTGGCGCCGCCCGACCTCACCGCGGCGATCCGCAAGGTGCACGACTTCCTCACGATCGCCGCGCCGGCGCCGATGCAGGCCGCCGGCGTCGCGGCGCTGGGGCTGCCGGACGCCTACTACGCCGACGTCGCCGCCCGCTACCTGGAGCGCCGCGACCTGCTCTGCGGCGCGCTGGAGGACATCGGGTTCGGCCTGCGCCGCCCGGACGGGTCGTACTACGTGCTGTGCGACATGTCGCCCCTGGACCCGGCGGGCGACGGGGTCGCGTTCGCCCACCGGCTCATCACGGAGATCGGCGTCTCGTGCGTGCCCGCGGTCTCGTTCTGGACGCCCGAGAACGCGGTGGCCGGGCGCAGCATGATCCGCTTCGCCTTCCCGAAGCGCCCGGAGACGCTGCACGCGGCGGTCGAGCGCTTGAAAAGTCTCAAATAGCGGTTCAATGACACGATTGAAGGTACGGATGCCCGATCCGTGATCCGGTACATCAGCGAGGAGCTCAACCACGTCGTCGCCGTCGAGAGCGAGGGCGACACCTTCTTCACCTACGACCCGACCGGCCACCCGCCCGAGGGGGCGTGGCAGCCGTTCGCCACGGTCGTCACCAGCGACCGCCACGACCGGGTCTCGAAGCTGGACCGCGACGGCGCGTACCGGCGGGGCGTCGGGCTCACGAAGGCGACCCACACCCGTCTGTTCGGCGACCCGCCGCGGCAGCGGGACGACGACTGGGTGCTCGACACCGAATTCGACCACGCCACGGAGGACCGGCTGATGCCGCACCCCCACTACGGCTCCCAGTACTGGGTGTGCGTCGTCAACCCCGGCGAGGCCACGTTCGAGGAGGTCGAGCCCCTGCTCGCCGAGGCGTACGCCGCCGCCGTCCGCAAGGCGGAGCGGCGGGCGAGCCGCCGATAGCGGTCACCCGCGGCCGCGGGGCATCGTCTTGCGCAACAGTTCCACCGTGGCGGAGAAGGTGTCCCGCACGGCGGCCGCCGTTGTCGCGGGGTCCCCGCCCGTCTCGACCGTGACCGGCCCGAAGGCGAGCGCGGTGCGGGTGGTGGGGAGGTCCGGCACGCCGCCGACGAGGTGGCCGGCTCCCGGGAAGTCCAGCAGCTTCGCGCCGTAGCGGTTGCCCGTCTCGTCGATCGAGTCGAGCGCACGCTGCGCCTGTGCAGTGGACGGCCACATGCCGTCCGCGTCGCCCGCGGTGAAGAGGATCGGGGCGGTGATCCGCTCGACGGGGATGCTGGCGACCCCCAGCCGCCAGCTCGATGCCGCGTCGACGGCCCGTTCGTACGTCTCCGCCGACTTCACGGCCTGGCCGGGTGCCGCGGACGACGCCCCGCGGCTGTACGGCCAGCGCAGGAACGGCACGTCCGCGCCGGCCCGGGTCCACGAGGACACGGACGTGGCGGCCGAGACGGTGACCCCGGGCCACACGACGTCCGACGGCACGTGCGCCACCACGGCGGCGAACCGGGACGGCTCCGAGGTGGCGAGCATCAGCCCGTACTCGGCGCCCTTGCCCGTACCGACCACACCGACCTGGTCCCCGGCGACCTCCGGCCGTTCGGCGAGCCACCGCGCGGCGTCCAGCCCGTACTCGAGCGGGATGCGGGTCAGCGTCTTCGGCAGGCCGGTCACGCCGAAGTAGGCGAGCCCGAACACCACGTAGCCCTCCGACGCGAGCAGGGCGGCGTACGCCGGGTCCGGTCGTCCACCCTCCGCGCCGCCGAGCAGCACCACGCCGGGCCAGATGCCCGTGCCCGGCGGCAGGTAGAGGTCACCCACCAGGCCCGCCTCGGCGATGGGCAGAACCTGTCCGGCCGGCTCGCGGACGACGCGGCGCAGCGTCGTGCGCGCCACGGTGGCACCCGCCTGGTCGACGCCGAGCAGCACCACCATGTCGTCGGCGTCCAGCATCGGGTAGGGCGCCTGCTCGTCCTCGGGCAGGCGCATCGACCAGAACAGCCCGTGCGGATCGACACCGGTGTAGGTGCCGCCCGTCGACGCATCGGTCGAGAGGTCCACCTGGCCCACGCCGTCGGTGACGAACTCGCCGGACGACTCCCACACCTGGCCCCGCCGGTCGTACGTGCGCGCCCAGACGCGGACCTGATCGCCTGCGGGGAGCCCGTCGACCGTCACCTGGACGGGTACGGCTATGCTCACGCCGTCCGGGGTTGCCGTGATTTGCGGGCCCGCCTCCGTAGGGTGCGCGGAGCAGCCGGCTGTCAGCAGCGCCACCGCGCAGGCCATGCCGATCAACATCCGCATGCTTGGGATGCTAAGAGCGAAGATCGGATCGCGCCCTGAAGCTCCCCCGGTCGGGCGACATGTCTAAGGCGACGGCTGCGGGATCGTGCAGTCGATCCGCGGGTTCAGTCCGCCGTAGTTCAACGGCCCCGCGACGATCGTGACCAGCACCGTGCCGAGCTCGGCGCAGTTGACCTGGCCGTCCCCGGAGAAGTAACCCCGCTGGTACGCGGCGTACGCGCCGATGACCAGCCAGATGACGAGGAGCGCAGAGCCGATCCGCATGGTGGCCTCCCGGCCGTGCCGCTCGTGGCGAGATCCGGAGCCTATGTGACCCGGATCTCGCCGTAATCACGATCGGGCCTCCGTCCAGGCGATGCCAGTGGTCCCCGCCGGAAGTACGGCACGTATCTCGACGGCCCAGCTTCCCGCTGGCCGCACCGGCCGAGTACGCCCGGTACGAGGCCGGCCCGCCGGCGCACCCAGCGGAAACCTGGATCCGCCGATATACGCACCGATACCTCCGGCGGGAACCACTAGCGTTCCCGGCGACTCCGCCGGTGGTCCCGACGGAACGGCGCCGCAGCAACGGGACCACCCGCCCACCCGGGCGAGGAGGGGCGGCTGACGATCACACCTACCCCTCGGAGCCCCCATGAAGATCGGTATCGGCCTGCCCGTGGACGACCCGGACGCCCTGCGCGAGTGGGCCGTCCGAGCCGACGCCGGCCCGTTCAGCACGCTCGGACTGCTCGACCGGCTGGTCTGGCACAACCCGGAGCCGCTCGTCACGCTGGCCGCCCTCGCCGGCGTCACCCACCGCATCCGGTTGCAGACCGAGGTGCTGCTCGCCCCGCTGCGCGGCACGGCGCTCCTGGCGAAGCAGGTGGCCACACTCGACCGGCTGTCTGGCGGCCGCTTCACGCTGGGCCTCGGCGTCGGAGGGCGCGCCGACGACCACGCCGCTGCCGGCGTCGACCTGCGCGGACGCGGCCGCCGGCTCGACGAACAGCTCGTGCGGATGCGGGAGCTGTGGGCCGGAGGAACACCCATCGGCCCGGCCCTCGCCTCACCCGGCGGGCCGGAGTTGCTGTTCGGCGCGTTCCGCCCGGCGGCGCTCGCCCGCGTGGCCCGGTTCGGGGACGGGCTGCTCTGCGCCGCCCCGCCGTCCTGGGCCGGTGACCTGTTCCGCGCGGTCGAGCGCGACTGGGCGGAGCACGCCCGCCCCGGCCGGCCGCGGCTCGTCGGCCAGGTGAACGTCGCGCTGGGCCCGGACGGCGTCGCCGACGCCGCTCGTGCTGCCATGGGCGCCTACTACGGCTTCACCGGCAACGCCGACCGGATGCTGGGCGGCCTGCTGACCACGCCGGACCGGGTGCGGGACGCGGTGCGCGCCTACGCCGACCTCGGCGCCGACGAGGTCGTCCTCTACTGCTGGGCCACCGACGTGGCGCAGGTCGACCGGATGGCGGATCTGGTGTCCTGAGCGCCGGTGCGGCGTGCGATCCTGGTGGCGCACGTGGTCGCTTCCCCCGACCGCCAGTCCGTGGTCGCTGGAAGGGGAAGCCTTGTACAAGCCGTGGTCGTCGAGCGTGAGCACGCCGCCTCCGCCGCTGGACCGGCCCGTGTGGGTCCACCTCGACCGCCTCTACGGCCCTCCCGACTCACCCGGCCCGATCGCCGACCCCGTGCCGGGCGGCCTCCTCGTCGCCACCGCGAGGGTGCCGGGGCTACTCAAACGGTGGACCCGCGCGGTCGACGGCCGCTGGTTCGGCCGGGTCAACTTCGCCGTCTGCGACGCCTACGGCGCCGTGGTGGCGGAGCACCTGGCCGCGCTCGTCCCGGCCTCGGCCCTCACCCCCCGAGACGAGGAGCAGCGCCGCTGAGGTTCGGCCGCCACCCTCCGAGGAGGTGATCAAGGGGAGATGGTCGTGGTTCGATCTTCCGGAGCCGCCATTTCCCCTTGATCGACAGGAAGGAACGGCCCGCGCTCTGTTCGGCGCTCGATTGCGGTCGCGACCTTGCGCATCAGGTCCGCGAAGTCGCGGTACACGTCGAGGTCGGTGGCATAGAACATCGCCCAGCCGTCGTCCTGCAGGAAGTTGTGGCGGCGACGGTCGCCGCGCAGGTTCTGCCGCCCGGCGTGCCCGTCCTCGCCGTCGTACTCGAGGCCGACCTTCGCCTCCTCCCAGGCCAGGTCCAGCCAGCGGCACGGGCGGCCTCGTGAATTGAGGACCGGGAGCTGGAGGGTGGGCGGCGGCAGCCCGGCGTCGTGGCAGCGCAGGCGCAGCCGGGACTCCTGCGGCGACTCCGGAGCGGGAGCAGCCAACGGCACCAGCTCCCGCGCCTGCAGCACACCGCGTAGCCCGGAGTGCCGCTCCAGCTCGGCGGCCAACGATCCGGGTGTGCAGACGCCCGCGGCGAGGGCGGCGTCGAGCACGGGCAGGACGTCGAGGCGGGGAAGGGTCCGGGCGAGGTCTACGGCCGTCCGGTCGGCACCGGTGGCGAGCGCCCCGCACCTGAGCCGGACGACGTCGTCCGCCGCGAGGGCGAGTTGGTGCGGCCAGAGATCGGCGCGGCGGGTGCAGCCCTCGTCCGGACGCACGGCGACGTGGGTGGCGATGTCATCGAGCACGCCGAAGCCGTGCAACTCGGCCGCCGTGTGCAGGCAGGCCGGCACCTCCCGCCCGATCCTGAGCCTGGCGGCCGAGAGCCGGAGCCTGGGGCCTGGCTCGGCTGAGCTCAGCCGATAGCTACCCGTGAACACTGCGCACCAGCGACGCGAGCTGACCAACGCGCGCAACTCGCCGCGGCTGTAGCAGCTCATGGCCTGCGCGGTGCTGAACGCGCCGTGCTGCGCCGCGGCGATGTCGCGAAGTGGCCGGCGCATGCATCGAGCGTGCGCCCTCGGTCGTGAGGAGTGACCGAGCCTTGTCGATCTGTGGACAACCCGGCGCCGAGGTGGATGATCGCGCACCCTCCGCGTCGATCAAGGGGAGATGGTTGCTCCGGAAGATCGAACAGCGACCATCCGCCCTTGATCACCCGGCATAGCCCGACCAGGTCAGGAGTGCATCCAGCCGCCGTCGACCACCCAGTGCTGGCCGGTGCAGGCCCGGCTGTCGTCGGCAGCGAGCCAGAGCACCAGCCTGGCGACGTCGGCGGGCTCGAGGCGTTGGGGCACGGCCTGGGCGGCGGCGCGGTGGGCGTCGGCCTCCGGGGTCACCCAGTTCTCCAGCTGCCGGGGCGTCATGATCCAGCCGGGCAGCACGCAGTTGACCCGCACGCCGTCGGGCCCGAACTCGCGCGACAGCGACCGGGTGAGCCCTTCGACGCCGGCCTTCGCGGTCATGTAGGCGGTGAGGTCGAGCAGGTCCACGTGGGCGCTGATCGAGCCCATGTTGACGATCGAGCCGCGGCCGGCGGTCCGCATCGCGGGGGCCACCGCCTGCGCCGCGAAGAACTGGTGGTCGAGGTTCACGCGCATGCGCTCGTCCCAGTACGAGGGCTCGATGTCACCGACGGCGTGGCGGGTGTCGCTGCCGGCGTTGTTCACGAGCACCTGCACGTCGCCCAGCTCGCCCGCGATCTCGGCGATCGCGCGGCGGTAGGCGTCGAGATCGCGGATGTCGCACTCGCGGAAGAGCGGCCGCGGGTGGCCGCGTTCCGCCACGGCCGCGGCGAGCTTCTCGCCCCCGTCGGCCGCCACGTCGACGAACGCGACGCGCGCGCCCTGGGCGGCGAACTGGGCGACGAACTCGGCGCCGAGGCCGCTCGCGCCGCCGCTGATCAGCACGACCGCGTCCTGCAGGCTGGGGTAGGTGGCGAAGCCGGTCACGACGGCAGTACCACCGCGCGGCCACCTGCGCCCGCGCGCAGGGCCTGGTAGGCGTCGTCGACGCGGTCGAGCGGATACCGCTCGCCGAGCAGGAGGTCCAGCGGCAGCCGCCCGGCCAGGTACAGGCCGAGGATCCGGGGCAGGTCCACGGGCGGGTTCGCCGAGCCGTACAGGCTGCCGACCAGGCGCTTCTGCTGCTGCACCAGTTCGTTGATCGGCACCGAGGCCGTGGCGTCCACCGCGCCGAGGCCGACGGCGATGGCGGTGCCGCCCGGGCGCAGCACGGCGAAGGCCTGGCGCAGGGTCTGCGGCAGCCCCACCGCGTCGACGGCCACCTCGGCGCCGCCGCCGGTCAGCTCCTGGACGGCCGCGACCGCCTCCTCGGGCGACATGCCGGAGGTGTCGAGCGTGTCGGCGGCGCCGAGGCGGCGGGCGAGCTCCAGCTTGTCCGCGGCGACGTCGACGACGACCGGGACCGCGCCGACGAGCACGGCCCCCATCAGCGCGGACAGGCCCACCCCACCGGCACCGATCACGACCAGCGGCTTGCCCGCCACCTGCCCGGCGACGTTGACGACCGCGCCCACCCCGGTGATCACCGCGCATCCGGTGACGGCGGCGACCGCGGGCGGAACGCCGTCGGGCACCTTCACGACGGCGCGCTGCGACACGACCGCACGCTCCGCGAAGCAGGAGACGCCCAGGAAGTGGTGCAGCGGCCCGCCGTCGAGGTGTAGCCGCGAGGTGCCGTCGAGCAGCCCCCCGGTGCGCGCCTGCACCCGCCCGTACACGCACATCACCGGGCGTCCCGTGGCGCAGTACTCGCAGTGCCCGCAGCGCGGGCGCCAGGTGAAGGCCACCCGGTCGCCCACCGCGACGGCGTCCACGCCGGTGCCGACCTCCTCGACCACGCCGCTGCCCTCGTGGCCGAGCACGATCGGAAGCGGGCAGGGGATGGCGCCGTCCATGTAGTGCAGCTCGGTGTGGCACACCCCGGCCGCCTCGACGCGCACCAGGACGTCGTCGGCGTGCGGCGCGTCCACATCGACGTCCTCCACCCGCAGCGGCTCGCCGGGCGACCGCAGCACCGCGGCCCGTACCCGCGCCATCAGGCCCACACCTCCTTCGCCACGCGCACGTCCTGCCCCGTGCGGGCGCTCTCGCCGATCGCGAGCGAGATCGCGTGGTCCTGGCAGCCCTGCGCGAGCGGGTACGGCGGTGGCGCCTCGTCGCGGGCCCACGCGCCGGTGGCCTCGAGGATGGCGGCGACGCCGATGTCGTCCTCGGACAGGCGCGCTCCGCGGAACGGGTTGCGGTACAGCACGCGGCCGTCGAGCGAGACGTGGTCGAGCTCGTTGCCCTCGAGGTTGAGGTCGATACCGAGCCGCCGGTACACGAGGTGCGACTCGACGGGCGTCTCGGGCTCGGCCAGCCGGACGAGGCGGTCGTCGACGAGCTCGCCCGTGGTCCCGCGCACCGCGATCCGCCGGGCGAGCAGGGGGTTCCACCACTGGTTCTCGGTGAAGTCGTAGAGGCCGTGGCGGCCGTCGCCGAAGTCGAGCGTGGCGATCGTCCTGGTCCGCGGCTCGGGGCCGGCGCCCGGCCGCCACCCGTCGAAGCCGAGCGGGTCGACGAGCGGGGCCGCGAACGCGCGGCCGCTGACCGTGACGTCCTCCATGTCCACGCCCAGCAGCCTCCGCACGAGCGAGACCGCGTGGTAGAGGTGCGTGGAGCAGACGTGCACCGCGGTCGGCTCCCCGACGGTCCCCGCGCGCACCGCCGCCAGCCGGGCCGCGTGCCCCGGCATCAGCAGGTACTGCTCGGCCACCTGTACGAGACCGCTGCCGCCCACGTCCGTCCACAGCGCCCGTAGGCCGTCCAGGTCGGGGGCGGGTGGGGTCTCGACGAGCACCGGCACGCCGAGCGCGACGGCGGCGCGGGCCACGTCGGGCATCTGCGGCCACGGCACGGCCGCGGCCACGAAGTCGGGGCGCTCGCCCGCGAGCAGCTCGTCGAGCGTGCGGAAGGCCGGGATCCCCTCGGTGACGTGATCCGGCCTCCGGCTGACGATCCCGACGGCCCGCAGGCGGTCGGGCGCCGCCGCGGCCATGCGGAGAAAGAACCGGCTTCGCTTGCCACTTCCCACCACTGCGAACGTCGTCGGTGCCACGGATCCACCGTCGTTCATGATCGGGCGTACGCGCAAGCTCGATCGTGACCGGATGTCCCGACCGTGCGAAATGATCACTCACGGTCCGTTGTGATCTGCGCAACAGAAGACACTCGGACAAGTCGGAGTAACCCGGACGGGAGAGCCTCGTTTGATCAATTACGCGGACTGTGACCGGACGACGCTCCCTTCATCCGGTCCGGGCCGTCCCTGTCCGACCAGCTCTGTTTGGGTGACATGTCACAGCACATCGCGCCGCCTGAGGCGGCGCCGTCGCGGGGCACGGGCCCCGGCCCGTCCCGGCGGGGGATCCTCTTCGGGGCGATCGGTGGTGTTGTCGTCGCGGCCGCCGTCGTAGTGGGCTTCACCTTCTTCGGCGGCGACGGGGGCACCGACCCCTCCTCGGTGGCGGAGGGCGACGTTCCTGCGGGCGATCTCCAGGTGAGCAGCACCTACACCGAACTCACCGGCGCGCCGGCCGACCCCGACCCCACGGGGATCACCAACGGCCTGGTCGTGCACCCGGTCCGCGAAACGCCGGTGCGCGACGCCCCCGACGGGCGTCCGGTCGCTCGCATGGAGACCACGCAGTTCGGCGACACCTGGCTCCCCGTGATCGCCGAGCAGCCCGGCTGGGTGCAGGTGCTCCTGCCGTCCAAGCCGTCCCAGACCTCCGGGTGGATCCGCGCCGACGACGTGGAGCGGGCCATGACGCCCTACGCCATCAAGGTGCACCTGGGTGCGAAGAAGCTCGAGCTCGTGCGCGACGGCAAGGTCGCGGACGAGTGGTCGGTGGGTATCGGCACGACCGAGACCCCGACACCGACGGGCCGCACGTTCCTGCTGGGGGCGTTCAGCAACCCGAACGAGACCTACTCGTCGGTGTTCCTCCCGCTCGGGGTGCACAGCCCGACGCTGGACAGCTTCGGTGGCGGTCCGGGAACCGTCGCGATCCACGCCTGGCCCGATGCGAGCTCCTTCGGCGCTGCCGTCAGCAACGGCTGCATCCGGGTCCCGGAAGACGCATTGCAGAAACTCGCCGAGGTCCCGCTCGGCACGCTCGTGATCATCGATGAGGATTGAGGGGTTAGCACCACAGTGAAGACGAAGAAGCTCGCCGGTGCGGCAGCGGTCGGGGCCGTCACCGCGGTGACGACCCTGCTGCTCGGCGCGACTCCCGCGCTCGCACAGGACGACGACTCGACCGGCGACAGCGCCTTCGCGCTCTCGGCGTCCGGCCTCCTCGACATCAACCCGATCTCCAAGGTCAAGTCCGCGGACGGCACGCTGGTCCACGACGAGCTCCTGTCGATCGGCGACGTCGCCGGCAAGTACGAGGACGACTTCGCCGTCGGGGTGCTGACCTCGGAGGCCGAGTCCAACCGCGCCGAGACCGTGGTCAAGGAGGTCAACCTCCTCGGCATCCTGAAGGCCGACGTCATCCGCACCTGGTGCGACGGCGGCGAGGGCGGCCTGCAGATCGTCAACGGCTCGGTCCTCGGACACGAGCTGCCGGAGACCGCGGTGCCCGGCAAGAGCCTCGACCTCTCGCCGCTGGTGAAGCTGTCGCTGAACGACCAGAAGCGCAACACCGACGGCTCGCTGTCGGTCACGGGCATCGAGCTGACCGTGCTGCCCGGCCAGGAGGCCGCTGACCCGGACGAGCCGCTGTCCGAGTCGGAGAAGGCCTCGCTGCCGGTCCTCGGCAAGCTGCTGGGCAAGGACCTGCCCGTCAACACCGACACCGTCGGCGGGCTGGTCGGCGAGCTCGGTGCCCTCGGCACCGGCGGTGACCTCCAGAAGGTCACCATCGGCAACGCCACCTGCCAGGAGGGTGGTTCCGTCGACGGCGACAACGACAGCGTCGACGGCGACAACGACTCCAACGGCAGCGACGACGGCGACAACAGCGACGGCGACAACAACAGCAACGACGACGACGGCGACGACTCCGGCAACGGTGGCGACTCCGACGTCAAGGCGGACACCGCTCCGTCCCCGTCCGTGGTGAAGGCGGCCCTGCCGGTCACCGGCTGACGCACACCATCTGACACACCCCGCGACGGGCGGGAGCCGATCAGGCTCCCGCCCGTCGCGTCTTTCTGCCCTGGTCGGGAAGGCGCCAGCGCATGGCGATGCTGGTGCCGGCCGCGGCGTGGTGCACGTCGACGTGCTCGGCCAGCCCGGCGATGAGCACCAGGCCCCGCCCGCGCCAACCCGGGTCGGGCGCCGGCGTCCGCCAGCTGCCGTGATCGCGCACCACCACCCGCACCTCGCCCTGCACGCATGCCGCGTCGAGCTCGGCGTCACCTTCTCCATCGGGGTAGGCGTGATCGGCGACGTTCGACAGCGCTTCGTGCGTGGCCAGCACGATGTCGTCGACTGAGTCGGACGGCAGGCCGAGGCGGACGGCCCACCTCGCCACTTGGGCACGGATGTCTCTCAGACGCTCCGGAAGCGACTGTGCCGCGAGCCGCATTCTCAGCCGGCCCGGTCCGCGCGCGAGCGCAGTCATCGGCTACTCCTGGTCTGGGCCGTTGTCTTCCGCAGATCGGCAAGGGGCTGGGGCCATGGCAGCAGGTGTACCCCGTCCTTCCGGGGGCGAACCGATCCGTTCCGCGGTTCACGGGACCGGGTATGGATCCGGCGGCCATGGCGTTGTTCGGTGTCGTGGATCGACGTGGGGGCGCCCCCGACCGGACCTGGTTGATCGCCATCGCGGCTGCCATGTGGGGGACCGACGGGTTGCTGCGGCAACCCCTCGCCGGTCAGCTCCCGGCCGCCACCGTGGTGTTCTGGGAACACCTGCTGATCGTCGTGGTGCTGCTGCCGTTCGTACCGTCGGCCGTGCGGGCGTTCCGCGCGGCGAGCGGGCGTGAGCGGCTGGCGCTGGTCCTGATCGGGGCCGGCGCCTCCGCGGTGGCCACGGCGCTGTTCACCCAGGCGTTCCGCTACGGCGACCCGGTCACCCCCCTCGTCCTGCAGAAGCTGCAGCCGGTCATCGCCGTGGTCGCGGCCGCGTTGCTGCTGGGCGAGCGCATGCGCCGGGGCTACTGGCTGTTCGCCGTGCCGGCGCTCGTCGGGGCGTGGCTGATGGCCTTCCCGGATCCGCTGTCGGCAGCGCCGCAGGCGGTCACCGCCGCGCTGCTCGCCGTGGCCGCCGCGGCGCTGTGGGCCGTCGGCACCGTGCTCGGGCGCATGGTCAGCGTGCGCATCGCCAGCCGGGACGTCACCGTGCTGCGGTTCGCCATCGGGCTGCCGGCCAGCGCCGTGGTGCTGCTCGCGCAGGGCGCCCCGGTCGCGGTGACGGGCGCGCAGCTCGGCCCGCTCGTACTGCTCGCGCTCGTGCCCGGCCTGCTCGGGCTGACCCTCTACTACATCGGCCTGCGGTCCACGGCCGCCGCGCGTGCCACGCTCGCCGAGCTGGCGTTCCCGGTGACGGCCACGCTGATCGGCGTTGGGCTGCTCGGCACCCACCTGGAGCCCGGCCAGTGGCTCGGGCTGCTCGTCGTGGTGGTCTCGGTGACGGCGCTGGGCCTGCGCGAGCGCTCCCGGCGGCCCGTCGTGCGGGTGGAGACGGCGGCCTAGGAGGGCGCTCCTAGCTCGACGTTCCGCCGGTACGGAACGCGTCGAGGACGCGGCGCTCCCGCTTCGTCGGGCGCCCGGCACCCCGCTCCCGGCGCGCCACCGGCGCCACCGCCTCGGGCGGCGGCGCAGGGGTGTGGTCGATGTAGCAGGTCGCCGCGTCGGCGGCGCCCACCCGTTTCTGGATCACCCGCACGATCTCGACCACCCGGGTCCGGTCGTGCACTCGGGCCCGCACCTCGTCGCCCGGGTGCACCGGCGTGGCCGGCTTCGCGGGGCGGTCGTTCACGCGCACGTGCCCGCCCCGGCAGGCTGCTGCGGCGTCGGGCCGGGTCTTGGTCAGCCGGACCGCCCACAGCCAGCGGTCCAGTCGCGTCGACTCCACTCCCCGATGATGGCCGGTCGCGCGCCCGGGCGGCCAGCGGGATCCGGCCGGGGTGTTCGGGGGTCAGCCGGCGAAGCGGAAGGACACCTCGCCCAGCTCGCCGAAGCCGGCGCGGACCTCGTCGCCCGGTCCGACCGGCACCGGGGCGGTCGTCGTGCCGGTGGTCACGAGCTCGCCCGCGCGCAGCCCGTGGCCGTACCGCCGCAGGTCCTCGGCGATCCAGACGAGCGCGTTGCGGGGGTCGCCCAGGACGTTGCCGCCGGTCCCCGTCGCAGCCTGCTCCCCGTTGATCCACACGGCCGTTGCCCATGTGGACAGGTCGTGCCCGGCCCACCCGGGCACCTGCGGGCCGAGCACGAACCGGCCGGCGCAGGCGCAGTCGGCGAGCAGGTGCGGGGCGCCGACGGTCTCGTAGCGCGCGAACCGCGAGTCGGGGATCTCGACGGCCAGGTGCAACCCGGCGACCGCGGCGAGGATCTCCTCCGGTCCCGCGTCCGGCGCGACGTCGGAGCCCATGAGGTAGGCGAACTCGGCCTCGATGACCCGCATGTGCATGTCGTGGCTGGGCAGCACGTCGCCGGGTTCGTGGCGGAACCGCTCGAACAGCGGGCCGGGCAGCGGCCCGCTCACCCCGATGTGCGCCTGGCCCGCGGTCGTGGTCGCCGCGATCTTCCAGCCGTAGGTGCGTCCGGCGTGCCCGCCGAGCGCGAGCTGCGTGGCGAACCCCTCGGCGTCGTCGCGGGGCATGACGCCGTCGGGGAGCGCGGCGATGCGCTCGCCGGACGTCCAGGATGTCCACAGGAGGTCGGCGGCGCCGCCGGCGCGGTTCTCGTCAGACATGTCCGTCATCCTGCCTGCCGCGGTGCAGGCGGAGCTGGTCGACCACCACGCGCACCCGCGGGTCGTCGCGCAGCTCCTCGAGCGTGACGGGCAGGGGCTGCCGCCAGTTCGGGTACTCGTCGATCGTGCCGGGCAGGTTGGGTTGGCGCACCTCGCCCACCACGTCGTAGGGCGAGACGAGCACCATGCGCGAGCGGCTGCGCGCCAGCAGCGCGTGGAGCGCGACGACCAGCTGGTCCTCCCCGGGCTCCGGGCCGTCGACCAGGCCCTGCACGCGGAGCAGCTCGATCAGCTCCAGCCGTTCGGCGGCAGCCTTCGCCTCCTCGGCCGCCACGTCGTCGAGCAGCCCGAGCTCCGCGCGCACCCGCACGTGCTCGCCGCGCAGGAACCCGGTGGCCGTCGGGAGGTCGTGGGTCGAGACGGTGGCCACCGACTCCTCCGGCCACTCCCCCGGGGGCAGCAGCGGTCTGCCGGGCGCGTCGAGGTCCCGGGTGAACCACAGCACCGACGAGCCCAGGATGTTCTGCCCGGCCAGGCCCTCCGTGACCTCGGGCTCGACGGTGCCGAGGTCCTCGCCGATCACGAGCGCGCCCGCGCGGTGGGCCTCGAGCGTGAGCACGGCCAGCATGACGTCGGCGTCGTAGTGCACGTACGTGCCCCGGTCCGGGCCCTCGCCGGGCGGCACCCACCACAGCCGCCACAGCCCGGCGACGTGGTCGATGCGCAGCCCGTCGGCCTGGCGGAGCAGGGCCCGGAGGAGGTCGCGGTACGCCGCGTAGCCGGTGGCATCGAGCCGGTCCGGGCGCCACGGCGGCAGCCCCCAGTCCTGGCCCTGCTGGCTGAACGCGTCCGGGGGAGCACCCACCCGGACGCCCTGCGCGAGCACGTCCTGCAGGGCCCAACCGTCGGCGCCCTCCGGGTCGCAGCCCACGGCGAGGTCGTGCACCACCCGCACGCCGACCACCCGGGCCGCGTCCCGCACCCCCGCGAGTTGGTCCTGCACCTGCCGCTGCACCCACACGTGGAACGCGACCCGCGGGGCGAGGTCCGCCTTCGCGGACGCGACGTCCGGGCCGTCCGGCCGGCGCAGGCCCTGCGGCCACCGGCTCCAGCGTGCGCCGTACCGCTCGGCCAGGGCGCAGTAGGTGGCGAACTCCTCCAGGTCGGGGCCCGCGCCGCGGGGCTCCGGGCGGCCCTCGCTGCGCCACAGCAGCTCCAGCACCGCCCGCTTCGCGGCCCACACCCGATCGTGCTCGATCCGGCCACCGGTGAGCTCCGGTCGCAGCGCGTCGACCTCCGCCCGGGTCGGCCCGTCGGCACGGGTGTACGCCGCGAGGTCGGTGATCCGCAGCGCGAGCGGGGTGCCGAAGCGCCTGCTCGACGGGGTGTAGGGCGACGGCTGCACCGGAGGCACGGGGGTGATCGCGTGCAGCGGGTTGAGCAGCACCGCGTCCGCGCCGTGCTCGACGCCGGTCCACTGCGTGAACGCGCGCAGGTCACCGAGGTCGCCGATGCCCCACGAGCCCGCCGACCGCAGCGCGTAGAGCTGCAGCATCCATCCCCAGCCCCGCGCGGGCTGCGGCAGCGCGGGCGGCGCCACGGCGACCGTGACCTCCTGCTCCGCGAGCTCCAACCGGTACCACCCGGGCCCCAGCCCCGCCGGGATCTCGGCGACCTCCCGCCGCTCACCGGCCTCGTCGACCAACACGCCGGGTTCGGGAAGGGTCCGCGTCCGGTCCGTTCGGGTGGCGATCGTGCCCGGCAGGCGTCCGCTCGCCACCCGCTCCCGCGCCGCGGCCAGGCCGGCGCGCCGCGCTTCCGGGCTGCCCGCGTCGACGTCGAGCAGGCCCAGCACCCGGACCACCACCTCGGGATCCACCTGGACCGGGCGCCGGTCCCCGTCCCGGTAGCTCGTGGCGACACCGTGCGCTGCCGCCAGTTCGATCAGCTCGCTGTCCACATGTTCCCTTTCCCCGGATGGGGGCAAGCATGCCGGGGCGCGCAAGTGATCACAGTTCGGCCCGTGACCTGCGGCAACACGCTCTCCATCGCTCCCTGCCCAGATCAGGAACAGGTGCTAGGTTCCCTGCGGCGGGCTCCCGCAAGGCAGGGCCGCGGGGCGAAGGCGGATGCGGAGCGGAGAGCGTCGGGACATGACAGAGCGGGCGGGCGGAGAAGTCCGATGAACACGCTCGTTCTGATCGGGCTGGCGCTGGTCGTCGCGGGGTGCATCCTGCTCGTCGTGCGGTTCGCGCCGCGGGTGCGACGGCAGTTCGCCGCGACGGGCGCCCAGCCGCGCACCGTGGCCGACCTGGTCCGGCTCAGGGAGCAGTCGGGCTCCACGGCCCTGCAGGCCGCCCCGCGTGTCGCCGTGTCGCCGGAACCCCGCATCGCGCGGGCGGTCGCGCCGGTCGCCGCGCCGGCCACCGAGGCCCCGCCCCCTCCGCCGCCCGCTCCGGAGCCGCCCGCCCCGGTATTCGTACCGCCCTCCCCGCGCCCGACGCCCGTTGCGGGCCGGGTGCGGCGGGAGTCGGCCGATCCGCCCTCACCCCGTCTCGACGGGGACAACGCGCCATGGCAGCGCGGCGCCCGCATGGCCGTCGGGCTCGGCGGTGGCCAGGCCTGGCGCGAGCCCCCGGCGCCGCCGGCACCGCTGCGGGTCGTCCCGGCCGCCGAGCCGGCCGCGCCGGTGGAGGCCGCCGAGCCGGCGCCGGTGGTGCCCGCCGAACCGGAGGCGCCCGCCCCGGCCGAGCCCGAGTCGCGCACGGACGTGCCGCAGGAGCCGGAAGCTCCGGCTGCCGAGGTGCAACCGCAGGCCGTCTGGACCGAGCCCGAGGCTCCGGTCGAGGAGGTGGCGGCGTCGCCCGAGCTGGTGGCGACGGAGCCGGTTGCTCAGCCGCAGTCCGCCGACTGGACCGAGCCCGAGGCGGCGGCGTCGTCCGAGCCCGCCCCGGCGGAGCCGGCCGCCCAGCCGCAGGCTGTCTGGATCGCGCCCGAGGCGGTCGCCGAGGCCGCAGGTTCCGCGGAACCGGACGAGGAGATCCCGGGCGAAGGGGACGACCCGGAAGCCGAGGACGCATCGGAGGAGCCTCGTCGCAGCCGGCAGACGCCCGACGAGAAGGCGGCGGAGCAGGCCGCGGCCGACCTCGCCCTCGTGCGGACCTTCGGGTTCGCCGACCCGGCGGCGCGCCCGGACAACACCCCCGTGGTCGCCATGGAACATCCCGAGGAGCCGGAGACACCGGTCGAGGCGGGCGCCGCGCAGCCCGTGCAGTACCGCGTGATCCGCCGCGACGGCACGGTGGTGGGCGGGGCCACGGTCACCCTGCTCGACGACCGCGGCGGCGACGTCGCCGCCGGTGCCGCCGACGCGGAGGGGCGGGGCGAGGTGCTCGCTCCGGCCCCGGGCGGGTACGTGCTCGTCTCGACCGCCGCCGGCCATCAGCCGGGTGCCGTGGCGATCACGGTGGCCGGCCCGGCCACCGAGACCGACGTGCTCATCGCGCGTTCGGCGTCCGTGTCGGGCTCCGCCAACGGCGCGAACGGTCCGGTCACAGGCGCCCGCGTCACGCTCGTGCAGGACGGGGAGGCCGTCGACGCGGTCGACACCGACGCGGAGGGCACCTACCGGATCGGCGACATCGGCGCCGGCGAGTACGGGCTGTCCGTGACGGCCCCCGGGTACGAGCCGGTGGCCGCGCTGCTCGAGGTTGCGGAGGAGGCCGATGTGCGCCACGACGTCGCGCTCGAACCGGTTCGGGTGGCGGGCGGCGGCCCGGCGCGGGACGACGCCATGAGCGAGCTTGCGAGCGATTCGACGTCACCGCGTCTGCGCGACGCCGTGCGATGAGTGGCCTGCGCTGACGACGGCGGCCCGTGGAGCACCAGAGGATCGAGGGTCGGCTGCCCGGCGTGGGCGGCGTGGAGCTGTTCTGGCAGGGCTGGCTCCCGGCCGGCGACCTGCGCGGGGTGGTGCTGCTCTCCCACGGCCTCGGTGAGCACGCCGGGCGCTACGGCACCGTGGTCGACGCGCTCGTTCCGGAGGGCTGGGCCGTGTACGGCCTCGACCACCGCGGCCACGGGCGTTCCGGCGGTCGGCGCGCGCACCTGCGTCGCTACGCCGACTGGCTGGCCGACTTCGACGCGTTCCGCCGCACCGTCGTCGCGCGCCACCCGGGCCTTCCGGTGTTCCTGCTCGGTCACAGCATGGGCGGCCAGATCGCGCTGGCCTACGCGCTCGACCACCAGGGCGACCTCGCCGGGATCGTGCTCTCCGCCCCCGCGCTCGCCAACAGCACGGTGCCGAAGGCGGCGGTGCGCGTGCTGCGGGCCGTCGGGAAGGTCGCGCCGACGCTGCGCCCGGCCGGCATCGACGCCTCGAAGATCAGCAAGGACCCCGCGGTGTACGCGGCTTACCGGGCCGATCCGCTCGTGCACCACGGTCACCCCACGCTCGGGCTCTCCGCCGCGCTGGTCGGGCAGTTCGACGTGCTCCCGGAGCGGGCCCGCGGCCTGCGCCTGCCCGTGCTCATGCAGCACGGCGCCCTGGACGCGATCGTGGACCCGTCCGGGTTCCGCCGCCTGGAGGCCGCCTGCGGCTCACCCGACCTCACCGTCCGGTGGTACGAGGGGCTCTGGCACGAGATCTACAACGAGCCCGAGCGCGACGGCCCGCTCGGCGACCTGCGCGACTGGCTCGCCGCCCACGCATGATCGCCCCGAGATCCGCCTGACCGCCCCTGGCCGGCCCATCCGGCGCATCTCGGACCGATCGATCGTTCCGAGACGACCGCATTCGCCCTGAGCCGGGCGTTGAGGCCAATCTCGGAACGATCTCGACCGCGGGTGGAACCGGTCCGTCTCGACCGCCGTCAGTGCAGGCCATGCCGATCGATCTGCGCCGTCCGTTCCGCGGAACCGATGCCGTCCTCGCCGGGCTCGTCACGCCCAAGGCCCTGCGTGGCCCCCGCTTCCGCCGCCTGTTGACCGGGATCTACATCCGCGCCGACGTCGAGATCACCTTCGAGGTGCGCACGCGCGCGGCGTACCTGCTCCTCGACGGCGGCGGCGCGCTCGGCGGCTTCTCCGCGGCCGAGCTGCTCGGGGCGTCGTGCGGACCCGTCGATGTCCCGGCCGAGATCGTCACGCCCCGCGGACTCCTGACGCGCCGGGGCCTGCTCGTCCGGCACGACGAGCTCGCCCCCGACGAGGTCACCGAAGCAGCCGGCTGCATCGTCACCGGCCCGCTGCGCACGGCGTACGATCTGGCGCGCCGGCTGCCGCTGGTCGAGGCGGTCGTCGCGCTGGATGCGCTCGGTTTCGTGCAAAAGATCGTTCCCGCCGACGTCCTGCTCCTGGCCCGTCGCCACCTGGGCAGCCGGGGGAGCGCGCAGCTACCGGAAGTGGTCGCGCTGTCGAACGCGCTCGCCGAGTCGCCCATGGAGACGCGCATCCGCCTTGCGCTGCACTTCGCCGGGCTCCCGCCGCCCACGCTGCAGCACCCGGTCGGTCCGTACCGGCTCGACATGGCCTACCCGGAGGTGATGGTGGCCGTCGAGTACGACGGTCGCGACCACCTCGATCCCGACCGGGCCCTGCGCGACCTGCACCGGGCCACCTACCTGGGCCGCTGCGGTTGGATCGTGTTGCGGTTCCGGGCGGCGGTGGTGCTCGGTCGGCCGTGGTGGATGGCCTCTGTGGTGCGCGACGCGCTCCGCCGGGCCGCGCATCAGCGCGGTGCTCGGGCTGTCTGATCGTTTCGACATCGGGCCGAGTGCCCGCGTAGGGGCGATCCGGCGCATCTCGGATCGATCGATCGCGGCGAGATCGCGGGTTCGGCCCTGCCCGCGGCCCCCGGGCACATCTGGGAACGATCAGTGCACGGATGCCCGGACATTGCGGCGCCGGTTCCCGGGCCGTGGGAGCAAGTGGAAATCGCGTCGCGAGGTGTGTTGATATACGCGAATGTCGCCCGCCACCATCCTCGGAGAGATCTGGGGTTCCCGTCGCGCGGACGCGTTCGACCAGTGCTGTCGCCCGAGCTGACCTCCCGCGTCCGCTCGAACCGTCACCACTGGAGTCCTCCGTGCTGCACGCCCCCACGCCCCTTGCTCTGGGCGATCTCACCGCCTTGACCCGCGACGTCGCCGAGGATGTGCGCGCCGGCCGCCACGAGGTCGAGGTCGACCCGGAACGGCGCTGGTACCGCCTGCTGCGCAGCGACCAGTACTGCGCCTTCCCTGATGGATCTCTGCCTGACGGCATTGATCCATCAGAAGTGCCTTGGGACGTCTGGCTGATCAGCTGGGCCGCCGAGCAGACCGCCGAGCTGCACGACCACGCCGGCTCGCTCGGGGCGCTCACGGTCGTGTCCGGGAGCCTCGTCGAGCAGCGCTGGGTGGGGCACGGCCTGCGCGAGCGGCGGGTGCGTGCCGGGCGCACCCTCGGCTTCCCGCTGGGCCACGTGCACGACGTCGGGAACACCGAACCGACCCCCGCTGTGTCGGTGCACGCCTACTCGCCGCCGCTGACCGCGATGTCGTACTACACGGTCGAGCCCGGCGCGCGGCTGCGCAGGACGCGGAGCGTCCTCGTAGAGTCCGGTTCGTCGGAGGCCGGCCCGATGAAGGGAGTGGGATGACCAGCGTGAACGAGCTGCTCGCGGTGGCCCGTGCCCGGCTCGACCGGCCGGATCCGCGGCGTGCGGCCGAGATGGCGCGCAAGGGCGCCATCCTCGTCGACACCCGCCCGGCCTGGCAGCGCGCGGACGAGGGCGAGCTGCCGGGGGCGCTGGTGATCGAGCGCAACCACATCGAGTGGCGGCTCGACCCCGCCTCCGACGCCCGCATCCCGGAGGCGGTCGACCACGACGTCACCTGGATCGTCGTGTGCTCGGAGGGCTACAGCTCCAGCCTCGCCGCCGCCTCGCTGCAGGACCTCGGGCTGCGCAACGCCACCGATCTCGACGGCGGTTACCGCGCCTGGAAGCGGGCCTTCGGCTAGTACTGGAAGAGTTCGACGAGGTTGCCCGCGGGGTCCTGCAGGAGGGCCTGGCGCCCGCCCCGGCCGACGATGATGTCGCTGCGGAAGGTGGCTCCGGCCTCCCGGAGCCGGGCGACGAGGTCGTCGAGGTCGTCGACCTCGATCTGGAACCTGTTCCAGCCGCCCGGTTCGGGCACGGTGCCGTCGGACAACGTCTGCCCCGCGCCGCCCGCTCCCGGTGAGTTCAGCAGGAGCGTGAGCTCGCCGCGCGAGAGCATCGCGAAGCCGGGAGCCGGCCGCATCTTCACGTCGAAGCCGATGTGGGTGGTGTAGAAGTCGACGGCGGCGTCCACGTCGTCGACGATGTAGCGCACGCTGACCATCCGCCGAGGTTAGGCGCCTGCGGCCCGCTGTGGCTTCTCCTGGCTTGCTGCTCCGTGGAGCGCGTCGACGAGCCGGCCGAGCTCGGGGACGGCCGCGGCGGCGTCGAGCGCCTCCTTGAGCGTGGCATCGTGCATCGGCCGGGCGCGTTCGAGCAGGTCGCGGCCGTGGTCGGTGATCTGGCTGTAGATCCCGCGGCGGTCGTCGGGGCACAGGAACCGCGCGAGCAGTCCCCGGTTCTCCAGCCGGGTGACGAGCCGGGTGGTGGCGCTGTGGGAGAGCGCGGCGGCGCGTGAGAGCTGCTGCATCCGCATGTGCCAGCCGTCCTGGCGGGCGAGGGTGTCGAGCACCGTGTACTCGACGACCGACAGGTCGAACTCGGTTTGCAGCGCCTTCTCGAGGGCGTCCTCCAGCCGCCCGTGCAGCGCGGCGAGGGTGCGCCAGCCCTGCGCGCGCACCTCGACGGCGTCGTCCGCGATCGCCATCTCGCCACCTCCTCTGTGCGCGCCACCATACCTGCTTGCCGCAATAGGCCGCGTGTGCAACTGTTGCTGACGCGCGATACACGCGTTCGATCGCATGCAGAGGAAGTCCGACCATGCCGCTCGCCCTGCTGGCCCTCGCCATCAGCGCATTCGCCATCGGCACCACCGAGTTCGTGCCCACCGGCCTGCTCCCCGAGATCGCCGCCGACTTCCACGTGGACATCCCCGCCGCGGGCCTGCTCGTCTCCGGCTACGCGCTGGGCGTCTTCGTCGGGGCGCCGCTGCTCTCCGCGGCGGCCACCCCGCTGCGCCGCAAGCCCGTGCTGGTCGGGCTGCTGGGCCTGTTCGTGATCGGCAACATCGGGTCCGCGCTCGCGTCCGACTACGCGTTGATGATGGTCAGCCGCGTCGTCGCCTCGCTGTGCCACGGCGCGTTCTTCGGCGTCGGCTCGGTCGTCGCCGCGGGCCTCGTCGCGCCGCAGCGCCGGGCCGCCGCGATCGCGATGATGTTCACCGGGATCACCCTCGCCAACGTCGTCGGCGTACCGCTCGGCACGCTGCTCGGGCAGGCGTTCGGCTGGCGCAGCACCTTCTGGGCGGTGGCCGCGCTCGGCGTGGCCGGCGCCGTCGGCGTGCTCGCGCTCGTGCCCGACCGCCCCGCCGACCCGGCCGCGAACCTGCGCACCGAGCTGGCGGCGTTCCGCCGTCCCCAGGTGTGGTTGGCCCTGGGGATGACCGCGCTCGGGTTCGGGGGTGTGTTCGCCTCCTTCACCTACGTCGCGCCGCTCATGGTCGACGTCGCGGGTTTCCCGTCGAGCGCGCTCACCTGGCTGGTGCTCCTGTTCGGCGCCGGATTGGTCGTCGGGAACCTCGTCGGCGCCAGGATCGCCGACCGGGCCCTGATGCCCGCGATCATCGGGACGATCGCCACCCTCGCCATCGCCCTGATGCTCTTCACCGTCACCGTGCACTCGCCGATCCCGGCCGCGATCACGCTGTTCCTGGTGGGTGCCGCCGCGTTCGCGACCGCACCCGGCCTGCAGACGAGGATGATCGACGCCGCCGGCAGCGCCGGCACGATGGCGTCCGCCGCCAACATCGGCGCCTTCAACCTCGGCAACGCCGTCGGCGCCGCGCTCGGCGGCCTCGTGATCGGCGCCGGGTTCGGAATCCCCGCGGCCAACCTCGTCGGCGCGGCGATGGCCGCCGCCGGCGTCGGGGTCGCCGTCGTCTCCGTGGCGCTCGACCGGCGCCGCGCCCCCACCACCGTCTGAGGAGGACCCCATGACCGGAACCGCACTCGTCGTCGGCGCCCGCGGCGTCATCGGCGGCACGCTCGCCGAGCACCTCGCCGGACTGCCCGGCTGGGACGTCGTCGGCCTGTCGCGCCGCGGCGGACCCGCCGACGGCCCGGTGCGCCACGTGGCCGCCGACCTGTTCGACCCCGCCTCCGTGCGGGACGCGCTGCGCGCCCACCCGGGCATCACGCACGTGTTCTACGCCGCCTACCAGGACCGGCCGACGTGGTCGGAGCTCGTCGAGCCGAACGTCACGATGCTGCGCACCGTCCTCGACGCCGAGCTCCCCGACCTGCAGCACGTCAGCCTGATGCAGGGCTACAAGGTCTACGGCGCGCACCTCGGCCCGTTCTCGACGCCGGCCAAGGAGAGCGACCCGCCGCACATGCCGCCGGAGTTCAACGTCGACCAGCAGCGGCTCGTGGAGGAGCGCGCGGCCGCCGCCGGGTGGACGTGGTCCGCGATCCGGCCGTCGGTGGTCGCGGGTTTCGGGCTGGGCAACCCGATGAACCTCGGTGTCGTGCTCGCGGTGTACGCGTCGATCAGCAAGGAGCTCGGCGTGCCGTTGCGCTTCCCGGGCAGGCCGGGCGCCTACGACGCGCTGCTCGAGCTCACCGACGCCGGGCTGCTCGCCGAGGCGACGGTCTGGGCCGCCACCGATCCGCGCTGCGCGAACGAGGCGTTCAACATCGCCAACGGGGACCTGTTCCGCTGGAACCGGATGTGGCCGGTCGTCGCCGACGCGTTCGGGCTGGAGCTCGCGCCGCCGCTGCCGATGTCCCTGCAGGACGTCATGGCGGACAAGTCATCGGTGTGGGACGCGATGGTCGCCCGGCACGAGCTCGCCCCGACCCCGTACGCCGACGTGTCCTCCTGGGCGTTCGGCGACTTCGTCCTGTCCTGGGACTACGACATGTTCGCCGACACCTCGAAGGCCCGCCGGTTCGGCTTCCACCGCTACGTCGACACCGAGGCCATGCTGCTCGGGCTGTTCGACGACCTGCGCAAGCGCCGGATCATTCCCGGGTAGCGTGCGTCGGATGGGCGACCAGGAGCTCTCGGTCAGCGGGAGCATCGCGACCGACAACAGCGTGGCCGTGGCGGGAAGCGTGGCCACCGGGGGCAGCGTCGCCGTGGCCGGCAGCGTTGCCACGGCGGGCAGCGCCGGGGTGGCCGGGAGCGTCGCGACGTCCGGGAGTGCCGCGGTGGCCGGCAGTGTCGCGACAGCGGGCAGCGTCGCGATCGCCGGCTCGGTGCTGACGCTGCTCAGCGTCGCGCTGGCCGCGTGCATCGCGTGCCTGGGCTGCGTGGCCTGCCGCCGCTGCGTGGCATGTGTCGGGTGCGTCGACTGCGTGGGCTGCGTCGGGTGCGTGGGCTGCGTCGGCCTGCGCGGGGCGGTCGGGCAGGTCGGCGTCCGGGCGTAGGAGCCTCCTGAACAACTCGGGCCTGCTGTCACCCCTCTGTTTCGCAAGGGGTGCTGCCCAGGCTTGATCAGCGCATGCGGTTCTCCAGCCGCACCGGTGCGGCTCTGCAACCGCACTCGTCGATCACGGTCGCGGCATCCCCGCTGGTGTGCTGCTCGCATCGATCATGGGTCGCGTCGCTGCGGGGTGCGGGCATTCTCCGGGGGATCCTGCTGCGCGGATCATCGGGCGAGCGTCCCCAGCCTGCCGAGCACCTGCTCCAGCACCGCCGCGCTGGTGGCGTAGTTGAGCCGCAGGTAGCGGCGGCCCTCTGCGCCGAACACGGGCCCGCCGGCGAGCTGCACGCGGGCGCGGGTGAGCACCTCGTCGAGCGGCTCGTCGCCCAGCCCCAGCGCGTCGGCGGCGAACCAGTAGAGGTAGGTGGCCTCCGGCATCGGGTCCGGGTCCGGGGTCCAGGAGGCGACGGCCGCGGCCACCCGCCGCCGGTTGCGGTCCAGCACGCGCAGCAGCCGGGCGAGCCAGTCGGCACCGTCCCGCCAGGCGGCGACGCCGGCCACGACGCCGAGCGTGGAGACAGCGCCGTACAGCTCGGTCGGCTCCGCGTCCCGGAGGGCGAGCAGGCGTTGCGGCCCGAAGTGCGCCACCGAGCAGCGCAGCCCGGCCAGGTTGAACGCCTTGCTCGCGGAGGTCAGCGTGACCGTGCGGGCCGCGGCGTCGGCATCGAGGGAGGCGAACGGCACGTGCCGGTTCGGCGCGAAGGCCAGCTCGGCGTGGATCTCGTCGCTGATCACCAGCAGGTCGTGCCGGCGGGCGACCGCGGCGATCTCGGCGAGCTCGTGGCGGGTGAGCACGCGCCCCGTCGGGTTGTGCGGGTTGACCAGCAGCAGCGCCCGGCAGTCGTGTGCGGCGACGGCGTCGGCGAGGCCCGCGGTGTTCGCCGCCCAGCCCGCGGACGTCCGGAGGAACGGCACGTCCACCCGCTTGCGGCCCATCGCACCCACGGTGTGGTGGAACGGGGGGTAGGTCGGGGTGTGCACCGCGACCGCGTCGCCGGGGGCCGTGCCGAGGTGCAGCAGGACCTGCACGGCCTGCACGACGTCGGTGTGCTCGCGCACGTCGGCGGGGTCGACGGCCCAGCCGTAGCGCTCGCGCATCCGGTCGGTGAACGCGACGCGCAGCGGGTGCCCGTCCTCCCAGCGCGGGTAGCCGAGGTCGCCGTGGCGCACCGTGTGCTCGATGGCGTCGGCGACCACCGGCGCGACCGGGAAGTCCATGTCGGCCACCCATGCGGGGATGACGTCGGGGTCCACGCGCCACTTCGATCCCGGCCGGCTGCGCAGGTCCTCGATGGCCAGCTCGTCGAAGAGCGGGTCGAGCACGGGCTCCATGCCCGCAGCGTAGGTCGGCGCGGCTGCTGCCGGGTCGTGAGTGGATACGAGTGCTATGGCACGCGTAACCGCTCACCGTCCTCCCTCGCTGCGCTCGGTCGGCCGCTTCGCGGCCCACGCTGTGTCCATGGCTCGCTCGCTGCGCTCGCTCACTGGGCGCGGAGCGCCTCCTCGATCGCGTCGGCGTTCCGGTCGACCCAGGCCATCGCCCGCTCCTGGCGGGCGGCGGCCTCAGGGGTCCAGTAGGCGGCGAAGCCGGGTACGCCGCGGGTGGCGCCGTGGCGCACGATCTCGCACATCCAGGCGTGCGAGTCACGCAGCGCGGGGAGGAAGGCCGCCCGGCCCGCGTCGTCGAGCCCGTACGCGTCCAGGAGGATCCGGGTGCGTTCCAGCTCGCGGCCACGGCGGGCGTCGGTGGTGTCGACCGGGTCGCGCAGCGGCGCCCACAGCCGCGCGGCGGCCGCGACGTCCCAGACGGCCGAGCCGGGCCCGGCCAGGTCGAAGTCGATGAGCGCGACGGCCTGGCCCGCGCGGAAGATCACGTTGTCGAGGTTCGGGTCGTTGTGGGCGATACCGCGGCCGTCGAACGGGGCGGGCGCCCGGTGCGACCAGCGGAACGGGGCGGGATCGAACGCCGCCGCGGCGTCGTGGAAGCGGCGCAGCAGCCGCCCGACGCTGCGCAGCGCGTGGTCGGTGAGGCCCCACGCCGGTGCCGGCGCGGTGACCGCGTGGCCGGGCACGTAGCTGAGCATCTCCCGCCCGGCGTCGTCGACGCCGAGCACGCGCGGCGCCCCGTCGAACCCGACGTCCTCCAGGTGCCGCAGGAGCGCGTGGGTGGCGCTGCTGGTGGGGCGCAGCGGGCGGCGGACGGTGTTGCCGACCCGGTGGACGCGCCCGCGGTTGGCCGTGCCGCCCAGCAGTGGCACCTCCACACTCAGGTCCCCGCCGCGGTGATCAGCGATTCGGCGAGCGTCGAGTGCGTCACCAGGCTGTTCACCATTCCACCCCGCACCGCTGCCAGAACCGCCCGCACCTTGGCCCCTCCGTAGACGATCGCGATCACCTCGGGTACGGCGCGCATCTGCTCGGCCGTGATACCGATCATCCGCTCGGTGAGGGCGGAGCGCACCGGGCTTCCGTCGGCGTCGACGAGAACGCCCGAGATCTCGGCGCACACGCCCCGGCCGGCCAGCTCGCGGCGCTCGGCCGCGCTGGTGGCGTCGAACAGCGTGGACTGCTCCGGCTCCCACGCCCCGACGCCCGCGACGGCGCGGGTGACCGAGCCGATGCGCGAGAACGCCTGCGCGACCTCGGGCTGCCGGCGAAGGGCCTGTGCGGTGGCGGCGTCGGGCACCGACATCGGGGCGTAGAAGAAGTAGGCGGGCCCGCCGGCCACCCGGGCGACGTCGCGGACCACCTCGATCGAGCTGTCGTCGACGCCGGGACGCGCGAGCGCCCCGGTGAGCTGCACCACGGGTACGGGGGCGAGCCGCTGCAGCGCGTTGGCCATCGAGCTCACGGAGCGCGCCCAGGACAAGCCCAGCACGTCGTCGGGGGTGACGATCTCGGTGAGCAGTTCGGCTGCGGCGGCGCCCAGGTGGGCGCGCATCGTGGCGGGTACGTCGTCGGGGGTGTCGGTGACGATGCAGTGCTGCAGGCCGAGCGCCGACATGAGCCGGTCCGACAGCTCCACGTCGACCGAGCCGGGATGGCCGATCTCGATCCGGACGAGCCCGCTGTTGCGCGCGTCGTCGAGCAGCCGGGCGACCTTGAACCGGCTCAGCGCGAACTCCTGCGCGATCTCGACCTTGGACCGGCCGTCGAGGTAGTACCGGCGCGCGACCGACGCCGTCAGCACGAGCTGGGCCGGGCCGCGCGCGCTGCCGTCGATCGCCACTACCGCCTCCATCGCTCATATGAGCGGAACTGCGCCCATTCTTCCATGGACCATTGAGTTGAGGGTGGGTCGTTGCCACACTTCTGATCGTGTGATCGGGGTTGTGCTCATCTGAGCACCTGAGTCGGGCACCGATGCCGGAGGGACGCAATGAGGCGACAGGGCATGCGGACGGCGCTGCTCTCCCTCGTCGTACTGCTGACGAGCACCGCCTGCGCGGGCTGGGGCGGCAGCGTCGGGGGCGGTGGGGCGAACAGCATCAACGTGCTGATGGTCAACAACCCGCAGATGGTGGATCTGCAGCGGTTGACGGCCGAGCACTTCACCCAAGAGACCGGCATCACCGTCAACTTCACGGCGCTGCCCGAGAACGATGTACGCGACAAGATCAGCCAGGAGTTCTCCAGCCAGGCCGGTCAGTACGACGTCGCGTCGCTGTCCAACTTCGAGATCCCGATCTACGCGCGCAGCCACTGGATCGCGCCGATGGACTCCTACATCGCGGCGGACCCGAGCTTCGACCAGGCGGACATCCTCCCGCCGATGGCCGAGTCCCTGAAGGGCCCGGACGGCCAGATCTACGGCCAGCCCTTCTACGGCGAGTCCTCGTTCCTCATGTACCGCGCCGACGTGCTGCAGGCCGCGGGCATCACGATGCCCGAGAAGCCCACGTGGCCGCAGGTCGCCGACATCGCCGCCCGGATCGACGGCGTGCAGCCCGGCATGGCCGGGATCTGCCTGCGCGGCCAGCCGGGCTGGGGTCAGGTCTTCGCGCCGCTGACGACGGTGGTCAACACGTTCGGCGGCACCTGGTTCACCGAGGACTGGCAGGCCGGTGTGAACTCGCCGGAGTTCACGAAGGCCGTGCAGTTCTACGTCGATCTCGTGCGTGAGCACGGCGAGGCGGGCGCGCCGCAGGCCGGCTTCACGGAGTGCCTGAACAACATGGTGCAGGGCAACGCCGCCATGTGGTACGACGCCACGTCGGCAGCCGGCTCGCTGGAGGCCGCCGACTCGCCGGTGCGCGGCAAGATCGGTTACGCGCCCGCGCCGGTGGTCGAGACCGACCACTCCGGGTGGCTGTACGCCTGGGCGTGGGGGATCCAGGCGGCCAGTGAGAAGAAGGACGCCGCGTGGAAGTTCATCTCGTGGGCGTCGAGCAAGGAGTACGAGCAGCTGGTCGGCGAGCAGGTCGGCTGGGCGGACGTGCCGGCGGGCAAGCGGGCGTCGACCTACGAGAACCCGCAGTACCTGGCCGAGGCGGGCGCCTTCGCCGAGCAGACCCGCTCCGCGATCGCGAATGCCGACCCGCGCAACCCGGGCGTGCAGCCGAGGCCCGCACTCGGCATCCAGTTCGTCGGCATCCCGGAGTTCCCCGACCTCGGCACGCAGGTGTCGCAGGAGGTGAGCTCGGCCATCGCCGGGCTGGAGACGGTGGACGAGGCCCTCGACCGGGGCCAGCAGCAGGCCGACGACGTGGCGGAGCGGTACCGCTCCCGGGCGGAGGGGCAGTCATGAGCGAGCTTGCGAGCGAATCGATGTCACAGCGTATTCGCGAAGCGTCGACCGAGCCTCGGGGGACGGTAGCCGGCGGAGCCGGCGGGGCGGGTAAGCAGAGCGAGGGCGAACGATGAGTACGACGGTGGAACCGCGCACTTCACCTGGCCCTCAGCAGTCCGCGGGGGAGGGTGCCGCGCTGCGCCGGGCGGGCGACTGGGCCCGCCGCGCCCCGCTCCTGCCCGCGCTGATCTTCCTGATCATCGTGACGCAGCTGCCGTTCGTCGGCACGCTGGTCATCTCGTTCATGAACTGGAACGCCTACTACCCGGACGAGGTCGGGTTCGCCGGGTTCGACAACTACCGGCGGGTGCTCACCGACGTCACCACCCGCGACTCGATCGTCACGACGATCGTTCTCACGGTGTCGGTGGTGCTGGTCAGCCTCGTGCTCGGCCTCGCCATCGCGCTGCTGCTGGACCGCGCGTTCCGCGGCCGTGGGTTCGTCCGCACGATGATGATCACACCGTTCCTCGTGGTGCCGGTCGCCGCGGCACTCGTGTGGAAGCACGCGCTCTACAACCCCGAGTACGGCCTCTTCAACGGCGTGCTGACCTGGATCTTCGGTGAGAACGCCCCGCAGCCGGACTGGATCTCCACGATGCCGCTCACGGCGATCGTGGCGTCGCTGGTCTGGCAGTGGACGCCGTTCATGATGCTGATCCTGCTGGCGGGGCTGCAGAGCAAGCCGCTCGACGTGATCGAGGCCGCGAAGATCGATGGTTGCACGTCGGGCCAGATCTTCCGGCACATGACGCTCCCGCACCTGCGCCAGTACCTGGAGCTGGGCGCCCTGCTCGGGTCGATCTACATCGTGCAGAACTTCGACGCGGTCTTCACGATCACCTCGGGCGGCCTGGGCACGGCGAACCTGCCCTACACGATCTACCAGATCTTCTACAACGCGCACGACTACGGCCGTGCGTCGGCGGCGGGCGTCGTCGTCGTGATCGGGACGATCATCATCGCCACGTTCGCGCTGCGCACCGTGTCGTCGCTGTTCCGTGAGGAGGGGGCCCGATGACCGCCACCCTGGAGGCGACGCGCACGAGCGCGCCGCCGGTCAACCCGCGGCCCCGCAACGCGGCCGGCGCCCTGCTCTCGGTGCTCGCGTGGGTCGTCGGCGTGCTGTTCGTGCTGCCGGTGCTGTGGATGGTGCTCACGTCGCTGCACAGCGAGACGGACGCCGCCACCAACCCGCCGTCGCTCTTCGCGCCGCTCACGTTCGACGGCTACGCGAACTTCTTCGGGGCCCAGACCGGCACGAGCCCGTGGCCTGCGCTGCTGAACTCGCTGACGGCGAGCGTGCTGTCCACAGCGCTGGTGCTGGTGCTCGCCATCCCGGCGGCGTACGCGCTGTCGATCCGGCCGGTGCGCAAGTGGACGGACGTGCTGTTCTTCTTCCTGTCCACGAAGATGCTGCCGGTGGTGGCGGGCCTGCTGCCCGTCTACCTGATCGCGCAGAGCATCGGGATGCTCGACAACATCTGGCTGCTGATCATCCTGTACACGTCGATGAACCTGCCGATCGCGGTGTGGATGATGCGCTCGTTCCTCGCCGAGGTGCCGGTGGAGGTGCTCGAGGCGGCGTCCATCGACGGCTGCAGCCTCCCGCGCACCCTGCGCACGGTCGTCGTGCCGATGGTGCTGCCTGGCATCGCGGCCACGTCGCTGATCTGCTTCATCTTCAGCTGGAACGAGCTGCTGTTCGCCCGGGTGCTCACCGCCACCGTGGCGCAGACGGCGCCCGTGTTCCTCACCGGCTTCGTCACCAGCCAGGGGCTGTTCCTGGCCACGGTGTGCGCGGCGTCGGTGGTGGTGTCGCTCCCGGTGCTGATCGCGGGGTTCGCGGCGCAGGACAAGCTCGTCCAGGGACTCTCACTGGGGGCGATCAAGTGAGGGCCGCCGTGATCAGCGCCGACGCGGTGACCCTGGAGACGGTCCCGGACCCGGCGCCCGGCTCCCGGGAGGTGGTGGTGGCGGTCGCGGGCTGCGGCATCTGCGGCACCGACCTGCACATCGCGGAAGGCGAGTTCGCCCCGACGCTGCCGGTCGTGCCCGGGCACGAGTTCGCAGGCGAGGTCGTGGCGGTCGGGGCGGACGTCACCGAGGTGCGGGTGGGCGACCAGGTGGCCGTCGACCCGTCGCTGTACTGCCACGAGTGCCACTACTGCCGGCGGGGCCGGGGCAACCTCTGCGAGCGCTGGGGCGCCATCGGCGTGAGCACGGCGGGCGGGGCGGCCGAGTTCGCGGTGGCGCCGGTGGCCAACTGCGTGCGGCTCCCGGAGAGCGTCGCACCCGCGGACGCCGCGCTGATCGAGCCGCTGTCGTGCGCGGTGCGGGGGTTCGACGTGCTGCAGCCGCAGCTCGGCGACCACTACCTCATCTACGGCGCCGGCACGATGGGCCTGATGATGATGGAGTTGGCGAAGCGGGCGGGCGCGGCGAGCGTCGACATGGTCGACCTCAACCCCACCCGCCTGGAGACCGCCCGCGAGCTGGGCTGCACGGCCACCGTCACCAGCGCCGACGAGCTCGATCGGCCGCGCGGCTGGGACATCGTCGTCGACTGCACCGGCGTGGTCGCCGCCATCGAGGACGGCCTGGGCCGGGTGGCGCCCGGCGGCACGTTCCAACAGTTCGGCGTGGCCAACGAGGACGCCACCGCGTCCTTCTCGCCGTACCGGATCTACAACAAGGAGATCCGGATCGTCGGCTCGATGGCCGTGCTGCACAGCTTCGAACGCGCGGCCGAGCTCTTCGCCGAAGGGGCGCTGCGCCCCGACGTCATGATCAGTCACCGGATGGGGCTCGAGGAGTACCCGGCGGCCCTGGACCAGTTCCGCCAGGGCGTCGGCCGCAAGATCCAGGTGACGCCGACCAAGTAGCTCGGACCGCTCGCACACCAACTTCGGTGCCGGCACACCAACTGCAGTTCGTGTGCGGGCGCCGATGTTGGTGTGTCGCCGGCCGGCCCGGCTCGGCTACTCGCCGATCCGCACGCCGACGCCCGGGCCCATCGGGATGCCGAACGCGTAGAACACGGTCAGGATCAGCACCCACGCCACCCAGAACGGCACCACGAACGGCACCATCTTCGCGATCACCGTGCCCAGCCCCGCACCCGGCTGGTAGCGCCGCACGAACGTCAGCAGCACGATCATGTACGGGTTGAGCGGGGTCATCACCTGCGTGGCGGCGTCACCCACGCGGAATGCGCCCTGCACGAAGCCGGGCTCGTAGCCCAGCAGCAGGAACAGCGGCACGAACACGCTCGCCATCAGCGTCCAGAGGCTGGAGCCGGAGACGACGAACAGGTTGAGCAGCGACGCCAGCATCACGAACCCGAGGATCGCCGGGTACCCGGTGAGCCCGATCGTCTGCAGCAGATCGGCCCCGGAGACCGCCAGCCAGGCACCGATGTTCGTCCACGCGAACAGCGCGATGAACTGGCCGAGGATGAACGCGAGCACGATGAACCCGGAGAGGTCCTTCAGCGCCCGGCCCATCAGCAGCGGCACGTCCGCGCCGCGCCGGATCACCCCGGCGTAGATGCCGTAGAAGAGCGCCGGCACGAAGAACGCCAGGAACACCAGCGTGACCACCGAGTCCAGCAGCGGCGACTTCGGCAGGAAGCCACCGGTGTCGTTGCGCAGCGGGGAGTCCGGCACGAGCACCAGCAGGAGCACCCCGGCGACGACCACGAGCAGGGCGACGCCGGCAGCTCGGATCCCGCGGCGTTCGGCGGCGGTGACCGTGGCGCTCGTCGGTTCGGCGGTCGGGTCGTCCGCGGCGCCGGTGGCCGGCCGGTCGTCCTGCTCGACCTCCTTGTCCGGGAAACCGGAACGCACGAGCCCCGGCTCCACCACCCGGTCGATGATCAGGCCGGCGATCAGGCTCAGCACGATCGAGGAGACGGCGTTGTAGAAGTAGTTCGAGATCGGCGTGACGGGCGTGCCGGTGATGGGCAGGGTCGCGGCCACCCCGTTGGTGATCCCGGCGAGCAGCGCGTCCAGGCTCGTCACCAACAGCGACGTCGAGTAGCCCGCGCCGACGGCGGCGAACCCGCCGATCAGCCCGGCCACCGGGTGCCGGCCCGCCGCCTTGAACACGATGGCGGCGAGTGGCGGGATGATGATGAACGCCGAGTCGGCCATGACGCTGCCGCTGACGCCGATGAACCCGAGCGCGTAGGGCAGCAGCCAGCGCGGTGCGCGCGAGAACGCGAGCCTGATGAGCGCCGCGAGCATCCCGGTCCGCTCGGCGAGCCCCACCGCCAGCATGATCGTGACAACCGTGCGCAGCGGCGGGAACCCGATGAAGTTGTCCGCCAGCCCGGTGAAGAAGAACTCCAGCCCGGCGCCGCTGAACGCCCCGCGGATCGGCGTGACCTCGTTCTCGCCCGGGATGGTGACGCTCACCCCGAACGCCGCCATCGCCGAGGACAGCACCGCCACCACGAGCGTGAGCAGCACGAACAGCATGAACGGCTCGGGTAGCCGGTTGCCGGCGCGCTCGATCCAGTCGAGGACCCGGTCGAGGCGGCCGGGCGGGGCGGTCGGGCTGGCGGTGGTCACGCGGGGGCCTCCTCGTTGAGGTCAGTCGAAGAATCTCGGGACGTCGAGCGGCCCGCCCGCCGCGGCGAACTCGGCGTGGACGGATTCGCGCAGTGCGGGGTCGGCCAGGTAGTCGACGGCGGTGAGCGCGAGTCCGACGGCGCCGTCGCGCACGGCCCGGTCGCCCGCCGGGCCGCCGGCGGCCTCCGCGAACGCGGTGGTGTGCAGGGCGACGGTCGGCTCGGACACGGCGATCATCGGGTGGATCGCGGGCATCCGGTAGCTGAGGTTGCCCAGGTCGGTGGAGCCGGTGAGGAAGTCGGGCACCACACCGGGCGGCAGCGGCCGGCGCCCCACCGGCTCCTGGTTCACGGCCCAGCGCGCGGCGAGCGACTGGTTGAAGCGGATCGGCAGGTACGCCGGCAGCGGGTCCCAGTGCAGCTCGACGCCGCAACCGGCCATCGCCGCCGCGCCGTGCGCGATCTCCGCCATCCGGTCGGCCAGGTCCCGCAGCGTCTCGGGCGCCGCCGAGCGGAGGTAGAAGAGCAGCGCCGCCCGCTCGGGCACCACGTTCGGCCGGGTGCCGCCGTCGGTGAAGATCCCGTGCAACCGGTCGCTGCCGGGCAGGTGCTGGCGCAGCGCCGCGATCCCCTGGTAGGCCGCCACGGCCGCGTCGAGCGCGTTGCGGCCCATGAACGGCTGCGCGGAGGCGTGCGACGCGACCCCGTGGAACACCATCTCGACCTGGCGGCGGCCGAGGAACGGGTGCAACGCGATGTCGTGCGTGAACGGGTGGAGCATGATCACCGCGTCGACGTCGTCGAAGACGCCCGCGCGGGCCAGCTTCTCCTTGCCGCCACCGCCCTCCTCGGCGGGCGTCCCGATCAGCGACAGCCGGCCGCCGACCCGCCCCCGCACCCGGGCCGCAGCCAGGAACCCGCCGACCGCGGTCGAACAGATGATGTTGTGCCCGCACGCGTGGCCGATCCCGGGAAGCGCGTCGTACTCGGCGAGCACCCCGATGTGCGGGCCGTCGGAGCCGCTCGTGGCGATCAGCGCGGTGTCCAGGCCGCCGACGCCGATCTGGGCGGTGTGGCCGTGCCGCTCCAACAGCTGCGCCACCGCCCGCACCGACCGGTGCTCGGCATATCCCTCTTCGGGGTGGGCGTGCAGGTCCTGGCTGAGCGCGACGAGGGCGTCGCCGTGCTCCCGCGCCGCGGCGAGCACGGCCGCCCGGACGTCCTCCGCCGCTCCCGGGTGCTCGGACCTGATCGGCTCCGCATCGCGGACGGCGCGCTCGGTGGCCGCGGTGAGCGAGCGCAGGTAGCTGTCGTCGGGAGGCGACGGCCTGGTCGGATCGGGCTCGCGCATGATCGGCACCCTAACGTGGCGAGTGCCACCGCGTCGCCGTTCTGGATCACCGGTTCCGTGCGGGTGCCGCTGGCGAGCCGATGCCGAGCGCGCTCGATCCGGGGCGCGCTTCCTGTCGAGCGTGTGGGATGCGCATCGAGGGTTGCGTGAAGTATGGATCGATCGATGTCCTGGGAGCGGTCACCCGCCGTCGACGATGATCCGCGGCCAGGTCGCAGCGGGTCGTCATCTCGCCCAACCGACCAAGGGCTGATGGTCGTGATCGGAGATCAACCAGCCACCATCTGCCCTTGACCACCGAGCACCGCCCCACCGGCGATTCGGCAGCATCCTCCACGCCGACGCAGGGTGCACTCGATCGACGATCACATCGTGATCCCGAGCGCAGCGAGCCGCGCCGCCCCCGTCTCCGTGATGTTCAGGGCGCGGTCGCGGGGGCGCCTGCGCAGCCAGTCGCGGTCCAGCAGACCGGCCAGCAGGGCGCTGCCCAGCCGCCCGGCCAGGTGCGTCTCGTGCTCGGTCCAGTCGGTGCAGGCGCGCACCCGCGGGCCCGGGAACCCGGACAGGTCCCTGATCCCCAGCGCGACGAGGAGCGGGTGGTCGAGATCGTCGAGCGCGCCGTCCGCCTCCAGCCTGCGCGCGATCGAGACGGCGAGCGCCCCGCCGAGGTGGCTGTAACAGACGCGGGCCGTCTGCAGCCTGCTGCCCGTGCGCGCCGTGCGCAGCGACTCGACCGGCAGCAGCGGGGAGACCGCGGCGAGGGCTTCGATCGCCGTGGCGACCTGCGGGGAGGCGAGCGCGTGCAGCCGTTGCCGGCCCATCACATGGACGCTCACGAGCCCGGCCTCGACCAGCCGGCGCAGGTGCGGGCTCGCGGCCGACGGGGACACGCCGGTGGCGTCGGCGAGCTCGCGCGCGGTGTGCCGGCGACCGTCCATCAGCCGCAGCAGCATGGCCGACCGCGTCGGGTCGGCGATGGCGCGGGCGACGGTGGTGAGGTCGCACTCCACGCCCGAACGCTAATGCACGGACGGTTCAGTCGACGTTGAACATTTCTTGGCCGATCATGCGGGCATGACCCGATCGCTCGGCACCGCCGACTTCACCGCGCCGATCGAGGACCGCTGGTTCTCCGACTACGTCGCCGGTGCCCAGTACGAGTACGGCCACCTCGACGTGCGGGAGGACGAGATCCTCCGCTTCGCCGAGCAGTTCGATCCCCAGCCGATCCACACCGACCTGGGCTTCGCGCTGCACGGCCCGTTCGGCGGGCTGATCGGCAGCGGGTGGCACTCGGGCGGGCTCGCGATGCGGCTCCTCGCCGACCACTACCTCTCGCGCGTCGCGAGCCTCGCGTCCCCGGGCGTCGACGAGCTGCGCTGGAAGGTGCCGCTTCGCCCCGGCGACCGCGTCCGGGTGCGCGCCACCGTGCTCGACGCGCGGCCGTCCCGCTCCAAACCGGACCGCGGCATGGTCGTCACACAGGTCGAGCTGCTGAACCAGGACGACGGGGTGCCGATCTCCTTCAAGGCGATGAACCTGCTCGCCCTCCGCCCAGGGGCAAGTCGTCGATGGCCTTCTGGATCCGCTTGATCGACACCGGGTAGCGGGTACGCATGGGATGGGCGTAGAGGCCCACCCGCAGCTCCTCGATCATCCAGCGGATCTCGCGCAGCTCCGGACCCGGCTCGACACCGGGCGGGAGTGCGGCCAGCTCGGCGGCGTACTCGTCCGCCACCTCACGGACCTGCGCGGTCCACTCGGCGTCGCGGGCCGGGTCGGCGCGCAGCTTCTCGATGCGCCGCTCGACCGCCTGCAGGTAGCGCGCGACGTCGGCGAGCCGGGCGGCGCCTGCGGCCGTCGCGAAGTTCGGGCCGACCAGCGCGTTGACCTGCGCCGTGATGTCCGCGACGCCCGCGGCCAGCACGGGGGCGCGCAGGTCGGACAGCTGCGCCTGCACGCGGTGCCAGACCACGAGCACCCCGCGCACGGCCTGCAGCACCTGCAGCGTGGTGGGGGCGAGGCGGTCGGCGAAGAGCTTCCGGAGCCGGGTGTAGGACCGGTCGTCCCACGCCGGGCCGCCCGCGGCGGCGATGAGGTGGTCGGCGGCGGCCGTGACGCAGTCGTCGAGGAGCGCGGCCACCGAGCCGTGCGGGTTGCGGGAGAGCGCGAGCTTCGCGGCGTTGTCCAGGTCGCGCTGCACCTGCCGCACCGGTGTCGGGGTCTCCAGCAGCAGGAGCCTGCGGACGCCGCGGTGGTGGGCCGGGTCGCGCTCGGCCGCGGTGGGGAAGACCCGCACGTCGACGCTCGTGCCCCGGTCGATCAGCCCCGGGTAGCCGGTGACCGTGTGGCTGCCACGCCGGATCGGGTGCTCCCGCGGCAGCGGGCCGAACGTCCAGGTGGTGGCGCCCGTGGTCTCGATGTCGACGCCCGCGGCGGCAAGCTCCTCCCGGACCTTCGGCGCCAGCTCCCGCCGCAGGGCCTCCAGGTCGGTGCCCCTCGCCACCTCGCGCCCGGCCTCGTCCACCACCCGGAACGTCACGGTGAGGTGCTCGGGCAGCCGGTCGAGCTCCCACGCCTGCCGCGGGATCTCGACGTTCCGCATCCGGCCGAGCTCGCGCTCGAGGCCGTCGAGCAGCGGTTCCCGGCCGGCCTGCAGGCGCGCGAGCACCGCGCGGGCGTGGTCGGGGGCGGGGGAGTACAGCCGGCGCAGGCCCTTCGGCAGCGTGCGGATCAGCGCGGTGACCAGCTCCTCGCGCAGGCCCGGCACCTGCCACGTGAACGGCGTGGGGTCGATCTGGTGCAGGGCCGCCACCGGCACGTCCACGGTGATGCCGTCGCTGTGCGCGCCCGGCTCGAACGCGTAGGACAGCGGCAGCGACAGGCCGCCCGCCTCCAGCTGGTCCGGGTACGCGGAGCGGTCGACGTCGGCCGCCTGCGCGGTGCGCAGCATCTCCTCGGTGAAGTCGAGCAGGTCGGGGTGCTTGCGCGACTCCTTCTTCCACCACGAGTCGAAGTGCCGGCCGGACACGACGTGCGCCGGGATGCGCTCCTCGTAGAACTCGACGAGCGTCTCCTCGTCGACGACGAGGTCCCGCCGCCGGGCCCGGTGCTCCAGCTCCTCGACGTCCTCGAGGAGCTCGCGGTTAGCGTGGAAGAAGCGGTGGCGGGTCTCCCAGTCGCCCTCGACGAGGGCGTGCCGGATGAACAGGTCACGTGAGGTCTCGGGGCCGATCCGCCCGAAGTCGACGGCGCGGCCGGTGACGATCGGGATCCCGTAGAGCGTGACGCGCTCGGTGGCGACCGAGGCGCCGCGCTTGCGGGACCAGTGCGGTTCGGAGTACGTCCGCTTGACCAGGTGCCCGGCCAGGGGCTCGATCCACTCCGGCTGGATCCGGGCGGCGGTGCGCGCGAACAGCCTGGACGTCTCCACCAGCTCGGCCGCCATGACCCAGCGCGGCGGCTTCTTGGCCAGCGGCGAGCCCGGGAAGATCATGAACCGGGCGCCGCGGGCGCCGAGGAACTCCCGACCGGTGTTCCGCCGGTCCTTGCTGCGGTCCCCGCGCTCGGGGCCGTCGTCGCGCAGCCCGACCTGCGAGAGCAGCCCGGACAGCACAGCCATGTGGATGCGATCCGGATCCGCGTCGACGTCGTTCGGGGTCAGCCCGGCGTTGCGGGCCGCCTGGCGCAGCTGGGAGTGCAGGTCCTGCCACTCGCGGATGCGCAGGAAGTGCAGGAACTCCTCCCGCAGGAGCCGCCGGAACCTGTTGCCGGTCAGCTCCTCGCGCATCTGGGCGACGTAGCGCCACAGGTTGACGAAGGACAGGAAGTCCGAGCCGCCGGCGTCGAGGGTCGAGCCGTCCGCGGTCCACTCCCCGGCGAAGCGGGCGTGCTTGGCGTCGGCGGCCTGGCGCTGCTCGGCCGGGCGCTCGCGCGGGTCCTGCACCGACAGGGCCGCGGCGATGACCAGCACCTCGCGCAGGCAGCCGTTGCGATCGGCCTCGACGAGCATGCGGCCCAGCCGCGGGTCCACCGGCAGCGTGGCGAGCGCCCGGCCCACGGCCGTGAGCTTGCGGTCGTCGAGGGCGCCCAGCTCCTGCAGGAGCCCGATCCCGTCGGCGACGGCCCGCGGGTCCGGCCGCTCGACGAACGGGAACTCGGTGAGCTCACCGAGGTCGAGCGAGATCATCTGCAGCACGACCGACGCCAGGTTGGTGCGCAGGATCTCCGGGTCGGTGAACTCCGGGCGCGCGTCGAAGTCGTCCTCGCTGTAGAGGCGGATGCAGATGCCGTCGGCCACGCGGCCACAGCGGCCGGCCCGCTGGTTGGCGCTGGCCTGCGAGACCTTCTCGATCGGCAGCCGCTGCACCTTGAGGCGGCGCGAGTAGCGGGAGATGCGGGCGGTGCCGGTGTCGATGACGTACCGGACTCCGGGGACGGTCAGCGACGTCTCGGCGACGTTCGTGGCGAGCACGACCCTGCGCCCCGGATGGGCGGCGAACACCCGGTGCTGTTCGGCCGTGGACAGCCGCGCGTAGAGGGGGAGCAGCTCGGTGTTCCGGAAGCCGCGTCTGGCCAGCGCATCGGTGGTGTCGCGGATCTCGCGCTCGCCCGGCAGGAACACGAGGATGTCGCCGCCGCCCTCGCGCTGCAGCTCGGCCACGGCGTCCCCGACGGCGTCGACCTGGTCGCGGTCGGGGTCGTGGTCCGGGTCGTCGAGGTCGACGACCGGCCGGTACCGGACCTCGACGGGATAGCTGCGCCCGGACACCTCGACGACGGGCGCGTCGAAGTGCTTCGCGAACCGTTCCACGTCGATCGTGGCCGAGGTGATGACGACCTTGAGGTCGGGGCGGCGGGGAAGCAGCTGGGTGAGGTAGCCGAGGATGAAGTCGATGTTGAGGCTGCGCTCGTGGGCCTCGTCGATGATCAGCGTGTCGTACTGCCGGAGCATCTTGTCGCCCGCCAACTCGGCGAGCAGGATGCCGTCGGTCATCAGTTTGACCAGCGTGTTCTCGCCGACGTGGTCGGTGAACCGCACCTTCCAGCCCACCGCGTCGCCGAGATTCGTGCCCAGCTCCTCCGCGATGCGGGAGGCGACGGTGCGCGCCGCCAGCCTGCGCGGCTGGGTGTGCCCGATCAGCCCGTGCACGCCACGGCCCAGCTCGAGGCAGATCTTCGGGATCTGCGTGGTCTTCCCGGAACCGGTCTCCCCGGCGACGATCACGACCTGGTGGTCGCGGATCGCCGCGGCGATGTCGTCGCGGCGGGCGCTGACCGGCAGGGCGTCGGGGTAGCGGATCGTGGGCACCGCGGCCCGGCGCGCGGCCATCCGCCGCTCGGCGGTCTCGACCGCATCCTTGATCCCCGCCGCGGCACGGGACCGCGCGGTCGCGTCGCGGGTGCGGCGCACCGTGTCGAGGCGCCGGCCGATGCGATGCGCGTCCTGCAGGGAGAGGGCGGGAACACGTTCGGCGAGCCCGTCCAGCTCCGCGTCGTCGACGGGAGGCAGCTCCTCCGTCGGTACCGCGGGGGCCTCGCTCCGGGCGCGCGGCCTGCGGCGCCGGGGACGTCGGGTGCGCCGCGGCTCACCCGACGGGTCGGCCGGCTCGGGACGCGCGTCAGCGGATCGGGCCGCGGGAGAGGACATCAGTGCGAAAGTCTGCCTATGTCGAGGGTCAGACCGAGCGTAGGGCGGGGACGAGCTCGTCCGCGACCGGGTTGTCGGCCGCGGGGTGCTCGACGAGCGCCAGGACGCGGTTGGCGAGGAAGCGGGCCGTGCGCACGGTGCTCCCGCCACGCGTGATCTCGCTGACCTCGACGACCCCGCGGCCGTGCGTGATGCCGACCTTGCGACCGGCGCGTGTGGCGTCGATCTCATAGGTGCGCGTGGTGCCGCTCCCGGCGTCGATGACGATCTCTACCCGGTCGCCCTTCATGGCGCTCGCCGCCCTTGCAGTCGGAGGTGTGGAGCTCAGGATGTGGGGGGGCGGCGCTGTCGGGGGCAGCGCCGCCCGGGCAGCCACGTCGACGGCGGCGGGAACACCGGACGCGGCAAGTCGGAGGGGCGGGAGCTGTCCGAGCCGGGCGCCGGTCGCCTCACGGCGCGAGGCACACCTCGTAGGGCGGCAGATGGTTGGGACCCGGGGACACGGGTCGCCCGGCGTCGGACATCTCCTGCAACCATCCCTGGCCGGGTTCTGTTCCCGGCTCGGGAAGGTGTCCGGACCGAGCGCTGGTCGCCTCGCGGCGCGTGGCACGACACGGCTCCAGCCGAACGGTATTCCGTGAAGGCGCTTGATTATTGAGACCCGGGGACACAGGTCGCCCGGTCCGGACGAGCTGTACAACGGGCGACCCCCGCGGATGATTCCCGATCAAGCCGATGGATCCGGGCATGACGACGATCACGTCGACCCGCTGCTCGCCCACCTGCATCGGCGGCCGTCAGCCCTCGCCGTGAAGTTGGCCCGCAGGCCCGCTGGAAGCCCCAATCAGACCTGCCCGACCGATGATCATGTGGCCGGGTCGTTGCCGTCCGTCGGGTACAGCTGCCGGTTCCAGTGCTCCCGCTGCTCCGCCCCGTCGACGTACCAACCGACCGGACACCTCGTGCCGAGCTCGCCCACCGTGAAGCGGGTGACGCTGGCCGAGGTGATCCGCCAGTCCCGCGACCGGTCCCGCGCGTACGCCCGGGCCTCCTGCTCGCTGGTGAACACGATCTCGACGGCCCCGGTCTCGCCGGGCCGGGCGGTGTGGACGGAGTAGACAACGTTCGCTGGCGCAGTGCTCCTGGTCACCACGGTCACATCTTCCCATTAATGGGAAGGTTGTCAATCTAGGGTCCGGCCGATGAGCGGCGAGCGAGCGGAGGATCTCCCCAGGCTGCTCGCTGGGGATCTGTCCGCGCTGTCGCAGGACGAGCTGGTCGACGCTGCGCGACGGGTGGAGGCCACCCGCGATGAGACGCTGCAGTGGTCCGGGCGCCTGCTCGCCGCTTTGCACGACACGCACCAGCTCTCCTGGCCGGCGATCGCCCGGCTGACCGGCATCCCGCAGAGCACGGCGCACCGGCGTGCGCAGCCCTACCTCACTGCGGGTCCGGACGAGGGCGCCCGTTCTTGACCGACACGACAGATCCTGATCACCGCATGCGGTGTTGAAGCCGCAACGGTGCGGCCGTGCAACCGCGTGCGCTGATCATGGTTGCCGACGTCGCGAACTCTCAGCCGCCGACGTCCTTGACCCCGTGCAGCTCGATCACGGCCGCGGAGGCCTCGAGCAGCGGTGCCGCCGCTGCTCGTCGAGGGTCGGCCCGATACGCGTCGAACTCCGCACGACCGGGGAACGTCACAACGTGTGCCTCCACCCCACCGTCGGCGGACCGTAGTCGGCGATCCAGCCGGCCGCCGTGCTCGGCGAGCAGCGGGAGCACAGCGGCCTCGTAGGCGTCGAAGTCGGGGAGCCCGCCGTCCGGAATCCGCGCGATCATCAGGAACTTCAGGGTCATCGGAGCTCCGCGAGGTTCTAGAGGGCCGCCAGCACGCCGTCCGTGTACGGCGGCCAGGCCTCGACCGCCCAGCGGCTGAAGTCGCGGTCCGTCAGGACCACGCATGCCGCTTGGGCATCGGGGTCGACCCACAGGAACGTGCCGGACTGGCCGAAGTGGCCGAAGGTGCGCGGCGAGCTGTGGGCGCCGGTCCAGTGGGGCGACTTCCCGTCGCGGATCTCGAACCCGAGTCCCCAGTCGTTGGGCTGCTGCCGCCCGTAGCCGGGGAGGATGCCGTCGAGGCCGGGGAAGGCGACGGTGGTGGCCTCGCCGAGGGTGTCGGGGTGCACAAGGGTGGGGGACAGCAGTTCGGTGGCGAACCGGGCCATGTCGGCGGCCGTGGAGACGGCGCCCGCGGCGGGGGAACCATTGAGGCGCGTACCTGCCATGTCGAGCGGGGCGAGCACCGCCTCGTGCAGGTAGCGGTCGAACGGCATCCCGGCGGCCTCGGCGACGGTCTCGCCCAGCACCTCGAACCCGACGTTGGAGTAGATCCGCCTCGTGCCCGGCTTCGCCTGCTGCACGCCGTCGGTGAACGACAGACCGGAGGCGTGGGCGGCGAGGTGGCGGACGGTCGAGCCCTCGGGGCCGGCCGGTGTGTCCCACTCGACCGCCCCCTCCTCGACGGCGACGAGAAGGGCGTACGCCGCGAGGGGCTTGGTGACGGAGGCCAGGGGGAAGGTGCGGTCGGTGTCGCCCGCGGTGGCGCGCACCCCGGACCCGTTGACGACGGCGGCCGCGACGTGGTCGACCGGCCAGTCGAGCACGGCGCCGACGGCCGTCCGCAGGTCAGGCATCGCCGTACACCGGGATCGCGGCGCCGCTGATCGGGGCGGCGTCGGGGCTGCAGAGGAACGCGATGACCTTCGCGATCGCCTCCGGTGCGACGGCCCGTTCGATGTCGCGCGGTGTCATCCAGGTGCGGTTGGCGGGGGTGTCGATCGTCGACGGCAGCACGGCGTTGACCCGGATGCGGTCGGCCCGCAGCTCCTCGGCCAGCAGCGCGGTGAGCCGGACGACGGCGGCCTTGCTCGTGGCGTGGGCCACCGGCGCGGCGCCGGCTATCGCCGTGCGCGACCCGACCGTGACGATCGCGCCGCCCCCGCGGGCCGCCAGCCGCGGAGCAACCGCCTGCGCGGCCCAGAGCGCGGAGCCGAAGTTGGAGCGCCACAGGCCGTCGAGCTGCTCCTCGTCGACCTCGGCGAGGGAGCCCGGCACGAACCCGCCGGCGAGCCCGACCAGCGCGTCCGGGGCGACGGGCAGCGCGTCCACCTCGGCGAACGCGGCGTGCACGGCGGCACGGCTCGCGAGGTCGACCGGGATCGCGTGCACGCCGTCCTGCCCGCCGAGCGCGTCGAGCCGTTCTCCTGGCCGGTCCAGGGCCACCACCGGGCGGCCGGCGGCCCGGAACTCCGCCACCACGGCGTGCCCGAGGGCGCCGGCGGCGCCCGTCACGATCAGTGCGTCCACGCGGCCATCCTGCCCCTGCCCTGGAATGCTCGTGCGGGTGGCCGGGGCCCGGGTCGGGACGTCGGGGTGGCGCTACCCGCCGTGGCGCGGCACGTTCTACCCGCGGGGCCTTGCCCAGCGCCGCGAGCTGGAGTACCTCTCGCGCCAGGTCAGCAGCATCGAGATCAACGGCTCGTTCTACTCGCTGCAGCGCCCGGAGTCCTACCGCGCCTGGGCCGCCGAGACGCCGGACGGCTTCGTGTTCTCCGTGAAGGGCGGGCGCTTCATCACCCACCTGAAGCAGCTGCGTGACGTCGGGACGCCGCTGGCCAACTTCTTCGCCTCCGGGGTGCTGGCGCTCGGCCCGAAGCTCGGCCCGGTGCTGTGGCAGCTGCCGCCGCGGATGCCCTTCGACCCCGAGCGCATCGAGCCCTTCCTCGCGATGCTGCCGCGCAGCACCGGCGCCGCGGCCGAGCTGGCGACCCGGCACGACGAGCGGCTCGACGGCCGGGCACACACCGAGGCCGACGCCGACCGGCCGCTGCGGCACGCGCTCGAGGTGCGCCACCCGTCGTTCGGCCGGCCCGAGCTCGTGGAGTTGCTGCGGGCGCAGGGCGTCGGCCTCGTGGTGGCGGACACGGCGGGGACGTGGCCGCACCTGGAGGACGTGACCGCGGACTTCGTCTACGTGCGGCTGCACGGCGACACCGAGCTCTACACCAGCGGCTACACCGCCGAGGCCCTCGACGCGTGGGCGGCCAAGCTGCGGGCGTGGCGGGCGGGGGCCGCGCCGGTCGGTGAGTTCACGGCGGCGTCCGCCGGCGTCACCGAGCCCGCGGGCCGCGACGTCTTCGTGTACTTCGACAACCGCGTAGTACGGTTTCACACGGCACGGAGGAGACGACACAGTGACGCTACGGGTTCTCGGACGGGTGCGGCTCTCACGGGACACGGACGCCTCTACGTCGGTAGAGCGGCAGCGTGAGGATATCGAGAAGTGGGCGGCTGACAATGACGCGGTAGTCGTCGGCTACGCGGAGGATGTAGACGTTTCGGGGAAGGTCGACCCGTTCAACACGCCCGACCTGGGGCCGTGGCTTAAGCCGCCAAAGATGAACGAGTGGGAAGCTATGGTCGCATGGAAGTGGGACCGTATTTCTCGAGGTGGACAGCGGCCGAAGCAAGCACTCCTTGATTGGATGGAGGATCACGGCAAGTACATTATCACGATCGTTGACCACATCGATACGCGGAAGCGTGACTTCCTTACGGACATTCAGCTCGCGTTCACTGCGGAATCCGCAGCGTCAGAGCGACAAGCGATCGTTGATCGTCAGGTTTCCTCGCAGAAGAAGCTAAGGATGATCGGCCGGTTCCGCGGCGGACCTATCCCGTTCGGCTACAAGACGGAGCCGATCCCTAACCCTGCCAATCCGGATAAGCCGCTCGGGTACGTGCTCGCGATCCACGAAGCTAATGCGGCTCTCGTTCGGGAACTTGTCGACATCTACATGTCGGGTAAGTCTCTCGGCGCGGTTGCAGCCGAGATGAACGCTCGTGGCGTCCCGACTCCGCAGAAGTCGCGAGGAGCACACGGCAAGTGGCGTTCCGGCACGCTATTGCAGATGTTCAAGTCCCGGACGATGCTCGGTGAAACCGTCTACAAAGGCCGTGTCGTCCGCGGCGAGGACGGAAGTCCGATCAGGCGGGCGGAGCCGATCATCGCCGAAGAGCTTTTCGACCGGTTGCAGCAACGTCTCTCTAACGCGCGGAAGCAACCCGTAGGTTCTTTCAGTGGGAAGAAGAAGCTTCTCTTGGATATCATTTTCTGCGCTATCTGTGGTAGCAAGATGTATTTTGTGACCACGGCTCAGGGAGCACGGACCTACTGGCGTTGCTCTGCCGCTACGCACCCCGTAGAGGGTGGTCCCAAGTGCCCCGGCAAGAACATCCCGGCTAAGCGGGTCGAATCCCTCGCGCTCGATTACGTCACTGCGACTATCGGGGACGAGCCGGTACAGGAGGAAATCTTCTTCCCCGCGGAGGGATCCGGAGCAGAGCTTAAAGACGTAGAGGAGACGATCAAGGGGCTCCGCTGGGAGTGGGATAACGGGATTGTTGACAAAGATGATCCGGACGAAGTCGCGGATTACCGGACTCGTCTCGCCGCTCTCACGGAGCGCCGGAAGGCTTACCGGGAGATGCCGAACAAGCCTGCCCGCTACGAGCTGGTAGCTACTGGCGGAAAATGGGGTGAAACTCTCGCCGCCGCGGAGACTCCGGAGGAGAAGCGCGCCGTTCTGCTAAAGTTGGGAATGAGGATGAACGCGGCCCGGGGTGAGGACGGGGACGTTACGGTTTCGATCGGCACGAACCTGGACATTCTACGCCGGACAGTGCCCGGCGCTATGGCTGGACCCGTTCATCTTCCGTTCATGGCCGACGAGTTCGGCGGGCCGGTCGTGCTCGTGGATGGTGTGTACGTTCCGACCGATCATGAACCGAGGTCCCGGCCGTCAAACCCGACCCTCGGAGAGGACGTGCACGAGAGCACGGCCGTTGAGTGTGTCCCGAACGCTGAGAACGTCTGAGAGCCACGAACGAGAGAGCCCCGGACCCTAGCGGGTACCGGGGCCTTCTTTCGCCTTACCGCACCTGGATGTTCATCCCCTTAGCTGCACCTGTGACCACGCTAACGGCTCGGTCCAGCTCGTCCGTCTTGTAGTCCGCGAGCTTAGCCTTAGCGATCTCCCGGACCTGGTCGGTAGTGACCGACCCGGAGCCCTTAGCAGCCTCCGTTAGGACAGCGGGATCGTTGGTTCCGTGCGCTGCCTCCAGCAGGAGGCGAGTGGTTGCGACCATCCTCGCAGCGTACCGAACGGTAGGTCTGGCGGTAGTCCTTGCGCTTAGCTAGTCGCGCTAGAACCGGGGCGTACTTCCGGTCCAACTGGTCACCGCTTAGGGCCCGGATCGAATAAGCACTAGCCGCAAGCCGGCGTAAGGCTGCTAGCACGGCGCCTAACTGGCTGCAAGGCTGTTCAATGTCGTCCGTATCACACTCCCTGGCGAATCATGATCCAGTCTCGATACGTTGTTGTCGTCCGGCTCAGAGCCCCCGCCCGCAAGGGACAGAGGATGAGCGGAGCCGACGATCCGGCGATGCGTCTCGCTTAGGGCTTAGCCCGATACCCGGAGTTCCTAGTGATCGCCGTTAGTCGGCGATCCGCTCGCAGACGCCAGAAAGGGCAAAGCCGACGTGGAAGACCGCTACCGTGAAGTTGTTACCGAGCTGCTCTCGCTCGCAGCTGAGGCGACGATCCGAGGGAACGATTACGAAACGCCCGGGTTCATCCTCTGGGAGACCCTGGGGAAAAACATGTACGTCGCAGTCGCAAACAGTGTAGAGGGCATCATTTCGGATGCCGAGTTTCGGGAGATCGCGGCCGAGGCTGACATCCGCGCTATCGAACGGATCGGAGAACTCGGCTTACCGGACTAGGCAAGGGTGTGCACAGTGCACCCCCGCTCTATCGAGAGAGGAACGCGCCGGAAGAGAGGCCGGCACCCAAGAGCACCCCTCGGGAACTGACCCGAGGGGGGAACGGGAAAGAAGGATAATGGATATTAACGAGAAGGACCGGTTGCCGTTGTGGCACCTGGTCAAGGATGCGGATATGCCGTTTCGGCGGCTTACGAGCGTGATCGCGGACCTCGGGATGCCGACCGATGTGGACCAGAAGGGGACCGTGTACACGTCCCGGTCCGCGCTACGGGAAGTCTTGCTTGACGCAGCTGCCGCGAAGGGCACCCGATGACCGCCGTTAGGACCGTTACGGCCGAGGAGTGGTTCGCGGCGCTGCACGAGCGGTACGCGCCACACACCGTGCCTGCCGAGGTCGTCAGGGTCGCCGAAGTCCTAGCCGAGGTGCGTATGCCAGTGAAGGTGAACAGGCATCCCGACGTTGCGGACCTGTCGGCGCGCGTGGTCGACATTGCAATGCAGGTGATCGCTCAGGCGGGCCTAGAAACTTGGACTGACAGTCTCGAACTTCGCGGTCCAAGGTGGAAGGACCCAGCAGCGGCCGGGCGGCTGTTGGACGAGTTCGCACTCGTGCTGGCAAGCAACGTCGATACGGTGACCGGCATCAGTAGTGATGCTCGGCCAGTCGTGAACCGACGTAAGCGTGATCCGTCCGCACTGCCGCCTGAGGTCGCCGTAGAAGCACTGAACGACGATGCCGAGGGTGATAACCTTGGTTATCGCGACGCAGAGCCCCGGAGCAGACCTCAGGCCGTTAAGGCAACCAGGACTCCCGAGCGGGAAGCCGACTACCGGAAGGCGCTGCACGACACGACTCGACAGCAGCTCTCGGCGAACGCGCTCCTCGCGGGGCTCGTCATCTGCCAACGGTGCTGGAAGTCGGGTGAGCTGTACGCCACGCAGGCGACCGTGGCGGAGTGGATGCACCTTGCCAGCACGAAGTCCGTTAGGAAGGCCGTAGCGGAGCTGGAAGCCGCCGGGTTTCTGACCCTGATCGGTGACCCGCTGCCCCGCCGGGCGTACCACTACCGCCTGACGATCCCGTCCGACTGAGTTGGTAGGGACGTTCTGTCCCTACGGACTGCACGTCTGGTTGGGTCAGATCGTCCCATCGGATAGGTCGAAACGTCCCTACCGTAGGGACGTTCTGTCCCATCGGTAGGGTCAAAACGTCCTACTAAGTATAAGTAACTAAGTAGAAGTAGCTACATAGAAGTAGCTACGTAGAAGGTGAAGGGCCGTCGGCCCTTCTGGGGCCGCCGGACACGGCGGGGATGTTCACCCCTGAACACTAGAAGGACGTTCCGGATAGGTCGAATCGTCCTAACCAAACTGGGAGAACGGATATTGACGAAGAATAAGCTAGGGCAACGAGCTGAGACGAGCGATCCGGTCATCGTGCCAAGACCGGACATGCGGAAGTACCCCGTCAAGCGAAGAACGATCGACCCTGCGACGTTGACGAGCGCGGAACGGAAGCGGTTCGCGATCCTCGCGAGGTACAACCGGCCCGAACACACGAGGTGGCGCACGACGCACGGCGTCTGCGACCGGTTCGGCGCCGACGCGACCGTGTACACCGGTGAGTGCCAGCGTCCCGGGTGCCGCAACTGGTTCTGCGTGGAGCGTCGGCCGGCGGACGTGAAGGCCCGTTGGCCACTGTACTGCTCTGAGAGCTGCCGCTACATCGCCGCCGGTACGAAGAGGCGCAGGAACGCCCGAAAGGTCCGCAGCGGCGAAACTAGCGGCAAGAAGCGGCCTCTAGTGCACCGGTTCGACCCGGACAAGGTCGAGCTGCCGTACTGGGCAGCAATGGACATCGTCCAGGACAAGGTCACGTCGACGCCTACTGCGTACTGGCAGGCATCGGAGTACCTGGAAGACATCGAGAAGAACGATCTCGTCAAGGGACGCCAGGGCCGTGCAGGTGGGATCACCGTCTCGTCCTCCGAGTGGAACCAGTCCGTCTGAATGGGTTACCTTGGTCACACCACTGTCCCACATTGCCATTTGGGACACCTCTAAACCTGGGGAGGGGGAAGGAGAGAGCTAAGCGACCGAGGATACGGTGCGCGCTCACCCTAACGACGATCCTCCTAGGCCCTACCTGCGATAACGTAGCTACTAAGAATATTGTGGCTGCATAGGGCACTGGAGTCCCCTCTCGGCGCCTGTAGCGCTGATCCCCGACCGAGTGTCCTCCGTCACAGGACTGTCGTCATTTGGGTCAGACGACACCTACTACTGGGTGTAGAAGCCGCTATCTACTCGCTTATCCTTCTCCACGGTTAGAGCGCCCGTGTCCTCCACTGCACGGTTTTGCTCCCTCACGGGACTGGTTCCCCAGTCTGGCCCCGTGAGGTTCTTACCGTGCTGATATTAGTCTCCGATCGGTCCACTTTCCCGGTCGATTTGGGAGGTTCGCCTCCCTGTGGTGTGTTCGAGTACCCCGGGCCTGCAAAGGCCCGGGGTATTTTTTATATACCACTGTTTGTCACTGTCATTGTCACGACCCTGGAGGTCAACCATGGAAACGTTCAGGTGTGGTCGCGCCAGGCGCGAGACTGCCGCATGGGCGTACCGAGACAGCTACGGCTACCTGAGGTGCCGTCACTGCACCCGCACGTCTAACAACCGCGCGATGAGTCGCGCTAAGGCTCGGTATCGCGCCGAGCTGCTTACCGCTTAACTAACACGATCATTTGAGGCTCGAAGCCTCACGCTACGCGGCACGTTGCCGCACACTCACTTTGGAGGGATAGAGATTGTCCGAGTACCAGCGAAACCCGTTCAACGACGCAGAGCCGATGGACGGTGCCGTAGTGCACGCGTTCGGATGTGTCGCACCACGCGACATCATCCCGAGGTCTGAGCCTGACCCTGCGGCGGTTGCTGCCCTGGAGGCAGCTCACGGCCGTGCAGTCACGGTCACGTATCAGGAGATCGATCAGTACGGCGTTCGCACCGTCGAGACTGAGGCTCTGCTGATGTCAACGCACGAGCCGTTGGACTAGCTCCCTCCCCCAATAATCGGCTTAGCCCGTTGACCATCAGGTCAGCGGGCATTTCTATTTCAGGAGAAATCTATTATGGCCTTCAATCGTGGCCCCACCACCATTGCACTTACCCCCGATGAGCACGGTTCGGTCTATTGGCAGCCGCTCCAGGACACGTCGGTGGCGCTGCGCCCCGAGGTGACTACGAACGTCTTCACTGACTCGGCCAAGTACCGGGTCCCGGTCGTGACCGCTACGCCTAACGCCGAGTGGACCGCCGAGGGCGCGGATATCGCGCTCTCAGACCCGACCACCACCGAAGTGAGCGTTACGCCACCTAAGATTGCAGCTCTCAACAAGATGTCTCGCGAGCTTGCCGACGACTCCTCCGGGCAGGCTCTGTTCATCGTCCACTCTGGCATGGTTCGTGACCTTGCTCAGAAGATCGATGAGGCGTTCTTCGGTAGCCCGGCCTCCACTGAGGCTCCTAACGGCCTGAACGATGTGACGGGGATTTCGACGGTAGTCGAATCTACTGCCTTCGCGAACATCGATCCGTTCAACGAGGCTATGTCGATCGCTGAGCAGCAGGGCCGGATCGTGACTGCGTTCGTCGGTCACCCTGATACGGTTCTCCGTCTGGCGAACCTGAAGGAGGCGACCGGAAGTAACCGGCCACTGCTCCAGCCGGACCCCACGGCTCCGCACCGCCGTCTTCTCGGTGGTGTTCCGCTGCTGTCGTCTCAGCACGTCGCGGCTAACACTGTGTGGGCGCTGCCGCGTGACGCCGCGCTGTCGGTCCTCCGGACTCCGGCCGAGCTGGCGATGTCCGAGGATGCCGCTTTCGGCTCGTACTCGATCATGGTGCGAATCGTTCAGCGTGTCGGCTTCCTGTTCCCGCACGCTGCCGCGCTGGTGAAGATCACCGACGTTACGGCCTGATCATGGGTCGCCGATCTAACCGTGGCATTGATACACACCCTGGTCGGCGTGATCGTCCGGGGGACTCTGAGCCTGACGTTCAGGGTCCTCCGGACGCGTGGGAAACGCCTATGCCAAGTGTGATTGCGCTAGACCCATTCAAGGGTGTTCTCACTGATCTCGCACCGAGGCGCCGTCATGGGTCCTGGACGTTCTACAGAATCGGGAGCTAGCTAATGGATAAGTGGCAAAGGTCGGTCGCCTACTCGGCGCTCAGTGCCGCTCGGGCGGAACTTCCCGCTTCTGCCCCACCTGGGAAACTGATCGAATACGCGGCAAGCTTGCTGGTACGCACCGCAGCAGAGATTGTCTCCGCGCTCGATAGTGAACGAGAGAGCGACTAATGGCGATTGCTACGCCTGATGATGTTGCCGAGCGGCTGGGCCGCGAGCTGGACTCGACTGAGACCGTGCTCGTTGCCGCGAGGCTCGCAGACGCTGAGGAACTGATCTTTCAGCGAATCCCAGACCTTGCCGAGAAGAATGCCGCCGGGACTATCAGACAGCGCCTGGTCGTCATGGTCGAAACCGAGGCAGTCTTGCGGCTGGTCCGCAACCCAGAGGGATATACGTCCGAGACCGACGGAAACTACTCGTACTCGATATTGAACCGTGTAGCCTCCGGCCGGCTAGAGATCCGCTCGGAGGAATGGGCCATGCTAGGTGTTCGGTCGAGTATCGGCCTCTACGCGCCGAAGATTTGCCTCACCTATCGCCCATGGTGGGTAGTCTGGGACCCAAGCAAGCAATCTGACCTAGATACCGCTGTGTGGGGTTAGTCCGTTACAAGCAAGAGGGCCATAGAGGCCCCTGAGAGCTTCACAGGGCGATTTTACCAAAGGGTTCGGTACATGGACACCAAACCCTGTCCGCTCGACCGTTACAGAGGAAATGAGGGCTAGTTTTGAGTACACGACAGACCGCGAACCGTGCTAAGAGGTCGCCTGGACCAGAGGGCCAGCGTGAGCAGACCAGTTCGGCCGAGGTTGCCGAGCAGAACCAGGTGGAGGACGCGCCTGTTCGTCGTCGTGCCGGTGCCGTCCCCGGTGCACATCCTGATCGCGTGTGGGCTTAGCGAAAATGAACTCAAGCTCAAGCCAAGCTGGGCAAGTGGCTTAGCTGGATGCTTAGGTCTTCCCTAATCAGGACTTGGCAATATGAATCAAAGCGTGCAGCTTGGGTATTGTGCGGCTGGATATGATCGCGAGCCCCTAGGGGGGAGGCCCCCTCCGGGGGCCCCTTTGATCGGCCCGTAATGCCGCCGAAAGGCCCTGTACGGGTTCAGAGGTCCGCGAAAGCGGATTTGTACGGAACTTCAGGTCGCAACTACGGGTTTCTGTATCGCGTCGCCGCATCGGGGATGCGTGGGTTACATGTCGTCGAACTGAGTACTGTAGTCTCGCTTGACCGGCGTTCTCGAGATAAAGTTTTCGAGCAACGCGTCGTATCCTGCCTCGGACTTCTCCAAAAGCCTCCCCTTTGGGTCGCGGTGCCAAAGACGATTGGCAGCATCGACAAACAGAATCCCGACATCTGAGAGTGTTTCGATTTCGTCCGTACTGCGGGCGCGGATGAGAAGCTTGCGTGGCGTTCCGCTCGGGGCCAATACGGCCGGTTCTCGGAGATCGAGGAGCTTAGCCGTGTCAGGGTTGATCGCATACACAGCGACGTGATACACGGGAACGGTCGAAGTGTTTACCAGGCGGATCACTGGCCGCGTCAGCCCATCGTGGTTCGACCATTCTGCCCATGCCGCGATACACTCGGCCTGCGCTCGCCGTTTATCTTCCTCGATCTGTTTCAGCTGAACAGATTGGCTTTTACTTGTCTCGTGTGCGGCTTTAGCGGCCTTCCTCGCCCAGAGAAGCGCCAACACTGCGCCGACACCTGCGAACCAGTCAGGAGCTGAGCCCCAGTCGATCGACATCACACCCCCCTCGCGATGCGAGTAGGTCGAAGTGGAGGATGGAAGAGCGCTGTGCGGTTCACGGCTTGTCGCCCCCGGGAGGGTTGCCGCGAAGTAACGAAAGTAGTCCGCTCGTCGACTTCACGCGGTCTGGAAGCTCCGGGTCGATGAGCATTAGCAGGGTCACAAGGGACCACACGATCGCAACTATCACTGCGACGCCGGCGATGGACTCCGGAATCTCGATTTGCAGTCGGTCGAGTGCAAACAGCGCTGTTGCGGGTAGCGCTCCAATGATAGTAGCACGTATGGCCAGGAGAACCCTATGCACGAAACGCCTGGTTGCGAATGGACCTGTTGGAACGCCTTCGATTTCTCCGTCGTGGAATCGGGCCAGGGCAACTGCGTCTCTTACGAGCCGCAAGCGCACTTGTGTGATAGTGGGTTCTGTTGCAGAGAAGAGCTCGTAGGCGTAGCATTCGACGTGCCTCGCCACCGCGTCACATCTCGACCGGTACTCAATAGTCTGCGTTGCGCTTGGGAGCTCCAGTCTATACGGCATGTCGTGCCGTATATGGTGGGCGGCCCGTCTCAGGTGTCTACTGACCCTGTGTGCGGGCGTCGCGCTTCGGATACTGCCGAAATATTCTGCTTCGCTAGACGCGGCAAGTAGCTCATAGACGGCCGCGACCCTCCCGACCTCCCTCAGTCTGCGCTTGGTATTGAAGTTGTCGATGACGACGACCACCGAGAGGCACACAAAGGGGATAACCATTAAAAGTACCGGCGCAACTGCGGTCCCGATTGCCACAGTCTGACCGAACGAGTACTGGCTCCACATAGAAGCGTCGATGAGATCGTTAAGGGGAATGACCGCCAACATCAGCAGTGGACCTGCGATGGCGACCGCATAGGACATTGCATTCACGATGTTGTCTTGCACGGTCTGTGATAGGCCGCGCCCGTATAGGCTGCGAAGGCTGCCGTCGATCCAGTCCGTGACCGCCATCGGTATTGCGAGTGCGAAACTGAACGCTAAAAGTCCTAGGATTGTCTCAGGCCCGAAAACTACCGCCGTAAGCGCTACACCTCCAACCCCTATCGCCCCCAGAAGATGCCGCGCCGACGGCGGGAATGCATCTTCATTCTTTGGGACTGCCCGCACGTGCACGCGGATTGCTTTTACCAGAGCCACCTTGTCTGGGTCGCCTAGACCCTCTTGAAGAGGGCTATACGTAAGAAGGGTCTCTGCGGCACGGATGTGCTGAAGACGGCGTTCGAGTAGGTCGCGGAGTTCAGCAAACCGTCGAGCGTGACGGCGGTTATTCCGTCGCTGTCGCGGGGTGAAGGCGCTCGGCTGGCCGTCGCTTTCGCTGCTATCGCTCACGGCGGTGTAGTCGCTCAGTGCGAGTGATCCGCTACCGGGGCTGTAGCGCGTGTGCCGGTACGAGAACCATGGTCAGCTCGGCGACCTCTGCTCCGTAGGTGTCGCACGCGGTGAAGTTGACACGGCCGAACCAGCGGCCGTCAGTCGAGCGGGTCCACCGCCTCAGAGTCCCAGGCACCCTGCCGGTCGCCTTCAGGAGGCCGCCAGGTACAGGATCGGCTACCGGACCGGATGAGTCGGGCGGACCCCACCACGCCTCTAAGTCGATCCATACCGGCTTATCGAGCGGCGGTGGCGGCGTAGCGGTGGTGGACGACCACGGCTTGTACGGCTTCCCCTTCCACGGTGTGGGCCGGGGGAAGCGACCAGCGGGGAGCCTACCTACTCGCTCGGCTTCGATCGAGGGACGTTCAGCTCCTTGAGTACCTCGTCCAGCCGGTACCTGTACTGCCCGCCAGGCGTGGTGGCGGCCGGCGTGATCCTGCCCGTCCTGGTCCACGTCCTGATCGTCTTCACGCTGACGCGAAGCTCCGCCGCGAGTTCGCTCGCGGTGATCAGGGAGGGCACGAAGGCCATGTTCGGCCGGGTACCCGCCATGGTCGACCACGAACGGTCGTGAGCGGCCGATAGTGGTCGGGATTAGTCGTGAACAGGCGCAATGTTCGATACGCTCGAACTCGTGACGTTCTGGTGGACAGGGACTCCGGGAGGCGGTTGCGCCATGGGCGAGGCAGCAGACGAGGCAGACGCGCGGCTAGAGATCGCTCGGGCGCAGGGACGAGCGTCGGTGAACTTCAGCGAGCGCAGCGGCCGGTACCGCTGGACCGTCGTTCTCGACGGCGGCAAGTCGTCGCACGGCTGGGCTGACACGCCCGAGGACGCGTGGTGGTTCGTCAAGGAGGCTCTGAACCGGCCGTACCGTGGCACGCGCCAGCGTGCACCCCGTGGTCTCTGGACCCTGCCGCCGGAGTAGGGGCAACTCACGATGTAGTTGCCCGCAACCGCGATAAGGATCGGACACATGGTCACTTGGTACTCAGTTCGTGCGCTACGCGGCTCTACGGAGCACCGCTTCCTGGTGCCGTGTGGCACGGACTCGCCTACGGCTCGTGTCCTGTATGGCCTGATCCGGGAGACGTTCGGGGTGGACACATCCAGCATGGTTCACCTGCGAGCGGAGCCAGTCGACGGTAAGGACCTGGACGAGCCAACGCACCGGGTACGTCCGGCGCGGCCGATCGATCTTGAGATGTTCTCCCAGGTCAGAGGGTCTGTCTGCACAAGTGTCAGACCGTCATGTACCGTCAACGACGTCAAGGTGCACGCGCCGTCCGATGCCATCGCGCTCGCGCGCCGCCTCGCCGCGTGACGCCCGGGGCCGCCGACCCGCTCAGGAGGTTGCGAGCTGCGTGACGGTCGTGCGATGCGCGATGAGCATCCGCCTGCCGACCACCATCAGGACGCCGGAGACGAGCATCGCGGCCGCTCCGATCAGCCACGCCACCGCGAACGAGGCGTGCGCGGCGACGAACCCGAACGCGATCGGCCCGACGAACCCGCCGCCGTAGACCCCGACCTGCACGATCGACGTCGCCGCCGCGGGCGCCTCCGGGTGCAGCCGCACCACCGCGAACTGCAGCAGGCCCGGCCACGACCAGCCGAGCCCGAAGGCCAGCACGGTGCCGAGCACGAGCGCGAACGCTCCCGGTACGGCCAGCAGCACGAGCCCGGCCGCGCCGAGCATGAGGCTCCCGGCGACGACCGCGATGTGGCCGCCCGACCTCCGGTCGGCGAGCCATCCGTTGACCAGTCGTAGCGACAGGCCGACGATGCTGCCCATCGTCAGCGTGAGCCCGGCCATGCCGGCGTCGATGCCGCGGTCGACGGCCGCCGAGACGAGGAAGATCCCGAGCGCGGTGGCGGCGCCCGCGCCGAGCCCGGCCGCCAGCCCGAGGACGCTCAGGGCGCCCGTTGCGCGCCGACCGGTGGCCGTGGAGCCGTGCTCCCGGCCGTCCGCGCCGCGCGGCGCCAGCAACAGCGCGCCGAGCGCGAGCCCGGTGCCGATGAGGTACGCCCACCGCCAGCCGATCGTCAGCGCGATCGCCGGCACGGCCGCGCCGGACAGCAGCGTCGCGATCGGGATCGCCGCCTGCTTGATGCCGAAGGAGAGGCCCAGCCGAGTGGTCGGTACGTGCCGGGCGAGCGTCAGGTTCGAGGAGAGCTGGCCCAGCACGTTGCACCAGGCACAACACAGCAGCAGGACCACCAGCGTCGCGTACGACCGCGCGAACGCCGCGATCGCGGTCATCGCGCACGCGACGCCGATCACCGCGATCCGGCTCGTCGGGCCGGAGCCGTACCGCTCCACCAGCCACCCGCACGGCAGCGAGGCGAACGCGCTGATCCCGAAGTACAGGGCGACGACGAGGCCGAGCCCCGCCGGGTCGAAGCCCAGCTCCGCGGAGATCTGCACGGTCAGCGCGCCGGTCAGGAAGACGGGCAGTACCGACGCGGTCGTCGTCGTGACGGCGCCGACCGCCGCCCGTACGGGACGAGGCATGTGAGCAATGCTAAGTGGCGGGTGGTCCGGATGGGGCCCGATGAATCCGGGGTCACGTCACCCCCGGATGCGGGACTGCTCGCCCGACCACTCCTTCTCCCGCAGCTCGAACTTCTGCACCTTGCCCGTGGACGTCTTCGGCAGCTGCTCCACCAGCTCGACGGTCTTCGGCGCCTTGTACCGGGCGATGCGGCTCCGCACGTGCTCGATCAGCTCCTCCGGGGTGGCGGACTTCCCGTCGGCGAGCACCACGAACGCCTTCGGGCGCTCGCCCCACTGCTCGTCCGGCACGCCGATGACGGCCACCTCCAACACGGCGGGGTGGGACACGACGGCCTGCTCGACCTCGATCGTCGAGATGTTCTCCCCGCCGGAGATGATCACGTCCTTGGCGCGGTCGCGGAGCTCGACGTAGCCGTCCGGGTGCAGGACGCCGAGATCGCCGGAGTGGAACCAGCCGCCTGCGAACGCCTTCTCGGTGGCGACCGCGTCGTCGTAGTAGCCGAGCATGACGTTGTTGCCGCGCATCACCACCTCGCCCATCGTGGTGCCGTCGGCGGGGACGTCGTTCATCCGCTCGTCGACCACGCGCACCTTGTCGGCACACACCATCCCGACCCCCTGGCGGGCCTGCTTCGCCGCGCGCTCCTCGGGCGGGAGGTCGTCCCAGGCGCGCTGGTACTGGTTCACCGAGTACGGCCCGTAGGTCTCGGTGAGCCCGTACACGTGCACGATCCGGAAACCGGTCCGCTCGGCGTGGCCGATCGTGGTGGGGCTCGGCGGGGCGCCGGCCGTCGTGATCGTGATCGGCCGTTCCAGCCCGCCCGCCTCCGGCGCGCGCAGGATCGTGGTGACGACGGTCGGCGCGCCGTTGAGGTGCGTGACACCGTGCTCCCGGATCAGCTGCCAGACGACGTCGCCGCGCACCTCGCGCAGGCAGACGTGCGTGCCGCCCACCGCGGTGAGCGCCCAGGGCGTGCACCAGCCGTTGCAGTGGAACATCGGCAGCGTCCAGAGGTAGACGCTGTCGAACGTGTGCCCGGAGTGCACGACCTCTCCGAAGGAGTTCAGGTACGCGCCGCGGTGCGAGTACTGCACGCCCTTCGGCTGCCCCGTCGTGCCCGAGGTGTAGTTGATCGAGATGCAGCTCGTCTCGTCGTCGACCTCCCACGCCAGCGGCTCGTCGTTGCCGCGGGCCAGCAGGTCGTCGTACGTGACGCCGCTGCCGGTGCCGTCGCCCGGGTGCGCCGGGTCGACGATCGTGACGATCTCGTCGACGGTGGCCAGCCGGCGCGTGAGCGGCGCCACCGCCGGGTACAGCGCCGCGTCGACGACCAGCAGCTTCGCGCCGGAGTGGTCGAGGATGTAGCGGACCTCCTCGGTGGCGAGCCGGGTGTTGATCGCGACGAGCACGCCGCCCGCGAGGGGGACGGCGAAGTGGGCGACCAGCATCTCGGGGACGTTCGGCAACATGTAGGCGACCCGGTCGCCGGGCCCGATACCGGACCCGCGCAGCGCGTGCGCCACGCGCGTGACCTCGGCGGCGAACTCGGCGTAGGTGTGCCGGCGGTCGCCGTAGACGATGGCGGTCTTGTCGGGGAAGACCTCGGCCGAGCGTTGCAGGAACGTCAGCGGGGTGAGTGGGGTGTGCCAGACGGCGGTCATCTCGCCTCCTTGCGCGTCGTACAGATCCTCGGTGCTGCCGGGCGGCACGACAACCACGGGAATTCGTTTCCCGGCTGAGCGATACTGGATCATCGTGACGTCGATCCCCGAGATGATCGAGGCGAACCGGGCCAACTGGGACGCCCGGGTTCCCGTCCACCTGCGCGGCTACGACCTCGACCGACTGCGTCGCGGCGGGCAGCGGCTCGCCGACTTCGAGTACGCGGCCATCGAGGTCGAGGGCCGGGACGTGCTGCACCTGCAGTGCCACATCGGCACCGACACGATCTGCCTCGCCCGGCACGGCGCGCGGGCCGTCGGGCTGGACCTGTCCGGCGCGGCGATCGAGGCCGCCCGCGAGCTGGCCGCCGAGTGCGGGGTGGACGTCGAGTACGTCGAGAGCGACGTCTACGCGGCGGTGGAGACGCTCGGCGGGCGCCGGTTCGACGTGGTCTACACCGGCAAGGGCGCGCTGTGCTGGCTACCCGACCTGCACCGGTGGGCGCGGGCGGCGGCCGAGCTGCTGCGCCCGGGTGGCGTGCTGTACGCGATCGACTTCCACCCGCTGTTCCTGGCCGCAGGGGACGAGCAGCCCGGCCCCGGCCTCCACCTGTCCGGCAACTACCTGGGCGCGGGGCCCGAGCGCTTCGACTCGCCCGACACCTACGCGGGCAAGGGGGTGCTGACCGAGAACACCGTGAGCTACGAGTGGGCACACGGGCTCGACGAGGTGGTCGACGCGGTCCTGTCGGCGGGCCTGCGGCTCACCGGGTTCGTCGAGCACGACGTCACATGCTGGGGCCGGTTCCCGGGCATGACCGACGTCGGCGGCGGCTGGTTCGGCTGGCCGGACGGCGCGCCGCGCCTCCCGCTGATGTTCTCGGTGCGGGCGGAGAAGCCTTAGGAATCGTCCTCGACGAGGCTGATGGCCGCCCGTGGGCAGGAGGCCACGGCCTGCTCGAGCCGCGGGCGCATGGACTCGGGCGGGGTCTCGTCGAGGATGTAGAGGAAGTCATCCTCCCGCACCTCGAACACCTCGGGGACGATGCCCATGCAGACGGCGTTGGACTCGCAGAGATCGAAGTCGACGGCGACCTTCATGTGCCCATCGTCCACTGCCGCCGCGGCGACGAGTACTCAGGCGACCCTCACCAACCGGCCGTACGCCACCACGTTGTCCCGGTAGTGGCCGCTGCCGCCGTCGAACGCCCCGCCGCAGGTGATGAGCCGCAGCTCCGCATCCGTGGTGTCGCCGTAGACGCGTTCGGTCGGGAACCGCGCCTTCGCGTAGCGCTCCACCAGGTAGATCTCGAACACGGCCGTCGACCCGTCGGCGCGGGCGACCCGCGCCTCGGCACCGGCCGCCAGCTCGCCGAGCCGCTGGAAGACGCCGGGCGTGCCGGCGTAGTCGACGTGGGCCGCGATGACGGCCGGGCCGGGGGAGCCCGGTGTGGGAGCGAGGCTGAACCAGCCCGCCGTCGCGGCGTCCGGGGGGACCTCGAGGGCGCCGTCCGCGGCGATGCCGAGATCGAGCAACGGCCCGGTGTGCACGCCGATGGCCGGCACGGTGAGGTCGACCGGCGTGGTCGGCGGCGTGGTCGCGGGCGGCGTGATGCTCTCCACCGGGGCAGCCGGGGCCGCCGCCGGAACGGCAGCCCCGGGTGCCGGGGCACTGCACGCCGCAAGCGCGGCGACGGCCACGGCGACGCCCACGAGCACGGCGGGCACGCGGCTCACGGGTGGGCGGCCCCGCCGGTGGCGACGCCGCCCCGGGGGTGGACGGCGACCTGCTGGCCCTCGGTGCCGAAGTGCTGCTCGCAGGCGATGCCGTCGTCGTCGCTGTCGAGCTGCTCGGGGTCGCCGGCGCGTGCGGTGAGCGCGGCCTGCGCAGCGGCCTGCGTGGCGAAGTCGGTGCAGTCGCGGTCCTCGTCCTCGTCGCCGTCCGCGTCCGGCTCGGCCGCGGGAGTGGTGACGGGTGCGCCGTCCTCGTCGTCGGAGTCCTCCGCGTCGCTGCTTGCGCCCCGGCTCGGCAGCGACTCGCAGGCCACGCCGTCGGCCGGGCCGTCCGAGCCCCCGTCGAGCCGGTTCGGGTCGGACCGGTCGGCGTCCAGGACGGCCTGTGCCTCCTCCTGGAAGTCGAAGTCGGAGCAGTTCAGGTCGTCGGCGGCCAGCGCGGTACCGGCCATCGCCACGACGAGCGCGCCGCTCAGCGCGGCTGCGAGCACGGACAGACGGGTACGACGGGATGTGGGCATGGGGGAGTCCTCTTCGGTGGAACGGGGAGCGGCCGCCGTGGGGAGCGCCGGCCTGCACGGGATGTCTCTCCGTGGCACCACGATCCGTTACCGATTGACTACGAATTGCTCCATCTCGCCCTGTCGTAGTCGCCGAACGGCGCTAACCGCGACGCAACACCGGGCGGAGCGCGTCGAGCACCTCGACGCTCTCGATCGTGGACGGCACCGGCTCGTCGACGCCGTCCGCGATGCCGCGCATCGTCTTGCGCAGGATCTTCCCGGAGCGGGTCTTCGGCAGGCCGGGCACGACCGCCACGTCCCGCAGGCTCGCCACGGCCCCGACCTGGTCGCGCACCAGCTGCACGAGCTCGGCCCGCAGCGCGTCCGCGTCCCGCTCGACGCCCGCCTTGAGCACGACGAACCCGCGCGGGACCTGGCCCTTCATGGCGTCGGCCACGCCGATCACGGCGCATTCCGCGACGTCCGGGTGGGAGGCGAGCACCTCCTCCATCCCACCCGTGGACAGGCGGTGCCCGGCCACGTTGATGACGTCGTCGGTGCGGCCCATCACGTAGACGTAGCCGTCCCCGTCGAGGCGCCCGCCGTCACCGGTGAGGTAGTAGCCGTCGAACGCGGACATGTAGGAGGCCACGAACCGCTCGTCGTCGTTCCACAGGGTGGGCAGTGCGCCGGGCGGCATCGGCAGCTTCACGACGATCGCGCCGTCGGTGCCCGCCGGTGCCGGGGAGCCGGACGGCTCGAGCACCTGCACGTCCCAGCCGGGAAGCGGCTTCGTCGGCGAGCCGGGCTTGATCGGCAGCAGCTCGACGCCTGCGGGGTTGGCGACGATCGGCCAGCCGGTCTCGGTCTGCCACCAGTGGTCGATCACCGGGATCCCGAGGAGCTCGGACGCCCACCGCTGGGTCTCCGGGTCCAGCCGCTCGCCCGCGAGGAAGAGGTACTTCATGCACGAGATGTCGTACTTGCGGGTGAACTCGCCGTCCGGGTCCTCCTTCTTGATCGCCCGGAAGGCGGTGGGCGCCGTGAACAGGCTCTTCACACCGTGCTCGGAGACCACCCGCCAGAACTGCCCGGCGTCCGGCGTACCGACCGGCTTGCCCTCGTAGAGCACGGTGGTGGCCCCGGCGAAGAGCGGCGCGTAGACGATGTAGGAGTGCCCGACGACCCAGCCGACGTCGGAGGCCGTGAAGATCGTCTCGCCCGCGCCGACGTCGTAGACGTTGGGCATGGACCAGCACAGCGCCACCGCGTGCCCACCGCTGTCGCGCACCACGCCCTTCGGCTTCCCGGTGGTGCCCGAGGTGTAGAGGATGTAGAGCGGGTCGGTGGACTTGACGGGCACGCAGTCCGCCGGGGTCGCGGCCGCCATCGCCTCGGCCCAGTCGACGTCGTCCGGGCCCATGGTGGCCTCGGCCTGCGGCCGCTGCAGGATCACCCGCTTCGCCGGCTTGCGCTCCGCGGTCTCGATCGCCGCATCCAGCAGCGGCTTGTACTCGATCACCCGCTTGCCCTCGATGCCGCAGGAGGCCGAGACGATCACGGAGGGCGCGGCGTCGTCGATGCGCACGGCCAGCTCCTTCGGGGCGAACCCGCCGAAGACCACCGAGTGCACGGCGCCGATCCGCGCGCAGGCGAGCATCGCCACCGCGGCCTCCGGCACCATCGGCATGTAGATCACCACGCGGTCGCCGCGACCGACACCGAGGCCGGCCAGCACGCCGGCGAACCCCGCCACCTCGTCGCGCAACTGCGCGTACGTGTACGTGCGCTGCGTGCCCGTGACGGGCGAGTCGTAGATCAGCGCCGCCTGGTCGCCCCGGCCGGCGTCGACGTGCCGGTCGACGGCGTTGTGGCAGACGTTCAGCTCCCCGTCGGGGAACCACCGGTAGAACGGCGGGCGGGAGGCGTCGAGCGCGCGGGTCGGCGGCACGTGCCAGTCGATCGCCTGCGCGGCGCCCAGCCAGAAGCCCTCCGGGTCGTCCATGCTGGCGCGGAAGACGTCCTCGTACTCACCCATCAGATGGCCTCCTCGCCCTCGACTGCCCGTCACAGTAAGCCGCCCGCCGAGCGGACCGCAGGCCAGCGCGACGGACACCTGGCCGGGTGGTGAGAGGTCCCCGTATCGGGGACGCGGAAGGCCGCGAGATGAGCGCAACGTAGCGTGACCACCCGTTCGGCCGACTACCTGTCGAGTGTCGCCGTCGTTCCACGTTGCGTAGCTAAGCACTCACAGCAGGCAACGGACGGGAGAGCGCGGTGAGCGGGTACGGACGCAGGTGGGGTGCGGGCTGGGTGCCATCCGCGCTCGCCGTCCTGGTGGCACTCACCTGCTCGATCGGCATCGCCGTCGCCACCAGCGAGCCGCACCGACCCGCCACGGCCCCGCCCGACGCCTGCCGGCCGGCCTGGACCACGGGATGGCAGGCCGCCGCGCAGCCCGGACCGGCCCTGCCCGGCCTGAGCGGCGCCACCGTCAGGATGGTCGTGCACCCGCAGGTGACGGGCTCGGAGGTGCGGCTGCGGCTGTCGAACGCCTACGGGACCACCCCGCTCGCGGTCGGTGCCGTCACCGCCGCCCGCTCCGACGGGTCGGCCGGCCTGGTCCTCGGGACGGTGCAACCGGTTCCGTTCGGCGGGCAGCAGGAGGTCGTGATCCCGCCCGGTGGCGAGGTCGTGAGCGACGCCGTACCGCTGGTGGCCGAGGCGGGCAGCCCGCTCGCGGTCAGCCTGTTCCTGCCGGCGGCGCCGCAGGTGCTCACCCAGCACTTCGCGATGCAGGCCGCGTACGTCTCCGGCCCTGGCGACGCCACGTTCGCCGACGGGGGCTCCTTCGGTGCGCAGCTGCCGTCCTCCGTCGTGCTCACCGGGATCGACGTCCGCGCGCCGCGCCCGGTCAACTCCGTCGTCGCGGTCGGCGACTCGATCACCGACGGGATGGGTGCCGCGGCCGGGGAGAGCTGGCCGGACGTGCTCGGCGCGCGGCTCGCCGTCGCCGGCGGTGCGGGCACGATGGCGGTGCTGGGCGCCGGAATCTCCGGCAACCGGCTCCTCGCCGACGATGGGCCCCAGCACGGCGACGTCCCGCTCACCCGGTTCGACCGGGACGTCACCGCGGCCGGCGGAGCCACCGACGTCGTGCTGAGCATCGGCACGAACGACATCGCGGCCGGCCGCAGCGCCGCCGACATCGCCGCCGGGCTGCGGCAGTTCGCCGACCACGCCAGGGCCGCCGGCAAGCGGGTCTTCCTCACCACTGTGACGCCGTCCGGGACCGGCCCGCACGGCACGCCCGCCGCCATCGCCGCGCGCCAGGACCTGAACGCCTGGGTGCTCGAGCACGGGCCCGCGTACGCCGATGGGGTCTTCGACTTCGCCGCCGCCGTCGCGGACCCCGCACACCCCACCCGGCTCGCGCCCGCGTTCGACGCCGGTGACGGGCTGCACCTGTCCGCCGCGGGCTACCGCGCGCTGGCCGCCGTCGTCGACCCCGCGCAGCTCAGCGGCAGCCCGTGCCTGGCAGGCAACCCGCCGGCCCGCGTGCTCGTGGCGAACCGCTGACCACGCCCCGCGAGTCGCGGTATCGGTGCACGCGAGTCACGGGCCCGGCGCGGGCCGAGGGCTCAGCGGCGGCCGAGCCGCGGCAGGAGACGGCGCTTGGGCTGCTCGTCCTCGACGACCGGGAGCGGTCCGGTGGGGGTGTCCTCGCGGTCGAGCCGCTCGACGACCCAGTCGACGGCAAGCGAGCCGGGCGAGACGCCCCGCTCGTCGGCGAGGCGACGCAGCTGCTCGATCCGCAGCGCCGGCAACCGGAGCTGGAACACCTGCGCCGAGCCGAACCGGCCGGTGAGCTCCGTCGGGTGCTCGTCGTTCGCGCCGCTCAGAGCGGCGAGGTAGGAGTCGAGCTCGCGATCCGGCTCCGGAGGCTCGGGCCCCGTCTCGCGGCGCACCGGCGCGGGCGCGCGATGACGGGAGCGAGACCGATCGGGGGGCGGCATGCCCGGCAGCCTACGCGCGGGGCCGACGGGCGAGCTTGCGAGCGAATCATCAGCACAGCGCCTGCGCTAAGCGCCGAGCGTGAGCGCTGCGTGATCCTTTGTCGGAACGCTCACCCGGGAAGAGGGGTGCACCGAACGCCCACTGTTAGGTAACGTGCCGGTCACGGCCACGGGGGTGGCTGCGGGCGTTCCGCTCCGGGTGGGGTACCCGGGACGGGTGATGGCAACCGGTTTCCGGTGGACGGCGCGGTCCGCGGGATGCGCCCCCGAAACGGCTCGATGACAGCTGGCGACCGCACGGGGAGGCGTCGATGACCATCGGTAGTGCACGTACGGATTTCGAGGGGGACCGGCTCATATCGAACGGGTCGATCCCCAACCAGCGCACGGCAGCCGATGCATACCGCGTATCCGATGATCAACTGCATCGGGCGCGGATGGTGGTGGCCCGCAACTCGGCCGACTCCGAGGACCTCCGCCAGCTGCTCGACATGCTCGGGCTGATCTCGGCCAACCCGGATCTCCCGCCGCCCGTCACACGCTGAGCACCCGTCGCCCGGAGCCACTCCCACCTGCACGGGAGTCGCTCCGGGCCGATGGTGCACCCCCCGGGTGCGGAGATGCGACCCGCCTGTCCTATGCTGGTCACGCTCCCAACGGACAGCCGTTGCGGGCGGGGACCCCGGTCCAAGCCCCCATCGTCTAGCGGCCTAGGACTCCGCCCTTTCAAGGCGGCAGCGCGGGTTCGAATCCCGTTGGGGGTACTGTTCGGCAGCGGTACAACTCCACAGCAAGGCCCAGTGGCGCAGTTGGTTAGCGCGTCGCCCTGTCACGGCGAAGGTCGCGGGTTCGAGTCCCGTCTGGGTCGCTTCACTCCCGGTGTCCGCACCGGTCTCGGCCAGGTAGCTCAGTTGGTACGAGCGACCGCCTGAAAAGCGGTAGGTCGGCGGTTCGACCCCGCCCCTGGCCACCACATCGTCTGGCTCTGCCTGCTCGCCGCGCTTCGCTGCGGCTTCGCCTTCTGCCGATGTGGGTGTCTTCTGGGGGCCGAGCCCCCAGACCCCGCGCCGGAGGGGCTTCGCCCCCCGGACCCCCCTCCGTTGGGCGCGTTCGGTCGTTGGCTGTCCGTTGAGATGGGGCCTCGTCCTTCTCCTGCTGGTGGTCTGCGTGGGGATGTGAGTGCTTGTCAGGTCTGTGCTCGTGCGGTCGGTGATCGTTCGGCGGAGTCGACGCTACGCGGACCCTCGGCCGCGCATTACCGCCACCGCACACACCGCGGTGGGCACCGCACACACCGCGGTGGCACCGCACACATGCCGGGTCATGTGTGCGGACCCGAGACGATGTGTGCCGCCGTCTACGGCTTCCCTGCCGCTGATGCCGTATCGGCTAGGTGCGGCTCGGGCCGGTCACGACGGCGATGCGGCGAGGCGATCCGCTGTCCTCATGGTTGGGCCGCGGCCTCCACGCGGCGCGGTGGTGCCCGGCCGCGCACCCCAATCCGTGCATGCACCTCGTCGATCGTTCGCGCCTGCGCACACGGGGCGCGTCGGGGGCGCCGGACCGCGACAGCGGCCGTTCGCCCTTGTTCGGGCCGCCCCTGCGGATCAGCCGCGCGCTGCTCGCCCGTGTTACGGGGCGCACATCTGAGCGCTCGGCGCGCCCGCGCTTATGACCGGCGTCACACGGCCGCCGGTGGGCTCGGCGGGCTCGGTTAGTCTCGCCTCGGTGCTGGGTGTGTTACCGCCCTGGTCCCCGCCGCGGGAGCACCCCGCCTGCCCCGTTAGGGGTAGCCGTTCGCCGCTCCACGGGGTGGTGCACATCAACTGACCGATGACGTAGGGTCGCCGTCCGGCTACCATCCGCCCGGATGGGGGACGAACTACTGCGATGACGGCCTGGCTGAAAGGTTTCAGGGGGATGCGAGTGCCGCGACGGTGGGCTGTCTGGACCCTCCCGGTCCCGGTCCTCGCCGTGATCCTCGCCGTCGAGCTCGCGGCCGCCGGCACGCTGGCGTTCTCGGTCCCGCGCGACATCGGTCTGCTCCCCCACAACTGGGTGCTCGTCACGGTCGTGCTCACGGCGGCCGGGATACTCAGCACCGAGGCGTCGCTCGGCGTCGAGCGCATGCGGCACCGATCGGACGAGACCCCCCACATCGACCTCAGCTCCGTCTGGACCTTCGCGGCCGCCGCACTGCTGCCCAGCGCCGCCGCGAGCATCGTGGTGATCGGGATCTACGGGCACCTCTACGCACGCGTCTGGCGGGGCGGGATACCTCCGCATCGCGCCATCTACAGCACCGCCACCGTCGTGCTCGCGGTACAGGCCGCCTCGGTCGTCATCGGGCTGGTGGAACACGAGGCGCTGTTCCAGAGCCTGCCCGGGCTCGCCGCGGTCGTGCTCGCGCTGCTCGCCTACGCGGCCGTGAACATGGTGCTGGTCGTCGCCGTCATCGTCCTGAGCGGTCCGAACCGTGACCTCGGCACGTTCCTGCACGTCCTCACCCGCGGGGACGAGGCCGTGCTGGAGTTCGCCACGCTGTCCATGGGAGCGCTCGCCGCGGGTGCGATGAGCGCGCTCGGGCCCGCCTACGCCGTGCTCGTGCTGCCCCCGCTGATCGTCCTGCACCGCACCGTCCTCGTGCGGCAGCTCGAGGAGGCCGCGAGCGTCGACGGCAAAACCGGCCTGCTCAACGCCGCGGCGTGGCACGTGCGGGCCGTTCGCGCGTTGCGCCGTGCCGAGCGCGCCGACGGGCGCGTCGGCCTGCTCGTCCTGGACCTCGATCACTTCAAGCTGGTCAACGACCAGTACGGCCACCTCGTCGGCGACCACGTGCTCGCCGCGGTCGCCGCCGCGGTGCGCGACGAGGTCAGGGACGACGACCTGGTCGGGCGGTTCGGCGGCGAGGAGTTCGTCGTGCTCCTCCCGAGCACCGACGCCGACGACGGGCGCGTCGCGGCCGTGGCCGTCGCCGAACGGATCCGCAGGCGGGTGGCCGACATCCAGGTGGAGGTCCCCGACACGCACGGAACCGTCGTGGTCGACACCCTCACGGTCTCGATCGGCGGTGCGTCGTTCCCCGCCGACGCCGCCGACCTCGGCCAGCTGCTCGAGGTCGCCGACACGGCGATGTACGCGGCGAAGCGGGCCGGTCGGAACACCGTCCGCATGGGCCTGCACGCCGTGCCGAGCGGCGTCGTCCGTCCCACCCCGCGCCCCCACTCCTGAGCCACCACCGGACGCCGTGGGCGGATCCGGGTCCACCCACGGCCTCCAAGGTGCTCACTCGTCGCCGGACGACGATGCGTCTCCGCTGTCTCCGCTGTCTCCGCTGTCGCCCGGGTCGGCCGGTTCCGAGGTCTCCTCGGGCTCGTCGGTGGCGTCCTCCGTCGGTTCCGCGGTCGACGGCTCGCCCTGCGGGATGGCCGCTCCGGGCTCCGCGGGGGTGCCGAGCGGCAGCGGCACCGGCAGCGCGGGTGCGCTCGGCAGGGGCAGCGGCGGGCTGGGCAGCGCCGGCGTGGGCAGCGGGACGGGCAGCGCCGGTGCGCCGGGCAGCGCGGGTGCGCCGGGCAGGGCCGGTGCGCCGGGCAGCGCGGGGTCGGGCACCCCGGGGAGCGGCGGCAGGCTCGGCGCCTGCGGGAGTGCGGGTGCGCCGGGCAGTGGCGCCGGGAGCGGCGGCAGCGGGAGCTGCGCGGGGGCGCCCAGGTCGGATCCGGTCAGCGTCGCGGCGGGCACGGCCGGTGCGGCCGGCGGCACGGACCCGGCCGGTGTGGTCCCGGCGGGCGCCTGCGTGGTCACGATCCCACCCAGCAGGTCGCCGACCGCGTTCAGGAGGTTGTCGATCGGAGCCTGTTGCGTTCCCGGAACAGGTACGGGTTGGGCCGCCGCGGTACCCACGGCGACGCCATCGGGCGGCAGCGGCTCCGCGGCCTGGGCCGTGGAGGTCCCGAGGCCGGCGGCGAGCACCCCGGCGGTCAGCGTGGCGATCGACAGGGTTCTTGCGTTCCGACTCCGCATCGGAGCCTCCCCAGGTCGGACGGACAGAACGTCCGGAATGATGCGTCTGGGGCTGGTGTGACACCAGAGGAAGACCTTCGACGAGGCCGCCGCCCCACTCCCGGTATCCAACGCCGGGTGATCGCGGATACCGGAACGGGTGTCCCCGACCGGGGTTCGGAGCCCCGTCCGGTGTGGCTCCGGCACGCAATGCGCATACGAAGATCGACAAGCCGAGCTAATCAACCACTCGTCCGCATGGGATACGCCGCAAAGCCGTATCCGGTCGTTCGGGTGTCACACGGCGTGTAGCAATCCGCCCGCTTCGTGACGCAAAGTCAGCGGGAGAGTCGCTCCAGTCGACGCGTCGTCGGCCACCGCACGGAATGGGCCCAGCCGAGCCGCTCGAAGATCCAGATGATCCGGGCCGAGACGTCCACCTGGCCACGTCGGACGCCGTGCCGGGCGCACGTGGGGTCGGCGTGGTGGAGGTTGTGCCACGACTCCCCGAACGACAGCACCGCGAGCCACCAGACGTTCGCCGAGCGGTCGCGGGCGGCGAAGGGCCGGTCCCCGAACATGTGGCAGATCGAGTTGATCGACCACGTCACGTGGTGCAGCACGGCCACCCGCACCAGTCCGGCCCAGAACAGCGCCGTGAGCGCGCCCCACCAGGAGAGGGAGACGAGACCGCCGATCAGCGCCGGGACGAGGAGGCTGGCGAGCGTCAGCGGGAGGAAGAGCCGGTCGACGGCGACGATGTCGCGGTCGGCGAGCAGGTCGGGGCAGAACCGGCGGGCGTTGGTGCGGTCGCGACCGATGATCCAGCCCATGTGGGAGTGCCAGAACCCGCGGATCATCGCCGCCGGCCCGGTGCCGAACAGCCATGGCGAGTGCGGGTCGCCCTCCTTGTCGGAGAAGGCGTGGTGGCGCCGGTGGTCGGCGACCCAGCTGATCACGCCGCCCTGGAAGGCGGTGCTGCCGATCACCGCGAGCGCGACGTGCAGCGGCCGCTTCGCCTTGAACGAGCCGTGCGTGAAGTGCCGGTGGAAACCGACGGTGACGCCGAGGCCGGTGAGGTAGTAGAAGGTCACGGCGAGCCCGACGTCGAGCCAGGTCAAGCCCCATCCCCAGGCGAGCGGGACCGCTGCCGCAAGCGCGAGCAGCGGCACGACCATGAACGCGACCACGAGGGCCTGCTCCGTGGCGGTCTTGCGCCCCTCGAGGAGGGGGGCGACGGCGGGCCGGTGCTGCGCGGCAGCGGTCATGGGACTCCTCTGGTCGGGGCGGGTCCGGGCCCGCAGGCGCTCAGATCACGGTACGGCAACGACGGCCGCCCGCGGAGGGGTCGATCGACCGCTCCGACCTCGATTCCCGCGTTCGGAGCAGGAACCCGTGATAGGTTCTGCCCCGGTTGCAGTCGTGTCTTCCTCGATCGTTGTGAAGCGTCCGTGGAGAGTGACGGTGGGCTTCGCAGGCGTTCGAGGGCATCCTCTTCGTCCGGCGGCGGTCCCGTGCATCCCCCGGTCGGCACACAGTCGGCAGGGTCCGCTACATGTATGGAGAACAGGTATGCCCCAGGGCACCGTCAAGTGGTTCAACGCCGAGAAGGGCTTCGGCTTCATCGCCACCGACGACAACGGTCCGGACGTCTTCGTCCACTACTCGGCCATCCAGTCCGACGGGTTCCGCACCCTCGAGGAGAACCAGAGGGTCGAGTTCCAGTCGAGCCAGGGCGCGAAGGGGCCGCAGGCCGACACGGTCCGCCCGATCTGAGCGACCCGACCTGCACGACAAGGTGCCGGCGTCCCCCAGGGGGCGCCGGCACCTTCGTTCTTCCGGGGGTGCCGCTGGGCGGGGCGCCGCAGCGACGACCGGTTCTCGTCCCTGTGACGGTGTCGGCACCGGCCGTCGATCCTCGGCCGCCAACCGGTCGCCTGCCGTTCACCGGTGGCGAGTGAGTGCATCCTCACCGGCGGCTCCCCGCTCGTCTCGGCGCTCGGTGCGATCGTCGCTGGACGCCCCACTACCCGTTCCCGGCGCGTCATGCTCGGTGTTGTGCCTCACAGAATGCGGCACGAGGCAGTAGCGAGACGAGTGGCACGGAGGTCATCAAGATGTCGGGCTGGGACAGCTACCGCGGGGTGTACGGCGCGGAGCTCCGCGCGGCAGCGCACGAGTTCGATGACCACGGTTGGCCGGTGGTGGCGGCATCGCCCACCGCGCTGCTGCTCGTCACCGGCACCGCGCTGGACATCGTCGAGGTGCCGGCCGCGGTCGGCCGCCAGGTCTGCGCGCACCTGAGGGACACCGGGTCGGTGGTCCCGGTCGCCGCCACCCCCACGGGCTCCTGGTGGTTCCCCGTCACCCCCGGTGCGGTGCTTCCCACGGAGCTCCGCGACGTCGACGGTGTCGTCCTGCACACCGCGGGCACGGCCGTGCTCGCCCCGCCGTCCGAGGTTCCGGACGGCTGGGTGCACTGGCGGGTCGCTCCCGCGCTCACCGGCTACCGCGTCCCGGTAGCCGACACGATCCTCGACGCCGCCGCCGACGTGCTGCGGTGGCGTGCCGACCGGAACGCGCACCCGGGCGCCCAGCGGCCCGCCGGTGCCCTGGCGGTCGGAATGCGGTCCTCGCTGACGTAGGACCGCCGGCCGGCGACCGGTTCGCCCCCGTTGATGCGGCTCGTCGCGCCGCGCCAGGGGTACCGGGACCGCCGGTGGTGCGGCGCCCGGGGGAGCGTTCCTCCCTCGTAGCGCGGCCGCACCACGAACGTGGCCGGGGTCGGTGGAGCACCGCCGACCCCGGCCAGAGCCATCCCCGGGCACTATGGGTTCGTGCAAACCTCGCAGTCCCCTCGCACGGACGCGCCGCGCCGCCGACCGGTCGTGGAGGTCGGGCTCGGATTCGGCCGGATGGACACCGCTGCCCGGGAACGGGATCTGCGGAAGATGAAGTCGCTGGCCACCGGCCTGCTCCTCGTCGCAACGGTGATCTTCCTGGCGATGCGCTGGTGGGAGGTGAGCGACGGTCCGGCGTGGGTGGGGTACGTCCGCGCGATGGCCGAGGCCGGCATGGTCGGTGCGCTCGCCGACTGGTTCGCGGTCACCGCCCTGTTCCGGCGTCCGCTGGGGCTGCCCATCCCGCACACGGCGATCATCCCGACGAAGAAGGACGCGCTCGGCGAGAACCTCGGCGACTTCGTCGGTGAGAACTTCCTCGCCGAGGACGTCGTGCGCGACAAGCTGGCCCGCGTCGAGGTCTCCTCCCGGGTCGGCGCGTGGATCGGCCAGGAGGCCAACGCCGACCGCATCACCGCCGAGCTCGCCACCGCGGCCCGCGGCGTCGTCACGGTCCTGCGCGACGACGCCGTGCAGGAGGTCATCGAGCAGGTCCTGGTCCGCAAGCTGATGGAGCGCCCGGTCGGCCCACCGCTGGGCAAGGTGCTGCAGGGTGTGCTCGCCGACGGCGCTCACCACCGCCTCGTCGACCTGGTCTGCGATCGCGCGTACGACTGGGTCAGTGCCAACCACGACACGGTGCTCCGGATCGTGCACGACCGGGCGCCCGCGTGGTCGCCCCGGTTCGTCGACGACCTGATCGCCGATCGGGTCTTCCTCGAGGTCCAGAACTTCGCGTGGGCGGTGAAGACCGACCCCGAGCACCCGCTGCGCAAGGCCGTCGACACCTTCCTCGTCGAGTTCGCGGGCGACCTGCAGAGCGACGCGGAGACCATCGAGCGTGCCGAGCGGATCAAGCACCAGATCGTCGGCCACCCGGACGTGCAGCGGTTCATCGGCCAGGCGTGGGGCACGGTGAAGGGCCTCATCCTGGACGCGGCGGCCGACCCGTCCAGCGCCCTGCGCACCCGCGTGCGCGACGGGCTCGTGGCGCTGGGCACCCGGCTCTCCACCGACGCCGAGATGCGCGCGAAGGTCGACGGCTGGCTCGCCGACGCGGCGGCGTACGTCGTGCGGCACTACCGCGGCGAGATCACCACCCTGATCACCGACACCGTCGAGCGCTGGGACGCGGAGGAGACCTCCCGCAAGGTCGAACTGCAGGTCGGGCGCGACCTGCAGTTCATCCGGATCAACGGCACGGTGGTCGGCTCGCTGGCCGGGCTCGTCATCTACACGGTCGGTCAGCTCGCGTTCGGCGGCTGACCGCCGAACGGGTGTGGGGAGCGTCATCCACCTGCGCAAGCAGGGTGCTTGCAATAGCTAGCAGTCGTGCGTACGGTCGACCGGGACGCACGGAGGTGAGGGCGAGTGGCAGCGACGGAGCGGCCCTCCCGGTCAGCCGACGCAGGCACCGGGGAGCGCGTCGGGCACGCGGTCGAGCAGGTGGGCCACGTGGTCGAGCAAGCAGGGCACGCCGTCGGCCAGGCCGTCGACGACATCGGCACCTACATCCGCACCCAGCGGGAAGGTGCGCACGTGTCGCTGCGGCAGCTCGCCCGCACCGCCGGAGTCAGCAACCCGTACCTCAGCCAGATCGAGCGAGGGCTGCGCAAACCGTCCGCCGAGATCCTCCAGCAGATCGCGAAAGGTCTGCGGATCTCCGCGGAGGCCCTTTACGTGAAGGCCGGGATCCTCGAAGAGAAGTCCGCGAGCGCCGTCAGCGACGCCGTGCTCGCCGATCCGGGCCTGACGGAGCGCCAGAAGCAGGTGCTCCTCGACATCTACCAGTCATTCAGGCGGGAGCACGACTCGTCGCCACCAGAGGAGTGATCATCATGGCCGTGGAGCTTCCGACCACCGCCGACGTCCGCAAGGCCCGCCACAACGCGGCCAAGACCGCCGCGCAGCGCGCCGAGCTCGCACGCACGCCGCTGCTCGCCGTGCTGGGTGCGGGGGAGTTCGCCGTCAGCGCGGTGTCCAAGGCCGTTGCCGCCGCACGGGTCCAGGCCGAGGGTGTGCAGCACCGGGTCGCCGATCTGCCGCAGCACCTGAACGGCGAGGAGGTGCGCAAGACCGTCGCCGAGCTGCGCGTGCAGGCCGGCCACACCTACGCCGGCTTCGCCGAGCACGGCGAGCGCACCTGGGGCCGCATCCGCAAGCAGCCGCAGGTGCAGGAGGCGCTCGCGCGCCTCGAGACCTACACCGGCAAGCTCGACTCCCGGGTCGACGACATCGTCGACGACGCGCGGGACGCCACCGAGAAGGCGCTCGCCGCCGTCAGCACGCAGACCCGGTCCACCGGCGAGCGGTTCGCCAAGGCCACGCAGCGCTTCAGCGGCCGCGCCGCGGAGACGGTCACCGAGGTGAGCGAGGACGCCTCGAAGGTCGTGACGCAGGCCGGCGCCGAGGCCGCCGGGACCATCTCGGAGGCGGGCACCGAGGCGGCGCGTGAGACGCGCAGCACCACCCGCCGGGCCGCCAACCGGACGACCCCGACCAAGCCGGCTGCCCGCCGGAACAACTCGGCGAACGGGTCCAAGTCCAGCAGCTGACCTGTTGCTGCCGCCATCCGACGCCCCCGAGGACTCCCGTGCCTCGGGGGCGTCGGTGCGTCATCGGGGCTTGTCGGTGACCGGTCCGCAGCGACCGTTGAACCGGCCCGGGGATGTGCCTTGACCGTGATCACACGTACTCTGGGCGTGTGAGCTTGCTGTACAACCTCGACAACTGGGTGCTGTGGGCCATCTGGCTGCTCGGCATCCCCGTCGGCGGATACGCGTTCGTCCACGCGCTGATGCAGCGTGCCGACGCGTTCACGGCCGCCGACAAGCTCACCAAGCCCGCATGGCTCGGCATCACCGGGGCCAGCGCACTGGTGCTCATCTTCTTCCAGGGCGGCCCGCTCGGGAGCGGTGCCCTGTTCTGGCTGGCCGCGCTCGTCGCCGTGCTGGTCTACATCGTCGACGTCAAGCCGGCCGTGGTCGGCGTGCAGGGTGGTGGGCAGCGCTGGTGACCGACTGGTCCGTTCTCGGCACGCTGCAGGCAGTTCCCGCACTCGATCGGCCCGACCTCCTCGGCGACCCCGTCGCCCATGCGCTCAAGGCCCTCGACCCCGCGGACGCCGCGCTCGTCGGTGTCGCGGAGATCGACCCGGATCTCGCCGACACCGCGCAGTTCTGCGCCGCCTACTCCTCCCCGCTCGACGGCTCCGCCAACTGCGTGGTCGTGGCCGGCCGCCGCGGTGGGGACACCCGCTACGCGGCCTGCCTGGTGCTCGCCACCACGCGCGCCGACGTCAACGGTCTGGTCCGCAAGCGGCTGGACGCCCGCAAGGCCTCGTTCGCACCGATGGACGACGCCGTCGAGATCACCGGCATGGAGTACGGCGGCATCACGGCGATCGGCCTGCCCGAGAGCTGGCCGCTCCTCGTCGACGCCGCGGTCGCGGCCGCACCCGCCGTCGTGATCGGCAGCGGGATCCGGGGCTCGAAGCTCGCCCTGCCCGGCGAGCTGGCGGCCCGGCTGCCCGGCGCCGAGGTCGTGGAGGGCCTCGGCCGGTAGGGCATCACGTCAGGGCACGAGGAGCACCCGGCCCAGTTGCTCCCGGCCCTCGAGGATCCGGTGGGCCTCGGCCGCCTCGATGAGCGGGAGACGGGTGTGCACCACCGTGCGCAGGCGCCCGGCCGCGGCGTGCTCGGCGACATCGGTGACGTCCGCTCGCGCCTCCTCGGGCCGCGCGGCGCGCCATGCCAGGAAGGAGAAGCCGGTGATGGAGCGCAGCGCATAGAGGCTCCCGGGGACGGGCCCCGGGTCCCCGCCCGCCGCGCCGTAGATCACCAGCCGGCCGAGCGGGGCGAGCAGGCCGACGCTGCGTTCGAGCATGGGCCCGGCCACGGAGTCCAGGACGAGGTCCACCCCGCCGGGCGCGGCCGCGCGCACGCGCTCCGGCCAGTCCGGGTCCGTGTAGTCCACGGCGACGTCGGCACCGAGGCCGCGCGCGAAGTCGAGCTTGGCGGCGGAGCCCGCGGTGGCGATGACGGTGCCCGCGCCGTGCAGCTTGGCCAGCTGGACGGCGAGATGTCCGATGCCGCCCGCTGCCGCGTGGACCAGCACCGTCTCGCCGGCGGAGAGGTGGCCGATGCGCAGCGCTCCACGTGCGACCGGCCCGCCCATCGGCAGCATGCTCGCCATTCCGTCCTGGACGCCGTCGGGCACGGGGGCGAGCCATGCCGCGTCGGCCAGGACCTGATCGGCGAATGCGTCCTCGACGAGGCTCGCGACCCGCTTCCCGGTGAGGCCGGCGTCCACCCCATCGCCCGTGGCCACGACCGTGCCGGCCACGTCGCCGGTCAGGATGCCCGGCAGCGCGCGGTGGTAGATGCCGCCGCCGCCCCGGCGGAACCTGGTGTCGACGAAGTTCGCGCCGATCACCTCGGTGCGTAGGCGGACCTGTCCGGGGCCGGGCTCGGGAACCGGGGCCTCCTCCAGCGTGAGCACGTCCGGGTCGCCGTACTCGTAGTAGCGCACTCGACGCACAGGTTCCTCCTCGCGATAATCTGGACCAACGGTCAAGTTCGACCGTAATGGACCGCCGGTCCAGTTGTCGAGGAAGGGGTGGGCGGTGGCCGAGCGTGCCGATGCCGCGCGCAACCGGCGCGCGATCCTGGCGGCCACCGAGGAGCTGCTGACCAGGGTCCGGCCGGAGCAGATCTCGATGGAGCAGGTGGCCGCGGCCGCCGGCGTCGGGAAGGGAACGGTGTTCCACCGCTTCGGTAGCCGGCTCGGCCTGATGACGGCCCTGATGCTGGAGCGGGCGCTCGCGCTGTCGGGCGAGGTCGAGAACGGGCCGCCTCCGCTCGGCCCCGGCGCGCCGGCAGGAGAGCGGCTGCTCGCGTTCCTCGACGCGGTGGTCGATCTCGTCGCCCGCAACAAGGGCCTGCTGGCGGCGCTGGGGCACGCGGTCACCACCGCGCCCCGCCCGGCGGGCGAGAACGCCGACGCCCATCCGGTCCACCATGTGTGGTGGGCCCACCTCCAAGCGCTGATCGCCGCCGAGCGGCCGGACGTCGACGCCGCGGCCGCGGCCGACGTGCTGCTCGGCGCGTTGCAGAGCGACCCCGTCCTGCGGATGTTCGAGCGCGGGGAGGGAGCGCGGGTGGCCGCCATCGTCCACGAACTGGCGGAGGGCCTGATCCGACGGTAGGTCGTGCCGCGCGTCAGGCGTACGGCGTGAGGCCGCCGCGCAGGAGCGCGAACGCGTGGTCGGCCTCGGCCAGTGCCGCGGGCGCCAGGGCGTCGGCGCTGCGGCCCTCGTCGATCCGGCGCTGGTTTGCGTTGGCCAGCACCTGCAGGACGGTCAGCACCTGGCTGGCCGCCAGGCGCGCGGTGAGCTCCGGATGGGGCACCTCGCGTGTCGTGTCGAGCAGGGCGGATGCGAGCGCGTCGACGCCGCGGGCGTGGTAGTGCAGCAGGGCCGAGCGCAGCGTCGGGGTCTCGAGGACGAGGCGGTGGAACGCGACGACCGCCGGGTCGTCGCACAGCCCGGTGATCGGGTCGCGCCGCGCGAGCGCCGCCTGCTGGTGGCGGTGGAGCGCGTCGAGCGGGGTGGTGCCCGCCGGCCGCTCGCGGACGACCCGGGCGGCCTCGTCCTCGTGGTCGGCGAACCGGTGCAGGACGAGGTCGTCCTTGGTGGGGAAGTAGGCGAACAGCGTGCGCTTCGAGACCTCGGCCGCCTCGGCGATCTCGGCCACGGGGACGGCGTCGTACCCGCGCTCGAGGAACAGTGCGATCGCCGCCTCCGAGATCGCCCGGCGCGTGCGGGCCTTCTTGCGCTCCCTCAGGCCGAGTCCTTCGTCCACGTCGCGATCTTACACTGAGTTGAAATCTGCACTCAGTGTACTTATGCTCTCAGTGTGGAAATCGAACATGACGTGATCGTGGTGGGTGCCGGGCCGACCGGGCTGTTCCTCGCGTGCGAGCTGGCGCTGGCGGGCGTGGACGTCGCGGTCGTGGAACGGGACGCGGTGCCGAGCGGCCAGTCCCGCGGCGGCGGTGTGAACCAGCGCAGCGCGGAGGTCCTCGCCATGCGCGGCCTGGTCGACGAGGTGATGTCGCGGGCCGTTCCGCGGGAGTCGACGGGCGGGCACTTCGCGTTCCTGCCGGTCCCGCTCGACGCCCGGCCGTGGCGCACCCGCTACCCGGAAGGGATCATGATCCCCCAGGACCGGCTCGAGCAGATCCTCGAAGCGCGCCTGCGCGAGCTCGGGGTTCGGGTGCGGCGCAGCACCGAGCTCGTCGACCTCGTCCAGGACGCCGACGGGGTCGAGGCAACGGTCCCCGACGGGCGCCTTCGCGGTCGCTACCTCGTGGCCTGCGACGGCGGGCACAGCACTGTCCGGAAGATCGTCGGCGCGGACTTCCCGGGGAAGGCCGGCACGATGGCCGCGGTCAGCGCCGACATCGAGCTCGCCTCGGCGGGCGAGACCGTGCCGCGGACCGTCGGTCACATCAGCACGCTGATGCGCCCCGGCGGCGGCTACTGGATGATGCTCCATCCGCTGGACGGGGACGGTGGACGCGTCGCCGGCTTCCGCGCCGTCTTCGGCGGCCCGCCGCAGGCCGCGCTGCCGCGGACGGCTCCCGTGACCGCGGGCGAGGTCGCGGCCGCACTGGCCGCCGTCCACGGCCCGGACACGGTGCTCGCGCGCCTGCGGTGGGGCACTCGTTTCTCCGACGCGCACCGGCAGCTGGCGCGGTACCGGCACGGCCGCGTCCTGTTCACCGGGGACGCTGCGCACATCCACCTGCCGATCGGCGGGCAGGGCCTCAACCTCGGGCTGCAGGACGCGATGAACCTGGGCTGGAAGCTCGCCGGGGTCGTGGCCGGACGCTCCCCGGAGTCCCTGCTGGACACCTACCACCACGAGCGGCACCCGGTGGCCGCGCGTGTCCTCGCCACGGTCCGTGCGCAACGGGTGATCGCGTTCCCGTCGCCGGAGGCGGACGACGTGCGGGGGTTGCGGGAGATCGTCCTGGACATGGCCCGCCTCCCGGACGGCAACAGGTACCTGGCCGGGCTGATGTCGGGCCTCGCGATCCGCTACGACCTCGACGATCCCGACCCGCTCGTCGGTTCCCGCATGGTCGACCTCTCGCTCGAGACGCAGGGCGGCGTCACCACCGTGAGCGCGCTGCTGGGCGGTGGGCGCGGGCTGCTCCTCGACCTCGATGCGCCACCCGCCCCGGCGCAGGAGGTCGCCGATGGTGTCGACCGCGTCGCGGCGCGGGTCGTCGGGTCGCCGGTGGGGACGGAAGTGGGAGCGGCCCGGGTGCTGGTGCGGCCGGACGGATACGTCGGCTGGGTCGGGCGCGAGCCGGACGAGTTGCCGGACGACGTGCCGGCCGGGTGGTTCGCGGGAAGCGGCCGAGCGGTGCCGGCGTTGCTGGGGTGAGGCACGGGAGAGGTTGAGCCACGCCCGCTCAGGGTTCCTGCGTTCGCAGACAGCGGAATTACTTGAACGCTGGAATGGCGACAACGGTGTAAGCGTTGGGCAGGGCATGACAGAGACGCTGAAGCTGCCGGTGCTTCCGCTCGCCGACTCGGTGCTGCTGCCCGGCATGGTGGTTCCCGTCCGGCTCGACGAGCCGGAGATCCAGGCAGCGGTCGATGCAGCCAACAGCGTCGACCGCAAGGTCCTGGTCGTTCCCCGCCCCGACGGCAAGTACGCCGCCGTGGGCACCGTCGCCGTCCTCGAGCAGGTGGGACGCCTGCCCAGCGGGGAGCGGGCGGCCGTGGTGCGCGGTGAGGGCCGCGCCCAGATCGGTTCCGGCGTCACCGGACCCGGTGCCGCGCTGTGGGTGGAGGCGACCCCGGTGCCCGAGCAGCCCGTCACGGGCCGGATGACGGAGCTCGCCAAGGAGTACAAGGCCCTCGTCATCGGGATCCTGCAGGAGCGGGGCGCGTGGCAGGTCGTCGACTCGGTGCAGCAGATCACCGACCCCGGCCAGCTCGCCGACACCGCGGGCTGGGCCTCGTACCTGGACCTGGAGCAGAAGTCGCAGCTGCTCGCCGAGGCCGACGTGGTCACGCGGCTGGAGCTGCTGCTGGAGTGGACGAAGGCGCACGTCGCGGAGCAGGAGGTCTCCGAGAAGATCGCGCAGGACGTCCGCGAGGGCATGGAGAAGACCCAGCGCGAGTTCCTGCTGCGCCAGCAGCTGGCCGCGATCCGCAAGGAGCTGGGCGAGCTCGACCCCGACTCGCAGGACGACTCCGCCGACTACCGCACGCGCGTCGAGAACGCCGACCTTCCCGAGCACGTCCGCAAGGCCGCGCTCACCGAGGTGGGCAAGCTGGAGCGCGCGTCGGACCAGAGCCCGGAGTCGGGCTGGATCCGCACGTGGCTCGACACGATCCTCGACATGCCGTGGAACACGCGCACCGAGGACACCGACGACCTGGTCGGTGCCCGTACCGTGCTGGACGCCGACCACGCCGGTCTCGACGACGTCAAGGAGCGGTTGATCGAGTTCCTCGCGGTGCGCGCGCGGCGGGACCGCAAGGGCATGGAGAAGGTCGGTGGGCGCGGTTCCGGTGCCGTGCTGGCGCTGGTCGGCCCGCCCGGCGTCGGCAAGACCTCGCTGGGCGAGTCGGTCGCGCGGTCGTTGGGTCGCAAGTTCGTGCGCGTCGCGCTCGGGGGCGTGCGGGACGAGGCCGAGATCCGCGGCCACCGGCGCACGTACGTCGGCGCGCTGCCGGGCCGGATCGTCCGCGCGATCCGGGAGGCCGGCTCGACGAACCCGGTCGTGCTGCTCGACGAGATCGACAAGGTCGGCAGCGACTTCCGCGGAGACCCGACGGCCGCGCTGCTCGAGGTGCTCGATCCGGCGCAGAACCACACGTTCCGCGACCACTACCTCGAGGTCGACCTCGACCTGTCCGACGTGCTGTTCCTGGCCACCGCCAACGTCGGTGAGGCCATCCCGGGCCCGCTGGCCGACCGGATGGAGTGGGTGCAGCTCGACGGCTACACCGAGCAGGAGAAGGTCGCCATCGCGCGCGACCACCTGCTGCCGCGGCAGGTCGAGAAGGCCGGCCTGGAGCCGTCCGACGTCGAGTTCAGCGACGTGGCGCTCTCGATGATCGCCGCCGAGTACACCCGCGAAGCGGGCGTGCGGCAGCTGGAGCGGGGCCTGGCCAAGGTCCTGCGCAAGGTGGCCGTGAAGCTGGACGGTGACGCCGAGGCGCCGGTCCACGTCGACGCGGACGCGCTCGTGGGCTACCTGGGCCGGCCGAAGTTCACGCCGGAGACGGCGGAGCGCACGTCCGTTCCGGGCGTCGCGACGGGTCTCGCCGTCACCGGGACCGGTGGCGACGTGCTGTTCATCGAGGCCACCGCGATGGAGGGCGACCCCGGCCTGACCCTCACCGGTCAGCTGGGCGACGTGATGAAGGAGTCCGTCTCGATCGCGCTCTCCTACCTGCGGTCGAAGGGGCTCGCCGGCGAGCTGGCGCAGCGCAAGCTGCACGTCCACGTGCCCGCGGGCGCGGTGCCGAAGGACGGGCCGAGCGCCGGCATCACGATGACCACCGCGCTGGCGTCGCTCGCGAGCGGGCGGCCGGTGCGGTCGAGCGTCGGGATGACCGGTGAGGTCACGCTGCAGGGCAAGGTGCTGCCGATCGGTGGCGTCAAGCAGAAGCTGCTGGCCGCCCACCGGGCCGGGCTGACGGACGTGATCATCCCGAAGCGGAACGAGCCCGACCTGGACGACCTGCCCGAGTCGGTGCGCGGCGAGCTGCGGGTGCACCCCGTGGCCGACGTGGCGGAGGTGCTGGAGCTGGCCCTGGAGCCGGCACCGGTGGCCGCCGCAGCCTGATCCACGTACGAACGGCACCCCCGTCCCGCTCTGTCGGACGGGGGTGCCGTTCGTGCATCCGGGCACCGGCGCGAACGGGTGGCGGGAGAAGACCACCCGTTCGCGCGTCTCGGGCCCGTAATCCCGTTCCTCCTCGGGGCGAGTCCTCTCATCTCACCCTGGAGGCGCGCCATGACACGGATGGCAGGAGCCGACGCACTGCGGTCGACGATGGTGGGAGCCCTGATCACCCCCGGCGATCCGGGCTACGACACCGCGCGTGCGCTGTGGAACGGTGACTTCGACCGGCGTCCGGCGGTGATCGCGTGTTGCACCTCGCCGGAGGACGTCGCCGCGGCCATCGCCTACGGCCGGGACCACGGTCTCGAGATCTCGGTCCGCGGCGGGGCCCACTCGTTCAGCGGGGCCTCGTCCTCCGACGACGGGCTGACGATCCACCTGGGCGGGATGACCGCCGTCCAGGTCGACCCGCACGGGCGACGCGCACGGGTCGGAGGGGGCGCGACGTGGGCCGACGTCGATGCGGCCACGCAAGCGCACGGCCTCGCCGTGACCGGAGGGGTCCTCAGCGACACCGGGGTCGGTGGCCTCACCCTCGGCGGGGGGATGGGGTGGCTCGCCAACCGCCACGGTCTGTCGATCGACAACCTCGAGTCGGCCGAGGTCGTGCTGGCCGACGGCCGGACCGTACGCGCGTCCGAGTCCGAGCACCCCGACCTCTTCTGGGCCCTGCGTGGCGGCGGCGGGAACTTCGGCGTGGTCACCGAGCTCGAGTTCCGGCTGCACCCGGTCGGCCCCGAGGTGCAGTTCGGCCTGCTGTTCTGGGAGGTCGAGCGGGGCGTCGACGGGTTGCGTGCCTGCCGCGAGGCTGCGCACTCCCTCCCCTCCGACTACGGCGTCCTGATCGGTGGTGGGCTCTCCGCCCCCGAGGCGCCGTTCGTCCCACAGGAGCACCGAGGCAAGATCGGCCACGCCCTCCTCGTAGCCGGCTACGGCACGTCGGACGAGCACGCACTGGCGATCGCTGCTGTGCGCGAGGCGTGTCCGCCGCTATTCGAGTTCCTCACTCCGATGCCGTACCCGGCGATGCAGCAGTTGTTCGACCCCGAGCTCCGGCCCGGGATCCGGATGTACGACAAGGGGCTCTACCTCGCCGAACTGACCGACGACGCGATCACGGTGATGACGGAGCGGGCGCCCGCGAAGTCCGACCCCCTGTCGTTCATGCCGATATTCGCGCTGCACGGCGCCGTCGCGGAGGTGGGCGACGACGCCACGGCGTACGGCGGGCTCCGCACTCCCCACTTCGTCGTCGACGTGTCGGGGGCGAGCTACGACCCCGACCGGTTCGTCGCCGACCGGGAGTGGGCCCGTTCCACCTGGGACGCCCTGCGCCCGCTCGCCGACAACGCGGGGAGCTACGTCAACTTCATCTCCGAGCTGCGCGACGACGAGCGGGTCCGCGCATCGTACGGTCCGGCGAAGTACGGGCGCCTCGCGCAGATCAAGGGCGCATACGACCCGGGCAACCTCTTCCACCGCAACGCCAACATCAAGCCCGCCTGACCGCTTCGTGTATCAGGGCAGCCCGGGTCGGCTCCTCCGTTCGGCACAGAGCACCAGGGGGAGCGGATGACGAACACGATGAGCAGCGGGGTCGATGCACTGCGTGCGGCGATCGACGGGCAGGTGCTCGTTCCGGGCGACCCGGACTACGACCGGGCCGCCCTGATCTGGAACGGCGCCGTCGACCGTTCGCCCGCGGTCGTCGCGCGCTGCGAGTCGGCGTCCGACGTGGCCGCGGCCCTGCGCTGGGGGCAGGAGAGCGGGTTCGAGATCGCCGTGCGGGGCGGGGGTCACAACGTCTCGGGCGCCGCCGTGATCGACGGCGGCCTGACGATCGACCTCGGCCCGCTGACCACCGTCGTCGTCGACCCGGTTGCCCGGCGGGCGCGCTGCGGCGGTGGGGCGACGCTCGCCCAGTTGGACGCGGCGTGCCAGGAGCACGGCCTCGCCGTGCCGGCCGGCACCGTCAGCCACACCGGTGTGGCCGGCCTGACGCTCGGCGGCGGTTTCGGCTGGCTGTCGCCGATGACCGGGATGACCATCGACAACCTGGTCTCGGCCGAGGTCGTTCTCGTCGACGGGCGGGTGGTGCGGGCGAGCGCGCAGAACTACCCGGACCTGTTCTGGGCGCTGCGTGGGGGCGGCGGCAACTTCGGTGTGGTCACCGAGTTCGAGTTCCAGCTGCACCCGGTCGGCCCGCTGGTCCACCTCGGGTTGCTCTTCTTCGAGTTGGACCGGGCCGAGGAGGCGATCCGCCTCGGCCGGAAGTTCTTCGCCGACGCCCCGCGGGACGTGGGCGGCGCCATGGTGGGCGTGAACGCGCCGCGCGCGCCGTTCGTCCCGGAGGAGGCGCGCCTCGCGCCCGGTGTCGCGCTGGTGGTGGCCGGGTTCGGCACGGCCGACGAGCACGCGGCGCTGATCGCGCCCCTGCGGGAGGCGGGGCCGCTGTTCGAGTTCGTCACGCCGATGCCGTACGTCGCGCTGCAGCAGATGCTCGACGAGGGTTCCCCCTGGGGCGTGCACGCCTACACGAAGGGCCTCTACCTGGACGAGCTTCCCGACGAGGCGATCGATGTGGTCGCGGCGCAGCTGCGGGCGAAGCCGTCGCCGATGTCGCAGATGTTGTTGTTCCCGCTCGGCGGCGCCTTCGGCGACGTGCCCGACGAGGCCACGGCGTTCGGCGGGCGCCGCTCGGCGAGGTACGCGCTGGTGATCGACGCCGCCGTGCCCGACCCGCTGATGTTCGCCGACGAGCGGCAGTGGGCGCGGTCCACCTGGGACGCCCTGCGCCCGTTCGCCCCCGACTCCGGCACGTACGTGAACATGATGACCGATTTCGACGATGACCGGGTCCGCACGTCGTACGGCGCGAAGTACCAGCGGTTGTCGCTGATCAAGACGGTGTACGACCCGCGGAACGTCCTGCACGCGAACGCGAACATCAAGCCGGCCTGACGGGGAATCCACGGGCGCCCCAGCATTCAGCCGGGCTGCTGTGCGGCGACTCGGTGCGCGTGCTGCGGCTCCAGAAGGGCCTGATCAGGGGAAGACCACGGTCTTGTTGCCGTGCACGAGCACCCGGTCCTCCAGGTGCCAGCGCAGCCCGCGGGCGAGGACGAGGCGCTCGATGTCGCGGCCGCGGCGCACCATGTCGGCGGCGGTGTCGCCGTGGTCGACCCGGATCACGTCCTGCTCGATGATCGGGCCGGCGTCGAGCTCCGGCGTGACGTAGTGGCAGGTGGCGCCGATCAGCTTGACGCCGCGGGCGTAGGCCTGGTGGTACGGCCGTGCGCCGACGAACGACGGCAGGAAGCTGTGGTGGATGTTGATCGCGCGGCCGGCCCAGTCGCGGCAGAGTTCGGGCGGCAGGATCTGCATGAAACGGGCGAGCACCACGGCGTGCGGGTCGTGCTGGGCCACGAGCGCGCCCACCTCGGCGAACGCCTCCGCCTTGGCGGCGATGCGGGCCTCCGGGTCGCCACCGGGCGGTGGGAAGGGCACGTGGTGGAAGGGTGCGCCGTGGGCGCGCACGATCGGGCCGAGCCGGTCGTGGTTGCCGATGATCGCGGCCAGCCGGACCGGGAGCTCCCCGGCGGCGACGCGGCCGAGGATGTCGTGCATGCAGTGGGCTTCCTCGCTCACCAGCAGCACGATGCGCTTCGGCTCGCGGGTGTCGGTGACCGTCCACGTCGTGTCCCCGCCCAGCTGGTCGGCCACCGAGGCGAACCGCTCGCGCAGCTCCCGCGCGTCGAACGGCAGCGAGTCCGCACGCACGACCTGGCGGGTGAAGAACCAGCCGGTGCCGGGGTCGGAGTGGTAGCCCGCCTCCACGATCCAGCCGCCCGCATCGGCGAGGAAGGTCGAGATGCGCGCGACGATGCCCGTGGTGTCGGGGCAGCTCAACGTGATGACGTACCGGTGCTCGGCCGCGGGGTCCACGAGACGATGGTGCCCGGTCGTCAAGGGGAGCCGTTGCCGGCGGCCAGCCACTCCTGGGTGAAGGCCGCCTCCGCGGCGAGGAGCTTCTGCACCTGCTCCCCGACGATGCCCTCGATCTTGCCGCCGATCAGCGGCACCGAGACCTGCACGTCCGCGCGCACGCTCAGCTCGCTGCCGCCGTCGGGCAGGTCCCGGAGCCGCAGGGCGCCGTTCGCGGACCCCGGCGCACCCGCCATCGTCACGTCGACGTCGCCCAGGTAGCGGCCGCTGTCCTCCCGGGTCCACCGCTCGCTGCGCTCGATCGTGAGCTCGCCGGGCAGGACGCTCCGCACCACCGACGGCAGGTCCTCGGCGTCGAGGCCGTGCCTCAGGCGGTAGCGGGCGCCCTCGACGTCGGCCGAGTGGTCCAGGAGGTCGGCGCTCGGGCCGCCGATCCGGTGCAGGCGGGCGCGGAGGTAGTCGGGGTCGACCATCGTGGCGTAGACCTCGTCCGCGGGGCGCGGATAGGTGGACCGGTGATCGATCTGCCGGGACATGAGCGGAGGCTACCCGGTGGTGGGATCGGGTCCTGCCTTACCGTTGGTGCCCGTGCCCGTACCCGACGTGCTCCCGCCGCCGACGCAGCGGCTCGCGCCGCTGACCACCCTGCGGCTGGGCGGTCCGGCGAGGAGGTTCGTCGAGGCGACATCGGCGGACGCGGTGGTACGGGCGGTTCGGGACGCCGACGGCGCGGGCGAGCCGCTGCTGCTGCTCGGCGGCGGTTCCAACGTCGTGATCGCCGACGACGGCTGGCCGGGCACCGTCGTGCACGTCGCGAACGCCGGGCGCGCGGTCGAGCGGCGGCCGGACGGCTCGGTGCTGCTCACCGTGGAGGCGGGGACCGACTGGGACGAGGTGGTCGCCGCCTGCGTCGCCGACGGGTGGGGTGGGCTCGAGTGCCTGTCCGGGATCCCGGGGCGCACCGGGGCCACGCCCGTGCAGAACGTCGGCGCGTACGGGGTGGAGGTCGCCGACCTGCTCGTCGGCGTCGACCTGTACGACCGGCGGACCGGCGCGGTGCGGTCGCACGTACCCGCCGCGGACCTGGGCCTGGCCTACCGCACCAGCGTGCTGAAGGGCCGCGACGACGCCGTGGTGCTGCGGGTGCGGTTCGCGCTGCCCGGCACCGGCCTGAGCGCGCCCGTCCGGTATCCCGAGCTCGCGCGGGTGCTGGGCGTCGAGCCGGGTGCGCAGGTGCCGGCGGCGGTGGCCCGGGAGGCGGTGCTCGACCTGCGCCGCGGCAAGGGCATGGTGCTCGACCCGGACGACCACGACACGTGGAGCGCCGGCTCGTTCTTCACCAACCCGGTGCTGCCCGACGGCCGGGTGCCGGCGGGCGCGCCGCGGTTCCCGGCCGGGCCGGGGAAGGCGAAGGTGCCCGCGGCGTGGCTGATCGAGCAGGCCGGTTTCCGGCGCGGCCACCCCGGCCCCGGTGGCCGGGTCGCGCTCTCGGGCAAGCACGTGCTCGCGCTCACCAACCGCGGTGGGGGTACCACTGCCGGGTTGCTCGCGCTGGCCCGCGAGGTGCGGGACGGCGTGCGGTCACAGTGGGGAGTGCCACTGTCCCCTGAACCGGTTCTCGTGGGATGCACGATCTGAGCCGCGCGTAACCTGGTTTCCGGGCTCGCTGCCGGACAACCCTGGGCACTTCGGCGCGTCTGTAGCAGTGGGGAGCTCTGGCAAGGGGGACTCGGTTTTGCGCAGGATCCTGCTCGCACTGGCGGCGGTTCTGGTCGGCCTGCTCGGCGTGGTGACGATCGCCACAGCCGACCCGTCGGGTCGCGTGACCCACGTCGCGCCGCCGCCGGTACTGGAACCGCCGGCCACGCTCGCGTACTCGCCGGGCGCGGACGCCTCGGGCATCGACCCGCGGGCGTCGGCCACGGTGTCCGTCACCGACGGCACGCTCGACAACATCACGCTGACCGGGCCGAACGGCAAGGCCGTCGAGGGCGAGCCGAACGCCGACCGCACCGAGTGGAGCAGCACCGCGGAGCTCGAGTACGGCACCACCTACACGTGGGGTGGCAGCGCCACCGGTCGCGACGGGGCGCCCGTCCCGGTGCAGGGCGCGTTCACCACCGTGGCTCCGAAGAACACCGTGCGCGGCGTCCTCAACATCGGCGACGGGCGCACCGTCGGGGTCGCCGCACCCATCCGGATCCAGTTCGACGAGCACGTCGACGACCGCGCGGCCGTCGAGCGGGCGCTCTCGGTCGACACATCGGTTCCCGTCGAGGGCGCATGGGGCTGGCTGCCCGACGAGGGTGGCGGGTCGCGGGTGGACTGGCGGCCGCGCGAGTACTGGCCGGCCAACACGAAGGTCACGGTCACCGCCGACCTGTTCGGCGTGCCCTACGGCGGCGGCAACTACGGGTCCGCCGACGTCACCAGCACGTTCGAGATCGGGCGGTCGCAGATCGTCAAGGCCGACGCGTCCAGCCACCGCGTGGAGGTCATCCGCGACGGCAAGCAGATGTGGGACTTCCCGGCGAGCTACGGGCTCGACTCCGACCCGCGGCGCAACACCCGCACCGGCGTCCACGTCGTCACCGAGAAGTTCCCGGAGCGGCGGATGGTGAGCCAGCAGTTCGACTACGACGTCAACATGAAGTGGGCCGTCCGGATCAGCAACAACGGCGAGTTCCTCCACGCCCAGCCCGCCACGGTGGGGGCGCAGGGCTCGTCGAACGTCAGCCACGGCTGCATCAACCTCTCCAACGACAACGCCAAGGCGTACTACGACTCCGCGATGTACGGCGACCCCGTCGAGGTCACGGGCACCAACGTCAAGCTGTCGCCCCGGGACGGCGACATCTGGGACTGGACGCTGTCCTGGGACGAGTGGAAGGCCCTGTCGGCGCTGGAGGGCTGACCTTCAGCCCAGCTCGACCCGCCCGTTCGCGACGAGCCAGTCCAGCGCTTCCCGCAGCGCTTCCGGCGCCGCGTACCGCGGGGCGTAGCCCAGCACGGCGCGAGCCCGGTCGATGCTGGCTGATCGAGCGGGAGACGTGCTCGCGGGTCTGCCCGGCGTACTCCGCCGCTACCCGGGACTCGAACTCGGTCCAGTCCAGGAGGTCGAGCACGGGTTCGCGCCCGAACCACCCCGCCACCTCGTGCGCGAGGCCCCGCGAGGTCATCGCCTGCTCCGCCACGACGTGGAAGCTCGAACCGATCGCCGCGGGACGGGTCAATGCCCGCTCGAACGCCTGCGCGACGTCGTCCGCGTGGACGTGGTGCAGCACGCCGAGGCCGCGGTCGGGCAGCGGCAACGGGGTGCCTCGTGCGAGAGCCCGCCACACACCGGGGTCGAGGTTGCCCGCCGGGGTGCTACCGGTCCACGCGATCCTGGATCAGCTCGCGCGCAGCAGGGCCGCCGCGTCCCGGACCGTGGTGCGGATCCGGTAGAGGCTCGTGCTCGCCGCGATGTAGACCGTGCGGCCGTCGTCGCCGCCGAAGCACAGGTTCGCGATCTTCTCGGGCACCGGGATCCGCAGCAGCGGCGTGCCCGCCGGGTCGAAGACCTGCACGGAGTCGTGGCTGGAGGTCCAGACGTTGCCGTGCTCGTCGACCCGGAAACCGTCGGGGACGCCGGGGGAGACCTCGACGAGCTCGCGGCCGTTCTTGCACAGCCGGCCGTCGAACACGTCGTAGACGTGGATGGAGTGCCCGCCGGGACGGTCCGGGTCGCGCTCGCCGCTGGGCGGGGAGGTGCCGGAGTCGGCGACGTAGAGCAGCGACTCGTCGGGGGAGAAGGCCAGGCCGTTCGGCGTCTCGACGTCGATGACGGCCGGGACGACGGAACCGTCGCGCGGGTCGAAGCGGAAGACGTAGTGGTCGCCGTACTCGAGCTCGCCGGCGTGGCCCTCGGTGGGCTTCATGATCCCGTACGACGGGTCGGTGAACCAGATCGTGCCGTCGCTCTTCACGACGACGTCGTTGGGCGAGTTGAGCCGCGCGCCGCCCCACCGGTCGACGACGCTCTCCACGACGCCGTCGCGGTCGCGCTCCACCCGCCGCCTCCCGTGCGAGCACTGGATCACCGAGCCGTCCAGGTCGAGGGTGCGGCCGTTGGTGAACTCGGCGTTCTCCCGGTAGACGCCGAGCTCCCCGCTCGGTTCGGAGAACTGCAGGATGCGGTTGTTCGGGATGTCGCTGTAGCGCACGGCGCGCTCGGCGGGGATCCAGACCGGACCCTCCGCCCAGATCGATCCGGTGGCCACCTTCTCCAACTCGGGTCCGGCTTCGAGCAGGTCGGTCACGTCGACACCTCCGCGGTCGTCACGGTCTCCGTCATCCTGGCCAAGGGCAGCAGCCCGATCAGGCAGATCACGGCGAGCACGATGTAGTGCACGGTGAAGCCGCCGGAGTCGATGATCCAGCCGGACACGGCGGCGGCGAGCACGCCGGACACGCCCAGCGCCAGCCCGATCATGATTCCCATCGCGGTGCCGGCCGCCCGCGGCACGGAGTCGATGAGCAACGCGTACACCACGGGGAACGGCGCGTTGCGGAACAGGCCCCACGCGAGCAGCACGATCCACGCGCTCGCCGGGCTGGTGATGAAGATCATCGCCAGCATGCTGGCGACCCAGCCCACCACGAGGAACCGGATGGCGAACTTGCGCCCCGCGTGGTCGGACCACGCACCCCACACCACCTGCCCGATCCACCCCGTGAGGCCCGAGGCCCCGGAGAGGAGGGCGGCGAGGCCGAGGTCGATGCCCTGGTCGACGAGCTGCACCGTCAGGAAGGTGACGGTGCCGGACTCCGCCCACAGGAACAGGAAGATCAGCACGACCGACCAGCGGACGTTCGCGTTGGCCAGCGCCTCCTTCACGGGGGCGAGGCCGAGACCCTTCGGGCGGGTGGACAGCTCCGGCAGGGGCTTCGTGTAGCCGTGGGCGTCGATCCAGTCGTAGACGCGCTGCTGGTTGCGCCTGGTGCCGATGAACGCCTGCAGCGCGATGATCGGGATCCCGAGCAGCGGGATGAGCAGGAACGCCTCCTGCCAGCCCGCGACGCCGAGCACCGCCGCGATCAGGGCGCCGGTGAGGAACTGCCCGAGCGGGAAGCCGGTGTGGTGCACGCCCACCGCGAACCCGCGGTACTCCCGCGGCCACCACTCGCTGACCAGCGCGACGTTCACCGGCTCCGAGCCGCCGCGGCTGATCCCCATCGGGATCCGCAGCAGCAGGAACGCCGCGAAGCTGCCGGCCAGGCCGAACGTCAGCGCACCGCCGAGGATCCCGATGATCATCGCGATGTTCCAGGTCCAGGAACGCCGGTACCCGGTGCCGATGCGGTCGGAGAGCCAGCCGAACACCAGGGCCCCGACGATGAGGCCGGCGAAGAACACCGAGTTCACGAGCCCGGCCTGCGTCGCGTTGAGCTCGAAGTCCTCCTGGATCGCCGGCAGCACGGCGGGCAGGATGCCGCCGTCCACCGACGTCATGAGGATGGCGCCGGTGGTGATCGCCAAGGTGCCCCAGGACAGCGGGTGTGCGCGGGGCATCCAGGATCGGCCGTGCGTGGCCGGCGGCTTCTCGGACATGGCGACCTCGGTGGCGCATCGGGGAGCGGGGGAGCCGGTGATCAGCGCCGTCATCCTCCGCCCGCGATCACGCGACCGTCAACCAGTCATCAGATGTTTCGGTGGGCCCGGGTGGCGCTCGCCTGTGCGCGCGGCTTCAGCACGATCTGGTCCAGGTTCACGTGCGACGGCCGGGTGGCGGCGAACGCGATCACGTCGGCCACGTCGTCGGCGGTGAGCGGGGTGATCCCGCGGTAGACGCCCGCCGCCCGCTCCTCGTCGCCGCCGAAGCGGACCAGCGAGAAGTCGGTCTCGACCATCCCCGGCAGGATCTCGGTGAGCCGCACCGGCTGCCCGAGCAGCTCGCCGCGCAGCGTCCGGTGCAGCACCGACTGCGCGTGCTTCGCGCCCGTGTACCCCGCGCCGTTGTCGTAGGCCTCGACGGCCGCGATCGAGGTGATCGTGACGATGTGCCCGTCGCCGGAGGCCACGAGCGCCGGCAGCAGCGCCTTGGTCATGCGCAGCGTGCCCATCACGTTGACCTCGAACATCCAGCGCCACGCGTCCTCGTCGGCCTCCGCGACCGGCTCGAGGCCCTTCGCGCCACCGGCGTTGTTGACCAGCAGCCGGCAGTCCGGGACGGCCGCGGCGAAGGCCGCCACCGACTCGCCGTCGGTGACGTCGAGCCGGATCGCGGTGCCGTCGATCTCGGCGGCGATCTCGGCGCAGCGGTCGACCCGGCGTGCCCCCAGCACGACGTGGAAGCCGGCCTTGGCCAACGCGCGGGCGGTGGCGGCCCCGATGCCGGAGCTGGCGCCGGTGACGACTGCGGTGGGTCGATCGGTCATGCCGCCAACCCTATGCGGGTCTACTCCAGCCCCTGCTGGGCCGTGCGGGAGCCGCGGCGGGCCGCCGCACGCTGCCAGGCGAAGATCCCGTAGCCCACGGCGCCGAGGAACGCACCCGCGAGGCAGGCGGTGAACCAGATGTCGAGCGGCCGCCCGCCCAGAAGGGCGGTGACGAGGAGCGCGGCGGCGGCCGCCAGCCACAGCGCGCTGCCCACGACCGCGACCAGCGCCGGCCGGGACAGCCGGGCCGGCAGCGGCGGCGGCGAGATCATGCCGGGAGCCTACGTGGAATGCGCTCGTAACACGGGCCCCTTACCCTGCGCGCGTGATCGAACGCCTCTTCCGCGTGCACGGGCGCGGTTCCACCGTCGGCCGCGAGCTGCGCGGCGGCCTCGTGACGTTCGTGACGATGGCCTACATCGTCGTGCTCAACCCACTGATCATCGGCAGCTTCACGGCGGACGGTCCGGGCGCCAAGACGGACGCGCTGGGCAACGTCCTCTCGGTGCCGCAGGTCGCGGCCGTCACGGCGCTCGTGGCCGGCGTGATGACGCTGGCGTTCGGGCTGATCGTGAACTACCCGTTCGCGATCGCCACCGGCCTCGGGATCAACGCGTTCGTCGCGGTCACCCTCGCGCCGCTGATGAGCTGGCCGGAGGCCATGGGCCTGATCGTCGTCGAGGGGCTCGTGGTCGTGGTGCTCGCGGCGACGGGTTTCCGAACGGCGATCTTCAACATCGTCCCGGCGTCGCTCAAGGCCGCGATCGCCGTGGGGATCGGGTTGTTCATCGCCTTCATCGGGCTGGTGGACGCCGGTTTCGTCCGGCGGGTGCCCGACGCGGCGGGCACCACCGTGCCGGTCGGTCTCGGCATCGAGAACTCGATCGCGTCGTGGCCCACCTTCGTGTTCGTCGTCGGGTTGCTCGTCACGGGCACGCTCGTGGCGCGCGGCGTGCGCGGCGGGATCCTGATCGGGGTCGCGGTCACCACGGCCGTCGCGATCGTCGTGGAGGCGATCGCGCAGGTCGGGCCGTCCGCCGGGACGAACCCGCGCGGGTGGGGCCTCTCGGTGCCCGCGTTGCCGGAGAGCGTCGTCGGGCTCCCGGACCTCTCGCTCGTAGGCGCGTTCTCCTTCGGCGCGTTCACCCACGTCGACCTGCTCACCGTGGTGCTCCTGGTGTTCAGCCTGGTGCTCGCCGACTTCTTCGACACGATGGGCACGATCACCGGCCTCGGCCGGCAGGCCGGGTTCATCGGGGCGGACGGCCAGCTGCCCAGGGTCGGGCCGGCGCTGATCGTCGACGCCGCCGGGGCGGTGGCCGGCGGGGCCGCCTCGTCCTCGTCCAACACGGTGTTCGTCGAGTCGGCGTCCGGGATCGCCGAGGGCGCGCGCACCGGACTCGCCAGCGTGCTCACCGGGGTGCTGTTCCTGCTGGCGATGTTCTTCACCCCGCTCTACTCCGTGGTGCCGATCGAGGCGGCGGCGCCCGCGCTGGTGGTCGTCGGCGCGCTGATGGTCCGGCAGATCACCGACATCGACCTCACCGACTTCCGGGTGGCGCTCCCCGCGTTCCTGACGATCGCGGTGATGCCCTTCACGTACTCGATCGCCAACGGCATCGGGGCGGGGTTCGTCTCCTACGTCGTGCTGACGGCGGCGACCGGGCGCGCGCGGGAGGTGCACTGGCTCATGTGGGTGGTGGCCGTGGCGTTCGTGGGGTACTTCGCGGTGGGGCCGCTGCAGGCGTTGTTCGGCGTCGCGTGATCCGGGGGTTGCGCGCAGAGGAGAGGGTAGGCTAACCTCAGCTCGTCGCTTCGTGGTGGGAGCGGCGCGTCAGTTCGGGAAACCTGTGGGGCCCCCGCCAACCCGCCCGGGCCCCACACGCGGTCAGGCCTCCGCCGGGTCCTGCGGGGTCACCGGTCCGGGCTCCGGTGCCTCACGTCATCGTGCGTCACACCATCGCGACGGCGCCGACCAGGGAGCCGCTCGCGACCGGGCCCGACGGTGGCACCCGGCGACCCAGCGCCTCCTGCTGCTGCAGCAGCGCCGATTTGGGGTCCAGCCGTCGAGAGGTGAACCGCTCGAGGCTCACGACGCAGAAACCCAGTACGCCTGAGGCGACCAACTCCACGTCGTCGCGCGCATCGACCTGCCATTCGCTGTACCGACCCTCCGCGAGCGTGCACCGAGCCACGACGGTCAATGTCGCGCCGGCCGGAACGGGCGCCACGTGGGTGAGCTCGAAACGCGTTCCCAGGGAACACTCGTCGGTGCGGGTGTATCTGCTGATGGCGAGCATCGCGGGCCATTCGCAGACCCCGAGGAGCCAGCCGCTCGCCATCACCTCTGGTTTGTGGATGAACTCCGGGACGCCCGGAAGCAGCTGTTGCACCATGTTCTCCCGGCCCACCCGGTACGTGACGGTCTGGGTCATGCCGACCGTGAGTAGCGCGCTCACCAGCGGGTTCCGTCGAGCGCGAGGTGGTCGTCGTCATGCGCGGGGCGTCCGACGCAGGTCCATTCCTGGTCGGAGATAGGGCGCAGGGTGTCGCCGCAGATCGTTGTGCCGTCGAGCTCGGTCAATTCGAGATGCACTTTCTCTCCTGGGAGTGTCGTACTCGGCGTCGAAGCGTCGAGAAGGCAGGGGTGGTCGCGGACACAGGTGCGTGGATTCCGCGTGCGGGCCCGGATTCGTCGTCGATGTCACGGGTCCCGTTCGCAAACCATCGAATAGCTCCCGGGTGGCCGGGGAGCGTCTTCTCGGGTGTGCGGCGCCCAGTGTGCATGACCGATTCAGAGCGGCTCTCCCGTATCCGCTCACCCCATTCGGGAGGCGGGCCCCACCGACCGGGAGCTCATGATGATCATGAAATGGCCGGTGCCGGGCCCGGCTAACCCGGACGATCAGACGTCTCGCGAGCGATCGATCAGGTAGAGGTGCGGCGGCCGCACGCGACACGCCCCCGGTCGAACAGGGCGGTCATTCCACCCGGACGGGGGGCCCACGGCCGGGTCACGTGGCCACGGAGCCGGTTCGCCCGCCGGCGTTCTCACGGCATGCCGGCCGCCACGGGTTCGCCCTCCAACACCTCGTCGTCCGGCTCCGGGACGAGCGGGGACCCCGGCGACGGCCCCGGGCCCACCGGCGCGGACGGCCGCAGACCCCGCCAGAGGGTGGCGGCGGCGGGTCGCGACACCAGCGGGGGGCCCGCACGCTGCAGTTGCCCCGATCCGACCAGGGCGGAGACGATCCGATGCAGGGCCGCCGCGTACGCGCGCACGTCGGCCGGGAGCCGCTCGGGCGCGTAGGCGAGCACGGCGGCGGCCTCCGCGCGCGAATCGGCGACGAGCCAGCGGCGCACGTGCGGCAGCGCCACCACCGCCCCGAAGCGCCCCGGCGGCACCGGGGGCGTGGGGATCCCCGGTGCGATCCCGGCGAGCACGAGCACCGGCCGCAACCCGGCCGCGGCGCCGGCGGGGACCACCAGCGTCGTGGCCTGCCGCATGGACTGCTCGTCGGACCGGGAGACCAGCACGTCGGCCTCGCCCGCGGTGCCGGGTGGGAGGAGCCCGCCGTCGATCGTGTGCAGGGCCGCGGCGAGGGTGCTGGTGCCGCTGCCGCGCGTGATGCCGGTGATCACCGGTGGGCGCGCGGAACTCACCGGAGCCCCTCGGGCAGCTCGGCGAACGGGTCGTCCTCGGCGAGGGTGTGCTCACGGCCGGGCGGAGCCGGTGGGGGGAGCGGCGGCTCGTCCTCGCCGAGCGTCTCCTCCCACGCGTCGACGGCCAGCCGCCCGCCGTCCCACACCACCGGCACGGACAGCCGCACCCAGCGGGACGCCAGGCTGCGCCACCCCCGGCCGGTGGGCGCGGGCGCCACCGCGGGCACACCCACCTGCGCCGCGTCCACGTCCCGGCCGGCGGCGCGCACCTCGTGCTCGCCGACCGCCCGGTACGGCGTGACCCGGACCCGGACGTCGACGAGCACGCGCCCCTCGCCGTCGCCACGCACGCGGCCCGGGAGCGCGAAGTCCGCGCGCTGCCTGCCCGCGCCGTTCCACCCGATGCGGGCCGGGTCGCCGCCGGGCATCACCAGGTAGTCGCGCAGGACCCGGCCACGACGGGCCGGGTCGTCCTCGTCCCAGGACAGGTAGTCGACCGCGAACGCGCCCGCCAGGGCCGAGGCCTCGGCCGGCTCGGGGCTCGGGTACGCGACCGGACGGGGTGCCGGCACCGCGGGGAAGCCGCGCGGGTCCGTGGGCGGCTCGGCACCGCCCGGCCCGGCCCACCCGGGCGGCCCGCTCGCCGGCCATGCCGCGGCGCCCCACGCCGTGCCCGGGTAGGGCGGGAGCGCCTCCCTGGTCTGCTCGCCCACCGGTTCGGCGGGAGCCGGCTCCGGGGCGCGGCCGAAGAGCCGGAACGGGGCCACGGCGGTCACCGGCCGGGCGGGACGGTGGGGCGGTCGGGGCGGGTGGGATCGGGCATGGTTCCCCCATCGGTCGGGCGCGGCACGCGACGACGGTAGGAGCAGGCCCGGACCCGGCGGGCGGGAAATCCGAAAGACGTTTGCAGGTGTGAACGCGGCGGCAGCGCTCCGTCCACCTCGCCCTACGGGACCGGCCAGGTGTGCACCGGCTCGTTGGACGCCGAGCACTCCAGGTAGCGCTCGAGCATGCCGCGCAGGGCGGCCGGCCGGTCGGCACCGCCGTCCTCGAGCGCGGCCACCGTGTCGAGCTGCCAGCTCGCGCCGGTGCGGCGGCTGACGCAGCGCTGCTCGATGATCGACAGGAAGCGGTCGGTGACGTCCGCCTCGACGCCCCAGCGGGTGAGGCCGTCGGCGGCCTGCGGGAGCAGCTTGCGCAGCACCAGCTCGTCCGGGCGGATCCAGCCGGTGCCCGGCCAGTACAGCGGGCCGTCGAGGCCGTGCCGGGCGGCGGTGATGAAGTTCTCCTCGGCGGCCTCGAACGACATCATGCTCCACAGCGGCCGCTCGGCCTCGACGAGCGTGCGCAGCAGGCCGTAGAAGAAGAGCGCGTTGGCCACCATGTCCACCACGGTGGGTCCGGCCGGCAGCACCCGGTTCTCCACCCGCACGTGCGGCACGCCGTCGGCCACGTCGTAGACCGGCCGGTTCCACCGCCAGATCGTGCCGTTGTGCAGCCGCAGCTCGTCGAGCCCCGGCACCCGCCCGGCCTCCAGGTCGGCCATCGGGTCGCTGTCCTCCGTGACGGGCATGAGCGCGGGGAAGTAGCGGCCGTTCTCGGAGAACAGGTCGAGGATCGAGGTGATCCAGCGCTCGCCGAACCACACGCGCGGGCGTACCCCCTGGTTGCGCAGCTCCGGGGTGCGCACGTCGCACGACTGCTCGAACAGCGGGACGCGGGTCTCGGCCCACAGCCGCGAGCCCAGCAGGAACGGCGAGTTCGCGCCCACCGCGAGCTGCACGCCGGCCAGGCACTGCGCCGCGTTCCAGTAGCCGGCGAACGAGTCCGGGTGCACCTGCAGGTGCAGCTGCATCGACGTGCAGGCGGCCTCCGGTGCGATGGAGTCGAAATCGGCCTGCAGGTGTTCCGGCTCGACGCCGTGGCGGCCCGACGGGTCGTCGCCCGCGATGTCGAGGCGGACCGGTTCGCCGCGGGCGCTCAGCATCTGCTCGTTGAGCGTGGCGTAGCGCTGGTCGGGCGAGAGCGCATCGACCACGAGGTGGTGGCGCTGCAGCGTGGGCAGGATCCCGATGACGGCGAGCTGCGCACCGCAGTCCACCGCTTTGGCGCGGGCCACGGCGAGCTCGTCGAGCAGGTGGCGTTCGAGGTGGCGCCACTCGTCGCCGGGCAGCGGGCGGGGCGGCAGGTTCAGCTCGAGGTTCCAGCGCCCGAGCTCGGACTGGAACTGGGTGGAGCCGATCGCCGCCAGCACATCGGCCCCGGCGAGTGACGGGGCGAAATCGTGGCCGACGAGGTTGAGCTCGACCTCCAGCCCGGTGATCGGCTCGTCACGGGCGAACGGGTGCTCCCGCAACATGATCGCGAGCGCGTCGAGACAGCGCTGCACCTTGGTGCGGTAGCGCTGCCGATCCCGTCGACTGAACGTCCGTCGGTCGACGTCCTGGCCCATGCGTGCGCTGCCTCCCGCCCCCGGGCGTGCCCGGAGCTTCGCTCGATGCTCGCGGGCGAACCGGCCGCGGCGGCGGCCGCGTCGCGCGCGGGCTGTCCACCGTGGCACGCGTGGTGATCCCTCCGCTACGGCCGACCGGATGACCGCTGCAGGCCGAGTGCCCCGGGCCGGGAGCCCATCACGTAACTCGACGGCCCAGCTTCCCGCTGTGCACACCGGCGAACCGGCCGAGTACGCCCGGTAGGAGGCCTGCCCGCCGAGGCACCCAGCGAAAACCTGGATCCGCCGTCTACGCACCGGACTCCCGGCCCGGGACACTGGTGGCCCACCCTGCGACGATGTCCCCCCGTGGCGACCATCACCCGCGTCGATGACCCGGCCGATCCCCGGGTGGACGACTTCCGCGACCTCACCACCGCCGACCGCCGCCCCGACCGGCCCGGCGGGCGCGGACTGGTGATCGCGGAGGGCGTCGTCGTGGTCCGCCGCATGATCGACTCGCTGTACCCGGTGCGGTCGCTCCTCGGCGTGCCCCGGCGGTTCGACGAGCTGTCCGACGACCTCGCCGCGCTCCCCGTGCCGGCCTACGCCGCCGACGCCGAGACGATGGCCGCCGTCGTGGGTTTCCACCTCAACCGGGGCGTGCTCGCGGTGGCCGACCGGGCGGCGCCCCCCGATGTCGCCGCCCTCCTGCGGCATGCCCGCCTCGTCGCCGTGCTGGAGGGCGTGAACGACCACGAGAACCTCGGGGCGCTCTTCCGCAACGCGGCGGCGCTGGGGGTGGATGCCGTGCTGCTGGGCCCGCGCTGCTCCGACCCGCTCTACCGGCGCAGCGTCCGGGTCTCGATGGGGCACGTGCTGCGCGTTCCGTTCGCCGAGCTGCCCGGCCCGTGGCCGGCGTCGCTCGACGTCCTGCGGGTCGCGGGCCTGCGGGTCGCCGCCCTCACCCCGGCCGCCGACGGGCAGCCCCTCTCCACCGTGGCGCCGGCCGGTCGCATCGCCGTGCTCCTGGGCGCCGAGGGGCCCGGGCTCACCGCGGAGGCCCTCGCCGCCGCCGACCTGCGGGTCCGGATCCCGATGGCGCCCGGCGTCGACTCGCTGAACGTCGCAACGGCGGCGGCCGTGGCGTTCCACGCGCTCACCCCGCTATGACCGATTGGTCCCGTTCTCACCCTGCCGCGGATACGGCGGCGACCTAGGCTGGCGACGTGCGGCTCGGCTCGGGGGGACGGGTACTGCTCGGCGAGCGCAGGCCGGGCGACCCACCCCTGCCGGTCGACCTCGAGGACGCCCTGCGGGAGTGGGCGGCGTTCGCCGTCACCGTCTCCGGCACGGGCGGGCCGACGGAGCGCGACATGCTCCAGATCAGGGGCCGCCAGCTCGCCGTCCGCGTCGCCGACGCCCTGGGGCGCACGGTCACCTACACCGATCCCGTGTCCGGCCGGGTCGAGGCGGTGCCGGCGCCGAACACGGGCCCGATCCCGCGCCGGCCCGACGACGCGGAACCCACGCCGTGGGCCACCGGCCTCACCATCTCCGGGTTCACGGCCGTGGTCGTCGCGGTCGGCGACGTCGCGCTCAGCCGCGCGTTCGCCGACGCGTTCGGGGTGCTCTGGGTACCCGCGAACATCCTCGTCGCCCTGGGGCTCGCGCCCTCGCTGCACCTGCTGCGGCACATGCCGTTCTGGCGCTGGCCCGCGCTCGGCGCCGCAGCCGGCCTCGCGACCGCGTGGGTGGTGCTCCTGCTCGGGCAGCTCGGCTGAGGTCGAGGTGGGCCCGGTTGCAGCAAAGCCACTTTCCTGCAACCAGACGGCAGGAATGTGGCTTTACTGCAACGAGGGCGTCAGCGCTGGCCGCGGACGCCCAGCAGGACCTCGTCCCAGGACGGCATGACCGGCTTGCCCTTCTTGGTGCGCTTGCTCGCGGCGGGCTGCGACGGGGCCGCAGCGGCCGCGGGATCCTCGTGGGTGGGGGCCTCGGCGGTGGCGGGTTCGGCGCTCGCCGCGGGGGTGCTGGGCGCCTTCTCCGTGCGGGCGGGCTCGGGACGGCGCCGTTCCGGGGAGCCGGCCGGCTCGCGCGTGGTGCCACCCTTGGCCGGGCGCTGTTCGGCGACGTCCGGCTCGGCGGGCTTGCCGTTGTCGGTGCGTTCCGGCGTGCTCGCGGGGGCAGCGGCGGCGCCGTCCGGTGCGGAGCGGTCCTGCCGGTCGCCGGCGTCCGCGGGCTCGGTGCGCGTGCGCTCGGGACGGGACGGCTCGGCGCGCGACGCCTCGGCCGGGGGCTGGCGCTGTGCGGGTGGCACGGGCCGGCGGGGCTCCGGCGCCGTGCGGGCCGCCGTGCGCTCGGCCGTGCGGGCCTCGGCGGTGGGCGGCGGATCGATCCGCGAGCCGCGGACGGAGTCGGACGCGACGGCCCGCAGTTCCTCCTCGGGCCCGGGAGCGGGTGCGGGGTCCTCGGAGCGCGCGATGTCGATGACCGGCCCGACGGTGCGCAGTGGCCGGGCGGGCAGGCCCTCGACCAGGTCGCTGGCGTGCTCGTCGAGGGCGGTGACCGTGCCGCCGTGGGCGCCCGGCTGGAACGTCCAGTGCGCGCGGTTGTCCGATCGCCCGGCGTGCCAGGAGAGGGCGACGACCCACTTGCCGTCCTCGCCCTTCCACGAGTCCCACTCGGCGTCGGCGTACTCCTGGCCGCGCAGTCCGAAGGTGTGGGCGACGACGTCGCCGAGGGTGCGGGTGTCGGGCCCGTCGGCGCGCATCGGGTGGGCCCGCTGGGCGACCTCGGCGGTGCGGGAGCGCTCCAGCAGCACGGGGTAGGCGAACCGCTCGATCTTCTGCAGCGGCACACCGGCCGCACCGGCGACCTGCTCCACGGACGCTCCGGCGCGGATCCGGGCCTGGATCTCACGTGGACGCAACTGGCTCTCCAACTCGATCGAGATCTGTCCGAGCCGGGTGAGATCCCCCCTCGCAGCGGCGCGCAGCTGCTCGTCCGCCGGTACGGTGTAGCGCTCGCGTCGGACCGGGTCCTCGAGGACGACGGAGAACTCACCGCCACCCTCGGTGATCCCGACGACCCGCAGCGCCCGCATCAGCGGCCCTCCCGCTCTCGTTCTCCCCGTCCGGGTGACGTTAGTTGCCGGATCGCACCCCGCGTCGGAGGCGCGCCGACGACACCCGGGTCGAGCTGGGACGCATGTTACCGGTGTGACTACGCAGCGCTTACAGCGCTGATCAGGACTGCCGCTCGACGACCCAGTCGATGCACGCCGTGAGGGCGGTGACGTCGGCCGGTTCGACGGCGGGGAACATGCCGATCCGCAGCTGGTTGCGACCCAGCTTGCGGTACGGCTCCGTGTCGACGATGCCGTTGGCGCGCAGCGTCTTCGCGACGGCCGCCGCGTCGACGGAGTCGACGAAGTCGATCGTGCCGACCACCTGGGACCGGTGGGCCGGGTCGGTCACGAACGGGGTGGCGAACTCCGACTTCTCCGCCCACGCGTAGAGCCGCCCGGACGAGTCGGCCGTGCGCGCGACGCAGGCGTCGAGGCCGCCGAGCCCGAGCATCCAGTCGATCTGCTCCGCCATGAGGTAGAGCGTGGCGAGCGCGGGCGTGTTGTAGGTCTGGTCCTTCACCGAGTTGTCGACCGCCGTGGCGAGCGACAGGAACGGCGGGATCCAGCGGTCGGTGGCGGCGAGCTCGCTCACGCGCTCCAGGGCGGCGGGGCTCATCAGGGCGGCCCAGAGCCCGCCGTCGGACGCGAAACCCTTCTGCGGGGCGAAGTAGTACGCGTCGGCCTGGCTCACGTCGACCGGCAGCCCGGCCGCCCCGGACGTGGCGTCGATCAACACGAGCTGGTCGGGTGTGGCGCCCTCGGGGCGGACGACCGGCACGGACACGCCGGTCGAGGTCTCGTTGTGCGCCCAGGCCAGCGCGTCGCACGACGGGTCGGCGGTGGGTTCGGGCGCGCTACCCGGATCGGCCTTGACCACCACCGGCTCGGCGAGGAACGGGGCGCCGCGCGTGGAGTCGGCGAACTTGGAGGAGAACTCGCCGTACGTGAGGTGCAGCGCGCGCTCGCGGACCAGCCCGAACGCGGCGGCGTCCCAGAACGCCGTGGAACCGCCGTTGCCGAGCACGACCTCGTAGCCCTCGGGCAGCGAGAACAGCTCCCGCAGCCCACCGCGCACCCGGCCGACCAGCGATTTCACCGGCTTCTGGCGGTGCGACGTGCCCATGATCGCCGCACCTGCCCCGGCGAGCGCCGTGAGCTGCTCCGGGCGGACCTTCGAGGGGCCGCAGCCGAACCGTCCGTCGGCGGGCTTGAGGTCGGCGGGGATCTGCAGATCGGTGGACGAGGAAACGGTCACAGTGCCAGTGTCGCAGTCGCGGCTAGGCCCGAACGGGTGCGGGTCCTCACGCCCGTCCGGCACAAACCGCACTTCAGGAACCCAATGGGCACATCACACGAGGAAGGCCTTGTGTGAAGCTGGGACGGAGTGTGTGAAGTCACGGCGGCGCCGTGCATCCGACGCGCGCGACCTCCGTTCGGCCCCACGTGTGCGGCCGTTCGCTGACACGATGGAGCGTAGATCGTCGGCCGAAGGGGCAGTGGAGAGAGATGTCGAACGCATCGGATCGACCGGAGCCGGGCGAGCGCCCGGAGGGAGCGGAGGGCGGCGAGCCCGGGCCACCGGCCGTCGACCGGCCGACCGCCCCGGTCCCCGAACAGGACGAGACCCGTCCGGAGGTGCCGCCCTCCGACCCCGCGACCGAACCCACCCCGAGCGGCACCGGCGTGCCCGCGGCGGCGGCTGCGGATCAGCCGGCCGGACCCGGCGCCGCGCCCGAGAGCGGGCCGGAGGCCGACGCCGAGAGGGAACCCGCCGGCCGGACCGACGGCGCCGCCGACCCCACCGAGCAGAGCCCCGCCGATCCTCCGACCGTCACCGAGTCGGTGCAGCCGCAGGCCGGGTACCGGCCGCAGGTCCAGGAGCAGCCGGGATACGTCCAGCCCGGATACGGGCCGACCGGGTACGGACATCCGACGTACGGGCCGTCCGGTTACGGCCCTCCGCCGGCTTACGGGCAGCCGGTCTATGGGCAGCCGGTCTACGGGCAGCCCGAGTACGGGCAGTCGGCCTACGGGCAGCCGGGGTACGGGTCGCAGGCCTACGGGTCGGGGTACTGGTCGCAGGGGTACGGGCAGCAGGGGTACGGACCGCCGTCCGGGTACGGGTACGGGTACGGGCCGGCGCCCTACGGTGCCGGGCCCACCGGCCAGGAACCCCGCCCCGGGATCGTGCCGCTCCGCCCGCTCTCCGCGAGCGACGTGATGGTGGGCGCCGTGCGCTACATCAGGACGAACCCGTTGCCGACGCTCGGGGTGAGCGCGGCCGTCATGGTCGTCGTCCAGGCGATCCAGCTGGTGGTCCAGCTCGCACTGCCCCGGATCAACCCGGCGGCGCTGGCGCGGGGCCGGGTGAGCGGGATGGTCGGCACCGTTCTCGGGGCTTTCGGGAGCACTGTCGTCTCGGTCGTGCTCAGCGCCGTGCTCGCGGGGCTGCTGCTCGTCGTGCTCAGCCAGGCCGTGCTGGGGCGGCGCATCGCGGCCCGTCATGCCTGGAAGGTGGCCGCACCGCGGGTGCCGGGCCTGATCGGGCTGATGTTGTTCGTCGCGCTGGTCGTCGTGGTGATCCTGCTGATCCCCGTGCTGCTCGCGCTCGTCTCCACCGCGACGGGCTCCGGCGAGGCGATCGGGCTGGGGGTCTTCCTCTTCCTGGTCGCGCTGGTCGCCACCGTCTTCCTGAGCGTGCTGTGGGTGCTGGCGCCCGCGGCGTACGTGTTGGAACCGATCGGCGTGATGGCCGCGTTGCAGCGGTCCAGCCTGCTGCTGCGGGGCGCCTGGTGGCGGACGTTCGGCACCCTGCTGCTCAGCTGGCTCCTCGTGGCCGTGGCCGCGATCGTCGTCATGGGTCTGTTCGGCGCGATCCCCACCGACACACCGGATACCGGGGAGCTGATCCGGACCGCGGTGGCCGCCGTCGTGGTCGGGACGTTCGCCGTGCCGTTCGGCGTGGGCGTCGCCGGGCTGCTCTACGTCGACCAGCGGATCCGCAAGGAGCGGCTCGACGTCGAGCTCGCGCGGTCGGTCTAGCCGGCCACGCCGCGGTAGGTGCGGCGGTACGCGAGCGGCGCCACGCCGATGGCCGCGTGCAGGTGCTGGCGCAGCGACGCGGTGGTGCCGAACCCGGAATCGGCCGCGATGCGCTCCACCGGCAGTTCGGTGGTCTCCAGCAGCCGCCGCGCGGCGGACACGCGCTGGTGGACGAGCCACCGGGCCGGGCTCATGCCCGTCTCCTGCCGGAAGCGGCGGGTGAAGGTCCGGACGCTCATGGTGGAGTGCGCGGCGAGCTCGGCGAGGGTGAGCGGTTCGTGGAGCCGGTCGAGCGCCCACGCCCTGGTGGGGGCGGTGCCGGGGCCGTCCGGGTCGGGCACCGGTTCCATGAACTGGGACTGCCCGCCCTCCCGCCACGGCGCGACGACGCTGCGCCGGGCCACCCGGTTGGCCACGCCCGAGCCGTGGTCGCGCCGGACGATGTGCAGCAACAGGTCGATACCGGCGGCGTTCCCGGCGGAGGTGAGCACGTCGCCGTCGTCGACGTACAGCACGTCCGGGTCCAGCTTCACCTGCGGGAACAGCGATTGGAACGCGTCGGCGTGCATCCAGTGCGTGGTGGCGGGGCGCCCGTCGAGCAGGCCGGCCGCGGCGAGCACGAAGGCGCCGGTGCAGATCGAGACCATCCGGGCGGACAGGCCGTCCAGCGCGGCGGCGAGGTCCGGTTCGAGCACGCCGCGGTCCTTCGCCGACCCGCTGTAGATACCCGGGATGATGACGGTGTCGGCCGTGCGCAGGATCGAGGCGTCGTGCTCGGGGAGCACGCTGTACCCCGCCGACGTGCGCACCGGGCCGCCGTCCAGCGTGGCGACGCGCACCCGGTAGAGGAGCCGCTCCGCGTCGTCGACGGCCGTGCCGATGAGCTTGTGCGGCAGCCCGAGCTCGAACGCCACCACGTCGGGCAGGGCGAGGACGGCGACCTCATGACGCATACTCATGGCCGGATCTTTTCATGTGTTGGCCTCCGGGCCACTGTCGCCACGGGCGCGCGGCAGCGATGCTCGCTGCCGTGACCGAGCTCCGCACCGCGCGACCCGCGCGCATCCACCCCGCCTGGTGGGTCGCCGCCGTGACGTTCCTCGCCCTCGTCGGGGCAGCGGGCTTCCGGGCCGTGCCCGGCGTGCTGATGAACCCGCTGCACGACGAGTTCGGCTGGTCCATCAGCACGATCTCCCTCGCCGCCGCCGTCAACATGGCCCTCTACGGCCTGACGGCGCCGTTCGCGGCGGCGCTGATGGAGAGCTTCGGCATCCGCCGCGTCGTCACGGCGGCGTTGATCGTCGTCGCCGCGGGGAGCGGGCTCACCGTGTTCATGACGGCGAGCTGGCAGCTGATCCTCTGCTGGGGAGTGCTCGTCGGGCTGGGCACCGGCGCCATGGCGCTCGCGCTCGTGGCCACGGTGACTGGTCGCTGGTTCGTCGCCCGGCGTGGGCTGGTCTCGGGCGTGCTGACGGCCGCGGGAGCGGCGGGTGGGCTGGTGTTCCTCCCGCTCGTCTCCCAGCTGGCCGAGGGCTACGGCTGGCGGCCCGCGGCGTTGGCGGTGGCGTTCTCGGCGCTCGCCGTCGCCCCGCTCGTGATGTGGTTGCTGCGCGACCGGCCCCGCGACGTCGGCGTGGCGCCCTACGGCGGCACCCCGGCCGACGACGTCGACCCCGTGCGCAGCGGGGCCGCCCGGCTGGCGGTGCGGATGCTCGTCGACGCCGCGCGCACGAAGGGGTTCTGGTACCTGGCCGCCGGCATGATGATCTGCGGCGCCACCACCATGGGCCTGATCCAGCCGCACTTCGTGCCCGCCGCGCACGACCACGGCATGCCGCAGACGGTCGCCGCGGGGCTGCTCGCCCTCGTCGGGATCTTCGACGTGGCCGGCACCATCGCGTCCGGCTGGCTCACCGACCGCGTGGACCCGCGCTACCTGCTGCTCGTCTACTACGTGCTGCGCGGGCTGTCCCTGCTGGCGCTGCCCGCGCTCTTCGGGCCGGACATCCAGGCCAACATGGTGGCGTTCATCGTGTTCTACGGCCTGGACTGGGTCGCCACGATCCCGCCGACGATGGCCCTGTGCCGCGAGCTCTTCGGCGCGTCGGCGCCCGTCGTCTTCGGGTGGGTGTTCGCGTCGCACCAGGTGGGCGCGGCGGCCATGGCGCTGGGTGCCGGCATCGTTCGCGACGAGCTGGGCGCCTACGACATGGCCTGGTACACGGGCGGCGCCCTGTGCGTCGTGGCAGGTGCACTCTCCCTTTTGGTCCGTGCCCGGGTGCGCCGTCCCGAACCGCAGCATGGTGGCCTTACTCCGGTTCAACCGGAGTAAGGCCACCATGCTGCGGTCGGGGCTCAGCTGTGGGCTATGTCCGCCCAACCCTCCACCTCTTCCGGGCGGCGCGGGCCGGGGCCGATGTACTGCGCGCTCGGGCGCACCAGCTTGGCCTCGTGCTTCTGCTCCATGACGTGCGCCGACCACCCGGCGGTGCGGGCGCTCGTGAACATCGCCGGCATCATGTGCGGCGGCACCTGGGCGAAGTCGAGGATCACCGCGGCCCAGAACTCGACGTTCGTCTCGATCGGGTGGTCCGGCCGGCGGGATCGCAGCTCGGCGAGCGCCGCCTGCTCCAGCGCGGCGGCGGCCTCGTAGCGCGGGGCCTTCAGCTCCAGGCACGTGCGGCGCAGGACGCGGGCGCGCGGGTCCTCGGCCCGGTAGACGCGGTGGCCGAAGCCCATCAGCCGCTCGTGGCGGTCGAGGATGCCCTTCACCAGCCCTTCCGGGTCGTCGCTCCGCTCGACCTCCTCGATCATCGGCAGCACCCGGGCCGGCGCTCCGCCGTGCAGCGGGCCGGACATGGCGCCGATCGCGCCGGAGAGCGAGGCGGCGACGTCGGCGCCGGTCGAGGCGATGACCCGCGCCGTGAACGTCGAGGCGTTCATCCCGTGCTCGGCCGCGGAGACCCAGTACGCGTCGACGGCCGCGATGTGCGCCGGGTCGGGCTCGCCGCGCCAGCGCGTCATGAACCGCTCGGTGATCGTGGCGGACTCGTCGATGCGCGACTGCGGCACCGCGGGCACGCCGATGCCGCGCGCCGACTGCGCCACGTACGACAGCGCCATCACCGAGGCCCTGGCGAGCTGCTCGCGGGCCTCCTCGTCGCCGATGTCCAGCAGGGGGCGGTAGCCCCAGTAGGGGGCGAGCATCGCGAGTGCCGCCTGCACGTCCACCCGGACGTCGCCGGTGTGCACCGGGATCGGGAACGGCTCCGCGGGAGGCAGGCCGGGCCCGAACCGGCCGTCGACGAGCAACGCCCAGACGTTGCCGAAGGTCACCTTTCCGACGAGGTCCTCGATGTCGACCCCGCGGTAGCGGAGCGAACCGCCGTCCTTGTCGGGCTCCGCGATGTGGGTGCGGAAGGCGACGTGGCCCTCGAGGCCGGGGGTGAAACCGGGGGGCGGCGGCGGAACCGCCTCGTCCTGGTCGGATCCGGGTGCAGCCGGCGCAGTGGTCACCGCGTCCTCCTCGTCGTGGTTGGCGCAACCCTGACGCTGCGTCGAGGGTGGTGCAACGGGCGACCGGGTGGCATCGGTCACCGGGGGTGCCGATCGGGGGTCGTTCCACTTAGCGTGGTGGGTCCGCTACCCGGGGGAGGGCATCGATGGCCGAGCAGCTGGCGACGATGCGCGTGGACTACGTGCGCACGGACGAGCTCGACGTGGGCGATCTGGCCGCGACATGGCACGAGCAGCTCGCCGCGTGGCTGGACGAGGCCATCACCGACGGCGTCGCCGAACCCAACGCGATGGTGCTCGCCACCACCGGCGAGGACGGCAGGCCGAGCTCGCGCACGGTGCTGTGCAAGGGCCTCGACGCGCGCGGCATCGTCTTCTACACGAACTACACGTCCGCGAAGAGCCACCAGCTGCGCGCCACCCGGTTCGCTTCGGCCACCTTCCCCTGGTACGGCCAGCACCGGCAGGTGCACGTGCGCGGGCAGGTCGAGCTCGTGAGCGCCGCGGAGACCAAGGCCTACTGGGCCACCCGCCCCCGCGGCTCCCAGCTCGGCGCGTGGGCGTCCGCCCAGTCGGTGGAGGTACGCGACCGCCGCGTGCTCGACGACGCGCTCGCGACCGCCACCCAGCGCTTCGCGGCCCAGGAGACGGTGCCCCCGCCGCCGCACTGGGGCGGCTGGCGGATCGTCCCCGAGCAGGTGGAGTTCTGGCAGGGCCGCAGCAACCGCATGCACGACCGGCTGCGCTTCGAGCTGGACTCCCACAGCCGCACCTGGAAGATCCGCCGCCTCGCCCCCTGACCGCGGAGCTCGCGGCCCGAGGGTGATCGTCGGATCGGCGCCCCGGGAACCGGGTGATTCGCCGGGTTCGGTCGTGAGGCCGGGCACTCCGGGCTCGAACCCGTGCACGCTCCGGCGGCCTCGGGTGGTAGTCGTTGTCGTATGACAACGTCCGGTCCGGATGGCCCTACGAAGCCGATATCCACCGGCCCGGACGCACCGACCGGCCCGACCCCGCCCCCCGAGCCCGCCACCCGGCGCTTCGCGCGGGCCGTGCGCGGCGTGCTGACCGACACCCGTCCCCTGCGCACCCCGGCCTACCGCAGGCTGTGGACGGCCGGCATCGTCACGGTGGTCGGCGCCCAGCTCTCCGTCGTCGCGGTGCCGGCGCAGATCTACGAGCTCACCGGCTCGTCGGCGTACGTGGGGCTCACGGGCCTCTTCGGGCTCGTGCCGCTGGTCGTCTTCGGGCTGTGGGGTGGCGCGATCGCCGACGCCATGGACCGGCGCACCCTGCTGCTGTTCAGCGGGTCGGGGATCGCGCTGTCCTCGCTCGCGCTGTGGGTCACGGCGGCGAGCGGCGCCGGCGGGGTCTGGCTGGTCCTCGCGCTCTTCGCGGTGCAGACGGCGTTCCTCGCCGTCAACCAGCCGGCGCGCAACGCCGTCATCCCGCGGTTGCTCCCCGCCGAGCAGATCCCCGCGGCCAACACGCTCAACATGACCGTCTTCCAGACCGGTGCGATCGCGGGCCCGCTGCTCGCCGGCGTCCTGATCCCGACGATCGGGCTCCCCACGCTCTACCTGCTCGACGCGATCTTCCTCCTCGCGACGCTGTGGGCCACCTGGCGGCTCCCGCCGGTGCCGCCCGAGACGAACGGCGTGCGCAGGCGCGCAGGCCTGCGCGAGATCGCCGAGGGCTTCCGGTACGCCGCGCTGCACGCGGTGCTGCTCGTGTCGTTCCTGATGGACATCGTGGCGATGGCGTTCGGCATGCCGCGGGTGGTGTTCCCGGAGATCGCGCAGACCGTCTTCGGCGACCCACCGGGCGGTGGGGTCGCGTACGGGCTGCTGTTCGCCGCGATCCCCGCCGGGATGGTCGTGGCCGGCTTGTTCTCCGGGAGCCTGCACCGGATCCGGCGCCAGGGCGTGGCCGTCACGATCGCGATCTGCCTGTGGGGCGTCGGCGTCGCGCTGTTCGGCCTCGCCGGCTCGCTGTGGCTGGCCGTGCTCTTCCTGGCGCTGGCGGGTGCCGGTGACCTGGTGAGCAGCGTGTACCGGATGTCGATCCTGCAGACGGTCGCCACCGACGAGATGCGCGGCCGCATGCAGGGCGTCTTCGCGGTCGTGGTCGCCGGTGGCCCGCGGGTGGCCGACATGTGGCACGGGGCGGCCGCGGACTGGTGGGGGCCGGGCCTCGCGGCGTCCGTGGGTGGCGTCCTGGTGGTCATCGGTGCCGTGGTCGTGGTGGTGATCTTCCCGACGTTCTGGCGTTACCGCCCTGCTCACGACGCGTGACATCGGCCGTGATGAACGCGTCAACGCCAGGACGGGCGCAACCCTGATCCGGAGCACTAGCGTTGCGCCCAACCACGCAAAACATGAGTGTGAGGGAACCTCCACATGGCCGACGAGACCACCAGCGCTGCTGTTCTGAACCACCCCGGCGGCGAGTACGAGATGGCGATCCGGCCCGCGACCGAGGGTGCATCCGCGTTCGACATCTCCAAGCTGCTGACGTCGACGGGGCTGACCACGCTCGACTCGGGGTACGGCAACACCGCCGCCTGTTCCTCGGCGATCACCTATATCGACGGTGACGCCGGCATCCTGCGCTACCGCGGGTACCCGATCGACCAGCTCGCAGAGAACTCCACGTTCCTGGAGGTCAGCTACCTGCTGATCTACGGCGAGCTGCCGACGCGGGCCGAGCTGGACGACTTCACCAACAAGATCAGCCGCCACACGTTGCTGCACGAGGACCTGAAACGGTTCTTCGAGGGCTTCCCGCGGGACGCGCACCCGATGCCGGTGCTCTCCAGCGCCGTCAGCGCGCTGTCCACCTTCTACCAGGACAGCCTCGACCCGTTCGACGCGGACGCGGTGGAGCTGTCCACCGTCCGGCTGCTCGCCAAGGTGCCGACGATCGCGGCGTACGCGTACAAGAAGTCGATCGGCCAGCCGTTCCTCTACCCGGACAACTCGCAGGGCCTGGTGGAGAACTTCCTGAGGATGACCTTCGGCTTCCCGGCCGAGCCCTACGAGATCGACCCCGACTTCGTCCGCGCCCTCGACGTGCTGCTGATCCTGCACGCCGACCACGAGCAGAACTGCTCGACGTCCACGGTCCGGATGGTGGGCTCGTCGCAGGCCAACCTGTTCGCGAGCATCTCCGCGGGCATCAACGCCCTGTTCGGGCCGCTGCACGGCGGCGCCAACCAGGCGGTGCTGGAGATGCTGCAGCGCATCCGCGACGTCGAGGAGGGCAACGTCGACGCCTTCGTCGAGCGGGTGAAGAACCGGGAGCACGGCGCCCGGCTCATGGGCTTCGGGCACCGGGTCTACAAGAACTACGACCCCCGCGCCCGGATCGTGAAGCAGAGCGCCGACGAGATCCTGAAGAAGCTCGGCGTCAGCGACCAGCTGCTCGACATCGCGAAGGCGCTCGAGGAGCGGGCGCTGGCCGACGACTATTTCATCGAGCGCAAGCTCTACCCGAACGTCGACTTCTACACCGGCGTCATCTACCGGGCGATGGGCTTCCCGACGAAGATGTTCACGGTCCTGTTCGCGCTCGGTCGCCTGCCGGGGTGGATCGCCCACTGGCGCGAGATGATCAACGACCCGAGCACGAAGATCGGCCGGCCGCGCCAGCTGTACGTCGGTCAGACCGAGCGCCCGTACGTGCCGATGGCCAACCGCTGACCGCACCCGGGCCGCGTCGGGGCGCGGATCGCGGGCGAACGGCTTACCCTTCGTGCGCATCCGGCGGAAGGTGGGGTCTATGGCGGAGAACGTCGAGGGGCACCGGGGCCGTCGTGGCCGCTGGCTGGTCCTCGCTGTGTTGCTGGCGATCGCGGCGTGGGTCGTCAGATCGCAGGTCGCGGCCCGATCGGCCGTCGACACCGACTGGCCGCCACCCCGGCCCGCTCCGCCGCCCACGGCCGATGCCGCGCCGCGCCGCCCGTCGCCGCGGCCGCGTCCCGCTCCGACGCCCTGACCTCGGCTCCCCGGGTCAGGACGGCTTGCTGGTGAGGGCCTCGCGGAGGCCCACGCGGGCGCCGGTGCGCAACACCGAGTTCCGGTAGACGCGCCCGGCGACCCGCACCACCACCACGATCGCGGCCGCGGCGAGCACCGCCGCCACCAGCACCTCCCACAGCGACGCGACGCCGAGGGCGTAGCGCGCGGGCATCACGGTCTGGGAGAAGAACGGGATGAACGACAGCACGGTGGCGAGCCCGTTGCGCGGGTCGTTCGGCAGCACGTTCATCGTGAGGATGAACGGGATCAGCAGCAGGAAGATCATCGGTGCGACCACCGACTGGAGCTCCTCCTGGCGCGAGACGGTGGACCCGACGGCCGCGTAGAGCGACGCGTACAGGAAGAAGCCGAGCAGGTACCAGATCACGACCATCACGAACATGCCGAGCGCGGCGCCCGGCAGGACCAGCAGCCCCGCCACCCCGGCGCTCACCCCCGCGACGGTGCTCAGGATGACCAGCTGCAACAGCCCCACCGCGCCGAGCCCGACGACCTTGCCGGCCAGGAGCTGCCACGGCGTGATCGTGGCGAGCAGCAGCTCCACCACGCGGCTCTGCTTCTCCTCGACGACGCCGGTGGCGACCAGGCTGCCGTAGGCGCTGAGCGAGACGAACAGCAGCATCGTCCCGACGATGGCGAGCGCGAGCCGCTGGCCGATGTCGCTGTCGGCGGCCTCGAGCGCGGAGACGGCGAGGGCCGAGGAGTTCGCGACCTGGACGGGGTCGACGCCGGCACCGGCCAGCGCCGTCGAGACGGCCTGCTGCTCGGCCGCGGTCTGCACGATCGCCTGCAGGCCGCCGTCCACGGAGTCGTGGCCCACCAGCTCGTACGCGCCGGGCGCGCCGGTGAGCAGGGCGTCGAGGTCGTCGTCCCGCACCTGGTCGCGGCCCGGGCCGTCGTCGACCTCGCGGACGCTGAGCTCGACTCCCTGCAGGTGCGCCGTCTGCTCGACCATCGGCCGGATGTCCGCGGCCTGCGGTGTGATCCCGAGCGTGTGGTTCGAGGCCTGCCCGCTGATGTAGGCGCCGAGCAGGAAGATCCCGCCGAAGAAGACGAGCGTGATCACGAGCCCGATCGCGAAGCTGCGCGAGCGGACCTGCATGACGAACTCGCGGCGCGCGACGAGCAGGATCGCGCTGCGGGCCGGCAACGGCGCGCTCATCACTCGGCCTCGCTGCGCTCGGCCGGCCCAGAGAGATGAAACGCAGCGCGCAGGCGCTGTGACATTGATTCGCTCGCAAGCTCGCTCATCGCTCGGCCTCGCTGCGCTCGGCCGGCCCAGAGAGATGAAACGCAGCGCGCAGGCGCTGTGACATCGATTCGCTCGCAAGCTCGCTCATGCCGCGGGCTCCGCCGGCGCGGGTCCGGCCTGGACGACGTCGCGGTAGAGCTCCGTGAGCGGCGGGCGCCACCGGCGGAACTCGCGCACCGGGCCGGCGGCGAGCGCCGCCCGCAGCACGTCCTGGTCGTCGGTGCCGGCGGCGAGGCGCACGCGCGTGTGCCCGGCGTCGTCGCTGAGCACCTCGACGCCCGGCAGCGCCGCGGCCCATCCGGCCGGTGGCCCCTCGACATCCAGGACCGCCCCCGACCCATCGCGTTCGCGCAGGTCGGCGACGCTGCCGACGGCCACCATGCGCCCGCCGGCGATGATGCCGATCCGGTCGCACAGTCGTTCCACGAGCTCGAGCTGGTGGCTGGAGAAGATCACCGGGACCCCCGTCTCGGCCTTGTCGCGTAGCACGCTGCTCATCACCTCGACAGCGGTGGGGTCGAGCCCGGAGAACGGCTCGTCGAGCACGAGCACCTCCGGGTCGTGCACGAGCGCCGCGCACAGCTGCACGCGCTGCTGGTTGCCGAGCGAGAGCTTCTGCACCTCGTCGCCGAGCCGGGCGGCGACACCGAGCCGCTCGGTCCACAGCGTGACGGCCGTGGCGGCTTCGGCCCCGGTGAGGCCGTGCAGCCGGGCCAGGTAGCGCAACTGGTCGCCGACCCGCATCTTCGGGTAGAGGCCCCGCTCCTCGGGCATGTAGCCGATGCGTCGCCGCAGGTCGGCGTCCACCGGCCGACCCTTCCAGCGCACGTCGCCCGCGTCGGCGGAGAGCACGCCGAGCACGATGCGCATGGTGGTGGTCTTGCCGGCGCCGTTGCTCCCGACGAACCCGAACACCTCGCCCGGTTCGACGGTGAACGAGACGTCGTCGAGCGCCTGCCGGGTGCCGAACCGCTTACCGACCCCCGCGATCTCCAGCACGGCCCGACCCTAGCGCCAGCTCCCGGGCCCACCGCGCACACCGTCGCGGCACCGCACACATGTCCGACCATGTGTGCGGACCTCAGACGGTGTGTGCGGCCGTCGGGGCTAGGCCGGCCAGCCCGCGGGGAGCGGGTGGAGGCCGTCGAACGGGGCCGCCCACACGTAGCTCCAGCAGACAGTTCCGTCGCCGGCGACGACCCGCTCCCGGCGGTACGCGCTGCCCTCGTACTCGTCGAGGGCGGGCAGGAGGGCCGCGGGGTCGCGCACCGGCACCAGCCAGCCGGGTGCGCGGCCGCCGGCGTCGCGGCGCAGGGCCGGATACCCGAGGCCGGTGTCGTAGACGCCGCCGTCGACGGTCGTGCGGTGCGGCTCGCCCGTGCTGTGCGGTGCCACCATGGACCAGGAGGGCCCGCCGGGCTGCAGGAGCCCGTAGACGAAGAGGGCGGCGGGCCACTCGTCGGGGTGGGGCGCCCCGGCCACCGTCGGCGCGTGCAGGCCGTCGTCGGCGGGCTCGCCGAGGAGCGCGAGCGCCGCTTCCTGCGGCAGCTCCGTGCAACGGACGAGCGCACCGTCCACGTGCAGGGGCAGGCGGATCGCGCCGTGCGCGACGTAGCACCACGGCTGCGCGATCCGGACGTCGCCGTCGGTCGTGCGCACCTCGCCGGTGCCCAGCCGGGCCAGGCGGAACCGCTCGTCCCGGCCCTCGCAGCGGTCCAGCACCGCGATCTGCTCGGCCGTCGCGAGCCACACGACGTGCTCCTCGACCACCCCGGGCGCGGCGGCGAGCACCGCGGGCCGCTGCCCGTCCCGCCTGCGCAGCCCGTTGGCCCAGACCGCGGCCACGCCGCGGGTGCGGACCCGCAGTGCCACCACCGGGTCCGCGCCCATCCCGAGCGCCCGGCGCAGCCAGGTGATCTTGCTCGGGCACCGGTTGGAGCCGTACGCGAGCAGGGGTACGCGCCGCGCGCGGGGCGCCGCGCCGCGGCCGGCCAGCCAGTCGTCGAGGGGGCGGCCCTCGACCGTCCAGCCGTGCCGCGGGTCGCGGCGCAACGGGTGCGACTCCTCGTCGACGTGGGCGAACGAGGTGTCCGGCATGGCGCCGGGGTACGGGTCGGCGGGGAAGTCGCTGTCGGGGAGCGGCGGCACCCGACCAGGGTGCCTGGTCCGCCTGCCGTCGCGTCAACCGTTCCGGGCGTACGCCACCTACGCTCGGGGTCGTGGTATCGACCAGCGCTCCCGCCGGGATCGCCGGCGCACCGTTCCGATTCATGCTCGGTGCCACCGTGCTGTGCTTCAGCGGGTACGCGCTGCTGCTGCCGATCGTGCCGCTCTGGGCGGAGCGCGGAGGGGCGGGCGCGCTCGGGTCGGGCGCCACCACCGCGGTCCTGATGGCCACCACGGTGGCCACCCAGCTCGCGGTGCCGTGGCTGCTCGTGCGGGTCGGCCACCGCTGGGTGCTCGCGGCCGGCTCGGTGCTGCTCGGTGCCCCCGCGCCGTTCCTCGCCCTGTCGCCCGACCTCGCGCCCGTGCTCGCGCTCTCCGCGCTGCGCGGCGTCGGCTTCGGGCTGGCGACGGTGGCCGGGAGTGCCCTGGTGGCGGAGCTCGTACCCCGGGAGCAGCACGGCCGGGCGGCGGGCCGCTACGGCCTCGCGGTCGGGCTGCCCCAGCTTGTGCTGCTGGCGGCCGGGGTGGCCGCGGTCGACCGGTTCGGCTTCACCGCGGTGTTCGTCGTGGCGGGGGTCGGCCCGGTGCTGGGTGCGCTGCTCGTGCCGGGGATCCGGATGTCGCACGCGACTGCGCGGACGGGGGCCGCGCCGCTCCCGCGGCCCCCGGTGCGCTCGGCGCTCACCCCGGTGCTCGCGATGCTCGCCTGCTCGATCGCCCAGGGCGGCCTGATCACGTTCCTCCCGCTCGCCGTGCCGGACGCCGGGCTGCTCGTCGCCGGTGCCCTGCTGGCGACGGCGGCGGGGGCGTTGCTGGGCCGCCTGGTGGCCGGCGAGCTCGTGGACCGGCGCGGCTGGGGAGGCCGGCTGCTCGTACCGGGGATGCTGCTCGCCGCGGCCGGGCTGGTGGCCGAGGTCGTCGCCCTCGGCGCCGGCGTGGGCGCGCTCGTCGTGATCGGGGCCGCCGCCGTCGGCTTCGGCTTCGGCATGGTGCAGAACGACTCCCTCACCGTGCTCTTCGCCGCGTTCGGCAGCGCCGGCTACGGCGCGGCGAGCGCGATCTGGAACATCGCCTTCGACGCGGGCACCGGCGTCGGCGCGCTCGGCCTCGGCGCGGTGGCGCAGCCGTTCGGCTACTCCGCCGCGTTCGGGGCGGCGGCCGTCTTGCTGGGGGCCGGGGTGGTGGTGGCCTGGGTCCGGCCCGGGGCCGCGGTGGGAAGACCGTGAGCTTCGGCGGCGGCGAGCAGGCGACTGTCGTACGTGACCACGCTCTCGATGTCGTCGCGGATCATCAGGGCGGTGGCGAGGTGGATGGCGTCGAGAGAGCGCAGCAACGGGTCGGGCAGGCGGCTCGCGGACTCGATCACCGCGTCGGAGATGCCGATCTGCGCGACCTCGGAGAGGATGAGATCGACCTTCGGTAGGCCGTCCGGCCGGATCCGGAGCATCCCCCTTCGGGCTTCGACGGCGAGCAGGGTGCTCGACACGAGCCCGGCCTCGGCCGTCCGTTCGAGGTGAGCGCGGAGCGTGGGTCCCTCGGCTTCGTCGTCCTTGACGAGCTTGAGCAGCGCCGAGGTGTCCAGGTAGATCAATACCGCTCCTCGTCGCGCATCTCGCGGAGCACCTCGGACAAGGTCTTCTCGCCCGGTTCGGCCTCGAGTGGCTCGAGGGACGCGAGGGTCTCCGCGAGATTGCCCTTGGCCAGCCGGACCTGGCCCGCAGCCACCATTCGCTGGAAGGTCGTGCTCGGCTCGTGCGCAGGAACGAGGTAGGCCACCAGCTCGCCCCGATCCGTCACCGGAACCCGCTTGCCTTGCTTGGCCATCGCGACGTATCGCGAGGCGTGCTGGCGCAGCTCGCGGATGCCGATGCTCTCCGGCTCACCCATGAGGTGAAAGTAACACAAATGTGCTACCGGTTTAGGGAGCGTCTCAGCTGCCCCGCGCGATCCACTCCTCCAGGTGCGGGAGCTCCTCGCCGATCGCCGTCGAGTCGCCGTGGCCCGTGCGGACCACCGTGTCGCCGGGGAGCGTCAGCAGGCGGCCGCGGATCGAGTCGATGATCGTGTCGAACGACGAGAAGGACCGGCCGGTGGCTCCCGGCCCGCCCTGGAACAGGGTGTCGCCGGTGAACACCGAGCCCAGCTCGGGCGCGTACAGGCTGCACGAGCCGGGGGAGTGGCCGGGGGTGTGCAGCACCCGCAGCGCTACCCCGCCCGCGCTCACGGTATCGCCGTCGGCCAGCTCGCGGTCGGGCTTCCGGTCCGGGTGGGTCAGCTCCCACAGCGGCGCCTCGGCCGGGTGCAGCAGGATCGGTGCGCCGAACCGGTCGGCCAGCTCCGGCGCCTTGCGCACGTGGTCGTCGTGGCCGTGCGTGCACACCACGGCCACGAGGCGCCGGTCGCCGACGGCCGCCGCGATCGCGTCGGCGTCGTGCGGGGCGTCGACGACGAGCACCTCGCGCTCGTCCCCGACGATCCACACGTTGTTGTCGACGTCCCAGGTGCCGCCGTCCAGCGAGAACGTGCCCGAGGTGACGAGGTGGTCGACGGGTGGCATCAGAAGACCACGACCGACCGCAGCACGTCGCCCTTGTGCATCTTCTCGAACGCGGCCTCGACGTCGCCGATCCCGATCGTCTCGCTGACGAACTTCTCCAGCGGGAGCCGGCCCTGCAGGTGCAGGTCCACGAGCATGGGGAAGTCGCGCGACGGCAGGCAGTCGCCGTACCAGGACGACTTCAGCGAGCCGCCGCGGCCGAACATGTCGATCAGCGGCAGGTCGATCGCCATGTCGGGGGTGGGCACGCCGACCAGCACGACGGTGCCGGCGAGGTCGCGGGCGTAGAACGCCTGCTTGTAGGTCTCCGGGCGGCCGACCGCCTCGACGACGACGTTCGCGCCGTTGCCGTCGGTGAGCGCCTGCACGCCCTCGACGACGTCCTGCTCGCGGGAGTTGATCGTGTGGGTGGCGCCGAACTCCTTCGCCCACGCGAGCTTCCGGTCGTCCACGTCGACCGCGATGATCGTGGACGCGCCGGCGAGCCGGGCGCCCGCGATCGCCGCGTCACCCACACCGCCGCAGCCGATCACGGCGATGGAGTCGCCGCGACCCACCTTCCCGGTGTTGATGGCCGCGCCGATGCCGGCCATGACCCCGCAGCCGAGCAGCCCGGCGACCTCGGGCTTGGCCTCGGGGTTCACCTTCGTGCACTGGCCGGAGTGGACGAGGGTCTTCTCGACGAACGCGCCGATGCCCAGCGCGGGGGACAGCTCCTGTCCCGACTCCAGCGTCATCTTCTGGGCGGCGTTGTGGGTGGAGAAGCAGTACCAGGGCTCGCCCCGGCGGCAGGCGCGGCAGGTGCCGTCGACGGCGCGCCAGTTGAGGATCACGAAGTCACCGGGTTGCACATCGGTGACGCCCTCTCCGACGGACTCGACGACCCCGGCGGCCTCGTGCCCGAGGAGGAACGGGAACTCGTCGTTGATCCCGCCCTCGCGGTAGTGCAGGTCGGTGTGGCAGACCCCGCAGGCCTGCACCTGCACCACCGCTTCGCCGGGCCCGGGGTCCGGCACGATCACCGTCTCCAGGGAGACCGGCTCACCCTTCTTGTGCGCGACGACCCCGCGGACCTGCTGCGGCATTGGCTCTCCCTCATCTCGTCACCTCGGATGCGCTCATGCGCAGCCTGCCACGTGAGCAGCCCGTCGGTAGGTTCGACGGCGTGTTGGAACGCGACGACGTCGACGTCGAGGGTGTCCCGGTGGCGGTGCTGCGGATGGCGCACGGCCCCGTCAACGCCATGGATCTCGGGCTGTGCCAGGCACTCGCCGAGCGGTTCCGGGGTCTCGCGGCCGATCCCGCGCGGGCCGTGGTCCTCACCGGATCCGACCAGACCTTCTCGGCAGGTGTCGACCTGAAGCGCTGCACCGCGGGCGGCGATCCGTACGTCGAGGAGTTCCTCCCGGCGCTCTCGGAGGCGTTCCGGGCGGCCTTCGAGCTGCCGAAGCCGCTCGTCGCGGCGGTGAACGGGCACGCGATCGCCGGCGGGTGCGTGCTCGCCGCCTGCGCCGACGTCGTGCTGATGGCCGGGGGCGCCGCGCGGATCGGGGTGCCCGAGATCCGGGTGGGGGTGCCGTTCCCGCGCATCGCGCTGGAGGTGCTCGGCGTCGCGGCGGGCGAGCGGGGCGCGCGGGAGCTCGTGATGGGCGCGCAGACCCATCGGCCGGAGCGGGCCGCGCAGCTCGGGCTCGTCCACGAGGTCGTCCCCGCCGACGAGCTGGGGTCGCGGGCGGCGGCCGCGGCGGCGGCGCTGGCGCGCGACGTCCCGCCCGACACGTTCGCCACCACGAAGGGGCAGCTGCGGCGCGTCGCCCTGGAGCGGACCGACCGCTACGCCGACGAGGACGAGCAGGTGGCGCAGCTGTGGAAGCGCCACATCTCCGACGGGTCGGTGGCGCGGTACCTCGCGTCGGTCACCGGGCGCTGACGGGTGGGATCGGCCGCCCGATCCGGTCCCACCCGCCGCCGTTCCTCAGCCCTCGGGGACGTACCCCATCACGCCGTCCTTCTTGTAGCCGGCGAGCGCGAGGTCGAGCCGGCCCTCACGCGCGACGCGCCAGTCGCTGTCCTTGCTGTACCGCACGATCGCCATGGCGTCGTCCCGCGGCCCGGACCAGACGTAGCCGACGACGCCCTCGTTCTCGAAGCGGTCGCCGAGGCTCTTGATCTCGTCCTTGCTCACGCTGAGCAGGTACGTCTGGAAGCCGTCCTTCTGCCGGAGCCGGTACACCGGGATGCTCCCGTCGACCTCCTCGTCGAACATCGTGATCCCGGTGGAGTCGTACTTCGGCGAGAAGCCGTGCTCCCGCTGGGCGCGGTCGGCCTCGGCCGGGTCGAGCGTGTAGAAGCTGCCCCGGTTGTCGTTCGTCGCCATTTCGAGCAGCGGCTTCTGGTGCTCGGCCGCCTGGCTCGCGGACGCGGTCGCAGACGCGGGCGCAACCGTCGCCGGCTCGGCCGCCATGGCGGCGTTCGACGTCAGGACGGCGCCCGCGGCGGCCGCCACGACCACCAGAGAACCCACGACCTTCAAGCGGTGTCCTGCCATTCCCACTGTTCCTCTCCTCGCTGCAGCTGTCGCCACTGGGCGACGGTTGATCAACGAGGTCACGGCAGCGGGCGTCACTCTTTCGGGGTAACGCGTGGACCAGCGGATTCAACGTGTGCACAACCCGGCTTCAACATCACCCGGTCGGGCTCAGGGCTCGCAGCTTCCGTTCGAGCTCGGCCGCCTCCCGCTGCCGATCGTGCGTGCGGTGCACCTCCAGCGCCCGGCTCCAGTGCTCGCGCGCGGCGTCGACGTCGCCCATGACGTGGAGCAGATCGCCGATGCGGATGTGCGCCGTCGCCTCGAAGTTGACGTCGCGCTGGTCCCCCGCCGAGGCGAGGGCGTGCCGGTAGCAGTCGAGCGCCTCGTCGTGCTGGCCGAGACGTTCGCGCGCGTAGCCGAGCGTGTCCCAGATCCCGGCGGTTTCGAGGCCTTCGATCCGTCCGGCGAGCCGGATCGCCTCCGTGGCGGGCTCGATCGTCTCCGCGTAGTCGCCCAGCTTGGCGTGGCACCAGCCGATCCCGTTCAGTGCGTGGACCTGGCCGCCGGCGTTGCCGGCCACCCGGTAGAGCTCCAACGCCTGCCGGGCGTGAGCGAGTGCCTCGGCCTGGTGGCCCTGCGGCTCGAGCAGGCGCCCGAACGCCATGTGGGTGGCGGCCTGGCCGTTCGGGTCCTGCAGCCGCGCGTACAGGTCCCGCGCGCGTTCGAGGTGGGCGTGGGCTTCGTCGCCTGCGCCGAGCCGGGTGCACGCCCTGGCGAGACCGCGGAGCATGAGCGCCTCGACGTCGAGGGAGCCGAGGCGCCGCGCCGCGGGGATCGCCGTTCTGCAGGCCTCGGCGTAGTCGTGCCAGTGAGCGTCCCGGTCGAGGAACGAGCTGACCGCCCACTCCAGCTGCCACGCGTGCACGTCGAACCCGGTGTCCGCCGCGTGCCGGATGGCGGCCAGGTACACCGGGCGTTCGGTGCCGTACCACGCCATCGCCCGGGACAGGTCTGGGAAGTCCTCGGGTGTGACACCGGGCGCGAACGGGTCCGGGCTGATCGGCTTCCTGGCCGGGCTCAGCAGCCGGTTCGCGGCGAGGCTCGTGTGCAGGTAGTGGTCGAGGGCGCGGCGGTTCGCCCGGTGCCGCTCGTCCTCGGTGTCGTCGAAGCGGCTCCGCTCGGCGGCGTACGCGCGCAGCAGGTCGTGGAGCAGGAACCGACCGGGGAGGTGCTCGGTGAGCAGGTTGGCGCGGGTCAGCTCGGCCACCAGCGGCCGCGCGTCACGGACGGTCATGCCCGCGAGGCTCGCCGCGGCCGGCAGCGAGATGTCGGGCCCCGGGTGCAGGCCGAGCAGCCGGAACAGCCTCGCTGCGCCGGTGCCCAGAGCGCGGTAGGACCAGGAGAACACCGTCCGCAGGTCGGCCTGCGGGTCGCCGGCGTCGAACGGGTCCAGCCCGGTGGCGACGTCCACGAGCTCCGCCGCCACGGCGGCGATCTCGAAGGAGGGCCGGGCGCTCGCCCGGGCGGCCACGATGCCGAGGGCGAGGGGGAGCCCGGAGCAGGCGCGCACGAGGTCCGCGGCGGCGTCGGGTTCACGATCCAGCCGGGCGTGCCCGAGCCGGCGGGCGAGGAGGTCGCGGGCCTCGACGTCGGGGAGCACGTCCAGCGTGACGGGCCGGGCCGCGTGCGTCGTGACGAGGCCGGTGAGCTGCTGCCGGCTCGTGACGACGACGGTGCAGGTCGGGCTGCCGGGCAGCAGCGGGACGACCTGACCGGTGTCGCGGGCGTTGTCGAGCAGGACCAGCATGCGCCTGCCCGCCACGAGGCTGCGGTACAGGGCGGCCTGGGCGTCGAGGCCGACGGGGACCGGCGTGCCCACCCCGAAGGCGTCCAGGAACCCCCGGACCACCGCGTCGGGAGCGAGCGGTTCGGCGCTGTCGTCGAAGCCGCGGAGGTTCGCGTACAGCTGCCCGTCCGGGAAGCGGTCGACGTTCCGGTGCGCCCAGTGCAGCGCCAGCCACGTCTTGCCGACGCCGCCACACCCGCCGACCGCGGAGATCGCCACCGGCCGGCCGGGGTCGGCGAGCGGGTCCAGCGCGGCGTCGAGCACCGCGAGCTCGGCGCCGCGTCCGACGAACCCGGCGGGCGGCGCGGGCAGCTGGCGGGGGACCGGGACGCGGGACGCGGGCTCCTTGTTCGGTGCGTCCAGCGCCGGGGCGGCGGCGAGCATCTGCTGGTGCAGCAGCTGGAGGCCGGGACTCGGGTCGGCGCCCAGCTCGTCGGCGAGGCGCAACCGGATCCACTCGTAGCGCTCCAGCGCCTCGGCCTGCCGCCCGCTGCGGTAGAGGGCGAGGAGGAGCTGGCGGGCCAGCCGCTCGTCGAGCGGGTGCTCCTCGGCACGGGAGGTGAGCTCGGCGAGCAGGGTGGCGTGCTGCCCGCGCCCCAGCTGCGCGTCGTAGAAGTCGAGCTCGGCGGCGAGCCGTTCGGCGTGCAGCGCCTCCCGCGCGCGGGCCGCCCACGGGGTGTCCAGCCCGGCGATGGGCGCCCCCTGCCACAAACCCAGTGCGTCCCGGAGCAGGTCCGCGGCCGTGTCGTCGTCTGCGTCGTGCGCTTCCGCGGCGAGCCGGCGGAACCGGTGGAGATCGACCACGTCGTCGTCGACGTCCGCGACGTACCCGCCGGATCGGTGGCCGATCTCGCACCCGGTCGATCTCAGCCGGGACAGGTAGGTGCGCAACGTCGGGACGGCCCGCGCGGGCGGGTTCTCGCCCCAGACCCGCTCGGCGAGCGCGGCCGCGGTGACGACCCGGTTCGCGTCGACCAGCAGGGCGGCCAGCACGTGTCTCTGCCGGGCGGGCCCGAGGTCGACGGGGCGGCCGTCGTGGCGGGCCGCGACCGGACCCAGCACCCTGAACTGCACTTGACGAGCCTACGCAGGCCGGACCGGGTCCAACGCCCTCCGGCCCGACGCTGAGATGCGCTACCGGGCGGTGAGGGTGGTGATCACCGCGTGGATGTATGCGGGCAGCGCGTCCCCGCGAGGCGCCGCGTCCGGGGTGGCGTGCGCGAGCTGCGCGTGGCCGAGGTAGGCCGTGTAGGCGAGCAGGCTCCGCTGCCGGGCCTCGTCGGGTGGGAAGCCGAGTGCTGCGAACAGCTCGGCGAGGTAGTCGAGGCGCCGGGCGGTGACCCGCGCCAGCACGGGCGCGACCAGCGGGTGGTCCGCGCCTGCTTGCAGGACGAGCTCGACCCGCCCTCCCGGTCGCTCGATGCCCGCGCCGAGCGCGACGGCGAGCAGCTTGCGCAGCCTGCGGTGCAGGTCCGGCTCGGACTCGACCAGGGTGATGACGTCGTCGGTGTCGGTGCGCTCCCACTCGAGGAGCGCCGCCTCGAGCAGGGCGTCGCGGCCGGTGAAGTGCCAGTAGAAGCTGCCCTTGGTGGCGCCGAGGGATGCCGCGATCGGCTCGACCGCGACCGCCGCGATCCCGCCGCGGGTGAGCGCAGCGAGCGCGGCCGCCGTCCAGTCGTGCGCCGACAGCCGCTTCCGATCCGCCACTTCCGTACGGTACCGTACGGAAGTTCCATACGGTGGCGTACGGAGGAGGTCCTGTGGTTCGCAACATCCACGAGCGGGTCGTTGCCGCTCCCCTCGAGCGGGTCGGCCCACTGCTCGACCGGCTCGGCGGTCCGGACGACGTGCTGTGGCCGACTCCCGCGTGGCGGCCGATGGTGCTCGACGGACCCGTGGCCGTGGGGTCGTCCGGCGGTCACGGCCCGATCCGCTACCGCGTCACCGGGTACGTGCCGGGCCGCGAGGTCGAGTTCACGTTCACGCCGGGGATGGGGATCGACGGCACGCACACGTTCACGGCGGAGCCGGCCGGGCCGGACCGCACGCTGCTGCGCCACGTGATCGACGGCAGGGTCACCGGTCCGGCGCGCCTGACCTGGCCGCTCGGCATCCGCTGGGCGCACGACGCGGTGCTCGAGGAGATCCTCGACAACGCCGAGCGGGCGCTCGGGGCGGAGCCGGCCAGCCCGGCCCGCCGGTCGGTGTGGGTGCGGCTGATCCGCGGGTTCGGCACGCCGCGGGCCCGCCCCGTCCCGCCGCTCCGCACCGCGTTGATCGTGGGCGCGCTGCCGCGGGTCGACTGGACCGACGCGTACGCCGTCACCGCGCTCCCCGGTGTCGCGTCCGATCCGCAGGTCTGGGCGGACGCGGTCTTCCGCGACCCGCCCCGCTGGGTCCTCGCCGCGCTCGGGCTGCGCGAGCTGCTGGTCGGCCTCGTCGGGGTGGACCGCGGCGGCCGTGCCGCCTTCGACACCCTCGCCCGCACCGAGGACGAGGTGCTGCTCGGCACCGATGCGAACCACCTCGACTTCCGCGTCTCGGTGCGCCGCGAGCCGGACCGGGTCGTGGTCACCACCGTCGTGCAGCTGCACAACCGGCGCGGGCGGGCGTACTCGGCGCTCGTGCGGCGGGTGCATCCCGTCGTCGTGCGCGCGATGCTGAACCGTGCGGCGCGCAGGCTCTCGGGTTCGGCCCGGCGGAATCCGCTGGACGCGGCCGCGCGGATGCCGTGATCTCTAGTGATGGCGAACGGAGGCGGGGCCCGGCTGGGCATCGACGAGATCCCCGAGCGCGTGCGCGGCGCGATCGAGGAGATCCTGGGCGCGCCCGTCGTGGCGGCGCACTCGCAGCCGGGTGGGTTCTCGCCCGGCCTCGGCGCCCGGCTCGTGCTCGCCGACGGGCGACGGGCCTTCGCCAAGGCCGCCGGCGTCGAGCGCAACCCCGACGCCCCGAGGTTCCACCGGCGGGAGGTGGAGGTGCTCGCCGCCCTGCCGCCCGACCTGCCCGTGCCCGCCCTCCTGGGCAGCTACGACGACGGCGACTGGGTGGCGCTCGTCGTCGAGGACGTGGACGGGGAGACGCCGGCCGAGCCGTGGCGCCCGCCCGAGCTCGCCAGGGTGGTGGACGCCATGGCCCGGCTCGCCGACCGGCTCACCCCGAGCCCGATCGCGCGTCCGCCGATCGCCACGCTGGACGAGCACGGGTTCCGGGGTTGGCGAACCCTGGCCGCGGACCCGGCTGTCGCCGCCCCGCTCGGTCCCGCCGTGACCGCCCGGCTCGACGAGCTCGCCGCGATCGAGGAAGGCTGGACCGCTGCCGCCGAGGGCGAGTCGCTGGTGCACGGTGATCTCCGCGCCGACAACATCCTGCTGACCCCGCACGAGGTGGTCTTCGTCGACTGGCCGCACGCCAGGATCGGCGCCCCGTGGCTCGACCTGCTGCTCCTGCTGCCCAGCGCGGCGGCCACCGGCAGCGATCCCGAGCAGGTCTGGGCCGCCTACCCGCCGGCGCGGGCCGCCGACCCGGACGCGGTCACGGCGGTTCTCGTCGCGCTGACGGGATTCTTCCTGCACCAGTCCGTGCTGCCGCCGCCCAAGAACCTGGAGCGGGTGCGCGAGTTCCAGCGGGTTCAGGGCGAGGCCGCCCTGCGCTGGGTGGACGTCCGGCTCCGCTGATCAGGGCAGTCCCGCGAGATCGGCCATCGTCTGCATCTGGTGGTCGAAGTGGCCCGCCGGGTCCGCGAACATCTCCGCCAGCCTGCCGAACACCTCGAAGCTCACCAGGCCGAAGAGCTGGCTCCACGCGGCGAGCCCGGCGAGCACGGCCCGATCGCCGGGGCGGACGTCCGGGGGTGGGCCCGGCGCCGCTGCGACGATCCGGTCGAGGTCCGCGTGCAGGGCCGGGCCGACCGGCTCGCCCGGCGAGCCCTGGGCCTCGGCGGCCACCCGGACCAGTGCCACGACCACCCGGGACGCGGGCGGCGCGGTGTCGGCCGGCGCGGCGTAGCCGGGCACCGGCGTGCCGTAGAGCAGCGCGTACTCGGCCGGGTGCGCCAGCGCCCAGTGCCGCACCGCCCGGCACAACGCCATCCACCGGGCGCGCAGGTCGGGCGGGTCCACGGCGGCCTCCGCCGCCTCCGCGGCCGCCCCCAGCTCGTCGTACGCGTCGGTGATCAGGGCGGTGAGCAGGGCGTCGCGGCCGTCGAAGTAGCGGTAGAGCGCGGACGGCACCATCTCGAGATCGCGCGCCACCGCGCGGAGGGTCAGGCCGGGGCCGTCGGTCGCCAGGCGGCGGCGGGCGGCCGCCTTGATCTCCTCCACGAGCTCGGCGCGCACTCGCGCGCGCAGGGACGGGGCGGGCACGGGGGTGAGACTTCCACAGGGCCGTGCTAGTCTCTCGTTGAGAACAGTGTTCTCTAAACGGAACAATATTCCGGAGGTGGGGCCGTGGCACTGCACGTGGTGGTCGGAGCGGGTGCGGTGGGGCTGGCGACGGTGCGGCTGCTCGCCGCCCGCGGCGATCGGGTCCGCCTGGTCAGCCGGCGCGGCGCCGGGCCGGAGCACCCGTCCGTCGAGCGGGTGGCGGCGGACGCCACCGACTCCGCCGCACTCGCGCGTCACGCGTTCGGCGCGGTCGCGCTCTACAACTGCGCCGCCCCGCCGTACCACCGCTGGCCGCAGGAGTGGCCGCCGCTGGCGGGGGCGCTGCTCGACGCGGCCGAGGAATGCGGCGCCGTCCTCGTCTCGGCCGGCAACCTCTACCTCTACGGCCCCGTCGACGGCCCGCTCACCGAGGACCTGCCCGCGCGGCCGGCCGGGCACAAGGCGCGCGTGCGGGCCCGGATCTGGCAGGACGCGCTGGCGCGGCACGAGGCCGGCCGGATCCGCACGGCGGACGTGCGGGCCTCCGACCACCTCGGCGCCGGGAGCGGTTCCCTGCTCACGGCCGCGGTGCTGCCGCGGGTGCTCGCCGGCAGGCGGGCGAGCGTGCCCGCGGACCTCGATGCCCCGCACACCTGGACCGCCGTCGCCGATGTCGCCCGCACCCTCGTCGCCGTCGCGGACGACGAGGGGGCCTGGGGCCGGGCGTGGCACGTGCCGAGCGTGCCGCCGCTGTCAGTCCGCGAGATCGCCACCCGGGCGTGCGCACTCGCCGACGCCCCGCCGCCGCGGTTGTCGACCATGCCCGCGCCCGTCCTGTGGCTCGGCGGGCTGGGGAACCCGCTGGTCCGGGAGCTGCGGGAGACCCAGTACCAGTTCCGCGGGCCGTTCGTCATGGACTCGTCGGCCGCCACCGCGGCCCTGGGCGTCACCGCGACGCCGATCGGGGAGACCCTGGCCGAGACGGTGAGCGGTATGACGCTGGTGTCCCGAACCGAAAGTCCATCACATAACTCGACGGCCCAGCTTCCCGCTGGCCGCACCGGCGAACCGTCCGAGTACGCCCGGTACGAGGCCGGCCCGCCGGCGCACCCGGCGGAAACCTGGATCCGCCGATTCATGCACCGGACTTCCGGTTCGGGACACTAGTCGGCTCGTAGCGGCGCCGGCTCGCCCAGCGCGGCGGCGATCGGCGGCGGGATCTCCCGCTTGCCGGAGCCATCGGTGGCGATCACCACGTAGACGGTGCGTCCTGCGCACGTGACCTCGTGGCCGTCGCGGCGCACCTCGAAGTCCAGGGCGAAGCTGGTGCGCCCCATGCGCGCGGTCGAGACGGCGACCTCCACCGCGTCCTGCCAGCGCAGCCCGGACCGCCAGTCGATCTCCGAGCGCACCAGCTGCACGTCGTAGCCCGCCTCGATCATCTTCTGGTACGGCAACCCGCGCGCGGTGAGGAACGCCGACATGGCCTCGTCGAAGTAGGCGAGGTACCAGGCGTTGAACACCACGCCCTGCGCGTCCACCTCCAGGTAGCGGACGGTGAGGGGGAAGGTGAAGACGTCACTCATGGACCACTCCCGTGCCGTGGAAGGACTTCACATACCGGGGACCGGCTTCACAAGGCCGGCCCTGTGTGAAGCCGGTCCTGGGTGTGTGAAGCCGCCTCTCAGAGGGCTCGGTCGATGAAGCGGGTGACGTCCGCCAGGATCGCGTCCTTGTTGGTCTCGTTGAAGACCTCGTGCCGGGCGCCCGGGTAGACCTTCTCCTCGAACACCATGCCGCGCAGGTCGTCGATGCCCACCCGGGTGCCCTCGATCGGGACGAGCTGGTCGTCGCCGCCGTGCACCCAGAACGTGGGTAGGGCGCCGAGCGGGCCGTGGGACCGGATCCGTTCGAGGCAGGCGGCGATCCCCTCGAGGGTGGCGCGCTGGAAGCGGCCGTGCCACACGAGCGGGTCGTCGGCGTACGCCTTGCCCACGTCGGCGTCGCGGGAGAGCGTGTCGGGGTCGATCGGGCTCTCCGGGATCTCGTCCAGTTCGAGGAGGTCGAGGGCGGGGTCCCAGCGGCCGAGCACCGGCCCGGAGAGCACGAGGGCGGCGAGCTCGTGGCCGTACTGCTGCGCGTAGCGCGCCGCGATCATCCCGCCCATCGAGTGCCCGACGAGCACGGTGGGCAGCTTCGGGTCGCGGACCCGGGTGGCGAGCTCGTGGAAGTCGCCCACGACCGGCTCGTAGTCCGGGATCAGCACCCGTTCGCCCGCGCTGCGGCCGTGGCCGACGTGGTCGACGCCGTGCACCACCGCGCCGTTGCGCACGAGCACGTCGGCGACGTGCTCGTACCGGCCGATGTGCTCGCCGTAGCCGTGGCACAGCAGCGCGATGTAGCGCGCGTTCCCCCGCGGCCAGGTGCGAGCGGTGAGCTCACCCGCGTGCCCTTCGAAGGTCCATTCCTGCGAATCGGCCACCCTCGTCCCTCCCTAGCGCCCCCCGCCGGGGGTCCGCCACACATCTCGACGGCCCAGCTTCCCGCCGGCCGCACCGGCGAGCCGCCCAAGTATGTCCAATACGAGCGGCGACTCGCCGGTGCACCCAGCGGAAACCTGGATCCGCCGATATCCGCAACGGACCCCCGGCGGGGGGCGCTACTCGCCCAACCGCTCGCGGATCGTCCGGTTGACGGCGCGCCCGAACGCCGTGACCAGTCCGAGCACGGTCACCGGCTTGAGCTGGGAGAGCGCCGCCGCGAGGCGGTGCCGCTCGTCGGCGCGGTGGCCGCGGTCGCGATAGGGCTGTAGGACCTCATCCTGGAACATCGTCATCAGTTCCTCGGCCAGGGCCGTGGTGTGTTTCTCGATCAACCCGTGTGCTCGACGCCACACGTCGGTCGGCAGGTCCGAGTCGATCACTGCGAGCGCGCTGCCGAGGGTGCCACCGCCGTGCAGCTGGAGGCGCCCGTCGGGCATCGGGGTGACGGCGCCGAGGTCGCGGAGGGAGTCGACGTCCTCGGGCGACAGGGTGCGGCCGGCGCGCTTCTCCAGCTCGGCGCGGTCGACCTCCTCGATCTCCTCGGGCACCCACGGGGTGAGCAGCGCGCGGTGCAGCGCCAGCTCCGCGTGGCCCACCTGCGGCGGGAGGCGTTCCACGTGGCTCTCGATCGCGGAGAGGGTGAAGCCGAGCGCGGACAGCTCGCTCACGAGCTCCAGCCGGGCGAGGTGGTCGGGGCCGTAGAGGCCGGTGCGGCCGCGCAGCTGCGGGGGCGGGAGCAGCCCGCGGGCGGCGTAGTACCGGATGTTGCGGACCGTGATTCCCGAGCGGTCGGCCAGCTGGTCGATCGTGAGGAGCTCGCCCCGGTCGGGTAGCGATGGTGCCGCCATGGGGCGCAGGCTACGGCACCGCTTGACCTATATGACAGTGCTGCTGTAACAAAGCAGGCAAGGTCCGCGCGCTCGTCGAGGAAGAGGTTCCCATGGCAGAGATGCCCGAGGCGTACGTCTACGACGCCATTCGCACGCCTCGTGGCCGGGGCAAGGCATCCGGTTCGCTCTACGAGACGAAGCCGGTGTCGCTCGTGGTCGGCCTCATCCACGAGCTGCGCGCCCGCTACCCGGAGCTCGACCCCGCGGCGATCGACGACGTCGTGCTCGGTGTCGTCTCCCCGATCGGCGACCAGGGCGGCGACATCGCCAAGACCGCCGCCATCCTCGCGGGCCTCGCGGACACCACGGCGGGCGTGCAGCACAACCGGTTCTGCGCCTCCGGGCTCGACGCGGTGAACAGCGCGGCCCACCAGGTGCGCGCCGGCATGGCCGACTTCGTGCTCGCCGGCGGCGTCGAGAGCATGTCCCGGGTGCCGATGGGCTCCGACGGGGGCGCCTGGGCGATGGACCCCGAGACCTCCTACGAGACCGGCTTCGTGCCGCAGGGCATCGGCGCCGACCTCATCGCCACCCTGGAGGGCTGGAGCCGCGACGACGTCGACGCCTACGCGCTGGAGTCGCAGACCCGGGCCGCGAAGGCGTGGGCCAACGGCTACTTCGCGCGCTCGGTCGTCCCGGTGAAGGACCGCAACGGGATGAGCGTGCTGGACCGCGACGAGCACGTCCGCGCCGGCACCACCCTGGAGGCGCTCGGCGGGCTGCAGCCCTCCTTCGCGATGGTCGGCGACCAGGGCGGCTTCGACGCCGTGGCCCTGCAGCGCTACCACTGGGTCGAGAAGATCGGCCACGTCCACACCGCCGGCAACTCGTCCGGCATCGTCGACGGCGCCGCGCTCGTGCTCGTCGGCACGGAGGCCGCGGGCAAGGCCGCCGGGCTCACCCCGCGGGCCCGGATCGTCGCCACCGCCCTGTCCGGTGCCGACCCGACGATCATGCTGACCGGCCCGGCACCGGCCACCCGCAAGGCCCTCGCCCGGGCCGGGATGACCGCCGACCAGATCGACCTGTTCGAGATGAACGAGGCCTTCGCCGCGGTCGTCATGCGCTTCATGAAGGACATGGGCGTGCCGCACGAGAAGGTCAACGTCAACGGCGGTGCCATCGCCATGGGCCACCCGCTGGGCGCCACCGGCGCCATGATCCTCGGCACCCTGATCGACGAGCTGGAGCGCCGCGACCAGCGCTTCGGCGTCGCCACCTTGTGCGTCGGCGGCGGCATGGGCATCGCCACCGTCGTCGAGCGCCTTTGACGGAGTTCCAGACATGCTTTGCGAAGCGGTGCGAGTAGCGGAACCTCAGACGCCTTCTCGCTCCGGGATCGCCTCCTCATGAATGCCAATTCACCGCGTCGGCGCTGTCCTCGCGAGAAGGCGCCTGAGAACCCGCAGCGGTGCCGGCTGCGTACTCGCACGAGCGGCTGCGCCGCCAACGGAACACGAAGGGACGTCCGACAATGACCGACCAGAAGGCCGTCCGCTGGGAGAAGGGCGAGGACGGGATCGTCGTCGTCACCCTCGACGACCCGGGCCGCAGCGCCAACACCATGAACGACCGCTACGTCGAGGCGATGGGCGAGTGCGTCGACGCGCTCGCGGCCGACAAGGACGGTCTGACCGGCGTGATCATCACCTCGGCGAAGAAGACCTTCTTCGCGGGCGGTGACCTCGACACCCTGAGCAAGGCGACCCCCGCGGACGCGCCCGCGGTCATGGAGAAGTCCATGACCGTGAAGAGGCAGCTGCGGAAGCTGGAGACGCTGGGCAAGCCGGTCGTCGCGGCCATGAACGGCACCGCGCTCGGTGGCGGTCTCGAGATCGGGCTGGCCTGCCACCACCGGATCGGGCTCGACGCCAAGGGCGTGGTCTACGGGTGTCCGGAGGTGACGCTCGGCCTGCTGCCCGGCGGCGGTGGGGTCGTGCGCACCGTGCGGATGCTCGGCATCGCGAACGCCGTGCTGAACGTGCTGGTGCAGGGCCAGCGGCACAAGCCGGGCAAGGCCCTCGAGGTCGGCATCGTCGACGAGCTGGCGGCGACGCCGGAGGAGATGCTCGACAAGGCGCGGGCGTGGATCGCCGCCCATCCCGAGTCGAAGCAGCCGTGGGACGAGCCCGGCTACAAGATCCCCGGCGGCACGCCGTCCTCGCCGAAACTCGCCTCGATCCTGCCGGCCTTCCCCGCCAACCTGCGCAAGCAGCTCAAGGGCGCGCCGATGCCCGCGCCGCGCAACATCCTCGCGGCCGCCGTCGAGAGCACCCAGGTCGACGTCGACACCGCGTTCCGCATCGAGGCCCGCTACTTCACCGAGCTGGCCACCGGGCAGACGTCGACGAACATGACCAAGGCGTTCTTCTTCGACCTGCAGGCCATCAACGGCGGGAAGTCCCGGCCGGACGGCCACGAGAAGTGGCAGCCCACCAGGGTCGCGGTGCTCGGCGCCGGGATGATGGGCGCGGGCATCGCCTACGTGTGCGCGCTCGCCGGCTGGGAGGTCGTGCTCAAGGACGTCTCGCTGGAGGCGGCCGAGAAGGGCAAGGGCTACTCGGAGGGCCTCGTCGCGAAGGGCGTCAAGCGCGGGAAGACGACCCCGGAGAAGGGCGAGGCGCTCCTCGAGCGGATCACCCCCACCGCCGACTACAACGACCTCGCGGGCTGCGACGTCCTCATCGAGGCGGTGTTCGAGTCGGTGCAGCTCAAGCAGGAGGTCTTCCGCGAGGCGATGAAGGTCGTCGAGCCGGACGCGCTGCTCTGCTCCAACACCTCCACCCTCCCGATCACCGAGCTCGCCGCCGGGCTCGACCGCCAGGGCGACTTCATCGGCCTGCACTTCTTCTCACCGGTCGACAAGATGCCGCTGGTCGAGATCATCCGCGGCGACCGCACGTCCGACGCCACCGTCGCCAAGGCGTTCGACCTCACACTGGGGATCAGGAAGACCCCGATCGTCGTCAACGACAGCCGCGGGTTCTTCACCAGCCGGGTCATCGGCACGTTCCTCAACGAGGGTGTCGCCATGCTCGCCGAGGGCATCGACCCGCAGACGATCGAGCAGGCGTCGGCGCAGGCCGGCTACCCGGCGCCGGTCCTGCAGCTCATGGACGAGCTCACGCTCACGCTGCCGCAGAAGATCCGCAACGAGTCGCGGTCCGCGGTCGAGGCGGCCGGGGGCACCTGGCAGCCGCACCCGGCGGAGGCGGTGATCGACCGGCTCGTCGAGGCAGGCCGTCCGGGCAAGTCGGGCGGCGCGGGCTTCTACGAGTACGCCGACGGAAAGCGCACCGGGCTCTGGCCCGGCCTGCGCGCGGAGCTGGGCGCCACCAACCACGACGTCGACCTGCACGAGCTCTCCGAGCGCATGCTGTTCGTCGAGGCGATCGAGACGCAGAAATGCCTCGACGAGGGCGTGCTCACCACCGACGCCGACGCCAACATCGGCTCGATCTTCGGCATCGGCTTCCCGCCGTGGACCGGCGGCGTGGTGCAGTACGTCGAGGGCTACCAGGGTGGCGTCGCCGGCTTCGTGGCGAGGGCCGACGAGCTGGCGGGCCGCCACGGCCGGCGCTTCGAGGTGCCCGCGAGCCTCCGCACCCGGGCGGTGTCGACGACGGCGGCCTAGCCACGCTGCAATCAGGGAGCCTTGTGCATGGCGTCGCGGACGACGGCAGCGAGGTCGCCCGTCCGGCCCAGCACGTTCCGTTGCCGTCGCGCGCCGGTGCCTCGCTGCAGCACGCCGTCGAGCAGCTCGCGCACGAGGGGGAGGTCGCCGGTCTCCTCGAGCGCGGGTCCGACGTGCGCGACGAGCGCGTCCAGCACCTTCGCGGCGGGCGCCGGTCGCCACCCGTCCGGGTCCAGCAGCTCCCCCTCGAGGCCGGAGCGGCTCGCGCGCCACGCCGCGAGCCGCAGCACCTCGGGGCGCACCGCGTCGGGGGCGGCGCCCCGGGCGGAGGCGTCCGCGGCGGTCTGCACCAGCGCGCGGACCAGGGCGGCGACGAGCACGGCGTCGTCGGGTTCCGAGCAGACGTCGGCCACCCGCACCTCGACGGTCGGGTGCTGCCGTGACAGCCGCGCGTCGAGGTAGATCATGCCCTCGTCGAGCAGGGTGTCGGTTCCCAGAGCGCTGTCGACGAACGCCCGGTACGACCCGGCGGACCCGAACGGCGCGTACGCGCCGACCGACGGCCAGCGCTGCCAGACCTGCGTGCGGTAGCTGCGATACCCCGAGTCCGCCCCGTTCCAGAACGGGGAGTTCGCCGACAGCGCGATCAGTGGAGCGAGCCACGGCCGGATCCGGTCCAGCACGGCGACGCCCTCGTCCGGTGAGTCGACCGACACGTGCACGTGGCACCCGCAGGTCAGCCCCTCGTCGACGGTGAGCCCGAACCGGCGGGCCATCTCCGCGTACCGCCACGACGGGGTGATCGTCGGTTCCACGACGAGCGGTGACGTCGCGATCGGGACGAGCGCCGCGCCGACATCCGCGGCGGCCTTCGCCGCGGTGGACCGCGCTGCCCGGATCTGGGCCGCCAGCTCGTCGAGGGTGTGGCAGGGCTTCGTCGCGGTTTCCACCTGTTCCTGCTGCAGCTCGCCGGTGAGCTCATCGTCCGCGCTGGTCGCGAGCACCGCTTGCCCGACCGCCTGTGGCCGCCCGGTTTGCGGGTCGACCAGCAGGAACTCCTCTTCGACGCCGAGCGTCCGTACCGTCATGCGACCTAGTACCCCGCATCGGGCCGGCTGTCCCACTGTTCGGCCCCGGACGTGTTGGGCACTCTGGGTTCGTGACCGATTGGGTGTTCTCGATCGTCGACCGGCTCGGGGCGGCGGGGGTGGGGATCCTCATCCTGCTCGAGAACCTCATCCCTCCGATCCCGTCCGAGGTGATCCTTCCGCTCGCCGGCTTCCGGGCGCGTACGGGCGCCCTGAACGTCCTGGCCGTCTGGCCCGCGGCCACGGCGGGTTCCGTGCTCGGCGCGCTCCTTCTCTACGGGCTCGGGGCGTGGCTGGGTTACGACCGGCTGCATCGCCTCGCCGGCCGCCGGTGGTTCGTGTTGGTGAGCCAGAAGGACCTCGAGCGCGGAGACGCGATCTTCGACCGGCACGGGGGCAAGGTCGTGCTGCTCGCGCGGTGCGTCCCGTTCCTGCGCAGCGTGGTCTCGATCCCGGCGGGGATCTCGGGTATGCCGCTGCTGCGCTTCGCGGTGCTCACCACGATCGGCAGCGGGATCTGGAACGCGATGTTCATCGGGCTCGGCTGGGCGCTCGGGGCGAACTGGGAGCGGGTGGAGGGGTTCCTCGGGCCCGTCACCTACGTGGTCCTCGCGCTCCTCGCGGTGGGGCTGGTCGTGCTGGTCGTGCGGCGGCTGCGGTCGGCGGAGCGTGCGGCACGATGACGGCGTGGGGGTGCGGGCACGGCTCTCGGCCTGCTCGTCGCCCGACCGCTGGTCATGCGGATCGGCTGGTCGTTCTGCATCGGTGTCGCGGTCGTCATGGCGACGGCGGTGCAGCCGTGGCTGCCGCCCGCGGGCTCGGCGGTCGAGGCGCTCGTGTCGGGCCGGCTGCCGATCGCCCAGGCGGCGCCGGGTATCGGGCTGGCCGTTGCCGCGGCCGCCGTCTCGTGGGCCGTGGAACTCCGCGCGGCCCGAGGACGGCGTCAGTACTCGTACGGGTCCGGTGGCGCCGGGACGGCCGTCGTGCTCGTCACCGTGAGCGTCGGGACGTGGCCCGCCGCGGCCGTCGCGCTGCCCGTCTGCAGGACGCCCTGGACGTGCAGCCAGGTGTCGGCGGGGTGGTCGCCCACGTCCCCGGCCAGCTGGACCCGGTTCGGGCGGGCGTCCGCCGCGCAGCAGGCGATCGTCAGCCGGGCGAGGTCGGTGGCCGCGCCGCGGCGCACCACGAACCCGGTGAGCACGACCTCGCGCCCGTCGAGGGAGCCGCTGCTGTCCCAGACCGCACGCTGCACGAACTCGGCGACGGTGAGCTCGGCCGGATCGCCGGGCGGCAGCGGGCCGAACACGTCGGAGTCCTGTACCGCGGCATTGCCCGCAGCCGCGCGGCCGACGGCGTCCGCGCCCAGCGCGGGCGGGGCCACCAGCGCGATCACCAGGACCGGGGCGAGCAGCAGCCAGGGGGCGTGGCCGTGCTCGGGTGAGTGGGCGGCCCCGGCGCGGTCGCGCACCAGACCCACGACCGCGAGCACCACGACCACCGCCCCGGCGGCGAGCAGCAGCCAGCGGTGCGACGGGCGGACGTAGCGCAGGTAGGTGTCGTCGGCCGCGATCCGCAGCAGCGCGCCGCCGAGCAGCACGAGCAGGACGTGCTGCGTGTCGCGCCTCACAGCAGCACCGCCCCGGCGCCGACCGCGCAGACCACTGCCACGACGAACGTCAGTGGCGCGAACCGGGCGGCGAACGCCCGGCCGAACGTGCCGGCCTGCAGCGCGACCAGCTTGACGTCGACCGCGGGGCCCACGACGAGGAACACCAGCCGGGGCAGGAGCGGCAGGGTCGAGAGGGACGCGGCGACGAACGCGTCGGCCTCGCTGCACAGCGCGAGCACGACGGCCAGGGCGGCCATGACCAGCACGGCGAGCACCAGCTGCCCGGCGAGAGCCTCGGTCCAGGCCGGCGGCACGAGCACCGACAGCGTCGCCGCGGCGGCCGCGCCGACCACGAGGAACCCGCCCGCGGAGACGAGGTCGTGCCGCGCGGTCTCGGCGAGCACCGCCCAGCGCCCGCCGTCCGAGCTCGGCGGCGCCGCCCGGCGGACGATCCACTCGGCGCTGCCGAAGCGCTGCCACAGCCAGCCGGTCACGCAGGCGGTGGCGAGCGAGCCGATGGCCCGGGCCAGCACCATCCGCGGCTCGCCCGGGAACGCGACGGCGGTGGACACCAGCACGACCGGGTTGATCGCCGGAGCGGCGAGCAGGAACGTCAGCGCGGCGGCGTCCGGCACGCCCTGACCGATCAGCCGCCTCGCCACCGGCACCGACGCGCACTCGCAACCCGGCAGCACGAGCCCGGCGGCGCCCGCCACCGGAACGGCCGCGCCGGGCCGCGCGGGAAGGACCCGGCGCAACACCGCGGGCGAGACGAACGCCGCGATCGCGCCGGACAGCAGCACCCCGAGCACGAGGAACGGCAGCGCCTGCACGCAGACGGCGACGAACACCGTGGCCGCCGTCTGCAGGACGGGCACGGACAGGGCGTCGACGAGCAGCGGCCGTCCCAGGATCGCGACCAGCAGCACCGCGCAGAACACGTGCATCGACGTGAGGCGGGAGCCGACGGCAGCGGTCACGGGAGGGGATGCTGCCAGCGCGATCGGTTCCGCGTGGCCGGTTCGGCCGAAGATCGCGACTATCGGGTGCTCATCGCGCCGCTCGGAGCAATGTGCAACCGATACCTCGGATCACACTCGGTCCAGGAGGCGTTGCAGGGCCGCGTCGAAGACCTCCGGGCGTTCGAGGTTGGGCATGTGCGCGGCGCCGTCCACGACCACGAGCTCCGCACCCGGCACGCCGTCGGCGATCACCCGGGCGTCCGCGACCGGGGTGAACGCGTCCTCGCCGCCGACGACCACGACCGTCGGCACCGCGACGGCGGCCAGGTCGGCCCGCCGGTCGGGGCGGTCGGCGCGGGCGCGCTGGGCCGCCGCGGCACCGCCCGGATCGGCGGAACGCATCATCGTGAGCACGTGTTCCGCCACGGCGGGCGGCGCGTCCGGCGCGACCATCAGGTAGAGCATCTCGACGGCGTACGGGTCCATGCCCTCGCGCAGCAGGCGCTGGGCCTGCGCGATGCGCGCCTCGCGCGACTCGGCGGTCTCGCCGGCCGCCGTCGTGTCGGCGAGCAGCAGGCCGGCCACCCGGCCGGGGTGGCGGGCCCAGAGCTCGAGCGCGATCTGGCCGCCCATCGACAGCCCCACGACGACGGCGCGGGGCACGCGCAGGCCGTCCAGCAGCGCGGCGAGGTCGTCGACGAACGCCGACCACTCGGGCACCGCACCCCCGCTGGCCCCGTACCCGCGCAGGTCGGGGACGATCACGCGCCGGCCGGCGCCGAACCGCCGCAGCTGCGGCTCCCACATCGAGCGGTCGAAGGGGTGGCCGTGCACCAGCAGGAGGGGGATGCCACGGTCCGGCCCGACGTCGTCGTAGGCGAGAACGGTCCGTTCCAGTGCGATCGTGCGCATCCCCCGACTCCTCTCCGGATTGACCGTTCCGAGTCTGCTCGGTACAAACGCGTGAAGCAATGAAGTTGCTGCCCGACAATGAACTCGGAGCAATCGTGGACGACTACCGGGCGCTGGCCGACGCCGTCGCCGCCGACATCCGCACGGGGAGGCTTCGCGCGGGCGACCGGCTCCCCACCCAGCGGCGGTTCGCGCGCGACCGCGGAATCGCGGTGTCCACGGCGTCGCGCACCTACGCGGAGCTGTCCCGCCGCGGGCTGGTCGCAGGCGAGGTGGGCCGGGGCACGTTCGTCCGGGCCGCGCCCCCGCCGCCGTCCCCCGCACTCGCCGAGCACCTCCCGGGCAACGTCGACCTCGAGATGAACTTCCCGATCCTCGACGGGCAGGAGGCCCTGCTCGCACCCGCCTTGACCGGCTTGCTGCGGCCCGACGGGCTGCGGGCGGCCCTGTCGCCGGGCAGCGCCGCCGGCACGGGGGCGGCCCGGCGGGCGGCCGCGGCGATGCTGGCGAGCGCCGGCTGGATGCCGCAGCCGGATCAGGTGCTCTTCGCCGGCAACGGGCGGCAGGCGATCGCCGCGTCGATCGGCGCGCTCGTGCCCGTCGGCGGCCGGCTCGGCGTCGAGGCGCTCACCTACCCGGTGGCGCGCACGGTCGCGGCGCGGCTAGGCGTGGAGGTCGTGCCGCTCGCGGTCGACGGCGACGGGCTGCGGCCGGATGCCGTGCGGGCGGCGGGGCGGCTCGACGCCGTGTTCGTGCAGCCGACGATGCACAACCCGCTCGGCGTCACCATGCCCGTACCGCGCCGGGAGGAGCTGGCGGCGGTGCTCGCCGACCACGACGTCCCCGCGATCGAGGACCGCATCTACTCCTTCCTGTGCGACGACCCGCCACCCCTCGCGGCGTTCGCGCCGGAGCACACGGTCGTCGTGGACAGCCTGTCCAAGCGCGTCTCGCCCGGCTGCACGCTCGGGTTCGTCGTGCCGCCGATGGGGCGTCACCAGCGGGTGCGGGCGGCGATCCGCGCGGGCGGCTGGCTGGCGCAGATGTTCGCGGTGGAGGCGGCCACGCGGTGGATGGCCGACGGCGTCGTGGCCGAGATCCAGCGGGCGAAACGGGAGGACGCGGCGCGGCGGCAGGCCATGGTGGGCGAGCGGCTGGCCGGGTTCACGGTGCGGGCGGATCCGGCCGCCTACCACTGCTGGTGGGAGCTCCCGGCACCGTGGCGGGCGGAGACGTTCGTCGCGGCGGCCGCGCGCCGCGGGATCGCCGTCACGCCCGCCGCCTCGTACGCGGCGGGCGCCGGGCACGCGCCGAGCGCGGTGCGGCTGGCGCTGGCCACGCCCCCGCTCGACGTGCTCGCCACCGCCCTCGACGTGCTGGCCGGGCTGGGCCGGGGCGCTCCCGGCGACGACGGCACGGAGTAGAACTGCGCCCGTGTTGATCGTGCGGGGTGCCGAGCTGGTGTGGACGGGGAGCGCCGAGCTGCCGGGGGGCGAGGTCGCCTGCGGGCCGGGCGGGCGGGTCGCCGCCGGCCCGTTCGAGGGTGAGGTGCTCGACGCCTCCGGGTGCGTGGTCACTCCCGGCCTGGTGAACGCCCATCACCACCTGCTGCAGACCGCGTTCCGGACCCTGCCGGGCACCCGCGGCGTCCCGATGCGCGACTGGCTCCCGCGGATGGCCGCCGCCTACGCCGCGGTCGGCGTCGACGCCGAGCTGGCGCACGCCGCCGCCGCGGCCGGCCTGGCCGAGGCGCTGCTGTGCGGCGTGACGACGGTGGCCGACCACCACCTCACCTGGCCGGCCGGCGACGGGGTGGGGATCGCGCGCGCGGTCGCCGCGGCCGCGGGCGAGCTGGGCGCGCGCCTGGTGTTCGTCCGCGGCAGCGCCCGCGACGATCCGCAGGACGCGGCGGCGTCCGCGGACGCCATCGCGGCGGCGCTCGGCGGCGACCCGACCGGGACGGTGCAGGTCGCGGTCGGACCGGCGGGCGTCCACAGCGACGGGCCGGAGACGTTCGCGCTGCTCGGCGAGGTCGCGCGCCGGCACGGGCTGCGGCGCCGGACGCAGGCGAACGAGCAGGTGGACGTCGAGGTCGCGGGGGAGCGCTACGGCCGCCGCCCCCTCGATCTGCTGGACGAGTGGGGCTGGCTCGCCCCGGACGTCACCGTGGCGCACCTGTGCGGTGTCACGGCGGAGGAGATCGCCCGCGTCGCGGGGGCGGGCGCGAGCGCCACCCACGCCCCCGGCTGCGACGTGCCGATGGGCTGGGGCGTCGCGCCGGCGGCCGCGCTGGCCGACGCGGGCGTGCCGGTCGGGCTGGGTACCAGCGGCGGCGGCAGCAACGACGCCGGTCACCTCCTCGCCGATGCCCGCCTCGCGATGCAGGTCGCCCCGCTGGCCGGCCGCCCCGTCAGCGCCCGCGAGGTGCTCACGTGGGCGACCGCGGGCTCCGCCACCGGCCTGGGCCGCCCGGAGCTGGGCCGCCTCGACCCGGGCTGCGCCGCCGACCTCGCCTGCTGGGACGTCACCGGCGTCGCCGACGCGGGTGTCGCCGACCCGCTCGCCGGGCTCCTCTGGGCCGCCCCGGGCCGCCGGCCCCGGCACGTGGTGGTGGGTGGCCGGGTCGTCGTCCGCGACGGGGAGCTGGTGGGGCGGCCGGAGCGGGAGGTGGCGGACGGCCTTCGGGCCCTCCTCGCCGTAAGGGCCTCGTCGGCTGGTGACGCTTGATCGACCGATTCGGGACATGAGCTGCATCCGTGCAGCTCATGTCCCGGATGGGCCGATCACGGTCCACGAGTTCTCCGAAATCGCCACGGGCGGGACCCGGTGTGTCCGAGGATGCCCGGCGTGTCCTTCGAGCGGCTCGTCGCCCGCCAGGCCGGCGTGGTCACCCTCGCCCAGGCCGTCGCCGCCGGCATGTCGGCCGCCACCGTGCAACGCCGCGTCCGCGAAGGCCGCTGGACCCGGCTGCACCCCGGTGTCTACCTCGTGGGCGGCCACCGGCTCACCTCCGAAGCCCGCATCCGCGCCGCTTGGCTCTGGGCCGCCCCAGACGCCATCGTCACCGGGCCGGCGGCCGCCTGCTGGCACCACATGCTCGACCAGGCCCCCGCGATCATCGACCTCACCGTGCCCGCCTGCACCAAACCACGACCCCGACCCGGAATCCGGCTGCGCCGCCGCGACCTCTACGGCTCCGACGTCACCGAACCCACCGAGGCCCGCGCCCGCGGGATCCGGGTAGCCGCCCCACCGTTCGCCGCCCTCGAGACCGCCGTTGACCTGCCCGACGGCTCCACCTTCCTCGACCGGGCACTGCAGAAACACGTCCGGTTCCCGGCCGTCTACCGCAGCTTCTGCCGCAATATGGGTCGCACCGGCTCCTCCACGGCCGGGCGCCTGCTCGTCGCGGCCGCCGACCGCGCCGACTCCGCCGCCGAGCGGCTGCTCGTGCGCCTGCTCCGCGAGGCCGGCATCGACGGCTGGGTGCTCGGCCACCGGCTCGGCCCGTACCTGATCGACCTCGCCTTCCCCGCGCAGCGCGTGGCCATCGAGGTGGACAGCTGGGCGTGGCACGTCGACCCGGACCGCTTCCGCAACGACCGCCGCAAGGGCAACTACATCACCCGCCGCGGCTGGGACCTGCTCCGCTTCACGTGGCACGGGCTCCACGAGCAGCCTGCGGAGTCGGTCAGCGAGATCCGCCAGACCCTCACGGTAGCCGCCTGATCGGCAGAAACGGGACATGAGCTGCAGCGGTGCAGCTCATGTCCCGATCCGGACGATCACGGGTCAGGGCAGCACCGGGAAGTGCCGCCACCCCTCCCCGTCCCGGACGAACCGGGTCTTGGCCGAGGGCGAGGTCTCGCTGCCCCCTTGCCAGAAGTCGATGCGGTCGGGTTCGAGCCGGATCGTCGTCCAGCTCGGTGGCGCGTCGCGGGTCGCGGGGTCGGCGGCGGCCGCGTCGAACGCCTCCTCGACGGCGCCGGGTGGCACGGCGTAGTCGGGTGGCTGCAGCTGCGGGAGGAGGGCCTCGTAGGCCCAGGCGAGGACCTGCAGCTCGCGGGCCTGGGTGCGGTAGGCCTCGCGGGAGGTCGTGGTGTCGAGCACCTCGGCGCGACCCTGCAGCACCACCTGCCGCGCGGCCGCGGGCCAGTGGAAGACGGCGGAGGCGTGCGGGTTGGCGGCGATGTCGCGGGTCTTCGTGGTCGGGGTGGAGGAGTGGAAGCGCACCCCGTCCGGGTCGATCCGCGTGACGAGCACGGTGCGGGCGTGCGGGACGCCGCCGGCATCGGCCGTCGCGAAGGTCATCGTGTGGTGCTCACCCGCGGCCGCCCACCGGGTGAGCACGGCGAGCGGGTCGCCGGAGAGCTCCTCAGGCATCGGGTGCCCCCGAGTGCACCAGCAGCACGATGCACACCTGCGGCCCGACCTGGCGGAACCGGTGATCCACCCGCCCAGGGTAGGTGATCGAGTCGCGGGCGTGGAGGGTGCTGAACCGGCTGGTGCCGTCCTCGCGCAGCTCCACCTCGACGGTCCCGCGGGCCACGTAGAGCAGCTCCGTGCGAACGTGGCGGAAGAACTCGCCGAACTCCTGCGGTGAGCCGACGAACTCGGTGACGTCGGCGCCGTCCGGGTCGTGCATCAGCAGCCGGGCGCCCCCGGTGTCGACGTCGACGAGCGCCGCGTCGTCGCCGCGCACGGCCTCGCCCGGCGGTGGGCCCGCGGCGCGGCCGAGAAGGGCCTGCTGGGTGGTGCCGAGCGCGGTGGCGATCCGGAACAGTGAGCGCATGGACGGACGGGTGCGCCCGAGCTCCAGCTGCGACAGGAACGGCTGGGAGAGCCCGGCCCGCGCCGCCACCTGTGCGAGGGTCATGCCGCGGCCGTGGCGTGCGGCGCGGATGGCGCGGCCCAGCCGGGCGTCCGCGGCTCGCTCGGGGCCGCTCGCGGTCCGCACGGTTTCACACGGCCGCGCGGGCGCGGCAACGTCGCTGAAACATGGGCTCCCTAGCGTCCACCGATGTTGACTCCATCAATATTGTGCAGGTAGATAGCGGGTCAAGGAGGAAGCTATCGACGAGGAACTGGTCCACCCGATCGGAGCGCCGGACGATCCGGCGCGGTTCTCGGGCGTGCGGCTGCGCTCCGTGCGCGGGGTCCGGTTGCTGGACGGCACGGTCGCCGACCTGCAGGTCGTGGACGGCCGCATCAGCTCGAACCCGGCGCCGGAGGGCGTCCCGGGCGTGGCCGTGGACGCCACGGGCTGGCGGGTCCTGCCGTCCGCGGTGGAGCCGCACGCGCACCTGGACAAGGCGCTCACCGCGCCCCGCGTGGATCCCGCCGCCGGCAACGACCTGCTCGCCGCGATCGCGCAGTGGAAGGACCTCGCCGCCGAGATCGACACCGCCGACATCGCCGAGCGGGCCCTGGCCGCCGTGCGCCGCTACGTCGCCAACGGGATCACCGCGATCCGCACGCACGTGGACGTCCTGGGCACCGGCGACCCGATGCGTGGCATCGACGCCCTGGTGGCCGTGCGCGAACAGCTGCGCGGCCGGGTCACGTTGCAGGTCTGCATGCTCGCCGGGCACGCCACGCCGGACGCGGTGCTCGCCGAGGCGGCGGCCCGCGGTGTCGACGTCATCGGTGGCTGCCCGCACATCGCGCCCGACCCGCACCGCGAGACCGCGCGCATGCTCGACCTGGCCGAGCGGTTCGACCTGCCGGTCGACCTGCACGCCGACGAGCAGACCGGCCTCCCGCCGTCCGATGCCGGGCTCGACATCGTCGACCTCGCCGAGCAGGTGCTCGCCCGCGGGTTGGGGCAGCGGGTCACGGCGAGCCACTGCGTGCGCCTCGGCATGCTGCCGCCGGAGCGGCTGGCGCGGGTGCTCGACCTCGCAGCCCGGGCCGGCCTGGGCATCGTCACGCTGCCGATCACGAACCTGTACCTGCAGGGCCGCGACGCCACGCACGCCGCGCCGCGCGGGATCGCCGCGCTGCGGCAGATCCTCGACGCGTCCGTCCCGCTCGCCGCGGGCGCGGACAACCTGCGCGACCCGTTCAACCCGGCCGGGCGAGCCGACCCGTTCGAGACCACCTCGTTGCTGATGACGGCCGCCCACCTGCGCCCGCTGGAGGCGCTCGCCGCGGTCACCGCCGGTGCGCGCACCGTGCTCGGGCTGCCCCAGGCCGGCACCACCCCCGGCGCCGATGCCGATCTCGTTCTCGTCCCCGATGTGGCTCTGGGCGACGTCCTGGCGGGGGCCGTGGACGCGCGGGTCGTGGTGTCCGGGGGGCGGGTCGTCGCCGATACGCGGACCGCGCGCACCCTCGACCTGCCGGCCCGGGCCGAGCCCGAGCTTGCCCCGCACCCGGTCCCCGATGTGAGGTAGCGATCGTGACCACCGATACCGCCGAGCGCACCCGCACGCTTGACCTACGGGGGGTGACCAAGCGGTTCCCGACCGGCACCGTCGCGCTCACCGACGTGGGCCTCTCCCTGGACGCGGGCGAGTTCGTCACCGTTGTCGGGCCGTCCGGCTGCGGCAAGTCCACCCTGCTGCGGCTCGCGTCCGGCCTGGAGAGCGCCACCAGCGGCACGATCGAGGTGTCCGCGCGCTCCACCAGCTACGTGTTCCAGGACGCCACGCTCCTCGAGTGGCGCAGTGCCCTGCGCAACGTCGAGCTGGTGGGGGAGCTGCGCGGTGCGTCCCGCGAGGAGCGGCGGTCGCGGGCCCGTGCCGCGTTCGACCTCGTGGGCCTCACCGGGTTCGAGGCCCAGCACCCGCGGCAGCTCTCGGGCGGCATGCGGATGCGCGTGTCGCTGGCCCGGGCGCTGGTCGCGGAACCCGACCTCGCCCTCTTCGACGAGCCGTTCGGCGCGCTCGACGAGATCACCCGGCTGCAGATGCAGACCGAGCTGCAGCGGATCTTCCGGCAGGAGCGTTTCGCGGGCCTGTTCATCACGCACTCGGTGTCGGAGGCGGTCTACCTGTCCACGCGCGTGCTCGTGATGAGCGGCCGGCCGGGCCGGATCGTGGCGGAGATCCCGATCCCGTGGGAGTACCCGCGCCCGCCCGAGCTCCGGTACTCCGCCGAGTTCGGCGAGATCACCGGGCGCGTCTCGACCGCGTTGGGGGAGCACTCATGACCACTGTGGAGACCCGGGTCGAGGCGCCGGCCGCCGAGGCGGCACCACCGCGCTCCGCCGCGCGGTCGGCCGTGCGGAGCTCCGTTCCGATCATCGGTGCGCTGGTGGCCTTCGTGGCGCTCTGGTACGCGGTCACCTACCTGGTGCTGCCGGCGAAGCAGCGGTTCCTGCTGCCGCCCCCGCACGAGGTGTACGGCGGTGCCTTCTCCAACCCGCAGCTGATGGGCCCGATGATGGAGGCGCTGGCCCGCAGCTTCGCCGTGGCGCTCATCGGGCTCGCGGCCGCGGTGGTGCTCGGCATCTCCTACGCCGTGGTGATGTCGCAGTGGGCGTGGGCGGAGAAGGTCCTCTACCCGTACGCGGTGATCCTCCAGACGATCCCGATCCTGGCGCTGGTGCCCCTGATCGGGATCTGGCTCGGGTACTCCTTCCTCGCCCGGGTGGCGGTCTGCGTGATCATCGCGCTGTTCCCGATGGTGGCCAACACGCTGTTCGGGTTGCAGTCGGCGAGCGCCGCGGCGCACGACCTGTTCACGCTGAACAAGGCCACGCGGTGGCAGCGGCTGACGAAGCTGCAGTTCCCGGCCGCCGTGCCGTCGATCTTCACCGGGCTGCGCAACGCCGCGGGCCTCTCGGTGATCGGGGCGATCGTCGGTGACTACTTCTTCCAGCAGGGCTCGCCCGGGATCGGCGGCCTGCTGCGCGTCTACACCCAGCGCCTGCAGATGGAGGCGCTGCTCACGTCCGTCACGCTCACCGCGCTCTTCGGCGTCGTGATCTTCACCATCTTCGCCGTGCTCGACCGGGCCGTGGTCGGCCGCTGGTACGGCCGAGTCGCCCGCTGATCCCCGTCCCACCACTGGAGCTCCCCATGATCCGCAGATCCGGCCCGCTCGCCGCGACGGCACTGGCCGCCGCGCTCGTCCTGTCCGCATGCGGGGGCGGAGGGGACGAGTCGGGCCCCGCGGCCGGTCCGGCCGCCCCGGCCGCCGAGGCCGGCGGTCCGCTCGACCTCGCCGGGGCCTGCCCGGCCACGGTGGTGCTGCAGCAGGACTGGCAGCCCGAGGCCGAGCACGGCTCGATGTACTCGCTGGTCGGGCCCGACTACCAGATCGACACGAGCACAAAGTCGGTCACCGGATCGCTCGTCACGCAGGGCGTGGACACCGGGGTCGACGTCGAGGTGCGGCCCGGCGGCCCGAACGTCGGGTTCCAGCCGGTGCCGGCCCTGATGTACCTGGACGACTCGATCACGCTCGGCGCGGTCAACAGCGACGCGGCGATCGCCGCGTTCGCCGACCAACCGACGGTCGCCGTCGCCTCGCAGCTGACCGTGAGCCCGCAGATCCTCATGTGGGACCCGGACAGCCACCCGGGGATGACCACGATCCGCGAGGTCGCAGCGAGCGGTGCGCCGGTCCTCACCTCCGGTGACATCGTCCCGGCCCTGCTGGCGGGCAAGGGCATCATCCAGCGCGGGCAGATCGACACCAGCTACGAAGGCACGCCCGCGCGGTTCGTGTCCGACCCGACGATCCTGCAGCAGGGCTTCGCGACGGCCGAGCCGTACGTCTACCAGAACGAGATCCAGGAGTGGGGCCGCCCGGTCGGCTACGAGCCGCTCGCGAACTACGGCTACTCGATCTACCCGGAGCCGATCGCCGTGCGCGCCGACAAGCTCGATCAGCTGCGGCCGTGCCTGCAGAAGCTCGTGCCGATCATGCAGAAGTCCCAGATCGACTACCTCGCGAACCCGGCCCCGACCAACCGCCTGATCGTCGAGCTGGTCGAGGCGTACCAGACCGGGTGGAGCTACTCGCCGGGCGTCGCGGAGTACTCCGCGAAGGCCCAGGTCGACCAGGGCTTCGTGAAGAACGACCCGGCGTCGGGGGTGTTCGGGCAGCTCGACCCGGACCGGATGCAGGAGATCGTGTCCACGTTCGGGCCGATCCTGCAGTCCCAGGGCACGATCACCAGCGTCCCGGACGCGGCGAGCCTCTACACCAACGACTTCATCGACCCGAGCATCAAGATGGAGGGGCCGTGACCGTCGCGGAGCGCACGGCGGAGGCCGCCGCCGAGATCGCACGGCTCGGTGTGGGCACGGTGTCGGTCGACCCGGCGTTGATCCTGAAGGTCTCGTCGGACTGGTCGCGCATGTCGCCCGTCCTGCAGGAGAAGGTGCCGGCCGGGCGCTATCTCGCCGAGGCCGTCGTCCGCCCGACGCAGCCGGAGCACGTGCCGGAGGTGCTGCGCGTGGCCTTCGAGCACGACGTGCCGGTCACGCCGCGCGGGGCGGGCACCGGCAACTACGGGCAGGCCACCCCGTTCGACGGCGGCATCCTGCTCGACCTGCGCGGCCTGGACTCGATCACCGTGAACCCGGGCGGCACGATCACGGCGGGCGCGGGCGCCCGGCTCACCGCGATCGACAAGGTGGGCCGCGCGGCCGGGCGCGACATCTGGATGTACCCGTCCACGAAGACGTCCACGATCGGTGGGTTCATCGGCGGCGGCAGCGCGGGCACCGGCACGATCGAGCACCGGACCACGGACGACGGCTTCGTCGTCTCGGTGCTCGTCGCGCCGATGGACGGCAGCGGCGCGATGCGCCGGGTCACCGGCGACGAGCTCGCGGCCTACATCCACACCTACGGGGTCACCGGCATCCTCGTCGACGTCGAGATCCGCACCGACCCGGCGCGCGACTGGGTGGCCGTCTACGGGAGCTTCGGCTCCTACGCCGACCTGGTGGCGGTACACCGCTCGCTGCTGGACCTGCCGCAGCTGCCGCGGCTGGCGTCGGCCGACGAGCCCGCGCTCGTGCCGACGCTGACGGCGCCGATGAAGCTCGACCCCGACCGGTACAGCCTGCGGGTTATCGCCGAGGCGTCCACGGCGGGGGAGGTGGCCCGGCGGATGGCGGCGGGCGGCGAGCACGTCACCACGCTCACCGACTACACCGAGACCGACCGCCTCTCGGGCATGTCCTACAACCACCCGGTCTGGTTCTTCCAGCGCGGCAACCCGGGGCGCACCTACTTCCACATGGAGTCGGGCGGCCCGGCGATCTGGGACGACCCCGACGCGGTGCGGGAGGTGTACGAGGGGCCCGTGCACCTGCACCTGGAGCTCTTCAGCCACGGCCCGGGGGCCATGATCGTCGCCGAGTACCGGGGAGAGGACGCCGTGCTCGCCGGGATCCCGCGGCTGGACGCGATCGGGGTGGGGGTCCACTCGCCGCACCAGTGGTACGTCGACCGCAACGTCGAGCTGGCCATCGAGACCGCCCGCGTGACCGACCCGAAGGGTCTGCTCAACCCGGGCAAGCTCACCGCCGCCCCGCCGGTCGACACGCGCGTGAACATCGGGGTGCGCTGATGGTGCCGCGGTTCATCGACCTCACCGCGCCCCAGGTGGCCGCGCTGCCGCCGGACACCGTGGCGGTGCTCCCGCTCGGGGCGATCGAGCAGCACGGGCCGCACCTGCCGGTCTCCACCGACTACGTGACGGCGAGCGAGGCGGCCGAGGCCGCCGTCCGGACCGTCGCGGAGGCCGGCAGCGCGCCGGTGGTGCTGCTGCCCGCGCTCGCGTACACGAAGTCCGACGAGCACCACTGGGCTGCCGGCACGATCTGGCTGTCCTGGGACACGCTGATGCGCACGCTCGTGGACATCGGCCGGTCGCTCTCGACGTCGGGCATCTCGCGGCTGCTGTTCGTCAACGGGCACGGCGGCAACTCCGCGCTCGGCCAGGTGGCGTGCCGGGAGATCCGGATCAGGTTCGGGCTGCGCACGTTCTTCGCGCACCTGTCGGTGCCCGCCGACCAGGGCGGGCGGACCTCGGCGGAGACCGAGTACGGGATGGGCGTGCACGGCGGCCACGGCGAGACGTCGCTGATGCTGCACCTGCGGCCCGACCTGGTGCACATGGAGCACGCCCGGCGGAACGTGCCCGAGGGGCTTCGCTCCTTCGAGCACATCGGGTTCGGCAAGCCGGTGTCGTTCGGCTGGACCAGCGCCGACTTCGGTCCCGACGGCCACGTCGGCGACCCCACCGGCGCCTCCGCGGAGCACGGCAAGATGATCTTCGAGGGGGCCGTGGGCCGGCTCGCCGAGGTGATCGTCGAGGCCCACCGCTTCACCACGCAGTAGGTCGCGGTCGTGCCCGTGATCCGCGCCTACCGGCCGGAGGACCGCGCGGCCGTCGCCGAGATCTGCGTCCTCACGAGCAACGTGGCAGACGACTCGCGCGAGCGCTACCCCGACCTGCTGCCGAGCATCTACGCGCTGCCGTACGTCGAGCACGAGCCGGGGCTCGCGTTCGTGCTCGACGACGGCGGCGCCGCCGTCGGGTACGTGCTCGGCACCGCCGACACCCCGGCGTTCGTGACGTGGTTCCGGGAGGAGTGGCTGCCCCCGCTCGCCGAGCGCCACCGGCTGCCGGAGCGGCCCGGCACCACGCTCGACCGGCTGGTCCGCACGCTCCACGACCCGGAGCGGATGCTCGTGGGGGAGGTGGCCGACCACGCCGCCCACCTGCACATCGACCTGCTGCCCGCGTACCAGGGAGCCGGCCACGGCCGGGTGCTCATGACCGCGTTCCTGCGGGCGCTGGGCGCGATGGGGGTGCCCCGCGTGCACCTGCAGATGGACCCGGCCAACGCCGGAGCGCGCGCCTTCTACGACCGGCTGGGGTTCCACGAGATCGCGGTGGCGGGCTTCCCGGACGGCGCATTCCTGGGCCGCGCCACGATCGTCGTGTAGACCCGCCGGGGCGGCGTCGTATCGTGCTCGCGGAGGGGGCGAGCGATGGGCGAGCGTCAGCGAGCGAATCATCGGCACAGCGCCCGCGCGAAGCGCCGGCCGAGCGGCAGCGAGGCCGAGCGATGAGCAGTCGCGGGTGGGTGCTGTTCGCGGCGATGGGCATCCTGTGGGGAATCCCGTACCTGATGATCAAGGTGGCGGTGGAGGGCGGCATCTCGGTCCCGGTGCTCGTGTTCGCGCGCACCGCCGTGGGGGCCGCGATCCTGCTGCCGCTGGCGCTGCGGGCCGGCCGGCCGGCGTGGTTGCGGGAGCGCTGGCGTCCGCTGGTGGCCTTCGCGGCGATCGAGATCATGATCCCGTGGTACCTGCTGTCGGACGCGGAGCGGCACATCACCAGCTCGATGACCGGGCTGCTCATCGCGGCCACCCCGATCGTCGCGGTGCTGATCGGCCGCGTCACCGGCGACGCCGAGCGGCTCGGCGTCGCACGGTGGGCCGGCCTCGGGGTCGGTCTCGCCGGCGTGGTCGTGCTGGCCGCACCCGCGCTGGGTGAGGGGAGCCCGTGGGCGGTCGTCGAGGTGCTGCTGGTCGCGGTCTGCTACGCCACGGCACCGATCATCGCAGCGCGCCGGCTGGCCGACGTGCCGACGCTCCCCATGACGGCCTTGTGCCTCGGCGGGGCCGCGCTCGTCTACGCCGCACCCGCCGCCCTCACCTGGCCGCAGGCCCTGCCCGACGGCCACGTGCTCGCGGCGCTCGCCGGTCTCGCCGTCCTCTGCACGGCGCTGGCGTTCCTCGTGTTCTTCGCGCTGATCCGCGAGGCCGGGCCGTCGCGGGCGCTCGTGTTCACGTACGTGAACCCGGCGGTCGCGGTCACGGCGGGCGTGCTCGTGCTCGGTGAGCCGCTCACCGCGTCGATCCTCGTGGCGTTCGCGCTGATCCTCGCCGGCTCCGTGCTGGCCACGGCGCCGCGGGCGCGGAAGGCCGTCACACCCGTCGGGTCTCCCGAATGCAGATGACCGCGATCAGGCTGATCACCGCGACCGCCACCATGTACGCCGACACCGAGAGCGACGTGCCGGTGGAGTTGTGCAGCGCGGTGGCGATCAGCGGCGCGAACCCACCGCCGACCACCGCCCCGACGGCGTAGGAGAACGAGGCGCCGCTGTAGCGGTAGCGCGCCTCGAACATCTCGGCGAAGAGCGCCGACTGCGGGCCGTACGAGGCGCCGAGGCCGATCGTCAGGACGATCACCGAGATGATCATCAAGGCCGTCGACCTGGTGTCGATCAGCAGGAAGAACGGCACCGGCCACACGACCAGCAGCACCGAACCGACGAGATACACCGGCTTGCGTCCGACCCGGTCCGACCACTGCGCCGACACCATGATGCTGACCAGCCACGACACGCTGCCGATGATCACGACGATCAGCATCGTGGTGCGGTCGACCTTCAGCACCGACGTCCCGTAGGACAGCAGGTAGGCGAGGAAGACGTAGCCGATCGCGGTGTTGGCGATGAAGCTGACCGAGGCCAGCAGCAGCTCGCGGGGCCGCTCGCGCAGCACGTCCATCATCGGCACCCGGGCCCGGACGTTCTCGTCGCGCAGCGTCGCGAACACGGGGCTCTCCTCGATGCGCAGCCGGATGAACAGCCCGATGCCGACGAGCACGATGCTGAACAGGAACGGCAGCCGCCAGCCCCAGCTCGCGAACTGCTCGTCGTCGAGCACGCCGACGGCCACGAACACCAGCTGGGCGAGGATCAGCCCGGCCGGCACCCCGATCTGGGAGTACGAGCCGTAGCGGCCCCGCTTCCCCTCCGGCGCGTGCTCGACGGCCATGAGCGCGGCGCCGCCCCACTCACCGCCGGCGGACAGGCCCTGGAGCAGCCGCAGCACGAGCAGCAGCACGGGCGCGAGCAGGCCGATCTGGTCGTAGGTGGGCAGCAGCCCGACGCCGACCGTGGCGAGGCCCATGAGCAGCAGCGACGCGATGAGCATCGCCTTGCGGCCGATCCGGTCGCCGAAGTGACCCCAGAGGATGCCGCCGATCGGCCGGGCGAGGAAGCCGACGCCGAGCGTCGCGAACGCGGCGAGCGTGGCGGACGCCGGTTCCAGAGTCGTGAAGAACTGCGAGCCGAACACCAGCGCGGCCGCGGTGGAGTAGATGAAGTAGTCGTACCACTCGATGGTCGTGCCGACCGCGCTCGCGAGCGCCACCCGCCTCATCTGGCTCGGGTGTGACCCCGCCTCCGCGGCAGCAACCTTCGACGTCGGGTCCACCCCGACCACCTCCCCCTGTGCTGCGCACACGATCTAGTGCGGGGACCCGCGCGTCAACCGTCCCGGTGCATTGAGACGTCCATCCCGTTGCGCGAAACGGTATTTCATGGCCCGAGCGGGTGGAGTAGGCCCACGGTCGGCACTGTGACCTGCAGTGGGACCCTTTTCGGCGGTTGGGCGGGGGCGCCGAATTCGGCCTCCCCGTTGCACGATCCGGAATTTCGTGTCCTCGGTGGCAGGCGGATAGCTTCGGATTCATGGAGTGGAGCTTTCAGGCGGCCGAAGAGCTCGTTGCCGCGTTGCGCGCCGGTGCGGTGACGTCGGTGGAACTGACCGACGAGGCGATAGCCCGTATCGAGCGCGACGACAAAGTGATCAATGCGATCTGCGTGCCGGACTTCGACCGTGCGCGGGCCGCCGCACACCGTGCCGACCAGGCACGCGAGCGTGGTGAGGACCGGCCGCTGCTGGGCGTTCCGGTGACGGTCAAGGAGTCGTACAACATCGCCGGGCTGCCCACGACCTGGGGCATGCCGCCGCACCGGAACCACGTGCCGGCGCAGGACGCGGTACAGGTGTCGCGGCTCGATGCCGCGGGCGCGGTGGTGCTCGGCAAGACCAATGTGCCGTTGGGGCTGCAAGACATCCAGAGCTTCAACGAGATCTACGGCACCACCAACAACCCGTGGGATCACGATCGCACCTCGGGCGGGTCCTCCGGCGGATCGGCGGCCGCCCTGGCGTGCGGATTCGGCGCGCTGTCCATCGGCTCCGACATCGCCGGCTCGCTGCGCACCCCCGCGCATTTCTGCGGCGTCTACGCGCACAAGCCGACGCTCGGGCTGGCGGCCAACCGCGGGATGGTCCCGCCGTCCGAGCCGGCGCTGCCGGTCGACCTGGACCTCGCCGTCGTCGGCCCGATGGCGCGCACCGCCCGCGACCTCACGCTCCTGCTCGACGTCATGGCCGGACCGGACCCGCTGACGCTCGGCGTGGCGCACCGATTGGCACTGCCGCCCGCCCGCCACGAGCGGCTCGGCGACTTCCGGGTCCTGGTCCTCGACGAGCATCCGCTCATCCCGACCGGGTCCGCCGTGCGGGCGGGCGTGAACCGGGTGGCCGCCGCGCTGGTCGCCGGCGGCGCCCGCGTCGGACGGCACAGCCCGCTGCTGCCCGATCCGACCGAAGCCGCGACGCTCTACATGCAGTTGCTGATCTCGGGTTCCGTTGCGCGTTTTCCCATCGAATCGTACGAGCAGCTGCAGATCCGCGCCGCCGGGCTGAGCGCGGACGACCGGAGTCTTGACGCCGTGCGGCTGCGCGCAATGGTGTTCAGCCACCGCGACTGGATCGAGGCGAACAACCGCCGCGAGCTCCACCGCCACGGATGGCGGCAGCTGTTCGCCGAGTTCGACGCCGTGGTGTGCCCGATCACACCGACGCCGGCGTTCCCGCACGACCACGATCCGAATCCGTTGGAACGGCGCATCGAAATCGACGGCGTCGAGCACCCCTACTTCGACCAGCTCGTCTGGGCCGGCCTGGCCACCATGCCCGGCCTGCCCGCCACTGCGATACCGACGGGCCGGTCCCCCGAGGGCCTGCCGGTGGGAGTGCAGCTCATCGGTCCGATGTTCGAGGACCGCACCCCGCTGCGGCTGGCCGAACTGCTCGAGCAGGAGATCGGCGGCTTCCGGGCGCCGGAGTAGGCCCATCGCGTCCGGATCGCCGGTATGACGTGGTCTTCTTCGGCTTCTGGATCTCGCACGTGCCGCTGGAGCGGTTCGCGTCGTTCTGGTCGCTGGTCGCGGGCTGCCTGAAGCCGGGTGGGCGGGTGTTCTTCGTCGACGACGCGTACCGCACGCCGGACGAGCTCGTCGAGGGTGAGTCGTCCTCGACGGTCCTGCGCCGCCTGAACGACGGGTCCGCTCACCGGGCCGTCAAGGTGCCCCACCGGCCGCGAGATCTCGAGGAGCGACTCGCCCGGGTCGGGTGGTGGGTGCAGGTGCGGGCCACGACGACCGGACCGTTCTACTGGGGAGCCGGAAGCCCGGTCTCCTAACCGGTCCAGCCGGGTCGCACGAGCCCGCTCTCGTACGCGAGCACGACCACCTGCGCGCGGTCGCGCGCGGCGAGTTTGATCATGGCCCGGCTGACGTGCGTCTTCGCCGTCGCCGGGCTGACCACCAGCCGCTCGGCGATCTCGTCGTTCGACAGGCCCGCGGCGACCAGCGCCACCACCTCACGCTCGCGGTCGGTGAGCTGGCCGAGCAGGGCGGTGATCTGCTTGGCCGGCTGCGGCGGCTTCGCCCGCGCCGCGAACTCCTCGATCAGCCGCCGGGTGACGACGGGGGACAGGAGCGCGTCGCCCCCGTGCACCACGCGGATCGCGTGCACCAGCTCCACCGGCTCGATGTCCTTGACCAGGAAGCCGCTCGCCCCGTTGCGGATGGCGTCGAAGACGTACGCGTCCTCGGCGAACGTCGTGAGCACGATGACCTTCACGCCGGACAGGCGCGGGTCGGCCACGATGTCCTTGGTGGCGTCGAGACCGTTGCGGCCCGGCATGCGGATGTCCATCAGCACGACGTCCGGCTTGGTGTCGCGGGCCATCGTGACGGCGGCGGCGCCGTCCTCGGCCTCGCCGACCACCTCGATGTCCGGCTGCGCCCGCAGCAGCGCGCGGAACCCGGCGCGCACCAGCGCCTGGTCGTCCACCAGCAGCACGCCGATCATCAGTGCCCGCCTCCCGTCGTGAGCAGGTGCGCGTCCACCCGGAACCCGCCACCGGGACGCGGGCCCGCCGTGAGCGTGCCACCGAGGGCCGCGGCGCGCTCGCGCATCCCGGGAAGCCCGTTGCCGCCTCCCGCGCTCCCCGCCGGGCCGGTGCCGTCGTCGTCGATCCGCATCGTGATCCCGTCCTCGGTGTAGGTGAGCAGCACCGACGCCCGCGCGGGCCCCGCGTGCTTGCGGGCGTTCGTCAGCGCCTCCTGAATGATCCGGTATACGGCCGTGTCGACGCTCGGCGGCAGCTCCCGCGGCTCGCCGCCGATCTCGACGGCGACGGGCAGCCCGGCCGCGCGCGTTGCCTCCACGAGCTCGTCCAGCCGCGCGAGCCCGGCCACCGGCTGGTGCGGCGGCTCCTCGTCCACCCCGCGCAGCACCCCGAGGGTGGAGCGCATCTCGCGCAGCAGGTCGCGGCTGGACTGCTTGATCGCGGTCAGCGCCGAGCGCGCCTGCTCGGGGTCGTCGTCCATCAGGTAGAGCGCCACGCCGGCCTGGACGTTGATGAGCGAGATGTGGTGGCCGAGCACGTCGTGCAGGTCGCGCGCGATCTGCAGCCGCTCCTCGCTGCCGCGTCGGCGCTCGGCCTCGGCCGCCGCGGCCTTCGCCTGCTCGCGCCGCTCGCGCCGGGCCCGCCACAGCTCGACGGCCGCGACGTACGCGGCGATCCAGGCCAGCCACCCCGACGCGCCCGCGAACGGGAACCCGAGTTCCGGGCGGTGCACCACGTCCACCACCAGTACGCCGGCGAACGCGACGGCGGCGATCGCGTACCCCGCCCGCCGGTGGCCGCGGCCGACGGTGGTGCCGAGCGCGACGATCGAGGCGAGTGGCACCGGCCCGAACGGATAGCCGACCGCGAGGTAGATCAGGAGCACCCCGGCGACCCCGGCGAACACGGCAGGCGGGTTCCACCGGCGGAAGACCAGCGCGGCGGGCCCGGCCAGCAGCAGCAGCCTGCCGAGCACGTCGAGGTAGCGCGAACCCGTGCCGAACTCCTGGGCGAACGTCGTGCCGACGACGGTGAACACGGCGACGGCGACGGGGAGCACCACGGTGGGCAGGACACCCGCCCACCAGATCGGTCGCCCGCCGGTTCGCATGGGACCGACGCTAACCGCCGGCCGGTCCGCGCACCTCCGTCCGCGGGAGTGCCTCGTCCTACCGCGGACGGCGTACGGGTGCCACGTAGCGTGCCGGAGTGATCGGTCCTCTGACCGCACGAGCGAGCCACCGGTCTCCGAGCGCTCCCACACCAACTCTTGCGCCCGCACACGAACTGCAGTTGCTGTGTGAGCACCACCGTTCGTGTGTGAGTGGCGATCAACCGGGTCGCATCGACTTGCTCGACGCCGCGGTCAACTCGTCCCGGGCGGCGGCCACCCGCGCCTCGGTCCAGGTGATCCCGGGGTCGGGCTCCAGGAACGCGAGCGCGATGCCGGCCAGCGCGACGGCGCGCAGCGGCCAGCGCGCCGTCTCCCCGGTGCCGAACGGGTCGGCGTCCGCGTGGGCCTCGACGATGTCGGGGCTCGTCGGTGACATCAGCACCAACCCCCGGAAGTGCGCGCTGACCAGGCTCGCGAGGGCCTCGTAACCGGCGTCGAGCGCGGGGCGCAGCCGGAAGCCGAACAGCTCGGCCCACTCCTGCCACGCCGCGGCGATGCGGGTGGTGAAGCCCCGCTCGGACGCGGTCAGCGCCGCCTGCACGTCCGCGCGGAGGGTCCCGTCCGGGAGGCTGAGGAACGTGGCGTGCAGGGCGAGGTAGGTCCGCCACTCCGCGGACTCGTGCACGAGCGCGAAGTCCTGCTCGCCGCGGATCAGCTCCAGGAGCATCGCGCGCCGTCCGTCCGGCGTCTCGAGCAGGTCGAGCCGCTCGGTCGCGATCCCGGCGAGGACGGCGTCCGTCGTCTCGCGGCCGGCGATCGACGCGGGCGCCACCGCACGGGCGAGCTCACGGAGCAGGTCGCTGAAGAACAGGTCCTTGTAGGGCCAGCGGCGGTACACCGCGCTGCGGGCGACCCCGGCTTCCCGGATCACCTCCTCGAGGCTGATGTGCTCGAGGCTCACCGTCAGGCCGGCCTCGTTGACCATGGCCACCGCGCTGTCGAGCATGCGCCGTTCGGTCTCCCGGTCCGACAGCCGGCGTCGCCGGCGGGTGAGACCGGTGGGTTCGGAGCCGGTCGACACTGCCACCTCCCACATTGAGATACGATGTCTCAAGTCTCAAACTATGCCAGCAAGAGGACCGGATGCGCCCACTCGAAGCCTCCCTGCTCACCGCCATCGTGCTCGCGTTCGTCGTCCTGGTGGTGTGCCCGGGCCGAGCGCGTCACCTCCGCCTCCTCGCGCTCCTCCCGCTCCCGGCGCTGGCCGCGCAGGTGCTGGTCGAAGGGGCGCGCTGGCAGATGATCCCGGCCTACGTGCTGAGCGGGCTCGCCGCCCTGGGCTGGCTCACGCGGCCGGCCGGACGGCCGCCGGGGCGCGGGGTGGCCGTCGGCCTCGGCGTCCTGGGACTGGCCGTCGCGATCGCGGTACCGGTGGTCGTCCCCGTGTTCCGGCTGCCCGTCCCGACCGGCCCGTACGCGGTCGGCACCCAGACCTACCACTGGGTGGACGCCGGCCGCCCGGACGTCTTCACCGCCGATCCCGACGACCGGCGGGAGCTCGTCGTGCAGGTCTGGTACCCGGCCGCCGACGAGCCGTCGGCGCCGCGAGCGCCGTACGTCGCCGACGGCCGCGCGCTCGCGCCGCTGGCCCGCCTGATGAAGCTGCCCGGGCCCACCTTCGACTACTTCGACCAGGTCCGGACGAACGCCGTCGCCGGTGCGCCCGCCGTCCGCGAGGACACCCGTTATCCCGTGCTGATCTTCTCGCACGGTCGTGGCGGCTACCGCCAGCACAACACGGCGCAGGTCGAGGAGCTCGTGTCCCACGGCTACGTGGTGGCGGCCATCGACCACCCGCACGCCTCGGCCGGCGTGATCTTCCCGGACGGGCGGCAGGTCGACATGGACCCCCGGATGCTCGACCGCCCCTTCATCGACACCGTCATCCCGTTCCTGGCCCAGGACGCGTCCTTCACGCTGGACCGGCTCGCCGACGTCGACCACGCCGACGACGTCCTGGCCGGGCGGCTGGACCTGGACCACGTGGGCATGTTCGGGGTGTCGCTCGGCGGTGCCGTCACCGGCGAGGCCTGCAAGAACGACCCCCGCATCGGGGCGTGCCTGCCCATCGACGTGTTCCTGCCCGCCGAAGTGGTCTCCCAGGGCCTGCACCAACCGGTCATGTGGATCAGCCGCGACGCCGGCACCATGCGGCGCGAAGGCTGGTCCGAGTCCGACGTCGAGGAGACGCACCGCACCATGCGCGCGGTCTACGACCGACTGTCCGGGCCCGGCTACATCGTGCTGGTCCCCGGGATGTACCACGTCGACTTCTCCGACTTCCCGCTCTTCTCACCGATGCTCGCCAAGCCGCTCGGCCTCAGCGGCTCCCTCGACCCGCAGCGGGCGCGCGAGATCCCCGACGCCTACGCGCAGGCCTTCTTCGACAAGCACCTGAAGGGGCGGCCCGCCCCGCTGCTCGACGGCCCGTCGGCGCGGTTCCCCGAGGTGCTCTTCGAAAGCCGGTAGCCGGTCAGGCGAGGGCCGCGCGGATCAGCTCCACCGGGTGGTGGGCCTCCCGGCTCGTGCCGTGGGCGATCTGCTGACGGCACGAGACCCCGGTGGCGGCGATGACGGTGGCGCCGGGCTCGGCGCGCACCGCGGGGAACAGGCGGTCCTCACCCACCTGCATCGACACCTCGTAGTGCTCGGCCTCGAACCCGAAGGAGCCGGCCATCCCGCAGCAGCCCGCGTCGACCTCGACGACCTCGGCACCCGGGATGCGGGAGAGCAGGGCCACCGTGGCGGCCGTCCCGACCTCGGCCTTCTGGTGGCAGTGCCCGTGGTAGAGGATGCGGTGCCCGGCCGGCCAGGCGTCCTCGCGCAGCCGCAGCGCGCCGTCGTCGATCGCCTCGACGAGCAGCTCGTCGACGAGCCGGGCGCGGCCGGCCACGTCGGCGACGCGGGGGTCGTCCGCGCCGAGCAGGGCGCGGTGCTCGTCGCCGAGGGTCAGCACGCAGGACGGCTCGACGCCCGCGATCGGGCCCTCCGTGCCGGCCAGCGCGTCCACGAGCCCCGACGCCTGGCGCCTGGCCTGGTCGAGCAGGCCCTTGGAGAACGCCGCCCGCCCGCAGCACCCGCTCGACTCCAGGCGCACGTCCCACCCGGCGCGCTCCAGCAGCTCGATGGCGGCGATGCCGATCGCGGGTTCGGTGAAGGAGGTGAAGGAGTCGCCGAGAAAGGTGAGCGGCCCCCGGCTCCGAAGTTCAGGAAAGCCACTTTCCTGTCCTGCAGGTTCATGAATGTGGCTTTCCTGAACTTCCCGGGAGTGGAACCAGCTCATCAACGTCTCGCTGGTGAAGCTCGGGAGCGGGCGCTCCGGGGCGATGCCTATCGCCTTCGCCATCAGCTTGCGCAGCCCGGGCACCCGGTTCGGCAGGTTGGCCAGGGGGGCGCTCGCGGCGCCTACGCGGTTGAGGCCGCGGATGCCGGCGAAGACGCGCGAGCGGAGCGGCACGCCCTTCGTCTCGTGCTTGTGGTGCAGGGCCTCGGCCTTGAGGGTGGCCATGTCGACGGAGAGCGGGCACTCGCTCTTGCAGGCCTTGCACATGAGGCACAGGTCGAGCACCTCGTGCAGCCGCTCGTCGCCGAGCGCGGTGCGCGGGTCGGGCTCGGACAGCGCCTTGACCAGCGCGTTGGCCCGGCCGCGGGTGGAGTCCTCCTCGCGGTGCGTGGCCATGTACGACGGGCACATCACGCCGGCGTCGTCCTTGCGGCACACCCCGATGTTCTGGCAGCGGTCGGCGGCGCCGCGCATCCCGCGCTCGCCACCGGCCACGACCGTGAGGTCCAGCATCGTGGTGAGCGGCCCGGCGGGCGGCAGCGCGGGCTCCCGCAGGTTGTCGGTCATCGACGGGGCGTCGACGATCTTGCCGGGGTTCATCCGGCCGTCCGGGTCGAAGATCCCCTTGACGCGGCGCATGGCCTCGTAGAGCTCGTCGCCGAACAGGTGCCGGTTGAACTCGCTGCGGGCGAGGCCGTCACCGTGCTCCGAGGAGTTGGCGCCCCCGAACTCGGCGACGAGGTCGCGGACCTCCTCGGCCACGGCGCGCATCTTCACGACCTCCTCCGGTCGGGAGAGGTCGACGAAGGGGCGCACGTGCAGGCAGCCGACCGACGCGTGGCCGTAGAAGCCGGCGCGCATGCCGTGCCGGTCGAGCACCTTCGCGAACCGCTCGGTGTACTCGGCGAGCCGGGTCGGGTCGACGGCCGTGTCCTCGACGAACGCGGCGGGCCGGTTGGACCCGGTGCTCGCGGCCATGAGCAGCCCGAGACCGGACTTCCTGACCTTGAGCAGGGCGCCCTGCTGTGCGGGGGTCTCGGCGACGAGCGTGTGGTAGCCGTGGCCGTGGCGCTTCCACAGCACGTCGAGCCGGTCCAGCTGGGACCTCAGCTCCGCGGGGTCGTCGCCGCTGAACGAGACGAAGAGCAGCGCGTCCGGGTCGTCCTGCAGGATCGTGCCGAGCGCGGCGTACTCCAGCTTCGACCGGGACAGGTCGAGGATGGTGCGGTCCATCAGCTCGACGGCTGCGGGCTCGCAGGACAGCGCGTCCTCGGTGGCGTCGATCGCGGCCTGGGTGGAGCGGAAGTGCCCCACCGCGATCATGGTCTTCGCCGGCTTGGGCACGAGCCCGACCACGGCCTCGGTGGCCACGACGAGCGTCCCCTCGGAACCCACCACGAACCGCGCCAGGTCGAACGAGTCCGTGAGCCGGTCGAGGCGGTAGCCGCCGGCCCGCCGCCAGAACTTCGGGAACCCGGTGGCGATCGCGTCCCGGTGGGCGTCCACGAGGGCGGGCAGCTCGCGGTAGAGCCGCCCCTCCAGGGTGTCCGCACGTGCGCGGCGGGCCCGCTCGGCCTCGTCGACCGGCCCGAACCGCGCGGTGGAGGTGTCGGAGAGCACCACGTCCAGCTCCCGGACGTGGTCGATCGTCATCCCGTACCGGACGGATCCGCTGCCCGCCGAGTTGTTGCCGATCATCCCGCCGAGCGTGGCGCGGTTGGACGTCGACGTGTCGGGCCCGAAGAGCAGCCCGTGCGGGGCGGCCGCGCGGTTGAGCTGGTCCTGCACGACGCCGGGTTGCACGCGCGCGGTGCGCGCCTCCGGGTCGAGCTCGAGGATCGTGCTCATGTGCCGGGAGAAGTCGAGCACCAGCGCCTCGCCGACGGTCTGCCCGGCGAGGCTGGTGCCGCCACCGCGGGGCAGCACGGGCACGCCGTGCTCGCCCGCGATGCGCACGGCGGTCCCGACGTCGCCCGCGTGCCGGGGCGCCACCACGCCGACGGGCGTGATCGAGTACATGCTCGCGTCGCGGGAGAACAGGTGGCGGGTGTAGTCGTCGAACAGCACCTCGCCCTCGAGTTCCCGGTCGAGGGCCTGCTGGAGCTCCGTCACTGTGCCGCCTCCCGCAGGTGATCGAGCGCCGCTTCCACACCTCCCGGCTTGATCGGTACGCCGGCGAGCTGCAGACCCATCTGTACCCCGCCGAGGGTGCCGGCGAGCGTCAGGTCGTTGAAGTGGCCGAGGTGGCCGATGCGGAAGACCTTGCCCGCGAGCCGGCCGAGGCCCGCACCGAGGGACATGTCGAACTTGTCGAGGATCACGCGCCGCACCTCGTCGGCATCGTGGCCGGCGGGCAGCAGCACGGCGGTGAGGGAACCGGAGTGCTCGCGCTCGTCGGCGCACAGCACCTCGAGCCCCCACGCCCGGACGGCGGCGCGGGTGGCCGCGGCGTGCCGCTGGTGGCGGGCGAAGACCTCTCCGAGGCCCTCCTCCGCGAGCATCGCGCAGGCCTCGCGCAGGCCGTAGAGCAGGTTGGTGCCCGGCGTGTACGGGAAGGACCCGCGGGCGTTGGCGTCGATCATCGGGCCCCAGTCCCAGTACGAGCGCGGCAGGCCGGCCGTCGCCGACGCGGCGAGCGCCTTCTCGCTGATCGCGTTGAACCCGAGGCCGGGCGGCAGCATGAGCCCCTTCTGCGACCCGGCGACGGTGACGTCCACGCCCCACTCGTCGTGGCGGTAGTCGATCGATGCGAGCGAGGAGATCGTGTCGACGAGCAGCAGCGCGGGATGGCCGGCCTCGTCGATCGCGGCGCGCACGTCGGGCACCCGGCTGGTGACGCCGGTGGACGTCTCGTTGTGCACCACGCAGACGGCCTTGATCGCGTGCCCGTCGTCGGCGGCGAGCCGGCGGCCGATCTCCGCGGGGTCGGCGCCGTGGCGCCAGTCGCCGGGGATCATCTCGACCTGCAGCCCGAGGCGACCGGCGAGATCGGACCAGAGCGTGGAGAACTGCCCGGTCTCGCTCATCAGCACCCGGTCGCCGGGGCCGAGCGTGTTGACCAGTGCCGCCTCCCACGCCCCCGTGCCCGACGACGGGTAGATCACGACGGGCCCCGACGTGCCGAACACCGGGCCGAGAGCGGTCAGCACGGCCTTCGTGAGCTCGGTGAACTCCGGGCCGCGGTGGTCGATCGTCGGGGCGGCCATCGCCCGCAGCACCCGGTCCGGCACATTGGTCGGTCCGGGGATCTGCAGGAAGTGACGTCCTCCGGTGATGTGCACGCGGACCTCCAAGTCGTGTCCCGGGTTGACGCTCCGAGTGGCCCGAACCATACTCCAGCCGGAATCATACTTCCGCGATGCGGAACACCTCCGACAACGCCGCCGTGAGGAAGTGCGCATGTCCATCCACGTGATCTCGATCCTCGTGCTGGTGATCGCCTTCGTGATCGCCACCATGTTCCCCATCAACCTGGGCGCCATCGCGCTGGTCGCGGCGTTCGTGATCGGATCGTTCGTCCTGGAGGGCTCGCCGGACGACATCGCCGACGGGATCTTCGACGGGTTCCCCGGCAGCCTGTTCGTGACGCTGGTCGGCGTCACGTTCCTGTTCGCGATCGCCAGGGCGAACGGCACCGTCGACTGGCTGGTCCACCGGTCGGTGCAGGGCGTCCGCGGCCGGATCTGGCTCGTGCCGTGGATCATGTTCGCGGTCACCGCGCTCCTCACCGCGTTCGGGTCCGTGGTCCCGGCGGCCGTCGCGATCATCGCGCCCATCGGGCTCAGCCTCGCCGTGCGGCACCGGATCAACCCGGTGCTCATGGGCCTGTCGATCATCAACGGCGCCACGGCCGGTGGCTTCTCGCCGATCAGCATCTTCGGCAGCATCACCAACGGCGTGGTGGCGGATGCCGGGCTGCCGGGGAGCCCGGTGTTCCTCTTCCTGGGCAGCCTCGTCTTCAACACCGTGCTCAACGTCGTCATGTTCTTCCTGTTCGGCGGGCGCCAGCTCGTCGGCCGGGTGGTCGACGAGTCGGCGGAGGCGGGCGAGGCCGCGGTCGCACCGGGCGGTGGGCCGGGCGCGGCGAAGAGCACCACCACGGGAGCCACCGGCGCCGCCTTCACCGACGACGACCACCACACGATCACCACGCTCGACCGCAACCGGTCGCTCACGCTCGTCGCGCTGCTCCTGGTGGCGGTCGGCGCGCTGGCGTTCCAGCTGGATGTCGGCCTGCTGGCCATCACCGCCTCCGTCCTGCTCTCGCTGGTCGCCCCGAACTCCTACAAGGGTGCGGTCGCCCAGGTCGCGTGGCCGACCGTGCTGCTGGTCTGCGGGATCGTCACCTACGTCAGCCTGCTGCAGGAGAACGGCACCATCGACTGGGTGGGAGAGCAGGTGGCGTCGGTCGGCGTTCCCCTGATCGCCGCGCTGCTGATCTGCTACATCGGTGCCGTGGTCTCGGCGTTCGCCTCCACCACCGGCATCCTCGCCGCGCTGATCCCGCTCGCCGTCCCGCTGCTGCTCGGCGGCCAGCTCGGGGCCGTGGGCGTCGTCACCGCGCTGGCGATCTCGTCGTCGGTGGTCGACTCCAGCCCGTACTCCACCTCGGGCGCGCTCACCGTGGCGAACACGCCGGAGGCGGAGCGCGACTACGTCTACCGCAGGCTGATGGTGTGGGGCTTCTCGATGGTGCTGATCACACCGCTCGTCACGTGGATACTTCTTGTGTTGCCGGGTTGGCTGTAGGGCATGAATGATCTCCTCGTCGAGCAGGACGGCCCCGTCCTGCGGGTGACCTTCAACCGGCCGCAGGCGCACAACGCGCTCACGTTCGCGATGTACGAGGGTGTGTACGACGCCTGCGAGAAGGCCGACGCCGATCCGGACGTCCGGGTGCTCGTGCTGCGCGGGGCGGGCGGGAAGTCGTTCGTCTCGGGCACCGACATCGCTCAGTTCGCGGGCTTCGACGGCGCGGCGGGCGTCGGGTACGAGGAGCGGATGACCCGGGTGCTGCGCCGGTTGGAGGACACCGCGGTCCCCACCGTCGCCGCGGTGGACGGCTACTGCGTCGGTGGCGGGCTCGCCCTCGCCGCCACCTGCGACCTGCGGATCGCCACCAAGGCGGCCCGGTTCGGCGTGCCGATCGCGCGGACGCTGGGCAACACCCTGTCGATGGACACGTGCGCCCTGCTGGTGGCACACCTGGGCCGCTCCCGGGCGCTGGACATGCTGCTGCGCGCACGCCTGCTCGACGCCGAGGAGGCCCACGCCGCCGGGTTCGTCACCCAGCTCGTCGACGACTCCGCGGCGCTCGACGGCGCGCTCGCCGAGACCGTGGGGACGCTCGCGTCGCACGCGCCGTTGTCGATGTGGGCCACCAAGCAGACGCTCGCGCGGCTGCGGCGGGCCGGGCTCCCGGACGGCGACGACATCGTCGCGCGGGTGTACGGCAGTGCGGACTTCGCGTCGGCGGTCGCAGCGTTCGCCCGGAAGGAACGCGCCACCTGGACCGGGGCGTGAGCCCCACGGCCTAACCTGGAGGGCCCGGATCTGGCAGGAGGAGCACGGTGGGTGGAGTGACCCAGCCGGACCGCAGCGGCGGTGTGCAGTCCCTCGACCGCGCGTTCGCCCTGCTGGAGCACATGGCCGACGCCGGAGGGGCCGTCGCCCTCTCGGAGCTGGCCACCCGTTCCGGTCTCCCGCTGCCGACGATCCACCGCATCGTCCGCACGCTGGTGGCGTCCGGGTACGTCCGCCAGCTCCCGTCGCGCCGGTACGCGCTCGGCCCGCGCCTGATCGGGCTCGGCGAGGCCGCATCGCGGATGCTCGGTGAGTGGGCGCGCCCGCAGCTCACGGACCTCGTCGACCAGGCAGGGGAGACGGCCAACCTCGCGATGCTCGACGGGGACGCCGTCGTGTACGTGGCGCAGGTGCCGTCGCGGCACTCGATGCGGATGTTCACCGAGGTCGGCAGGCGGGTGCCGGTGCACTGCACCGGGGTCGGGAAGGTGCTGCTGGCCCAGCTGCCGCCCGGCGAGGTCCGCGACATGATGACCCGCGCCGGGATGGCGGCCCAGACCCCGCACACGATCACCGACCCGGACCGGCTCGCGCGGGAGCTGGAGCGCATCCGGGCGCAGGGCTACGCCGTCGACGACGCCGAGCAGGAGCTGGGCGTGCGCTGCGTGGCCGTCGCGGTGCCGGGCGGCCCGGCGTCCACGGCGCTCTCGGTCTCCGGCCCCGACACCCGGGTGACGTGGGCGGCCGTCGAGCGGATCGTGCCGATCCTGCGGGCGGCCGCCGCCGCGCTCGCCGGGCACCTCGACGCGCGTGGCGCGATGGCATGACGCGGGGATAACACTTATGGGTTACTCCCCCGGTTGCCGGATGCGAAGCGGCCGCATGGCTGGTAGGCCGTTGCGGGTACCCCCGACGAGGGAGGTGAGCGGCATGGAGTGGACCGCTGACGACGATCAGCAGCTCGCCGAGGCCGTGCGCCGGCACGATGCCGGGGAGGACCCATGTGCCCGCCCCGGCGAGACGACGGTGCCGGAGTGGGCCATGATCTCGATCCTGCTGGGCCTCGTGGCGTTGACGGGCTCGGTGTTCGCCGTGGTCGTGGTGGCGGCGTTCGGCTCGGTCTGGTGGCTGTTGCGCACGGCCGACGCTGTGGAACCGAGCGAACGCGACGCGGGCCGCGAGGCACGCGGGCCGTTCGGCGGGCCGGGCATCTGGCTCTGACGACTACTGCGTGTTCGGTCACCGGGTGAACCGGCGTCCGATCAGGGGAGATATCCTCCACACCCGTGGCAGGCATTTTCGACCACCTGGCCGATCATCACGCACAGCGTTGGTTGGCAGGCCTGATGGACCAGGTGGGTGAAGCGGGGCTCGGCGCTGCCGCCGCCGTGCCCGCGCTTCTGGCTGCGGTGGACCAGCATGCCGCCGGCGTGCGCGACATCCTGCTGCTCGGCGTCGAGGGCTCGGCCGCTGCTGCCGCCGCCGTGCTACTGGCCGGCTACGCGAAGGGCCTGCTCGACCAGGCCGGCACCGACGCGGCCCGGCTGCGCGCCGCGGTGGGGGAGCGCTGGCAGAGCGCCGACTGGCTCACCGTCCGCGTGCTCGCCGTCTGCGCGCTGAGCCGCGACGACCGGTGGCGCCGCTCCCCGGCCCCGGCCTTCGAGGCCTAGCGCTGCGACACCCGGGCCGCCGCGCACACCGGCTGGGGTCCGCACACATGGCCGGACATGTGTGCGGTGCCGCGGCGGTGTGTGCGGTGGGTCTACTCCTTCAACAGGCCGGCGAGGTAGGTCCGGACGAACCTGATGAGCGAGGCCCTGAAGTCCGGCGAGTGGGCCGCGTGGGGGTCCTCCTCGTGCAGGGCGACCACCTGCGGCGACGGGTGGGCCGCCTGCCACAGCCCGGCGGCCGCGATCCCCGACATCGCGAACAGGTCGAAACACGCCTCCGCGCTGAGCGCGGGCAGCGCCCGCTGCAGCGCCGGCACCACCTGCTGGAGCGATGCGTTGACGGCCCGCTTGAACGCGCGGACGACCTCCAGCGAGACGTTGCGCTCCAGCGTGAGCGGTGAGTACAGGAGCAGTTGGCAGAACAACGGCCGGTCGGCCACCGAGTGCGCGAGGACGTCGGCCACCTCGCGGGGCTCGGGGCCCGCGGTCGAGAGCACGGCGAGGGCCCCGGCGGCCCACTCCTGGAACTCCGTCTCGGCGAGCCGCAGGAAGATCTCCTCCCGCGTCTCGAAGTACTTGAGCAGTGCCGACTTGTGCATGCCCACCTCGGCGGCGATGTCGGTGAGGCTGACCGCGCCCACACCGTCGCGCAGGGCGAGCTCGCGTGCGGCGTCGAGGATCGCGGCATAGCGCTGCTGCTTCTGCTCGGGTCGCCGCGCGCGCAGGAAGCCGGCCTTCGTGGTCATCGCGACGACCATAGCTCGCGGATAGGGCAACGGCGTTGACTTGTTAAGTCAACGCCGTTGCCTTACTGTGGCCGCGTGATCCCCGTGAAGCTCCGCGTGAACGGAACCACCGAGCTCCTCGAGCTCGACCCACGGGTCAGCCTGCTCGACGCGCTGCGCGAGCACCTGGGCCTGACCGGCACCAAGAAGGGGTGCAACCAGGGCGCCTGTGGCGCATGCACGGTGCTCGTCGACGGTGAGCGGATCGCCGCCTGCCTCGCGCTCGCCGTGCAGTACGCCGGGCGTGACATCACGACGATCGAGGGGGTCGGACGGCCCGACCACCTGCACCCGCTGCAGCGGGAGTTCATCAGCGAGGACGGGTTCCAGTGCGGCTTCTGCACGTCGGGCCAGATCTGCTCCGCGCTGGGGATGCTCGCCGAGCACCGCGCCGGGATGCCGAGCGCGGTCACGCCGGACCTCGACGCCGCCGAGATCGCGCTGACGGAGGCCGAGATCAAGGAACGGATGAGCGGCAACCTCTGCCGTTGCGGTGCCTACGAGGGCATCGTCGGCGCAATCGCGCAGGTGGCCCGATGAGACCCTTCGGTTACGTGAGCGCGAGCGACCTCCCCACCGCCCTCGGCGCCGTCGCGGCCGGGGCACGGCCGCTGGGTGGCGGCACCAACCTCGTGGACCTCATGCGCGACGACGTCGAGCGGCCCGAGACGCTCGTCGACGTCACGGCGCTGCCCCTGGCCGGGGTGGACGAGCTGCCCGGGGGTGGCCTGCGGATCGGGGCCATGGTGCGCAACAGCCACCTCGCCGCCGACCGCCTGGTCCGGTCCCGCTACCCGGTGCTCGCCCAGGCACTGCTCGCCGGCGCGTCGGGGCAGCTGCGAAACATGGCGACGGTCGGCGGCAACCTCCTGCAGCGCACCCGCTGCCCCTACTTCCGCGACCACGCCGCGGCCTGCAACAAGCGCGAGCCCGGCACCGGCTGTGCCGCGATCGGCGGCATCCACCGCGGCAGCGCCGTGCTCGGCACCAGCGAGCACTGCATCGCGGCCCACCCGTCCGACATGGCGGTGGCGCTGGTCGCGCTCGACGCGGTGGTCGAGGCGCAGAGCGTGCGCGGCACCCGTCGGATCCCGCTCGGACAGCTGCACCGCCTGCCCGGCGACACGCCGCACGTCGAGACCGGGCTCGCCGCCGACGAGCTGATCACCGCGGTCGAGCTGCCCGCCCTCCCGGTCGCCCGGACATCGCGGTACCGCAAGGTGCGCGACCGCGCCTCGTTCGCGTTCGCGCTGGTGTCGGTGGCGGCCGCGCTCGAGGTCCGCGGCGGCGAGGTCGTCGACGTGCGGCTGGCGCTGGGCGGCGTCGCCACGACGCCGTGGCGGGCGCGCGAAGCCGAGCGTGTGCTGCTGGGCGCCCCGGCCACCGAGGAGACCTTCCGCCGCGCGGCCGCCGCCGAACTGGCGCCCGCGGTCGCGCGACCCCAGAACGAGTTCAAGATCGAGATGGTGCAGCGCACCGTCGTCGCGACGTTGCGGCAGCTCGCGACCGAGGGAGGTGCCGCATGACCCAGGCCCCGGAGCGCACCCGCCCCACCACGGCCACCGCGCCCGCGGTCGGGCGGCCGATCGACCGCGTGGACGGAGCGGTCAAGACCACCGGCGCGTCGGAGTACACGGCCGACCGGCCCTACCCGGACCTCGCGCACGCCACCCTCGTCCACGCCACGATCGCGCGGGGGCGCATCACGGCGATCGACACCGCGGCCGCCGAGGGGGTGACCGGGGTGCTCGCCGTGATCACCCACCGGAACGCGCCCCCGTTGAAGCCGCCGCCCGCCCGGGTGAACCCGCTAGACCTCAGCACGATGGCGTCCGGGACCAAGGTGAACTACCTGGGCAGCACCGAGGTGCACTGGAACGGGGAGCCGGTGGCGGTCGTCGTCGCGGAGACCCTGGAGGCGGCGGTCGAGGCCGCGCGGCTCGTGCACGTCGACTACGCCGCCGAGCCCGCCACCACCGACTTCCACGCCGCCGAAGGCTCGGCCGAGCCGGTCGGAGGGTTGCTGCCGATGATGCCTGCTGGCGGTCGCAAGGGCGACGCCGAGCAGGCGCTCGCCGCCGCCCCGGTCGCGGTCGACCTGCGCTTCACCACCCCGCCGCAGAACCACAACGCGATCGAGCCGCACGCCACCACCGCCGTGTGGGACGGCGACCGGCTCACCGTCCACGACAGCACCCAGGCGATGGACTTCGCCCGCCGGCACCTCGCCCTGCGGTTCGGCCTGCCGGTCGACGCGGTCCGGGTGATCGCGCCGAACGTCGGCGGCGGGTTCGGCGGGAAGGGGTTCGTCTGGGCCGGCACCGTGCTGTGCGCGATGGCCGCCCGCGTGGCCGCGCGCCCGGTCCGGCTGGCGCTGTCCCGCGAGGCCGTCTTCCGCACGGTCGGCGGGCGCACACCCACCGTGCAGCGGGTGGCGCTCGGCGCCGAACGCGACGGCGCGTTGACCGCGCTCCTGCACACCGGGATCTCGCAGGTCGGGCGCGTCGGCGGCATGCCGGAGCCGGTGGGCTCGCAGTCCCGCCACCTCTACGCAGCCCGCGCCATCCTCGTCCGCCAGAGCACCGCGACGCTCGACATGCTGCCGAACTCGGCCATGCGGGCCCCGGGTGAGGCCGTGGGCACCTTCGGGCTGGAGTCCGGGATGGACGCGCTCGCGCACGAGCTCGGCATGGACCCCGTCGAGCTGCGCATGCGCAACGAACCGGAGCGCGATCCACTGGACGGCAAGCGGTTCACCCGCCGGAACCTGCGGGCCGCGTACGCGCGCGGCGCGGAGCGGTTCGGCTGGGCCGACCGCCCACCGCAGCCTCGCTCGATGCGCACCGGGCGGAAGCTGCTCGGCTGGGGCGTCGCCACCGCCTTCCACATGCCGATCCAGCTCTCCGCGGACGTCACCGTCCGGCTCGGGATGGACGGCACCGTCCTGGTGCGGTGCGGCCTGCACGAGATCGGGGTGGGCGTGGCGACCGCGCAGGCCCAGATCGCGGCGGACGCGCTCGGCGTGCCGGTCGAGGCGGTCACGGTCGAGGTCGGTGACTCGGCCCTGCCGGTCGGCCCCATGGCGGGCGGGTCGGGGCAGACGGCCACCGCGGCGGCGAGCGTCCTGCGCGCCTGCGATGAGCTGAGGCGTTCGGCGCTCGCGCTCGCGCGCCGCTCGCCCGGCTCACCGTTGCGCGGGTGCCGGATCGACGAGCTCGCGGCGCGCGACGGCGGGCTCTTCGCGGCGGACGGGTCCGGGGAGACGTACGGGGAGATCCTCGCCCGTGCCGGGCGCCCCTCGCTGGAGGGCCGGGTCGGCGCCCGGACCTCGGTGGGCCGGATGGCGGGCCAGCTGCGCATGATCGCCGGTGTGGTCAACGACCAGCGGCGCCAGGTGCGCGCCGCCACCGGTGCCCACTTCTGCGAGGTGGCGGTCGACGAGGACACGGGCGAGGTCCGCGTGACGCGCTGGGTCGCCGTGTTCGACGTGGGGCGGGTGATCAACCCGAAGACCGCCACCAGCCAGCTGCGCGGCGGGATCGTGATGGGGATCGGGGCGGCGCTGTCGGAGGAGACGCTCGTCGATCCGCTCAGCGGCCGCATCATGAACCCGAACCTCGCCGACTACCACGTGCCGGTGCAGGCCGATGTGCCCGCGATCGACGTCTCCTACCTCGACGAGCCGGACCCGACCACCCCGCTCGGCCTGCTCGGGGTGGGGGAGGTGGGCATCACCGGTGTCGCGGCGGCGGTGGCGAACGCGGTTCACCACGCCACCGGGGTACGGGTCCGGGACCTCCCGCTGACGCCGGACCGGCTGCTCTGAGATTGCAGCAAGGCCACCTTCCTGCAATCTCGTTGCGTGAAGGTGGCCTTACTGCAACTGGGCTGGGCTGGGCCGCGGCGGGGCCGGCCTACGCGTCCGACATCCGGCCCCGCCGGGTGCTCCGGGAGGCGACGCCTACGGGTTGCGCACGTCCGTGACGGGTTCGGTCGCCGGATCCACGCGGGTGCCGACCGGGTCGGTCATGTCGGCGTGCGCACCCGATGCCGGGCGTGCGGCGTCCTCGCGGCCGCGCTCGTACGCCTGGGCGTGGGCGCGTGCCTGGGGTGCCTCCTGCTCGGCGCGGTCGAGCCAGCGCTCCCAGCGCTGCTGCATCGGCCGGATGAGACCGCCACCGACACCGACGATCATGATGCCGGCGATCGTGGCCAGAACCGCGATGAGCACCGGCATCGTGACGGCGATCGCGACGCCGATCTGGCTCAGCGCGGCGATCACGCCGAGTGCGATGATGAAGATCGACGCGATGTTCGCGAGCACGTTGCCGTAGGACAGCCCACCCGTGACGCTGAGGATGAGGTCCTTGACGGCGGCGGCGATGGCCGAGGCCACCACCACGATGATGATCGCCACCGCGATCCGCGGCAGGAACGCGACGATCCCCGTCAGCAGGGCTGTGATGGGGTTCGGCCCCCACACGCCGAACGCGAGCTGGAGCGTGAGCAGCAGCACCGCGTAGTAGACGACCATCGCGATCAGATCGCTGGCGTCGTACTTCGAGCGCGCGAGCGCCTGCCCGATTCCGCCGCGCTCGACCGCACGGTCGAAATGGAGGCGTTCCAGAACGGAGTTGGTGAGCTTGCGCAGGCCTTTCGCGATCAGCCATCCGATCAAGAGGATGACGAGGAACAACACGAGCTGCGGCACGAAAACCGCGACCGTGCGCATCGCGTCGCCCAGCGCCGCGACGAGGTTGTCGAACATCGGTACTCCCAGGTCGGTGGATGTGTCGCATCCTGCGGATGCCCATCCCAACCCGCTTCACACCAGGACTACCCGAAATCCGCACAACCGGTGGACACACTGACGGGGCTGAAGGCCCGCATCAGCGGCGGAATCGGAAACCCCTTCTCCTGCGGTAGCTCGAGTCGCGCTCGGCGCAGGCGGGGCAGAGATCACCGTCGGGGGCGACCATCGGTGCGGGTGTGACGACGTGCCCGCAGACGGCGGAGTACTGGCCGCCACGCCGGGCGATGCCGATCGCGAGTTCCTCGTCCGGAACCGAATGGCAGCGGCCGTCCATGACACAGGTGACGGAGATGGTGGAACCATTCCCGACGAGCTCGGTCGGCCCCGACTGCCCACGCGGTCTGCTCACGGCCCCCACTCCGTCACAGGTCCACCCCTCGGGCGGCTGCCCACATGCATGCCACCCACCGCGTCCAGTCTGTCGCTCTCCGCTTGCAGACGCAAGAGGACTCTGCAACCTTCTTCTGCAAATGCATCTGCGCGCACGGCCACTCGTCTCATGGCCCGACCGGAGCCGCTGAGCCGGCGATATGCTGCCGCCTCGGACTTGCTTGGGGGTGGACGGTGCGTGCAGGCTCGCCGGCGTCCCGCTCGGCATCAGCGCCCGTCGACCCGACCCAGCAGGGCGGACCGACCGTCCTGCGCATCGTGCTCGGCACGCAGCTGCGCAGGTGGCGCGAGGCCGCCGGGATCACGCGCGAGGCCGCGGGCGACGCGATCCGGGCGTCACACGCCAAGATCAGCCGCTTGGAGCTCGGGCGCGTGGGCTTCAAGCAGCGGGACCTGGTCGATCTCCTCGCGCTCTACGGGATCACCGACGAGCTGGAGCGCGGGGAGTTCCTCGACCTCGCCCGCCGTGCCAACGCCCGCGGTTGGTGGCAGCAGCACAGCCAGGTGCTCCCCAGCTGGTTCGAGATGTACCTCGGGCTCGAGCAGGCGGCCAACGTGATCCGCACCTACCAGGTGCAGTTCGTGCCCGGGCTGCTGCAGAGCGAGGACTACGCGCGCAACGTGATCGTCGTCGGGCACCGGGCCGACGGGGTCGAGGAGATCGACCGGCGCGTGCAGCTGCGGATGACCCGGCAGAAGATGCTCACCGAGCCGGGCGCACCGCAGCTGTGGGCGGTGATCGACGAGGCCGCGCTCTCCCGCCCCTACGGCCCCTCGCACGTCATGCGCGACCAGTTGGACCACGTGCTCGAGATGACCGAGCTCCCGAACCTCACGGTGCAGGTGCTGCCGTTCCGCCACGGTGGCCACGCCGCGGCGGGCGGCGCGTTCACGATCCTGCGGTTCGCCGAGCCGGACCTGCCCGACATCGTCTACCTCGAGCACCTCAACAGCGCGGTCTACCTGGACAAGCGCTCCGAGGTCGAGGACTACCTCGCCGTGATGGAGCGGGTGAGCGTGCAGGCGGAGACACCGCTTCGCTCGAAGGACATGCTGCGCCGCCTCCGCGCCGAGATCTGAGCCGGCACCCCGGGCCGCCGCTACCCCAGTAGGCTTCGATTCGTGACCCGTCGTGCCGTTCTGTCCGTGATGTCCGTAATCGCCGCGCTGGTTCTCGTCACCGGCTGCGGAGGGGGGAACTCCAACGTCGACTGCGGGCTGGACGGCTGCACCGTCACGTTCCCGCGCAGCGGCGACACCGTCGTCTCGGTGCTCGGGATCGAGGCCCGCCTCGTCGGCGTGCAGGACGGCACCGCACAGCTCGAGGTGGCCGGCCAGCAGATCACCGTGCCGGTCGGCGGCCAGACCGAGGCGAGCGGGTTCACGGTCGGAGTCGAGCAGGTCACCGACACCGAGGTCATCGTCCGCGTGCGCGCCTGATCGTCGAGGTTCCCGAGGCCTTCCACGCTCGAGGGCGCCGATCAAGGGCAAAGGGCTGCTCTGCAGGGGTGATCAAGGGCAAATGGTCGCTCCCCGGAGGTGCCGGACCCGCTGGGCTGATCGGCGGGGACCACTAGCATCCGATCGTGCTGAGCGTCCGGGGGCTGACCAAGATCTACGCGGGACGCCCGGCCGTCGAAGACGTCTCCTTCGACCTGCAGCCGGGCACGGTCACCGCGTTCCTGGGGCCGAACGGCGCGGGCAAGTCCACGACCCTCCGGATGATCACTGGCCTGATACCGCCGACCCGGGGCGGCAGCTGGATCGCGGGCCGGCCGTTCCGCGACTGGGCGAACCCCGCTCACGTCGCGGGCGTCCTGCTCGACGCGTCGGCCGTGCACCCGGGCCGTACCGGGGGCTCCCACATGCGCAACGCGGCCGCCCTCATGGGTGTCCCCGCCCGGCGGGCCGACGAGCTGATGGCCCGGGTCGGCCTCGGCGACGCCACCCGCAAGAAGATCGGCAGGTACAGCCTCGGCATGCGCCAGCGGCTCGGGCTGGCGCACGCCCTGCTCGCCGACCCCCCGCTGCTCATGCTCGACGAGCCGATCAACGGTCTCGATCCCGTCGGGATCCGGGCGGTCCGCGAACTGCTGCGCGGGCACGCCGCGCGCGGCGGCACCGTGTTGCTGTCGAGCCACGTGCTGTCCGAGGTGGACCAGACGGCCGACCGCATCGTCATGATCGGCAACGGCAGGCTGGTGGCCGACGGGCCGATCCGCGAGCTGCTCGCGTCCCACCGGTGCCTGGTGCGCGGCCCGGACATGCAGGCGATCGCGAACGCCCTCGTACAGGCCGGCGTGCGCATCCAACCGAGCCCCGACGGCCAGATCCTCGCCGACGCGCAGAGCGACCGGGTCTCGGACATCGTCTTCTCTGCCGGCGTGCGGGTGCACGGCATCAGCGATCACCAGCAGAACCTCGAGGAGCTGTTCTTCCGGCTGTCCGGAGGTGGGCGATGACCATGCCGGCGGGACAGGGCACCAACGGACACCGGGCGGGGCCGGTACCGCAGGGGACGATGCCGCCGCCGGCCGCACCGCGCGGTCCGGCCCAGCAGATCCCGGCCGCGCCGTGGCGGCCGGGCCCCGGCCCGACGGGGCAGGTACCCGGCCCCCCACCGGTACCGGGCATGCCGGGTCCGCCGGTCGGAGGTCCCTTCGCCGCCGCATCGCGGCGAACCCCGTTCCCGATGCTGGTGCTGGTCGAGCTGCGCAAGCTCACCGGCACGCTCTCGGACCGCATCCTGCTCGCGCTCGCCCCGGTCGTCCTGGTCGGCGTCACCGTGCTGATCCACACCGGCACGGACTACGCGTCGTCGTACGCGTCGGCGGCGGACCAGATCTCCCCGACGTTCTACACGGTGCGGGTGGGGCACCTGCTCCTGCACGCCGTGCTGATCAAGCTCATCGCCGGCGAGTGGCAGCACCGCAGCGCGCAGCCGACCCTGCTCGCCCAGCCGTCACGGGCCCGGTACTTCCTCGCGCAGGCAACGGTCCTGCTGGTGCTCTGGCTGGTCGCCGCCGCGCTGCAGCTGGTCACCACGCTGCTGGTGGCGCCCGGCGCGATCAGCGGCGCGGGTGCCACCTACGTGCTGGGCCACCGCACCGGCTGGGTCGTCGGCGTGTGCGTGCTCGGCTCGTTGCTGACGATCCTCGTCGCTCTCACCGTCGCGATGCTGGTGCCGAACGCCGCGGGGGCGCTCGCGATCTACTTCGCGACGGTGCCCGTGATGCTCACGATCAGCGGGCTCGCCCCGAAGGTGTTCGCCTGGGTGGATCCGTCGAGCGCCACGGCGGCGCTGGCCACGCTCGCTCCGGTGGAGGGCCCGGCCCCCGTGATCGTCTCGTTGGTGCTGTGGGCGGGCCTGCTGGGGCTCGCGGGCTACCGGGTGGCCCGCCGCGACCTGACTTAGCGGCCGCCGGGAGCGCCGAACAGCTCGGGCCTACTGCGTTCCGCAAGGGCCTGGGTCTCGCCGGCGTCGGCCACCTGGGAGCGCCTTGATCGCGACGGTCGTGGCAGGAGCCGCGGAGGCCGGTTTCGAATGCCTGACTCCTAACCCGCCGCCAGCGACCCGCCTCCCGGATCGATGTCGCCGAGGAGCACGATCGCGGTCCGCTCGACCACCGGGCAGTTGTCCTTCATGAACCGGTCGGTGCCGGCGTGGTCGACCACGTAGTTCGTGAAGGAGGAGTTCAGCTCGCCGTAGCCCGCCGCGAGCGCCTCGGGGAGGATCCCACGGAACTGCAGGGCGTAGGGCGAGCCCGGGTCGACGGTGAGGTAGCACCCTGGCTGGCCGCCGTAGAAGTCGATGGTCTCCACCGCGTAGTAGCGGCCGTCGAGCAGGAGCCTGCGGTGGTAGGTGGTGCCGGTGGCGGCCTCGCCGTTCCACAGGAGCGGGAAGTACCGCGGTTCCGACGGGTTCGGCGGGGCCTGGGCCTCGATCCACAGCTCGTCGAGCTCGGCGCTCCCGAACTCCACCGCGCAACCCGCCGGGCCGCCCATGCCGGGCAGCTCCCGCGCGTCCTGGGCACCCACCTCGTCGATCGAGTCGCTGCCCAGCTGGTCGCAGGTGTTGTCGAACGGGAACTCCCGGTCGGTCGAGGACAGGTCGTCGTAGGCGATCGCGTCCTCGGGGAGCGTCGGGGCGGGTGACGCGGGCGCCGGACCCGGTGGGGTGGAGCAGCCGGCGAGCGCTGCCAGCGCGACCACGACCGCGGCCAGGCGGATCTTCACCGGTCCAGTGCACCACATCGCGGCCGGGCCACTCGGGCGCACCTTCTGCCTAGCCGAGGTCGCCGAGGGCCTGCGCGTCCGCCCGGGGTGTGCCTGCCGGTGGCGCGATCGCGCCGGCGGCCGCCTCGGCGAGGGCGTCGATCTGGTCGCATCCGCTGACGATCTCCACGGTCGGCACGGTGGGTGCGCTCTCGGGGTTGCCGGCCAGCTGCACGTTCGACGGAGCGAAGGCCACCTTGCAGTTGGGGCCGAGCTCGGTCCTCGCCGCCGGGAAGCTCCCGACGGTCTCGCTCCCGACGTCGCCGGCGGACGTCATCGTGTACTCGACGGATCCGTTCACCCGCCGCGCGCTCGAACCATCTCCGGCGCTCACGTAGACGCCGCACCCGTACGGCTGGAGGTCGCCCACCTCGAGGTCGCCCGAACCGAGTGGTTGCCCGTCGGACAGGACCGGCACCATCGCGGCGGCCAGCGCGCACGGATCGGACGCGGCGATGTCCAGCGCCGGGGTCGTGCCGCCTGCGCTGCGCAACGGCGGATCGGCCAGGCGCGGCGCGATCGCCGTGGCGTACTCGCGTGCGATGTCGCACGGAGCTTCGTTGTCGGCGGTGCCGAACACCGAGATGTCGATGCCCCACGGGTCCTCACCCTTGGCGGGGGCGCCGATCGGGTAGCTGTACGCGCAACGCGTCTCGTCGCTCTCGTGCACCTGCGGCAGCTGCACGCCGCCGACGTCGAGTGGTTGCCCGCCCGTCGTGGGGATCACCTGGAACACGTCGAGCTGCAGTTCCCAGGCGTCCGTCTCGCCGGGATCCCGCATCACGAGGCGGCAGTTCCCGGGTTCGCGGTACGGGAGCAGCTCGTCGGGCTCGAACCCGGTGGCGCGTTCCGCCGCCGCGATGTCGTGCATCGCGCACATGTCCCACGAGCGCATGTCGTCGAACAGCCGGGCGAGGCGCTGCTGTTCGGGTTCGAGGGGGAGCCCGCCGCCGGCGGCCACCTCTCCGGCCGCGTGCGGCACGCCCGTGATCGGAGCCGCGCAAGCGGTGACCATCGTTGCGAGCGTCGCTGCCAACACGACGATCACCGCCGCCCCCCGGGACATCACGGGTTGCACGCTAGACCGGCCGTCGCAACCTGACGATCGAGGTCTGAGAACCCTCAGGTCCGCGCGAGCATCGACCGGCGCCACGCCTCGGTGCCGGCCACCTCGTTGAAGGTGAAGAAGTGGAAGCCGTCCAGCTGGGTGGCGGGCTGCCCGACGTGGGGCGCGAGCCGCCGCGCGAGCCGGCCGGGGTGGTAGCCGCCGGGGAGGAAGAACCGCCAGAACAGGCTCTGCTGCTTCAGGAGGAACCGGGCCGACTGGCCGAGGCCGAGCCCGGCCGAGATGCGGACGAGCTTCTGCCGGCTCACGACCCCGGGCAGCCCCACCCTGATCGGGAGCGCGACGCCCCGCTCCCGCACCTGCCGTGCCCAGCCGACCGTGGCGCCGGCGTCGAAGCAGATCTGGGTGATGACGTGCGTGGCGTGCGGGGCCTTCTTGTCGAGCGCCCTGTCGAGGAGCCCGGTGTCGATCCTGGCGTGCCCTTCCGGGTAGCCCGCGATCCCGATGCGCCGGAACGGATGGCCGATCTCGTCGAGCGCCACGAGCAGTTCGAGGGCGTCGGTGAAGGGGCCGGCCGGCTCGGAGGCGTCGCCGCCGATGACGAAGGCGCTGTCGACACCGGCCGCGCGCAGCCTGCCCACGAGATCGGACAGCTGCGTTGCGTCCCGGATCTGCCGGGCGGCCAGGTGCGGGGCGACGGAGTAGCCGTGCCCGGCGAGCCGGACCGCGAGGTCGACGGTGGGTTCCAGGCCCTTGGTGTGGCTCGTGCCGACGGTCAGCGACACGTCCTTGGGTACGTGTGCCAGCACGGTTTCCTCGGTGCCCTTCATCGGGATGAGCTCGTACGAGACGCGACGCAACGCCTCCGTGAGATCGGCCACGACGGAAGCCTATGGGTGTTGCGCGACATGTGACCCTCACAAGATAGTCGCCAACATTGTTGACAATATGTCCGACCCGCGCCGATGCTGTGAGCGTTCACCATGGACTGGAGAGTCGATGCCGGAGGAACTGGCGTGAAGCCGATGATCGTCACCGACCCGCCACGCGCCGAGCTCGCGGACGTCGATGTGCTGGCCGAGTTCGGGGTGGCCACCGTGCACGAGGCGCTGGGCCGCTCCTGCTACCTGGGCCCGGACCTGCGGCCGGTCCAGCAGGGCGCGCGCGTCGGCGGTACGGCCGTCACGGTGCTGTGCTGGCCCGGCGACAACCTGATGATCCACGCGGCCGTCGAGCAGTGCCGACCGGGCGACCTGATGGTCGTCACCACCACCTCACCCTGCACCGACGGCCTCTTCGGGGAGCTCTTCGCCACCGCGCTCTCGCATCGCGGGGTGCGCGGCGTCGTGACCACCACCGGTGTGCGGGACGTCGCCGACCTCCGCGCGATGGGCTTCCCCGCGTGGTCCGCGGCGGTCAGCGCCCAGGGCACGGTCAAGGCCACGGCCGGGGCGGTCAACGTCCCGATCGTGGTCCGCGGCCAGGTCGTGCGGCCCGGCGACGCCGTGCTCGCCGACGACGACGGCGTGGTGTGCGTGCCCCGGGAACGGGTCGGCGAGGCGCTCACCGCCGGCCGCGCGCGGCTGGCCAAGGAGGAGGCCACGCGCCGCGCGTTCCGCGAGGACGAGCTCGGCCTCGACCGCTACGGCCTGCGGGCCACCCTCGCCGACCTGGGGGTGGAGTACGTGAAGGCGGAGCGGTGAGTGGCGTTCGCTGCCTGCTCATGCGCGGCGGCACATCGAAGGGGGCGTTCTTCCTCGCCCCGGATCTCCCCGCCGACCCGGCCGAGCGCGACGACCTGCTGCTGCGGATCATGGGCAGCCCGGACCCGACGCAGATCGACGGCCTCGGCGGCGCCCAGCCGGTCACCAGCAAGGTGGCGATCGTGTCGCCGTCGGCCGAACCGGACTGCGACGTCGACTACCTGTTCCTGCAGGTCGGGGTCGACTCGGCCACCGTGTCCGACCGCCAGACCTGCGGCAACCTGCTGGCGGGCATCGGCCAGTTCGCCGTGGAGCGGGGCCTCGTGGCCGCCCGGGCGGAGCGCACCAGCGTGCGGATCCGCATGGTCAACACCGGCGGCCGGGCGGAGTCGACGTTCGCCACGCCCGGCGGGCGCGTCGACTACGCGGGCGACACCGCGCTGGCCGGTGTTCCCGGCACGGCGGCTCCGGTGGCGCTGGCCTTCGCCGGCACGGAGGGCTCGGTCTGCGGCAGCCTGCTGCCGACCGGTCGGCTCGTCGACGAGATCGACGGCATCCCCGTGACGTGCATCGACAACGGGATGCCCGTCGTGGTCGCCCGTGGCGGCGACGGGGACCCCGCACCCGAGCGCATCCAGTCCCTGCGGATGCAGGCCGGCAAGCTCATGGGGCTCGGCGACGTCACCGGCACCGCCGTTCCCAAGATCACGTTCGTCTCCGCCCCGCGGGCGGGCGGGGCGATCGCCACCCGCACGTTCAACGCCTTCGACCCGGTCCGCGCGCACCCCTCGATCGGTGTGTTCGGCGCGATCAGCGTGGTCACCGCCACGCTGCTCGACGGCGCGGTCGGCCACGACCTGCTGGTCAGCCCGCTGGACGGCCACCCGTTCGACGTGGAGCATCCGAGCGGTGCGCTGCAGGTCGACGTGGCCGTCGACCAGAACGGCGGCCCGCCGCGGGCGCTCCGCTCCGCGGTCATCCGCACCGCGCGGCCGCTGTTCGACGGCACCACCTTCCCCCGTCCCTGACCCGACGTACGGAGTCGACGATGTCCCTCGAGAAGTCCCCCCGTCACGAGATCGCCCACCTCGGCCACGTGGAGCTCTTCACCCCGGAGCCGGAGCGCAGCCTCGACTTCTTCGTCCGGGTGCTGGGCCTGACCGAGAACGGGAGCCAGGGCGACTCGGTCTTCCTGCGCACGTGGGACGACTACGAACACCACAGCCTCAAGCTGACGGCCTCGAAGACGTCGGGCGTCGGACGCACCGCCCTGCGGGCGTCGAGCGAGGAGGCGCTCAAGCGGCGGGTCGCGGCCGTCGAGGAACGCGGCCTCGGCATCGGCTGGGTCGACGGGGACCCGGGGATCGGCCCGACCTACCTGTTCCGCGACCCCGACGGTCACGAGATCGAGGTCTACTGGGAGTCCGAGCGCTACCAGCCGCCCGAGCACCTGCGCCCCGCCCTGAAGAACCAGGCCCAGGCCTACCCGGGTCGCGGCGTCAGCGTCCGCAGGCTCGACCACGTCAACTACCTCGCCAAGGACGCGGCCGCCAACGGCGGGTTCATCTGCGACGCCCTCGGCGGCCGGGTCACCGAGCAGATCCAACTCGACACCGGGGTGATCTCCGGGCAGTGGACCAACTTCGCGCAGAAGTCGTACGACCTCGTCTACACCAACGACTGGACCGGCTCGAAGGGCCGCCTGCACCACATCGCGTTCGCCACCGACACGCGTGAGGACATCCTCCGCGCCGCCGACATCTCGCTGGACAACGGCGTGTTCATCGAGACCGGCCCGCACAAGCACGCGATCCAGCAGACCTTCTTCCTCTACGTCTACGAGCCCGGCGGCAACCGCATCGAGCTGTGCAACCCCACGGCCCGGCTGATCTTCGCCCCGGACTGGCAGCCGGTGACCTGGAGCGAGGCCGAGCGGGCCAAGGGGCAGGCCTGGGGGTTGAAGACGATTGCCTCCTTCCACACCCACGGCACACCCCCGGTTGCCGATCCCGCACAATGAGGGCGCCAATCTGAGCGCGGAGGTCGTCGACGATGACAGGAACCGAGAGTTCGCATTCGGTGGACGCGGTTCCCGTCGTCGACGCCGTCCGGGCCGCCATCGCCGACGGCGAGTTCGTCCCCAACCAGCGCCTCGTCGAGGCCGACCTGTCCGAGCGGTTCGGGGCCACCCGCACGAGCGTGCGCACCGCGCTCCTGCAGCTCGCCGGTGAGGGCCTCGTCGAACGGGTGCAGAACCGCGGCGCCCGGGTCCGGGCCGTGTCGCTCGCCGAGGCCGTCGAGATCACCGAGGTCCGGATGGCCCTCGAAGGGCTGTGCGCGGCGAAGGCGGCCGAACGGCTCACCGACGCCGACGCCGGCCGCCTCCGCGAGATCGGGGAGGCGATGCGTACCGCCGTCGCCTCCGGGGACCTCCTGGGCTACTCGGAGCTGAACCGGCGGCTCCACGGCCTCGTCCTCGAACTGGCCGGCCAGAGCACCGCGGGTGCGATCCTGGAGCGGTTGCGCGGGCAGAGCGTCCGCCACCAGTTCCAGCTGGCGATGCACCCGGGCCGGCCCGCGATCTCCCTGCCGCAGCACCTGGAGATCATCGAGAAGATCTGTGCAGGCGACGCCAACGCGGCGGAGGCCGCGATGCGGCGCCACATCCGGAGCGTCATCGACACCCTCCCCGAGGTGGAGGCCGCCCGCACGCGACGCTTCGACGCGCTCTAGGACACTGGTCGTCGCAGGGTGCGTCGTGGTGGCATGGGGTTCGTGATGGATGTGTGGGCGGGGAGCAGCGGGTGACGGCTCTCGCCCGAGCGCTGGTCCACCCGCGGTGGGCCGGGATCAGCCCGGCGGACGTCCTCGTGGTCGAGGCCTACGTGCTGGCGGCCGTGCTGCTGTACGGCGGGCTGTGGCGGCACCTCGACAGCGGCTACCTCGTGGCGAGCATGCAGGACCAGAACCTGTTCGAGTGGCTGTTCGCAGCGCAGGCGCACGCCGTGGCGGAGGGCCGGAACCCGCTGCTCTCGGCCCTGCAGAACGCCCCGTTCGGGGTGAACCTGATGGCCAACACGGCACTGCCGGCCCTCGCGGTGCCGCTGACGCCGGTGACGCTGGTCTTCGGCCCGACGGTGACGTGGACGCTCATCCTGACCGGCGGTCTCGCCGGCACCGCGACGGCGTGGTACTGGCTCTTCTCCCGGTACGTCGTCCCCTCGCGGGTGGCCGCGGCGGTCGGCGCCGCCCTCTGCGGGTTCGCGCCGCCGGTGATCTCGCACGCCAAGGCCCACCCGAACTTCGCCGCCACCTTCCTCCTGCCGGTGATCGCGATCTGGCTGATCCGGCTCCCGGGCGCCCGCCGGCCCGTCCTGCACGGGGTCGGGCTCGGCCTGCTCGGCGCGCTCCAGGTCCTGATCGGGGAGGAGATCCTGCTGATCGGGGTGCTGGCGGTCGCGCCGTACGCGATCTGGTTCGCGATCACCAGGAGACAGCTGCCCCGGCAGGTCGTCATCGGGGCCGCGACGGCGGCGGCCGTCTCCTGCGTGCTGGTCGCGTACCCGCTGTGGCTGCAGTTCGCCGGCCCGCAGAGCTACCGCAGCATCGAGCACGGCCCCACCGGGAACCCGCTCGCCGCGTTCGTCGCCTACTCCAGCCAGTCCGTCGGCGGCCTGCTGACCGGCGGGCCCGGCACCCTCGCGATCAACGGCACGGAGGAGAACGCGTTCTTCGGTTGGGGGCTCGTCGCGCTCGTCGTCGCGCTGGCGATCTGGCTGCGTGCCGACCTGCCCGCCCGGATCGCCGCATCCGCGTGCGGGGTGGCCGCCGTCCTGTCCCTCGGGGCGGAGATCAGCATCGACGGGCGGCCGACCGGGTGGCCCGGGCCGTGGGCGCTGCTGGCCGGCCTGCCCCTCTTCGACTCCGTCCTGGAGTCCCGGATGGCGCTGGCCTGCGTTCCCGCGGCCGGTTGCCTGATCGCGATCGCCACCCAGCGGGTCCTCGACGCGCCGCGCGAGCGCCGGTTCGGACCGGTGTCGATGCGGCTGGCCTGGGCAGGCGTGCTGGTCGCGGTGCTGCTCCCGGTGGCCCCGGTGCCGTACGAGACCGTCACCCGCGCACCCACCCCGGACTTCTACGCCCACGGGGAGTGGGCGCGGTGGGTCGACCCGGGAGGCACGGTCGTGCCGGTCCCCCTGCCCGAGCCGCGCCACGCCGAGGCCCTGCGCTGGCAGGTGGAGGCCGGCATGCACTTCGCCCTGCCGCAGGGCTACTTCGTCGGCCCGGCCGGGGAGGAGCAGATGGGTGCCTACGGCGCGCCGAAGCGGCCGACCTCGGTGCTCCTCGACGGGGTGGCCGCCACCGGTCAGGTGCCCGCGGTCACCGACATCGACCGGGCGCACATGCAGGCCGACCTGCACTTCTGGCGCGCCGACTCCGTCGTCCTCACCGACGGTCCGCGCCGACCGGAGCTGCAGGCCGCACTCTCCGCCCTACTCGGCCCCGGCCGCCCGGCCTCGGACGCGTGGGTGTGGGACGTCCGGCCGATCAGCCGGTAACGGGCCGCACTCCGGGGATCCCAGCATTATGGGGCTCTCCTGTCCGATGTGTGGATCACGTTGCGCGTCCGGGCAGGGGCGGGCAGAGGCCGCCGAGGGCGAGCATGGCTAGTGCGATGAGTGCTTCGGGCCGAGCGAAGCCAAACGCG
>NZ_JBRERS010000006.1:0-505624 GCF_054486945.1 Pseudonocardia wallangbongensis
TTCCTGGCGTTCCCACCCGAGCTCCGCAAGATCATCTACACGACGAACGCGATCGAGTCACTGAACTACCAGCTCCGCAAGATCATCAAGAACCGTGGGCACTTCCCGAACGACGACTCCGCGATCAAGCTGCTGTGGCTGGCGATCCGCGACATCGAGGACAAACGCGCACGCGCGAGAGCGAAGGAGAAGGGCCTGCCGGCCAGCGAGCGGCGAGCCGAGGGCCGGCTCGTCGAAGGCGCCACGATCCAAGGCTGGAAGCGGGCCCTCGGCGCACTCGCCCTGGCCTACCCCGACCGCATCAGTACCTACCTGACCTGACCACTTATAGATCGACTTACACAGACTTCTTGACAGGCCCTCTGGTTGGAACCGTTCGATCTTGCCGCAGGTTTGCGGGTGGAACGGTCGGGCGTGGATCGCCTGGACCCCCAGCCCCGCCAGGCCGTCGACGAAATCACCGGTCCGGCCCACCCCGCCGAAACACGGCCCGTTGTCCGACAGGACCCGCGCCGGTAGCCCCCACGCCTGCCCGGCGGCGTGCACCGCGGCCTGGGCAGCGGCGGTAGTCGGGCCGAGACAGGCGTGCGCGGCCACCACCACCCGGGAATGGTCGTCGAGCACATCCATCACCCAGGCTTCACCGCCATCAACCAGTTCCCAGCGGGTGGCATCGATCTGCCAGCAACCGTTCGGGTCCGGATAGGTGAAGCGGGTGTAGCTGGCCCGCGGCCGCTTCTGCGGCTGCGGGGCCACCAACCCGTTGCGCACCAGCACCCGGTGGATCGTGGACACCGCCGGACACGCCAGCCCGGACCGGCGCAGCTCGTCGGCGATCGAGGCCGCCCCCCGCGGCGGATCCGGCCAGTCCTCATCGGTACGCAGCCGGATGATCTCCAACTCCAGCGCCGGGTCCACCGCCCCCGGACAACGGTGCGGACGCCGCGACCGCGGCCTCAACCCCGCCGGGCCCTCGGCCACATACCGCCGCCGCAACCGGTAGAAGGTCTGCCGAGAGATCTCCAACTCCGCGCACAACGCGGTCACCGACACCGCATCACAACTCCCGGCAAGGACCATCGCCAACCGTGTCTCCATCGGGACAACCCATCCGACCACGACCGAACAGCCTCGGCCACGATCAAGCAGCTGTCACCGATGTCGCGAGACATACCTGTCACCGATGTGTCCGGACTTGGCACGACAGATCTGTCGCCCTCACACCATTTTCGGTGATCTCGCCATCCGGCGTTGCAGCAGAACCGCGGCGGCCACCAGGCACTGGGCGCCGAGCCACGCCCACCCCGCGCCGGTGATGCCGATCATCGGGACCAGGACAACGGTGCCGATGATCACGAGCGCGCAGAGCGCGGCGGGCTGCCCGACCAGGACGGATCGGCGGCGGCTCACGCGCGCCGCCCAGACCGTGGAGTTCGTGATGACGTTCGGGATGGCGGACAGCACCAGCAGGACCAGGAGCAGCGTGCCGGTCTGCGCGTAGGTGCCGCCGAACACCCACAGGATCGGGTAGGAGGCCAGCGCGGTGACGAGGGCGCCGGGCACGATCAGCGTGAGCGCCTTGCGCTCCATCCCGCGGCGGGCGCGGTCGGCCCCGGCGCGGCCGGCGGCGGCGTTGTGGGCCACCATCGACTTCCCCATGCCGATCGCCACCAGGTAGAAGGCGAACGCGATCTGCCAGACCACCCCGTACACGGCCGCGCCGTCGGGCCCGGCAAGGTTGATCACGACGAGCGGCAGGCCGAAGACCGCGGCCTGCCAGAAGATGTTCCCCGCGTAGTCGGCGCCCACGAACTCGCCGAGGTCCCGCACCGTGACCGGGTGGACGACGGGCGGCGGCGGGGCCGACCGCACCGCGCGGGTGAGCCAGCTGGTGACGACGACCACCACGAGCAGGGTGGCCACCACCCACCCGGTGGCGATCCCGCTGTCCAGCGCGAGCCACGCGGCGACCGCGAGCAGGGCGACCTTCAGCAGGGAGAACACGAGGTTCTCCCAGAGCACGAGGTCGGCGCGCTTGATCGAGGTGAGGGCGGCGTCCTGGAGGACGAACACCGTGTAGAGCGGCGTGCTGATCACGAAGAAGCCGATCAGGGCCGGGTAGCCGACCGCGCTCACGAGCTCGGGGGCCCACACGCTCGCGCCGACCGCGAACACGAGGCCGAGCACCGCCGCCACCCCGATGCCGACGACGAAGCAGCCCGCGATGATCCGGCCGCGCCGCTCGGCGACGGGGACGAAGCGCAGGATCGCATTGCCGAGGTTCAGGTGGGCGGCCGAGCCGAGGAGCGTCATCGCGGAGATCGCCGTGGAGTTCAGCCCGACGACGGTGGGGTCGAACAGGCGCGCTGCGAGCACCCAGAACAGCATCCCGATGCCCGACGACGCGGCCGAGCTGAGCACGAGCGCCATCCCGTCGCGGTGCTGCGGGGCGCGCCAGCCGTCCTTGGCCACCTGGCCGAGCGCCAGGGGCGCGGTCACGACGTCGAACTCCACGGTGGGGGAGTCGAGCTCGCGGCGTGGCTGCACGCGGTCCATCATCCGGCCGCCCCCCGACGTGACCGCATGCAGGTCGTGCCTCCCCTGGAACAGCGCCAACGTGCCGTCTATCGGGCGCACCCGCCAGGGTGTTAGCCGGCCGGGTCGGCTGTCCGCGGTCCCACGGCCCCGTGTAGCGTCCCCCGCCGTCAAGAGCCGCTGCACACCCGATCGAGTGACACCGGGCGCCGTGGCCGGCATGTTGCCATGAGGGGGGCGCAGTGACGGACTCGTTCGATCACGTCATTGTCGGTGGTGGTTCGGCGGGTTCGGCCTTGGCGAACCGCTTGTCGGCAGACCCGGCACGGCGCGTGCTGGTGCTCGAGAGCGGCCGGCCGGACTACTCGTGGGACGTGCTGATGCGCATGCCCGCGGGGATCGCGTTCACGCGCGGCGTGAGCTTCTACGACTGGCGTTACCGCAGCGAGCCCGAGCCGGGCCTGCGGGGCCGGCGGATGAACCTGCCCGCAGGCCACATGCTGGGCGGCACGAGCAACCTGTACGGGATGCTCTACCAGCGCGGCAACCCGATGGACTACGAGGGCTGGGCCGCGCGGCCCGGCATGCAGAACTGGGGTTACGCGAACGTCCTGCCGTACTTCAAGCGCATGGAGGACGCGGAGGTCACCGGGCCGCTGCGGGGTCGTGGAGGCCCGCTGACGGTGCAGAAGGGGCGCCCGGGCAACGTCCTCTCCCAGGCGTTCCTGGTGGCCGCGCAGGAGGCCGGGCACTACGCCACCCCGGACGTCAACGGGCACCGGCAGGAGGGCTTCGGGACCCTCGACCACAACATCCGCCGGTCCCGGCGGTGGTCGGCCACCCGCGCGTACCTGCGTCCTGCCATGAACCGGCACAACCTGACGGTCCGTACGGGCACGACCGTCTCGAAGGTCATGTTCGACGGCACCCGGGCGGTCGGGGTCGAGTTCGTGGACCGGCGCGGCAACGTGGAGCACGTGCTCAGCCGCGACATCGTCCTGTGCGCAGGCGCGATCAAGAGCCCGCAGATCCTGCAGCTCTCCGGCGTGGGCGACGCGGCGGCGCTGGAGTCGCTGGGGGTTCCCGTGGTGCACCACCTCCCCGGTGTGGGGGCGAACCTGCAGGACCACCTCGCGATCCAGATCCAGCACTCCTGCACGAAGCCGGTGTCGTTGCAGCCCACGGCCAACCTGAAGAACGCGCCGTGGATCGGGGCGCAGTGGCTGTTCCTGCGCAGCGGGCCGGGCGCGACCAACCACTGGGAAGCCGGCGGGTTCGCCCGCAGCAACGACAAGCTGGCGTTCCCGAACCTGATGTACCAGTTCCTGCCGCTGGCGTCGAAGTCGTACCCGACGTCACCCACCGGCCCGCACGGCTACCAGGTGCACGTCGGGGTCATGAACTCCGACTCGCGGGGCAGCATCTCGCTCACGTCGCCGAACTGGCGCACGCCCCCGGCGATCCAGTTCAACTACCTGTCCACCGAGAAGGACCGGCAGGACTGGATCGACGCGGTCCGCGTCACGCGGGAGATCATGGCGCAGTCGGCGCTCGCCCGTTACGACGGCGGGGAGGCAGCCCCCGGCCCGGACGTCCAGACCGACGACCAGATCTGGGACTGGGTGGTGACGAACGCCAAGTCGGCCATGCACTACTCCGGTTCCTGCCGGATGGGCACCGACGACCAGGCGGTGGTCGACCCGGACACGATGAAGGTGCGCGGCCTGGACGGGGTGCGCGTCGTGGACGCGTCGGTGATGCCGACCGTCACCAACGCCAACACCTACGCCCCGGTGATGGTGATCGCGGAGAAGGCCGCCGACATCATCCTCGACCGGACGCCGCTCCCGCCCGACCACACCGAGTACTTCCGGCGCGACCAGACCCGGACCACCGAGCTGCGCGTGGCCACGCCGGACAAGGCGAGCTGACCGGGTCAGTCCCGCTCTCCGTCGAAGGGCAGGATGCGGGCCCACTGCTCCCGCACCTGCTCCTCCACCTCCTCCGCGTCGCCCGCGCCGGCCGACGGCACCACCGTGAGGCCCGGCCCGCGTTCCTCGGCCATCTCCAGCACGGTGACGAAGACCTGGGCGCAGGCGAAGGCGTGGTCGACGTTGCTCCTGACGCCGGCGTAGCGGGCGTCGTCGAGTTCGAACGCGAGCGGGTAGATCCGGCGCAGCACGGTGACCAGCTCTCGCGCTGACCCGAGCGCGCCGTCGTAGTCGCCGACGAGCGGGGCGCGGATGGTCAGCGCGTCCATGAAGGCGTCCTCGAGGTCACGGGCGAGAACCCGCACCCGGAACAGGGTGGCGTCGGCCTGGTCCCGAGCGAGCTCGAGGCGGTCCTCGAGCTCGCCGGCGACGTCGAGTGCGCGGTCGAAGGTGCCGTTCAGCAGCACGCTGAGAGATCTGCGACGGCCGGTCACCCGGGCGACTCTACCGAGAGTCCCTCCCCGGTCACAGGGAGAAGTCCGGGGTTCGTGCCTGTCAGAGCGGGGGAGGCGGCCCACCCGGGCCACCTGCGGGGGCGCTGCCGGCGGTCGGGGTGGTGGTCGTGTCGACGGCGGCCGTGAGCGACACGGTGTAGCCGCTGGTGACGTCGCCGAAGACGTTGTCCGTGGCCAGGCCGACCTGCGAGAGGTTGCTGACGGACCGCTCGTAGCCCGGCTGCGCGTACACGACCTCGCAGACGTCCTGGGGCAGCGCGATCTGGGCGCCGCCCGCACGGTCCCCGTTGGGGCGCTGCTGTGCGCTTCCTGTCCGGTTCCTGTGCCTAGGACTTGCGGGCCACCGCGCCGTACGCGTCGATGTCCGGCCCCGGCTCGCCGTCGGGACGCCACCGTGTGATCGGGACCAGCCCTGGCTCGACGAGCGCGAGCCCGTCGAAGCATCCCGCGAGCTCGGCCGGGCTGCGCAGGACGTAGGGCGCGCCGCCGCTCTCCGCCAGCTTCTGCCCGCCCTCGACGACGGCGGCGCCGGTGTCCGTGCCGTCCCAGAGCGCGAGATGGCTTCCCGGCGGCACGGCGTCGAGCACGCCGGACACGATCGAGCGGACCACCGCGGTGTCCGTCTCGTACCCGAGCACACCCATGAACATGACGGCCACCGGTTCGGTGTAGTCGAACACCTCGCCCGCCTCGGCGACGATGCGCCGCGGCTCGTGGTAGTCGGCGTGCACGTACGTGGTGGCACCGGCCTCTGTGGTGTTCACCAGCAGCGCGCGGGCGTGGGCGAGCACCATCGGGTCGTTGTCCACGTAGACGATCTTCGAGTCGGGTGCGACCCGCTGGGCGACCTCGTGGGTGTTCTGCATCGTCGGCAGGCCGGTGCCGATGTCGAGGAACTGCCGAATCCCGGCCTCGCCCGCGAGGTGGCGCACGACCCGGATGAGGAACCGGCGCGAATGCACCGCCATCGTGACGATGTCCGGGTACACCTCGGCGACCGCGGCGCCCGCCACCCGGTCGGCCGCGAAGTTGTCCTTGCCGCCCATCCAGTAGTTCCAGATCCGTGCCGCGTGCGGCGTGGACGTGTCGTAGGGAACGAAGTCCTCGTCCGGCAACTCGGCCCTCCGATCGCGGCGCGGCATCGGAATGGTACGCACGGTGACCGCCGTCGCGGCACCCCACCGGTGTCGACGCACGCCCGTTCCGGTTACGACAGGATGGGGTCCCCCCGGCCGCGTGACGAGGAGGACCGTGCCGGACCACCGGACGAGCGATGTCGGCAACCAGGACACCGGACGGCTGCTGCGGGAGTGGCGGGAGAGGGCGCTGCTGACCCAGGAGCAGCTCGCCGCGCAGGCAGGCCTGTCCGTGCGCTCCATCCGCCGGCTCGAACGCGGCGGATCCGCGCAGAGCACGTCGATCCGGTTGCTGGCCGAGGCACTGGGGCTGAGTCCCGAGGAACGCGCGTTGCTCGTGGCTGCGAACCGCGAGCCCGTTCCGGACCGGCTGCGCCAGCTCCCGGGCCCGTCCCCGCTGTTCACCGGCCGGAAGCCGGAGCTCGCCGACCTCGACCGCGTCAGCGATCAGGCCCACCTCGTGATCGTCACGATCGCCGGGATGCCGGGGGTCGGCAAGACCGCCCTCGCGGTGCAGGCGGCCCACCGGGTGGCGTCCCGCTACCCGGACGAGCAGATCTACCTCGACCTGCACGGATACGCCCAGGGCGGGCGCCCGGTCGAGCCGGGCGAGGCGCTCGACCGCCTGCTGCGCTCGCTCGGCGTGCCCGCGGAGCAGGTTCCGGCCGACCCCGACGACCGCGCGGCGCTGTACCGCAGCAGGCTCGCCGATCACCGGGCCCTGATCCTGCTCGACAACGCGGCCACCGAGGAACAGGTGGCCCCGCTGCTCCCGGGAACACCCGGATGCCTCGTGCTCGTCACGAGCAGGCGCCTGCTCACGGGGCTGGACCACAGCCACGCCCTCTCCCTCGACCTGCTGCCGCTGCCCGACGCCGTCACCCTCTTCGCCCGCGCCGCCGGTGAGCTGCGGGTGCGCGAAGAACCGCCCGCCGCGCTGGCCGAGCTCGTCGAGCTGTGCGGGCGGCTCCCCCTCGCCGTCCGCGTCGCCGCCGCACGCCTGCGGTCGCGCCCGTCCTGGACGGTCGCGCACCTCATCGACCGCCTGCGGCTCTCCGAGTTCGAGGCGGGCGAGCGCAGCGTGACGGCCGCCCTCGACCTGTCGTACCGGCAGCTCTCCGCCGAACAGCAGCGCGCGTACCGGCTCCTCGGCCTCCACCCCGGCGTCGATCTGACCGCGCACGCGGCCGCCGCACTGCTCGGCGTCACCCGGCAGAAGGCCGAGCGGCTGATCGATCACCTGCTCGTGACGCACCTCCTGCAGGAACCGGCTCCCGGTCGCTTCCGGTTCCACGACCTGGTCCGCGCCCACGGCGTGGCCAAGGCCGACGCCGAGGAGCCCGAACCGGACCGGCGGGCCGCACTCACGCGGCTGTTCGACCACTACCGGCACGGCGCCGCCGCCGCCATGGACATCGCCTACCCCTACGAGCGCGCCCGCAGGCCCGACGTCCCGCCGTCCGGGTCGCCCGCGCCCACACCTGCGGACCCGGCGGGCGCCGTCGGGTGGCTCGACGCCGAGCTCCCCACCCTGCTCGCGGTGGCCCGGCACGCCGCCGACCACGGCTGGCCCGAGCACGTCCACCACCTGGCCGCGATCCTGCACGTCCACGTCGTCGGCCGTGGCCGGTACGCCACCGCCGAGGCCCTCCACGACCGGGCGCTGACCGTCGCCCGCGCCGTCGGCGATCGGCTGGCCGAGCAGAACGCACTGGCCAACCTCGGGCGCACGCACCTCAAGCAGGGCCGCAACGAGCAGGCCGCGGACCGCTACTCGCAGGCGCTCGAGATGGCCCGTGCCACCGGTCACGTCTCCGTCGAGGTGGACGCGCTGCTCGGCCTCGGCCACTTCCACCTGTTGCGGGGCCGCGGCGAACGAGCCGCCGAGTACCTCTCGCAGGCCCGGCGGCTCGCCCACGACACCGGCCACCACATCACCGAGCTCAACGCCCTGATCGCGCTCGGCTGGCTGCACCGCCAGCTCGGCGACTACGAACGGGCCCTGGAGACCTTCTCGCAGGCGCAGAAGCTCGCCCACGACACCGGCAACCCCAGCAGCGAGGCCGACGCGCTGGCCGGACTCGGCTGGCAGTACCGGCAGCAGGATCGGCCCCGGGACGCCGTCGCCTGTTTCGAACAAGCCCACCGGATCGCCCACGCCATCGGCAGCCGGCACGGCGAGCTCAACGCGATGATCGGCCTCGCCGCCGCCCAGCGGGTGCTGGACCTGCACGATCCGGCCGCCGAGACCTACCGTTCCGCCCTGGCGCTCAGCCGCGAGATCGGCAACCGGAACCTGGAGTTCGAGGCCCTCCAGGGGATGGGCCGCCTCCACTTCGCCGCCGGGCGTCCCGACCGGGCCCTCGCCTCCCACCGGGAGGCGCTCGAGGTCGCGACCCAGCTGCACCAGGCCGCTGACCAGGCGAACGCCCACGACGGCCTCGCGCACGCCCTCGAGGCTCTGGACCGGCACGAGGATGCCCGGCGGCACTGGCGGCGGGCCCTGGCCACCCTCACCGAGCTCGGCGCCGAGAACACCACGGACGGCGAGGTCACCGCGGCGGACATCCGGGCCCGCCTCGACCGGAACCGGGGTGGCCGGTAGCTGACCGGCGGATGACCTGGCCTCCGTCCGCCCCGTCGCAGAGAGTCGCTCCGTGCCGGGAGAACGACGCGTCGCGACGCACGCGGTGGCGGTGTTGGTGACGCCTGCCGCGTCCGTCGTCGAGCTGGGAACGCCCGCCGAGGTCTTCGTCCACGCGCGGTACGTGCTGCGGTACTGCGCCGACGACCCGGGCGGCGTCACGCTCGCGTCCGGGTTCTCGATCGACGCGACGCACGGGCTCGACCAGCTGGTCACCGCCGACACCGTGATCGTCCCGGGAGGGCCGGGCCGGGCCCTCGACCCGCAGCCCGCGATCAGCCACGCGCTCCGCACGGCGGCCACCCGCGGTGCCCGGTTCGTCGCGGGCGGCTCGGGCACCTTCGTCCTGGCCGTGGCGGGCCTGCTCACGGGGCGCCGCGCCACCACCCGCCACGACCTCGCCGACGATCTGCGGTGCCGGTTCCCCCGGGTCCGCGTCGACACCTCGGCACCCATCGTCGTCGACGGCACCATCCGCACGTGCGCAGGCGGCACCACCACCGCCGAGCTGTGCCGGGAGCTCGTGCGCCACGACGACCGACCCGACACCGCGGACGACCTCGCCGACGTGATCGAATGGGCCACCGTTCGCCTCGGCGATCCGCTCAGCCTCGCCGACCTCGCCCGGGCCGCTCACGTGAGCTCGCGGACCCTCGCCCGGCGCTTCGAGGCCGCGCTCGGCACGTCACCGATGCAGTGGCTGCTCGCGCAGCGCATCCGGCGCGCCCTGCACCTCCTCGACACCACCTGCGAACCCGTCGAGCGGATCGCGCGGATGACCGGCTTCGGCAGCACGAGCAACTTCCGCCTGCAGTTCACCCGCGCCACCGGGGTGTCCCCGCAGGCCCACCGCCGCGCCGTGCGCGAGCGGGTCGGCCTCGGCGCGCGGAACGCCGGGTAGCGGCGAGCCCGTTGACCTTCCCCGGACGCACGTCCAGGATCCACACGTGGATCCGGTCACTCTGGTCGTGACCGCGGTGGCGCTGGGCGCATCCGCCGGGCTGACGGACACGGCGACAACCGCGGTGAAGGATGCCTACGCCGGCCTGAAGGGCCTGTTGGGACGCCGGTCGATCGACGTCTCCGGGGTCGAGCGACGGCCGGGGTCCACGGCACGGCAGACCGCACTCCACGAGGACCTCGCGGGCGCAGCCGAACCCGTCGACGACGAGCTGCTCGCCGCGGCGCGCGCGATGACCGACGCGGTCGCCACGCACGACACCGCGGCCGCGCAGGCCATCGGCGTGGACCTGCGCGACGTGCAGTCCGCGTTCATCAAGCGTTCATCAAGATTGGCGCGGTCGCCTCGACCGGCACCGGCGTACGCATCCGTCGAGCTCCCGCGAGATCTGCGTCGACGCCTCGTCGAGGCCGGCGAGCTCACCGGCGACGAGCTGCCTGCCGAGATCGACGAGCACGACCGCGAGATGCTTGCGAAGGCCCGCGAGGCGCACACAGCGGAGACGCCCCGGCCGGTGGCGGAGCTGCTGAGTGACGTAAGGCGCCGCAACGTCGTGCTACTCGGAGATCCGGGCGCAGGCAAGTCGTCGCTGCTGCGCTACGTCGCCCTGTCCCTCGCCGCCGAGACGCAGGACGACGAGGTCCGGGCAACGCTCTCGGGCAGCCTGCGCGCCCTCGATCGCGTATCAACCGCCGGCGGTCGCGCCTCCTCACCCACCGGGCCACCATGAACCCCGGCGAGCCGACGCGAGGAGGGGACATGGCCACGCTGCCACCGGAGTTCCTGGACCCGAACACCCCGCCCGACGTCGTGGTGACCGATGCGCTCCGGCCGCGCATCGACGACCCGACGCTCGGGGTCGGGCTCGGTCCGCCCGGCACGGACGTCCCGGCACCGCCCTCCGACCCCCAGCACCGGCTCGTGACGGTCGGCGACTCCCTCACCCACGGCCTGACCAGCGGGGCCGTGTCGCGAACGGATCTGTCCTGGCCCGCCGTCCTCGCCCGATGCCTCGGCGTCCCCTTCCAGGTGCCCACGTACGGCGGCCCGCTCGGCGGCCTGCCGTTCAACATCGAGGGGCTGTTGCGGAAGCTGCAGGTGCGGTTCGGTGACCGCCTGAGCGGCCTCGAGGTGCTGGCGCTGCCGCTCGCCCTGCAGCAGCTGGCCGACCAGAACGAGGACTACTGGGAGCGCGGGGACGGGAGCAAACCGCCGCGCACGGACCTGCGCTACGACAATCTGGGCATCTACGGCTGGGACCTGCGCGACAGCCTGTCGTACACCGGCGGCCGCGCGGCCGCTCGGATCGCCGCCAACCCCGCGCACGACGACCTGCTCGGCGCGATCCCGTCCAACGACAACGACATCGCCGCCTGGTCGGTGCTCGCGCCGTTCGGTGTCGCCGCGACCCAGATCGGCTCCGCTGCCTGGCACGGACGGAACGGCGGCATCGACACGCTCGTCGTCGTCCTCGGCGCGAACAACGCGCTCCGCACCGTCGTCGACAAGAAGATCCTCTGGAGCGGCGACGGCTTCGCCGACCTGGACCGCAAGGGCAGCTACAACGTGTGGCGGCCGACCCACTTCGCCACCGAGTTCGCCGAGCTCGTGCGGGCGGTCGAGGCCATCAGCACGCGGCGGGTCGTCCTCGCCACCGTGCCGCACGTGACGATCGCGCCGATCGCGAAGGGCGTCAACCCGCAGGAACCCGGCCGGAAGTGGCGTCCCGGCTCGCGGTTCTTCCCCTTCTACACCGACCCGTGGATCGACGAGGCGGACTTCGACCCCGCCAAGCACCGGCACATCACCCACCAGCAGGCGCGCGCCGTCGACTCGGCGATCGACCAGTACAACGACGCCATCGCCGAGGCAGTCCGCGACGCCCGCAGGCGCGGCCGCGACTGGTTCCTCTTCGACCTGTGCGGGATCCTCGACGGCCTGGCCTACCGCCGGTTCGCGAGCGATGCCGAAGCCACCGAACGCCATGCGTGGCGGGCCCACGGGATCCCGGCGCCGCTCGCGGACCTCGACACCCGCTTCTTCCTCTCCGACCGCACCGGCAGGTTGCAGGGAGGTCTCTTCGGGCTCGACGGCGTCCACCCGACGGCGTCCGGTTACGGGATCCTCGCGGACGAGCTCGGCACGCTCCTTTCTGCCGCGGGCGTCCCGGCCAAGCGCGTCGACTTCGACGCGTTGCGGCGCGAGGACACGCTCAACCAGGACCCGCCTGCCCTGATGACAACGGCGTTCGACCTCGCGACACCGTTCCTCGCCCGCCTGGTCACGCGCAGCCGGTGAGGTCTCGCATCCGCCGCCGGGGCGTCACGCCCAAGGGGGTCCGGCACCGTCGCGCCCGACGAGGAGGTCGGGGCGGAGTGCGCCGAAGAGCACCGTGAGCAGCAGGTCGGCGGTGTCGGACGGGGGCTCCTCCTTGCGGTTGATGCTCCGCACGAGAAGCAGGTTGACCACCATGCCGCTGATCTCGAAGGCGGGCGGGTGGGAGCGCAGCTCGCCCGTGGCCTGGCCGTGCTCGATGAGCAGCAGGAGCGCCACGTTGATGGGAGCGATGATCCGCGGATCGCCCTGATCATCCGGGTCCGGCGCCTTCCCGACCCGGATCGTGTAGTCGAGCATGGCAGCGGTGAACGCCGCCGTCAGCCCGCGGTGGTACCCGCTGAGGCGAGCCAGCGCGTTGACCTGGTCGATGAGCGCCTCGACGACCGGGCGCCGGTCGGCGATGTCCTGCTCGGCCTGGCGGATGTGGCCGCGCACGTAGGGTTCGTACACGGTTCCGAGCAGGGCGTGCTTGGTCGGGAAGTGGTTGTAGGCCGTGGCCGGGCTGACGCCCGCGGCTTCGGCGACGTCCTCGATGCGGGTCGCGCCCCAGCCGCGGCGGCTGAAGGCCGAGTCGGCTGCCGCGATCAGGGCCGCGCGGGTGCGGATCCGCTTGGTCCGAGCTGCGCGGGCTCGCGGATCGGCCGGCTCGTCCACGCTCCACCGTTCCCAGATGGCACAGCCTGCCCGTGCCGTCGCGATTCGCGCAGACGTTACCGCAGCCCGCTTCACGCCCCGGCCCGGTCCTCGACGGTGAACTCGAGGGAGTCGCGCGGCAGCACTCCGTGCACGATCATCGGGTCGTGACCGGTGACGCCACCGCCGAACGGCTGCACGAGGCGCTGGTACGGACGATCCGTGCGGCCGGCTGCGCGTGGCGCGAGCCGGTGCACAGGGCCCTCGTTTCCGTGCCCCGACACCTGTTCGTGCCCGAGGTCCCCCTCGAGGAGGCGTACGCGGCCGGCCGCTCGGTGGTGACGAAGCGCGACCCGCAGGGCTTCCCGCTCAGCTCGGCCTCCGCGCCCTCTCGCCGGCGCAGTTCCTCCCGATGGACGCGCCGGGTGGCGAGCACGTCCACACCGTCGGCCACACCGACGGCGAACCGATCGCCCTCATCTGCGACGACGACCAGTCGGTCGACCCGGATGCCCTGCTCGGAGTCCTCGATCGACCCGCCGAGGCCGCCTGGTCAGGCGTGACCGTCGGCGAGGCTCCGGCTTCTCCCGAAAGGCGCGATCATCGACAAGCACCACACTCGCCTCGTCATCACCTGTCCGTGACACCGAATTGGCCGGGCTGTTTGCATTCGTCCGGAATGACCGGGTTCCCTGGTTTAATCAATAGTTCAGGCCATGTTGGTGCGCCGGCTCGCCCCGGGGCGTGACGCTGAGTCGTCCGGTCCGAGTTCGGGAAGGCGCGCATGGACGTCATGTTGATCGTCGTCGTGGTGGTGGCCACGGCCCTCGTCTTCGACTTCACCAACGGGTTCCACGACACGGCGAACGCGATGGCGACCTCGATCGCCACCGGCGCGCTATCCCCGAAATTGGCGGTGACGATCGCGGGGGCCCTGAACCTCGTCGGCGCGTTCCTCTCGGTCGAGGTCGCCCGAACGATCTCCAGCGGAATGGTCGACGAGACCAGGATCGGCCCGATCGTGATCTTCGCAGGGCTCGTCGGCGCGATCCTGTGGAACCTGCTGACCTGGCTGCTCGGCCTCCCGTCCAGCTCGTCCCACGCCCTCTTCGGCGGGCTCATCGGCGCGACGCTGGTGGCCGCGGGGATGAACGCGGTGAACTTCGGGACGGTCCTGACGAAGGTCGTCGTCCCCGCCGTGATCTCCCCGATCCTCGCCGGCCTCGTGGCCCTGATCGCCACCTACCTCGCCTACCGGATCACGACGCGGGCCGACACCGGCACCGTGACCCGCGGTTTCAAGGTCGGCCAGATCGTCTCGGCGTCGATGGTCGCGCTCGCGCACGGCACGAACGACGCGCAGAAGACCATGGGCGTGATCACCCTGACCCTGATCACGGCCGGGTTCCTCGCCCCGGACTCGAGCCCGCCGTTCTGGGTGATCCTCTCCGCGGGTCTCGCGATCGCGCTCGGCACCTACATCGGTGGCTGGCGGATCATCCAGACGCTCGGCAAGCGGGTCAGCGAGATCCAGACCCCGCAGGGCTTCGCCGCCGAGACCAGCGCGACGGCGGTCATCCTCGCCTCATCCCACCTGGGCTTCGCGCTCTCGACGACGCAGGTCGCCACGGGCGCCATCTTCGGCGCGGGTGCCGGGCGCCGGCTCGCCGGCGTGCAGTGGGGCGTCGCAGGCCAGATGGCCGTCGCCTGGATCGTCACCCTTCCGGCCGCGGCCGCGGTCGGAGCCGCCTCGGCATGGCTCGCCTCCACCGGCGCCGTCGGGACGATCATCGTCGCGCTGGTCGCCATCGCCTTCGCCGGCGCCATCTACGTCGCGTCGCGGCGGCATCCGATCACCGCCGAGAACGTCAACGACGTCCCGGCCCCGAACGCGCCCGCGCGCGCCGCGGCCTGAAGGGAGATCTTCTGATGAGCATCGCGTGGGGATCGCTGCTCGTGGTGTGCGTCGCGGCGCTCGCGGTCGGGGTGGCGGTCGTCGTCCTCGTGGCACTCGCGCTCGTCGGCCTCTCGGCGCGGGCGGCGCTGCCGGTCGGTGGCCCGGACGACGGCGCGCGGCCGCCGGTGAGCCCGGTGGCCGGCACCGCGATCGCGGTGCTGTGCCTCCTGGCGGTGGCGGCGATCGTCGGCTACGGCCTCTACCTGATCGTCGCCTGACGCGTCCCACCAGTCGAGCACCCGGGTACCGAACAGCGTCAGCCACCTCGACGGCTCGCCCGCCGGTACGTCGACCTCGAACCAGGAGCCACCGGTTCGCCCGTCGACAGCCGGCGGAACAACCCGCGCCGCAGCAGGCACTCCTCACCGGAGCGCCGGGCGGCGCGCGTCGCCTCCGTGCCGCCGGTCGCGGCGTCGTGGGCGAGCAGCCCCTTGAGCGACTTGAGCGTCGAGTGGACCGACGAGCGGGTCGACCCCTCCACCCACTCGCAGTTCCAGCCGTCGTCCGGCAGCCGGTGCTCGAGGAACCAGTCGACGATCCGGGTGACGTCGGCGCCGAGCCACAGGCCGTTCGCGACGGTCCAGGCGTTGATGCATCGGCATCGTCGCGCTGGGCGCCCTGGTGGCCATCGTCCTGATCCGCCCGGTCGCGTGGGTCCACCTCCGCAGGTGCCTGCGCTGCGGTCACGTCGGGTGCCGCGACGACTCCCCCGGCCGCCACGCGAGCCGGCACCGGGACGCCAGCCCACACCCGCTCGTCCGGTCCTTCCAGCCGGGCGAGGACTGGGCGTGGTGCTACCCCGATCGGCTCCTCCTCGCACCGGACCGCTGATTCTGGAACCGTGATGGGGTGACGGCGAACGGCGGGAACCTGCGCCCCATCGAGGAGGACGTGGTCCGGGAGTTCGGTGGCACCGCGGAGTTGGTCAACCTGTCCTACGGGGCCTACCTGCACCTGGACGAGCTGCTGTCGGCGCAGCACCCGGTGAGCGTGCCGGTGCACCACGACGAGCTGCTGTTCATCGCGGCGCACCAGACCTCCGAGCTGTGGCTGAAGCTGGTGCTGCACGAGCTGCGGGCGGTGCGCGACCGGCTGCGGGCCGACGAGCTCCGCCCCGCGCTCAAGGGCCTGGCCCGGGTCAAGCACATCCAGCGGCAGCTGACGGAGCAGTGGTCGGTGCTGGCCACGCTCACACCGTCGGAGTACGCCGAGTTCCGCCGGTTCCTGGGCACGTCTTCGGGGTTCCAGTCCTACCAGTACCGGGCCGTGGAGTTCATCCTCGGCAACAAGAACCCGGCAATGATCAAGTTGTTCGAGCACGACGAGTCCGCGCGGGAGCTGCTGCAGACGCTGCTGGGCGAGCCCACCGTCTACGACGAGTTCCTGCACCACCTGCACCGGCACGGGCACGCGGTGCCCGAGCAGCTGCTGGGCCGGGACGTCGCGCAGCCGTACGCGTTCACCGCGGAGCTGGTGCCGGTGTTCCGCCGGATCTACGAGCACTCGCGGGAGTTCTGGGAGGCGTACGAGACCTGTGAGGAGCTGGTCGACCTGGAGGAGAACTTCCAGCTGTGGCGCTTCCGCCACCTCAAGACCGTGGAGCGCACGATCGGCACGGTGCGCGGCACCGGCGGTTCCAGCGGGGTCGCGTTCCTGCGCGCCGCGCTGGATCTCACCTTCTTCCCCGAGCTGTTCGCCGTCCGGACGGAGATCCAGGCGTGACGGCCACCCGCACGTGGGCCGAACGCGCCGCCGAGCTGGACGCCGCCGACCCCCTTGGCGCGCTGCGCGCCCGGTTCCTGCCCGCGCCCGACGTGGTCGCGTACCTGGACGGCAACTCGCTCGGCCGGCCGGTGGCCGACGCCGGGGACCGGTTGGGCGAGTTCGTGCACCACGCGTGGGGCCGGCGGCTGATCCGCGGTTGGACCGAGGACGGGCCGGACGGGCCGTGGATGGACTGGCCGCAGCGGGTCGGGGACCGCATCGCCGGCCTCGCCCTGGGCGCCGGCCCCGGCCAGACCGTGCTCGGCGACTCCACCACGGTGCTGCTCTACAAGCTGGCCCGCGCCGCGGTCGACGCGGCCGCGGTCGCCGACCCGGCCCGGCGGGTGATCGTCGCGTTCGACGACGACTTCCCCACCGACCGCTACGTCGTGGAGGGCGTCGCCGCCGAGCGCGGCGGCAGCGTGCGCTGGCTGCAGGCCGACATCGCCGAAGGCGTCACCCCCGAACAGGTCGCCGACGCCGCGGGCCCGGACACGGCGCTGGTGCTGCTGTCGCACGTCGCCTACCGCTCCGGGTGGATCGCCGACGCCCCCGCGATCACCGCCGCCGCCCACGGGGCCGGCGCCTACGTCCTGCTCGACCTGTGCCATTCCGTCGGGTCCGTCGAGCTGGCGCTCGACGCGTGGGGCGTCGACGTCGCGGTGGGCTGCACCTACAAATTCCTGAACGGCGGGCCGGGTTCGCCCGCGTTCGGTTACGTCCGCCGCGATCTGCACGACCGGCTGCACCAGCCGATCCAGGGGTGGATGGGCCGCGCGGACCCGTTCACCATGGGCCCCGGCTACGTCCCCGCGGCCGGGATCCGGCACGTCGTGTCCGGCACCCCGCCCGTGCTCGCCGCGGTTCCGCTGCTCGCCTCCCTGGACCTGCTGGAGGAGGCCGGGATCGCCGCGGTCCGCGCGAAGTCCGTGGCGATCACCGGGTTCGCGCTCGACCTCGTCGACGAATGGCTCGTCCCGCACGGCGTCGAGCTGATCTCACCCCGCGACCCCCAGCGGCGCGGCGGGCACGTCACGATCCGCCGGCCCGGGTTCCGCGAGGTCGTCGAACGGCTCTGGGCCCGCGGCGTGCTCCCCGACTACCGCGAGCCCGACGCCATCCGGATCGGGCCGGCGCCGCTGTCCACCTCGTTCACCGAGGTGCACGACGGGCTCGCCGTGCTGCGCGATCTCCTCTAGTGCGCGACGTGGTCGGCGAAGGTCGAGTCGACGTACTGCTGCGGCGGGGTCGGAGTGTCGTACTCGAGCGCCCCCACCTGCATCCACATCCGTTCCATCGCCGCGAGCTGGTCGGGTAGCGGCGCCAGGTTCGGCAGCCACGCGTAGAGCGGCACCGACTTGACCTGCTCGGGGGTCTGGCCGGTCGCGTCCCCGATGATCTTCAGGTTCTCGTCCGAGTAGCGGGCGTCGCCCTGCAGGTCGCGGGCGCCGCGGGCCAGCGCGTCGAAGAACTTCTGCGCGACCGGCGTCTTCGCGAACTCGCCGCCGTACAGGATGCCGGTGCCGGACGTCCCCTCCGGGGTGGTCCAGATCTTCGTCGCGATGCCGTCGGCCACGGCCTGGTTCCAGAACGGGGCCGAGACGAATGCGGCGTCGATGCCGCCGGTCTTCAGGCCGGTCGGGATGTCCGGGCTGCTGAGCTGCACGAACTGCACGTCCTTGATCGTCAGCCCGGCTTCCTCCAGCGCCATCCCGACGTAGAAGGCGCTCGTCGCGCCCGCCCCGCCGAGGGCGCCGATCTTGTGCCCCTTCAGGTCGGCGACCGAGCGGATGGTCCCGTTGTCGACGAGCGGCTTGGACACGACCAGGGCGGAGGCCGGGTTCTCGGTGTCGGCGTCGGCCACCCCCATCGAGCCCACGACCCGGACGTCGAGACCGGACTGGATGGCGCTGAACATGCCGGCGGAGAACCCGGCGAGAACGGCGTCCAGCTTGCCGCTGGCGGCGAGGGGGATCGCGTCCTGTCCGGACTTGACGTTCTGGATGTTCACGGTGAGGCCGGCTTCTTTGAAGTAGCCCTTCGCGTCCGCGACGTAGAGCGGCGCGAAGATCGGCAGCTGCACCACGCCGACGTCGACCGTGCTGTCCTCGGCGCCGTCACCGCCACCGGCCGAACCGCCGCCGCACCCCGCCAGGGCCAGGCCGAGCACCAGCGCCGTGGCCAGGACTGCTCGTCTCCTCATGTGTTCCTCCCCTTCCTGCGTGGACCGCCGGCGTACCGCCACGGGAGCACCACCCGTTCCAGGGCGATGACGAGCCCGGTGACCAGGGCACCGATGACCGACACCGTGATGAGCCCGACGAACATCGTCTGCGGCTGGAACAGCTGCCACGAGTTCCAGATGAGGTAGCCGAGCCCGTTGTTCGACGCGACGAACTCGACGGCCGTCACGACGATCACGGCCATCCCGGCCGACACCCGCAGCCCGGTGAGGATCGACGGCGTGGCCCCCGGCAGGAGCACGTACCGGAAGAGCCGCCAGCCCGACGCCCGGTAGGCGCGGGCGGCCTCCAGGATCCGGGCGTCGATCTGCATGATGCCGGCGAGGGTGTTGATCTGGACGACGAAGAAGACCGAGATCGCCACGGAGAGCACCTTGGGCGTCTCGGTGAGACCGAAGATCAGCAGCAGCAGCGGGAGGATCGCGATCTTCGGCAGCGCGTACAGCGCCGTGAACGTCGGGCCCAGCGCTGCGCGGACCGGGCGCCAGACGCCCATCAGCAGCCCGACGACGATCCCGGCGACGGCCCCCAGCACGAGCCCGGCGGCGAGCCGCGCCACCGTGGCTCCGATGTGGATCCACAGGTCACCGCCGACGATCATCTCCCACCCGCGGACGAGGATCTGCGACGGCGGGGTGAACAGCCTGCGGTCGAGCGCTCCGGTCAGGGCCGCGACCTCCCACGCCAGCAGCAGGACGACCGGCGTGGCGACGGCCAACCCGGTGTCCCGCAGCCGCAGCCGCCGGTGGCGGCGGTACTCCCGCTCGACGGCGTCGTCCAGGGTGGGTGTCATGACAGCCTCAGCGAGGCCTGCACCTCGTCGCGCAGCGACTCCCAGATCTCCTGCCGCATCCGCGCGAACTCCGGCGCGGACTCGACCTCGATGCTGCGCGGCCTCCCGAACGGGACCTCCAGGACGTCCTTGATGCGGCCCGGGCGTGCCGACATGACCACGACGCGGTCCCCGAGCAGCAACGCCTCCTCGATCGAGTGGGTCACCAGCACGACGGTCTTGCGCTCGGCCTCCCACAGGCCGACGAGCTGCTCCTGCATGAGGGTGCGGGTCTGCGCGTCGAGGGCGCCCAGCGGCTCGTCCATCAGCAGCGACGGTGATCCCGTCGAGAACGCTCGCGCGATCGCGATGCGCTGCCGCATACCGCCCGACAGCTGGTGGGGGTAGGCGTCCTCGAAGCCGGTGAGGCCGACCTCGGCGATCCAGTGGCGGGCGTGCTCCTCGCGCTCCCGCCTCCCGACCGACGCCATCTGCTCGCCGAACGCGACGTTCTGCAGAACCGTGAACCACGGGAACACCCCGTGCTCCTGGAACACGAACGCGGAGCGAGGCACCCGCCCCTCCGGGAGGTGGTTGTCCACCTCGCCCGCGGTCGGGGTCTCGAGCTCCCCGAGGATGCGCAGGAGCGTCGACTTCCCGCACCCGGACGGGCCGACGATGCAGGTGAACGACCCCGTGGTCAGGCTCAGCGTGATGTCGTCCAGCGCCTGCACCGGGCTCTTGCCGACGAAGATCTTCGACACCCCGGTGACGACGAAGGCGTCCTCGTGCGTCGGCGCTGATGTCATGCGGCGGTCCTGTGGGCGATCGGGTGTGCGGAGTGTGCGGCAATCGGGTGTGGACGTTGCCACGACCGGTTCAGCATTGCAGTAGGGTCACGCGCGGTCGGAGGCAGGCTCCGACCACTCCGGCGGGGGGACTGCCATGAACCACATCGTGCGGAACCGCACACGCAGAGCGATCGTCGGCGCGGCCCTGCTCGTCGGGAGCGTGGCCGCCCTCGTCGGTTCGGCGCACCTCGCGGATCAGGCGCAGCTGCGGCCGGTCACGACGGTGGCGGCGGCCGGGACGGACCCGGGCGACCCGGTGGGTACGTGCTGGTACACCCGGGCCTGCTCGGAGTGACGAGGCCGCTCTCGTAGGCCGTGATCACCGCGTGCACGCGGTCGCGGAGGTCGAGCTTCATGAAGATCCGCCCCACGTGGGTCTTCACGGTGACCTCGCTGACGTGCAGGCGCTCCGCGATCTCGGTGTTCGTCAGGCCGTGTGCGATGTGGACGAGCACCTCCGTCTCGCGCGGCGTGAGCCGGGACACCACCTCCGGGGCGGCCGAGCCCTGCTCGGGCCGCGCGGCGAACTCGGCGAGCAGGTCACGGGCGACGGCCGGTTGGAGCCAGGCATCGCCCGCGGCGACGGCGCGGGTGGCGGCGAGGAGGTCGGCGGGCGCCGAGTCCTTGAGCAGGAACCCCGACGCCCCGGCGCGCAACGCCTCGTGCACGGTGCGGTCGACGTGGTACGTGGTGAGGATCAGGACCTTCACCGGCTGGTCGGCGTCGCCCGCGAAGGTGTCGGCCGTGATGCGCCGGGTGGCCTCCACCCCGTCCATCACCGGCATCCGGACGTCCATGATCACGACGTTGGGCTGCAGGAGCCGGGCCCGCTCGACGGCCTCGCTGCCGTCGGCGGCCTCGGCGACGATCTCGACGTCCGGCTCGGCGTCGAGCAGCATCGCCAGCCCGCTGCGCACGAGCGGCTGGTCGTCCGCGACGATCACGCGGATCACGCCGGCACCGGAGCGCTCACCGGCAGCGTGGCGGCGACGCGGAACCCGCCGTCGGGCAGCGGGCCCGCGGTGAAGCGGCCACCGATGGCGACCACGCGCTCGCGGAGACCCATCAGGCCGTAGCCGGATGGGTGCGGCGGCGGCTCCGGGGGTCGCGCCGGCGCGTCGTTCGTGATCGAGAGCTCCAGCTCGTCGCCGGCCCACCGCAGCTCGACGAGCGTGGGCACGCCCACGCCGGCGTGCTTCACGACGTTGGTGAGGGCCTCCTGCACGGTGCGGTACGCGGACAGGTCCGCGCCCAGGTCCAGCGGCCGTGGCCGGCCGTGCCGGACGACGCGGACCGGCAGCCCGGCGGCGAGCACGCGCTGGACGAGCGGGTCGAGCTCGTCCAGCCCGACCCGCGGCTGCGTCTCGGCGTCGTCCGCGGGCTGCCCGTCCACGCGCAGGACACCGAGCATCCGACGCAGCTCGACCAGGGCCTGGGTGCCGGCGCCCTCGATGTCGGCGAGGGCCTGCGCGGCGCGGTCCTGCTTGCCGGCGGCGAGTACGCGTCGAGCGCCCGCGGCCTGCAGGGTCATCACCCCGACGGAGTGGGAGACGATGTCGTGCAGGTCGCGCGCGATCCGGGTGCGCTCGGCCGTGAGGGCCTCCTGCGCCTCGCGTCGGCGTTGCACCTCGAGCACGTCGAGCCGTTCGTGGTGGGCCCGGGCCCACCGGCCGAGGCTCCACGCACCGGCGTTCACCAGCGAGAGCAGCGTCAACGACGCGGCCAGCACGGAGATCACCAGCGCGGGCGGCGCCCCGGCCACCTCGCCCGCGACCAGGATCACCGTCGGCACGAGGCTGAGTCCCAGCGCCCAGTTCCCGGCTGCGCGCGAGGAGCCGCTCGCCACGGTGAACAGGGCGATCACCAGCCCGACGACCGGACCGTACGACGGGATCGCGACCGCCGCGATCACGGCGTGCAGCCACAGCACACCGAACACCACGACGGGTGCCCGGCGGCGCCAGAACAGGGCGACGAAACCGGCGACCGCGTACCCGGCGACCCAGGCCGGGAACTCCTCGGGACCGGAGAGGATCTTGGAGAACCCGACCAGGTCGAGCGCGCATCCGCCCACCACGACGAGCAGGTCGCGCCAACGGGCCCGGCTCGGGGTAGACGTCATGATCGCATCATTTCGCACCGGGAGCCTGCTGGTCGTCCGCCCCTGGGACGACGACCCGCGTCCGCCCACGGGTGGATGCGCGATCGCGTTGATCATTAGATTCTGCGCGCCGTCGTGATCGACGCACCCGGCGCGGCCGAGTACAGCAGACGTGGGGGGAACCCGTGAAGTTCTTGCATCGATGTGCCGCCGTGCTCGCGGCGGTCACCGTGGTGGCCGGGAGCACCGCCTTCGAGGCCCAGGCCGCCACGGCCGCGAAGTCCGCGTCCTTCGGCCCGACCGTCATCACCGACATCCCGAAGTCCCCGCCCGAGGGTGAGCAGGCGAGCCAGAAGGTCGTCCCGCTGGGGACGATCGAGACCTCGATCCCGGCCGGCAGGACGGCCTACATCTACTCCACCGTCGATGCCTACGACGCCGACGACGTCAACCTCATCGACAACGAGGTCCGGTGCTCGGGTGCCGGGAGGTCGAGCGTCGTCATGGGGGAGAACGTGTTCCCCCGCACCAGTGCCTCTCCCCTGCGCAAGATCACGGTCGTCACGCGCTTCCTGGTGACGGCGAGGACGTCCGGGGTGCTCTCGTGCACCCAGTACCTGCGCACGGGGTCGACATCGCCCAACGTCTCCCGGGAGACGGTGAAGGGCGAGCTGCGGTTCGCCTCCGAGGACGTCACCGGCGACGTGAACGGCGTGGCGCTCCAGCGATCCCTGAAGGAGGCCACCCCGCCCGTGACGTCCTCGGTCGCGGCCCCCGTCCTCAGCGGCAAGATCCCGGCCGGGCCGAAGCAGCTGGCCGTCATCGCCGACGTGGAGTTCCACCGCTGCAGCACCACGTCGAAGTGCACCGTCCGGGCCCGCTTCGCGCTGACCGTGACGACGTCGGGTGGCGCGAACTGCCCCTCCGCCCCCGTCGCGCAGATCGAACGGACCCTGCAGCGCGGCGTCAACCACGTCGCGGTTCCGCTCTACACCAAGTTCCCGGTCAAGCCCGGCTGCACCGACTTCCAGGCCAAGGTGACCACGACCCATCTGGCGGGAGACCCCGGCACCGTCGGCGGCCCGGCGTCGGGCCTCTGCGATGCGACCGGCCGGAACAACTGCGAGAACAGCCACGAGTCCGGGATGACCCACATCTTCGTCGTCCCGACGTAGCCGATAAGCGATTGCCTGCGCGGCTACGTTCTCCACGTGGCAAAGGCCGTACTCACCCCGCAGGCGGAGAACTTCCCCGCCTGGTACCAGGACATCGTTGCTCGCGCCGAACTGGCCGACAACGGCCCGGCGCGCGGGACCATGGTCATCCGACCGTGGGGGTACGCGATCTGGGAGCTCATGCAGGCCGACATGGACCGGCGGATCAAGGCGACCGGTGCGCAGAACGCCGCCTTCCCCATGTTCATCCCCATGAGCTTCCTGGAGAAGGAGAAGCAGCACGTCGAGGGCTTCTCCCCGGAGCTGGCCGTGGTCACCCACGGCGGCGGGGAGGAGCTCGCCGAACCGCTGGTGGTGCGGCCCACCTCGGAGACGGTGATCAACCACTACTTCGCGAAGTGGGTGCAGTCCCACCGGGACCTGCCGCTGATGATCAACCTCTGGAACAACGTGGTCCGCTGGGAGCTTCGGCCGCGGGTGTTCCTGCGCACCACCGAGTTCCTCTGGCAGGAGGGTCACACCGTCCACGCCACCGTGGAGGACGCGGTCGAGGAGACCGCGCGCATGCTGGAGGTCTACCGGCGGTTCATGGAGGAGACGCTCGCGATCTCGGTCGCCGTGGGCGAGAAGTCGCCGGGCGAGCGGTTCGCGGGCGCCGACCACACCTTCACCTGCGAGGCGCTGATGCGCGACGGCAAGGCGCTGCAGATGGGCACCAGCCACGACCTGGGCCACAACTTCGCGCGCGCCTTCGGCATCCAGTACCTGGACGCGGCGGGCGAGCGCCGCCACGCCGCCACCACGTCCTGGGGCACGTCCACCAGGATGATCGGCGGGACGATCATGGTCCACGGCGACGACCACGGGCTGCGCCTGCCGCCGGCGATCGCGCCGCACCAGGTGGTGGTCATGCAGCTGGGCGAGGACGGCGAGGCCGCCCGGCGGATCGAGGCGGAGCTGCGTGCCGCGGGCGTCCGCGCGCACGTCGACGCGCGCACCCACACCTCGTTCGGCCGCCGCTCCGTGGACTGGGAGCTGAAGGGCGTCCCCGTCCGGATCGAGCTCGGCGCGCGCGAGCTGGCGGCGGGCGAGGCCACCGTGGTGCGCCGCGACGACCGCAGCAAGAGCAAGGTCCCGCTGGACGGCGCCGTGCGCGCGGTCACCGACCTGCTCGACGAGATCCAGGACGTGCTGTTCGCGCAGTCCCGGGCGTTCCGCGAGGAGCACACCCACCCGGTCACCGACTTCGACGAGTTCGCGCGGCGCGTCGACGACGGGGGCCTGTTCCTGGCCGCCTGGTCCGGCACCGAGGAGTCGGAGAAGGCACTCGGTGAGCGCACCAGCGCCTCGATCCGCTGCATCGTCGACGCCGCCCCACCGGCACCGACCTGCCTGATCAGCGGCCTGCCCGCCGAGCACGCCGTGCTGATCGGCCGGGCCTACTGACCGGAGCGGGTCAGTCGCCCGGATCCTCGCGCAGCATCAGCACCGTCCGCAGCACGTACTCGACGGCCGACTCGAACGTGCCGCCCCGCAGCTCGTCGCGGGCGGCGAGGTTCCGCGACGCGAACTCGAGGGCCTGCTCCGGGCCGACCCGGTGGACGACCATCGCGGCGACATCCTCGAGATCGAGGCCGGGATGGTCGAGGCGGACCAGCGCGAACTCGACGACCAGCTCGTCAACCGTCACGGGGTCGCTCACCCGGTCAGCGGCTCGGCGCTACCCGCCGGCAACCGCGACAGCATCAGCACGGCGACGTCGTCGTCGGCCTGCTCGCTGCCGAGCAGCTCGAACATCACCTTTCCGCAGACCGCGTCGGCCGGCCCCGGGCAGAGGGCCGTGCAGAGCCGGCCTATCCCCACGTCCGGGGAGAGACCCCGCCGTTCGACGAGGCCGTCGGTGTAGAGGAAGAGGCCGTGGCCGGGGGCCAGCGAGATCGGCGTGGCGCGCCGCCGGCGCGTGGGGTCGACGCCGAGCGGCAGGTCCGGTGGCAGGTCCACCACCACGCCGGGGGTGGCGGGGGAGGTCGAGACGGGTGGCGGATGGCCGGCGCACGACGCGAGCAGTTTGTCGTGGGACGGGGCTATGACCGCGCACAGCGCGGTGGCCATGACGCCGGGCTCGAAGTACCGGACGTGCGCGTCGAGGCGCGTGAGCAGCTCGGCCGGGTCGTCGGTCTGCAGCGCGTAGGCGCGCAGGGCCGTGCGGATCCGGCCCATCGCGACGGCCGCCGCGATGCCGCGACCGGCCACGTCCCCGACGACGACGTAGACGTGGCCCGACGGAACGTCGAAGACGTCGTACCAGTCGCCCCCGACGTCTCCGCCGCCGCCCGGCACGTAGCGCGTGGCGAACTCCAGGCCCGGTACCTCCGGGAGCCTCGCCGGCAGGAGGCTGCGCTGCAGCGTCGCCGCGGCCGCCCGCGACACCTGGATCTGCCTCGCCTGGATGGCGAGGGCCACGCGGTCGCCCGCGAGCTGGAGGAGCACCGCGTCCTCGTGCGTGAACAGCCGGGAGTGCAGGCTCCCGACGTGCAGCACGCCGATCACCTCGCCGGCGGACAGGAGCGGGACGCCGAGCAGCGAGTGGATCCCCTTCTCCCGCAGGATCGGGTTGAGGACGTTCGAGTGGTCGACCGTCTCGAGGATCACCGGCTCCCTCTCCGCGGCGATCCGCCCGGCGAACCCCTTGCCGAGCGGGATCCGGACGCCCTGGCGCACCTCCTCCTCGATGCCGCGCGCGGCCGTCGCCACGAGGTACTGCTCGGAGAGGTCGAGCAGGAGCACGGCGGCGGTGTCGACGTCGAGGAGGTCGCGCACCCGCTCGAGCAGCTCGGCGAGCATCTCCTCGACCCCGAGCTCGTCGAGCGCCGTGTCCGTCACCGCTTCGATGCGACGGAGCCGCTCGCGCGGAATGTGGGCTTCCGTCGCCATGGACGGAGACTATCCCCACCGGGGTCTCCGATGACCGCTCAAACCTGGCCCTTGACCTCGTCGTAGCCGACCTTCCCCGGCGCTTCGGCCGGCGCGTAGATCACGCGGATCACGCCCGTCGGGAACGCCTCCGTCGCCGTCACCGTGAGGTGGTACGGCGCGTCGCCGTCGTCGAACAGCTTGCGCCCCTTGCGGGCCGCCACCGGGTGCACCAGCAGGCGGAGCTCGTCGACGAGGCCCGCGGCGAGCAGCTGTTGCACGACGGAGATCGAGCCGGGGATGAGGACGCCCTTGACGCCGGCGTCCGCCTTGAGCGCGGCGACGGACTCGACGAGGTCGCCCGCGACCAGCTCGGAGTTGCGCCACGAGAACTCGAGCGGCTGGCGCGAGACGACGACCTTGCGCATGTCGCCGAGCTGCTTGGCGAGTGGTGCGTCGTCCTCGCCCGCCTGCTCGCGGTCGGGCCAGGCCCCGGCGAAGCTGTCGTAGGTCTCACGGCCGATGAGCAGCACGTCGGAGGTCGCGTAGTCCTCGGTGACGGCGCGGCCCATGTTCTCGTCGAAGTAGGGGAAATGCCAGTCGGGGTCGATCTCGGCCACGCCGTCGGCCGAGATGAACAGGGTGGAGATGACCTTCGCCATCGCGGTGTCCCTTCGCATCGGGTGTTGTCGGTGGGTAGACCGGCGCGCTGCCGAAACCTCATCGGTCCGGCGGGCGAGCGCGCAACCCTCCGACGAGCGCGAGCAGCGCGGGCTCCACCTGGCCGCGCATGGCGGCGGGGTCCTCGGCGTTGGCGATCAGCAGCGCGGCCTCACCGAGCGCCCCGATGACGAGGTGGGCCAGGGGCCGCGCGTCCTGCCGCGCGATCGCGCCCGCGTCCATGGCGCCGTTCAACGCGGCGGTCACCAGCCCGAGCCCGTGGCGCTCGTCGATCTCGCGCCACTCCGCCCAGCCGAGCACGGTCGGCGCGTCGACCAGCGTGACCCGGGCGCGCCTCGGGTCGGTGCACGAGTCGAGGAACGCGCGCACACCGGCGTCGAGCAGCGCCTCGGCGTCCGTGACGTCGCCGAGCCGGGAGGCGATCTCGGCGACGAGCTCCTCCTCCAGCTGCTCGTGCACGGCCCGGAACAGGTCGCGCTTGCCCTGGAAGTGGTGGTAGAGCGCGCCGCGGGTGAGCCCGGCGCGCGCAACGATCTCCTCGGTGCCCACGGCGCCGTACCCGCGATCGGCGAACAGCTCGCGGGCCACGCGCAGCAGCTCGCGCCGCGTCTCGTCGGCACGCTCGTCCCTTGTTGACATACCGGCTGTATGTTAGCGTCCAGGTTCAGATACAGGTTGTATGTGAATGGAGTCCGCCATGCCGCAGGTGCAGCTGACCCAGGGCACGATCCACTACCGCGACAGCGGCTCGGGCCCCGTCGTCCTCCTCGTGCACGGGCTGCTCGTGAACGGCTCGCTGTGGGAACGGGTGGTGCCGCTGCTGGCCGGGGACTTCCGGGTCGTGGTCCCGGACCTGCCGCTCGGCTCGCACCCCGAGGCGATGCACCCCGACGCCGACCTCTCGCCCGCCGGGGTCGCCCGCCTGATCGCCGACTTCATGGACGCGCTCGAGCTGGCCGACGTCACCCTCGTCGGCAACGACACCGGCGGGGCGATCTGTCAGATCGTGGCGGCCGACCATCCCAAGCGCCTCGCCCGGCTCGTCCTCACCAACTGCGACGCCTACGAGAACTTCCTCCCGCCCGCGTTCCGGCCCCTGCAGCTGCTGCCGCGGATCCCCGGGGGCATGTCCCTCGCAGCACGCGCCATGGGCGTGTCCGTGAGCCGACGGGTGTTCGGGCTGCTCGCGGCCACGCCGATCCCGCGCCCGATGGTCGAGGACTGGGTGCAGCCGTTGCGCCGCGACGCCGGCATCCGGCGGGACGTCGGCAAGGTGCTGCGCGGCATCACCACCCGCGAGACGATGCGCGCGATCGCGGTACTGCGCCGGTTCGACCGCCCGACGCTGCTCGTCTGGGGCCGGGACGACCCGTTCTTCAAGGCCAGCCACCCCGAACGGCTCGCGACGGACATCCCGGACGCGCGGCTGGTGTGGGTCGAGGGCGCCAAGACGTTCGTGCCGCTCGACGCGCCCGACCGGCTCGCCGAGCTGGTCCGGAGCCCGAACCCCTGATGTGACGCGGCTGGTACCCGGGATCCGGGCGGCCGCACCCGGGAGCACGCCAGACTGTGTTCGTGCTTCCCGCCGCAGTGTTCATCTGGCTCGGCATGGTGCTGGCCATCTCGTTCCTCGAAGCGCCACTCAAGTTCCGCGCGCCCGGCATCACGGTGCGCCTGGGCCTCGGCATCGGGCGCATCGTGTTCACCGCGCTCAACCGCGTCGAGCTCGCCCTGCTCGCCGTGGTCGCCATCGCCCTGGCCGTCGGTCCACGAACGCCCGCGCTCGTCGGGCCGGGCGTCGCCGTGGCCGTGGTGCTGGGAGTGCAGCTCGGGCTGCTGCGACCGGCCCTGAACCGCCGCTCGGACCGGGTGCTCGCCGGTGATGACGCCGACGCGGAGCCGCCGCGCTCGCGCGGTCACCTGGTCTACGTCGCGCTCGAGATCGTGAAGGTCGTCCTGCTCGCGGTGCTCGGCGCCATCGCGCTCGCCTGAGGACGCTCAGCGGCGCAGCGCGGTCTCGCTCTGCATGCGCGACAGCTTCTCGGGGTTGCGCACGGCGTAGAGCCCCGTGATGAGGCCGTCGTCGATGCGCAGCGCCAAGACGGTGTCGAGCTCGCCGTCGAGCTGGACGATCAGCGCCGGGAAGCCGTTGACCTGGGCCGGGTGCAGGGACAGCGCGTCGGCCACCCGCCCCATCCCGGTGATCGTCAGGCGGGCCACCTTGTCGGCCCCCACGACGGGCCGCAGGACGGCCTGCTTGAGCCCGCCGCCGTCGCCGACCAGCACGACGTCCGGTGCGAGGACGTCGAGCAGGCGTTGCACGTCACCCGTCTCGATCGCCTGCCGGAAGGCCTCGAGCGCCTCGCCGGCCTCGGCCGGGGAGATGACACCGCGCGGGCGGCGTGCGGCGACGTGGGCCCGTGCCCGGTGCGCGATCTGGCGGACCGCGGCCGGGTTCTTGTCGACGGCTTCCGCGATCTCGTCGTAGCCCAGGTCGAACACGTCGCGCAGCACGAACACCGCCCGCTCGGTCGGTGCGAGCGTCTCCAGCACCAGCAGCATCGCCATCGAGACGCTGTCGGCCAGCTCGACGTCGTCGGCGACGTCGGGCGCGGTGAGCAACGGCTCGGGCAGCCAGGAGCCGACGTAGGACTCCTTGCGCCGGCCGAGCGTGCGCAGCCGGGTGAGCGCCTGCCGGGTGGTGATCCGGACCAGGTAGGCCCGGTGGTCCTGCACGGTGTCGAGGTCGACGCCCGCCCACCGCAGCCACGTCTCCTGGAGGACGTCCTCCGCGTCCGCGGCCGAGCCGAGCATCTCGTAGGCCACGGTGAACAGCAGGTTGCGGTGGGTGAGGAACGCCTCGGTGGCGCGATCCGGGCGGCTGCCGGCCATGGATGGCTCCTGTTCCTCTGGACTGCCTCCCCACCAGACGCCGGGCACCGCCGTTCTGTGACACCGGGAAGCGTATGGCGCACGTCACGCGGCCACGCCGTCACAGGGACCGGCGAGCCGGCATCTCGTGGTCGTCAGTGCAACACACAGGACCACGAGTGAGGACCACGTGATGGAACCCCGTATCGACATGCTCGGCAACGAGGTCGCCGCCAAGTTCGGCAAGCGGTTCGCCAACGCGAGCCTCGTCATCCACGACTCGGCGCTGCCGAAGTCCACCCAGGAGCTGGTGTCGCTGCGCGCGAGCCAGATCAACGGCTGCGGCTGGTGCGTCGACATGCACACCAAGGAGCTCGCCGCCGCCGGCGAGGCCCCGGTCCGGATCAACCTGGTGGCCGCCTGGCGCGAGGCCACCGTGTTCACCGAGGCCGAGCAGGCCGCGCTCGCGCTCGCCGAGGAGGGCACCCGCCTCGCCGACGCCCACCAGGGCGTCTCGGACGAGACCTGGGCCCAGGTGCGCAAGCACTACGACGACGACCAGATCGCCGCGCTGGTCTGCCTGGTCGGCCTGATCAACGCGGCCAACCGGATGGCCGTCATCGCGCACCAGAAGGGCGGCTCCTACGAGCCCGGCATGTTCGCGAGCATGACGAGCTGACACGGAGGTTCAGGCCAGCGGCGTCACCGCCTCGGCGAGCGGGCGGAGGATCTCCGGCGTGGTGTCCAGCGGGAGGTTGAGCACGATCAGGTCGACGCCGGCCGCGGTGAAGTCGGCGATCTGCCCGAGCGCACCCCCGATGGCCTGCTCCGCCGGGACGTCGCCCTCGATGCGGACGTTGACCGAGCAGGTGATCTCGGCGGGGTCGCGCCCGACCTCGGCGCAGCGGGTGCGGAGCGTTTCCTTCAGCGGTCGCCACTCGGCCGCGGTGGGGACGATCACGTTCCACTCCTGCGCCCAGCGGGCCACGGCGCCGAGCGTCCGGCGCGGCCCGCGCCCGCCGATCGTGATCGGCGGGTGCGGCCGCTGCACCGGCTTGGGCTCGCAGCGGGCGTCGGTCAGCGTGACGTACTTGCCCTCGAACGTCGTGACGGGGTCGCGCAGCAGCCCGATCATCGCCTCGACGCCCTCGTCGAACCGGTCGAACCGCTCCCGCAGCGGTGGCAGCGGGATCCCGTACGCGTCGCACTCCTGCTGGTTCCAGCCGGCGCCCACGCCCAGGATCAGCCGGCCGTCCGAGATGATGTCGACGGTGGCGGCCATGTTCGCGAGCACCGCGGGATGGCGGTAGATCATGCCGGTGACCTGGCAACCGATCCGGATCCTGCGGGTGGCCTGGGCCAGCGCGGCGAGCGTGGTCCACCCCTCCAGGTTGGACCCGGCGAGGTCGCCGCTGAGCGGGTAGAAGTGGTCCCAGTTCCACGCCGACTCGAAGACGTCGAACTCGTCGGCGGCCACCCAGACGTCCCGCATCCGTTCCCAGGTCGTGTGCTCGGGCCGCGTCTTGATCGCGAAGCGCATACGGCGACCGTAGCCCGCGGGGCCGCGCAGGAGGAGTGGCTCTACGACGCGGAGATCTGGCAGATCACGGTTCCGCGGGTCACGGTGTCGCCGACGGCCACGGCGAGCCCGGCCACGACGCCCGCGCGGTGGGCGAGCACGGGGTTCTCCATCTTCATCGCCTCGAGGACGGCAACGAGGTCACCCTCCGCCACCTCCTGCCCCTCCCGGACGGCCACCTGCACGATCGTGCCCTGCATCGGCGCGGCGACGGCGTTCCCGGAGACGGTGGGCGTCGCGGCGCTGCGCAGCGCGGCCGCCTCCCGCCGGATCGTCTCGCCCCGCTCGCCGAGCGCGGCGAGGCCGGGCACCCGCAGCGTCAGCACCTGCCGCCCCACCCGGACCGGCAGCGCGTCCGGTGCCGGCTGCGCCGCCGGATCCGTCCACGGCTCGACGACACCGTCGAACTCCGTCTCGATCCAGCGGTTGTGCACCGCGAACCGGCCGGCGAAGTCCGGGTGCTCGACGACCTGCCGGTAGAACGGCACCGGCGTCGGCACCCCCTCCACCCGCACCTCGGCGAGCGCCCGGCGAGCCCGGTGCAACGCCTCGTCCCGGTCGGCCCCGCTCACCACGAGCTTGGCGAACATCGAGTCGAAGCGACCGTCGACCGGGTCCCCCGCCTCGACGCCCGCGTCGACCCGGACGCCCGGGCCGGCCGGCATCCGGAAGGTGGTGACCGTGCCGGGCACGGGCACGAATCCGCGCCCGGCGTCCTCGCTCGTGAGCCGGAACTCGACGGCGTGCCCCCGCGGCTCGGGGTCGGCGTCGGTGAGCAGCTTGGCGCCCGCTGCGATGCGGAACTGCTCGGCGACGATGTCGATCCCCGTGGTCTCCTCGGTGACCGGGTGCTCGACCTGCAGCCGGGTGTTGACCTCGAGGAACGAGATCAGCCCGTCCGCGCCCACCAGGTACTCCACCGTGCCCGCCCCGCTGTAGCCGGCAGCGCGGCAGATCTCCTTCGCCGACCCGTGGATCACGCGCCGCTGCTCCGGTGTGAGGAACGGTGCGGGCGCCTCTTCGACGAGCTTCTGGTTGCGCCGCTGCAGCGAGCAGTCGCGGGTTCCGAGGACCACGACGGTGCCGTAGCCGTCGGCGAGCACCTGCGCCTCGACGTGGCGGGCGCGGTCGAGGAAGCGCTCGAGGAAGCACTCCCCCCGGCCGAAGGCCGCCGTCGCCTCCCGCGTGGCCGACGCGAACAGCTCCGGGATCGACGCGGCGTCGCGCACGACCTTGAGGCCGCGGCCACCGCCGCCGAACGCGGCCTTGATCACGAGCGGCAGGCCGTGCGTGCGCGCGAACGCCTCGATCTCGGCGACGTCGCGCACCGGGTCGGCGGTACCGGGCGCGAGCGGGGCCCCGACGGAACGCGCGATCCGCCGCGCGGTGACCTTGTCGCCCAGGTCGCGGATGGTGGCGGGCGGCGGGCCGACCCACCCGAGCCCGGCGTCCAGCACCGCCTGCGCGAAGTCCGCGTTCTCGGCGAGGAACCCGTAGCCCGGGTGGACGGAGTCGGCGCCTGCGGCGACCGCGGCCCCGACGACCGCGTCGATGTCCAGGTAGGCCGACGCGCCGGCCAGCGCGACCACCTCGTCGGCGAGCCGCGTGTGCAGCGCCCCGCGGTCGGGCTCGGTGTGCACGGCCACGCTGCGCAGGCCGGCGTCGCGCGCGGCCCTGATCACGCGGACGGCGATCTCGCCGCGGTTCGCGACCAGCACCTTCCGCAGCGGGTTGATCGGTTCATCGGACAGCACCTGCGTCTGCTTCCCCCTCGTCACGCCGTGCCCAGGGCGGGCGCGACCTCGTGTATGAACATCTGCGCCGCCCGCTCCAGCCCGTCGTCCGGGACGGCGGGGGCGAAGAGCACGGTCCCGGCGCCCGCCTCCGCGTACTCGGACAGGCGTGCGGCGACCTGCGCCGGCGTTCCGGCCGGGACGTAGCGGTCGGCGAGCGGGCCGAAGTCCTGCCGGTAGATCCGCGAGAGGACCGCGAGCGCGGTGCGCCGCGCGGCGACCCCGTCGGCGCCGACGCCCGCCCAGCAGAACAGCGCTCCGTGCACGGCCCGCGCCGGCCGCCCGGCCACCACGGCTTCGGCACGCACCTGCTCCAGGCTCTCGCCGAACCGCCGCGGGTCGACCATGTAGGGCATCCACACGTCGGCGAACCGCCCGGCCCGCCGGATCGCCGCCCGCTGCCGGCCACCGACCCAGATCGGCAGGTGGTGACGCGGCGGCGGGTCGAGCGCCAGCCCGTCCAGCCTCCAGAACTCCCCGTCGTGGTGCACCGGCTCCCCGGAGAAGAGCCGGGTGAGCAGGGCGAGCGCCTCGTCGGCACGCGCGCCGCGCTCGGCCGGGTCGACACCGCACACGAGCAGCTCCGGCGGGAACTCGCCCCCGACCCCCACGCCGAGCTCGAAGCGCCCACCGCTGATCCCGTCGAGCGTGGCCGCCATCTTGGCGGCGAGCGGAGCCGGGTACACCGGCAGCACGGTGGCCGCGCTGAGCAGGCCGATCCGGCTCGTGGCCCCCGCGGCGGCAGCGAGCGCGACGAACGCGTTGGTCGTCGGGACGTGGAAGAACACGTGCTCGCCGCACGCGACGAGGTCGTAGCCGAGCTCCTCGGCCCGCCGGGCGAGCGGCACGACCCGCGCGAGGTCGAGCTGCGGCGGGAGCATCAGGCCGAACCGCACGCGCGCTCCCCCGCTGCTGCGAGCACCCGCCATGCCATCGTCACGTGGACGGCGTCGACCATCTCGCCGTCCACGACCCCGACGCCCTGTTCCGCGGCGTCCATGACGGCGCGGGCGTGCTCGACCTCGGCCGCGGACGGCGTGAACACCTCGTGCGCGATCGCGGCCTGCAGCGGGTGCAGGCAGATCTTGCCGCGGTAGCCGATGTCGCGGCCCTGCTCGGCGTCGGCGCGGAACGCGTCCGCGTCGCGGACGGCGATCACCGCCTGGTCGAGCGCGAGCACGCCCGCGAGGTGCGCGGCGAGGCACACGGCGCTGCGCGCGAAGAGCACCTCGGCGCCCGCGGCCGTGCGCCTGCCCCCGATGTCGGCGGCGTAGTCCTCGGCGCCGAAGTAGGCGGCGTCGGGGCGTTGGGCGAGCAGCGGGCGCGCGTCCGCGACGCCGCGCGCGGTCTCCAGGCCGACGACGATCCGCGCGCCGGCGGGTAGCGCCGCCCACACCGCGGCGAGCTGGTCGGCGCGCTCGTACTTGGGCAGCACCACCCCGTCGATCGCGCCGGCCACGCCGGTGGCCGCGGCGGCGGCGAGGTCGGCCTCGTGCCACGGTGTGCCGGGCGGGTTGACCCGCAGCAGGACGATCCCCGCGTCCGGGCGCCCCGCGGTGAGGGCGTCCACGGCGGCCCGGCGGGCGGTGTCCTTCGCCTTCGGCGCGACGGCGTCCTCCAGGTCGACGACCACCGCGTCCGGGCGGGCTCGCCCGACCTTCGGGAGCAGGTCGGGTCGCCCGCCCGGCACGAACAGGAGGCTGCGCAGCCGTGCGATCACGCCGCGCCCTCGCGCACCACGAGGCACTTCAGCGTCGCGATGAGCACCTCGTCGCCGTGCTGGTTGCGCACGACGAACCGCGAGGTGACGACCCCGGCGTCGGGCCCGCGCGGGGTGATCGCGAGGACCTCGGTCTCGACGTGCAGCGTGTCGCCGATGTGGGTCGGCGCCACGAACCGCAGCTGGTCGATCCCGTAGAACGCCTTCATCGCCGCGGGCCGGAGCTCCACGAGTCCCAGCGCCACCGAGATGACGAGGGCCCCGTGGGCGATCCGCTGCCCGAACCGCGCGTCGGCCGCGGCGAACTCGACGTCGGTGTGGATCGGGTGCCAGTCGCCGGTGAACATCGCGAACGAGACCAGGTCGGTCTCGGTGATCGTCCGTGCGCGGCTGACGTGCCGATCTCCGACGGCGATGCGGTCGAGGTACTGCGTGATCATGCGGGCGCCCCGTCCACGTCCGCCCGGCGCAGCTCGTCCATGTCCGCGCCGCCGCGGGAGAGGTCGCGCTGCGACACCGCCGCCACGCACACCAGCGAGAGGACGGACAGCACGGCGATGTACACGGCGACCGCCATCGACGTGTCCCAGGACGCGACGAGCGCCGTGGCGATGATCGGGGTGATCGCCCCGCCGAGCAGCACGCCGAGCTGGAAGGACACCGTCGAGGCGCTGAACCGGACGGTCGCGTCGAACAGCTCCGTGATGAACGTGGCCTGCGGCCCGTAGGACACCGAGAAGACGATCGCGCCGATCACGTAGGCGAGCACGAGCAGCACCGGGTCACCGCTGTCGATGGCCATGAACGTCGGGAAGATCCAGACCGTCATCGCGGCCAGCCCGGCGATGATCAGCGTGCGCCGGCCGCGGCGCTGGGCCACCGCCCCGAAATAGGGCATCGCGACCACCGCCACCACGGCCGACACCAGCACGGCGACGAGCATCGCGTTGCCCGTCTGCACCTGCGCCGACTTCGCGTACGACAGGGCGTAGGTGTTGACGCCGTAGAAGTAGGCCCCCGTACTGATCATCGAACCGGTGGCGAACAGCACCTGGCGCGGGTACCGGCGCACGGCCTCGACCAGCGGCATCCGCGCGGCCCGCCGGTTGCGCTTGATCTCCTCGAACACCGGGGTGTCCCTGATCGTGAAGCGGACGTAGAGCCCGACCCCGACGAGCACGATGCTCACGAGGAACGGCAGCCGCCAGCCCCAGGACAGGAAGGCCTCCTCGGGGAGCTGCGAGACGAGGAAGAACGCGGTGGTGGCGAGGAACAGCCCGGCGGGCACCCCGACCTGCGGGAGGCTGCCGAAGAACCCGCGCCGGGCCGGGCTCGCGTGCTCGACGGCGGTGAGCACCGCGCCGCCCCACTCGCCGCCGACGCCGAATCCCTGCACGAGCCGCAGCAGGACCAGCAGGACGGGGGCGGCGACGCCGATCGTCTCGTACGTCGGCAGGAGGCCCATGAGGAACGTGGCGACGCCCATCATCGACAGCGAGAGCACCAGCATCTGCTTGCGGCCGATGCGGTCGCCGAAGTGACCGAGCACGATCCCGCCGAGGGGGCGCGCGAGGAACCCGACGGCGAACGTGCTGAACGCGAGGAGGGTCGAGGCCACCGGGTCGCCGCCGGGGAAGTACAGCGGGCCGAGCACGAGCGCGGCGGCCGACCCGTAGAGGATGAAGTCGTACCACTCGATGGTCGTGCCGATGAGGACCGAGGCGGCCACGCGGCGCATCGGTGCGGGGGCGGGGGTCGTCATGGCTGCTCCGACGGGGTGGGGGACGGCCTGCGGTGCATGAGCCCGGTGCGGCGGGCCCGGCAGACGAGCTCGTCGCGCTGGTTGCGGGCGCGGTGTTCGAAGACGACGAGCCCGGCGGCGGGGCGCGAGCGCGACGGGCGGGCCGAGACGACCTCGGTCTCCACGCGGATCGTGTCGCCGGGGAACACCGGCTCGGGGAACGACACCTCGTCGATGCCGAGCTGCGCGATGATCGTGCCCAGCGTCAGCTCCGGCACCGAGAGCCCGACGACGAGCGCCACGGTGAACATGCTGTTCACCAGCGGCCGGCCGAACTCGGTTCCCGCCGCGTAGTCGGCGTCGAGGTGCAGCGGTGCCGGGTTCATGGTCATCGTCGTGAAGAGCACGTTGTCGGTCTCGGTCACCGTGCGCCGGGTGGCGTGGTGGACGACCGTGCCGACCTCGAGCTCCTCGAACCAGCGGCCGGTGACCGGCCGGGTGCTCGTCATCGTGTCTCCAGGTGCTGCGGGTGGCTGGGGAACTGCGGGGCGCGACCGGCGCGGAACGCGGCGAGGCCTTCCGCCGCGTCGGGCGAGGTCATCAGGTGCCGGACGAGCGCGGTGCGCTCGGCGGCGAGGGCGGCTTGCGTGGCGACCGGGGCGGCCGCGCGGTACATCCGTTTCATCCCGGCGAGCGCGTCACGGCCGTGCCGGGAGAGCCGGGCGACGAGCGCGTCGACGGTCGCGTCGAGGTCCGCGGCGGGGGCGACGTGGCTGGCGAGCCCCCACTCGGCCGCGGTCGCACCGTCGATCATCTCGCCGGTGTAGAGCAGCCTGCGGGCCCGCATCGGGGGCAGGGCGAGGGGCAGGCGGACCGAGCCGCCCGCGCCGGGCAGGAGCCCGTACTGCAGGTGCCGGTCGCCGATGCGCGCGTCCTCGGCGACGACGGCCAGGTCGCAGGCCAGGAGGATCTCGCAGCCGCCTGCGAGCGCGTACTCGGCGACCACCGCGACGGACACGAACGGCGCCGCCTCGATCCGGTCCAGGACGGCGCCGATCGACGCGATGTAGCGGGTGATCGCGGCCTCGTCGCCGAGGAGGGTCTGCAGGTGCGGTAGGTCCGCACCCGCGGAGAGCGTCCCGCCGGCCCCGCGCAGCACGAACACCGAGCAGCCCGCGGCGAGAACCGCGTCGACGGCGGAGTCGAGTCCGTGGAGCACGGCCGGGCTCAGCGCGTTCTTCGCTCCGGGCCGGTCGATCAGCACCCGGGCGACGGCGCCGTCGATCTCGGTGACCACCGGGCTCACGGGCGCCGCACCGTGACGCCGGCCTTCTCGCGGTCCCACAGCTCGCCCAGCCGCTCGCGCGCCGACACGGCGAGCTTGTACTTCTCGATCTTCTCGCTCGGCGTCTTCGGCAGCCCGGCCACGGCCTCCAGGTAGCGGGGCACCATGTAGTAGGCCATGTGCTCGGCGCAGAACCCGACGAGCTCGGCGTAGTCCACGTCGACGCCCGGGGCCGGCACGACGTAGGCCATCACCTCGTCCTCGCCCAGCTCGGAGGGCACCGGCACGGCCGCGGCCTCGACGACGTCGGGGTGGCGGCAGAGCACGGTCTCCACCTCGAACGCGGAGATGTTCTCGCCGCGGCGGCGGATCGCCTCCTTCTTGCGGTCGGCGAAGAAGAGGTAGCCGTCCTCGTCGAGGTGGCCTCGGTCGCCGGTGTGGAACCACAGGTCACGGGTGGCGGCGACGGTGGCCTCGGCCATCTCGTAGTAGCCGAGCATGATGCTGCCGCGCTCGTTCGGGCGGATGCAGATCTCCCCGACCTCGCCCGGCGGCAGCGGGCACCGGTCGTCGTCGACGATCTGGACGTCCATGTAGTCGCGCACCCGCCCGGCCGACGACGCCTTGCCCGGCGGGTCATCGGGCCCGAACACCGTCACGGCGGTGTTCTCCGTCATCGCGTACACCGAGGTGACGCCGATGCCGTAGCGCTCCCGCCAGGTCTCGACGAGCTCGCGCGAGTTCGGCACCATCATCGCCGTCCGGACGCGGTGCTCGCGGTCGCGCGGCGAGGGCGGCTGCTGCCAGATGATGTTCGCCATCGCGCCGAGCGCGTTGAAGACGGTGGCCCCGGACTCGCGGATCTCGTCCCAGAAGCGGCGCGCGGAGAACGCGGGCGAGAGCGCCACGGCCGCGTCCGCCCACAGCGCCGCGTAGACGGTGAACCACAGCGCGTTCGCGTGGAAGAGCGGCAGGCACGTGTAGAGCACGTCCTCGGGGCCGTAGCCCGACAGCGACGCCATCCGCAGCCCGACGCCGTGGCCCTGCGAGTGCGGGCACACCACGCCCTTCGACGGCCCGGTGGTGCCGGACGTGTACATGATCAGGTGCGGGTCGTCGTGGCGGACGTCGGCCAGCTCCGGCGGGTCCTGCGACGGCAGCGCGGCGAACGTGGCGAGGTGGTCGGGCCCGAGCACCTCGCGGACGCCCGCCACCTGCGCCACGGCCGGGTCGACGCGGTCGCGGTAACCGTCCTCGGCGACGAGGAGCACCGAGTCGGACTGGTCGAGCAGGTAGCCGAGCAGGTCGCCCTTCGCAGCGGTGTTGATCGGCACGGCGACGGCCCCGAGCTTGCCCAGTCCCCAGAGCGCCCACAGCATCTCGGGACGGTTCGGGAGCATGAGCGCCACGTGGTCGCCGCGCTCGATCCCGGCCCGCCGGAAGCCTTCGGCGTAGGAGTTGGTGACGGCGTGGACGTCGGCGTACGTCCAGCGCTGGCCGAGGTGGATGAGGAAGGTCCGGTCCCCGACCGTCCGGGCCTTGTCGGCGAGGATCCGGCCGATCGTCCGGTCCTCGAGGGCGTAGTGCCGCACGGCGCGTCCCCTCTCAGCTCCGCACGGCGGCCGCGACGACGTCGAGCGCGGCGGGGTCCTCCATCGCGCTCGTGTCGCCGGTGGGCCTGCCGTGCACGACGAGGTCGCGCAGCAGCCTGCGCATGATCTTGCCGGTCCGGGTCTTGGGCATCGCCGCCGTCACGTGGACGGCGTCCAGCCGGGCGTAGCCGCCCATCTCGGCCACGACGTGGCGGCCGATGTCCGCCCCGGCGGAGCCGGCGTCGACGTCGCCGCGCAGCGTCACGAACGCGATCGGGACCGTGCCCTTCGTGTCGTGCGGGATGCCGACGACGGCGGCCTCGACCACCGCGGGGTGCGCGGTGACCACCGCCTCGATCTCCATGGTCGACATGCGGTGCGCCGCCACGTTGATCACGTCGTCGGCGCGGCCGAGCACCCACAGCTGCCCGTCGTCGTCGAGCACGGCCTCGTCGTGCGTGGCGTAGCGCCCGGGGAAGCGGGAGAAGTAGGTGGCGAGGTAGCGGTCGTGGTCGTCCCACACCGTGCGGGCGAGCGTCGGGAACGGCGCGGTGAGGACGAGGTTGCCCTTCACCCCCGGCGGAACCGGGCGGCCGTCGTCGTCGACGATCTCGAAGGTGTGCCCGGGCACCGGGGTGCCCACCGAGCCCGCCTTCAGCGGCTCCACCCCGTACACCGGGTAGGTCCACGTCGACCCGGTCTCGGTCTGCCCGTACGCGTTGACGACCGGGACGTCGAAGGTGCTGCTCGTCCACTCGAAGGTGTCGGCGTCCAGGGGCTCACCCTGCATCGTGATGAGCTTCAGGCCGGGCAGCGGGTGCGTGGTGGCGAGCTCGTCGCCGAACTTGCGCAGCATCCGGGCGAGCGTCGGGGCGGCGAGCACCTTCGTCACCCGGTGCCGCTCGCAGATCGTGTAGAAGCGGGCGGGCGTCGGGGTGTCGAGGGCGCCCTCGAAGCAGGCGATCGTCATCCCGCAGGCGAGACCGCCGACGACGGCCTGGATCGGGAAGGTCAGCCAGCCGACGTCGGCCGCCACCCAGTAGACGTCGCCCGGCTCGTACCCGACCTGCCAGTGCGCGTTCGCCCAGGTCCCGAGGAGGAACCCGCCGACGCTGTGCACCACGCCCTTGGGCCTGGACTCGGTGCCGCTGGTGAAGATGAGGAACGACGGGTCGTTGGCGTCGAGCGGCACGGCCGGGGTACCCGCGGCGCCGCGCTCCAGCACGTCGGACCAGGCGTGCTCGCCGGCTTCGAGCGCCGCCGCGTCCCCGGTGCGGTCGACCACCACCGTCGCGCGCACCGACGGCGCCCGCTTCCGGGCGGCGCGCAGCGTCTCCAGCAGCTCGATGCGCCGCCCCCGCCGGTAGCTCGCGTCGGCGACGATCACGACCGAGGCGCGCGCGGCCTGCAGCCGGGAGGCGACCGCCTCCTCGCCGAACCCGGAGAACAGCACCGTGTAGATCGCGCCTATCCGGTTGCACGCGTGGATCGCGGTGAACGCCTCGACGAGGTTCGGCATGTAGATGCCGACGACGTCGCCCCGGGCCACGCCCAGCGCCAGCAGCCCCGCGGCGAGCCGGGACACGTCGTCGGCGAGGTCGGCGTAGGTCACCGTCCGGACGTCACCCGGCTCGCCCTCCCACACGACGGCCACGCGATCCCGCGTGGCCGGGTCCTCCGCCCAGCGGTCGACGCAGTTGTCGGCGACGTTGATCCGGCCGCCCTCGAAGTAGCGGAAGCTCTCCAGGCCGCCGGATCGAACGGTGTGCCAGGGCGTGGACCAGCGCTGCTGTCCCGCGACCCACTCCCAGTAGGCGTCCGCGTCGGGGAACGCCCGCGCGGCGCGCAGCGCCTCGGCGCGCTCGGGGACGACCCACTCGGGGCGCAGCGGCGAAAGCGGGCGGTCGATCAGCTGGCTGAGGCTGTCGGTCGGGCCGGACATCGTCGTCCTTTCCTCGGGGAAGGTGCTAGCTCGTGCTTGGAAGGCGGCGGAGCCGCAGGTGCTTGCCAGCACGCAGCCGGCACCGACGCGGGTTCTCAGACGTCGTCTCGCGAGGACAGCCCCGACGCGGTGAACCGGCGTTCATGAGGAGGGGATCCCGGAGCGAGACGGCGTCTGAGGTTCCGCTACCGGCACCGCTACGCAGATCCATTTCACACTCCTCAGACGGGGCTCACGAGGTGGTGGCGGCGCCCGGGCGTGCGCGTCCACCGGTCGGCGTCGACCATGCGGGCGGCCAGCTCGTCCCGGAGCGCGCCGGGCTCGACCACGGCGTCCACGACGAGGTCGCTGCCCATGCGCAGCAGGTTGATGTCGGCCTGCTGCTCGGCGGTGCGGGCCGCGACGAAGGCGGCGCGCTCCTCCTCGTCGGCGATCGCCGCGATCTTGTTGGCGTACACGGCGTTGACGGACGCGTCGGCCGCCATCGGGCCGATCGTGGCCGTCGGGACCGCGATCGTGGCGCGCGGCTCGAACCCGGGCGCGCACATGGCGTAGTAGCCGGCGGCGTAGGCCTTCCGCAACACCACGGAGTACTTCGGGACCTCCGCCGAGGCCATCGCCGCGATCATCTTCGCGCCGTGGCGGATGATCCCCTGGCGTTCGACCTCGACGCCCACCATGAACCCGGGCACGTCCTGCAGGAAGACGAGCGGGATGTTGAATGCGTCGCACAGCGAGATGAACCGCGCGGCCTTGTCGGCCGAGTCGACGAAGATCGCGCCGCTGCGCACGCTCGGCTGGTTGGCCACGATCCCGATGACCCGGCCGTCGAGCCGGGCGAGGCCCACCACCATCTCCTGCGCCCAGCGCGCCTTGATCTCGAAGAACGTGCCGCCGTCGACGACCCCGTCGACGACGTCGCGCACGTCGTAGCCGACGTTGGGGTCGGCGGGCACGAGCCCGTCCCACTCGGGACGCTCCACCGGCACGGGCTCGCGGCGCCGGGGCGGGGAGCGGAAGTCGTCGGGGAGGTAGGACAGCAGGAGGCGGGCGGCGGCCACGGCCTCCCAGTCGGAGTCGAACACCTCGTCCCCGCAACCGGAGACGGTGGCGTGCATCATCGCACCGCCCATCTCCTCCAGGGTGGTGCGCTCCCCCGTCACCTTCTCGGCGACGCGGGGGCTCGCCAGGTACATCGACGCGTTGCCGTTGACCATGCCGACCCAGTCGCAGAACGCCGGCATGTATGCCCCGCCGGCGGCGGACGGCCCGTGCAGGCAGCACAGCTGGGGGACGCGACCGGACAGCCTGATCTGCAGGTTGAAGATCGCCGAGGCGCCGCGGCGCCCCGGGAAGAACCCCATCTGGTCGGTGAGCCGCCCGCCGGCCGAGTCGACCAGGTAGACGACCGGCAGCAGGTCGCGGTCGGCCCGCTCCAGGATGCGGATCTGCTTCTCGCAGGTGAGCGCGCCCCACGAGCCGGCCTTGACCGTGAAGTCGTGGGCGATGACGGCGACCGGCCTGCCCTCGACCCGCCCGACGCCGGTGACCACACCGTCTGCGGGCAGGCCGCTCTCGGCGGCGGCGAGCAGCCCGTCCTCGACGAAGGTCCCCGGGTCGAACAGGATCGCGAGCCGGTCGCGCACCGGCAGCTTGCCCGGCCAGCGCGCCGGATCGCCGCCGAGCAGGGCACGATCCCGGGCCGCGGCGACGTCGGTTGCCGTCATGAGGCCATCCCCTTGCTCAGGATCTCCAGCTGGATCTCGTCGGTGCCGCCGCCGATGCGCAGGATCCGGGCGTCGCGGTAGTGCCGGGCCACCGGCGACTCCTCGACGAACCCGGCCCCGCCGAAGAGCTGCACGGCGTCGTCGACGACGCGGTTCGCGGCGAGCGCCGCCGCGTACTTGGCGCGGGCCACCGACTGCAGCGCGTCGAGGTGCCCGGCGTCGAGGCGGGCGGCGGCCTGGTAGGTGAGGAGCCGCGCGGCCTCCAGCTCCACCTCCATCGCCGCCACCCGGTGCCGCACCGTCTGCAGGTGCGCGAGCGGGGCACCGAACGCCGTGCGGTCGCGGACGTGGGCCTGCACGAGGTCGAGGCACTCCGCGGCGTGACCGAGGCCCATCGCCGCGAGCGCGACCCGCTCGAGCTGGAAGCCTTCCATGATCTGGTGGAAGCCGCGGCCCTCCCGGCCGAGCACGGCGTCGGCGGGCACCTCGACGGCGTCGAGCACGACCTCGCGCGTGTCGGAGGAGTGCCAGCCCATCTTGGCCAGCGGCCGGCCGAACGAGAGGCCGGGCGTGCCCGGCTCGACGAGGAACAGCGTGATCCCGCCGTGGCCGGGGCCGCCCGACCGCGCGGCGACGACCAGGACGTCGGCGAGCCCGGCGTTGGTGATGAACATCTTGCGGCCGTCGAGCACCCAGCCGTCGCCGCTGCGGCGGGCGGTGCTCGTGAGGCCGGCGACGTCGGAGCCGGTGCCCGGTTCGGTGACGGCGATCGCCGCCACGGCGTCGCCCGTGGCGAGCGGGGCGAGCCAGCGCCGCTGCTGCTCGGGTGTGCCGTACCGGACGATGTGCGGGCCCGCCATGTAGGCGCTCACCAGCGCGGTGACGGCGATCCCGCCGCTGGCCCTCGTCAGCTCCTCCGCGAGCAGGGCCACCGCGAGCGCGTCGCCGCCCGCCCCGCCGAACTGCTCGGGCGTCACCAGCCCGAGCAGCCCCGCCGCGCCGAGCTCCTTCCACAACCGCGACGGGAACGTGCCCGTCGCCTCGGCCTCCACGACCAGCGGCCGCACCGTCCGGTCGGTGAACGCCCGGCACGTGCCGCGGAAGTCGGCGTGCTCGTCGTCGAGCTCCCAGCCCACCAGCGCCTCCTGCGAAAAATTCGACCGACCGGGCGGTCGAACTTTGACGGGCGAGCGGGGAGGATGTCAACCCTCGGCCTCGCGTTACGGTGGGGTGGCCGATGACGGGAGCGGGAGGGCGGCATGACCGGAACGACGCTGAGCCGGGCGGACACGCGCCGGCTGCGTCTGCTCTCCACCGCGGCGGAGATCTTCAGCAAACGGGGGTTCCGCGCCACGTCGATGAAGGAGATCGCGGCGGCCGGCGGGATGTCGAAGCCGACGATCTACCACTACTTCACCAGCAAGGAGGAGCTCCTCGTCCGGCTCTACTCCGACGTGCTGGACGAGAGCCTGGACGCCGCCAGGGAGACCGTTGCCGCCGCGCCGACACCGCTCGACGCGATCCGCGACCTGATCGCCTCCCGGGTGGCGTACACCTGCCGCAACCAGGCGCTGCTCAAGGTCTGCTTCGAGGAGGAGCACGAGCTGCCCGCCGACCTCGCCGAGCAGGTGCTCGAGCGCCGGCACGCCTTCGAGGACTTCTTCGGCGACGCGCTCGCCGCCCACCTCGAGGCGCACCCGAAGGTCCGGCTCGGGATGCCCCCGAAGATCTACGTCAACATGTGCCTCGGCGCCGTGAACTGGTGCTACAAGTGGTACCGCCCCACCGGTCCGGCCACCCCGGAGGAGCTCGGCCGCCAGATCGCGGCCTCCCTCACCGCCACGATCGGGTGATCCTCTCCCGTCGTGCCCCCCCGGTGATTGCGGACGGGACCGGCGAGCCGAAATCTGGAACCATGTCGATCAACCGACTCTCGTTGGCCGCCGTCGTGGTCGCCGCGGTGGCCGCGCTCGCGGGATGCCAGGCGTCGGGCGCCGCCGCGCCGCCCACGCAGCCGCCCTCCCCCGCGAGCCCGACCTCCGCGGCCGCCACCAGCCACGCCGCCGCCCCCGCGACGTCACCGGCGTCCCAGCCGGCAACGGCCGGGCGCTGCACGCTCGACCAGGTCACCGCCACGCTGGGCCGCACCACCGGCGAGGCCGGTCAGCGCCACACCATCATCGTGTGGACCAACACCTCCGGCGCCGCCTGTGCGATGGACGGCTTCGGTGGCGTCGACCTCGAGGGGCCCGACGACCCGATGGGCCGCACCTACTCGCTGCCCCGCACGAACGACACCCCCCAGCAGTTCTCCCTGGCGCCCGGGCAGACCGCGCACACCACGATCACCTGGTTGCCGCCGCAGGACGGCCCCGGCTGGACGCCGACCGCGATCGTCGTGACACCGCCGAACGAGACCCGCTCGGCCCGCATCGACTGGCCGGGCGGCGCGGTGCTGCGCCAGGACGGCGCGACCCACCCGGGCACCTACATCGGGCCCGTCGGCCCCGGCTCCGAGGGCTGATCCCGACGCCGGCGGTGCAATCCTCGGCCAGGTGAACGACACGACCGCGCTGCGCAGCCTCGGCCCCGGATGGTTCGCGCTCGTCATGGCGACCGGCATCGTCTCCACGGCCGCCGCCCGGCAGGGCCTGGCAGCTGTCTCGGTGGCCACGCTCCTCATCGCGGTCGTCGCCTACGTCGTGCTGGTGGTCCTCTCGCTGCTGCGCCTGTGGCGCCGGCCGGACCTGGTCCGGGACGAGCTGACCACCCCGAGCCAGTCCTTCACCTTCTTCGCGGTGGTCGCCGGGTCGGCGGTGCTGGGCGAGCGCCTGTACGAGCAGCGCGTCGAGACGGTCGCCCTCGTACTGCTCGCGGTCGCCGCGCTCGGCTGGCTCGTGCTCGGCTACGTCATCCCGACCCTGATCGTCTTCACTTCGGCGAAGTCCGGGCTCGCCGACGCCGACGGCACCTGGCTGCTCTGGGTCGTCGCGACCCAGGGGATCTCGACCGCCACGTCGATGGTGGCGCCGCCCGCCGGGGCCCTGGGCGAGGCGGCGGCCGCGGGCGCGGTGACGACCTGGGCCGTGGGCGTCGTGCTGTACGTCGTGCTGCTGACGCTGCTGCTGGTCCGGCTGCTGACGGTGCCGGTCCGGCCACAACAGATGACGACGCCGTACTGGATCATCATGGGCGCCACCGCGATCAGCGTCCTGGCCGGCAGCCGCGTCCTCGAGCTCGACCGCACGCTCCCGGTCGTCCGCCTCGCCGCGCCCGTCGTGGAGGGCACCAGCCTCCTGCTGTGGTCCTTCGGCACGTGGACGATCCCGCTGCTCGTGCTGCTCGGGGTGTGGCGGCACCTGCTGCGGGGCGACCGGTTGACGTACAGCCCGCTGCTGTGGGCGCTGGTCTTCCCCCTGGGGATGTACTCGGTGGCCACCGCCGAGTTCGGCAGCGTCACCGGGCTGGCGTTCCTGACCGACCTGGCCCGGATCGAGTTCTGGCCCGCGCTCGCCGCCTGGGTCCTCGTCTTCGCATCCATGGTCACGTCGCTCGTGCGGGCGGCTCGGCGTCCTCATACCTGATCAGCGCTCCGGTCCGAGCACCGGCTTGATGTCGATCACCGGCGTTCCGTCGACGGCCTCGAGATCGAGCACGTCGAGGGTGGTGCCGTCGATGCCGGTGATCGTGACGACGTGCAGCCCCACCGGGTTGGGCCGATCCGGCGATCGCGTCGAGAAGACGCCGGTGAGCGGCCTGCCCGGATCGTCCCGCGGGTGCACGGACAGCACCGTGCGATCACCCTCGTGGAGCCAGGTCAGCACGATGACACCGGCGCCCACCGTGAGGTCGGCCATCGCCTCGGCGAACTCCGGGCGGACGTCGATGCGGGCGGGCGGCGCGCCCTCGTCGCCCTGCTTCGGCGCCGCGGCGCGGTCGGTCAGCGCGGACCGGACCCGGCCGATCGGGCGCAGTTCGTAGGCCTGCACCCCGCCCATGGTCCTCACGACTCACCCCAGGGTCGCGACGACCACCCCGGCGTCGAGCCCGTCCGGCTGCGGACGCCCGTAGGCCCGGGCGAGCTCACCGAAATCCCGCACCTCGGTGTGCCAGCCCAGCGCGCCGAGCCACTGCGGCGCGCCGGGTCCCAGCCCGCGCTCGCCCGGTGTCGCGGCGTCGCGCACCCGTTCGACGCCCCGCACCGACCGGACGGTGTCCGCCACGGCCGCCGCCGACATCTGCGGGCAGGTCAGCCTGCTGCCGGGCGCCGACAGCTCCGTCAGGACGGTGACCAGCCGCTGCGCGTCCGCCCGGCCCAGGAAGCCGAGCACCCCGGCCTCCCACGCCGTCGGCACGGTATCCCGGAACCCCAGACCGGGGAGGGCCGCCGACCAGTCCGCGCGCAGGTCCGCGCGGACGATGCTGCGTCCGCACCCGGCCACCGCCCCGAGCTCCCGGAGCACCGGTTCCTTGAACGCGAACATCGCCGGGAGGTCGACCTCGAACAGGTGGACCGGGTGTGACCAGTCGAGCCGGAAGGCGTGCGTGTCCAGCCCCGCGCCGAGATCGACGACCTGACGGCACCCGGTCACCACGGCCTCCCGCAGCAGGTCGTCGGTGATCCGCACGCCGATGGTGCGGGCCTCGTAGAACGCGTCCGCCAGCTGCCGGACGGCCGTCCAGGTGTCGGCGTGCCCCGGCGAGGCGGGGTCGAGGAACTCCCGCTCGGCGGCGTCGGCGAAGGCCTGCGCGTACGGGTCGTCGTAGAGGCGATCGCCGCGGGCGGTCTCCCGGGCCCGGATCAGCGCGACGCCGATCGCCGTCGTGCCCACGCCGGCCAACGACTCCGGAACGCTCGGCGCCATCCACCCTCCCCGTTGATCGACCGGCCGCCACGGTATCCGGCGGGACCGATTGCCGTCTGTCGACCGTCTGCTGACGGCAGAAGCGCTTCGCGCCGGCATCGTGGGCTCCATACCCGGCCTGTGGGGGTGCCGGCCCGGGCCACCTACGGGCCGGAGGAGGCCGTCCGCCGCGCGCGGCTCTACGTCGACGCCGGCGCTGAGATGATCTTCGTGGAGGCGCCGCACTCCGAGGACGAGCTCCAGCTGATCGGCAAGGAGCTGCAGCCGCTCGGGGTGCCGCTGATGGTCAACCTCGTCGAGGGCGGGAAGACCCCGCTCGTGCCGGTGGACGAGCTGGCCCGGCTGGGCTACACGCTGGTCACCTTCTCCGGATCGCTGCAGAAGACCGCCATCAAGGCGATGCAGGACCTGCTCACGTCGTTGCACGCCACTGGCAGGGTCACGGAGTTCTACCCGGGCCGGATGGTCAGCCTCGAGGAGCGCAGCGAGATCCTCGGGCTTCCCGACTACTTCGCCCTGGAACAGCGCTACGCGGCCTCCTGAACGGGGCGCGCGTACCGCAGCGGCGGTAGTGCGGTTGTCGCCCTGAGCAGGACGCGGGTCCCGCCCTCCCCGCACGACGATGGCGTCACCAACCGCCACCGTCCCAGGGAGCGACGATGACCGTCCCGACGTCCACCACCCCGCGCGCGGCCGGCCCGATCGCGGCCGCCGCCGGGTTCCTGCTCGCCTTCCTCGCGGTCGGGTTCGCCACCGACCCGCTCGCCGACCGGCCGCTGCCGATGCCCTGGGCCCCGGCGTCGGAGGTGGCCGCGTACTACACGGCCAACCCGGCCGCCGCGACGCTCAACGCCCTCCTGCAGGTCGTGTCCGTGGCCTGCCTCGCGGTGGTCGTCCGCTACCTGACCCCGCGGCTGCGCGCGGCCGGCGCGGCCCGGCTACCGGTGGCCGGCTACCTCTCGGTGGCCGCGATCGTCCTCTCGTCGCTGCTGTCCAGCACGCTGGTGCTGGTGGCCCCGTCGGCGTCGGCCGACACGGTGAACGTCCTGCGGCAGGCCAACTTCTACTCCGGCGGCGTCGTCGCCGTCGTGACGCTCGGGGTGTTCGTGTTCGGCGCCGCACTGGTACTGGGCCGCGCCGGCGCCATCGGGCGCGTCGCCCGCGGGTTCGGCCTCGTCGCCGGGGCCCTGGCCACGCTCTCGGTGCTCTCGATCGCGATCTTCTACGCCACCCCGCTGCTGCCGGTCGGGCGGGTGCTCTGCATGGTGTGGACGATCGTCGCCGTGGTCCAGCTGGTCCGCCGCGCCAGGGTCTGACGGGGCGCCGGATGAGCCCGGTCGGCTCATCCGGCCAGCAGGCCGATCGCTTCCCTCGCCTCCCGCACCTTCTCCCCCGCGAGCTTGCGGGCCCGCCCCGCCCCGTTGCGCAGCACCGAGCGGACGTGCGCCGGGTCGCGGGCGAGCTCCAGGTAGCGCTCCCGCACCGGTGCGATCGTCGCCACGACCGCGTCCGCCACGGCCTGCTTCAGCTCGCCGTTGCCGTCGAACCCGGGCGCGAGCCGTGCCGGGTCACCGCCGGTGCAGGCGGCGAGGATCGCCAGCAGGTTCGAGACGCCCGGGCGCCGCTCGGGCTCGTAGGTCACGTCCCGCTCCGCGTCCGTGACCGCGCGGAGCACCTTCCGCCGCAGGACGTCCGGCTCGTCGAGCAGGCGGAGCGCCCCCGCCGTGGCCGACGTCGACTTGCTCATCTTCGTGTCCGGCGCCGCCAGGTCCATGATCCGCGCCGCGACCGGCGGGTTGACGGCCCGCGGCAGGGTGAACGTCGGGCCGTAGCGGGCGTTGAAGCGGGTCGCGACGTCCCGCGCCAGCTCGACGTGCTGCCGCTGGTCCTCGCCGACCGGCACCTCCTCGGTGTCGTAGAGCAGGATGTCGGCGGCCATGAGGACGGGATAGGTGAGCAGGGACATCCGGACCTGTTCCTGCCGTCTCGACTTCTCCTTGAACTGGATCATCCGGTGCGCCTCCCCGTACCCGGTGGCGCATTCCAGCAGGTAGTGCAGCTCGAGCACTTCGGGAACGTGGGACTGGACGAAGAACATGCAGCCGTCCGGGTCGGCCCCCGCCGCCAGCAGGACGGTGGCGAACTCCAGCGTGCGGCGCCGGACCTCGTCCGGGTCGTGGTCGAGGGTGAGGGCGTGCAGGTCGGACACGAACACCACGGTGTCCGTGTCGTGCTGGCCGGCGACGATCGGCCGGATCGCACCGATGTGGTTGCCGAGGTGAAGCTCCCCGGAGGGGGTGAACCCGGTGAGGCGCCGGGGCATGGTGGGCTCCTGACGGTCGTGGGACACCCTGCCGGACCGCCGTGCGCCGAAGACGCGAAACGGCCGCCCGAGCTGGGCGGCCGCGGTGAGTGGGTACGCGGATGAACGGTGCCGCCCGTTATGGGCGCCACCACGCAGGACTGCAGGTCATCCGCACCAGCGCAGGCTACCTCCGCCGGTCATGCCACGTCATGACCCCACGGCATGACCTCCGGCACCTGGCAGCGCCCCCGGCTGCGACGACCCTCGTCCCATGCGCACCGTCCTGTCCCGCACCGCCGGCCTCCTCGCCGCGCTGATCGCCGTGCTGCTGCTGCCGGGGGCGAGCGCGGCGATCTTCGCCCCCGCGACCTTCGCCGCCCACTACGCCCCCGGCCCGGACCGGCCCGTGCCCGCCGCCGCTCCGGCCGCCCACGACCCCGCCAGGCCGACCGCGGTGGTGGTCGTGGGCGAGCAGGGGGCGATCGTCTCCGACGTCCTCGCCCCGTACGAGATCCTCGCCGCGACCGGCCGGTTCAACATCTACACGGTCGCGGCGCACCACCGGCCCGTGCCGCTGACCGGCGGCCTCGACCTCGTCCCCGACCTCACCTTCGACGAGCTGACCGGCCGGCTCGGTGCCGCGGCCCCGGACCTGGTGGTCGTGCCGGCGCTGCCGGACGTGGGCGAGCCCAGCACGGCGCCGGTGACGGGCTGGCTGCGCACCCAGGCGGACCGCGGCGCCATGCTGCTGTCGGTGTGCAACGGCGCGGGCGTGCTCGCCTCCGCCGGGCTGCTCGACGGCCGGCCCGCAACCGCGCACTGGCTTCGGCTCGCCACGTTCGAGTCGCGCTACCCCCAGGTCGACTGGGTGCACGGGCAGCGCTTCGTCGACGACGGTGACGTCGTCTCCACCGCCGGCATCCTGTCCGGCATCGACGGCACCTTGCACGTGGTCGAGCGGCTGGCCGGCCCCTCGGTGGCCGCCGGCGCCGCCGCGGCGATCGGGTGGCAGCACTACCTCGCCGACCCGCCCGTCTTCACGGGCGTCGCCGCTCCGGACCCCGTCGCGATCCTGAACGCCGGCTACCGCTGGAACCCCCCGACGATCGGGGTGGCGCTCACCGACGGCGTCGGCGAGATCGAGCTCGCCTCGGTGTTCGACGTGCACGGCGGCCAGTCGCTCGCCGCCCGCACCCTGGCCGTGTCGGCCGACGGCGGCCCGGTCCACTCCCGGCACGGTCTGACGTTCCTGCCCCGCGCCGACCTGGCGGGCGCCGCGCCGCAGCTGGACCGGCTGCTCGTACCGGGTGCGGGCACCGTGACCCAGGTGACCGGCGGCCCGGCCCCCGAGCACCTGCACGCGGCGGGCGGCTTCGCCTACGACGCCACGGTGCGCGACCTCGCCCGGACGGTGGACGTCGCGACGGCGCGGTGGACCGCCAAGGTGCTGGAGCTGCCGACCGACGGCCTCGAGCTCGACGGGCCGGCCTGGCCGTGGGGTCCGACCGCCACGCTCATCGCGCTGTTCCTGCCGGGTGTGGCGGTGGTGGGCGTCGGCGTCCGGCGGCTCCGGCGCCGGGGTCAGCCCTCGACCCGGACGCCGGGCTCCGCGGACGACCGAGCCGCCCGGTACCAGTCGAGGATCTGCTCACCCGTACAGAACAGGGCCTCGTCGTGCCCCCGGATGTGATCGAGGGCGCGGTCGAGGTACTTGAGGCGGTGCGGCGCTCCCATGATGTACGGGTGCACGACCAGCGCCATCACGCGCGCGGAGTCGTCCGCCCGCGCGTCGGCGAGGATCTGGTCGAACTGGTCGGCCGCCCGACGCCGGTACTCGTCGGCGGTGTGGTGCTGGATCAGCATCATCGCGACGTCGTTGCACTCCTGCGTGTACGGCACGTTGACGATCCCGGCTCCGCGGGTGCGCAGCTCGGTGGGCTGGTCGTCGAGCACCCAGTCGCACACGTACTCGTAGCCCTCCTCGACGAGGAGGTCGGGCGTCTCCCAGGTCTCGGTCAGGCCGGGACCGAGCCATCCCCGTGGCGGGCGCCCGGTGGCCTCGGCGATCACGTCCCGGGTCCGCCGGATGTCCAGCCGCTCCTCGGGCACCTTCTGCATGTTCTTCTGGGTGTAGCCGTGCCCGATGAACTCCCAGCGCCGGGCGACCGCCGCCTCCGTGATCTGCGGGTAGGCGGCGATCGCGGAGCCGTTGATCGCGATGGCGGCCGGGATCGCGTGCCGGTCGACCACGCGGAGCATGCGCCAGAACCCGACCCGGTTGCCGTACTCGTGCCACGCCCAGTTCGGCACGTCCGGCGACGGCACGCCGCCCGCGGGTGGCGTGAGGACCGTGCGCGGCATCGGTTCGGTGGCCGACCACTCCTCCACGTTGACGATGAGCCAGACGGCGACCCGCGCGCCTCCCGGCAGGTGCAGTGCCGCGCGGCCCTCGATCGGCTCGTAGTCGATGCGCTCAGTGGGTTCCATGGCTCCCGCTCTCGGTGATCGTGACGGACAGGGGTTCGAGGCCGCCGACGTCGACCCGGATCTCGTCGCCGGGGCCGACCGCGCCCACCCCGGCCGGGGTCCCGGTGAAGACCAGGTCTCCCGGCATCAGCCGGTAGTCGCCCGAAAGGTGCGCGATGATCTCCGCGACGTTCCAGATCATCAGCGCGACGCGGGTGCGTTGCCGGACCCCGCCGTTGACCGTGAGCCGCAGATCCGCCCCGGCGACGTCGCCCGCCCGGTCCCGGGTGGTGATGGGTCCGCAGGGTGCGGAGGCGTCGAACGCCTTGCCCGCCTCCCAGGAGACCTTCCGCTCGCGGCACTCGCGCTGCCGGTCGCGCCGGGTCAGGTCGATGCCCGCGGCGTAGCCGAGGACCAGGTCGAACGCCCGCGCGACCGGGACGTCGACTCCCCCGGCCCCGATCGCGACGACGAGCTCCCCCTCGAACTGGAAGTCGCGGGTGCGGGGCGGGTACGGGATGCGCGCCCCGTCGCCGACGACGGCGTCCGCCGGCTTCTGGAAGAAGAAGGGGTCCTCGCGCTCGTCGCCCTCCTTCATCTCCCGGACGTGGTCGACGTAGTTGCGGCCCACGCAGTAGACCCGCCGCACCGGGAACCGTTCGCCGGTTCCGGCGATCGGCACGGACGGGGTCGGTGGGGTGAACAGGAAGGTCATGCGGTCTCCGACTCTCCACGGGTGGCGGTGCTGAACTGGGACGGGCGGAGGAACACGGCGAGCAGCGCGCCGACCACGGAGAAGCCCGCGATCTGCACCAGTCCGGCGCCGACCCAGCCGGTGGCGGCCACGATCCGGCTGAACAGGAACCCGGCGACCCCGGCGGCGACGTACACGCAGGTGATGAAGAGACCGGAGGCGTGCCCCGCGATGTCGATCTGCACCGACTTCACGAGCAGGCCGGCCAGCGCGACGTACATCCCGCTGCTGGCGAACAGGCCGAACAGGAACGAGAACACCGCGTGCCATCCCGGCGACGGCGGGCCGAGGAACAGTGCAGCCGCGGCCGCCGCCGTCAGGAGGTTGAACGCCCCGACGCAGATGCGGGGGTCGAGCCGGTCGGTGAGCAGCCCACCGAGCGGGGAGGCGAACGCGGCCAGCCCGGACAGGCCGACCGCGAGGCCCGCCTGCCCGGGGGTGAACCCGAGCTGCTCGCGCAGGTACGTCGCGTACAGGCCGATGTAGGCGAAGTCGACCAGCCCGAACAGCACGGTGATCACGGCGAGGAGCAGCGGGTTCCAGCTCAGCACCGATCCGGCACCGCCGCGGTGGTGGGCGCGCGCGGGCCCGGCGGCCGCCTCGGTGAACCGGCGGGACACGAGGAGGACGACGGCGACGGTCACGACCAGGCCCAGCACGCCGAACGCGATCATGGGTGAGCGCCAGGTGCCGTGGTTCACCAGCAGGGCGGCGCCCACGAGGGGACCGACCACCGAGCCAGCGGCGAACGCCATGTTCACGGCACCGATCGCGAGGCCGCGGTGGCGCGGGAACGCCCCGGCCGCGACGGTGATGATCGCGGCCAGCTGGAGGGCCTCGCCCACGCCCGACAGCACCCGCCAGACGAGCATGTCGGCGAAGCCGGCACTCGCGACCGTCATGATCGTCGCAATGGAGAAGATCCCGGTGCCGATGACGATCGGGGTCTTGCGGCCGAACCGGGCCAGCGCGATCCCGGCCGGGATGCCGGTGATCCCCATGCCGAGCGCGAACATCGTGGACTGCAGCCCGGACTGGTCGAGGCTGAACCCGTACTCGGCCCGGACGTCCGTGAGCAGGACCGGGAAGACCATCCGGTCCATCGCGTTCACGGAGTAGGCCAGTAGGAGCAGCGCGAACATCGCGATCGCGGGTCCGGTCGCGACGTGTCCCGTCTGCCTGCCCGCCGGCGCGGCGCTGGTGGCCATCTGGGTACCGCCCATCTCGTCGTCGAAGTGGGATAAGTGGGATGAGTGGGAGCGCGTCAGGGCCAGTCACCCGCCGCGCGGGCCCGCTGGACCACGGCGTCGCGACGGGCGGTGGCGGTGGCGACCGCCGCCCGCGCCGACGGCTGGGTGAGCCGGCGGCCGTCGAGGAGGACGCGGCCGTCGGCCACGACGGTGACGATGTCGGTGGCCCGGCCCTGGCGGACGAGCGCCTCGACGACGTCGCCGGCCGGGAGCAGGTTGACCGCGGAGGCGTCGAGCAGCACCAGATCGGCCCGCTTGCCGGGGGTGATCGACCCGGTGACATCCCCGAGGCCGAGGTCGTGCGCTCCGTCGAGCGTCGCCATCCGCAGCAGGCGCCGCGGGGTCACGGCGGTCGAGCCGACGCGCGCGGCCTCGACGGCCTCGACGGCGCGCAGGGTGGTGAGCACGTCGGGTGCCGTCGGCATCGCGAGGGTGTCCGTCGACAGCGAGACCGGGACACCCGCCTCGAACAGCTCGGTGACGAGCGGGAACCCCATGGTGCGCAGCTCGGTGACCGGGCTCAGGGACACGCGGGTCCCGGTGGCGGCCAGCGCGGCGATGTCGTCGGTCGAGGCGTGCACGGCGTGCACGATCTGCACGTCGGGGCCGAGCAACCCGTCGTCGCCGAGCTGGATGAGGCCGCAGGAGCGGCAGCCGTCCTCGCGCATGCACCGGTCGCAGTGCATGGTGATCGGCAGGCCCAGCTCGCGCGCCGTCGCCCACTCGCGCCGGCAGATCTCCGCGGGGGTCCGGTACGGACCGCGCAGGGCGACGCCGAAGTCCAGCAGCCCGTCGAGCCGCTCGGCAGGCCAGCGCTCGGCAAGCCGGCGGAGGTCGTCGAGGTCCATCGGCTCGTCGGGCGGGGTGGAGTCGCGGGGACCGTAGGAGAACCTCCCGCGGATCCCCGCGTCGAGCTGGGCGCGGATGTTCGCGTCGACGTCCGCGGGGGATCGGACGTTGTGGTCCCAGTTGTGCACCGTGGTGATCCCGGCGGTCACGGCCTCGGCAAGCGCGAAGCGCGCCGCCCAGTAGAACTCGTCGACGCCGTGGTGCGGGCCGAGGCCGCGCTTGACGCTGAAGTAGTCGCGCCCCGGCGCGTCGCTGACGGTGCCGCGGAGCAGGCTGTTCCAGAGGTGCCAGTGGGTGTCGACGAACCCGGGCACCGCCACGAGACCGCTCCCGTCGATCACCCGGGATCCGGGCGGGGCGGCCACCGGCTCGGTGTCCACCGCTGTGATCAGCCCGGCCTCCACCGTGATCGTCGCAGCGTGCAGGTCACCCAGCCGCGGGTCCATCGTCACCACGGTTGCGTCGGTCAGGACCAGGTCTTTCGACTCGGGCAGATCGCGGTCGGGGAACATGCCTACCTACCCACCTCCATTTTGCATGCAAAGTATGCGCTGCATGCATGAGCGTCAACAGGCTCGGCGAACTTTGCATGCAACGTATGCTGTGCCCGTGAGGCATTCGGGGATCGCGAGCAACGCCCAAGCGGTGTACACCGCGCTGCGCCGGCGCTTCGCGGACGGCGACCTGGCCCCGGCCGAGCGCCTCACCGAAGCCGCGCTTGCCGAGGAGCTCGGCGTCAGCCGCACCCCCGTCCGGGAAGCGCTCGGGCGGCTACAGGCCGACGGCCTGGTCGTGCCGGCGGCACGCGGCGTCGCGGTGGCGACGCTCGACCGCACGGAGATCGAGCAGATCTACCAGCTGCGGGCGTCGCTGGAAGGGCTGGCGGCCGCACAGGCAGCACACCGGCAGGCCGAGGGCCTGGTCGCACCGGCGGAGGTCCGCCGCATCCAGGACGCCGCGGACGAGGTCGAGAAGGCGATCGCCGAGGGCGACCCGAAGCGCTCGGCCCGCGCGAACCTGGCGTTCCACCGCGCGATCGGACACGTCCCCGGCAACCCGTTCCTCGAGGACGCCCTGCACCGGGTGTGGGACCGGATCGCGGTCTCGACGGTCTCCAACCTCTCGGACGGCACATGGGCGAGGACCGTGATCCTCCAGCACCGGGACATCTGCCGGGCCATCGTGGACGGCGACGAGGAGGCCGCCCGGCGGGCCGCAGAAGAACACATCAGGTCGGCGATGGAGATCTACCGCGCCGCCCACTGACGACGCCACCGCCGACCCACCGGATCAGTGCCCCCCGGGCGAAACCGGTGCGGCCCGGGTGACGAGCGTGAGCGTGGTGCCGGCGGCGTCGCCGTCGATGCTGAGCTCGTCCGCGCACGCGCGGATGATGCTGAGCCCGTGGCCCCGGAAACGGGCCGGCGCCACCGGCTCACGCCAGCACCCGTGGTCGCGCACGGTGAGCGCGATCCTGCGCGTACCGGTCGCCTCGACCAGCACCCGAGCCCGTACCTCCACCGTTCCCGCTCCGAGGTCCTCCCGGGCCGGGCCGGGGTGGATCCCGTAGCCGTGCTCGATGCTGTTGCTGAGCGCGAGCACGAGGTCCTCGCGCTCGGAGCTCGGCCAGTGCAGGTCGTGCAGCCACCGGCCGAACCGGTCGCGCGCGATCGACGGCGCCACCAGCGCGGGAACCAGCTCGAAGTGGATGCTCTCGGCGACACGTCGTCCCGCAGCTCCACCCGTGAGCGGCTGAGGAATGCCACCAGGCAGCTCGTCCTGCTCGGATGGCGGCATCGTCGTCCTCCATACGGGTGCGGAGAGCACTTGACTACTACCCGCTAATCGAGCGGGATACCCCTGACGGCCTCGTCGACGTCGTGGTACAGGGCGAGGATCGCGTCGTACCCGGTGAGCTCGATCGGCCGCAGGACCGGCCGGTTGCGGTCGACCACCACGCGCAGTGGCTGGAACCCGGGCTTCGCGGACGCCTGCTCGGCGCTCTCCGCCAGCGCGCGGAGACCTGGTGAACCGAGGAAATGCACGTCGCGCAGGTCGACGACCACCGGCCGGTCGTCGAGGCTCTCCAACGCGACCGCGAGCGCGGACCGCAACCTGGGTGCGGTCAGAACGTCGACAGCACCGCTGACGGCCACGACGATCACGTCCGGCCGGTCGACCCGCCGGACGTCGATCAGCTGCTCCCGTGGCGGGTACCCGGACGCCTCCTCGCCGCCGTCCGGTTGAAGCTCGTCACCAGCAGGCTTCATCACGCCGCAACCCTATTCCCGCAGGTCACCGCGGGGCCACCGCAGCGGGAGTACCGCAGGTGTCTCCCCTGGGCCGACGACGCGAGCGGCGCCGGGGGCGGAGCATCCGAATCTCCGACGCGAGCACCGGCAGATGGGGAGAGATCCGATGTTGCGAGGCCCCCGACCGATCATCCAGGCACTCGCCGCGGTCGTGGTGACCGGGAGCCTGGTCAGCGGGTGCGGGCACGACCCCGCACCGACCGTACCGACGTGGATCGCGGCCACCGCCGTCCCGTTGACGACCACCGATCCGGCCGGATCCCTCGACGACCTCACGCCGCTGCGGGACGCGGTCGGCGATGCCGAGGTCGTCGGCCTCGGAGAGTCGGTGCACGGCGCGGCAGAGGAACTCATCCTCAAGCACCGCAGCCTGCGGGTGCTCGTCGAGCAGCTGGGCTTCCGGTCCGTCGCCTGGGAGGAGGACTGGACCACCGGGCGCCGGATCGACGAGTACATCACCGGCGGGGCCGGCGACCCGGCAGGGCTCGTAGCCCGGATGAGCCCGCAGTGGCAGTCCCGCCAGGTGGCCGACGTGTTGCGCTGGCTGCGCGGGTTCAACACCGGCCGGCCGGACAAGGTGCGGTTCGTCGGCGTCGAGTACTACCTGACCGGGACCGACGCCTACGACGACGTCGACGCCTACGTCGCCCGGGCCGCCCCGGAGCGCTCGGCCGAGCTGCGCGAGCACGTGGCGGCCGTGCGGCCGGCGACCGGCGATGTGTTCGCCCACATCCAGGCCTACACGGGCGCGCCGGACAAGCAGCCCTACCTGCGCCACGCCCGGGCGGCACTCGATCTGGTCGGCTCGGTCCCCCACCCGGCGGGAGACCGCGACCACGCCATGGCCGTGCACACCGCCCGCCAGATCGTGTCGTTCTACGAGCACTTCGCCCTACCGGAGCCCGAGACCCACGCCTACCGCGACGCGCACGCCGCCGAGAACCTGCGGTGGTGGCAGGAGCTGACCGGCGACCGGACCGCCTACTGGGCGGCCGCCCCGCACACCGCGAACGCCCCGCAGATGCGCATCATCGGGCCGGACGGCAGCGCGCTGCGGTTCCCCAGCGCCGGATCGCACCTCCGCGAGCGCTACGGGCCGCGCTACCTGTCCGTCGGCTTCACGTTCGACCACGGCAGCGTGAGCGACGGCGCACAGCCGATCGCCCTGCCCGCGCCCGCGGAGGGCTGGTTCGAGCGGCCCTTCGCGCAGGCCGGGACGCCGGCGTTCGTCCTGGACCTGCGGGCGACCGCACCGCCACCGATCCACGACTGGCTCGACGCCCCCGTGACGACGCGCGGCCCCATGGGCCCCGGTTCGTACACCGACGGCGGGACGGCATCCCAGTGGTTCGACGTGATCGTGCACGACCAGCAGGTGACACCGGCTACGCAACGCTGAACCCCGGGCGCTACCGCGGCGGCCGTCCGCGTTCCCGGCCGTCCGCCCCGATGCCCGCCGGCTGCGCCGTCCGCGCCGGACCCGTCTCACCGTCCGGTGCCGGGCGGGGAGACGGGATCGACGCCTCCGCTGGTGCGGGCTCGGCGGGTGGCTCGGCGGGTGGGGCGGGCGCGGTCTGCACGGTGGGGCGCAGGAACAGTGCTCCGAGCACCCCGAGAACCGAGATCACGGCGGTGACCAGGAAGATCTGGTCCAGCACGGCGACGTAGACCTGCGTGCTCGTCTGCTGGTACCAGGCGTAGAGCCCGACGAGCGACGGGGTGCCCGGCGGGCCCAGCATCGGTGCGGCGGCGTCGGAGGGGATGAGCGCGGCCCGGTCGCCCATCATCTGCGCCTGGTTGCCGGTGAGCATCGCGGTCAGCACGGCGACGCCGAGGGCCGCCGAGGTGCGCTGCACCACGTTGTTGAACGCGCCGGCCCGGCTGACCAGGTGCGGCGGCACCGCCGCGAGCCCCCCGGTCATGATCGGCATCATCGCGAGGCCCATCCCGAAGCCCCGGAGCACGAGGAGCCACATGATGTGCTCCCTCGGCGTCTCCACCCGGAGGTCGGTCATCAGGTAGGTGCCCATCGCCACCAGGATCAACCCGACGACGGCCGGCAGCCTCGGCCCGAGCCGGTCGTAGAGCCGCCCGGCGATCGGCATCGTGACCGCGGTGGCGAGCGCCTGCGGAAGCATCACCAACCCGGTCTCGAACGCACCGAGGCCCTGGGCCTGCTGCAGCATCAGCGAGACGTAGAACAACCCCGAGAACAACGCGACCGACATCAAGCTGATCAAGAGCAGTGAGTTCGTGAACTGCCAATGCCGGAATATCCGAACGTCCAGCAGCGGCTCGTCGACCTCCAGCTCGATCACCACGAACAGCGCGAGGCTCAGCGCGCTGTAGATGAAGAGGATCACGACCCGGTAGCTCGTCCACCCCCAGGACTCGCCTTCGGACAGCGCGAGCAGCAGGGCGAACAAGCCACTGGACACCGCGAGGAAGCCCCAGAGGTCGAAACGGCCCGCCCGGGTCGGCGCGAAATGGGGCAGCGCCAGGAAGGCCGCAACCGCACCGAGGATTCCGATGGGCACGTTGATGAAGAAGATCAGCCGCCAGTCGACGTACTCGACCAGGTAACCGCCCAGGGTCGGACCGACGGCCGGCGCGAACACGATGCCCAGCCCGTACATGCCCATCGCGGTGCCGATCTTCTCCCTCGGCACGATGCGGTACACCATCGCCAGCGTGATCACCGGGATGATCCCGCCCGGGATCGCCTGCACGATCCGGAACGCCACCAGGCTGTTCAGGTCCCAGGAGAGACCGCACAGCGCGGAACCGAGCGCGAACCCCAGCACCGAGAGGATGTAGACCCGGCCGTAGCCGAACCGGTCACCCAGCCAGCCGCTGAGCGGCACCACGACGCCGAGCGCGAGGGTGTAGGCGTTGGCCACCCATTGCACGTCCTCGACGGTGGTGCCGAAGTCGTTCTGGATGGTCGGAATGGCGACGTTGACGATCGTCACGTCCAAGATCGACATGAACATGCCGGCAACGAGCACCGCCAGTGGCACTCCCCAGCGCGCCTGACGGTCAGCCGCAGTGCTAAGGCCCGGCCGGACCTCCGTCATGAACGCGAGTCTAAAGCCGCTTTCGCCGTCCGCGCGAGATCACTGGGCGCAGAAAGACCGGCGATAACGTCGATCCGTCCCGAATCTCCTTTTCGGGATGCCGGACCGGGCGGCGAGCAGGGCTCCCGGTATCGGTCGCGATGAGTACGGCTCGGGCAAGGTGCTGGTGCACGCGCCACTGTCCTGTGGTCCCGAACCCAGCACCGACCCCCACCCTGAGCTACGTGCCGTCCCCGGGGCCGGCCGAGCGGGTTGGGTTCGGATAGCGCTTCCCATTGATCACATGCTTGCGACCGTCCCCGGGAGGGCGCTGAGCGGGATCTCGCAACGATCAACGCGTCATGATCGGTCCGAGATTCGCCGCAGCGCCCACCCGAGGGCGCTGCGCCACAGCTGATCACGAAGAGGCACCGGCCTGCCCACGATGCAGAACACCCACGAGATCGCCCAGGCCGTCGCGCCGGACTCGAAGATCGTCTACGTCGACAACGACCCGATCGTGCTGGCGCACGCGCGGGTGCTGCTGCGGAACACGACCGCCGAGGGCGTCACCGACTACGTCGAGGCCGACTACCACGAGCCGGACCTGATCATCGAGCGCGCGCAGCGGATCCTGGACTTCGACCAGCCCATCGCGGTCATGTTCATGGGGGTGCTCGGCCACGCGCGGGGCTTCGAGGAGTCGCACGCGGTCGTGGCGCGGGTGGTGGACGCGGTTCCCTCCGGCAGCTACCTGGCCGTGTGGGACGGCAACGACACCAACGCCGCTCTCAACGCGCTCGCCGAGAACTACGCGAAGTCCGGCGGGGTGCCCTACATCCAACAGCCCGTCGAGCACATCCGCGGGTACTTCTCCGGGCTGGAGCTGGTCGAGCCCGGCCTGGTGTCCGTCACGGAGTGGCGACCGGCGCCCACCGACGTCGGCACCGTCCGGCCCTTGCCCGAGACCACGGGCGGCGTGGCGCGCAAGCCCTGATCGGTCTCACCGGGGGGCCGGGAGCACCGGGACGTCGTCGATCGAGACGGTGTCGGGGTAGAGCAACCCGCTCCCGGTGTTGAGCACCACGACGTCCTCGGCACCGGTGAGCCACCCCGACTCACGCAGCCGGCTCACCGCCGCGAAACAGGCCGCCCCCTCCGGGCACACCCAGGTGCCCTCGTCGCGGGCCAGCGCCGCCTGCGCCGCCAACAGGTCCTCGTCGGTCACGGCGACCGCGGTGCCGTCGGTGGAACGCACCGCGTCGAGCACGAGGAAGTCGCCCAGCGCCTTGGGCACCGTGATCCCGAACGCGACGGTGTGCGGGTCGGGTGGCGCGACGCTCTCGTCCGCCCCCGCGACGAACGCGTCGACGATCGGTGCACATCCCGAGGCCTGCACCGCCACCAGCCGCGGGAGGTCGCCGCGCAACCACCCCAGCTCGCGCATCTCCAGCAACGCCTTGTGGATCGCGATGATCCCGACGCCGCCGCCGGTGGGGTAGAGGATGACGTCGGGCGCCCGCCAGCCCAGCTGCTCGACGATCTCGTAGCCCATCGTCTTCTTGCCCTCGATGCGGTAGGGCTCGCGCAACGTCGAGGTGTCCTGGTAGCCGTCCCGTTCGGCGACGGCCGCCTTGATCAGCGCGCCCGCGTCGCCGATGAGGCCGTCCACGAGGGACAGCTCGGCGCCCGTCGCCACGCACTCGCGGCGGGTGATCACCGGCGCGTCCACCGGCATGGCGATCAGCGCCCGGATGCCCGCCCGCGCCGCGTAGGCCGCCCATGCGGCGCCCGCGTTGCCGTTGGTGGGCATCGCGATTCCCGCCACGCCCAGCTCCGCGGCCCGCGACACCCCGACCGCCGCCCCGCGCGCCTTGAACGACCCCGTCGGGACGAGTCCCTCGTCCTTCATCCGCAACGTCGGCACCCCGAGGCGCGCCCCGTGCCGCGGGAGGTCCAGCAACGGCGTCATCCCCTCCCCCAACGTCACGACGTGCGCCGGGTCCCGCACCGGCAACACCTCGTGGTAGCGCCACAGGTCCGGGGCCCGCCCCGCGATCTCCGCGGGGCCGACGGTCTCGGCCACCCGCGCCAGGTCGTACCGCGCGAGCAGGGGCGCCCCGAGCGCGGACGTCCCCTGCACCACATCGGCGTCGTGGCGGGAGCCGTCGCGCGAGCACTCCAAGTGGGACAGCAGGGAGAACCGGCCGGCGCCGGGAGCTGTGATCACCTGATTGCCAACCGCACCGGCCGGAGATCTCTTCCAGCTAGACGTCGACGGTCGCGTAGGTGCCGATGCCGTGGTTGTGGGCGTAGCCGTTCTCGACACCGACCAGGATCTCGACGACATCGAAGTACCGGTCCCAGAAAGGTGTCTCGCGCAGCGCCTCGACGAGGAGCTGGTACGCCTGGTGATCACTCGCTTCCCACACCCACACGTCGGTCACGCGCGCCGAGTAGAACTCCGTGTCGAAGAAGCGCGACCGGACACCCGTCACCTTGCCGGTGATCGCCGGGAGGATCTCGGTCTCGAACGCCTCCACGCGCTGCTCGACCGAGAGGCCGAGCCATTCGGACGTGGTCTTCACGAGCATGAACGCGGTCACGCTCGCCTCGAACGGCTCCACCGACATGGCAATGCCTCCTCATCCGCCGGCGTAGCCGCCGGCCTCGATGTCCTCGATCAACGTCGGCCCGGTAGGCCTCCACGGGAGCAGCGCTCGGGTACGTGCGCTCGACGCGGACATGTCCATCCCGAAGAAGCCACCGACGAACCCGAAGTGCTCGGCGGCGTTCTCGGGTGCGACCGGCTCCACGGGGAGGCCGAGGCTGCGCCCGATGGCCTCGGCTATGGCGCGGGTCGAGACGGCTTCCTCGGCGACGGCGTGCAGCCGGGAGCCGGCGGGGGCGGCCTCGAGCCCGAGCCGGACGAGCCGGGCCGCGTCGGCGCGGTGCACGGCCGACCAGGTCGTCGACCCGTCCCCGACGTAGCCCGAGACGCCACGCTCCGCGGCCGCGGCGGCCAGGAACCTGACGAACCCCCAGTCCCCTGCCCCGTGGACCGACGGCGCGAACCGGACGACCATCGACCGCACGCCGTGCCCGGCGTAACCGAGGGTCAGGTTCTCGCTGCCTCCGCGGTCCGACGCGGGCCCGACCGCGGGAGAGGCGTCCGCCTCGGTCGCGGGCCGGCCCTCGACCAGCCCGGAGATGCCGTTCGCGACGATGATCGGCCGGTCGGTGCCGGCCAGGACGTCGAGCATGGCCTGGACGGCGCCCCGCTCGGCCTTGTCGGACGCGGCGGGGTCGGCCCAGTCGTGCTTGTTGGCGAGGTGGACGACGGCCTCGGCCCCGGCGGCGCCGGCGCGGATCCCGTCGAGGTCGTCGAGGTCACCGCGGTGCACCCCGGCGCCCTTCTTCTCCAGCGCGGCGGCGGAGTCGTCCGAGCGGGCGAGACCGGTGACCTCGTGCCCGGCGTCGAGCAGGTCGTCGACGACGGCCGAGCCGATCCAGCCCGTCGCTCCGGTGACGAACACGTGCATGTCGTTGCTCCTTCAGATGGACGAGACGTGGGAGGGCCGCCGCCGGGACAGCAGCGACTGCAGCAGGACGAGCCCGCCGAGGACGAGCACCGTCAGGCCGATCACCCGCAGGCCCGTGTCCGCGGCGGAGACGAACGCGGTGACGACGTCGGGGGCGCGACCGGCCAGGGCTTCGGCGACGGTGGGCGGTTCGGCACCGGCGCCGGCGTCCGGCGGGCGCGCTGCGAGACCGGAGCGTGGACCAGGCCTTCCGTTGGCATGGCGACGACGCTATGGACGTCAGTGTCCTGCGTGCCACGCAACTTTGACAAAGGTATCTTGCGTACTCTGCAAAGCATGCCCGATCAGCTCGACCTGAACCTGCTGCGCGTGTTCGACGCGCTGCTGCAGGAAGGCAGCGTCACGGCGGCGTCCGAGCGCCTTCACCTGTCCATCCCGGCCACCAGCCGGGCATTGGGCCGGTTGCGGCGGGCGATGGACGACCCGATCCTGGTGCGGGCCGGTCGCGGGATGGCGCCCACGCCGTTCGCGCTGCGGACCGCACCGCGCGTGCGGTCGCTGCTCGACGACGCGGCGGCGCTGATCAGCGCCGACCGCGAGGTCCGGATCGCCGAGCTCGAACGCACCTTCACGATCCGCATCAACGACGGCGTCGCCGCGACCCTCGCGACGGCCGCCGTCGAGGCCACGGCCGCGGCGGCCCCGGGCGTGAGCCTGCGCTTCGTCGCGGAGGGCAGCGAGAGCATCGAGGCGATCCGCGACGGCTCGGTCGATCTGGACATCGGCGCGGGCGACGTCACGGCTCCCGACATCCGCACGGCCCTGCTGTACCGCGAACGCCTGGTCGGAATCGTCCGCGCCGACAGCCCGCTCGGCCGGCACCGCCGCCCGACGTTGGCGCAGCTGTGCCGGCATCCCCACGTCTCGGCCTCCCGCCGCGGACGCACGCGCGGCCCACTCGACGACTCGCTCGACGCCGCGGGCCTGCACCGCCGCGTCGTCGCCGTCGTCCCCACCTTCGCGGTCGCGGCGCTCATGGTGGCGGCCGGCCACTACGTCGGGCTCGTCCCGCAGCGCCTCGCCGAGCAGCACGGCCGGGCCCTCGGCATCCGCTGGTTCCCCATCCCCGCCGCCCTGCCGGAGGTCCACGTCCGGATGCTGTGGCACGCACGCCTCGACGCCGACCCGGCACAGCGCTGGCTGCGCGACACGATCCGCACCGCGCTCGGGTGAGCCCTGCTCCCGCTACGACTGCGCGGTCGGCCGGACCACGATGTCGCCCACGTCGATGTCGGCCGGCTGCCCGATGGCGAACGCGATGGCGCGGGCCACCGCCTCCGGTGGAATCGCGATCTCGGCGGCGGTGGTGGAGATCTGGGCCCGCACGGCCGGGCTGGTGACCGAGTCCCCGAACTCCGTCGCGACGTACCCGGGCGACACCACCGTCACGCGCAGGTCGGGCCCGGCCTCCTGCCGGAGCCCTTCGGACAGCGTGCGGACGGCGTTCTTCGTGGCGGCGTAGACCGCCTGGTTCGGGACGATGCGCAGCCCGGCGGTGGACACGACGTTGACGACGTGCCCGCTCCGCTGCTCCCGGAAGACGGGGAGCGCGGCCGCGATCCCGTACAGCACGCCCCGGAAGTTGATGTCGATCATCTCGTCCCAGTCCTCGACGCGCAGCTCGTCGAGCGGGGAGATCGGGCCGACGCCGGCGTTGTTCACCAGGACGTCGAGCCGGCCGTGTTCCTGGCGGGCCGCGTCCACGAGCACGGCGAGGTCCTCGCGTCGCCGGACGTCGGTCCGGGCCCACGTGGCGGCGCCTCCGGCCGCCGTGATGCGCACTGCCAGCGCTTCGAGCCGGTCGGAGCGGCGGGCCCCGAGGACGACCTTCGCTCCGGCACCGGCGAGGAGGAGCGCGGTCGCCTCGCCGATCCCGCTGCTCGCGCCCGTGATCGCGACGACCTTGCCGTCGACTCCCGCCATCGCAGTCCTCCATTGAAGTAAGTGGGCTATCACTTTTAAAGTAAGAGATGTCTTACTCAAGGTCAAGGAGAGGTGGTGGCGTGGGCGTCACCGCGGGCGAACCGGAACGCGCGGGCCGGCGTCGGGCCCGCGGGGAACTGCGTTCGGCGCTGATCGACACGAGCTTCGAGCTGCTCTCCGAGAGCGGGTTGGCCGGGTTCTCCGTGGCCGAGCTCGCCCGCAGGCTCGGGGTCAGCACGGCGGCGCCCTACCGTCATTTCCGGGACCGCGAGTCGTTGCTCGCCGCCGTCGCGACCCGGGCGGCCATCGAACTCACCGCGGAGATGCGCGCCGCCGCGAACGCGACGGGCAGCGATCCGGCCGACCGGCTCGCGGCCACCGCCGGTGCCTACGTGCGCTTCGTCTCCGCGCGCGGCGCCGGGTTCGACGTGATCTTCGCCCAGGAGCTGAGGCGCCTGCGCGACGCGGACCTCGCCGAGGCGGGCCGGGGACTCATGGCCCTGCTCCTCGACCTCACCCGGCAAGCCGGCCATGCCGATGCCGGCCCGGCACTCCGGCTGCTGGAGCAGATCATCACGATGGCCCACGGCTACACCGCACTGGACACCGACGGCTTCCTCTCCGGCGCCCGCCTGTCCGGTGACGACGTCGCCACCCGCGCGACGGAGGGAGCCGCCGCCCTGCTCCGCGCGTCCGGTCACTGACCGGAGGCGTCACTCGGGCCAGTTCCGCAGGAGGGCGTCGACGGCGTCGAGGACCCGTGGCCAGGTCTCCTGGCTGTCGGGCGAACTGTGGTTGAACCCGCCGCCCCTCTCCAGGCTGACGTAGCCGTGGACGACGCTGCCCAGCAGCCGGACCGCGGCGACGTGGTCCGGCTCCGGGAGGTCGTAACCGCGCAGGATCGCCCGGGTCATCTGCACGTGCCGGCCGCCCGCGCTGGCGGCCGCCGTCTCCCCGTCGAGGTCGAGCTGGGCGGCGGCGAAGCGGCCGGGGTGCTCGCGGGCGTAGTCGCGGTAGACGTTCGCGTAGGCCGTCAGCGCATCCTTCCCCGCCCGGCCCGCCAGGGCGGAGGCGAGCAGCTCGGCGAGCTCCTCGAGCGCGAGCAGGGCGATCCTGGTCTTGAGGTCGTGCGAGCTCTTCACGTGCGAGTACAAGCTCGCGACCTTGACGTCGAACCCCCGGGCGAGCGCCGAGACGGTCACCTGGTCGAAGCCCGCCTCGTCGGCGAGGTCGGCCCCCGCTCGGACCAGACGTTCGGTGGTGAGCCCGACGCGTGGCATGGCTTCCCTTCGCACGAGGTACACTTCCTAAAGTGTTTAGGCAAACTACCATCCTCTCTAGGCTGACATGAAACCGATCAGCGAACCCGACATCCGCCGGTCCTTCGTCAACTGCTCCAAGGGAGAGGCCCGGCGGCTGAAGGTCCCCGCCGGCCTCGACGAGCTCGCCTGGCCGGACCTCGACTTCCTGGGCTGGCGCGATCCCGGCGCCCCCGAACGCGCCTACCTCGTCGCCGAGCAGGACGACCGCCTGGTCGGCATCACCCTGCGCGCCGCATCGGCCGGCGCGCGCGGCTTCACCGCGCGCAGCCTCTGCTCGCTGTGCCTGACCACACGCGGCGGCGGCGGAGTGGTGCTGATGAGCGCCCGCCGGACCGGTGCCGCCGGGCGCGCGGGCAACTCGGTCGGGCAGTACCTGTGCTCCGACCTGGACTGCTCCCGCTACATCCGGGACCGGAAGCGGTCGGCGGGCGGAGCGATCGACGAGAGCCTTTCCCTCGAGGAGAAGATCGCCCGCACCCTGGCGAACCTCGACGCCTTCCTCGCCACGATCACCCGGTAGCGGGTGATGACACGCGATGACATCAGCGCTATGGTCGGTGATGTCAGAGTGTGTCATCACAGCGAGAGCGAGCCCACCGTGCACGTCTTCGTCACCGGAGCATCCGGATTCATCGGCCGCGCCGTCGTCGCCGATCTCATCGCCGCCGGGCACGAGGTGACCGGCCTGGCCCGTTCCGACGCCTCGGCATCCGTCGTCACCGACCTCGGGGCGGCCGTCCACCGCGGGGATCTCGACGACCTCGACGGGATCAGCCGGGCCGCGAAGGCAGCCGACGGCGTGGTCCACCTCGCGGCCAAGCACGACTGGGCCCATCCCGAGGCCTCGAACCGGGCGGAACGCTCCGCGGTTCAGACGATCAGCGACGCCCTCGCGGGGTCCGACCGGCCCTTCGTGCTCGCGGCCGGCCTCGCCCTGCCCGACCTCGGCCGCCCGGCAACCGAGCGGGACCCGAACCCGGCCGTCGGCCCGGAGTCTCCGCGTGGCGGCGCCGAGAACCTCGCCCTGACCTACGCCGACCGGGGCGTGCGCGTCAGCTCCGCCCGCTTCGCGCCGACCGTCCACGGCGAGGGCGACCACGGCTTCATCTCGATCATCGCCCGCGCCGCCCGGCGACGCGGCGCCTCCACCTACCCGGGCGAGGGCCGCAACCGCTGGCCGGCGGTCCACCGGTCCGATGCCGCCCGCCTGGTCCGGCTCGGTCTCGAGAACGCCCCCGCCGGCACGATCCTGCACGCCACCGCAGAGGAGGGCGTGCCCGTCCGGGAGATCGCGGAGGCACTCGCCCGCCGCCTCGACGTGCCGGCGAAGTCCGCCCCGGCGGAGCAGATCGCCGACGAGATCCTGTTCGTCGGCCGGTTCCTGGCCGGCGACTTCCCGGCCACGAGCGACATCACGCGCAACCTGCTCGGTTGGCAGCCCACCGGCCCGACCCTCCTGGAGGACATCGCCGCGGGCCACTACGACCAGCCCGCGGATGCCTGAGGTGGCCGAACCGGCAGTCCTGATCACCGGCGGAACCAGCGGAATCGGCCGCGCGGGCGCCGAACTGTTCCACGAACGGGGATACCGGGTGATGGTCACCGGCCAGAACCCCGCTACGATCGCCGCCGCCCGGCGCGAGCTTCCCGACGGCGTGGTCGTCCTGCAGGCGGATGCGCGAACCCTGACCGACACCGACCGCATCGCCGAGGAGGTCGCGTCCCGATTCGGCGAGCTCACCGCGCTGTTCCTCAACGCGGGCATCAGCCGGCCGACGCCGTTGGACTCCATCGACGAGGCGGGCTACGACGAGGTGTTCGGCACCAACACCAAGGGCCAGTTCTTCACGCTGCAGAAGATGCTCCCGCTACTGGCCGACGGCGCCTCGGTCGTCGTCACCGTCGGGATCGGCGCCACCCGCGGCATCGCGGGAGGCAGCGTCACGGCCGGCAGCCGGGGCGCCCTCCTCACGATGATCCCCTCCCTCGCCCTCGAGCTGGCTCCGCGCAGGATCCGCGTCAATGCCGTGAGCCCGGGGGCGATCGACACGCCCATCTGGTCGAAGTCCGGGATGCCTCCGGAGGCGGTCGACGAGATCACGACGGCGATGGCGGCAACCATCCCCTTCGGCCGGCTCGGCACGGCCCGCGAGGTGGCCGAGGTCGTCGTCTTCCTCGCCTCCGAGAACGCCGGCTACGTCACCGGTCAGGAGATCGTCGTCGGCGGCGGCAGCGGGCTCCGCCCCTGACCGCCGCCCGCGGCCGGAAAGCGAAGGCCGGCGAGGTGCTCGGCCGGATCGCGCTCGCGCCGTGGCCTCCTCGACTCAGGCCCCCGCACCGCCGTCCACCGGCAGAACGGCGCCGGTGACGAAGGACGCGCGGTCGCTGAGCAGCCAGGCGGCAGCCTGAGCGACCTCGTCGGGGTCGGCGCCGCGGCGCAGCGGCGTTGCGGCCACCAGGTGCTCCTGCACGCCGGGCGTGCGCTCCTCCCAGGCGATGATCATCTCGGTGAACGTGAGTCCGGGTGCGATCGCGTTGACCCTGATGCCCTCGGGGCCGTACGTGACCGCACCCGACTCCGTGAGGCTGTTGACGGCCCGCTTCAGCGCACCGTAGGCGGGCAGCACGGCGTTGCCGCGCAGGCTGCCCACGCTGGAGTTGTTCACGATGGCGCCGGTGCCGGCAGTGGCGCGGATCGCCGCGACCTCCGCCGCCATCGCCACCCACGTCCCGCGGAAGTTCACCCGGTAGAGGCGGTCGAGCTCGGCCTGCGGGACCGCGTCGGCCGGGAGGGGCGGGGTGGCCGTCGCACCGTTGTTGAAGGCGACGTCGAGCCGTCCGAACAGCTCGACGGCGCGGTCGACGGCGGCCTGTACCTCGGTCGGTTCGGCCAGGTCGCACACGATGTGGTCGGCAGTGCCGCCCGCCGCCCGGATCTGCTCGGTGACGGTCCCCAGCTGGGACTCCGTGCGCGCCGTGAGCAGGACCGTGGCGCCCTCGCGGGCGAACAGGCGTGCCGCGGCCGCGCCGATACCGCGGCCCGCGCCCGTGACGAAGGCGACCTTGCCGGCGAGGAGACCGGCGGTCGATGTCGTGGTCATGCCGTCGACCGTGGGCCGCGCGCACGGGCTCAGCCATGCACTGGCTGTACCTGGCTGCGCGGCGCGGGGCTCGCATACTGGAAGGCGTGGCCAGGTCGGGGCTCGGCGCGTTCCTGCGCAGCAGGCGCGAGCGCATCACGCCGTCCGACGTCGGTCTGCCCGCCGGGCGACGTCGACGGACGCCCGGCCTGCGCCGGGAGGAGGTGGCGCAGCTCGCGTTCATCTCCACCGAGTACTACGCGCGCCTGGAGCAGGCACGTGGTCCGAGCCCTTCGCGGGAGGTGCTGGCGGGCCTGGCCAGGGCGTTGCGGCTGTCGGACTCCGAACGCGACCACCTCCACCACCTGGCCGGAGTGCCGCCGGGCCCACCGCCGGGGCCGTCGCGCGACGTGCGGCCCAGCATCCTGAACCTGCTGGGCCGGTTGCCGCTGGCGGCCGCCATCGTCATCTCGGCGATCTCCGAGGTGCTCGCGTGGAACGAGCTGGCGGCCGCGCTCCTCGAGGACTACTCGGCGGTGCCGCGCCGCGACCGGAACCTGGCCCGACGCGCCTTCCTCGGCCCGAAGCCCGAGGGACGCCGGCTTTACGGGGTGTCGGACGCCGAGGGATTCAGGCACGCGGTGGTCGTCGGCCTGCGCACCGCCCTGGCCAGGTATCCCGGCTCCCCCGAGGTGGCCGGGTTGGTGGACGAGCTGGTCGCAGGGAGCGACGAGTTCGCCGGGCTGTGGACGTCCGGGGACATCGGCACCACAACCGCGAGCCTGCGGAAGACCTTCCAGCACCCGCTGGTCGGGCCGGTCACCGTCAACTGCGACGTGCTCGACGTCGCCGACCGCGACCAGCGCGTCGTCATCTACACCGCCGACCCCGGCTCGCCCTCCGAGGAGGCGCTACGGCTGCTCTCGGTCATCGGCACCCAGCGCATGGACGTCCGCTGAGCCCGTGAAAGAGGACAGCACCTGGCCTCTTCGGCCGCGAGCATGTCGGCTGTGCAGACCCGACTCGGCGTGCGGGCGCTCGGCCGCGCCACGCTCGCCCGGCAGTTCCTCCTCGAGCGCGCGGACGTCGCGGTCCTCGACGCCGTCTCGCACCTGTGCGGCCTGCAGGCGCAGGAGCCGCAGGAGCCATTCGCCGGGCTCTGGTCGCGGCTGCGCGCGTTCGACCCGGCAGCGCTGTCGGCGCTGCTCGTCGAGCGCCGGGTGGTGCGCGCCCCCCTCATGCGCCGGACGATCCACCTGGTGACGTCCGAGGACGCGCTGGCATGGCGCGCCCGGCACGACGCCATGCTGCGCCAGCGGATGCTCGGGGTGTACCGGCGCGCGCTCGACGGCATCGATCTCGACGAGCTCGCCGCGGCAGCCGAGGACGTGATGGCCGACGGCGAACCCCGGTCCATGACCGAGATCGGTCGCGGCCTCGCCACCCGATGGCCGGATGCGGGACCACGACCGCTGGGTGAGGCGGTCGTCGCCGCCCTCGTCCCCATGGTGCAGGCCCCGCCCCGGGGGCTGTGGCGCGTCACCGCGGGCGCGCGGAACGTCCGGATGGCGTCCTGGCTGGGCCGCGAGATCGACCAGCAGGCCACGGACGGGGCGGACCCGGTGGGGGCGACGCTGGTACGTCGTTACCTCGCGGCGTTCGGCCCGGCGGCCTCGGCCGACCTGCGCGCCTGGTGCGGCCTGGCCGGGCTGCCCCGAGCGGTGGCCGCGGTCCGGGACGAGCTGGTCGCGTTCCGGGACGAGCGCGGCCGCGAACTGCTCGATCTCCCGGACGCTCCCCGACCCGACCCCGACACCCCCGCACCGGTGCGGTTCCTGCCCGCGTTCGACAACGCGATCCTCGGCTACGACGACCGCAGCCGCATCGTCGACGACGCCCATCGCGGCCTGTCCGTGGCGGGCGAGCGCGCCGTCCTCGTCGACGGCCGGGTCGCCGCGACCTGGACCGTCGTGGCTGACGGCGGGGCCGCCACCGTGGTCGTCACGCCACTGCGCCGGTTCTCCCGCGCGGACCGCACCGCCGTGGCCGAGGAGGGGCGGGAACTGGCGGCGTTCCTCTCCGAGGGCGAGCACCACCGCGTGCGCGTGGCGGCGTCATAGCCGGGTCGCGGTGAGGCCCCAGGTGGCGTACTCCAGCGTGTTGCTCGCGTCCAGCTCCCCGCGCAACGCCGCCAGCACCTCCGTCCCGCGGTCCGGAGGCAGGCTGGTGAGGCCGCCGGAGGTCGACACCAGGTCGAGCAGCTCGTCGCGGGTGTACGAGCGCTCCCAGTCGTACCGCCACAGCGCGGGCTCCTCGAACCCGCCCACCTCGCGGATCCCGTCCGCGGCCCTGGCGTACAGGCCCTGGTACGCGTCCAGGATCGAGCGATCGCTGCTGCCCACCGGCGAGTCGGGGGCCACCCGCCGGTAGGCCGCGGCGAGGGCGCCCGCCGCGTCGGCCGGAAGCCGGTACACGTGCCCGAACGGCGCCAGCACTCCCCCCGGCCGCAGGACCAGCGCCGCCTTGGCGGCGCCCGCGACCGGGTCCACCCAGTGCCAGGCCGTGCCGGAGACGACCGCGTCGAAGGTGCGCCCGGCCGGCTCCCACGCCTCGAAGGTGCCGGGCTCGACCTCGAGGCCGGCGCCCCGCGCGAAGTCCGCCATCCGCTGGTCGGGCTCGACCCCGAGCACCGTGGCGCCGGCGTCCCGGAACTGACGGGCCGCGATGCCGGTACCGCAGCCGACGTCGAGGAACTCGCGCCCGGGGCCGGCCGCCACGATCCGCTCGATCATGGCGTCGGGGTACGGGGCCCGGGTCCGGTCGTACCTCGCGGGGTCGACGCCGAACGACTCCGCCATACGCCGGTGCGCGTGGGGTTCCGGCCTGGGAGACGACGGTAGAGTGGGCATACGCCCACCTTAGTGGGCGCTTGCCCACTCGAACACCGGAGGCGATGCGCGGTGCCCACCGGCGTGGCGCTGCACGACCCGCGCCAGCAGCTCTTCGACGCCGCCGAGCGGGTGCTGGTCCGGGCCGGGGTCACCGGCCTGACCAGCCGGGCGGTCACCAGCGAGGCGGGCGTCGCCAAGGGCGTCCTGCACCGGCACTTCGCCGACTTCGACGCCTTCCTCGCCGACATGGTGCTGGATCGCATCTCCGGGGTGGAGGCTCACGGCACCGCCCTGCGGGGCGTGGCCGGCACCGGCACCGTCCCCGACAACCTGACCCGCGCCCTGACCACCCTCTTCGGGCCGGTCATGGTGGCGATCGTGGTGCTCGTCATCGCCCGGGACGAGCTGCGCACCCGGCTGCGCGCGGCCGGCACCGCCCGGTTCCCGCTCGTCGGCGAGGGAGCCGCCGTGATCGCCGGCTACCTGACCGCCGAGCGCGACCTCGGCCGGATCGCACCGGACGCCGACGTCGACGCGCTCGCCCCCACCCTGATCGGCGCCGCGCACCTGCTGTTCACCGAGCGGAAGGACGGTCCGCCGGAACCCACGGCCGTCCGCAAGGTCGTGACCACGGTGCTCGGCGGGGTCATGCGGTGACGGCCGCCACCCACTTCGGGTTGAACGAACGGCACTTTCGTCCAGCTCTATAGGACGAGCGTGCCGTTCGTCCAGCAGGTGAGGGGCACGGACTGCGGGGTCGCACTCAGTTCCCCGCCCCTCCGGGCGCGAACGCGGCAGGGTCGGTCGTGCCCGGCTGTTCGGGGGTGCAGACGGTGCCGGCGGCGGGCAGGACGCCGTCCACCAGGGTGGCGTCCACCGCGGCATCGACACACGGGACGGTGCCGTAGGAGCCGTGGCCGACGCCCTCTCGCGTGAGCAGGACGGCGGAGTCCAGGGTCCGGGCCATGGACTCGGCCCAGTGGTGCGGGGTGACGGGGTCCAGCCGGCCGCCGACCACCAGTACCGGTGGGGCGCCGGCGCCCGTGAGCGGCTCGGTGACGCGGTCCGCGTTCGGCGCGGGCCACCGGGCGCAGTTCAGCGCGCTGTAGGCGGCCCGGGTGCCGACCCGCTCGGCCTCCGCGACGACCACGGTGGCAGCGGCCGTGTGCGCGGCGACGTCGGTCGGCGTCCGCCAGTCGGCGCAGCGCACCGCGGTGTGGACCTCGTGCGTGGCGGTCGGGACCCCGAAGGGCGAGACCGTGATGTTCGTCCACAGGAAGTGCAGGAGTGTGCCGTCACCGTTCTGCGCGCCCAGCAGGGCCGCGGTGAGCGCCGGCCAGGTGGTCCGGTCACCGGCGAGGGCCCGGGCGGTCTCGAGCGCCATGGCACCATCGAGCGTGCCGCCCGGCGTGACGCCCTCGACCGGCGCGACCTCCAGTGGCTGCGCTTCCAGCTCGACGATCAACGCGTCGAACGCCGCTTCCGGGTCACCGCCACCGAACGGGCACACCTGCGCACCCTCGGTGCGGCAGGTCGCGAACCACGCGTCGAGCGTCCGCTCGCTGGCCACGGCGACCTCGTCCAGGAACGCCAGCGAGTCCCCGAACCAGAGCCCGGTGTCGACGGGCGCGTCGAGCACCATCTGCCGGACCCGGTCCGGGAAGAGCGTGGCGTACATCGGGCCGACCACGGTGCCGTAGGAGATGCCGTAGTAGGTGATCTGCTCCTCACCGAGCGCGGCCCGGATCCGGTCCATGTCGCGGGCGACGTTGTCGGTGGACAGGCTCGCCAGGTACTCGATGCTCTGGTGCGCCGCGCAACCGTCGGTGAACGTGGTGGCGTCGGCCAGTAGCTCGGGCAGCGGCTTGCCCCCGGGGAGCGCCGGGTCGGACCCGGTGCCCGCGGCCTCGGCACGCTGCTCATCGGTGAGGCAGCGGACGGCACCGGACCCGCCGACGCCGCGGGGGTCCATGGCGATGACGTCGAACCGGGCGAGCACGTCGGGCGAGAACGTGCCGGGAGCGCCGGCGGTGGCGGGCATGTTCCGCAGCGTGTCCGTGGCGACCACCCCCGGCCCACCCGGGTTGAAGAACAGGCTGCCGATGCGCTGCGCCGGGTCGGTGGCCCGGTGTCGCATGACCGCGAGCGGGATCTGCGGGCCGTCGGGATCGGTGTACTCCAGCGGCACCGCGACGGTGGCGCAGTCGAGGTCCGGTCCGCACCCGTCCCAGGCGATCGGCCCGGGGGCCGCCGCCGTCGGCGAACCGGCGTCCGACATCGTCGCCGCCGCCGCACCGGACCCGGCCGTCCCACCGGCGCACCCGGTCAGGACCAGCGCGGCGGCGAGGACGGCCGCGCCGCCGCGGAAGGGTGCTCTGGGCATGCCCTGGACGTTAGGGAGGCCACCCGGCGTCGGGGATCACTCGACCGGCTGCGATCGCCCGGCCGAAGTCGGAGCCGGTCTCCTCCTTCGGAGGAGGTGGTGCCGCGTCGACCCTGCCGACGCTCGCCCGCAGCGACGGTAGGGTTCCGCCCGTTCGAGCGACCCAGCAAGGGAGCGACGGGATGTCCGAAGCAGCACGTGACCTCGACACGTCCGTCGCGCACAACGCCCGGGTGTGGAACTACTGGCTGGGTGGCAAGGACAACTACATGGCGGACCGCCAGGCGGGCGCCGTGGTGCAGAGGATGTTCCCGTCGATCGTCGACGTGGCGCGGGCCGACCGCGCGTTCCTCGGGCGGGTGATGACCCACCTCGCCGGGGCCGAGGGCGTCCGGCAGTTCCTCGACATCGGCACCGGGCTGCCCACGTCCTCGAACACGCACGAGGTGGCGCAGAAGATCGCCCCGGAGAGCCGGATCGTCTACGTGGACAACGACCCGCTGGTCCTCGCCCACGCCCGCGCCCTGCTCACGAGCACACCGGAGGGCCGCACCGAGTACATCGACGCCGACGCCCACGACCCGCGGCGCATCCTGCAGGCCGCGGCGACCACCCTGGACTTCGACCGCCCGGTCGGCGTCATGCTGCTCGGGATCCTGAACTTCGTCCTCGACACCGCGGACGCCGAGCGGATCGTCGCCACGCTCGTGGACGCGGTGCCGCCGGGCAGCTTCCTGGCCATCACGCACCCCACGCTCGAGCTGGGCGGGGAGGCCAACGCGAGGGCGATGGAGTTCTGGAACGAGAACGCGAAGCCGCCGATCACCGCCCGCTCCCGGGCGGAGTTCACGCAGTTCTTCGCCGGGCTCGAACTGCTCGACCCGGGCGTCGTGCCCTGCTCGCGCTGGCGCCCGGACGCCGTCGACGTCGGCGGCGCCATCACGGACGTGCCCCAGTTCGGCGCCGTCGGTCGCAAGGCCTGATCAGGCGGCGCCGGCCAACCGGGCCAGGACGAGGGCGAGCGGCGCCCACCGCTCCCGGCCCCTCGCCACCACGGCGTGCGCCCGCAGCCGGACGCCGGGGTCGCGCAGCGGCAGCACCCGCACGCCGGGTCGGGGGGCCGGGTGCTCGGGCAGCAGGCCCACGCCGAGCCCGGAGACGATGAGGTCCTCCACGAGGCTGAGGCTGTCGGCCCGGTGGGAGAGCCGGGGCGTGAACCCGGCGAGTGCGGCCAGCGCGGCCACGGCCTCCTCGTCGGCGGTGTTGCGGGAGTTCACGATCCAGTCGCGCTCGGCGTACCGGCGGAACACCGCCACCGCGTCCGCGGGCGGGTCCGGGTCGGCGACCGGTACGCCGAGCCCCCACGCCGCGCTCCACAACGGGGTGGCCACCACCCGTCGGCCGAACGTGCGCGGCGCCAGGTCGTACTCGTAGACCAGCGCGAGGTCGACGGCGTCGTCCGCCAGCAACGCGAGCGCCTCGGTGGGCTCGTGCTCGGAGCACACGAGCTGCACCTGCGGGTGCGAGGCGGCCAGGTCGGGCAGCAGCGGCAGCAGTGAGCGCCGGATCGCGGTCGCGAACCCGGCGACGCGGACGGTGCCGGCCGGCTCCGCGCCGGGGTCGAGGTCGCGCCGGGCGACGTCGACGGCGGCCAGGACCGTGATGCCGTGATCGGCCAGCCGGCGCCCGGCGGGCGTCAACCGGACCCGCCGCCCGACCGGCTCGACGAGCGGCGTCCCCACCTCCTGGGCCAGCGCCGCGAGCTGCTGCGACACGGTCGACGTGGTCACGCCGAGCACCTCCGCGACCTCCCGCATCGAGCCGAGCCGCGCCAGCTCCACGAGGAACTCCAGGCGGCGCGTCTCCATTCGTGAATCCTGAACGGTATGTGCAGGAAAGTCACGTGGACGCGAACGATTCCGTCGCCTTGACTGGCGGACGTGACCCCGTCCCGCACCGGAGCCGCGTTCGCGCTCGTCGCCATGGTCTGCGTCCAGCTCGGGCTGGCCGTGTCCGTCGGGCTGATCGACCGGCTCGGCACGGAGGGCACGGCCTGGCTGCGGCTGGCGTGGGCCGGGGTGATCCTGCTGGTGGTGGTGCGGCCGCGGCCGTCGGCGTTCAGCAGGCGCGGGCTGGTCACGGCCGTCGTCCTCGGGATGGTGACGGCGGCGCTCACGCTGTTCTTCATGGCCGCGGTCGCCCGCCTGCCGCTCGGTACGGCCAGCGCGCTGGAGTTCCTCGGCCCGCTCGGGGTCGCGGTGGCCCGCGGGCGGGGCACGGCGAAGGCGTGGGCTGCGGTCGCCGCGGTCGGGGTCGTGCTGCTGACCGAGCCGTGGCACGGCGGCGCCGACCCGGTCGGGGTGGCGTACGCCCTCGCCGCGGCCGCGTGCTGGGCGGGGTACATCCTGCTCACCCAGCGGGTCGGCGACGAGGTGTCGGGGCTGCGCGGCCTGGCGGTGTCGATGCCCGTCGCCGGGTTGACCGCCACCGCGGTGGTCGGGCTGTCCGGTGGCGCCGAGCTGTCCGGGCACCTCACCGCCGACCTGCTGCTGCTCGGGCTCGGCCTGGCGATCCTGCTGCCCGTCGTCCCGTTCAGCCTGGAGATGCTCGCGCTGCGCCGCCTGACCACCGCCGCGTTCGGCGTGCTGATGTCCCTGGAGCCGGCGATCGCACTGGTCGTCGGCGTGGTCGCGCTGCGGCAGCTGCCCGGCTGGTGGGCCGCCGCCGGCATCGCTCTCGTCGTCGCGGCCGGCATCGGGGCCGAGCGGGCAGGCAGCCGGCGGGCCACGGAGCTCGGGCGGCCCTCGATCAAGGCGGGGTAACGGGCCGCCCCCTCACCAGCCGCGTGCGACCCACTCGTGGACGTGGGGGCGCTCGGCCGCGACGGTGGTGTCGGCCCCATGACCGGGATGGATCCGCGTCCCGTCCGGGAGCGTGAGGAGCCTGCGCAGCGAGCCGATGATCGCGGGGAAGTCGGAGAGCGGAGGGCCGGTCAGTCCGGGCCCGCCGGGGAACAGGGTGTCTCCGCTCAGCAGCTGGTCGCCGACGATGAGGCTGATCCCACCCGGCGTGTGGCCGGGCGTGTGCAGCACCCGGGCCGTGAGCGGCCCGATGTGGACGTCCTCGAGGTCGTCCACGGGGGTGAACGCACCGTCCCACAGCCGGCCGGGCGGGGAGAGCCGCGAGGGGTCGTCGGCGACCAGCGCGGCCGTGGCGGTGCCGGCGTCCCAGTGCCCGTCGCGGCGGACGGTGGCCAGCTCGTGCGGCCACACCGGCGACTCGGCGGGGTGGGCCAGCACGGGCACCGCCCACGCGTCGACCAGCTCGGGCACCGCGAGGACGTGGTCGAAGTGGGTGTGGGTGAGCAGGATGGCCGTCACGTCCAGGCCCGCCGTCGCGGCGAGGATCCGCTCGGGCTGGTCGCCGGGGTCGACGACGAGCGCCCGGCCGCCGGCGGAGACGATCCAGCAGTTGGTCTCCAGCACGCCGACGACCACCCGCCTCAGGTTCACCCCGCGCGCCTGAGCAACTCGTCGTAGACGGCTGCGTCGTGGGCGTCCACGATCGGGAATCCCTCGGCGAACGGCCCCTCCCAGTGCACCTGGATCCCCGGGTTTGCGACCGTGGTGCCGTCGGCGAACCGGAGCGTGGGGCTGGCGGGGATCGCGTCGGTGCTCGCGACGGCGAAGTCGGCCATGACCTGCTTGCGGTATCGCCCGTCGTCGAGCGCCGCGGTGAGCTCGGCGGCGTCGACCTGGGGGACGGCGGCGGCGACGTCGAGGATCACCTGCCGGTGGCTGATCGAACGCGACCCGGTCCAGAACGCCCGTCTCAGCGCGAGGTCGAGCTCCTCCCCCGCGGTGAGGTCCTGCGCGCTCGCGGCGTGGACGGCCTCGGCGGCCAGCAGCACGGTGTGCGGGTAGAGGTCGTCCGCGGCCGTCCACACCCGGAACCCGGCCTCGGGCTCGATCTGCCCCAACCCCACCGCCTCGGTGTCGGTGCCTCGGCGCGGGTGCGGCCCGTTGAAGAGCTCCAGCGGGAACGTGTGGTGGTCGACCCGCACGTCGAGCCCGAGCCGTTCGCGGGCGCGGCGCAGCCGCAGCAGCCCCACGTAGGCGAACGGGCAGAGCAGGTCGGACCACACCTCGATCGTGGGCATCAGTTCTCCTCGTGCTCGGTGCCGGGCGGGTTGCTCGTGAACCGCGACGGCCGCACCAGCACCGCGGTACGCCGGTCGGCGGCCATCGCGCGGTCGTACTCGGCGAGGTCGGGGTGCTCGCCTCCGGCGGCGACGTAGACGTCGCGCAGCAGCCGCGGCAGGTCGACGCCGGCGAGCGGGTCGTCCGGTCCGGCCAGCTCGACCGGTCCGCGGACGGCCACCCATTCCCACCCGGACCGGAACACGAGCGTGGCGTGCGGATCCGTGCGCAGGTTCGCGAGCTTCGCGGTGGCGCCGCGGGCGACGAAGGCGACCGTCGGCGCGCCGGTCCCGGGGTGCGGCAGCACGCCGGCGTTGACCAGGCTGACCGACGGCGCATCCCGCCCGCTCGTGACCAGCACCGCGAGCCAGTGCTCCGCGGCGCCGTACTCACGCACGAGGCGAAGTCCGTCTTCGATGGACAAGCTCATGGTCCGGACGATACGGACTGCAGTCCGGTTCCGTCAACGCTAGAGTCGTCGCGGTGGACCTGCTGGCCGGCGACGCCCCCAAGGAGCGGGCCGACGCCGTGCGCAACCGGCGCAAGGTCCTCGCCGCCGCGGCCGAACTGTTCGCGGAGCGGGGCGTCGCGCGGGTCAGCATGGACGACGTCGCGGCCGCCGCCGGCGTGGGCAAGGGCACGCTGTACCGCCGCTTCGGCGACAAGTCGGGGCTGGCAGCGGCGCTCCTCGACGAGCGGGAGACGCGGCTTCAGCAGCAGTTGCTCAGCGGCCCGCCGCCGCTCGGCCCCGGCGCGCCCGCCGTCGAGCGGCTCGCCGCCTTCACCGGGGCGTACCTCGCCTACGTCGACGCGCACCTCGACGTCGTCGCGCTCTCCCAGACCGCCAGCCCCGGGGCCCGGCTGCGCACGGGCTCGCACCGGCTCTGGCGGCTGCACTGCCGGATCCTGTTCGCCGAGGCCGGCGCCCCCGATCCGGACCTGCGTGCCGACGTACTGCTCGCCGCGCTCACCGCGGAACAGGTCCGGCACTGGCGCCACGACGAGGACCACCGGCTCGCCGACCTCACCCGCGCGATGAGCGGCCTCGCCCGGAGCTTGACGCTGCCGTAGCGGCCCGGCCATGCGCCGGCAACCCTTCGCCGGCTCGCACGAGCCACGCGAAGACGGCTGTGCAGGGGGCGACTACGCGGGCGGCAACCCGAAGAGACCGCGCAGCTTCCGGTGGTGCGTCCCGCGGAACGGGCGGTTCACCGCTTCCTTCGCGAACCACCACGCCTCCGACTCCGTGTCGGCCCACCCGTGCGACGACTTGCCGCCGTCGAGGACGACGGTCCAGCGGTAACGGCCGCTGCGCTCGCTGAAGTTCACCGACGCTCGCCCCTGCGCCCGAGCCATCTCCAGCCGCGCGTTCGCCTCGTCTGCCGACTCTCCCATGGCGCAACCGCCTCCCGGGGTCTCCGTCCACCAGAACGTCATTTGGTCATCGTAGGACAAATCTGGACATTACTGGTACTACCTGCGACTACTTGGACAGACCCGGCCGTACACGGCCCGGAGTCACCTAGCGTCGGCCGCGTGACCGCCCCATCCGACTACCTGACGACACCGGAGCTAGCGCGTGCGCTGCGGCTCTCGGAGAAGTCTGTGCGGCGGTACCACCGGGCCGGGAAGATCCAGCCGGAGTACACGACTCCGGGAGGCCAGCACCGGTGGAAGCTGGAGAACGTCCTGGCTCAGCTCCGGGAGTTCCGCCCCAACGCCGACTGAGCCGGGTCGTCCTCGGGAGGGTGCGCTGCCCGTCGGGCGGGTCCCCGGGACGGGCGATGGACGCCCGCGAACGCGCGCAACCCGGCCGCCCACGGGTAATGCCCCTCGGGGTTCCTCGTTCAGTCGCGCCTTGCGCCGTCCGGCCTGATCAAGGCGTCGTAGACGGGGTGGTGATCGGCGGGGAGGCTCTCGCGGTACTCGGCGGCCGGGACGACCACTGCCAGCGAGCCGCCCGCGTCGAGGACGGCCCGGGCGAAGATACGGCCGTTTCGGTCCACGTCTTGCGGCCTCCCACGCGACGGTCGCGTGAACCCGCGGTCTCGGTCTGTGTCGACATCCAGGATGGCACGCAGCGCTGCGCGGTATCGAGCCGCTGGCCCGGTAGACGTGCGCGTTGATCGCGTCGGCCAGCTCTTGCCGCGTCATCGGCTCGCCGGGAGCAGACGGCGATTCGATGCGCGGCCTCGCGTCAGACTGACGACATGGATGCCGATGAGGTCCACACCGTCCTGGACGCTCTCGCCGCCGCCGGCTGCGAGGCGTGGATCAGCGGCGGATGGGGGGTCGACGCGCTGGCCGGACACCGGACCCGCCCGCATCGCGACCTGGACCTCGCGATCGCCGCCGAGCACGAACCCGCGGCGTTGCAGGCCCTCGACCGGCTGGGGTACGTGATCGAGACCGACTGGCGCCCGGTCCGCGTCGAGGTCGTCGCCGAGGGCCGAGGCCGGGTGGACCTCCACCCGGTGGCGTTCGACGAGGCGGGCGACGGCCGCCAGGCCGGCCTCGACGGCCACGTCTTCCGCTGGCCGAAGGGCTGCTTCACGACCGGGACCATCGCCGGCCGCCCGGTCGGTTGCATCTCCGTGGAGCAGCAACTGCTGTTCCACAGCGGGTACGAGCCCCGCGACGTCGACCGCGCCGACCTGGCCGTGCTGCACAGCCTCGCCCGAGCTTGACCATGCCGTAGCGGCATGGTTTTGACTGCGGGTCCGTCGACCGTCGGAATGAGGTGTCACACGTGGCGTGGAGTACCCGTGAGATCGCCGAGCTCGCCGGCACCAGCCTGCGGGCGGTGCGGCACTACCACGAGGTCGGGCTCCTGGCGGAGCCCGAGCGGAAGGCCAACGGCTACAAGCAGTACGGCGTGGCCCACCTCGTCCGGGTGCTGCGCATCAAGCGGTTGACCGACCTCGGCTTCTCGCTGTCCCAGATCGCGGCCATGGGCGAGGCCGACGACCACCCGGAGGAAGCCCTGCGCACCCTCGACGCCGAGCTGGCCGCCACCATCGAACGCCTGCAGCGCATCCGCCTCGAGCTCGGCGTGATCCTGCGCCAATCGGTCCCGACCGACCTGCCCGCCGAGTTCGCACCCGTCGCCGACACCCCGCTCTCCGACGCCGACCGCTCGTTCGTCGTCGTCCTGAGCCGGGTCCTGGGCCCCGGGGCATGGATGCCTACGCCGACATGCTGCAGAACCTCCCCCCTGATCCCGCCGCTGCGGAGTTCGACGACCTCCCGGCCGACGCCGACGAGCACACGCGCCAGTCCCTCGCCGAGCGCATGGTCCCCTACGTCCGCGACCTGCACGGCGCGCATCCCGGTCTGCACGAGATGCATTCCGACGCCCCGGGCGGTGCGAGGTTCGCCGAGCAGACACTGGTCAAGGCCCTGCGCGACCTCTACAACCCGGCGCAGCTCGACATCCTCCGACGCGTCGACGAACTGCTCGGCGACGCGTCCACCTGACCGTCGGGCAGCAACCGGACCCGCACCGCCAGCAGGTCGGTGCCGAGCACCCGGACGTTCATGGCGTTGAGGATCCGGAGCGGGTGCCAGCGGATGATCGCCCGCTGGCGCGCGAGCGCGTCCTCGTCCGGGAGGATCTCGGCAACCCCGCAGATCCAGCGGTAGCGCAGGCCGACGCGCAGCCGGATCCGCACGTGGGGGTCGCGGGCGATGTTGCGGACGTAGCCGGCCCGCGTCCCGTGCTCGGCGATGATCCAGAACTCGTCGCCGACCCGACCGTTGCCGACCGGGGTCCTGCGCGGCTCGCGGCTCACCCGGCCCCGGGTCTCCAGGATCGCGAGGCCCAACGGGTTGAGCCCGACCCGGTGCAGCAGCCGGAGCAGCGGGTTCACCACGAACCCCTGCAGTGCCCGCACGATGCGGAGCTTCGTGCGGCGGCTCCTCGTCGTCACCACGAGGTTCGCCAGGAACACCGCGGTCTGCGCGATCGGGCCCGGCAGCCCGGGCCATGCGCCCGGATCGAGCAGGAACAGGCCCCAGGCCAGGGCGATCGCCGCGGCCGTGCCCACCACGAGCCCGCGCGGCACCCCCATACGATCGTATGCCTTCATACGACTGTATGGTGCCACGCGTGGCTGAACTGTCAACCCGCCCGACGAAGGACGTCCTCACCGACGTTCTCCTCGACATCACGGCCCAGCACGGCCTGGAGGCCGTGAGCGTCCGGCAGGTGGCCACCGCCGCGGGCGTCTCCATCGGGACCGTCCAGCACCACTTCCCGACGAAGGACGCGATGCTGACGGCCGCGTTCACGGAGGTGGTGCGGCGCATCCGCGAGCGGGTCGCGAACGTCGAGCTGGGTCCGGACGTGCACCGCAACCTGACGACGGTGCTGCGCGAGCTGCTGCCGCTCGACGAGCGGCGGGCCACCGAGGTCCGCATCCAGGTGGCGTTCGCCGCCCGTGCCGCCACGGCGCCCGCGCTGGCCGGCCTGCAGGCCGGCATCCTCGCCGAGGTCACCGGGTCGATCGCCGAGGTGATCGCGCTGGCCGGGCACGGCGCCGTCGGGCCGGAGGACGCCCGCCGCAAGGCGCACATCGCGCTCGCGGCCGTCGACGGGCTCGCGCTGCACGCCGTCAGCTCCGGCTCGTGGCTGGACCCGGCCACCTCGTCCGACACCCTGGACCGCCTGATCGACATGCTGCTCGTGCCCTAGCCGGTTGATTTCTAGGTCCTCGATGGTCGTAGGCGATCAAGGAGCGCTTGACGGGTGCGCCGGTGGGACAGTTGTGCCGGATCACGGCGGCCAGGTGACCCGATGATCGTTGATTCGGTGCACTCGGTGTTATCCGAGGTGCAGCACGAGCACCGGGAACGGCGCCACCGCCGGTCGAACGGCACCGTGATCTCGGGTATCGGTTGTCCATCGCTGCGGCGACAGCAACCACGAACCGACACCGCGGATCATCGCCGTCCGGCCCGCCGCGGGGGTCATGATCGCCGGAACTGGTGTGAGGGCGACAGATCTGTCGCCCTCGCACCCGAACTGGCGATCATCCCGCGAACCCGCCTCCGCACCACCTCATCGACCAACATCCGCCGACGCTCGCCGCGGCCCGGTCACGGTTCGACCAGGCCCGCCCGGATGGCGTAGCGGGTGAGGTCGAGCCGGTCGCGCATGCCGAGCTTCTGCAGGATGTTGGCCCGGTGCCGGTCGACGGTCTTCGCGCTGATCCCCAGCGTCTCGGCGATCTCCCGTGACGAGTGGCTCTCGGCGATCAGCTTGACGATCTCCTCTTCCCGCGGGGTCAGGATCCGGTCCGGCAGCCGGTCGCCGCGCCGGGTCCGCTGCAGGTAGTCGCGGATCAGTGCGGTGACCGCGCCCGGGTAGAGGAACGGCTCCCCGCGCATCGACGCGCGGCAGGCCTCGATCAGGTCCCGGTCGGCGACCGACTTGAGGACGTAGCCGGACGCGCCCGCTTTGAGGGACTCGAAGAAGTACTGCTCGTTGTCGTACATCGAGAGCATCAGGATGTGGATCCGCGGCGCCCGCTGGGAGATCTCCCTGGCCGCCTGGATCCCCGTCAGCCGGGGCATGGCGATGTCGAGGATCGCGAGGTCGACCTCGTCGGCGCTCGCCGCGGCGACCGCCTCGGACCCGTCGGCGGCCTCCGCGACGACGGCGAGATCCGGTTCCGCGTCCAGGATGAGCCGCAGTCCCTGGCGGACCAGCGCGTGGTCGTCGGCCAGCAGGATCCGGGTCGGGGCCGTCATGCGACCCTCGCCGGCAGCGGAACGGTCAGCTCCACCTCGGTGCCGCGTCCCGGCACGGAGGTGATGCCGAGCTCCGCGCCGATGAGCAGCGCACGCTCCCGCATCCCGCGGATCCCGGCGCCTTCGCGCACCACCCCGCCACCCCCGTCGTCCGAGATCACCAGCGTGACGGAGTCCCATGATGCGTCGAGCGTGAGCTCGACGCGGCTCGCCCCGGCGTGGCGCGCCACGTTGGTGAGGCCCTCCTGCGCGATCCGGTAGAGCACGAGCTCGACGTCGGCGTCGAGCTCGGGGAGGTTGCGGCCGGCACTGCGCGTGACGGGCACTCCCGCGGTCTCGGTGAACTCGGCGACGAGGGCGCTGAGCGCGCTCTGCAACCCCAGGTCCTCGAGCACGCCGGGGCGCAACCTCCGCGCGACCTGGCGCACCTCGTCGAGGCTCGAACGCACCGTCTCCTGCACCCCGTGCAGCTCGTCCCGCAGGTCGTCGGGCGCCCGGTCGGCCACCCGCTTGAGCGCCAGCAGCACCGCGGTCAGGCTCTGCCCGATCTCGTCGTGCAGCTCCCGCGCGATCCGTTGCCGCTCCCCCTCCTGCGCGGCGAGCGCGTGGGCGCTGCTCGCGGTGCGCTCCGCCTCGAGCCGGTCGATCATCGCGTTGAACGTGCCGATCAGCCGGGTGAGGTCGCCGTTGCCGCCCTCGGCCAGCCGGTCGTTGGGCCGGAGCAGGTCGACCCGCGCCATCACGCGGGTGAGGGCGTCGATGGGAGCCAGGCTCTTGCGCAGCAGGAGCGCGTTGGCGGTGAGGATCACCGCGAGACCCACGATCAGCACCGGGATCTCGGCGAGCCGCACCCGCGCCGAGACCGTGGCCGGCGAGAGCGCCAGCACCAGCGTTCCGACGGTGAAGACGAGACCGTTGATCAGCACGATGCGCCGGAACAGGGACCGGGCCGGGCGCTCGCCCGCCGCGCTCGCGCCGGGCACCGGCCCGGTTCGCTGGGTCATGCGGCCCAGCCTCGCTCGTCGCGCGGTGCCCGTCCATCGGTGTCGGACCCCGGTCGCAGGCACTGACATGCATGGCCGACCCCCCGGGATGTGGGTGTTGGACCCGATGGTGTGCGACGACCCCACTGCGAAAACTCACAGGTCCCGGCAGGAAAGACACGAGTGGGACGGGCGGTGGGCATGGGACGCGACGGTGCCACTGCGCTCGACACCACACAGGCCGGGGTGCTCACGACCGCGCTGGGGCTCCTGTTGCTGGCCCTGTGCTCCGCGCGGTCCGTCGCGGCGGACGAGCGGATGGTGGTCATCCGCCTCGGCAGGCGGGCGCGCCTGCGCGGACCGGGCGTGGTGGCCGTCCTGCCCGGCCTCGACCGCGGTGTGCGCGTGCCCCTCGGCGTCCGCTGGTACGACGTCTGCTGGCTCGACGTCACGACGCGGGACGCGGTCCGGGTCGTCGTCACCGCCGCGGCGGCGGGCGTCGTGCGCGACCCGCTCCGCTACGTCACGGCGGGCTCCGCGGATCCGGCCGTCGAGTGGGTGCTCGAGGCCGAGCTGCGCCGCTGCCTGGCGGAGCGGGACCTCGCACAGCTGGCCACGCTGCCTGCCACCGGCTTCCCCGACCTCGCGGCGACCGTCTCGGCACGCACCGCGACCTGGGGGATCGAGATCAGCGACGTGCGGGTCGGCCGGATCGACGCCCGCGTCGACGCCGTTCTCGTCCGCTGGGCGAACGCCCCGGGTGCGCGCGGGTGATCGCGGTGGCCCCACCAGACCCCCCGCCACGTCGACGAAGGACGCGAGCTCTCCCGTGGACATCACCCGCAACACCATCCCCGGCATCGGCCACGCCCACGACTGCACGACGCGCGCAGGGCACCGCTTCGGGGTGCTCGTCGAGCACACCGGACGGCGGCGACTCCTCGTCCACGGGCGCGCCGACGACGAGGTGCCGGAGCAGATCGTCCTCGACCCCGATGAGGCCGACCTGCTCGCCGACCTCCTGCACCAGCGCTCCGTCGCCGACCGGCTCGCGGAGCTCGAGCGGCAGGTCGCCGAGCTGGCCCGCTGACCGGCGAACCGGGCGATCGACACGTAAGGTGCCGGACGGCGCATTCGGGGCGCACCCGGGGGGACGGTGTCATGAGGGCACGCGAACTCGCAGAGGACGTGCCGACGGTGAGCCCGCGCGATGCGGTCGCCACGGCGGTGCGCGTGCTGGCGCAGGCCCACCTACCTGGTCTGATCGTGGTCGACGCGGCCGCCCGTCCGTACATGGTGCTCCCCGGCACCCAGGTGCTCCTGCTGACGGTGCCGCGGGCGCACCGGGAGGGCCAGGCGCTGGCGCGCACGATCGACGAGCCGCACGCGGACGCGTTCTGGGACGAGTTGGACAACCTGTCGGTCGGGGACTGCCTGCCGCGCGGCCTCGCCCGGCCGGCGATCGTGCGCGAGGACGCCACCCTCCTGGAGATCGCGGCGCTCATGGGCCGCATGCGCAGCCCGCTCGTCGCGGTGGTCGACGACAGCGGCGGGCTGGTCGGCGGGATCACGCTCGACCGGCTGCTCGTCCAGCTCACCGCGGGCGGCCCACCGGCCTGAGCACCGGGCGGCGCCGATGAGCGCCGCCGCAGCACTCGGGATCTTCGTCGTCGGCTTCTACTACATCGCCACCGAGAAGGTCGACAAGGTCAAGGCGGTGCTGCTCGCCGCCGGGGCGATGACGGTGCTCGGCCTCACGCCCGGTACCGACGTGTTCTTCTCCGAGCACGAGGGCATCGACTGGAACGTCATCTTCCTGCTGCTCGGGATGATGATCATCGTGGGGGTCATCAAGCAGACGGGCCTGTTCGACTTCCTCGCGATCTGGGCCGCCAAGCGCTCGCGCGGGCACCCGTACCGGCTGATGGTGATGCTGATGGCCATCACCGCCGTCGCGTCGCCCCTGCTCGACAACGTCACGATCGTGATGCTGGTGGCACCGGTGACGGTCGTGATCTGCAACCGGTTGGACATCCCGGCGCAGCCCTACCTCATCGCGGAGATCCTCGCCTCCAACATCGGCGGCGCCGCGACCCTCATCGGCGACCCGCCCAACATCATCATCGGGAGCCGGGCGGGCCTGTCCTTCAACGACTTCCTCGTGCACATGAGCCCGATCGTGGTGATCATCTTCGTCGCGTTCGTGCTCCTCACGAAGGTGCTGTTCCGCAAGTCCTTCCGCTACAACCCCGAGCGGGTCGCCGAGGTGATGACGCTGCAGGAGCGGCGCGCGATCACCGATCCCCGGCTCCTGGTCCGCTGCCTCGTCGTGCTCGCGGGCGTCGTCGCGGCGTTCGCCCTGCACACGGTGCTGCACCTCGAGCCGTCGCTCGTGGCGCTCGTCGGCGCGGGCGTCATGCTCCTGGTGTCGCGCGCCGACACCTACGACACCCTGCGCGAGGTGGAGTGGCCCACACTCGTCTTCTTCATGGGCCTGTTCGTGATGGTCTCCGGCCTGCTGCACACCGGGGTGATCGCCGCGATCGGCGAGCACATCATCGCCACGGTCGGCAACAACTACCTCGGAGCCGCCACCGCGCTGCTGTTCGGTTCGGCCGTGCTCGGCGCGTTCTTCGACAACATCCCGTACGCGGCCACGATGGCGCCCATCGTCGAAGGCATCGTGGCCGAGGTCCCCGACCCCGACACCGGGCAGGCCCTGTGGTGGGCGTTCGCCCTCGGCGCCGACTTCGGCGGCAACGGCACCGCCGTCGCTGCGAGCGCGAACGTCGTGGCCATCGGCATCGCCGCACGGATGGGCCACCCCATCTCGTTCTGGCAGTTCACCCGCTACGGCATCGTCGTCACGCTGGTCAGCACCGCGATGGCATGGGTCTACGTGTGGCTGCGCTACTTCCTCTGACCAGTGGTTCCCGCCGGCGAGGAGGGCCTCGATCAGGTGTTCGCCGCGCCGAAGCCGTAACGGGTCCGGCCGGTGGCCGAGCAGTCCAGGCGGTCCCGGACGATCGCGAGCGGGCAGTGGCCGCGACGCAGGACCGACCGGCTGACCGAACCGCGCACGCGGCCCCCGGAGCCGACGACGACCAGGGCTGCGCCGCGGGACTCGGCGGCGACGGCCCCAGCGGGGTCCTCGCGCACGAGCCTGGTGACGACCGGGACGTCGGGGTACTGGGAGTGCCAACGGTGGAGGGCGCGTTCGAGGGACCTGCGCGCGGACGCCTCGGCGATCGTCGAGGGGGCGTGCACCGCTTCGAGGTCGGCCGGTCGGTCCGGGGCCCAGGCGTGCACGGCCGCGAGGGGGATACCGCGTTGGCGGGCGGCCTGGAACGCGAACCCGAGCGCCGGGCTGAGCGTCGAGACGCCGTCGATGCCGACGACGACCCGCGGCGCACCGGGGCGATCATCGACCGGAGCAGGCCGGACGACGACCACCGGGCAGGACGCGTGCGCGGCGACGTGGGCCGACACCGACCTGGCCAGCCGGGCCCGCAGGCCGCGCCGGTCCCGGCGGCCCAGGACGAGCAACTGCGAGCGGGAGGCTTCGTCGAGCAGCACCCCTGCCGCGGATCCGCACACGAGCCGGGTGGTCACCTCGATGTCGGACACCACCTCGCGGGCTCGGGCGACGCCCCGCGAGACCACGGACTCCGCGGCGTCCAGCGCCGCGTGGAGGCTGTCGATCGGCGAGCCCACCCCGTAGGGATCCGCGGGCAGCATCGGGTGCAGGGCGTGCACGATCCGCAGCCCGCATCCCCGTGTCGCGGCCTCGGCGGCCGCCCAGTCCACGGCATCGCGGGCGGAGCCCGCGCGGTCCACCCCCACGACGACGGGTTCCGGTGCTCCACCACAACTCATCGCTCGAACATCCTCGTCCTCCCGGCTTCCACTCGTCACGACGGCTGGTGGTGCGGCCCGCTCACCCACCACCACACCAGCCAGACCAGCCCGGTCGTGAAGGTGAACAGCATCGCCCCGCCCAGGGACCCGGCGACCAGCACGGCGGCGCTGAGCAGCAGCCCGGCAACGACGAAGATCGTGATACCCAGCCTGCCGGCGTGGTGGGGCAGGCGCTGCGCACGAGCGTCGAAGGACCGGACGAACGCGGGATCCTCGTTCCGGATCTGGCGCTCGACCCGGCGCAGCGCTTCCCGTTCCCGATCACTGAGCACGACGCACCTCCACAGCGGCGCCCAACCCACGTTCCAAGCCACGTTCTATCGTAACACGATGTATCGTGAGACGATACAGCCGTGGCGACGCAGCGAACCGAGGTGCGCGAGTGGTGTCATGTGACCGTGGCGGCAGACGACGGGCAGGAAGGCTCGGGAGCGCTGACGAAGCAGGACTTCGAGGCGCTCGCGCGGTTCCGCTTCGGAATCCGCCGCTACCTGCGCTTCAGCGAGGAGACGGTGCGCAGCCACGGCCTGGCACCCCAGCAGTACCAGCTGCTGCTGGCACTGAAGGGCTTTCCCGGCCGGGACTGGGCCACGGTGCGGGAGCTGGCCGACCGGCTCCAGCTGCGCCACCACAGCGTCGTCGAGCTGGTCAACCGGGCACAGGGACAGGGGTTGGTCGAGCGCGTCCCGCATCCCGAGGACGCGCGCGCGGTCCGGGTCCAGCTGACCGCCGAAGGGGAGGACGTCCTCACCCGCCTCAGCGCGCTGCACCGGGACGAGCTGCGGCGCATGAACTCCACGCTGGCGCTGCCGGCCTGGGAGGACGATCCACCGGCGGGCCGAACCGACGAGTCCTGACCGGTACGCCCGGTTTGCCGGGTCCCGGCAACGTGGCCGCGCCGTACTTGGCTGATGACAGCCCCTGCCGCCCCGGCGCAAGACGCGCATCGTGGGAGTCGGTCAGGGTTCGCCGTCCCTGCAGCGGCACGTCAACGTGCCGCCCCCTGGAGGTCGACATGCAGTTGTCTCTCGCGTCGTCACAGCGGCCGATGTCCGCCCTGCGGGCGGAGCTCGAGCGCCAGCGTGACTTCCGCAGGGAACAGCTCGCCCATCTCGTCGCCCACGACGAGAACCGGACGTCACTGGCCGGGTACGGGCCTCGCGCCACGGACGAGGACGCGGCCGGCGCCCTGCGCGAGATCCGCGCCCTGGTCACCGACGGCGCGAGGAAGGCCCTCGCGGACATCGACCTCGCGCTGACCCGGATGAACGACGGCAGCTACGGGCGGTGCCGCGCCTGCGACGGCGGCATCGCACCCGCCGTTCTCACGGCCGTTCCCGCGACCACCATGTGCCGGGCCTGCCAACTGTCGGTCGAGGGCGCCGGTTCGACCAGGCCCTGACCTCGGGCCCGGCGACCTCGGCCTCAGCCGTGGCCCTGCCGCCCTCCGAGGTGGCGGGCGAGGAAGCGCTCGGCCGTGCGGTACAGGTCGATCCGGTTCTCCGGGTTGAGGAAACCGTGGCCCTCGTCGTCCTTGACCAGGTACTCGACGTCCACCCCACGGGCCCGCAGCGACTCGACGATGTTGTCCGACTCCGCCTTCACCACGCGCACGTCGTTGGCGCCCTGCGCCACCATCAGCGGCGTGCGGATCCGATCCACCCGGCTGATCGGTGAGCGGGCCAGCATGTCCGCCTCCTGCTCCGGGTCGTCCGGGTCGCCGACGTAGCGGTACCTGGAGTTGGCGAGCCCCTTCCTGGCGAACGGCGGCAGGCTCCGCATGAAGTTCGCCAGGTCCGAGATGCCGACGTAGTCGACGGCCGCGGCGAAGAGGTCCGGGGTGAAGGTGACGCCGACCAGCGCGGCGTAGCCGCCGTAGGAGCCACCGAAGATCCCGACCCGGTCCGGGTCGGCGTACCCCTGCGCGACGGCCCAACCGACGGCGTCGACGAGGTCGTCGTGCATCGTGCCGGCGAACTCGCCGATCGCTGCCCTGGTGTGGGCCTTGCCGTAGCCGATGGAGCCGCGGAAGTTGACCTGCAGCACCGCGTACCCGCGGTTGGCCAGCAGCTGCACGTCCGGGCTGTACCCCCAGGCGTCGCGGTACCAGGGGCCGCCGTGGACCAGCAGGACCATCGGCAGCCCCGCCGGCTCGACCCCGGCCGGTAGCGTCAGGTACGAGGGCAGCCGGAGCCCGTCGCGCGCGGTGATCGTGACGGGGGTCATCGGGACCAGCACGTCGGGATCCAGGTGCGGGTACGGCCGGAACAGCAGCCGGCCCTCCCCCGTGGCGTGGTCGTAGAACCAGGTGGCACCGGGGTCGCGGTCGTGGGTGAAGCTCACGACCCAGCGCTGCCCGCTCTCGTCGGACGACACCTCGCCGAGGTCGCCGTCAGAAAGCGCCTCCAGCTGCTCCAGCACCGCGGCGAACCGCGGATCGAGCGCGTGGACCACCTGCCGTTCCCCGAGGTAGCGGACGCCGATCAGGTCACCGGTCCGCCGGTCGCGGATCAGGGGCGAGGACAGCTCGGCGACGGCACGACGCGCCCCGTCGAGGTCGAACTCCGGGTGGCTGTCGACCTCGGTCTCCTCGCCGGTGGCCAGGTCGACCCGGACCAGCCGGGTCCGGTCGGTGCCCCGGTTCGACCCGACCCAGATCGCGGTCCCGTCCGGGGTGAGCTCCAGCGGGGCGACGGTCATCGGGTGGTCGGCGCCGTCGAACACGACGACGCGGTGCAGCGACCCCGACCCGGCGTCGAACCGCGCGAGCGCGATGTCGCCGTCGGCGGTCAGGGTGCTGGCGACCGGGTCGCCGTGGCCCGCGTACAACCAGCCCTGCACATCCCCGGGATTCTGCGCCACCATGGTGAGCTCGCCGGTGGCGATGTCGAGCTCGTGCAGATCGATCTCGTCGATCTTCCGGGCGTTGAGCTGCACGAAGGCCTTCCCGGGCCGCCCGGCGGGCAGGTCGAGACCCAGCACCCGCACCCCGGGGAACGGGGTGAGGTCCACCGCCTGTGCATCCGGGTCGTCCAGATCCACCCGGAACAGGTGCCAGTTCTCGTCACCGCCGTCGTCCTGGAGGTAGATCAGCCACCGCGGATCGTCCGCCCAGCTGTGGTGGAGCACGCTGCGGGTCTCGTCGGCGGTCACGCACCTCGCGTCCCCGTCCGCGCCGAGGCTCCGCACCCACACGTTGAGCCGGTTCTTCCACGGGGCGAGGTAGGCGATCCGCGTCCCGTCCGGCGAGATCGAGGCGCCTGCGCGCTCGGGCGGTCCGAAGAGGTCCTCGACCGCGAGGATGTCGGGCAGGGCCATGCGGTTCCCTTCGTCGTGCTCGTGTCGCAGGAACCAGGTAAAACCGTGCCGTCACGGCACACTCAACAGCCGTCCGCGGTGATCCCGGCCACTCCCTGGACGCGACCGGCACTCAGGACGATCCACCGGGAAGGTGGACGACGGCCCGCTCGTCGCTGGCGAGATCGACCGGGATCTCGATGTCGGGCCACCACACCACGACGATGCGCGTCCGGGCCGCGTCGGACGTCCCGTAGTGGTGCACCTCGCTGAGGATGCCGCTGAGCCCGTACCCGCCACCGCGTTCGATGAAGATCGGCCTGCCCCGGTGCCCCGAGTGGAGCTCACCCAGGAAGATCGCTCTGGGTTCGCTGTTCACGACGGCGCACAGTAGCGCGTGGCTACTCGTCTGATGAGCAAAGCTCCCGGTCAAGCCATCCGCTCCGGTCCGGCCGTCTCACTATTCGGAATCGATGTTGCACATGTTGAGACAGCGAACCTACTGTCCACGCCATGGCGGGTGCAGATCAGAGCTACGGCCAGGGCCACGCCGAGAGCGTGGTGCGCTCACAGCTCTGGCGGACGGTGGACAACTCCGCCGCTCACCTCGCCCCGCACCTCCGCCCGGGGCTCGCGGTGCTCGACGTCGGTTGCGGCCCGGGCACGATCACCGTCGACCTGGCCGCCCGGGTGGATCCCGGACACGTGGTGGGGATCGACGTGTCCGAGGCCGTCCTCGAGCAGGCGCGGACCACCGCCGCCGCCCGGGGGGTGTCGAACGTCCGGTTCGAGCCGGGCAGCGCCTACGCGATCGGGGCAGCCGAAGCGTCGTTCGACGTCGTGCACGCCCACCAGGTGCTGCTGCACCTGACCGATCCCGTGGCAGCCCTGCGGGAGTTCCTCCGCGTGACCCGTCCGGACGGGGTGGTGGCGGTGCGCGAATGCGACTACGGCGGAGCCTTCTGGTGGCCGGCGGATCCCCGGCTGGAGCTCTGGCGGGAGGTCTACCACGCGGTTGCCCGCGACAACGGCTCCGAACCCGACGCCGGACGCAGGCTGCTCGCCTGGGCGCGGGCGGCCGGCGCGACCGACGTCACCCCCGGCGCCTCGGTCTGGTGCCACTCCACCCCCGCCGAGCGGGCGTGGTGGGGCGGCATGTGGACACAACGCATCCTCGACTCCCGCATCGCCGAGCAGGCGGTCGAGGGTGGCCACGCGACTGGTGCGCAGCTGCAGGAGATCTCCGACGGCTGGCGGCAGTGGGCCGAACACCCCGACGCCTGGTTCGCGATCCCCCACGGCGAGATCGTCTGCCGGGTCGGCGGGTCGGCAGTGTGATCACTGCGGCATCGGACTGCTATCTCCGTGGAACCGCCGTCTCAACGTGGGTGCTCGCCGAGTTGGCGAGTATGACCACCTTGGAGTGGTAGTCCGGGCTGGCCGGCGAGACGAGGAGGAACCACCTGTCGTTCGCATAGGTGAGTAGCTGCGCGCCGCTGTACCGGTAGGTCCACTTACCCTCGGGCGTCTCCGCACGGCTCGCGGTGATGTTCTGCCCCGACAGGTCGAGCGGCGCCTCACTGAAGATCGTGACGATGGCGAGGCCACTCGGGTCCTGATCGACGGCTGCCGCACCCTTCTGCCCGATGTCCTGGGCGTACGCGTTGGCCAGCGAGAAGACGGCCAGGCCGATGACGATGAGACCGAAGATGTTGGTCGCTGCCCCCAGCACTCCCGAGCGGGTGAGCGTGCCCGATCCGAAGCGGAGCAGGACGAGCGCGCCACCAGCGGCGAGGGCGATCCACGCGTCCGGTGGCGTTGCGGCCACCCGGGCGTAGTCCAGCACCTGGAACAAACCGAGCAACACACAGCTCACACCACCGATGGCCAGACCGGTCGATATCTGTCGACCCGCTCCGCGCGTCATGGCGAGCACTCCCGACAGAGCATGGTCGAACCCGATCAAGACACCGCTGACGATCGCGAGTATGACGACCGCGCCGAGCCCCACTTGGCCACTCCGGAGCACGTAGTCCTGCGGCCCGAACCCGAGCAGTCCTGCGTCGATGCCGAAGTACGTGAAGAAGGCTCTCGTTCGCACCCAGCCGATGTAGAGCAGCAATGCCCCGATGACCGTGATCGGGGCGAACAACGACGAGAGCATCGTCAGGTCGTGGGCGATCGTCCTGCGGCGCGCGGCAGCGTTCGCCTGCGGCGGCCGGACTCGCGGCCTCGTCCCGGCGACACGGGCGCGACGTCCACGAACAACGGTCGTCATTCGGCTGTTTCCGGCGCGTCCGATGAAGGTACCGACCTGGAGCCCCGATCCCTCGACGGTGGAGGTTCCGGTGGAGCTGACGTGGCAGGTGGAGGTGTGAGAGCCGGAGCCGTTAGCTTCAGACCGGGCTCGCGACTGCACGTGATCGGCTGCCCATCGGCATTCGTGCACGTCGGTGCGGGGACAGGCAGCTCCACCGGAGGGACGTCCAGCGTCTCGACCGTGCGAGTCCTGGACGGCACGGCCGAGCGCACATGTGTCGAGGGCTCGGTGCGGCGCGGTGACTCCGCCGCCGACGTCGTGCTCACCGGCGCCGGCGCCTGAGCCGTGGTCCGGGCAACGGTCGTCGGCAGCGCCGGCTGCAGCCCGTCGACCGGGGGGTCCTCCGGGGTGCACGCAACCACCCAGACCAGCAGGTATGCGGCTGTGGCAACGCGAAGCACGAACACAACGCCCCCGGGTGCAGCAGATCGTCAGCCCCGAGCTCGCTCCACGTAGCGACGTTGTTACCGCTCGCCACCCTCCCGGAAATGGGCTACGTGAGCCAGCGATCGCGGTGCTCCGCGACGAACTGCTCGTCCAGCCATCCGGGGAAGCGTGCCCGGACCGCTCCGATGCGTTCCGCCTGCCCCGGCGAGAGGCGTTCGGCGGTCGAGAGGCAGCGGGCGGAGCGCAGCAGGCCCTGTTGGCGCAGCACCTCGTTGACCCCGGCCACGCACCCGGCGAAGCCGTGGTCGACGTCGAAGACGGCGGCGTTGACCTCGACGAGGTCGGCCGCGGCCGCGAGGAGTGAGGTGGGCACGGCGCCCGCGTCCCGGGCGGCGCGGGCCTCCGCCACGAGCCCGACCGCGGCCGCGGTGCCGACCGCCCACTGCCCGAGCAGCCCACCGGCCATCCGGATCTCGCGGGTGCGACCGCCGACGGTGCGGCGCACCGGCGTGACCAGGTCGTGCACGATCGCGTCGTCGTTGCCGGTGAGCACGGCGACCTCGGCCCACCGGTCGTGCTCCAGCAGGGCCTGCGCGACGTCGCCCGAGCGGTACCGGTCGAACGGGGCCGACTTGACGGCCACGACCGTCTCGATGTCGAACAGGTCCCGCCAGAACACCCGGTCCAGCCGCCGGCCGCCCACGCTCTCCTGCAGGTAGAAGCCGATCGTCGGGAGGATCTCGCCCACGGCGCGGGCCCGCTCCAGCAGCGCCTTGTCGGTGGCCTCCACCATGCCCCACGGGCACAGCAGCGCGGCGTCGTAGCCGAGCGCCGCCGCGGCCCCGGCCTCCCGGACGGCGTCCGCGACGTCTCCGCACACGCCCGCGACGAGCAGAGCGCCCCCGGCGGCGTCGGCGGCGAGCCGCCAGACCTCGGTGAGCAACCCCTGGTCGGCGTGCAGCTCGAACTGGGTGGTGTGCACGCCGACTGCGACGCCGTGCACCCCGGCCTCGGCGTAGTAGCGGGTGAGCGCGCGCTGCGCGACGAGGTCAACGACGCCGTCCTCGGTCAGCGCGAGCGGGTGGGCGGGTATGACGACCCCGCCTCGGATCCGGTCGGCGAGGCCGGCCATCAGAACCGCCCTTCCCGCTGCTGGAACTTCGTCGCCTTGTCCAGCTGGCGCCCACCGCCGCCGACCCACCCGGCGACCCAGTCCACGAGCCGCCGCAGCGGCACCGTGGGGTAGCCGAAGCGCTCGTGGCACTCGCTCGCGTCGTTCAGCAGCGCGTCGGGCGCCTCCACACCGGAGAAGGTGGGCTCGACCCCCATCCGCTCCGCGAGCAGCATCGCCAGGCGCCGCACGGGCACGGTCTCCGGGCCGGTCGCGTTGAGCACGTGCGGCGGCACCCCGGCCAGGGACAGGCTGCGCAGCGCCCACGCGTTCACGTCGCCCTGCCACACGACGTTGACCGCGGGCATGGTCACGTCAACCGGTTCTCCCGCCGCGAGCTTCACCGCGATGTCGGCGACGACGCCGTAGCGCAGCTCGCAGGCGTAGTTCAGGCGGTAGACGGTGGTCGGAGTGTCCCACTCGTGCGCGGCGTGGGTGAAGATCCGCTCGCGGGCGAGGCAGGACTGGGCGTACTCCCCCACCGGGTCGACGGGATCGTCCTCCACGGCGCCGCCTGCGGTGAGCGGCCGCAGCGGGTAGACGTTGCCGGTGGAGTAGACGACGGTCGGGACCCCGCGGTAGCGCGCCGCGACGAGCGTGGGGATCGCCGCGTTGGACCACCAGGTCCGCGGCTCCTGCCCGGTGGTGCCGAACTTCATCGCCGCGAGGTAGTAGACCGCCGCCGCGTCGGGGAGTCCGGGGTAGGCGGCCGGGTCGGCGAGGTCGGCCACGAGCGTGCGCACACCGTCCTCCTCCAGCCCGGCCCGCACCGCGGCGTCGGAGAACCGGGACACGGCGAGGACCTGCGCGTCCGAGCCGGCGTCGGCGATGGCCCGGCGGGCCATCCGGGCCATCGACGGGCCGATCTTGCCGCCGGCCCCGAGCAGGACGATGTCGCCACCGGCGGCGGCCAGTGCCTCGGCCACCCCGGGGACCGGGCGGGAGAGGCGCTCCTCGAGCGCGGGCTCGTCGGTGGGCGCATCGGTCGGTTCGGTCACAGCAGGTTCCCCAGATAGGTCAGGGCGAGCAGGAGCAGGAAGGCGACACCGGCGCAGGCCAGCACCGTCTGGGCGGCACCGAGCCGCAGCCGGCCGCGGTCGGCGTGGCGGGCGAGTGCCACGAGGACGATCCCCACGAGTGGGACGACGAAGATCGTCACGGCCTGAGCGGTGACGATGAGCTGCACCGGGATGCCGCCGAAGACGATCGCGACGACACCCCCGATGACCATCACGACCGTGATGCACACCTTGACCCGCGCCGAGGAGAGCCCGCCGGACTCCATGTCGAGCGCGCCGGCAATCATGTGGCCGCCGATCGTGCTGTTGCCGATCAGCGAGGAGAACGCGGCAGCCCACAGCCCCACCGCGAACAGCGCCGACGCCCAGCCGCCGATCGTGGGTTCCAGGATCGCGGCCATCGTCGCCGGCGACGTCACCTTGATGCCTTCGGGGTGCAGCACGGCGGCGGCGGCCAGCATGATCACGAGCGAGAGCACGCCGAGCACGATGGTGCCGGTGACGGCGTCCCGGCGCGCCTCGCGGTAGTGCTCGGCGGTCCAGCCCTTCTCGCGGACGAGCTGGATCTGGTACAGGGCACCGACCACCGAGAACGTGGTCGCGGCCATGCCCACCACGACAGCGGCGGATCCCTCGGGCAGGCGCGGCACGAGGCCGGCGACCATCGCCCCGAGGTCCGGGCGGCTCACCACCGCGGTCACCACGAAGACCACCAGCATCACGACGACGATCGCGACCATGAGGGTCTCGAGCGAGCGGTAGAACGACGGCAGCCACAGGAACCCGATCGCGAGCACGGTGAACAGCGCGGCGAACACCGCCACGTTGCCGCCGAAGAGCACGCCGGCCGCAGCGCCGGTCCCGACCGAGTTGCCCGCCTGGAACGACGCCGTCACCAGGAAGGACCCGATGCCGACGAGCAGGCCGACCGTGCGGGAGTAGCGCCGGGACACGGTGGCGACCGGCCCGCGGTCGGTCGTCAGGCCGATGCGCACCGACAGGTCCACGAAGCACAGCATCAGGATCGTGGCGACCACGGGCACCCAGACGAGCTGGTATGCGTTCTGCGCCCCGATCGAGCTGGCGGTCGTGATGCTGCCGGGCCCGAACACGAGCGCCGCCGTGACGAACGCGGGGCCCAGCCGCGCCCGGCGCGACCGCGTGGGCGTGGTGCCACCAGTAGCCATGAGAAAACCTTTTCTACGAGGTGCCGAGACCGTAGATCCCCGGACGTCGAGACGTCAACCGGCCCGGCTCAACGGAGGGCCGCTCCCAGCTCCTCCACCAGCCGCACCGGCGCGAGCAGGTCGTCGTCCGGCCGGGCGGACGACGGCGATGCGCACGCCGCGAGGAACGCCTCGGCGGCGGGGAGGAGGTAGTCGCGACCCAGGTCCACCACCTCCGTCCCGACCCGGTCCGCGGTGACGGCGCTGATGTGGAAGGGGATGGGCGCACCGTCGCCGGGCGGCACGAACGTGCAGGTCACCGGGACTCCCGCGAGCCTGGTGGTGGCCACGACCGCCTGCGCGGCTGGCTGCACCGCCATCGGCGCCTGCTCCCACCCGGCCGTCCCGAGCACCTCGACCGCCGCCTCGAGCAGGTGGATCCCGTAGAACGCGATGCCTGAGTACGGGCTCGCCGGGTCCGCGGGACCCGTGAGGTGCAGGTGCCGCAGCTCGCCGCGCGCGGCGAGCCCGGCCGCCCGGTGCACCGCCGCCGGGAAGCGCAACGCCGAGCGGGACCACACGCGACCGCCGGCCCCGATCATCGCCCGCGCGTCGGCGAGCGTGGTCGCGAACGGCTTGTCCACCCACACCGGCAGGCCCGCCGCGAGCAGCGGCTCGGCGAGCGCACGGTGCGTGGCACCGTCCCGGGTCAGCACGAGCGCGGCGTCCACGGCGCCGACCAGCTCGGCCGGCGAGCCCACCACCAGCGCAGGGTCGATCCGAGCGGCACCCGGATCCACGTCGACCGCCGCCACCGCGACCACCCGGGCGCCGGGCAACCGCCGCTCCTCGTTGAACAGGCGCAACAGCTCGCCGGTGTGGCTGCTCTCCGCCCCGACGATGCCGATCCGCCGCACGTCCCGCCCTTCACGCACGTCCCTATCCTTCTCGACGTGGCGGTCAACCTCCGTGACGTCGCACGCCGGGCCGGCGTGTCGGTGCCCACGGCGTCGCGGGTCCTGTCCGGCAGCGACTACACGGTCCGGGCCGAGCTGCGCGCCCGCGTGGAGCAGGCCGCCCGCGAGCTGCACTACGTCCCCAACGCGCACGCCCGCGCCCTGCTCGGCGGCAACCTCGCCACCGTCGGGGTGCTCGCGGGCGACGTCGGCGACCCCTACTTCTCCCAGATCATCGACGGTGTCCAGGGGCTGGCCTCCCGGCACCGGATGCTGGTGACCATCTGCAACACCGGCCGCGACGCCGAACGGGAGCTCGAGTACTTCACCCTCCTGCACACCCACCGCACCGGCGTGATCATCATCGCCGGGAGCGAGCTGCTGGACGAGCGGTACCGGTCGGGCCTGCGGGAGCGGGTGCGGGCGTACCTGACGACCGGCGGCCGGGTCGTCGCGATCGGGCACCCCGACCTCGACGTCGACGGCGTCCTCGTAGACAACGCGCACGGCGCCCGCGAGCTGGGCGAGCACCTGGCCGGGCTCGGGCACCGCAAGGTGGGCGTGCTGGCCGGCATCGCCCACCTGACCTCGACGATCGACCGCATCGCCGGCCTCCGCGCCGCGCTCGAGGCCCACGGCGGCACCGTGCACGTGCGGCACGTCCCCGCCACCCGCGACGGCGGCCGCGACGGCGCCGGACACCTGCTCGCCGACCATCCCGGGATCACGGCGCTCGTCGGCACCGCGGACCAGATGGCGGTCGGGGCCTCGGCGTACCTGCGGGATCGCGGCGTCGGCATGCCGGACGGGATGTCGGTCGCGGGGTTCAACGACATCCTGATCGCCCAGGACGTCACTCCCCCGCTCACCACCGTCCGGCTTCCGCTGGAGGACATGGGTGCCACCGCGCTGCGGCTGGCGATGGAGCCCGCCGGGGCCGACGTCCCACGGACCCGCCGGCTCACCCCGCGGCTCGTGGTCCGGGGGTCGACCGGACCTGCACCGGCCGTTCGGTGAGGAAGGTCAGCACGGCGTCGAGGAACTCCGCCGACCGTTCGACGTTCCCCAGGTGCACGGTGGGCAGGAGCGTGAACCGCGCACCGGGGACGGTGTTCGCGAGCTCCTCCCCGTGGCGGGCGGACGTGACGGTGTCGTGCTCGCCCGCGATGACGAGCGTCGGGCTGCCGATGAGCGTGGCGGTACGGCGCAGGTCGGAGTCGCGCACCGCGGCCCAGCTGCCGGCCACGCCCTCGCGTCGCGTGGCGAGCAGCGTGCGGCGGAAGCCCTCGACGACCTCGTCGTCCCCCTCCAGCATGCGGGCGGGGAACCAGTTGTGCAGGAACACGTCCGTGGTGGCCCGCATGTCGGGGGCGGCCAGCACGTCGGCGATCATCGGGTCCCACTGCTGCGGCGGGCCGAGGTGCGCGGCGGTGTTGGAGAGCACGAGGCGGTCGACCCGCTCCGGCGCGTGGATCGCCAGCCACTGCGCGACGAGCCCGCCGAGCGACAGGCCCAGCACGTGCACCCGTGGCAGGTCCAGCGCGTCCAGCAGCTCCACCACGTCCCGCCCGAGCCGGTCCAGCGAGTACGGGCCGCTCGGGACGTCGGACGCGCCGTGGCCGCGCGCGTCGTAGCGCAGCAGCCGGAAGTGTTCGGTGAGGGCCGACACCTGGCCGTCCCACATGTGGAGGTCGGTACCGATGGAGTTCGAGAGCAGCAGCACGGGCAAGCCCGGGTCACCGTCGAAGCGGTAGGCGATCCGGACGCCGTCACCGGTGGTGATGGAGGTGGAGGTCTGAGTTCCCATGACCTCAGCCTATGGACGTCGTTGCAGATTGCTATTACAAACATCAGACGCGTTCTGTAGTCTCCATCGACAATGTCGAGCTTCACGTTCCACGAGCTGCAGTGCTTCGACGCCGTCGTGAGCGACGGCGGCTTCCAGGCCGCCGCCGCCCGGCTGCACCGCTCACATCCTTCGGTGTTCGCAGCGGTGGCCAAGCTGGAGCGCCAGCTGGGGCTGGACCTGCTGGACCGCTCGGGCTACCGGGTGCGGCTCACGGAGGCCGGGCAGGCCTTCCACCGCAAGGTCCGCCTCCTGCTTCACGACGTCGACGAGCTGCACACCTACGCCGGGCAGCTGGCGGTGGGCCAGGAGGCCGAGCTGCGCGTTGTGCTCGGGGACCTCTGCCCGCTCCCGCCGGTGCTGGCGCTGCTCGGCGACTTCTTCGGGGAGTGCCCGCAGACCAGGCTGCACCTGCAGTTCGAGGCGGTGACCGGCCCCTGGGAACGGCTGCTGGAGGACGGCGCCGACCTCATCGTGCACCGCATCCCCAAGAGCGACGTGCGGATGGACTGGATCGACCTCGGCCGCGTCGCGACGGTACCGGTCGTGGCGCCGGGCCTCCTGCCCTTCCCCCCGGCCGCCGACATCACCCCGCAGCGGATGCAGGCCTTCACCCAGTGCGTGGTCCGGGACACGGCGCGGCATCCGGCCGAACCGGGCCATTTCCTGATCGAGGGCGCGCCCCGGTGCTCCGTACCGGACCACCTCATGAAGAAGGAGCTGATCCTGCACGGCATGGCGTGGGGGCACCTGCCGCGGTTCCTGATCGAGGCGGAGCTGCGTGACGGGCGCCTGCTGTCCATCGCCGGGCGCCACTTCCCCGGCGTCGTCGAGGAGCTCACGGCAGCACGGCGCCGCGACCGGCCGCACGGGCCGGTCGCCGACCGGCTGTGGGACTTCCTGGCCCGCAACGCCCCGGTCCTGCGGCCGGCGCTGGGCCGCGTGCCCAAGGCGAAGAAGGCACCGGCCGGGTAGCGCGGCCGATCACGGGCACGTACGGGTTCCGGGTCAGAGGGCGTACCGCAGGATCGCCGCGACCGGTTCGTCGCGGGGGACCTCCGCGGCGCGCACCGCCAGCACGCGGCCCCCGGAGAGCAGCACCCGCCGAGCTACCTCGTCGACGAGGCCGTAGCTGATCGCGTCGTCCTGCGCGAACGTGATCGCGCCCGTGTCGTCGTCGACGAACCCGGGCAGCTTCGCGTCGATGTCGGCGAGCAGCGTGTCGACCGCACCGCGGGTCGCCGCCCTGGCCACCGTGGCCACGTCGGTCGACGCACGACCCTGCTGGAAGCGCAGCTCGAACAGGTCCGCGACCGCGGACAGCTGACCCGCGTACACCTCGTCCAGCAACGGCCGCGCCGCCGCGGCGAGGCGCTCGTCCGGCACCACTTCGGGACTCCCCTGGATGCCCCGCTCGACGAGGTGCGGGTAGCTGTTGAGCGACCGGTACATCGAGTCGAGCGGCTCGGTGGCGGCGAGGATGAGCGGCACCTCGAGCCCGGACAGGACCCCGCGCAGGGCCTGGTCGACCTTCCGGGCGAACTGGCGCAGCCTGATCTTCTGCCCCTCCGAGCCCTGGATGCGGCGCACCGGAGAACGATCAGCGATCGACGCCTTGCCCGCCGCACTCGCCGCGTCGGTGGGCAGCCCCGGGACGTCGACGGTGAACGGTGGCCCCTCGGGCGTCACCTCCACCAGCCTCACCGAGCCGGCCGCGAGGGCCAGCACGAACGCCGCCTGTGGGAACGTCACGGCCCGCAGCAGGGGCGTCAGGTAGAAGCGGTCCGCCACCTCGACCACGCTCGACAGCCGGTTCGGGAGGCGGAACGTGCGGATCCGGTCACCGGAGGCGAAGACTGCGAGGCTGCGCGCCTGCGCGGCCCAGAAGTCGTCGTCCTCGACGAGGTCGCCCAGCCCGTCACGCACGCCCGCGATCACGCCCGGTGCGGCGCCTGCCGCCTCGAGCTGCCGGATCGCCGACGTCGCGAGGTTCTTGAGCTCGATCCGGCCGGCCTGGGCGTCCTGCGTGACCACGCTCGTCGGGAGGTAGATCGAGACGCAGCCCGGATCACGCACGGCGAGCAGGCGCTCGACCTCGGATCGCGGCGGGATGTCGGTGTGGAGTGTCATGCGGGCTCCCGGGTCGGCTGCTGCGGCCTGCCGGTCACCGTCGCTCACCGTCGGGCACCGGGCTTCATCCCGAGGGGATGAGGTGTCGGCGCCGCGGAACGGCGGACGCCCGTGCGATCCTGAACGCGCCGGAAGGGCGTCGCGGTGCACTCGGTGCCGGCGTTGCTCCTCGGGCTCACCGCGCTGGTGGTGCGTGAGCGCCCGTCAGGGCTGGTGGTCCATGGCCCGGCTCAGGCCGGTCAGCCAGGCCAGGTGACCCTCCAGTGCCGCCCGTCCGGTCGGGGTGAGCCGGAACCACGTGCGGGGCCGGCGCCCGATCGAACCCTTGCGGACCTCCAGGTACCCGGCGTCCTCGAGGGTGCGGCTGTGCTTGGAGATCGCCGAGTCGCTCACCGCCAGCATGTCGCGGGCGGTGGCGAAGTCGACCCACTCCGCCCCCTGCAACAACGCGCACAACGCCAGCCGAGGACCGGTCTCCAGCAACGGGTCCCGGCCACCCGGACTCACGGGCCGACCCGGCCTGCCTCGATGTCGGCGCGCATCGCCGAACGGGTCGCCACCTGGGCGAGGAACACGACGACGGCCACCGGGGCGAGCACGTAGAGCGCGATGTCTCGGTGGCCGTAGCCGACCAGCTGGTAGATGCCGAAGAAGCCGGCGGCGGTGAGCACGATCCCGGTCAGCCAGATCCGGTACGCCTTGGGGTAGGAGCTGATCCGCCGGGGCAGGTACACCCCGGACCGGCGGCGCCGGACCACCGAGTACACCGCCGATCCCACCCCCACCACGGCGGCCACCCACGACAGGTACGTCCAGTCGCCCGAGGGCAGGTAGGACATCCAGACCGGGATCCCGGCGAACAGCACCAACGCGATCCCGTACACGACCCAGTAGGCACGGGGGAACCCCGCGTGGGCGGCGAGCCTGCGCCGCGCCTCGGCAACCTGGTCGAGCTCCGGAGTGTCGGACATCGGTCCCTCCCATCGGCATGCACTTTCGATATGGAAAGCTTAGGAAGGATCGAAACCGTTGTCAACCGAGCGGCTGATCACGGTCGTCAACCCTCGTCGGAACGACTTCACAGACCCAGGGTCGGCTGCCGGATGTGTGAAGTGGGGCCGTCTGGGCGCTCTTGCGGTTCCGTTCGCGGACCGCGGCGGGGTCGGCGGTGGCGGCTGGTGCGGACATCTCGTCCTCCGCCTCCGCGACGCCGCAGGAGCAAGCCGAGACACACTGTCGGACATTTACCACTGCGTCCAGAGTCGGTGCGCGAACCGCCGGTGTGGACGCACCGCGTTCGGCTGGCCACCGGCCCGCGGGGGAGGTAGGCAGGTACCACCCGCCCGAAACCCGCATGTGACAGGAGCAGCGAGTGGAGCACGTCTTCGTCTTCAACGAGGTTGCCGTTCTCGTCCGGCACTGGTTCGAGATCGACCTCATGGACAGCCACCTGGAGCACGGCGCCCGGGTCGAGCTGCGCCAGTTGGCCCCCCAACCGCGCCGCGGTTCGGAGTCGGCATCTCAGATGATCGTGGTCGATCAGCCGGTGTGGCGAGCGGACCTGTTCGATCGGCTCGACGGCACCCCCGGAGCGTTCGAGGCAGCCCACTTCCACCCGCACTTCGTGGGTGTCGAGCCGTGCGAACGGCACTGGGACGACGCGGTCAAGGCCACGCCCTGGGACTGGCTGGCGGGACGGCTGACCGACATCGCGGGCATCGCCGCCGCTGCGGGTGTCCGGCTGCGCGACCCGGCCACCGCCAACGAGCAGGTTGCGGCCGACGCCGACGCGATCGTCGGCGCCGCCCGGGGCCGCGCGGCCGAGCTGTGCGGCTCCGCGCAGCGGTGTCACGACTGGACCCGCGACGTCGAGGCCGCGGTGCACGCCATGCTCGGCTCGCTGCGGCGGCCCGACCTCCTCGACCGGGATCGCGTGTCCCCGTGGCTCCCGGCGGGGGCAGCACCCGCCTCCGCTCGCTGACGGCCGGTCCGGCGCGGCGGCGACCGCGCCGATCATGGGCAGGAGGTCGTCAGCCGCCGAGCTGGGGCATCTGGGGCAGCTGGGGCGCGGCGACGAACAGATCGAAGTACATGCCCGCGGCGACGACCAGCCCGATCCCCCCGAGCACGACGCCGCCGAGCGCCACGGCGCGCACCCACGCCCGGGTCGCCGGCCGGCCCGAATGCGCTGCGAGCAGCACGCCCCCGATGAGGACGGCAACCAGCGCGACCGCGCCGTTGACGAGCGCGGCGGTGTCCCACGGCTGGCCGTAGAGGGCTTGGACCTGGTCGACCGCGCCGCCACTGACGCTGGCCTCGATCTGGCCGACTATCTCCGAGCGGGCCTTCAGCATGTCGCCGATCCCGGTGCCGGTGAGCGCGGACACCGCGAGCCCTGCGCTCACGACGGCGGCGGCGCCGGCCCCGGCGCCGTCTGCCGGGCCGGTCCGCTGATCCTCGACGGCCGGGGCGGCGGGGTTCTCGGTGACCGACCCGGCGGCGGGGTCCTCGGTGGGCGACTCGGCCGTGGGATCTTCGGTGAGCGACTCGGTGACGGGCGTCTCGGGCAACGGAGAACCGGTGTCCGCGGCTTCCGCCGACGGCTCCCTCGACTCATCGAGGTTCAGTTCGTCGTCGGCCTGCTCGGGCTTGCGGTCGGTGGTCGCGGTGTTCCTCGTGTTGTCCAGTGCCATTGCGCGGCACCATACGGACCTGCCGGGGCTCCGCGTCGGCGGGGCTCAGCCGTTGCGCGGAGCCCGGCCGAAGAAGCGCGGGAAATGCCACACGTCCTCGCTGACGTCGGCGAACCCGGCCCGCTCCAGCCGGGCCGGCAGGGTGAGCGGGTCGATGGGCACCGTGCGGCGCTCGACGTCGAGGCGGCGCAGGTGCGGCCCGTCGATCGCGTTGAAGCCGACGAGCGGCGCCCCGGGGCGCAGCACCCTGGCGAGTTCGGCGAGCGCGGCGTCCTGCGCCTCCGCCGAGCCCAGGTGCAGCAGGGAGAGGATCACCGTCGCCGCGCTGAACCGGTCGGCCGCGTAGGGCAGTGCCGTCGGCTCCACCTCGTCGACGCACGTACCGGGATCGTCGGCGAGCCCGGCCGCGACGGCGCCGGTGAAGCCGGGGTCGAACTGCGCGACGGTGAGCCGGGGCGCGTGCGCGCGCAACGCCGGCGCCGCGGAGGCCGGACCGGCGACCAGGTACAGCGGGTCGTCGCCCAGGTCGGCGACGTCCAGCAGCTCGGGGAGGAACTCGTCGTCCACGAGCCCGCCGAAATCGGCGCCCTCGTACAGCTCGACGAACCCGGCGCCGACGACCGGTGTCCCCGCGGTCATCGGCTCACCGCCCGGAACCGCACCCCGATCGACAGCACCGAGACCGACACGTCGGCGAACCCGCACGCCTCGAGGCGCCCGGTCAGCGTCAGCGGGTCGACCGGGACGCAGACGTCCCCGTCGTGGAGCCGCCGGAAACTGCGCCCGCCGAGGCTGTCGACGCCGAAGAACACACCACCCGGCCGGACGACGCGGGCGACCTCGGCGAACAGGCTGTTCTGCAGGTCGGTGGAGGGCACGTGGTGCAGCATCGTGAAGCAGGTGGCGCCGTCGACGCTGTCGTCGTCGAGCAGGAGCGCCGTCGCGTCGCCCTCGCGGACGTCGACCGCCGGGTCGGATGCGAACCGGCCGCGCAGCCCCGCCGCCAGCAGCGGGTCCTTCTCGACGGCCACCAGTGACCCGACCTCACTGCGCAGGACCTCGGTGGCGGCGCCGTATCCCGGCCCGACCTCCAGCAGCCGTGCCGGCAGCGGCAGGCCGTCGGTCGCCCACGGGAGGATCTCGTCGCGGACGTGCCCGGCCCAACGCTCGCTCGAGCACAGCTCGCGGTGTGCGCCGTTCACGCCCGGCCCCGGCCGTCATCCACATGATCGATCCTAGGTTTGGCTCCCTCGACTCGTCGATCCCGGCAGCGAGTCGAACCGCCGGTGCCGTCCAGGACTTGTGTCCTGAACCTGCCCGCATGGCGTGACGTGCGGCCGTCCGGACGGAGAAGCTCGGTGCGCGCGAGGATCGGGCGCCGCGGTCCGGGCGTCGGGAAACCGAGCCGAGGAGGGCAACCAGTGATCGAGCCGTGAGCGCCGGCACACCGGACGTCGCCACCGCCGCCGCCGAGGTGCTTCGCCGCGAAGGCGTCGAGGTGCTCCTGGCCTATCCGCTGAACCCGCTCATCGAGTCCGCGGCCGCCGCGGGGATCCGGCCGCTGATCGTCCGGCAGGAACGGGTCGGCATCCACATGGCGGATGCGATCAGCCGGCTCGGGGACACCGTCGGCGTCTTCTGCATGCAGGCCGGCCCGGGCGTGGAGAACTCGTTCGGCGCGGTGGCGCAGGCGTACTCCGAGGGGGTCCCGCTCGTCGTGATCCCCGGCGGGTCGCCGCGCACGCAGACGTGGGTGCAGCCCGCCTTCAACGCCGCGCTGAACTTCCGGCACGTCACGAAGGCCACCGAGCAGGTCACGACCGGCGCTGGGCTCGTCCCCGCCCTGCGACGGGCGTTCGCCCTGGCCCGCAACGGGCGCCCGGGGCCGGTGCTGGTGGAGATACCGGCGGACGTGTGGGCGGAGGAGGCGCCGGGGCTCGACGCCTACGTGCCGTCGCGGCGGGTGCGCTCCGCGCCGGACACCGAGTCCGTCGACGCGGCCGCGGCGGCACTGGTCGCGGCCGCGCGCCCCCTGCTCTACGCCGGCCAGGGCGTGCACCGGGCGAGGGCGTGGGAGCAGCTGCGCGTCCTCGCGGAGCTGCTGGAGGCGCCGGTCACCACCAGCCTGGAAGGCAAGAGCGCGTTCCCGGAGACCCATCCGCTCGCGCTCGGCTCGGGCGGGGTGGCGATGCCGCGGGCGGTGTTCGAGCACGTCCGGGACGCCGACGTCGTGTTCGGGACCGGGGCGAGCTTCACCGCCACCCCGTTCGGGATCCGCTTCCCGACGGCCGGGAAGACGTTCGTGCACAACACCCTCGACCCGGGCGACCTCAACAAGAACGTCCCCACCGAGCACGCGCTGCTCGGCGACACCGCGCTCGCCCTGGACCTCCTGATCGAGGCCGTGCGCGAGCGGCTCGGCGGTGGGCCGCGGGGCCGGGCACCCGAGGTCGCCGCCCGCATCCAGGAGCAGACCAAGCCCTGGCTCGACTCCTGGATGCCCCTGCTGACCAGCGAGGAGACACCGCTCTCGCCGTACCGGGTGATCTGGGACCTGCTGCACCTCGTCGACGTCGAACGCACGATCGTCACGCACGACGCCGGGAGCCCCCGCGACGAGCTCTCCCCGTTCTGGCGGCCCGTCGCACCGCACAGCTACCTCGGCTGGGGCAAGTCCACCCAGCTCGGCTACGGCCTGGGCCTGGCGATGGGCGCCAAGCTGGCCCGGCCGGACCGGCTGTGCGTCAACGTGTGGGGCGACGCCGCGATCGGCATGACCGGCATGGACCTGGAGACCTGCGCCCGCGCCGGCATCCCCGTCCTGTCCGTCCTGTTCAACAACTTCTCGATGGCCATGGAGGACAAGATCATGGCCACCTCGCGCGAGCGTTTCGGCAGCACCGACATCTCCGGCGACTACGCCGCGATGGCGCGCGCGTTCGGGCTGCACGGCGAGCGGGTCACCGAGCCCGGGCGGATCGGCCCGGCGCTGCGCGCGGCGATCGCGGCGACGGAGGCGGGCACGCCCGCGCTCGTCGAGTTCGTCACCACCCGGGAGAAGAAGTACTCGACCTTCGACTACACGAGCTACCAGGGATAGGAGAAGGCATGCGGGCAGTGCAGCTCGTGGCACCGGGCCGGCTGGAGACGGTCGATGTCCCGGTACCGGAGCTCGGTGAGGACGAGGTGCTGGTCCGGTCGCACCGCGGGTCGGTCTGCGGCAGCGACCTGCACATCGTCTTCGACGGCTTCCACCGCGGCGAGTTCCCGGCGCCGCCGGGGTTCCCCGGGCACGAGGGCGTCGGGATCGTCGAGGAGTCCCGGTCACCCGGCTTCGCCCCGGGGGACGCGGTGCTCGTCGCGCCGGTGCCGCGGGACGCGCGGTGCTTCGCCGAGTGGCAGGCCGTCGCGGGCCGCTCGCTGGTGAAGCTGCCGGACGGCGGGGACGTGGACCGGCTGCTGATGGCCCAGCAGCTCGGCACCACCGTGTACGCGATGCGCCGGTTCTGGCCGGAGGCCGTCGCCGGGCCCGCCGCGGGGCTGACGGCCGCGATCTGCGGCGCCGGGTCAGCGGGCCTGTTCTTCGCGCAGCTGACGCGGCGCGCGGGGTTCGCCACAGTCGTGATCGCCGACAAGGCGCCGTCGCGCCTGCGGATCGCGAAGGAGTTCGGCGCGGACGTGGTCGTCGACGTCACCGAGGGGTCGTTCGTCGAGGCGGTGCGGGAGGCGACCGGTGGTGCGGGCGCAGACCTGGTGATCGAGGCCGTCGGGTACGACGAGACCCGCATCCAGAGCCTGCACGCGGTGCGGCCGCGGGGCCGCGTCGGCTACTTCGGCTTCCCGGAGAAGCCGCAGGGCCCCACGACCTGGGACTACAACGAGGCGTGGAACAAGCAGCCCTCCATCGAGCACAACCACAGCACCCAGGTCGAGCCCGGGCTCACGGCCTTCCGCGAGGCGGTCGAGCTGATCCACACCGGCGCGGTCGACGTGGGCCCGTTCCTCGACCCGGTCTTCCCGCTGGAACGGTCGCAGGAGGCGTTCGAGGCGGCCCGGGACCAGCGGGGTGGGAAGATCGCGATCGCGCTGGGCCCGTAGCTGGTCGGGCGCCCATCAACGATCCGTGGCGTCCGAGGGGGCATGGTGGCGGAGTTCACGAACCTCTCCGAGGACGCCCGCCTCGAAGCGGCGCTGCGCGCAGCACATCGCTATTACCTCCAGGGCTCCACGATGGAGGCCATTGCGAAGGACATGGGGACCTCCCGCTCGACGGTGTCCCGTCTCATCACATTCGCCCGCCAGGCCGGCCTGGTCGAGATCCGGGTGCTCCCGCCGCAGTCGCGGGTCGCGGACGTCGAGTCCGCGATTCGAGCGCGGTTCGCGGTGAACGTCCGGGTCGTGCACGTGCCCGTGGCGGCGGGGAACGTCGAGCGGCTCGAGCGGACCGCGATCCAGGCGGCCCGGGTCGTGAACTCGATCTTCGACTCCGACATGGTCGTCGGTGTGTCGTGGGGAACGATGGTGCACGCCATCAGCAAGGTGCTGATCCGCAAGCCCACGAGCAACTGCCAGGTCGTCGCGCTCAACGGGGCGGGGAACTCGCGGGGCACCGGGGTGCACTACTCGCAGGAGCTCTTCGCCGCGTTCGGTGCGGCCCTCGACGCCGTCGTGGAACAGTTGCCGGCTCCGCTGTTCTTCGACTCGGCCACCACGCGGCAAGCCCTGTTCGCCGAACGCGCGCTGCGCAGGGTGGTCGATCTGCAGCTCAGAGCGGACGCCGTGCTCTTCAGCGTCGGGACGGTGGCGGCCGGCGAGCCGAGCAGCCCGTACCTGGCCGGCTACGCGCTCGACGCCTCGGACTTCGCGCTGCTCGCCGAGGACGAGGCCGTCGGCGACATCGGCACGGCCTTCATCCGGCCGGACGGTAGCCACCGCGGTGTCCGGATCAACGAGCGGACCAGCGGACCCGACCTGGACGCCCTGCGGGGCGTCGCGCACCGGATCTGCGCGGTATCCGGTGACCACAAGATCGATGCGCTGCATGCCGCACTGGTCGGCGGGTACGTCACCGACCTGGTGCTGGACGAGGTGACCGCGCGCCTCCTGCTCGATCACAGCGGGGAAGGCATGTCCGGAGCCGGTGCGGCCGGCCGTCCGACCGCTCGCTGATCACCGCCGTCGTCGGGGAGGAACGACCGGCCACGCTCGTCGCGCAGGCCGACCACGCCGGCGACCGAGACCAGGCACAGGCCGATCATGAGGAGCGATACCGGCCAGGTGCTGCCGACCGATGCGGTCAGGGCGACCGCGGCGAAGGGCAGCGTGCCGCCGATCAGTGCGGCCGCGAACTCGCGGCTGACGGCGACGCCCGTGTACCGCACCTCGGTGTCGAACTGTTCGGGCAGCATCGCCGCCTGCGAGCCGAGCATCAGGTCGTTGGCGAACGTGAGCACCAGCGTCATCGCGAACCAGACCATGATGACCTGGCCGGTGTCCAGCAGCCAGAAGAACGGGAACGCCGACGCCGCGCACAGCAGGGCACCGGCGGTGAACACCTGCTTTCGGCCGAAGCGGTCGGACAGCGCACCGGCGAGCGGCAACGTGGCGAGCTTGACGGTGTTGGCGATCAGCAGCCCGAGCGTCGCCACCCCGGCCGCCAGGGCGAGGTTGTTCTCGATGTAGCTCAGCGCGTAGACGCTCGGTACGTACGTGGCGACGTTCGGACCTGCGCTGACCAGGAAGCACAGCAGCAGCGGACGGGGTGCCCGCCGGACCACCCCGACGACGGGGTAGGCCTCGCGGTGCCCGCGCTGCGCGGTCGCGGCGAACGCCGGCGTCTCGGCGACCTTCATGCGGATGTAGAGGCCGATCGGCAGGATGAGGATGCTCACCAGGAACGGGACCCGCCACCCCCACGCCAGGAACTGGTCCTCGGGCAGCAGCGTGAACGGGGTGAGCACCGCGGCGGCGAGGATCACCCCGAGCGCGTTGCCGGTCGGTGGGATCGCGGCGAAGAGGCCCCTCCTGCCGGGCGGAGCGTGCTCGGCGGCCATCAACGCCCCGCCCGCGTACTCGGCGCCCGCGCCGAGCCCCTGCAGGATCCGCAGGACGACGAGCGTCGCCGGTGCCGCGACACCGATCGTCGCGAAGTCGGGGATGAGCCCGATCAGCGTCGACGCCACCGCCATCAGGCACAACGTGGCCACCAGGACCAGCCGACGGCCGTAGCGGTCACCCAGGTGTCCGAAGAGGATTCCGCCCAGCGGGCGGGCGAAGAACCCGACCGCGAACGTGCCCAGCGAGGCGAGGGTGGCGACGAGCGGGTCACCACCCGGGAAGAACACCTTGCCGAAGACCAGCGCGGCGGCCGTGCCGTAGAGCATGAAGTCGTACCACTCGAGCGCGGTGCCGACGGTGCTTGCGATGACGACTCGACGAATCATGGTGGTTCCGATCGTTCGACGCTGAAACGGTCGGCCGCGTCAGCGGCTGCCGGCAGGGACTGGGGAGACGGAGCGAGGGCCGAGGTACGCCCCCTGGGCCTGCAGGCGGTGCTGCAGCGCGGTCACGTCGACGTCCCGCGGGTCCGTACCAGCGCTCACGGCGAGCGCCGCGGCCGTGCCGGCGGCCTCGCCCATCGCGAACGACGGCGGCATGACGCGGACCGCCGCCAGCGCCTCGTGGGTGGCCGAGATCGCCCGCCCCGCGACTAGGACGTTGCGCAGGTCGGCCGGCACCAGGCAGCGGTAGGGGATCTCGTACACGTTCGCGGTGGGCGAGATGCCGTCGTCGAAGGGACCGTCGGGGCCCACCGGGCTGTGGATGTCCACCGGGTAGCCGGCCACGGCGACGGTGTCGTCGAAGTGGGTGCCGTTCTGGAGTTCCGCGAGCGTGAGCATGTGCTCGCCGACGATGCGGCGCGACTCCCGCACCCCGATCGTCGCCGCGGTGTCGAGCAGCTTGCAGCGCTCCAGGCCGGGCAGGTAGCGGTGGAAGAACTCCATCAGGTCCTCCACCTGCCCGCGGGCGGCGATCTCCGCGCTGGTCAGGTCGGCGGCGTCGGTGCCGTCGATCCCCAGGACCCGGGTCGTGTTGATCCGCCACACGCCCGGCTCAGTGGTGCGGAACAGCTGGATCCCCCGCCTCGGCAGGGTGAACGCGCCGTCGGCCTTGGCCTGCGCCACCCTGCTCTCGAACGGGAAACGCTCATCGGGGTGCGCCCGCCGGTACGCGGCAACCGCTTCGTCGTCGACCCCGCTGACGCGGAAGAACAGCGTCGTCGGCTGGACCTCTCCGTCTCCGTCGCGCCCGTAGTCGAACCGGGCACCCGCGCGAGCCGCCACGTCGCCGTCACCCGAGCAGTCGATCACGACCTGCGCGGGGACGAATCCCAAACCGCTCTTGTTCGCCGTGACGATCCCGCTCACCCTGCCGCCATCGGTGAGCACGTCGACGACGAACGTGTGCAGCAGGAGCTGCACGCCCTCCTCGAGGCACATCTGCAGCGCCACCTGCTTGGCCGCCTCGGGCTCGAAGGGCGTCACGGCCTCGTGCCCGTAGACCATGAACCCGGAGTAGGGGCTGCCGGAACGGGTCCGGGACGGGTGCACCGCTCCGCCGCGGGCCTCCATCCGGCGCACGAACTCGTCGAAGATCCCGCGTACGAGCTGGATCGAACCGTCCAGGGAGAACGAGGTCATGCACGGGCCGACCAGGCCTGCTGTCAGGTTGCCGCCCAAGAAGCCGAAGCGCTCGATCAGGCGCACGCTCGCGCCGTTGCGCGCCGCGCTGATCGCGGCCGCGAGGCCGGAGGGTCCGCTGCCGACGACGACCACATCCGTCGACGGCAGGGACGCCAGCGAACGTGAGTAGGGCTGTTCGGGCATGACGGGACGACCTCCGAGTCGGTGTGTCTCAGCGGGGAGTGGGCGCGCTCACCGGGAGCAGGGACACCGAAGCCCGCGACTGCACGAACGGTCAAGGCCTATGAGAAAACGTGCACGATGGCGCGATCGTGCGGCCGCCCGCCCGTCAGCGCGGGATCTGGAACCGGCGGATCTTGCCCACGCTGGTCCGGGGCAGCTCGTCGATCAGGTTCCACTCGCGGGGCCGGGCGGCGGGCGCGAGGTTGTCGGCGGCCCACCCGTCGAGCTCCGCGCTGTTCGGCGGGTTGTCCGGGTCCGTGGCGACGACGTAGGCGACGGGGACGACGTCGCGGACCGGGTCGGCCTGTGCGAGCACGGCGGCCTCGAAGACGCCCGGCGCCTGCGCGAGCGCGGCCTCGACCTCGGTGAGGCTGACGTTCTCCCCCGCCACCTTGATCACGTCGTCGACGCGGCCGACGAACCGCAGCACCCCGCCGCCGTCGGCCGAGACGAGGTCGCCGGTCGAGAACCACGTGCCCTCCGCCGTGTGCCGGAACGCCTTCGCGGTCGTGCGCTCGTCGTCGAGGTAGCCGGCGAACAGGTCGGCGCCCGGGGTGCCGAGCACCGTGAGTTGGCCGGGCGTTCCCGGCGCCGCGGCGCCGTCGCCCGACGGGTCCTCGACGAGGATGCGCCGGCCCGGGATCGGGGTGCCGATCACGTCGTGGGCCGGCGGCTCGGACGTGTCCGCGCAGACGATCGCCACGGTCTCGGTCATCCCGTAGAGCTGGCGGGGGCGGGTCCCGATGAGCTCGGCGAACCTCTCGTAGTGCTCGATGCCCAGGCTCTGGGCGAACCAGAGGTGCTCCAACCGGAGCGGCGGTTCCTCCCGAGCGCAGCGGGCGAGGATCATCCGGATCGGGGCGGCGAACAGGCTGGCGTGGGTGACGCCGAGCTCGCGGGCGTGCGGCACCCAGCCCGACGCGCTGAAGCCTGCGGTCAACGCGACGCCGGCGCCCACCGCGATCGCCGGGGCGAAGCAGTAGTACTGCGCGTTCGCGTGGAACAGCGGGAGCGTGACGTACCAGCGGTGCCGCGGTTGCAGGGCCGCCGCGTCGGCCATCGCCCTGGCGACGTGCGCGTAGTTGGCCTGGGTGAGGAGCACGCCCTTCGGCTCCGACGTGGTACCCGAGGTGAACATGACGGCGAGCCGGTCCGCAGGCTCGACCTCGACGGCCGTGTCGACGGGTGCGGCGGCCAGCGGACCGTCGGCGGCGACGTCCGAGGCGTCCTCCGCGAGCTCGACGACCACCGGCACCGCGTCGGCCGCGCCCTCGGCGTACACCCCGGCGCGAGCCGCGGCACAGATCCCCACCGCCGGATGCACCCGCCGGACCTGGGTGGCGATGTCGCGCGGGGTCGACGCCGGGTCGACCGGGACCATCCAGGCCCCCAGCCGCGCCGCCGCCAGCCAGACCGCGATGAACGCCGGGCAGTTGCGCAACACCACGTGCACCGACGATCCCGACCGCACACCGCTCCCGGCGAGCGCACCGGCCGTGCGGGCGACGACCGCGTCGAACTCCCGGTACGTCCACTCGGACACGGCACCCGACTCGGAGCGGAACACGACGAACGGGCTGTCGGCGTGCTCCGCGACAGCCGAGTCCCACATCTGCTGGAACGTGCCGATCGTCATGCGATGCCCTCCAGATCGATTCCTGGCCAGTGGCGGGGACCACTAGCATCGCGCCGACCCCCCGCCCCGAGGAGCCGCCCTGTGACGCACGACTCGACGGAGCTCAGGTTCGACGTCCCGCACTCGGCCCGGATCTGGAACTACTGGCTGGGCGGCAAGGACAACTACGCGCCCGACCGGGCCGTCGGCGATGCGGTCGCGGCGCAGAACCCGCAGATCCTCGTCATCGCCCGGCAGGCCCGCCAGTTCCTCATCCGCGCGGTGACCCACCTGGCGGGCGAGGCGGGCATCGACCAGTTCCTCGACATCGGCACCGGCCTCCCCACCATGCAGAACACCCACGAGGTGGCGCAGCGACAGAACCCCTCCGCACGGATCGTCTACGTCGACAACGATCCGCTGGTGCTCGCCCATGCCCGCACGTTGCTGGTGAACACCACGCCGGAGGGCACGACCAGGTACGTGCACGCCGATGTCCGGGAACCGGAGGCGATCCTCGCGGAGGCCGGCAAGACCCTCGATCTCGACCGACCCGTCGCCGTCATGCTGTTGGGCATCCTCGGGCACGCCGCACCCGACTTCGACGACATGCGCTCGATCATCGACCGCCTGATGGCCGGGGTCCCCGCGGGCAGTTACCTCGCGCTGCTGGACGGCAGCGACACCAGCGACACCGTCCGCGAGAGCGCCGAGATGAGCAACTACCGGCTGCGCACCCTCGACGAGTTCCGGGAGTGCTTCGCCGGCCTCGAAATGATCGAACCCGGTCTCGTACCGTCGCCACGGTGGCGCCCGATCCCCACCGAGATCGGTGCACCCGAGCACATCGACTCCTACTGCGCGGTGGGCCGCAAGCCCTGACGGTCACGCTCCCACGGCCGACGTTGCCACCTACCGTGCTCGCCCTCCTCGCGTTGACCGGAGCTGTCCTCGAGGCCCGTGCCAGTCACGACCCGCCGAGTCAACCTGACCCGTCGCTCGAACCTCCGCCGTGGTGCTCCGACGAGAGCTACGCGGGCGGCATCCCGAACAGTCCACGTGGCTTGCGGTGGCGTGTCCCCCGATACGGCCGGTTCAGAGCTTCCTCGACGAACCACCACGCGTCCGCCTCCGTGTCCGCCCAGCCGTGCGCCGACTTGCCGCCGTCGAGAACGACGGTCCAGCGGTACCGGCCGCTGCGCGCACTGAAGTTCACCGACGCTCGCCCCTGCGCCCGAGCGATCGCCAGCCGCGCGTCCGCCTCGTCCGCCGCCTCGCCCATGACGCAACCGCCTCCCGGGATCGCCGTCCACCAGAACGTCACGACCTGCAGAGTAGTCGAAATCGACTCATGGCGTTACTATCGCCTCAGAGCGGTGGCAACGACTCAGGAGCCGACCTAGCGTCGGCCCCGTGAGCGAGGAACGACTGATCAGTACGGGTGAGGTCGCCCGTGCCGTCGGTCTGTCCCGCCAGACCATCCAGCGGTACCAACGCGAGGGGTTGCTCACCCCCGTGTTCGTCACGACCGGCGGCCACGCGCGATGGCGACTGCCGGATGTCCTGGACGAGTTGAAGAAGCTCCGGACTCGACCCGAGTAGCCAGTCGCCGGACGGAACGTCGGCCGCGCGCCCCGAGGATCTCGCCCACGACGAAGCCGACGGTGCGGCCACCGGTGGACGGGGACCGATCCAGGCCGCTTCCGATCATGCGGCCCTTCCCGTTCCCGTACCCGGCGACCTCCTGAAGGCGACCGGTCGCTGGACGCAGTCGACGGACGGTAGCGATCTGACGACCGCCGAGAGTCGGCCTCGTGGCGGCCACGTCGGGCACCCCGGGACACGTTGACATGTGTCTTGCCCCCTCCTACCGTCATTTGCGAAGTAGTTTCGTATAACGAAAGGATGGCCGATGAGCGGGTCGCTCCGGGTGGTCGTGGTGGGCGGCGGGATCGGCGGTCTGGCAGCCGCGCTCGCTCTGCACCGGCGCGGGCTCGACGTCACGGTGTACGAACAGGCGCCGCAGCTCGGGGAGATCGGAGCCGGCGTACAGGTGACCCCGAACAGCGTTCGCCTCCTCGACCGGCTCGGGATCGGCCGGGAGCTGCGTCGGCTCGGGGTACGGCTGGACCCGCAGCGCTCGACGTACTACCGGATGGACGGCGCGCCGATCGCGCCCATCCTCACCACCGACTCCACCGGCGCCAACTTCATCTACGGCGTCCACCGGGCCGACCTGGTGAACATGCTCGCCGGCGCTCTCCCGACCGGCATCGTGCACACGGGCCACCGGTGCACGGGACTCCGGGAGTCGGCGGAGGCCGCGCACGTGGTGTTCGAGAACGGCGTCACCGTCGAGGCGGACGTCGTGGTGGCCGCCGACGGCATCCACTCCGCACTGCAGCGGCACGTGGTGGAGCCGGCCAGGCCGGTCGACTCGGGCTCGGTCGCCTATCGGGGGCTCCTACCCGCCGAGGAGGTGCCGTCGTGGCCCACCGATCGCTTCGAGCTCTGGATGGGGCCCGGCAAGCACCTGCTCGTCTTCCCGGTCCGTTCCGGCACGCTCATCAACTACGTGGGGTTCGTGCCGAGCCACGTCCAGGCCGAGGAATCGTGGTCGGCCCCGGGTGACCCGGCCGTGCTCGCCGAGGCGTTCTCCGGTTGGGATCCGCGCATCCAGGAACTCCTCGCCGCGGTGCGGAACACGTTCTGGTGGGGCCTGTACGACCGGGAACCGTTGCCGCGCTGGACCGACGGCAGGCTCACCCTCCTCGGCGACGCCGCGCACCCGATGCTCCCCCATCTCGGCCAGGGCGCCAACCAGGCCATCGAGGACGCCGCCGCCCTCTCCATCGTCCTGGCCGACGCGACGCCGGAGACCGCACGGGCCCGGTTGGGCGAGTACGAGGCGTTGCGCCACCCGCGCACGACCGCCGTGCAGGCCGGGGCGCGCGCGAACGGCCTGCGCTACGACTCGCGGTACGAGGACCTGAACGCCCGCGACACCGAGCTCGACGCCGTTCGCACCTTCCGCCTGTCGCTCTACGACTACGACGTCGAGCGCGCCGCTCTGCAGACCCACCCGTGACGGGGCCGGCACACCTTGACGTGGCACCGCGGTTTTTCGTATAACGAAGTGTGTCCGATAGCGCCGTTCCTGCGCCTGCGCGTGAGCGATCGGAGGTGATGGCCGGCCTCGCCAAAGGGTTGCGGATCATCGAGGCCTTCGACGAGACCCGCCCCGCGCTCACCGTCTCGACGGCAGCCGAGGCGGCGGGCATCACGCCGGCCGCGGCCCGGCGGTGCCTGCTCACCATGCAGGAGCTGGGCTACCTCAGCCACGACGGCAAGTTCTTCCGTCCCACCCCGCGAATGCAGCGCCTCGGCGGCTCGTACAGCGGCAGTGCGCCACTGCCGGTGCTGGCCCAGCCGCACCTGCAGGCGGTGCGCGACGAGCTCGGGGAGTCGGCGTCCCTTGCGGTGCTCGACGGTTCCCACGTCACGTTCATCGCCCGGGTGGAGTCGCAGCGCATCGTGACCATGAACGTCCGCCTCGGCGCCCGCCTGCCCGCACACGCGTCCGCCACCGGGCGCCTGCTGCTGTCGTCCCTTCCGGACGAGGAGATCGACCGCCATCTCGCGGGGTGTTCCCCGGAGCGCACCGGCCCGAACACCGTCACCGACGTCGCGGAGATCCGCAGGCGCATCCTCGCGGTGCGCGGGTCCGGGGTGTCGGTCACCGACGAGGAGCTCGAGGTCGGGGTGCGCACGGTCGCCGTGCCGGTGGCCGACGTGACCGGCCTGATCCACGCGGCGCTGAGCGTCGCCGTGCTCGCCAGCCGGACCCCGATGGACGAGCTGCGCGAGCGGCACGTCCCCGTCATGCAGCGGGCGGCCGCCCTGCTCGGGAAGATGCTCTGAGAGCGGCCTGAACAACCCCGACCGTAGTGCGGCTTGATCAGCGGGTCGGTGCATTCGCGGCCACATGTGGCCGCCCTCGCACCGAGGCCGTGATCATGCCCGCGAAGCCGGCATCCGGTGGCGCCGCGCGCCAAACCGGGCAGGCCCCCGGCCTGCCCGCGATATGCCCGGGAGGGGCCGCGCCACCGGAGGCCCCACCGACGCTCCTAGCCCCGCTCGGCCTCAGGGGTCGTGGGGGCGGGGATGCGCGCGTCGTCCTCCTCGGCCTTCTTCTGGAAGTAGGGCACGAAGAGCGTGACGGCGAGCAGGTTCTGCGTCTTGCCGTAGACGATCGCGGGCACGATCGCCAGCGGGCCGAAGTAGCCGACCGCGAGGGCCGGCGCGATCGCGGCGTTCTCGATGCCGACCTCGAAGCACGAGGCGACCCGCTGGGGCCGGGCGAACCCGAGGTACTTCGGCAGCACGTAGCCCAGGGTCAGGCCGAGCACGCCGTGGACGAGGCAGGCGATCACGACGAAGCCGATCACACCGAGGTTGGCGAGGATCGTCGCGGTGCCCTTGGAGACGGTGCCCATCAGCACGCACGCGAGGGAGAGGACCGCGACCGCGGGAAGGGCGGGCTTGATCTTCTCGACGAGCCGCGGGAAGAACATGCCCACGATCGATGCGGCGACGACCGGGGCGAGGACGTACTGCACCAGCTCGAGGAACATGCCGGTGGCGTCGACCGAGGTGGTGCTGCCGACGAACAGCTTGACGAGCAGGGGCTGGAGGAAGGGGGCGATCAGCACGTTCACGGTGGTCGCCGAGACCGAGAGCGCCAGGTCGCCCTTGCTGATGAGGGTCCAGCTGTTCGACGCGGCCCCGGTCGGGGAGGTGGCGAGCAGGATCATCCCGATGGCCAGCTGCTGAGCCAGGTCCTCGGAGAGGAACGGGTGGAAGGCGGCGTAGGAGACGCAGTAGCCGACCAGCGGCATGACGATCCAGCGGAGCAGGACCACCGTGATGACCGGCCGGATGTCCCGGATCAACCGGCGCCAGGCGTCCAGGGAGATCTGGATGCCCATGACCGCGAGGGTGATGGCGAGTACCGCGTTGAAGCTCGTCCCGAAGAACGAGGTCGAGATCGAGATCGTCGGGTAGTACACGAAGCCGAAGGCGATGCCGAGTAGCAGCCAGGTGGCGGACCCGCGCCCGACGAAGTCGCACAGCCGACGCCAGAGCGGCAGCACGGCGTCCGCCCGGTGGAGCGTGTAGTCGCGGTACTCGAGCAGCATTCCCGCGATCCACAGGACGGCCGTGGCGGCGACGGCGCCGGGGTGCTGGCCGAACGGCATGCCCTGCCAGCCGGAGGCGCCGAAGGGGATGAGGAAGCCGAGCGCGAAGAAGACGTAGGCCACCAGCTTGAGCCGAGCCGTCGTCGTCATGGGGCGCCTCCCGCCTGTTTTCGGATAACGAAATCTACTCCGCTATCCGAAGAGACTGTGCCGATCCGCCATCGGCCCTGTCAAGGTCGGTCCGCCGGGAAGGACGTGGGTGCGGCCGAGCATGCCGAAGCGGACTACACGGTCAATTATGCTGATCCCATGGCAGGGCAGCCCGCAGTGCGGCCGACGGTCGGGCCCGCCGACGAGCGCTCGGCCGACGGTGTCGCGGCCGCCATCGACAACGTGGGCGACGCCTGGTCGTGGCTGCTGCTGCACGAGTCGATCGTGTGCGGTGTCAGCCGCTTCGACGGCTTCCAGCAACACCTCGGCATCGCCAGGTCCACATTGGCCGCGCGGCTGGAGAGCCTGTGCGAGAACGGGCTCCTGGTGCGCGATGTGGTGGCCAAGCCGGAGTACCGCCCCACCCCCGCGGGCCGGGCGTTCAGCACCTGCCTGCTGATGGCCATGAACTGGGGCGATCGCTGGGAGCCCGCCCCGTCGGGCCCGTCCCTTTCGGTGGAGCACGTCGGGTGCGGCTCGCGCGCCGGGGTCGAGATGCGCTGCGCGTCGTGCCACCTCCCGGCCGTGGCCCGAGAGGTCACGTTCGACGAGATCCCGCCCGCTCCCGCACCCTCCGCTCACGGGCGCATCCGCGTGCCAGGGCTGGAACTGCTGGAACGCAACGGTCCGAACTCGGTCGCTCGCACGCTGAAGGTCACCGGCGACCGTTGGAGCAGCCTGGTGCTACGCGGCGCGTTCTTCGGGCTGCGCAGGTTCGACGAGTTCGAGCGCGCGCTGGGAATCGCGCCGAACATCCTTTCCCAGCGGCTCATCCGCTTGACGGAGCTGGACATCCTGAACAGGACGCCCTATGCGGTGAGCCCGCGCCGTTACGAGTACCGCCTCACCGATCGCGGGCTCGGCCTCTACCCGATGTACCTGGCCATGCTGTCGTGGGGCGTCACCTGGGCCGGCGCCCGCCCCGACGCGTTGCGGCTGCACCACGCCCCCTGCGGTCAGGACCTGCGCCCCGTCGTCTGCTGCACGGCCTGCGGCCGCGCGGCCGCCGAGGACCAGCTGCGCATGCACCGCCGCTTCACCCACTGAAGTGCACGTGCTTGAGCTCGGTGAACTGCCGGACGCCCTCGACGCCCCGGGTACGGCCGAGCCCGCTCGCCTTGACACCACCCGCGGGCACCTCGGCGTACGTGCTTCCCCAACCGTTGACCCAGACGGTCCCCGCCTCCATGGCATGGGCGATCCGCCATGCCCGCCCGGCATCGGCCGTCCACACCGCACCGACCAGTCCGTACTCGGTGGCGTTGGCGAGCCGTAGTGCGTCCTGCTCGCCGTCGAACGGCTCGACGGTGAGCACGGGGCCGAAGACGTCGCTCTGCACGATCGGCGCGCCGACATCCGGCGCATCCACGACGGCGGGCCGCAGGAAGCGCCCGGGCAGGCCGCCCGGGCGCACCGGCTCGCCCCCGCTGACCGGGAACTCGCGGCGCGCCTGCTCGAGCATGGCGGCAACCCGGTCGGCGTGCCCGTCCGAGATGAGCGGGCCGAGGTCGGTGCGCCCGTCGGCCGGGTGGCCGGCGCGCAGCCGGGACAGCGTCTCCTCGACGACCTGCCGGGCGTGCGGTTGGACGTCGCGGGGCACGAGGAGCCGGGACAGCGCCATGCACATCTGACCGCTGGTGATCACCGATGCCCGCGCCAGGCGTGGCAGCACCGTGTCCAGATCGGCGTCGGCGAAGACGATGGCGGCGTTCTTGCCCCCCAGCTCGAGGAGGGGCCGCAGCACGTTCCCGGCGGCGGCGCGCAGGATCTCCCGGCCCACCGCCGTGGACCCGGTGAAGGCGACCGCGCGGACGGCGGGCTGCCGCAACAGGTGACCGGCGACCTCGCGGTCCCCGTCCACCATGGCGACGACCCCCTCCGGCAGCCCCGCGTGCTCCCCCAGCGCGAGCAGCTGCCGGGTGATGTGGCTGGTCTGCGAGGCCGGTTTGACCACCGCCGTGATGCCCGCGGCCAGCGCCGGAGCGAGGTCGCGCAGCAGCAACAGCACCGGCCAGTTCCACGGCACGATGAACGCGCCCACGCCCACCGGCCCCCGGACCAGGTGGCTGCGCGTTCCATCGGGCAGCGTGGCCGCCCAGCCGTCGGCCCGGCGGGCCAGCCCCGCGTTGTACTCGAGCGCGTCGGCCGCGCCCTCGACCTCGCGCCGGGCCTCGCCCACCGGCTTGCCGGTCTCCACCACGAGCCCCGCCACCAGGTCGTCGTGCTGGGCCCGCACCCCCTGCGCCCACTCGGCCAGCACCCTCGACCTGCGGCGTCCGTCGACGCTCCAGGACGCCAGTGCCGCGCCCGCGGCCCGCGCCCGCTCCGCCACCTCATCAGGTGTGCTCGGCGCGACCGGCGGCAACGGCTCCCGCGTCGACGGGTCCACGGGTTCGACGATCGGATCCCATGTCATGCCAGGTGCCCTCCGAGCCGATAGCGGCCGGTGAGCACCTGGTTCGCGAGGGTGCGCCGCTGGATCTCGTCGCTGCCCTCGTAGATCCGCAGCACCCGCAGGTCCCGAGCCCACAGCTGGATGGGCAGCTCCTGGGAGTAGCCCATGCCGCCGTGGATCTGCAGCGCGCGGTCCGCGATGTCGTTCGCGTACCGGGCCACCTTCAGCTTGGCGATGGCCGACGTGGCGATCTGCGTGCCGTCGTCCTGGTCCGCGGTCCACGCGGCCAGCAGCGTCGCGTAGCGGGCCGCTTCCAGCTCGGCCACCGAGTCCGCGATCATCCACTGGATCGCCTGGTGGTCCGCGAGCGGCTTGCCGAAGGTCCGCCGCACCTTCGCGTACTCGACCGCCATGCCGAGCAGCCGCTCCGCCGCCCCCACCGCCCGTGAGGGCTGGATGTAGCGGCCCCGGCCGATCCACCGCATCGCCAGCCGGAATCCGTCACCGACCTCGCCGAGCACGTTCGCGGCCGGGACCCGCACCCCGTCGAACGTCAACGAAGCCGGGCACATCTGGCCCATCGTGGGAATGGGCGAACTGGTGAAGCCCATCTCCCGCTCGACAAGGAACGCGGTGAACGCCGTGCGCCGGTCCGCCTCCGGGTCGGTCCGCGCGACCACGATGGCCAGGTCGGCGTCCATGCCGTGGGTGATGAACGTCTTCTCGCCGTCGATCACCCAGTCGCTCCCGTCGCGCCGCGCGGTGGTGCGCAGCGCGGTCAGGTCCGAGCCCGCGTCCGGTTCGGTGGCCGCGAAGCAGGAGATCCGGTCGCCCGCGATCGTCGGGAGCAGGTAGCGCTCCCGCTGAGGCCCGTCGCACTCGTAGAGGATGTTGTCGGCCTCGCCGCCCAGGTGGAAGCGGACGAGCGTCTTGCCCAGCTCCATGTGCAGCAGGGACTGGTCGACGCAGTCCAGCTCCATCCCGCCGTACTCGGCCGGGGTGCTCGGCCCCCAGAACCCGAACGCGCGCGCCTTCCGCTGCAGCTCACGAACCTCGTCGGGCGTGATGCCGGCGCCACCGCGCTGCAGGCGGCGGAGCAGTTCCTCCTCCAGCGGGACGACTTCCCTGGTGACGAACCTGCGGATGGTCTCGCGGATCGCCTGCTGCTCGGTGGTGAGGGAGAAGTCCATCGCGTCACTCGCCGGTGAACCGGGCGGCGCGCTTGTCGAAGAACGCGGAGATGCCCTCTTTCAGGTCGCGGGTACCGAACATCGACTCGTACGCCCGCCGTTCCAGGTCGAGCCCGGCCTGCATCGGCGCGTCCAGGCCGCCGCGGACCGAGGACTTGATCGCTCGCGCGGTGAGCGGGGGCTTCGCGGCGATCTGCCCGGCCACCTCGACGGCACGCTCGGTGGCGTCGCCCGGCACCACCTCGGCGACCAGGCCGAGCAGGCGCGCGTCCTCGGCCGTGACCCGGTTGCCGGTGAGCAGCAGGAACATCGCGTTGCCCCGGCCGATCAGGCGGGGCATGAGCTGGGTGCCGCCGCCCCCGGGCACGATGCCCAGGTTGATCTCCGGCTGGGCGAACCTTGCGCTCTCGGACGCGATCACGAAGTCGCACTGCATGGCCAGCTCGCAGCCGCCGCCCAGTGCGTAGCCGTTCACCGCGGCGATGACCGGCTTGGGGCAGTCCCAGACCGGGCGGGTGGCCGGGGTGTTGATCGCTCCGACGACATCCCGGTCCGCCTGCTCACGCAGGTCCGCGCCCGCGGCGAACGCGCGCTCGTCCCCGGTCAGCACCACCACCCTGACCTCGGGGTCGGCATTGATCTTCGCGAACGCCTCGACCAGCTCCGCGCGCACCTCCGTGTTCAGCGCGTTGCGCACCTCGGGGCGGTTGATCCGGACCAGCGCCACATGCGGTTCCGGGTTCTCGACGACGACGACGGACATGCCCTGCACTCACCACTCTCTCTCAGGATTTCGCGGGGTTCTCGGCGGCCCGGCGCGCCATCTCCCGCAGCTCGCGCTTCAGCAGCTTCCCGGTGGATCCGCGCGGGAACGCGTCCAGGAATGCGACGGACCGCGGCTTCTTGTAGCCGGCCAGCCGGGTCCGGCAGTGGTCGACGACCTGCTCAGCGGTGAGCGTGGCCCCCGGCTCGAGCTGGACGAACGCCGCGACCGACTCGCCGTAGCGGGGATCGGGAACGCCCACCACGCCCGCGTCCGCGACCTGCGGCAGCTCCCGGATGACGTCCTCGACCTCTCGCGAGTAGACGTTGTAGCCGCCGGTCACGACCATGTCCTTCGTGCGGTCCACGATGTACAGGAAGCCGTCGGTGTCGAACCGGCCGACGTCGCCGGTGGCGAACCAGCCGTCGCGCAGCACGGCGGCCGTGGCCTCCGGCCGGTTGTGGTAGCCGCGCATGACGAGGAACTGGCCGGGCCGGCCGTCGCGGACCATGATCTCGCCCGGCTGCCCGGTGGGCGCGGGCTTCCCGGCGGCGTCCACGAGCTTGATCTCCATGCCGGGTACCGGACGACCCACCGACCCGGCACGGGTCCGGCGGTCGGCGGGCTCCAGCGCGGCGATCTGCCCCACTTCCGTCATGGCGAAGAACGCGTGCACCCGCACCCCCGGCAGGGCTGCCTCGAAGCGCTCGGCCAGTTCGGCCGGGAAGGCCTCGCCGGTGCCGAGCACGATCCGCAGGTCGGCGAACCCGGACGGGTTCTCCTCGACGGCGTCGATGAGCATCCGTCCGACGGTCGGCACCATGCCCAGTACGCTCACCCGCTCCTCGGCGATGAGCCGGGTGGCTTCCGCCACGTCGAACCTGGGCATGATCACCACGGCGCTGCCGTGGCAGACCATGTTGACGATCCGCGCCAACCCGGTCCGGTGCGCCATCGGCGTGGTGATCAGGGTCCGGTCCGCCGGGCCCAGTCCCCAGGTCAGGCCGTTCAGGAACCCGTGCGCCACGATGTAGTTGGACTGGGTCAGCACCGCACCCTTGGGCCGTCCGGTGGTGCCGGAGGTGTAGCAGATCGCGCAGTCGTCGGCGTCCAGCGGCACCTCGGGCAGGTCGTGCGGCTCGGTACGCAGGAGCTCGTGCAGCCACAGCGGCGCGGCGGCGGCCGGCTCCGCGTCCACGGTCGACCCGTCGTCGACCAGCACCGCGGTCACCGCGCCGTTCACGTGCCCGCCCAGCGTGGCCCACCGGCTCGCGGTCGTGACCGTCAGCCGGGGCTCGCTGTCGGAGATCATGTAGGCGATCTCCGCGTCGGTGAGCCTCGGGTTCACCGGCACGGTCACCGCCCCGAGCCGGCACGCCGCGAGGAACACGGCGACGAAATCCGCTCCGTTGGGCAGGCACACCGCGATCCGGTCGCCGGCACCGGTCTTCGCGTCGTGCAGCCCCGCCGCCAGCCGGTCAACGAGAGCGTCCAGCTCCCCGAACGTCAACCGGGCGCCGTCGCAGATCACCGCGTCCCGGTCCGCCTGCCGCTCCGCCTGCGACCGGAGGTAGGCCGACAGCCTCATGCCGGCTCGAAGGCGGGGTACCGGCTGCCGTCCGCCAGCTCCTCCCACACCAGCCGCACCGGCCGGCCGACGGTGAGCGCGGCCGGGTCGCAGCCGACCACGTTCGCCAGGACCCGGACGCCCTCCTGCAGGTCCACCAGCGCGCACACGTACGGCACTCGGTGCTCGTGCCCGGGCCACGCGCTGTGGGTCACCGTCCAGGAGTACAGCTCACCGGCGCCGCTCACCTCCCGCCACTCGAGGTCGCGCCGCCCGCTGGACAGGCTCAGCGAGCGCGGGAACCACTGCGGCTCACCGGTGGTCCGGTCGTACTGGACGAGGAACCGGCCGTCGCGGGCGGCGGCCCAGAACGCGCTGGTGTCGGTGTAGCCGGTGGGCGTCGGGGCCACCCGGGTATCCGCTTCGCTCATGGTCAGGCCCTCTCCAGGATCATCGCGTTGGACACGGCCCAGTTCCGGCCGTATGGGATGGCGCCGATGCCGGTGACCAGCGCATTCCGCGGGTCGTCCACCTGGCGGGCGCCCGCCCGGCCGGCCAGCTGCCGCACCGCCTCGACCGCATTGAGCCCGCCGCCCGCGAGACCCGGCTGCCCGGCGGAGATCTGCCCGCCCGAGGTGTTCAACGGCAGGTTGCCGGTGTGGGAGAAGTCGTTGTCGAGCACGAACTTCACACCGTCACCGCGTTCGCAGAACCCGGTCTGCTCCATGGTCAGGATCAGCGCGATCAGGAAGTCGTCGTAGAGGTGCAGCATCCGGATGTCGGCGGGCGCCATGCCGGCCTGCGCGAACGCCTTCGGGCCCGCAACGGTGAACCCGGTCGTGGTGATGTCGGGGAGCGGCTCGCGGACGTTGAAGTTGGTGATCTCGCCGTAGCCGACGGGGTGGGCGATGACCGGCACGCCGAGCCGCCGGGCGTTCTCGGTGGACGTCACCACCAGCGCGTTCGCGCCGTCGCAGACCATCACGGAGTCCAGCATCCGCAGCGGGTCGGAGACCACCCTCGAGCCGAGGTAGTCCTCCTCCGTGATCGGCTTGCGCAGCTTGGCGCAACCGAGCGGGTTGAGCAGTGCGTGCTCGCGCTGGGTCACCGCCAGCTTCGCCAGTGCCTGGTCGGGGTCGCCGTGCTGGTGCCGGTAGCGGCGGGTCAGCATGCCGAACGCGCCGACCGGGCCCTTCACACCGGTCGGGTACTGGAACTCCTGGCGGTAGGCGCCGTACTCGGTGGGCGGGTAGGACGACTGGGCATCGGCGGCGAGCACCAGCACGGTCTCGCACAGGCCGTCCCTGATGGCCGAGGCGGCACGCGCCACCCCGCCGATGGTCGACGCACCACCGAGCCCGTTGAGCTGCAGCCACGTCGGGCTCAGCCCGAGGTGCTCGGACAGGTAGACGGCCCAGAACGGGTTGGCGGTCTCGCTCATCGTCTCGCCGACGGACAGCCCGTCGATGTCGGCGAGGTCCAGCCCGGTCTCCGCGAGGACCTCGGCGACGACCTCGGCGGCCAGGTCGTAGGCGCTGCGTCCGGTGCGCAGGCCGACCTCGGTCTCGCCGAACCCGATGATCGCGATGTCGTTCGTCCTCGTCATTTCACTCCGCTTTCCGTGGTCGACCGTGCGGGCACGGGGGTCGTGGCGGCCAGCCCGCGCTGCCGCTTGGCGATCTTCAGCACGCAGGCGATGGTGAGCAGCACGACCGCCGAGTAGAAGGCGACCGCGGTCCAGATGCCGCCTGCGCGCGCCAGCAGGAACTGGGCGGCCACCGGGATCGCGCCGAACAGCGAGCCCGCGAGCTGGTAGGACAGTGAGATGCTGGTGTACCTGATCCGCGCGGGGAACACGCCGTCGGAGAGGAACCCGGCGAGGATCGCGTAGTAGCCGGACTGGGTGGCCATGAAGATCCCCATGCCGACCGCGACCCAGGCGATCGTGCCCGTGCCCATCAGGCCGAACGCCACCGGCATCGTGACGACGGTGGCGACGAGCGAGATCACCATCACCTTGAGGGTGCCGTAGCGGCGGGCGCAGTAGGCCGCGTAGGGCTGGGTGACGAACTGGACGACGGTCGCCAGGAGCAGGACGTTCAGCATGGCCGTCGTGCTCACGCCCACCCCGTGGGTCAGCCAGGACAGCGCGAACGGGTTCTTCATCCCGCTCATCCCGATCCCGACGGCACAGGCTCCGACGGCGAGCGCGATCAACCCGGTGTAGCCCCGGAACACCTCGACGACCGGAACCTTCGCGAGCTGCTTGGCCTTGCGGGCCTCTTCGAACTCGGGCGGGTCGGCGATCCGCAGGCGGATGACCAGCCCCACGATCACCAGGATCGCGCTGAGCAGGAACGGCACCCGCCAGCCCCAGCTCGCGAAGCTCTCCTCCGGTAGCGCGGTGAGCGGGATGAAGACGGCCGTGGACAGCATCGCCCCGGTGGGGGTGCCCTGCTGGGCGAAGTTCCCGAAGGAGATCTTGCGATCCTTGGGTGCGCTCTCCGACGCGATCAGGACCGCGCCGCCCCACTCGCCGCCCAGCGCCACGCCCTGCAGCACGCGCAACAGCGCCAGCAGGACGGGTGCGGCCATCCCGACCTGCTCGTAGGTGGGCAGGAAACCGATCGCCACCGTGGACAACCCCATGATCAGGAGCGTGGTGACCAGGGCCTTCTTCCGCCCCAGTCGGTCACCGACGTGGCCGAACAGGACGCCTCCCAGCGGTCGGCCGATGTACCCGACCCAGAGGGTGGCGAAGGACGCCAGCGCTCCGGCTCCGGGGGCGAGCTCCGGGAAGAAGATCTTTCCGAAGATCAGGCCGGTCGCGGTGGTGAAGACGAAGAAGTCGTACCACTCGATCGTCGTGCCGACGAACGCGGCTATGCCAGCCCGGCGGGCGTTCTTGATCGTGGTGCGTTCGTCGCTGCTCACGTTCACCTCTCGGGCATCTTTGGGCGAGATGTGACCTGCTCGGTCGCGTCCTGGGTCGGCCCCCCGGCTGGCGTGAGTAAATCAGCATGAAGTCTCGTTATGCAAGTTTTGTGGTAGATGACCCGCACGGCCGGGCCGGGCGCGCCGGACGCTCCCGCCGGTAGCCGCGCGAGGCCCCCGGAGTAGGACGAAGGCATGACGGACCCGACCCACGTCCTGTTGATCTCGGGGAGCACCCGAACGGGCTCCACGAACACGGCCGTACTGAGAACCGCGCAAGCGGTGCAGCCCGACGGCGTGACCACCGCCCGTCCCGAACTCCTCGCGGCGCTGCCGGCGTTCAACCCCGACGACGACAACGAGCCGCTCCATCCCGCCGTCGCGGACCTGCGCCGAGAGATCGCTTCGGCGGACGCCGTGGTGTTCTGCACGCCGGAGTACGCCGGGGCGCTGCCCGGCAGCTTCAAGAACCTCCTCGACTGGACCGTCGGCGGCGGCGAGATGTACGGCAAGCCCGTCGCGTGGATCAACGCGTCCTCGCCGGCCGCGCCCACCGCCGGCGCCGACGCGCACGCGTCCCTCGCGAAAGTGCTCGGCTACGTCGGTGCCGACATCGTCGAACGGGCATGTTCCCGAATGCAGATGACCAGGGACGCGATCGGACCTGACGGCCTGGTCACCGATCAGGAGATGCGGCTCACCATCACCGGCGCACTCCGCACCCTGCAGGAGCACGTGCTGAGCCGCTGATCACGATCGGCCGAGGGCGCGCCGGAGCGCCGCGGGGGTCCGGCCGGTGTGCTCGCGCACCGTGCGCGTCAGGTGGGCCTGGTCGGCGAAGCCGAGGTCGGCGGCCAGCGCGGCGAGGCTGCCCTCGCCCTGCTGGAGGCGTTCCACCGCGCGTCCGACGCGGACCCGGTTGCGATAGCGCGTGAGCGAGACGCCGATCTCGAGCGGGAACGCCCGGCTCAGCCGGTAGGGCGACACCCCGAGGTGGTCGGCGAGGGAGAACAGGGCCGCGGCGGCGGGATCCTCTGCGTGGATCGCCTCCCGGGCGGCCGCGACGAGCGCCCGGCCCCCGGCCGAACCGGTCGGGAGCAGGCCGACCGTGCCGGACAGCAGGACGAGCAGCTGCTCGACGAGCGCGAAGTCCGGATCGGGCGCGGTGTCGAGCATCCTCCGGTGGGCGAGGTCCACGCGGGCATCCACGTAGAAGTCGGTGCGGGCGGCGTCGGGGCACAGCGCCGCCCACCGCGCCGGTGCGACCGAGATCGACGTGCAGACGTCGCCACCGGCGGGATGGGCGAACCGTTCCTCTTCTCCCGGGCGCGCGAGGTAGGCGACGGTCGGGCCGACGGCGACGTCCGCATCGTGACGTTCGCCGACGGGACGGTCGCGCACGAGCGGTTCCTCGGCCTCGACGACGACGGGCGGCGCATCCGCTACGCCGTCTTCGGGGGAAGCGTCCGTCCCGGCTACGACGCCGCGGAGATGCAGGTCGTCCCGGACGGCGACGGCAGCCGGCTCGTGTGGACCCACGATGTCCGGCCCGACGCGCTCGGCCCCGGCTTCCGGGCGAACATGGAGCGGGGTGCCGCGGTCATCGGCCGCACGCTGGAGCGTTCCTCAGTGGCCGACGCGTCGAAGCCGGGTCGGTGCCCGGGCGAGGTGTCGGTTCAGAGGGGTCGGCGCGCCACGACGTAGAGGCGTTCGGTGGGCGTCTCGACATCGCGGAGCGGGGAACGCAGGTACCACTCGACGTCCACCAGCCCGGCGGCGGTGACGGCGTCGACCACCTCGGAGGCGTTGTGCAGCACGAACTCCAGGTCGACGGGGACGCCGCAGAGCTCGTCGACGTGGCGCACCTCCTCACCTGCGTGCAGCGCGAACGCCAACCGTCCGCCGGGGACCAGCACCCGTGCGAGCCCGGCGATCACGGCCGGAAGCTCGGAGGTGGCCATGTGCACGAACGCGTACCACGCGGTGATCGCCGACCATCCCGCCGCGGCGCGCGGTCGCAGCAGGTTGGTCAGGTCACCCACCTCGAACTCCACGTCCGGGAACAGGCCCCTGGCCTCGTCGATCATCGCCGGCGACAGGTCCACCCCGACCACCGAGGCGCCGGACGCCGCCAGCCGGGCGGCTACGTGTCCCGGCCCGGTCCCGACGTCCGCGACCGGGCCACCGGTCGCGTCGCCCGCGATGCGGTCGAGCAGCCAGCAGTCGAACGGTTTGTGCGCCAGCTCGGCCGACAGTTCCCGCGCGTAGCCCGCCGCTGCGGCCTCGTACCCGGAAAGCACCCGGGCGTCGCGGACATCGGCGCCCGCAGCGATGACGACGTCCCGATCGACGGGCGCGGGCGGGGGTGTCGCCTCCGGCAGCGGGCCGAGCAGATGAGCCCACCGGGGATCTTGCTGACCCGGCCTGCGCCCCAACTGGACGGCCAGCGGCTCCGGCTGCTCGGCGAGCCCGCGGAGCGTGGCCTCGACCTCGGCGCGGTCCTCGAACGGATGCAGCCGCGCGGTCCGGGTCCGCAGCTCGCCGGGGGCCTGCGGCCCGCGCAGCAGCAACACGGTCAGCACCGCCAGTTCGGGCTCACCGATCCCGAGGTGCTCCTCGAGCCGCTGGTGGAACTTCACTACCCGCGATCCTGCGCCCGTCCACACCGGCCGCACCAGCTCGCGGTCCCTGAGCTCCTTGAGCGTCGCCTGCAGCAACGAGTCGTCGTAGCCGGTGACCGGTTCCCGGCTGCTCGCCTGGTTGCACGCGGCCCGCAAGGAGTTGAGCGTCAGCGGGTAGCTCGCAGGGACCGTGCGCTGCTTCTCCAACAGCGCACCGAGCACTCGCTGCTCGACGGCGGACAACTGCGGTCGCGACTCGGCCACGCCGGGAGCGTAGTGCTTCCCGCCGCCTGGCAGCACCGGCTCTCACCTCCGGCCTGCTCCGTCGTCGCCCGGGTGCTTCTTCGAGCCACTGCTGTTGAGATATCGATCTACTTCGTCGCCGATTTCCCGCTCGCCCGACGCCCACCGCCTCGCGACGCGGCCCACCAGCTCATCGATCAGCGACACGAGGGAGCCGAGCGTGTCGCCGGTGACGGTCTCGTGGACTGCGAAGAACGCGAGGATGCCTTGCGCGTCGCGGTCGTGTCGATCACATACGGCGCATATGCCGACGCTTCGCGTTCCTTCGATGCGGGACCCGTCGGAGCCGGTCAGGCCGTGCGGGACCTGGGCGAGGAGTATGAGCGCTCCGTCGCAGCGGTGACATGGCCGCCCGATCCCGACGTCCACCTCGATCTCGACCACTACGGTGCCATGGCCGCGATCCCGGGAATGTGCTTGAGCTCCCCGAGCAACGCCGACGACACCGTCACGGCGAAGCCGTCGACGGCCAACGGCGTCTCTCGATCCAGGTAGCACAGCACCAGCTTGAGCGGTGTGTTCCCCGAGTGCGCGACGAGAGCCGACTTGAGCTCCGAGACAACCGACTGGTCGAGCCGCAGCGCGTCCGCCTTGATCACGAGCGGAGGCTCGTTCGCGCCCGCCTGCGCAGCGGTCACGTCCAGCGCGATGATCCCCGATGCGAAGATCGACATTCGTTGCTCGTCGCGGATGTTCACGCGCCCCTTGACCGCAACCGCGGAGTCGGCGATGAGATCGTCATGCATTGCCGAGTACGACTTGGGGAAGAACAGAACTTCGATCGACGCATCAAGGTCTTCGATCGTGACGATCGCCCACGGCTCACCCTTCTTGTTGACTCGCCGGTCGACGGAGACGATCATGCCGGCGATCACGGCCTCGCCTTCCGTCGGCGGATCGTCGAGGATGGCCGCGATGGTCCGCGGAGCATGCTTCCGCAGAATCCTTTCCGTCCCGTCGAGCGGGTGCGCCGAGACGTAGAGGCCGAGCATCTCACGCTCGAATGCGAGCATCTGCTTTCGCTGCCACTCGTCTTCGCCGATCTTGAGGTGGGCGAGTGGAGAGGTGTCGGCCGGCGCCGGTTCGTCGCCCATGCCGCCGAAGAGGTCGAACTGGCCGCGTTCCTCGTGGCGCTTGAGGTTGGTGACGGCATCCACCGCCTCTTCGTGCACCATCAGCAACGACTTTCGGGGCTCCCCGAAGGAGTCGAAGCCGCCGGCCTTGACGAGAGATTCGATGGTGCGCTTGTTGCAGCAGACGAGGGGAACCTTCTCGAGGAAATCGGTGAAGGAGGCGAACTTTCCCTTCCGCTTGCGGGTCTCGGCGATCCCTTCGACGACGTTGGCGCCGACGTTGCGGACCGCGCCCAAACCGAACCGGATATCGTGGCCGACCGCGGAGAACCACTGGTCCGAGTCGTTCACGTCCGGCGGAAGGACCTTGATGCCCATGCGGCGACACTCACCGAGGTACACCGCCGACTTGTCCTTGTTGTCGCCGATCGAGGTCAGCTGCGCGGCCATGAACTCGACCGGATAGTTCGCCTTGAGGTACGCGGTCCAGTACGCGACCAGTCCGTAGCCGGCGGTGTGCGACTTGTTGAACGCGTAGCCGGCGAACGGAAGCATGACATCCCACAGGGTTTGACACGCCTCCTCCGAGAAACCCTTGCCGGTCATGCCTTCACGGAATCGCGCGAACTCCTTGTCGAGGATCTCCTTCTTCTTCTTGCCCATGGCCCGCCGCAACAGGTCGGCCTGGCCGAGGCTGTAGCCGGCGAGCTGTTGCGCGATGGCCATCACCTGCTCCTGGTAGACCAGCAGGTGGTAGGTCTCGCTCAGGATCGGTTCGAGCGCCTCTTCGAGCTCCGGGTGGATGGGCGTGATCTTCTGCCGGCCGTTGGAACGCTCGGCGTAGTCCATGTGCGCGTTGGCCGCCATCGGTCCGGGCCGGTACAGCGCGAGCGCCGCAGCGATGTCCCCGAAATGGCTCGGCGCCATGGCCTTGAGCAGCGTTCGCATGCCGCCACCGTCGAGCTGGAACACCCCGAGCGTGTCGCCCCGGGAGAGCAGCTCATAGGTCTTCTCGTCCTCCAGCGCGAGCGTCGGCAGGTCGATGTCGACCCCGTGGTTGGCAGCGACGGCCTTGATGGCGTCGTCCACCACGGTGAGGGTGCGCAGCCCCAGGAAGTCCATCTTCAGCAGGCCGATCTCCTCACACGATGGGAAGTCCCATCCGGTGATGATCGACCGGTCATCGCGCATCCACAGCGGGATGACATCGAGCAGCGGTTCCGAGGAAAGGATCACCGCGCACGCGTGGACGCCGGCGTTCCGGACCAGACCCTCCAGGCCGCGCGCGGTCTGCATGATCTTGCCGACCTCGGGATCGGTCTCCGAGAGCGTGCGAACCTCGGTGGCTTCGGCGTACCGCTCGTGGCTCGAGTCGAAGATGCCCGACAGCGGGATGTCCTTCGCCATGATCGGCGGCGGGAGCGCCTTCGAGATCCGGTCGGCGATGGAGAACCCGGGCTGCCCGTGCAGCACCCTGGCCGCGTCCTTGAGCGCGGCCTTCGTCTTGATGGTGCCGAACGTGATGACCTGTGCGACGTTCTCGGCGCCCCACTTGTCGACGGTGTACTGCATGACCTCACCGCGCCGACGTTCGTCGAAGTCGAGGTCGATGTCGGGCGGGCTGATGCGCTCCGGGTTCAGGAAGCGCTCGAAGATCAGCTTGTGCTCGATCGGGTCGAGGTCGGTGATCTGCAGGATGTAGGCCACCAGCGAGCCGGTGGCCGATCCGCGGCCGGGGCCCACGGCGATCTTCTGCGACTTGGCCCACCGCACGAGGTCGCCGACCACCAGGAAGTACCCGGGGAACCCCATGTTCGAGATCACGCGGAGCTCGATCTCGATACGTTCCTTGTACTCCGCGGTCAACCCGCCCGGATAGCGTGCCGGTGCATACTTCTCGACCTCCGCCCGGAGCAGGTCGTCTTCGGTCTCGCCCGGCTGCAACGGGAACCGCGGCATCCGGTTCACCTCGGCGTAGACCGGATCGTAGGACTCGACACGTTCCGCGATCAGCAACGTGCTGTCGGCGGCGCCCGGAACCTCCTTGTCCCAGTACTCGCGCATCTCGGCGGCACTCTTCAAGTAGTAGCCGTCGCCGTCGAACTTGAACCGGTTGGGGTCATCGAGCGTCTTGCCCGACTGCACGCACAGGAGAGCCGAGTGCGAATCCGCCTGGTCTTGTGTGACGTAGTGCGAGTCGTTGGTTGCCAACGGCCGAAGGCTCAGTTTCTCCGCCACCGCGAGCAGGCCCTCACGAACGGAACGTTCGATCGGCAGGCCGTGGTCCATGAGTTCGAGGAAGAAGTTGTCCGCGCCGAAGATGTCGCGGTAGTCCGCCGCGGCCTGCAGCGCCTCCGCCTCCTGACCCAGGCGCAGCCTGGTCTGCACTTCGCCGGACGGGCACCCGGTGGTCGCGATGATGCCCTCGGCGTACTCGGTGATGAGCTCCCGGTCCATTCGGGGCTTGCGGTAGTAGCCCTCGAACGAGGCGATGCTGGAGAGCTTGAACAGGTTGCGCAGGCCGGTGGCGTTTCCGGCCAGCATCGTCATGTGGGTGTAGGAACCCGCCCCCGAGACGTCGCCGCCCTCACCGAACTCGTCCGAGCCGCGCTGCGACGCCTGCCCCCAGAAGACGGGCTTCTTGATGTGCCGGCTCGTGGGTGCGATGTACGCCTCGATGCCGATGATCGGTTTGACGCTGCTGTTCCGCGCGCGGCGGTAGAACTCGGCGGAGCCGTACATGTTCCCGTGGTCGGTCATCGCCACAGCGGGCATGCCGAGGCGTTCCGCCTCACTGAACAACGCATTTACCTTTGCTGCGCCATCCAGCATCGAATACTCGGTATGCACATGCAGGTGAGCAAATGAATCGGCCACAGACCCCGTCTCCCTCGTACTGACCCACAGTTTCTACCAGGCCGGCGCTCCCCGGACGCTCATACCCGAGGGCGCGTCGCACAGCCGGCCCGACGACGCGCCGAGCGGCCCACGAACCGGGCACCCGGCCACGGGCCGGCGCGCTCGCGGCGCTCCGCGGGCGTGGCTGGTGGCGGTCTCGTGTCGATCGGTGAGTGGCGGCCGGATGGCGACGGCGTCGCTCCGACCAACGGTGGACCGGCCGGTACGACGTGGTCAGCGAGTACGGCGACATTCCGGCCCCAGGCGCTGCGTCACCGCCGTCCGCTGGTGGCGCAGCCGATGCACGTCTCGGCCGCGGGCAACGCCTCCAACCGCTCATCGCCGATGTCGCCGCCGCAACGCACGCAGCGTCCGTAGTCGTCGGTGGCGAGCCGGTTCACCGCACGGTCCACAGCCGCGAGATCGCGGCGAGCACCGGCCAGCAACCCCTGCAGCTGCGCGCGCTGCGACGCGATCGTGACGCCCTCGGGGTCGTGCTCGTCGTCGTGCGTGGTGAGGGCCTGCTCCTCGGCCAGGCCCTCGATCTGCCGCTCCAGGGCGGCGATCCGTTCGACGGTCTCTTCCCGCTCGGCAGCGAGCCGGGCGACGACGTCGGGTTCATCCACGGAGGAGGAACGGGCCGCCGGGAGCGACGGTTCCTCCGGGATGCGGCAGGCCGGCGGCCGTTGCCGCGCCGCAGCTCGGTGTCGAAGATCGTCGGCGTGGCCGGGTTCATGGGGATGGGACCTCCGTCCGATGGGAGCGTGAACGTGTCCGGTTGGCGGAGGCCGGCCGGGCAGGTGCCGCGTGAGGATCGGAGGGCATCCCATCCGCAGCAATCGCTGCCCCGATCCAGGAGGCCCCAGTGCTCATCGCCATCGTCGACTTCGGCACCGCTGCCACCGACCGCGCCGCCGCCCTCAACCATCTCGACGCCGAACGTGACCAGATCAGCACCATGCCCGGCAACCTCGCCTTCGCGGTCTACGCCTCCCGGGAGGACGACAGCCGAATCACCGTCGTGCACGAGTGGGAGGACGAGGCGTCGTTCGACGGTTACCTGGGATCAGCGTCCTTCGCGCGTTTCGGCGAGGCGATCCGGCCGATCCTGGTCGGCGCACCGGAGAGCCGGCGCTTCCGCGCCGAGTTGCTCGCGACGGTCGGCTGACCGGAATCACAACGGACTGACCACTACGATCGGCCCGTGCGAGGCCATCGATGACCCGCAAGGCGTACAGCTTCGTCCGCACGTTCCCCGCGGGGCCCGCTCGCGACTTCTGCGTCGATCGCCACTACCTGCTCTGCGCCTCCGCCGGTGCCCTCCGGCTGGAGGTGCAGGGCAGCGCGTGGTTGCTGCCGCCGGCCCGGGCTGCTCTGATCGAGGCGGACCTGGCGATCCAGGTGAGCATCCCGCGGCCGGCCACGACCGCGTCGGTGCTGTTCGACACCGGGTTCGCCCCGCCCCCGCCGGCGCCGCTGACCGTGTTCGACCTCAGCCCTCTCGCACGCTCCCTCGTGGCCGAGTGCGGCAGCTGGGGTGACAGCGACCAACCCCTCACCGCGTACGCCGAGACCCTGTTCGCCGCGCTCGCCGCCGTGACCTGGCGGCTCTCCGAACAGCCGAGCCCGGCCGTCGTGCCGGTGGGGCGATCGCCGGAGCTGCGCCGAGCCCTGCGACTGACCGAGGAGCGGCTCGACCGTGAAGTCCGCTTCGAAGAACTGGCGCAAACGGTCGGCCTCGCGCCGCGGTCGCTGGCACGCCGATTCTCCGAGGAGACCGGCATGACCTGGCGGGCGGCCCTGCGCCGGATGCGCCTGCTCCGCGCGATCGAGGAACTCGCCGCGGGCGATACCCCGGTGACCAAGATTGCCTTCATGGTCGGCTACACGTCCCTGTCGGCGTTCAACGCCGCCTTCCGGGAGCTGACCGGCCGCACACCCACCGACTACCGGGCCAGCTTCCGCCCCTGACCAGCCTCGCACCTCAACCGGATGATCGCTCTACCCGGTCACCCACGCGACCGGGGCGAGCCGCGACGGCAGGGCATCATTCCGAGAGAAGTCGATCGGGGAGGTTCGGGGCGGATGATGCCACTGGAGCGCGCACGGTCGTTCTGCGACCGCTACGGGTTGCGGCTGCCGATCCTGCAGGCCCCGATGTCCGGCGCCTGCCCACCGGAGCTGGCGATCGCGGTGTCCGAGGCAGGCGGGATGGGCGGGAACGGGGTACTGCTGGACCCACCGGAGCGCATCGCCGAATGGGTCGAACAGTTCCGGACGGGATCGGCCGGGGCGGTTCAGCTCAACATCTGGGTCCCCGACCCGCCGGGCGCCCCGCAGCAGCGGATCGACGACGCCCGGCAGTTCCTCGGCCGCTTCGGAACCCCTGGTGAACCCGGCGCGACCGGCCCGGACTACGCCGAGCAGTGTGCGGCGATGCTGGCGTCCGGGCCGACCGCGATCTCCTCGATCATGGGCCTGTTCGAGCCCGACCACGTGCGCCGGCTCCACGAGCAGGACATCGCCTGGTTCGCCTGCGCCACCACTCTCGACGAGGCGCTCGCTGCGCAGGAAGCCGGCGCCGACGCGATCGTCGCGCAGGGCATGGAAGCCGGTGGGCACCGCGGCACGTTCGACCCCGACGCGGCCGAGCGCACGGCCGTCGGGCTCTTCGCGCTGCTCCCCCGGTTCGCCGACCACCTGCGGGTGCCGGTGATCGCCAGCGGCGGGATCGCCGATGGACGCGGACTGGCCGCCGCGCTCACCCTGGGCGCAAGCGCCGTGCAGGTCGGGACGGCCCTGCTCCGGGCACCGGAGACGAACATCGCCGAGGACTGGGCGGCATCCCTGGACGGGCTGGCTCCTGAGGCCACCCGGCCGACCCGGGCCTACTCGGGACGGCTCGGGCGGGCCGTGCCCACGCCTTATGTCACCGCGTGGGCCGAGCCCGGCGCGGCGCGCCCTGCGCCCTACCCGTACCAGCGCCGGCTCCTGGGCCAATGGCGCAGAGGCGAGTACGACGGGCTCGACCGCGTCAACCACTGGGCCGGGCAGAACGCGGCCATGGCAACCGAAGAACCAGCAGGTGAGATCGTCACCCGGATGTGGCGCGAAGCCGAGGAACTACTCGGCTGACCACTCGACAGCCACGTGTCCAGGCGGGCCGGGCGTCAATGGCCGCCGTCGGCCGTGGGCACGATGGCGGATATCACTTCATCGGTGGAGAGGACGTGCTCGGCGAACAGCGGGCCACTGAGGTGGTGAGCCGCGTACATCAGCTCGTCGCTGTATGCGGCGGTGGCGTCGGTGACGAGGCTGACCGGGTACCCCAGTTCCATCGCGTGGCGGGCCGTTCCCTCGACGCAGCCCGGCGCGGTCATTCCGGCGATGATGACCCGTTCGACCCCGCGCATGCGCAGCTGCAGATCCAGGTCGGTGTTCACGAAACCGCTCATTCCCCAATGCTCGTGAACCACCACGTCACCATCGCCGGGTGTCAGCGGGGCATACCATTGTCCGCCGAAGCTGCCTTCGGCGAACAGGTGAGCCTCGATGAGCCCGGCCTGCGGACGGGGGAGGCTGCGCCGCCGGCCGGCGCCGTCACCGGGGCGCCAACGCCGGTGAGGCGCATACATCACCGGCATGTGCGCGGCCCGGGCCGCAGCGAGCAGTTGCTGCAGATGCCCACGGGTGTCGACTCGTTCGGCGACCTCTCGCAGCCGTGGCCAGACCTTGCCGCCCTCGGCAAGAAGCTCGTTGTACGGATCAACCACGACCAGCGAGGTCCGGGTGGGGTCGTACTGCATCAGTCGCCTCATCGGGTGTCGGGCTTGGGTACCAGCTGACGGCAACTCACGCGCCCGGCAGAGTATTCCGAAAATGCCGGCAGGGTGCCGCCCGGCCGCACCACCGCGTAGGCGCCGGCGACCTGCTGCTGGCCCACTACCTCCTCGGCCGCAACATCGGCGACAACTACGAATCCGAACAGACCCGGCGAACACTGTACTTCGGGATCAGCAACGTCGATCACGCAGCCCACCGGAAGGAGTTCCTCCAGAACACCTGGCTGGACTACGAGCCGATTCGCCGCATTACGCCTCGGCCAACCTGACCATGCGCTATTACTACAGCCGGACTCCGTGATTCTCCCGGTCCGGCGCCCAGGAAACATGGACTGCACCGCCCCTGGGTCGGTCAATGCCGGCGCGGTATGGCAGCACGGCGCGCCTGACGTCGGACCGGCGCTACTCCAAGCCGCGCAGCTTCCCGGACAGCGTCTTGGCGCGGGCGGTGAAGTGCTCGTGGTCGGACCGGCCGTCGCGGTCGGCGGTCGTGATCTCGTCGAGCAGCGTGGAGTAGGCGACGGCGAGACGGGCGTGTTGTGCGGCCCGCTTGTGCCCGGGCCGCCCGTCGAGGTCGATGATCTGTCGCGCGACGAGCGCCATCTCGGCGCTCAGCACGGCGCGGCTGTCGTCGGACTCCTCGCGGCGGACGCTGCTCGCAGCCGCCTGGCCGCCCGCCCGCTGTGCCACGAGGAACAACGCGAGTGCGCCGCCGACGACCGCGGTGATCGCGGCGGCCGCGATCAGGTATCGCGGCAGGGACGGGCTGAAGGTGCGGGCGTCGTCGGGCAGGACGTCGAGGGCGACCAACTGGTCGTAGTTGATGACGACGACCTTCAGCGCGTCCAGCGGCCGGTCGACGAACCCGTCGATCCCGGCGCCGATCCTGGACTCGGCGACCGCCCGGCTGCCGAAGCCCCCGTCGTCGATCTCCCCGCCTGCGAGGAAGCCGCAGCTGTAGGTGTCGAACTCGTCGTCCTCGCGGGCCATCGCCAGCACCAGGGTGCCCGCCGCCGCGTTGCCCAGCCCGTCGCACGCCGCGCTCAGGTCGGAACCCGGCTCCAGCATGACGACGACGAGCCGTCGGTTGCCGATGATCTGCTCGGCGGCCGCGGTGTCGAGCCCGATCCCCGGCGCGGCGTAGACCGACGTCGTGCGCACCGTCCGCGCGGCGGGTCCCTCCAACAGGCCCGCGGTCCACAGCGCCCAGATCGCCAGCAGCAGGCAGGCCACGGTGCCGAGCCCGAACCACGTCCCCAGCTGCCGCATGATCCGTTTCATGCCCGCTGCCTCCGGAGGTAGTCGGCGGGCCGGTAGCCGTCGAACGGGACCGCCCGGCCGATCCGGTCGAGTTCCGCGGCGGCGTCGTCGAGCAACTTGTGCACGTGCCTGTCGGGCAACGCCTTCGCGACGGCGTCCCGCGCGGCCTGCAGGTGGACGATCGCACGGGCGAGCGCGGGGTCCTCGGCCCGGTCGGTGAGCCCGGAGACCTCGACGGCCAGCGCGCTCAGCCCGCCCAGCCGGGCGGCCGTCCCCAGCGGTCTGCCGGCGTTGCGGCGCAGCAGGGGCCGAGCAGACATGGCGAGCAGGATCGCCGCGCAGCCCGCGAAGACCCAGGGGAGGGCGGGCAGCGTGACGGAGAGCGGGTCGAACGGCGTGTAGGGCAGCGGCCGGTCGAACAGCCCCGCGTAGCGGACGTCGGCGATCTGGCCCAGGTAGAGGCGCAGCGAGTTGTCCTGGGGGTATCGGCCTCTGCCGAGCACGCCCGCGAACTGCGAGTAGTACCCGGCCGCGGCGACATCGGCGAAGTCGGCGGCGTGCGGGCCGTGGTACTCGATCCACGAGCCGTACAGGACGACGATCGGCGTCTCCGGGAACAGCCGCGTGAGCGCGGGGCCGTAGTCGGGCGTCTGCTCCCCGAACGGCTGGACGGGGAACGCGGCGTACATCGCAGGCGCGCCCCCGAACGCGTCGGCCGACGCTTCGGCCGGCACTTCGGTCAGCGACGCCCCGGGCGCGACGAACCAGCCGGTGGCACGCAACTGCGGCGCGACGACCTCGAGTTCGGCGGCGGTCGGTTCCCGCCGCTCGTCCGCGGGTCCTTCTACCGGCTCGTCGCCCGACCCGACCAGCTCGTTGATCAGCGTGACCAGGGGCACGGTCACGTCGTTGCGGCCGAACTGGGCCCGCCACTCGTCGAGGGTGCTGGGGGCGACCTCGTAGATGCCGCCGGACACCCGCGTTCCGTCGATCGTGAAGACGGTCGTGTTCTCGTCGTCCTCGAGTTCGCGGCTGACTTCCGTCTTGACGTCTGCGAGTGCAGACCGCTGGTCCTTGGTGAGCCCGGGCGGTACGGCGATGATGCGGACGTCGTGGTCCCCGCTCGCCTGCCGCACCCGCTCCGCGTCCCACGCAGCGATGGCGCCGGGCAGCCGGACGACCGGCTCCGCATTCAGCATCGCCGCCATCTCCCCGGCCGACGGCAGGCCGACCGTCGGCCGCTCGGGCGGCTTGGTCTCGGGTTCCTCGGGCGCGGCACGGGATCCGTAGGTGACCTCCGCGCCTCGGCCCTGGGCGTCGACGAAGAAGACGACGCAGCCGATCGCGACGACGGCGAGCACGAAGCGCACGAACTGGGTGATCAGCGACCCGCGGGACACACGGTCATTCACCGGCGGCCGCCCGCAGCAGCCGGTCGGCCCGCCTGGCGTGTTCGGTCGCGGCCCGCGCCGCTCGGGCGCCGCCACCGTTTGCGACGATCGCCTCCGCTCTGGCCAGCGCCTCCTCGGCCGCATCCGGCCGATCGGCGCACGCGTCGCGGCTCACCGTCGCACTCTCGACCGCCGCCCGCGCGGTCGACCACGCGACCTCCCGATCAGACGCGCGAGCCCGCAGCCTCGGCACCACCGCGACGCCGAACCCGGCGGCGAGGATCACCACGCCCGCGATCACCCAGATCAGCCAGGACGACGGCACGGCGGCTCCACGATCATGCGGCCGAATCGTAGACAGGCGCCGGATTCGCCTGCCCGCGGCGTGCAGCGTGCCTCTGGTCTCCCTCGCGTCCAACAGGTCCCACGCCGTCCACATGAGCCTGCACGCCGCGTCCGCGAATGCTGTGAGGCGCCGGATGGTGTCATGCGGATCTGGACGGCGCTGCATGGAGTTGTCGGCCCGCCCCGGTCACAACGATGCGACCCTTCGCAGCCCGTACGGCGTGGCGGATGCGGTCCACCGCGTCATCGAACGGTCGGATCGTTGCTCGGGATTGCCGGTCGCGGTCTCACCGACTTGCGCGCGGCAAGCCGGGCGACCCCGATGCGCTGTCGGCGGAAGGCGTGGGCGGCCGGCTTGCCGATGGTCGCCAGCTTGGTGTGGATCTGGTCGGTGGCTGACGGGTCGAGATCAGCGAGGACGGCATGGGCGTGGCGCCAGTCCTCGTGGGCCGCCGCCACGAGCAAGCTGCTGATCACTTCTCACACGCCGCCACCGGAGGTCTGGCCGGGCCGGAACCGGGTACGGCAGTCGTACGAGACGTCCAGGGACCACCGGAATTGCCGGAATCACGTCCCGGCGATTCGCGCCGAATGCGGTGGTTCATTACCAGACCGACTCCGTTCTCGACTTGCTCCTGCGCGCAGGTTTCCAGGTGCTACGACGCACGACGTGGCGAACCCGACATCGGGCGCCGATCCCGTTGCGTACGAACGAGCGCCGTCGCTAGCCTCCACCCGGCGAACGATGAGACGTCATCGAACGCTGCCCGACTAACGGAGTGCAGCAGATTCACGGAATCCGCTCTTCCGCCGATGCCCAACTCGACGAGGAGTCGCTGCAGGAATGCGCATGCGCTCACGCCGGTCCCGCACCCTGGTGGTGCTCGCGATCGCGATGTCCACGGCCATCTCCGCCGCGTGCGGGGCGGCGAACCGCCCGCAGGGGCCGGCCGAGCCCATCACGGCGATCAACCCCTACGGAGGCGATCTCGCCACGGAGGGCACGCCAAGGGCGGGCGGCACGATCGTGATCGGCGAGAACCGGGAGATCGTCGGGTTCGACCCGACGGTGCAGAACCAGAACCCGGCAGCAGCGGCCGTCTACGACTCGCTGCTCAAGGTGGGGGCCGACGGCAGCGCTCAGCCATACCTGGCGAAGTCGATGGACACTCCCGACAGCGGCCGCACCTGGATCATGGGGCTGCGCGACGGCGTCCGGTTCTCCGACGGCACGCCGCTCGACGCCCAGGCCGTGATCACCAACGTGCAGCGACACATCGACAAGGTGTCCTCGCCGGCTCACGCCGCAGCCGCCGAGATCGTGTCGATGGCCGCCACCGACCCGCTGACCGTGGAGTTCACCCTCGGCACGCCGCTCCCGGGCTTCCCGAACAACTTCGGCGGCGCGTTCTTCGGCGGCACGCTCGGAATGATCATCTCGCCCGCGGCGCTGCAGCAGTACGGCAACGACATCGCCTCCCACCCGGTCGGTGCCGGTCCGTTCGTCTTCGACAGCTGGACCCGCGACTCGAAGCTCACGCTCATGGGCAACCGCGACTACTGGCAGCCGGGAATGCCCTACCTCGACTCGCTCGAGTTCCGCCCGCTCCCCGACACCGAGACGCGCATCGCCTCGATCGAGAACGGCGACGTCGACCTGATCTTCGGGGGCTACAACCAGGAGCTCGTGCGCGGCCTGGACGACCCGGACCTGGACGTCTACTACGGCCCCGGCAACGCCGGGGAGTTCCTCTACTTCAACCTCACCCGTGCGCCGTTCGACGACCGCAGCATGCGGCAGGCCATCATCCAGGCCATCGACCTGGACGCGCTGTCGATGAGCCAGTACAGCGGCCGGCTGGTGCGGGCGGACAGCTTGTTCGACACCGCGAGCCCGTATCACACGGAGGCCGCTTCCGCGGCCTGGCCGAAATTCGACCCGGCGGCCGCGCGGCAGGCCGTCGACGCCTACCGGGCGTCGGGCAAGAACCCAGACTTCACGTTCAAGACCACCACTGCTCGACAGGCCTTCGCGGAATTCATGCAGGCCCAGATGGCGGCGATCGGTATCACCGTGGACGTGGAGACTTACGACCTCGCGCAGTTCTCGTCGAAGGTCCTGCAGGGCAACGACTTCCAGCTCACCACCTGGGTGGCGCCATTCGACAATCCTGATCCCGCGCTGTCGCGGCTGTTGCGCACCGGCGGGAGCGGCAACTATGGCGGCTACTCCGACCCGCAGGTCGACCAGTGGCTCGACGATGCCGTGCGGAACCCGGACCAGGCGCAGGTCGCTCGCGACTACCAGCAGGTGGAGCTCCAGGTGGGCAAGGACCTCCCGGTCGCGTTCTTCAGCCGGAGCTACCTCTCGACGATCACGAAGAAGGACGTGCGGGGAATCGACCGGTTCATCTCGAGCGACATGTGGTATTCGACGACCTGGCTCGACCGCTGATCGCGGAGACCAACCATTCGGCCCGCGACAGCGACGCTCGCCAGGACCAGCCGCCTGCCAGCGCCAGGGACGTGACGACCTTCTCCTGTTCAAGGGGCGAGCGGCCGGCCGGTCGAACACCATTCGGCGACCGCTACCGGAGCAGGCCGATGACGAGGGCCATGCCCAGGAACAGCACCAGCTGATACGCACTGTTGATCACGGTGAGCCGAGCCGGCTTCTGCTCGAAGCCGTTGTGCTGCGCCAGGGTCGAGAGCGAGAAGCCGAGCCACGCAGCGAAGCCCACGGCCAAAGCGAGCCAGACCGAATCGCTGCCGAAGAAGGCGGATACGACGGAGCAGGCAGCGGCGAGGGCCAGCGCCGTGACCGTGAGAGACACCGCCAGGATCGCGAACGGACCCTTGCCGGCTCTGGCCGAAGCCTCCTCGGTCACCCCGGTCAGCGTCCGCCAGACGCCGCCGACGAGACCCCAGTCGCTGTACCAGACCCACGCTATCGCCATCCCGACCACGATCGAGACCACGACGGCCAGCCAACTGATGCCCAGATCCACAGCAGCCCCTCGTCTCGACGATCATCCTTCACGGTTGATATCATCAACCGTGATGGAAAAAGTCAACCAGAAGCCGAAGGGACCCCGCACCTACGGGCAGTTCTGCGCTCTCGCGCGCTCCCTGGACATCGTGGGCGAGCGCTGGACCCTGCTCATCGTGCGCGAGCTCCTTCCTGGTCCGATGCGCTACACCGAGCTGAAGAACTCACTCGGGGGCATCGCGACGAACCTCCTGGCCGAACGGCTGCGGACCCTGGAGGCGAACGGGGTGGTCGAGCGCCGACTGGAGGAGTCGGGCGTCGCCTACGCCCTCACGCCCTGGGGCACAGGACTGCGAGAGCCGTTGGAAGCACTCGGCCGGTGGGGAACGCCGCTGCTGGCGACGGGACGCGGCGTCGACGCGTTCCAGCCGCGCTGGCTGACCCTCGCCCTCCCCGCCCTACTCGCCGGTAGGACCGTCTCGAGTCCCGTTGAGCTCGGGATCGAGACGGATGGACTTCTCATGGTCCTGAGGATCGACGAGGACGGCCCCAGCGCGTTCGTCCGCCCCGACGACGAGCCGGAGACGGTCCTCGCAGCCGCCCCGGCCGTCGTCGTCGCACTTGCCACCGGAGGAATCAGCATCGAGCAGGCGCTGGCCACGGGCGAGTTCCGGGGCGACTCGAACATCCTTCGGACCGTGTTCGCCGCCGGCGGCGCGAGCACCGCCCCGCCGATCCCGCCGACGACCAGCGACTGACGGCCGCGAGAAAGGCCGGCGAGCGCACGCGCTGCGCGTGCCGCCCGCCCGCAGTGTAGGTCTTCGCCCACGACAGCGCCGCTTCGTAGCATCGCCACTCCTGGCGGACGGGTACGGATCCCCGGGCAACGGGCGTACCCGGTTGGACCAACTGCTCGCGTACTCGCGGATACGGGTCACCGGGAGCCGATCAGATCCAGCGTTCGGGTGCTGTTCCTTCTCGTTCCCAACTGCGGTGATCAGGGCGTCCGTCGCTCCCAGCGCGGCGTAGCTCTGCAGGCCGTCGCCCACGTCGTCCTCGTCGCCGGCGATCACGCTCAAGGAGCGCGGTGCGCACCGGGCATCAGCGCGTCCCGCCCTCCAGCAGCGCGCTCCCGACCCGGGTGGCCGCAGGCGCGTGGTCGTCGGCCAACACTCGGGACACCGCGGCCAGCGTTTGCCCAGGGGTGGCGCCGGCCTCTCTCGCGCGGTGGCAGTAGGCAATGGCGAGAGCGCGCAGTGCGACGTCGACGTCCACCGGATCGCGCTCCCGGGGGATGACGAACGTGCCGCGCCTGCGGTCGCCGCGCACGTACCCGGCACTCTCCAGCTCCTTGTAGGCGCGCATGACCGTTCCGGCGGCGATGCCGAGGTCGCCGGCGAGCTGGCGGACGGTCGGGAGGCGCTGCCCACCGGCCAGGGCCCCTTGCTCGATCAGGGCCGCGAGGCCGCGGTGCAGTTGGGCATAAGGGGGCGTCGGGTCTTCGAGGTCGATCTCGACAACCGCGTCGCCGGTCACGCCGTGGCCGGTGCCGGGCGCGGCCGGTCAGGGGTGACCAGAACGGCCGCTGACCAGGCGCCGACCGCGGCTGCGGCGGCGACCACGACCCAGAGGAGCATCCCGAGCACGTTCCACGGTGCCCCTGCCCTGGCCATGCCCGAGGCCGCGACCAGTCCGGCCCCACATAGCGCGGCCGCCGGCGCGACCCCAGCGGCGGCAAGGACGACGGTCGCCGAGCGCCGCCGCGCTCGCTCGTCCGCGGCGACGGGATCGGCGGCGCTGTACGCGGTGACCGCCCGCGGTCGGCCGGCGATCCGGCGCAGCGCCGCAGCGGTGGCGAGGAGGGTGATGCCGAGCGCGGCCAGCAGCGGCAGGGAGTAGTAGGCACCCGGCCAGAGGGTTGACCAGTCACCGTAGCGCGGGTCCGGATCGAGGTTGGGCAGCCTCAGGAACCGGCCGGGCCGGCCCCGGTCGTCGGGGTCGCCGAAGAACGAGGCGGTCGCGAGGAACGCAGCAGCGACCGCGAACAGCACGCACACGGCGATCAACTGCTGTCGGTCGACGTAGTTCAGGTAGTGCCGGGCAGCGAGGGTCGCCCGCCTGCGCGGGGCGGCGACCGGGCGGACCAGGAGCTCGGTGGCCAACGATCCGGCGGCCATCACCAGGCAGAAGATCGGCCCGGCCAGTAGTAGGCCGAACGCGAAACGGCCGTGCCACGCCCCGGCGGCCGGTGCACCCGCGGCGATCACGAGGGCACCCACCACGAACGCCGCCTGCCGACCCCGCCGGATCGGGCGCGCAGCGTCCCCATGGCAGCGACGGCGTCGGATGACCGAAACGATCATCACGAACGCCGCCCAGAGGATCAGTGCCCAGGCTCCGGCAAGGGTCTCCACAGCAGCTCCTGTATCAACTAGATGACACAAAACTAGCCAAGCGTCCCGTTCGGGGCAACTCCGGCCGGGACGAGCGCGAACGGGTGCGGGCCGTCGACCCGCGCGCCAGCGGTCCTGGGCTTCGCCCGTAGCGTCGGGCCAACGACCGGTGGGAGACCGACGGCATCCGCAACACCCTCACCGACCCGCGCCCACCTCCAGCGAGACCGTGCAGGCCCTCCTGCCCGAATCCCGTGTGGTCAGGGCGCTCAACCACATGGGCTAGCACGCCCTCGAGGACGAAGCATCTCGTCCCGATCAGGCCGGCCCGACGGCGCCCTCGGGCCGGTGCGGACCCGGAGGCTTGCGCGCACCGGTATCCGGGACGTCGCTGTTGCCTGGTAGCTCGGTCCGCGGTTCGTCGGGTGGCGGACCACGGGCCGCGTTGCGCCGGTCCGCATCGTCCCCCGGCGGCAACAGCCCGCGGTCACGCAGCAGTCCCGCCCAGGGCCGCTCGCCCAGCCAGCTCCCGTCGTAGACCGGCCGCTCCACCTCCGCCGGGCCCTGCGCGGTGCGCCGCCCCACCTCGCGCTGGAGCGGCGCGAACTCGGGACGGTCGCGCAGCCACGTCGTGAACGCGGGCCAGTCCTCCCCGTCCGCGATACCGTCGGGCACCGACAGCGTGCGGGTGTACTCGATGGAGGCGGTCGCGAAGCCCAGCGCCGCCTGCACCTCGTCCCGTTCCAGGGTGCTGGCGAACATCCGCAGCTCGAAGGTGCCCTCGTGCCGGACGTTGATGGCACGCATCTTCTTGCCATCGCGCGACCCCTGCGCGTAGGCCGGGATGGCCCGGCGGTCCGAGTCGGTGAATCCGGCGTACTTGACCGAGCTGCGGCGAGCCAGCGCCGTCACATAGCCGGCGTTGCGGTGGATGAACGTCATCCACCGCGCGATGTGCTCCGGCGAGCCGAACCCGGCGCGGCTGACGTGCACGTGCAGGCCCAAGCCGTCCCCGGTGACCCCGAGCCGCTTCAGCTCGTCGAGCAGTTCCCAGGGGAAGTACCGCATCGCCCAGTCGTACGACATCGGGTGCGTGACCATCTCGAATCCCTCGTGGATCGGGATCGAGCCGTCGCGCATGAGATGGGCCAGCCCGCCCAGCCGCCGGTCGGCGTGGATCGCGATCTCCGCGTGCGCCTCCGCCGGAGCGTTGACCTCCAGCTCCAGGCCCAGGTAACGCGGCCCCACGCCGTAGAAGACGGGACTGATGGTGAAGAACCTCGACTCGACCACCCGATCGGCCACCGCCTGTCGCAGCACGGCGTCGGAGTGCGCGGGAACGCCGCCGAACCGCCGCCGCAGCACGTCTCGGCCCACGGCGAGCGCGGTGCGCACCGGCGTCGACCGGCGCGCCGCCGCCGCGGCCTGGAAGTCGTCGGCCAGCGCGGCGGCGTGGGTGTCGTGGCGCGTGCCGGTGTGCTCGCCGCGATTGATGTGGAAGTCCACCTCGTGCATCAGCAGCCGGTGCCACCACGCGGCGAACCCCGGATCGGCGGCGACGAGCCGCTCCGCCACGCGCGCCACCCGGGCCGGCACCGCGATGACGCCGTCGGGCGCGAAGTCCGGATGCCGCCACCCGAACGCGATCAGCACCCCGCCGTCGCCCAGGTCGGTGTCGATGATCCGCACCCGGGCGACGCCCTCCGGTGGGCCGCGAGCCAGGTTCGGGAACTCCTCCCCGGAGAGCGGGCGGGAACCGGCGCGGAGTGCGCCGGGCAGGCGCTCCTCCACCGCATGCCGGGTCTCGTCCGGCAGCCCGCCGATGGCAACGCCGCCCCCGCCCGGCTCGGCGGCGGCCTCGCCGGTGTGGTCGGCGGGCGATCCGGGTCCGGGTTCATCGTCGTCGGCCGGCGCCGGGTCGTCCGCCACCGTCACCAGCCAGCCGCCGGACCGGCGCTCGTGCAGCCAGACCCGGGCGCCGTCGTCGATCAGGCGGCGGAGTTCCCGCTTGGTGACCGGGCGGCGTTCGCCCTCGGCGACGTGCTCCGCGATCTCGCCGACGGCCAGCGCCCGCCGGTGCCACCTGATGTCGCCGCCGTCGGTGACCATCTCTTGTGCCGCGGCCAGTTCAGCGGCCATGGCATCGGGCAGCCTGCCCTCGTCGATGATCCGGGCGATGCGCGCCAGCCGCTCGTCAACGAGCGCACGCAGGTCCTCGTTGGGCAGGACCGCCCGCAGGACGCCACCACGGTCGATCAGGTCGTGGAGCTGGGCGAGAACGTCCTGTTCGGTGAGCCTGCCGAAGACCTCGGGGTGGCGGTGGATCATCCAGGCGAACGGGTCGACACCGAACGGCGTGGCGCGCAGTCCCTCGTCGAAGTCGACGTGTACCAGGGTGTCGATGGTGGTGTCGTTGTCGTGGACCTGCCGCAGGTTGATCCACGTGAACCCGCCCCAGTCGCCGAGCAGGGCCCCGATCCCGTACCGGACGGCCAACTGGTCGCGCAGGGACCCGCTTTCCAGGGCCATGAGGTCGGGCGGGATACCCGTGATGAACTCGGCGACCTCGACGACCTCGCCCGCCCGGATCAGCGTGCGGCCCCCGCCCTTGATGTCCTCCACCGCGACCGCCGCCCATGTGCGGGGGCTCGGGATGCCCGCCACCCGGTACACGGCGGCGGTGGCGAGCGAGGCGACCAATCGTTCCTCGGTGTCCGGGTGCTTGATCACGAGTGTGCGGTCGCCTGCGCGGAACTTCATGACCTTGGTCCGGCCCGACATTGTGGTCTGCGTGGGTGCCAGCGGCCCTGCGTAGGTGAGCCCGTCCGCGCGCAGCGGCCGCACCGGGAGACCCGACGGCGGAGCACGTGGCCGCCGCACCGCAAGCCGGTCGAGCTCGTGCACGTGGCCCAGCTCGTCGCGGACCACGATCCCCAGCGCGTCCGCCTCCGCCACCACCGCGTGCGGCACGGCCGCGAGCTGGAAGGGGACCTCGAGGATCAGCTCGCCGCGCAGCCGTTCACCGATCTGCCTGTCGCCGAGGTCACGTCGGTTCGAGCCGGTGTCGGCGATCCGGGTGCCCTGGTTGTAGTGCGCGACGAACTCGTGCAGGTAGCCCAGCGCCGTCGCGAGCTTCACGTCGGCGAGTTGGGTGTGCTTGCGGGAGACGATCTCCTTGCCGGGGAGGTAGGAGTCGACCCGGCGGTAGCGACCCTTGCGGGTCTTCGGCTCGACGTGGACCTCGTTCGCGCCTGCACGCGCGGTGAAGTACGGTGCGCGGCGGGCGTTGAAGGTGTTGCCCCAGTCCTCCCGGAGCCGGTACCCGGCGGGTGGCCCGCGCGGAGTGGCCGCGCCCGAACCGGGTCGCGGCGTGTCTCGCTCGGCCCGGGCGGCGCGCAGGGCAGCGGCGAACAGCTCAGCGTGGGCGTCGTGGTCCTCGCCGATGTGGTTGGGGAACATCGCGCCGCCCGGCAGGTGGAAGTCCCGCTCGTGGGCGAGCAGGCCGTGCCACCAGCCGGGGTCGAGGCGACCCGCCGCGACGTGCTCGGCGATCTCGTCCAGCATCGCCCGGGTGATGACGATCGCGTTCTCGTCCGCCCACCCGAACGCGATCGGCTCCAGCCCGGGCACGGGCAGTTCCCCGTTCAGGACCAGCACCGTGATGCCCGGCGGGGCCCGCAGCATCGGCAGGCCCAGCCGGTCCAACGAGACCATCTCGTCCCGGCGGAAGGGCAACTGGCGCAGTACCGCACGAAGCTGCTGCGGCGTCGGCGGCGTCAGCGCCACCGCCCCGCCGCCGTGCCCCTCCTCCGCGGAGCGACCCAGGCCGACGGCCTGCTCACTGAGCCGATAGGGCTGGTCGCCCAGGAACTCCCGGACCTCGTGTAGCTGACGGGTGTCCAGGCCGAGCCGTTCGCGCAGTTCCACGGGCACCAGCTCGGCGAAGGCGGCGGCCACCGCGCCCCGGACCGGGTCGCCGGCGTCGATCGGCCCGCGATACCCGTGGTCCTCGTCGTGCCGTCCCGGCACCGGGCCGGTGGCCGAGGCCCAGTGGAGGAGGATGGTGGCGAGCTTGATCAGCTCGTCGTTCGCGGTTGCTGCGGGTACCGGCAGCGGCCCCCCGGCCAGGTACCACTCCACCGCGAGCGGCCCCACCAGCCGGCTCACGGCATACGTGGTGTGCACGTTCTTGGGGGTGAGTCCCCGGTTGCCCCATTGGCCTTCAAGGGTCCGCTGCACGTCGCGGCGCACTTGCCGGGCGTCGCGTCGGGACAGCCGCATCCCGTCGATGACGGTGTCGAGGTCCTTCATGGCGCGACCGAGCAGCGGCTTGATCGTGTCCGCGGTGACGGTCGGCTGGGGAACTCGGCCCAGCATGGCCAGGTAGCGCTGGTCGAGGTAGAGGGCGATGAACCGCTGCCAGACCGGCCGGGTGGCGAACAACGCGACCAGCCGATCCCGCTCGTCCCGGTGATCGGCGATGAGCCGCCATGCGTCGTCCCAACCGGACTCGCTGATCTCGGTGAGCATGCGGCCCGGCACCCAGTGCCGGGGCTGCTGCTGCTCCGCGTACGAGATCGACTGGCGCCCGGCCACCCGGCCGACGAGCTCACCGAGGATCCAGCCCTGTTCTCCGGTGAACCCGTCCCACTCGGCGTACAACACCTGGGTGAGCACGTGCAGGACGCCCCAGGCGTCCGTGGCGTGGACAGCGAGCTCGTCACCCTCGGAGCGAGCGAGCGCCGTGACCTCCCGGCCCATCGGGTCGACGACCGGTTCCGCCAGCAGGTACACCCGCACCGGCGGGACGGGGCCCTTCCGGTCGAGCGGCTGCCCGCGCAGGAGTGCCTGCGTGTCGGCGACGTACCGGCGGAGCACCTTGCGCTGCTCGGCGAACCCGTGCGGCGTCGTCACGACCCACATGCCGAGCTTGCCGTCCGGCTCCAACTGGTCGGCCCACTCCTCCCGCGTCGGCCGGTCCAGTTCGACGGCATCGGGCAGGTTGACGGTCCCGTCGGTCGCGAACGCGGAACCAGCGGCGACGCGGGCGGCGTCGAAGTGCAGCGCGCGTTTCGGACGGAACCCGACCCAGCCGACGCCCCCGGCCGGCGGCACCGGGGCCGCGGTGTCCGGCTCCGTCGCCTTGGTCGGTAGTGCCGTCGCGGCGGGCAGCTGGTGGCGGGGTACCTCCACCAGCACCAGCCGGCCCACCCCGCCGTAGCGGCTCGCCGGGACCAGCAACGAGCGCAGGTCGTCCGACACGGTGTCGATGAGGGCCCTGACCGCCCGCTCCTGCAACACCACCAGGTCGGCCGGCTCGGTGAACCGGCCCCATACGACGTCGCGCACCGCGACGTACATCAGTTCGGTCCAGGTCGGCCACACCCCGGCGTGCTCCGTGCGGGCCCGCAGGTACCGCAGCTCGACCTCGATCTCCCACAGCGGCGCCGTTCCCTTCTCCGCCTCCCGCAACGCAGCGGTCAGCTTCTTCCGCTGGGCCTTGGTCAGATCCGTCATCCCGGCCACGAGCTTCCGCAGGCCGACCAGCGCGGTCCGGTACTCCTCGCGCAGCTCATCGGCGGCCGGATGGGGCACCCGTCCGTGCTCGATGGCCGCGTCGTGGAACTCCTCGGCATAGGCGAGCACCAGATCCCGCCACCGACCGGTGAAGCGGCCTGCGATCTCGGCACGCACCCGCGCGTGGTCCCACACCAGCAGCATCCGGCCGGAAGGGTTGGACTGCGCCAGGCGACGCAGCTCCAGCACCGCGCGCGCGGTGAGCCACCCGGGCCGCCGCTTCCACGACTCACCCGGATGGTCCGGGCCGTCCACCAGCCGCTCGGCCAGCACCGCGAGCACGTGCGCCTGCCCGGTCGTGAAGTCCAGCGCCGGGGCGAGCACGCCCGCGACGAGCCCGTACAGCAGACCGACCTCGTTCGAGGCGAAGACGTTCATCACGCCGTTCTCCTCGGCGAACCCGGCATCCGCAGTCAGGTTCAGCACCAGATCGGTCATCAGCGCGGACTCCGCATCGGCCAACCAGTGCAGCCGCGCCGGTTTCGCCCCGGCCCACCGCGCGTCCAGCGGCTCGCCTCGCAGGATCCGGATGGCGGCCTCCACCATGGCGCGCAGCTCCGCGGCCTGCTCGGTCGCCGACGCGGGCACCTTCGTCACGCGCAGCCGCCGTTCCAGCTCGTCGGCGAGCCTGGCCCGCTGACCCGGGTCCAGCTCGTCGCCGGTCAGCAGCCCGCCCTTCCACCACCCCTCCAACTCGCTGCCATGCGGCTTGCGGATCCCGGCCGGGCCGTGGTCCCTCTCGTGGCGAGCGCGGCTCAGCGCGGCGGCAAAAGGACTCGCGTGCGCGTCGTGACGAGGGCCGGTGTGCTCGGGGAAGTGCGCGCCACCGGGCAGGTGGAAGTCCCGCTCGTGTTCGAGCAGCTGGTACCACCAGTCCGCGGTGAGTCGTCCGGCTGCCAGGTGCGCGGCGATCTCGTCCAGCATCGACCGGGTGATCACCACGACACCGGCTTCCGCCCAGCCGAACGCGATCACACCGGAGACCGGGAGGTCACCGTCCAGGACCAGCACGCGGACACCGGGCGGGCCCCGCGGCATCCGGTGCGGCAGCGCGTCCAACGGCGTCATCCGGCCCGCCCGGCCGCGCACCGCACCGAGTACGTTCAGCCGCTCGGTCTCCGACAACGGCCGCAGCGCCACCGGGCCGCCGCCGGCAACCGGGGTGGCCGGACCCGCGATCTGCAGGACGGCAGCGGTGGTGTCGTCGACACCGCCCTTCGCGGCGGCCGCGTCGACCAGGTCGGTCGCGACCTTCTCCGGATGGGTGGAGGAGGGGCCGATCGCCTCGGCGAGATCCTTCGGCTCGGTCAGGTAGCGCCACAGGCCGTCGGTGGCCAGGACGAGCGTGCCCTCCTCGCCCGGGGTGCGCTCGCCGAACGTCGGCTCCGGGTGGTAGTCGCCCGCGGCGTAGCGGGTCATGGTGCCGCCCTTGGTGATCAACCCACCGCGGCTGTGGTCGACGGTCCAGAGCGCGCCCCTGTCGGCGGGACCGGCGGCCGGGAGCCAGTAGGCGCGCGCGGTGCCGACGTGGCTGGTCGTGATCGTGCCGTTGGTGGCGACGTAGGCGGCCACGTACGCCACGGCCTGGTGTCCGGTCTCGGGCCGGTAGGCCGCGACCAGCGCGGCGACACCCGCCTTGTGCGCGTCCTCCAGGACCGTCCTGGGAGCGCGGCCGGCGACCCGCACGACCTCGTCGTAGAAGGCGTTGGTGAACACCCAGGCGGCCGGGTCGGAGCCGGGGTAGCTGAAGACACCGTCGACCACGACGGCGACCCGGCCGCGGTCCGGCAGCGTGATGACGCTGGCCGCGTCCTGGTTGCGGCGGTTGCCCCGGCCCCGGTGGGTAACGGCACCCGGGATGAGGTGGTCCTCGCCGAAGGGGTGGGCGGCCCAGTCCGGTCGCGGGATCACGGGCCCGGCAACGGGCCGCTTCCGGGGGCTCTGCGCCTTGAAGATGTCCTCGTGGGTGGAGCGCAGGTGCCGGGCGGCCTTGCGCGCCTTCTCCATCGCCGACCAGCCACCCACGGTGCGGAAGAGCTTGGACTGCCACGCGTAGTCCCGGTTGAGGTCGTGGCGGATCAGCATCAGGCGGGCCTCGTCGAGTGCGGCGCGGCGTTCCGCGCTGCCCTTGGGCAGCTCGTCCAGCAGCTTCCGGATCCGGTTCAGCTCGCCGGTGATCTCCTTCAGCCAGAACACCGCGGCCGGAGGCAGCGGGTCGGAACCGGGGGCGCTCGTGCGGGCCCGGCGCGCGGCCGACAGCGCGCGGTCGACCTGATGCGGGTAGGACCCCACCACGTCCAGCTCGGTCTCGGCCTGCCGACGGGCCTCGGCCAGCTTCCCGTGCTGCTCGGCCTGCAGGACGCGCACCGCGTTCTGCAGCGCGACCGCATCCTCGGGCAGGCCGTCCGGGTCGGGGAGGGCGTGCTGCTGGTCGAACCGGAACCAGCCGGTCCGCAGCGCCCCGTGGTAGAGCCCGGTGGCCCGATCGGTCTCCCGCAACAACGCCCTGAGGTGGCGCCGGTGCCGGCCGGGCAGCACGGCGTGCCGCCACCGCTGGACCGCGAGGCCCCCGACCGCGGTGCCGAACCGGACCAGCGCGTTGCGCCCGGCCAGCGGCCAGGCCCGTCGTCCCGGCGGATGGCCGATCGCGTAGATCAGCCGCTTCACGCTCCGGACCGCGATGGACCAATCGTCGCGCCAGCCGTCGCGCCAGTACCGGAACGCCAGATCACCGTTGCGCAACAGGTCGTGCAGCCCAGCGACCGCGTCCTTCTCCTCCTGGGTGGTGCCGCCCGCCGGCATGGTGTCGCCGAGTAGCGGAGCGAGCTCGGCGGCACCGGGCAGCCCGGCCGGACCCGCCCGGACGGCGTAGCGCAGGTTCGGCGCCACGCCACGCCAGAGCGCGACCAGATCCTTGTCCGCCCGGTAGCCGCCGGCCGGGTTGCCGGCGAGGGCCCCCGCCTCGGCGAGCCCAGCCAGCGCCTGCTCCCAACCCGTACCGCCGTACACCCGTTCCAGCTCCGCCGCGGTCACCGGGCCCGGCAGGCCGACGACCACCAGCAGCTTCGCCAGCACGGAGTCCAGCTTCGGGTCGCCCGGCACGGCGCTGACCGCCCCGTCGATCGCGGTACGCCACTCGTTCTGGGCGCGCTCGCGCGCCTCGCCGGAGAGGCGGGCCTCGATCGACAGCAGCGCCGCTTCCTCCAGCAGCCCCATCACCGCGGCCAGGGCCTGCATCTCCACGGCCCGGGCCGTGCTCGCGCCGGGCGTCTTCACAGCGCGCGCCGCCTCCTCCTGATCGGCGTTGCCCTCGACGCTGCGTCGCCGTTGGTCGGCGAGCTGAACCACCATCTCCAGCGGGTCGTGCGGCGGCCTGGTGATGCCGGCCAGCCGGAACTCCAACTCCCGCAGCTCAGCCTGCGCCCATGCCAGATCGGGATGATCCTTCTGACCGGTGTCCAGGTAGTAGGACTTGATCAACAGCAGGAGTTCCTTGCGCCGCCCGTCCAGCAGGTCCTTCCGCAGGGCGTTGCGCCGCTTCAGGGCGTCGGCCAGCAGCTTCGCCCAGACCCGGTGGCCGGCCTCCGGCCGGTCGGTGCGGTCGGTGCGGGTGTTCAGGTCGGACCGGGCCAGCTCCCAGAGCTTCTCCGCCAGCTCGCGCTGGAAGTCGATGGCCTTCGCGGCCGCCTCGGCCTCGGGGTCGCTGCTCCTGCGCAGCTGCGCTGCCGCCGCGGTGAGCGCGGCAGGATCGGCTGCCAGCAACGGCACCACGAGCTGGACCGTCGCGACATGGTCATCCCGGCGCTTCTTCGCCTCCTCGTGCTCGGCCCGCATCACCCTGTTGATCTCGCTCCCGGCGACGGTGCTGTCGGGCACCGCCGCCCACTCGGGAAGCGGCTCGTGGATCGGCGCGGACATCCGCTTCCACAGCCCCTGCGCCAGGTCCGGTACCAGCGCGGAGTCGAGGTCGCGGCCGGAGAACCCGAGCTCGCCCAGCACGATGCCGAGCTGCTTCTGGTAGGCGCCGGCCCGTTGCAGCAACGGGTCGCCACCCCAGTAGGGCGGCCGCGGCGGCAACCGCAGCTTCCGGGAGCTGCGGTAACCGAGGTACTTCCACCGGAACTCGAGCGGGTCCCGGACGAGCTTGTTGAGCACCCACACGACGCCCGCCACCAGGACGAAGCGCACCACGATAGCGGTGAGGGAGTCGTTCGCGGTGATCCACGACTTGCTCACCCAGGAGAGGTTGATGATCACCGACGCGAGCCCGGCGAGGATCGGGTCCGCCGCCTTCAGCATCGTCACCCGCTCGTCGACCGGCGAGAAGTTCTTCGCGTCCAGCCAGATCCGCCACCAGAACCGCTGCCACGGGCCGAGCCCCGACACGTCGCCGCTGCGTGCGGTCGCCTTGATCTTCTTGGCCCGGCGTTCCGCGAACGGCACGAGGCGCTTGCCCACCCAGACGTTCGCGTACTCGGCGATGATCGTCGGCAGGGCGTAGATCATCGTTGCGATGGCGAAGGTCTGGACGAACTCGGTCAACTGCGCCGGGAACGGCGCCACCCCGAGGGACTGGATCACCACGAAGATCAGCCCACCCAGGCCACCACCGATCACCGCCTTGATCGCGCGGGTGAGGAAGGTGTCCTTGGCCTGTGCCGCAGCGTTGACGACACCGAAGCCCACCGCCACCAGGACGAGGAACACCGGGTTCGCGATCAGCTGGAAGGCCCGCGCCACCGCGATCCCACCGGAGAACAGCAACACCGCGGTGGCCGAGAACAAGGCCATCCGACGCGGTGAACCGACCTCGATGCCGGAGGCCCGGTTGGCGTACTGGCGGCGCAGCACGTACCGGAAGGCCAGCCCGGCCGACACCAACGGCCCGAGCAGCGCCTTCACCGCGTAGAGGCCCGGCTGGGTGAGGAACTTCGCGTTGAACACCGACCAGGCCAGGTTCAGCAGCTGCCATCCACCCAGGCCCGCCGCGAACCCGCCGAGCGCCGAGAAGCCGATCCGCCTGCCCTGTTCCTTCCACCCCTGCAGCCAGATCTTCGACGGCGGCCCCCGGGTCTGGCGCGGGGTCCACACGGCCCGCACCGCGGCGATCACACCGGCCCCGAGCAACGCCAGCCCGACCGGGCCGGTCACCGCCGCGGCCGCGACGATCCCGAGCTGGGCACCCAGCCACAGCCCCACGCCGCCGCCGATCGCCAACCCGCCGAACCGGGCCCACCCCGGCCGGTTCCGTTCGGCCAACAGCTTCGTCACGCGCGTGGCCGACAGGACGCGCAGCCCGAACCCGAGTGGACCGCGCCCGCGCTCGGCCCGGCCGATCGCGCTCTGCGCCCGGCCCTGCGACACACCGGCCGCCCTCGCGATCGTCACCGCGTCCCTGGCGGCTGCCTCCAGCCCGGCCTGCATCGTCTCGCGGACGCCGTGTGCGGCGGCGAATGCCGGATGGAGCCCGTTGAACAGGTCCGCGACCGCGGCAACGGTCAGATCGACCTCGAGGTCGGGAGCCACCCCCGGCGGGGGCGCGAGCAGGCTGAGGTCGGCCCGGCCCACCCGCTTCACCGTCCGGCGCACCGCCCGCCACGGCAGGTTCAGCGCGGTCGCGAGCTCCTGGACGAGCCGCTCGCGGCTCCGTTGCGCGGCCCGCGGCATCGCAGCGTTGCGGGCCAGCACCCACCCGATCCAGTCCAGCTCCTGGTGCCCGATCGCCCGTGCGGCGCGGCGCCGCTCGTGGTTCAGCACCCGGTCGGCCTGGCCGCGGCGCATCCGCGCCACGGCGACCCCGGTGACCTGGCGCAGCAGCGCCCACTCGCCCCGCCAGCGGCGGACCGTTCCGTCCCGCAGGGCGACCAGGCGTTCGCCGACCCACTTCCAGAAGTCGGTCCAGCCCGTGCGCAGCGTGGTCCAGCGGTCGCTCGCCCAGGTCTGGACGGCCTGCCCGGCGGCCCGGGCCCGATCGCGGAGCTTCGGCGCCGGCATCGCCTTGATCTCCGCCCGGGGCAGGCCGGTCGCGCGGCGCACGGCGCCGACGCGGGCTCCGGCCGTGCGAGCCTCCTCCGCGGCGGTGCGGACCTCGGTCTCGTACGTGGCGCGGGCGTTCTCCAGGTGCTGGGTCCTCGTGGCCAGCGGCCCCAGGGCACTGCCGAGCGCGGCGGACCGGCCGGCGACCGCGGTGCGGGCCCGGTCGAGCAGCTCGGCTTCCGGCAGGTTCGGGTCGGCAAGGTCCTGCGGCAGGGTGGCCCGACCGGCCAGCGCCGGGTCGGCCACCCGGGCCAGCACCCGCGCGTGGGGCAGCTCGAGCGCGGCAGCGAGCGCGTCGACGATCTCGTCCTCGGTGCGCCCACCCGGGGTACGCAGCCGGTCGGCCAGCTCGGGCACCCAGCCCAGCCGTGCGGCCAGGTCGGCCCGGTGCCGCGCGATCGCCTCGCGCACGAGCCGCTCGGCGGTCTCCGCCTCGGCGACGGGCGTGCGGAGCTCGACGACCCGCTCGCGCAGATCCTTGCCCGCCTTGCGGCGGCGCGGCCACATCATCGCCGCGGCGGCAAGCGCACCACCGTCGGTCATCCCGTGCCGGATCGCGAGCACGGCCACGACCGCGCCGACGGCGAGGACGATGCCGAACACCGGGCGCGGGTCGGCGAGCAGCCGCTTCCACCACGGGGGCCCGCGCGCCCGCGGCTGCGGCGCAACCGGGTGCGGGTCACCGGTGGTCATGTGGGTGGTGCCACCGGATGTGGGGGGCGGGGTCGGCTGCTGTTGCGGGCCGTGGGCGGTCTGCTGCCCACCACCGCCGCCGAGCACCGGGTTGCCACCGGTCGCCGACGGGCCCGTCGGTCCACCAGGGCCGCCAGGGCCGCCACCAGGGCCGATGATCGCCTGGACCTCGGCGGCCGACAGGCCGGTGGTCCGGGCGATCCGCTCGACCGGCACACCGGCCGCTGCAGCAGCCCGGACGGCGTTCTCCAGCGCCGTCTGCCGCTCTGCATTCCGGTCGACGATCGCGCCGCGCCGGACCCCGACCGCACCGACCGCGTCGTTCAGCGTGGTCTCCGCTGCCGTGACGGCGGCAGCCAGCGTGTCGAGCCGCTCCGCGAACGTTCCAGCCGGTGCACCGAGTCCGGCGTCCGGTGCATCGGTGTCGCCCGCGTAGAACCGGACCTCGGCCGGGTCGATGCCCAGCCGCTGAGCCACCTCGGTCGCCCGGTCGGTGGCCGCCCGCGGGTCGGGCAGCTCCGAATCGGAACCGCTGTAGAGCCAGTGCACGCCGCCGCGCTGCAACCGCTCCAGCGCGTCGTCCGCGGCTGGGAGCGCTCGCCGGTCCTGGGTCAGGGCCTGCTGGGCGGCCTCGACCGGGCCGTCCAGTCCGGCCACCGCCGTCCGCAGGTCACGTACCGCGGCGCGGCGCTCCCGCGCTGCCGCGGCCCCGGTCCGGATCGCCTCGGCGCGATCGCGTACCGCGTCGGCCCCGCTGCGCATCCCGCCGTACATCCGGCCGACGAACGCGGCTGCGGCGCGGACCGGTGCAAGAAGGTTCAGGACAGGCGGCGGGCCGCGGTTGCGGATCAGGTGGACCGCGGCCACCACGAGGGCGCCCACCGCGACGCCCGCCACGACGAAGGCTCCGATCGCCGGGACGGCGGCCCCGCCGAGGACGGCAGCCACCCCGCCGACCGTGCCACCGGCCGAAGCCAGGCCGACACCCGCGCGCACCGGGAACCGGCCCGGTGTGCTCGGCGAGGTGCCCGGCTCGGCGGGCGGTGCGTTGAAGGGCGGCTCGCCGGCGCGGGCGCGGATGTGCGCGTCGAGCAGCAGCAGCGAGACCCGCTGCCCCACCCCGACCACGGGCGACCGTTGCCGCAGCGCGCCTGCGGCGTGCGGGATCAGCGTGGCCAGTTCGTCCTCGGTGATCTGGCCCGCCCGCGCCCGGACGAGCAGGTCGAGGGTGGCCACTGGCAGGGCTGCCAGCTCCGCCCGCGTGATCCGGCCGGTCTCCAACCGCTGCAGCAGCAGGCCGGCCAGCATGTCGAGGTGGTCGATCCCGAGGATCTGCCGCAGCTCCCGGATCCGGGCGAACGTCGCGGGCAGGTCCGTCTCGGCGGGCACCCCGGCCGCGATCCGCAGCGCGGTGAAGAGCTCCTCGTGGGTCCACTCGGCGCGGCCGGCCAGTTCGGCGGCCACGTGCGCGTCGACGGTGTCGCGGCGCCTCGGCACCTGGGTGTCGTCCAGGGCCTTCCGCAGCGCCCGCCGCGCCTTGTGGGGCAGGCCGAGGCGATCGAACTCGGCGGGCGGCAGGGCGGCGAGCTGGGACACGGAGGTGATCCCGCGCTCCAGCAGCGCCTCGTACACGGCGTCGGCGTGCTCGGCGGGCAGTCGCCCGAGGAACTCCTCGATCCGGTCGTCCCAGTCCCACAGTGTGCGCCGCTCCAGCGGGTGCAGCCCGTCCTCGATCCCGCGCAGCGCGTCGCGCACCCGCTGCCACCGTCCGGGGCCCGCGTCCTGCTCGGCGAGCGCCTGCGCGCGGGCCCGGGTCTCGGTCAGCACGCCGCGGCCGGCGGACTCCTGCCTCCCCAGCAGCTGGTTGTTGCGGATCTCGCGGACGAGCTTGTCGATCACCGTACGCAGGAACCAGTCGATCCCGGCCGGGCCGTCGACGGGGACGTCGAGCCGTTCGGCGATGCGTTCCCGGGACTGGCCGCTCGCGTAGTCGAGGAACGCCTGCAGCTCGCGGGGGCGCACCGAGCCCAGGCGCAGCCGCTCCTCCGGCTCCTTCTTCAGCTCGCCGCTCTGCGGCCCCTCGATCAGCAGCAACTCGGCCACCGCCAGCGTGGCGGCGTACTCGGCCTCGCCCATGCCCAGTGCCGCGCGCAGCTCCTGCTCCCGGGCCACGGCGGCGATCCCCGCGTTCAGCGCCTCCAGCCGCGCCTTGACCGCCGCGAGGTCCTCGGCGGTGTACTGGTAGGGCTGGAAGGACCGCTGCGGGATCAGCTCGGCCACCTCGGTGGCCGCGGCCGACGCGGTGTGTTCGAGGCCGGGCTGCACGGCGAGCTCCCGCAGGCGCTCGTTCTTCTTCTTGTTCTGTTCCGGGTTCTCGTCCAGGCCCGGGATCTCCTGCCCGCGCCGGGCCAGCGCGAGCAGCGGCAGGTCGATGCCTGCCGGGTTGGTCGCCCGGGTGGTGAGCCCCTCGTCGAGCTCGCCGCGCAGCACCGTCGGCAGCTGCTTCTCGGTCGTGGCCCCGGTCGTCTGCTCGCCGCTGACCGCCCCGGTCTTCGCGGGTGCGTTCGCGCCGCGCTCCATCATGGCGGCCAGCTCGGCCTGGCGGGTGGCGGTCGCGAACAGCGCGTCCATCTCCACCGAGCCCACATCGATGCCGGTGGTCTCCACGGCCTCGGTCGGGTGTGCGGTGAACTCGCCCTTGCCGACGGGCTGCAGGAGCGGATCGTGCAGTGAGCGGTGCAGCGTCGCGGAGCCGTTGTCGTTCCCGCGTCCCGCGCGACCCCTGGCCTGCATCTCGATGCGGAACTCGGTGGCCTCGGTGAGCACCGCGTGCAGCCCGCCGGCGTCGTTCAGGAGGTCGTGTTCGGCCTTGACGATGTCCTTGGCCAGGCCTCGCGCCTCGCTGAGCAGAGCTTGGTAGCGGGGGTCGCTGTCGCGGAGGCCCAGGTTCTCGCGATGCACGATGCGGCGGGCGATGTACTCGACGTCGCCGCCCAGGCGGATGTCCATGCCTCGGCCACCCTTGCTGGCCACCGTGACCCGGCCCCGCCGGCCCGCGTCGGCGACGATCCGGTCCTCCGTCGCGTGCGGGGTCTTCGCGGTGATCAGCTCGTGGTCGATCTTGGCCTTGCGGAGCATGCCCGAGAGCAACTCGGCTTCGAGGACCGACCCGACCTTCACGAACACCGGCCGTCCGGCGGCGTTCTTCTCGACGATGTCGGCGAGCACGCCCCGCCACTTGTCGGTGGCAGTGAGGTAGTTGCGCGTGTGCTCCACCCGCTCCACCCGGCCATCGCGGGTGATGAACACGACGTCCTTGCCGTAGTGCAGACCGAACATGGCCGCACCCTCGGCGCCGCCCGCGGTTCCGGTCATGCCCGCCCACGGGGTGTCGCCGAGGAAGTCGACGACGGTCATCGAGTCGACCGAGCGGGTGGGTCGGCGGACCTCGACGCCCTCGGCGTACTCGATGGCCTCCTGCAGCCCGTTGCTCCAGCGCCTGCCGGGCAGCGGCTCTCCGTGCTTGTCGACGATCGTGACGACACCGCCATCCGGTCCCGGCGCGACGATGTAGTGCCGGTCCTTCATGACGGTCTTGCCATGTGTGAGGGCGTTCTCCACCCGCCGTACGAGCGGCGCGTTCCTCCGCTTGGTCAGGTCCTTGCCCAGCTCGGACAGGGACTTGATGAACTCGATCCCCTCCGCGGTGAGCCGGATGCTGTTGCCCACGAAGCGGTAGTGGCCCGGCATCCCGTCCTTCGGCGGCCCCAGCTTCTCGGCGACCTTCGCCGCCCACGCCAGATCCTTCAGCGGGATCTTCCGGTTCGCCCCGGGCGCGGCGAGCACGTGCGGGGTCAGGGCCTCGTCGAGCAGGACCAGGTCGACCTCGTCGATGATCCGGAACCCACCACGGTTCTGGTGGATCGGCTCACCCGGCCGGTTGCGGCTGCGGAGCGCATCGAACACGAACTCCGACGCGGTTCCGACGAGGATGTCGGCCCGGTACGCCCGCCGCTTGGCGAGCAGGCCCATCTCCGGCGTCAGCATGTCGACGCTCAGCCCGAGCTTCGATGCGATCGGCCGCACCTCGCGGACCGCGTCGACGACGAGCTTGGTGTTGAGCGTCAGCCACTGCGAGCCCTTGGGGTCCAGCGCCCTGACGGTGAGGGCCAGCGAGGCCGTGAGGGACTTGCCCTCGCCGGTCAGCATCTCGATGACGTCGCCGTCGATGAGCGCCAGTGCGCCTTCTACCTGGTCATGGCGTGGTGCCTTCCCGTTCTGCCGCGAGATCTCGCACGCGATCGCCGTGCACTCGGGCGTGACCTCTTCGATCGTCTTCCTGCCGGACCGGACCTCGTCGAGAAGGTTCTGGAACTTCTCGCGCAGGTACGACGCGGGCTGCTGCCAGTACTCCTTCTTCCAGATGGACACGACCTCGTCGGCCCTGGCCTTCAGCTCGGCCTTGGCCTTCGCGGTCCCAGCGGGCTCACCTTCCGGCGGCGCGTGCTGCGTGGTTCCCGGCTGACCGGCCCCCTTCTGGGTGCCTTCAACCGGCGCGCCCGTGCCTTCGGTCTCGCCGACGGCGGGGGCGTGGTCCGTGGAGTGCCCTTCGGTGCCTGCTCCTTGCGGAACCTCCTCGGTCTCGGTGCTGCTGTGGCTCGTCGTGTTCTTCTGTTCCGGCGTGCCCTGCTTCGGAGCAGGGCGTCCCTCGCCACCGGCAGCCGGAGCCGTCTGGGCGGGGTTGGTCTCGCTGGTGCCCTTGGGAGTGGCAGACCCTTCCGGTGCCGGCGGGGGCAGGTCCGTCTCGAACGGGTTGATCTCGCCCGGATGCCCCACGCCATCCGTGGACCCCGGCACGGGTTCTTCGGTCTTCGGGGCCAGGCCGTCGCCCTGGCCCGGCTCACCCGGCAGCGGGTCGGGCCCGCCGCCGCTGCTCTTGGTCCGGGCTCCGCCCAGGCGCTCACCGGTGGGCAGCGTGCCGGACGGTCCGGGCTGGGTCGGATCGCGGGGTGGCTGCTCGGGACCCGGTGGTGGCGCGTCCGGATCGGAACCGGCCGGCCTCCCGGTCGCGGACGGATGCTCGCCCGTGCGCGCACCGGTGGAGGCAGCCGAGCCGGTGCCGCTACGGGCCGCGCCCCGGTTGGCCGCGCTGATGTCCTCGAGCAGGTTGAGCACGCCGGACGGCAGGGCATGCGGGTTGTTCAGCCCGCGGGTGCCGGGCTTCATCTCGGCGAGCTGACGCCGCACGACCGTGGCGAAGGCGTCCGGGGTCAGCCGGCCCTCGCGCAGCGCCGCCAGGATGCGGCTGTCGACGTAGATGGTGCCGCGCTGGGCGTAGAAGACCAGGTCATCGGGGCCACCGAGGCCGACGACCCGCTTGTTGAGGCCGTCGAGCGCGCACATGCCGTTGCAGCCTGCCGCCTCGATCTCCCGCAACGACACCCCGGACAGGTCCGCGAGCTCCTGCGGGGTCATCCGCACACCGGTGGTGGCGCCGTCGACCTCGGCGATGGCCCGCTGGATGATCGCGTGCTGGACCGGGCTGAGGTTGCCGTCGTTCACGGTGATCGGCCTGGTCAGCACCCGGTCCAGCGGTGCCGCCGCGTACTCGCCGCCGTGGACGAGCTGGTCCCGCATGACGAGGCGCTGCGACAGTTTGACGACGCCCTGCCGGAGCCGGTTCGCCACCTCGTGGCCGTACATCATGCCCAGCACGGACTGCTTGCCCGTGACGAAGTCGGGGATGTCGCGGCCCCACCCCGCGACCGACGCCCTCCCGGCGGCCTGCTTGATCGCATCCGGGTGCACGGCGGTGCCGAACCGCATGCCGAGTACCCGGTAGGCCCATGCCGTGGGCACCAGGCCGGGCGTGAACTCCGACTTCTGCACCGCGCTGCCGAAGATGCCACCCCGGACGGTGTACTTCCCGAGCAGACCGCTCCGGCTGACCACCCGCCCGCCGTAGGCGCCCACGCGCAGCCCGTTCCCCATGCGCCCGAACGTCTCGCCCGCCCGGAAGACGACGCTCCCGGCGGGAATCCCCTTCCCGAGGAGGCCTCCGCCACGGCTGAGCAGGCCCACCGAGACGTGGTCGGCCAGCTTGGCGGCCGGGGCGAGTACACCCTTCGCCGCCACCCCTGCGGCGAAGCGACCTGCCGCGAAGTTCAGCCGCAGCGGCGCCATCGCGACGTTGGTGCCCCACCAGTTGCCCGACCGCAGCAGCGGGCCGCTCACGGCGTCCAGCGCCGGTACGGCGCGGCCCAGCCCGCGGCCCGCCGACGTCATCAGGCCGCGCACCCCGGTCTCGGCGGCCATCCCCGCCGCCGCGGCGCTCGCGCCCTTGGCGCCAAGCGAGATGGCCTTGATGACCGCGCCGGCTCCGAGGAGGACGATCGTCACCGTGCCGACGTCCTCCAGCAACGTCGACACCGGGGCGAAGTAGTAGTCGTCGCCGGCCTTGCCCAGGTCGCCGTTGCTCCCGACCCAGCGGTCGTAGGAGTTCTTGAAGCCCTTGGCGATGCCACCGGTGAGGGGATGTGCCTCGACGTAGCCGTCGAAGCCGTCCCAGCTCTTGGCGGTGACCCAGTTCCAGGCCTCGGTCCCGATGGCCGAGAGCAGGCCCGGCACCGCGTGCACGATGACCGAACCACCGTCGCGGACCAGGTTCTTCATGAACCCGCCGAACGACTTCTTGGTCTCGAGGTCGATGGCGATGTACTTCCCGCCCAGCGCTTCGACGTAGTTGCCGTCGCCGCAGGACGCGATCGTGCAGTTCTTGTTCTCCTCGCCGCCGGGTGCCTTGGTGTGCAGGTGCAGCGGATCGCCGGTGTACGTGCCGTCGCCCTTGTCATCGGCCAGGTCGCCGCCTGCGTGGGCGTACTTCGGGTCGGTGATGCTGAAGCACATCCCGCTGGCGCCCGTGCTGCAGTCGGCGAGGGTGTCGCGGTTGGAGTCGGCGCGGGTGCTGATCGTGCCGCCGCAGGTGCCGTTGCTGTCGGTGCAGTACCCGATCGCGATCGCCTGGCCCTGCTTCTCGTCGTCACCACCCGCGGTGATCGCGCCCACGGTCATCTGGCAGGAACCCGCCGCAGCGGTTCCGCAGAACTTGTTGGCCTTGGCGTTGTTCTTGTCCGACTCGGCGCTGCCCTTGCCGCTGGCGTAGTAGGAGCAGCTCGTGCTGCCCTCGCAGAAGGCGGTCAACCCGAGCTGGCCGTCCTTCGCCTTGTCCGTGTCGATGTAGGCGGCCACGGTGCACCCGCCGCCGCCCGCGGTGGCGTGGCTCTCCCCGCAGCCGGCGCGGGCCTGGGCGGACAGGTCGTCGCCCGTGTACTCCCGCTTGCCGCCCGCGCTGAAGCTGTAGCTGCACTTCCCGGTGTCGGTCGCACACCCGGAGCCGACGATCACGTGCTCGGGGATCTTCTGCGGTATCGCCCGCGCGCAGACGTCGGGGCAGGGCTCCTCCTTGGGCCAGTGCGCCTCCACGTACTTGGCGATCGACACCGAGGCGCAGGGCCCGCTCTGCGCGACGCAGTCGGACTTGCCGCTCCCGTAGATCTTCCCGTCCGGTGCCTCCACCCAGGCGTCGGTGTGGGTCTCGGACCTGTGGCAGACGGCGCCCTCGGACTCGCAGTTGCTGAAGGCCCTGACCTCGCCGCCGTCCGGGTCGAAGCCCAGCTGGCCGATGAGGTTGCAGGTGCCCGCGCCGCCCGAGCACTCGACGTCGAGCGTGCCGACGTGCTTGCTGTGGTCGGTGCGCACATCGACGTTGCCGGTGATGGTGGCCTTCTGGTCGCAGCCGGGGCCTGCCGGGTAGCAGCCGGTCTGGACGTTCACCGCGGACGGGTCGTAGTCGAGCTGGGGCTTCCCGTCCTCGCCGGGGATGATGTTGCCCTTGTCGTCCTTCTTGTAGACCGGGATCTTGTTCCCGTTCTGGTCGAGCTTGAAGCTGCCGTCGGCGTTCTTCTCGAACTTCTGCTGCGCCGCGATCGGCGCGAACACCCCGCTGACCCCGCAGGGCCCCGACACCCGGTCGCAGTTCGAGTAGCCCTTGCCGGTGATCGTCCCGTTCGTCGGGCCACCCGGCTTGAACTGCGCCGGCACCGTGATCTCGCCGTTGATGTGCGCCGCGGACTTCGAGCACAACCCGTTGTTGCCGCTGCTCGCGCAGTCGGCGAAGGCATCGATCTTCCCGGTCTTCGGGTCGTACCCGCCCGACACGACCGAGGAACACCAACCGGCACCACCCGCGCACTTCGAGCTCGCGTCGCCGGTGAGCTTGCCCTTCTCCCACGCCCACTTGCCCTCGGCGTCGGTCCACTGGCTACAGGTCGCGCCCTCGGCCGCGCAGCCGGTGCCGACGACCAGCGTGGGCGGCAGCACCTTGCCGTCCTTGTCCTTCGGCGCGGCCTCGTACAGCAGCACGCCGGCGATCGAGCACGACCCCGCACCCGGACCGGAGCAGTGCACCCCACCGTCGCCGGTCATCGTCTTGTCCGGCGAGGCGCCGTCGATGGTGATGTTGGCGTACTTGTTGTGGCAGGTACCGCCGTCGGTGGCGCAGTAGGACTGCGCCTCCATCTTCCCGGTCTTCGCGTTGTAGACGATCTTCGAACCGGTCGCGCAGGCACCGCCGGAGGCCCGGTCGCCGGAGCAGTTGCCGCCCGCGTCACCCTTCATCCCGCCCGCGGTGAGCGTGTTCGCCGACTGCGTCTCGTAATGCGAAGAACACTTCCCGGTGCCCGAACACGCCGCCTGCGCGATCGCGTGCAGCTTGTCGACCTCCACCGCGGCGACCGATCCGCAGGACCCGCCGGCGCCCCCACCCACGCAGTCGGACTGGGCCTTGGCGTGCTGCCCACCCACCGTCTTCTCCGCGAAGGCGTGGCTGGAGTAGCTGGCGGTGCAGTTGGCCGCGCCGGAGCAGCCCGCCATGGACTGCGCCCAGCCCTTGCCCGCCTTGGCGATCGCGTAGACCGACACCCCGCCACCGCCGGGGCCGCTGCCACCGCCCGACCCGGACGCCGAGGCGTTCGCCGAGCTGCGGTGCACACCGTCGTCGTAGGAAGCGGAGGACGCGGCGTGCCCGGCGTAGCCCCAGTGGCAGTTCGCCGCGCCGGAGCAGGATGCGCTCGCATTGGCGTAGCCCGGCCCGGCCGAGGCCTGCGCGGTGACCGACACGCCACCGCCGCCCTGGCCACCGCCACCCGAGCCGTAGCCGTAGGCGCTGGCCCAGTTGCCGCCGTAGGACGCCGACGCAGAAGCCGAGGCGCGGTAGGAGTGCACGCAGTTGGGCGCGCCCATGCACGACGCGGATGCGCTGGCGAAGTCCGGCCCGGCCGAGGCCTGCGCCGACACCGCCACCCCACCCGAACCCTTACCGCCGCCACCGGAACCGCTGGCGTAGGCGCTCGCGGAGTTACCGCCATAGGCCGCCGACGCGGCCGCGTGCGCGCTGTAGGAGTGACTGCAATGCGTGCCCGCGCTGCCCTGGCAACCCGCCATTGCCTGAGCGCTGCCGCCCGACGCCTGCGTGTCGGCGAAGGTCGCGACGTACCCGGTTCCAGTGGTGCCCGAGCCCGACCCGGCCGCGCGCGCGGCGGCAGCCGCGCCGCCACCGCCCGCCGCGGACGCGCTGCTGGCGCGGTAGCTGCGAGCGCAGTCCACGCCCTTGCTGCCGGTGCAGCCCGCGCCCGCGACCGCGCTGTTGCCGGTGGTCTGCGCGGTCGCGGTGGTGGCGCACCAGCCACCGCCGCCACCACCGGTGGCGTTGCAGTGCGAGCCCGCGGCCGCGTGGCTGGCACCGGTGCTGCTGGCCGCGTTGCTGTCGGCGATCACCTCGTGCCGGCAGTCGGCGCCCGCGCTGCCCTGGCAGGCCGCCTGGCCCATCGCGCCCTTGTCGCTGGACTCGGCGGCGGCGCTGGTGGCGCACCACTGGCTGCCCGATCCGCCGTGCGAGCCGCAGCGGGACTCGGCGGTCACATGATTGCCGGGGCTGTGGCTGGTGGCCGCGCTGACCACGGAGAGCCTCTGCCGGCACACCGCACCGGTGCTGCCCTCGCAGGAGACCGCCGCCTGGGCCCCGTCCTCGGTGGCCCCGACCCGGTTGGAGCCCGCGCAGCTCCCGTTCGTCCCCGCCGTGCAGTCAGTGTGGGCGGACGCCGCGTTGACCTCGGCGGAGTCCCTGCCCGTGGTCGCGTGCCGCGCCGCGCCGTCGGTGTGGGTGGCGCAGCCGGTGCCTGCGCACCGCGCGAGCGTCTCGGCCCAGTCGCGCGCGGCGGATCCGCTGGTCTGCGCCGCGCACGCACCCGCGCTGGCACAGGTGGCGCGGGAGCTCGCGTGCGCATCGTATGCACCCGCGGCCGTGGTTGCGCTCGCTGCGCGCGCAGCACAGCCGGTCGCCGTGCCGTTGTCGCAGGCGACGTTCACGCCTGCGGAGGTGGTGTTGAAGCGCTCGTCGGGCTCGGCACCCTGCGCGGCGCGGACGGCGGACGCGTTCGCGCTGATCCGGGCCGCGCACGCGGTGGCGCCGTCGCAGACGCTCGAGCCGGTGGCGGTGCTGTGGCTGCGCCCGGCGGCGGACTCCGCGCTTCCGGTCACCGCGCCGGTGCACCCGATCTCGGGGCAGACGATCTGGGAGGAGGCGGTGGCGTTACCGGACGTGCCGGGGATCCGGTGGGCCTTCTTCCCATCGCCCGCCGTGACACCGGTCTCGCGAGCGGTGGATGCCTCGGCGCTGCTGCCCACCGCACACCCGGTCGCGGCGTCGGCGCAGTGTGCCACGGTCTCGCTGTGGCCGGCGGTGCCACTGGATCCTGCTGTGGTGGCGGCGGCGCAGGCGATGCCGTCGCACATCCCGGATGCGCTCGACCGCGCGAGCGTCGCGGGCGCGTCGGTCACCGGCCTCGCGGCCAGTGCTGCGGCGTCGCGCGCGCCCTCGGCGGCCGTGGTTGCAGTTGCGGCCGCGTCGGCGGCGTCCTTCTTCTGTTGTGCGGTCGCACCCGGCCGGGTGGCGATCCGCGCCGCTTCCCGTGCGGTCGCAGCGGTCCGGGTGGCCTGCTCCTGCGCCTGCTGGGCGGCGGTCGTGCGGTCTTCCTCGACGATGTCGGCCACAACCTGGCCGGTTGCCGAGGTGGAGTCGGTCTGGACGTGGCAGCCGCTCTGCGAGCTGGTGCAGCTGCCGGAGGTGGTGGAGGTGCCGGTCCCCGGAGGACCACGCGCCCCGCCCGCACCGTTCTGCGTGCGCGGTCCGTCCTCACCGGTCGCCGAGCTACGCGCAGTGCCGGTGCACGGCGTGCCGCCGGCGCAGTCCATCGTGGCCGAGGCCATCGACCAGCTCGACGCGCCCGGCACCGTCGGCCCACCGGAGTTCGCGGACGAACCCGGCGCCACCGGAGCCGGCACCGTCGCCGGCTGGTCCGAACCCTGCTGCTTCGGCTGCTGGTCCTGCGCCGGCGCCTGGTCCCCGGTGGTCTCCGAGGAGACCGTGGCGTTCGCGGTCGATCGGGCCTGCACCAGCGGGCGGATGATGTTCGCGTTCGGCTCGGAGGAGGCGCCGGAGTTGGTGACCGCCTGGCACACCCCGCCCGACACACCCCCACACGAACCCTCGGACCGCGAGCCGCGCGGCCGGGCCGACACCGACGGGTCGGTCGCGCTGGCCGCGCTGGTGACCTTGCCGGTGCAGTCCTGCCGGCCCTCGCACCCCATGGACGCGCCCGCGGCCGAGGCCGCCGAAGGACCACCGGGCATCCGCGCGGTGTTCATCACCTGCTGCGCGGTCCCGTCGGCCTGCGGCCCGGACAGCGCCTGGGCCGCGCCCGGCCCGGTCGACGCGGTCGACACCGACTGCACCTGGCAACCACCGGTACCGCCCGTGCAGGAGGCGGTGCCCTCCGACGTGCGCGGCTTCCCACCCGCGACCGCGCCGTCCCAGGCGCTGGTCGTGGTGCGCACCGAGCCCGAGCACGCGGCACCTGCGTCACAGGCCAGGCCGGCGTGCGACGTGGAGGTCGAGGACGGCCCGGACAGCGACTGCCCCGGCAGCGGCCTGCCGGTGTTCGGGTCGGTCGCCACGAAGTCCGGCGCGCTGGAGGCCGCCGAAGCGGTGTCGCCCGAGCAGCCACCACCGGTCACCGTGCACTCCGTCGTCGCGGACGTGCCGCGGGCGTGCGGGGACACCCCGGTGTCCCGCGCACTGGTCGACGAGCCGGCGGTGCCCCCGCACGCGGTGGCCGCGCCGGAACACCGCACCGAACCGCCGGCGTGCGACACGCTCACCGGACCGGACACCACCGCCACGCCCGAGGTCGGGTCGGCATCGGCCGGGTCCCGGTCGGCGACCGTCGTGTCCGCCGCCGTGGAGCAGCTCCCGCCGGCGCCGCGCGCGGAGCAGGTGGAGGTACCGGTGCTGTCCCGCGCCCCCTTCACATCACCGGAGGCGCCACCCGTGGTGGTGCTCGTCCCGGATGCCACACAGGTGGCGGCCGCGCACTCGGTCTCGCTGCCGGCCGTGCCGGACGCCGACAGCTCCCGGGTGGTCAGGGTCTTGCCGGTGGTCGCCGCGGCCAGCCGCTCGTCGTAGGAGGGCTCGGCAGCCCGGTCGGACACCTGCGAGTCGGACTGGACCCCGCAGCCGCCGGCCTTCGCCACACACGTGGAGGACGCCTTGGTGGTACGCACCGGCACCGCGCCACCCTTGGCGGCCGGGGTGCCGGTGACGGTGCCGGTCGTGGCGCTGGACGCCGTGCCGTTGCAGGCCGCGCCGTCGCAGTCCACGTTCGCGCCGGCCGAGCTGGACGCGGTGGCGTCCCCGTCGGTCAGCACCGCGGGTCGGATGCCGCCGTCCCCGGCCACCCGGTCGGCCCAGGAGTCCAGCCTGTCGGCCTGGCTGTCCACCTCGGTGCTGGCGTGGGCCTGGCAACCACTACCCGCCGACTCACACGACGCGGTGCCGGAGCTCTTGCGCTCAGCACCCGCCGCCACGCCGCGCCCGCTGCCCGCGGTGGCGGTCGTGCCGGTGCCGGTGCAACCGGCCTCGCAGTCGACCTCGACGGTCGCCTCGCTGCGGCCCGCGCTGTCGGCGTCCGCACCGTCGGCGCCGGAGCGGCTGCGGGTCGAACAACCACCACCGGCAACCGTGCAGTCGGCCTTGCCGTTGGTGGCCGACTCCGGCCCACCCTGCGTGGCCTTCACCGCCGCAGCAGCCTTCGCGGTGCCGGTGCTGCTCCCGTGGCCGGCGTTGGTGCTGCTGCTCGCCTTGCCCGTGCAGGTCGCGGCGCAATCCACGGCGGAGTCGGCCACCACCTCGTCCGTGGAGTCCTCATCACCCAGGTCGACCTTGCTACGGGTGCCGCAACCGCCCGCGCCCGCGCAGTGCGCGGTGCTGCTACCGGCCCGGCGCGCCTGGTCGGTGGCGGCCGTGTCGTCGTTCATCGCGGCGTTGTTCATCGCGGTGGAAGCCTGCCGCGCTGCCGGCTTCTCGCTGCCCGACCCGGTGCTGCTGCTGTCACACGCACCGCCGCCGGTGTCGCACCCGGCCTCGGCGCCCGCGCGGTCCGCCTGCGAATCGGTGCCGCACACCCCTGTGCACGCCGCCTGCGCCGCGGCCCGTCGATCCGCCCCACCCGGTGGAGCACCCTCCCGGGCCGGTCCGGTCGAGTCCGTACGACATCCCCCGCCGCCGGACTCACACTCCGCCGACGCGCCTTCCCGATCGGCCCGACTGGACTGATCACACCCGGCACCGTCGCATCGGGCGGACGCCTTCGTCACCTCACCGTCGGCACCGCGACTGGACGCACTACTGCCACACCCGGTGGCGTCACACGACGCCTCGGCCGTCGACCCACCCGAGGACGAGGACGCACCACACCCCGACGAGATGCCCGACAAGCACACCCGGCGCTCGGAATCCTTCTTCCCATCCGCGGACTCGCTCGCCGACCCGCACGCGGTGAACGCACCGTCCGACCCGCAGCCGGCCGCGGAACCCTCACCATCCAGGTCGTCCTCCGACACCGTCGACACGTGTCGATCCGTGTCGTCCATCAACTCGTCGGTGGCGTCGTAGACCTCGTCCCGCTGCTTCTCCAGCGCCTTCACGTTCTTCTTGTGCGCGGCCGCGGTCACCGTGCCAGCGGCGACCCGCTTCTCCTCCGCCGCAACCTTCTTCTCACTCGCGTCGAGCTCCTCGTGCCCGTCGACCACCTCGTCGACCAGCTTCGCGCGATCATCGGACAGCCGCGCCCGATCCGCGTCGTACTGCTGCTGGAGCTTCTCGTGCGCGGCGGCCTGCTTGTCGTACTCGGCCTTCGTCGCCTTGCCCGCGACGACGTCCTTCTTGGTCTTCGCCAGCTTCTGCTCGCTGTTGTCGACCTTGATCCGGCCGTCGAGCACCTTCTCGGTCTGCTTCGCCGAGTCGTCGGACTCCTCGTCGTCCTCGCCGTGACGGCCCTTGCTGGCGCGCGGGGACGCGCGCGACCGCACATCCGAGAACTCCCGCGACGACGAGGTCGACACCTCACCCGCACTCAGCGTCGAGCAGTCACCGTCCCCACACAGCTGCTTGCGCTGCGCGGCGTCCAGCCCGGCCAGCTTCTTGGCCACCTTCGCCGGCGCCTTCGCGTCCTTGGTGGCGGACTTGCGGTCACCGACCGCCGTGCGGATCTCGCCTGCGACCCGCTTCGCCTCATGCGGGGACACACCCGCCACCCGGCCGGCCTCGCGCACCAGACCCTTGACCGCCTTGCCGACATCATCCCCGTCGACCTTGCCGGCCGCCACGTCCCGCGCGAGCCTGCCGGTCCGCTCCACCAGCCGCCGCACGTCCCCGCGGCGATCCTTCACACCGCCGGCCTTCTCGGCGTCCTTCTCGATGCGACCAGCCGGCTGCGCCGCGGTGCGGCGCAACTCGGACACACCATCCGCGTTCCTGCCCGCGGGGGTGTCCTCACCGTCGCCGGCCCGCTGCTGCGAACCGGCCGCCTCGGCGGTCACATCCTCCGCCGGCCGCCGCGCCTCGTCCGCGACCGACTTCACCGCATCCCGCGCATCCTTCTTCCCCCGCGCCGGCTTCGCGCCGCCCTCGCCGTCGCGATCCGCGGCGCGCACCCGCGCTCCGCCGCCGGCGAGCGTCGACCGCTCGTCCTTCGCCCCGCCCTTCGACCGGGCCTTCTCGTCAGCCTTCTCGCCGAAGGCCCTGTCGAGGGCACCGTCGACCGCGTCCTTCGCCGCGTCCTTGGCGTGCTTGCCGCGATCCCGTGCCTCCCCCAGTGCGTCGCGCACCCGCTCGCGCACACCCTCGCCGTCGCCGCGCCCGGCCGCCTTCCGCGCCGCCGCGACCGTGTCCCCGCCGTCTCCGGCAGAGTCCTCGGCATCCCCGCGGCCGGCGCCCTCGGCGTCGCCATCCCCGCCGCCCGAACGCTTACCCGCGCGCACCTTCCCGGTGTCACCCGCGCCCGACCCGTCGGCCTCGGCGGCGTCGCGATCCCGCTTCGACGTGACCTTCCCCGAGTCCTCACCGGAGTCCTCGCCCACCTTGTCCTTGGCCGTGTCCTCGGCGTCCGAGACCTTGTTCGCGGCCTTGTTCGCCGAGTCGCTCGACCCGGAATCGCGGGCGTCGCCGTCCTCGTTCTTCCCCTGACGCTGCTCGCCCGCACCGTCCTGCTCACGTTTCTTCTTCGCGTGGTCACCGCCGTCACGTTCACCCGAACGCGCATCGGTGCTTCCCCCCGCCGGCCGGGCCCGCGACTCCTCGCGATTTCCTGAACCCGCGGAGCCCGAAGACTCGCGCCCCTTCTTGTCGGACTTCTCGTCCGACTTCTTCTCCGACTTCTTTTCGGCCTGCTCCGACTTCTTCTCGCCGTCGCCGGACTTCTTCTCCGGCTTGCTGTCGGACTTCTTCTCAACCTTGTCGGACTTATCCGACTTCTTCCGATCGTTGTCGGACTTCTTCTCGGACTTCTTCTCCGACTTCTCGTCCTTCTTGTCCGACTTGCCATCCGACTTCTTGTCCGATTTGCTGTCGGACTTCTTATCGGACTTGCTGTCCGACTTCTTGTCGGACTTGTCGCTCTTCTTCTCCTTCTTGCCGGATCCGCCGTCACCGCCCTTGCTGCTGCCACCTCCCTTCATCAGGCTCAACTGGACGGCCGCCGGCGCCACCGTCGCTGCGGACGCGGGCGTCGCAAGGAACGCCGTCCCGAGCCACAGCACCACCACGGCGCCGACCAACCCGAACGTCCAACGCACCACCAACAGCACGCGGTCCGACGCCGAGAGCCGCAGCCGCACCGCGTCGACGTCAGCACGCAGGGGGAGGCCGATGGCCTCACCCGCACGCGCTGACACCTGACCCATGACGGAAGCTCCAGCAGTTGGCCGCGCGTACGCGGAGGGGGGAAGGAAGCAACAACCCGCAAGGACGCGCGGCCAGGAACCGGCACACAAACGCCCGGGCACGGGCCACCGGTGCACGTCGCGCCTGAGGCGAGCGACATACCGAGGCGGCCCGATGCCGCGCCCTTGCCGGTCCCGCCAGTCGCGAGTCGTCAGCAACCAACTGGGCCCAGCGCGGGCAATCGCTAGGCTGCCTGCTTCCCGCGTACGCAGAACGCCTGCGGGATGGCCCCGGCCTGGCTTCTGGGTGACTTTTGGGTGAAGCCGCTTCGAGGGGCCGGCTTACGAACCGCGCAACCTCACCCGCATGTTCGGCAAGCTCTGCGACGATCACGGGATCCGCCGCGTCCCGCTCCACGGTCTTCGCCACACCTGCGTCTCACCTCTGCTGGCGCTCGGCACCCACCCGCGCGTCGTCATGGAGATCGTCGGTCACAGCGCCATTGAGATGACCATGAACGTCTACGGGCACGTCAACCTCGACACCGAGCGCGCAGCACTCAACCACCTCGACGACGAGCCGTCGGACTAGAACCCAAGACCCGAGGTCGGCATCGGTTCCGGGACTTGCAAGCGCCGTCAGATTGGACCGACGATCGCACGATGATCGGACGCTGGCAGGGCCTAGCCATCGACTGCGCGTCTCCCCGAGATCTTGCGACCTTCTATGAAGCGCTCCTCGGCTACCGCCGTCTCGTCGATGACGTCGACTGGGTTGTGATCGGTGCCGGCCAGCGGTGGCCCGCCGTTGCCTTCCAGCAGATCCCGAACTATGTCCCGCCTACCTGGCCGTCGTCCGAGCGGCCATCCCACATGCACATGGACGTCCGAGTCGACGACCTCGAAGGCGCAGAAGCCGTCGTCCTTGAGCTTGGAGCCACGCTCCTGGAGCAGGGCGAACGCTTCCACGTCTACGCCGATCCCGCGGGGCATCCCTTCTGCCTCACCGAGTGGTGACTCCAGGGCCGCCGCTCCAGACCCTAAGAACGTAGAGGTCGTCAGTGCCGACGCAGAGCAGCGCCGCGACTACCGGCATCCATGGGATCGCGTCGAAGGGGACCAGTCGGTCCCGATACACAGGTGCGTCCACGCCTGGCGCCGTTGCTGTCAGATCCCGCTGTCATCGCGGACTGAACCAAGCAGCCCGACCTGGGATCGCCTCGTGAGAGTGGGTGGAGCTGAGGGGATTCGAACCCCTGACCCCTTGACTGCCAGTCAAGTGCGCTACCAGCTGCGCCACAGCCCCTTGCCCCGACGAAGTTACACGATCGCCCGAGCACCTGGCGAAGCGGGTCGCCGACACCTGGGTGTTGACCTAGGTTCGGCCTCGTGCAACCTGCTGACATCGGACGTCTCGTCACCGTCGCCGACCCGAAGCTCTCCCCCGATGGCCGGCGGGTCGCGTTCGTCGTGACCCGGGTGGACCTGGATGCCAACCGCTACCGCGGCTCGGTCTGGCTCGCGGCGGCGGACGGGTCGTCGGCGCCGTTCCCGCTGACGGCGGGCGAGCAGGACGGGCAGCCGGCCTGGTCACCGGACGGGCGCAGGCTGGCCTTCACGCGGCGTGCGGAGGACGGACGCAGCTCGCTGCACGTGCTGCCGGTGGACGGGCCCGGCGAGACCGTGACCGTGTGCGTGCGGCCGGAGTCGATCGGGCGCGCGGCCTGGTCGCCGGACGGCTCGCGGCTCGCGTTCGCGTCGCGGGAGCGGGCGAGCCGCTACGCCGAGGGCGACGACGACCGGGCCCGGCCGCCGCGGCGGATCGATCGCCTCTACTCCCGCCTCGACGACGTGGGCTGGATCATCGACCGGCCGCGGAGCGTGTTCGTGGTGCCCGCCGACGGATCGGGCGAGGCGGAGCTCGTGGCCGGCGGGCCGTACGAGCACGGCGACCCGGCGTGGTCGCCGGACGGGCGCACGCTCGCGGTGGCGGCCGCCCGGAGCAAGGACTGGGACCTGGAGCTCATCGACGACGTCCACCTGGTCGACGTGGACGGCGGGCTGCGGGCACTCACCGAACGCGGGCGGTCGCACGCGCTACCCGCGTTCAGCCCCGACGGCACGCTGATCGCCACGCTCGGCCAGGACAACCGCATCGCCCACTCCCACGCCCAGATCGTGGTGCTCGACGCGCAGACCGGTGACGAGCGTGTTCTGACCGCGGCGTTGGACCGCCAGTGCGTACGGGCCCCGCTGTGGCACGACGAGCACCTGCTGTTCTCCCTGGAGGACGGCGGAGACGTGGAGGTGTGGCGGGTGCGCGCCGACGGGGCCGGCGCCCCGGAGCCGCTGGTCGACGGTGCGCGGGTCGTCACCGGGTTCGACGCCGCCGGGGGCGCGCTCGCGTTCGTCGCGACCACCCCGACCGAGCTGCCCGAGCTCTACGTCCGCGACGCCCAGGGCGCCGAACGGCGGCTCACCTCGCTGGGGAAGGCCTTCCACGACGTAGTGCCGGCAGCCCGGCCCGAGTACTTCACGGTGCCGTCGCCCGCCGGCGACGCGGAGGTCGACGCGTGGCTGGTGCGCCCGCCGGAGACACCGGAGGGCGAGCGGATGCCGGTCCTGCTGTCCGTCCACGGTGGCCCGATGTCGCAGTACGGCAACTCGTGGTTCGACGAGTTCCAGCTCTGGACCGGTGCGGGCTATGCCGTCGTCTACTGCAACCCGCACGGCTCGACCGGCCGTTCCGAGGCGTGGGCGCGCGCGATCCGGCCGCCGGAGGCGCCCGAGGTGCCCGGCACCGGGTGGGGCGGGATCGACGCCGCGGACGTGCTGGCCGTACTCGACGCAGCGCTGGCCCGCGAGCCGGCGTTGGACCCCGAGCGCGTCGGCGTGCTGGGCGGCTCGTACGGCGGGTACATGACGAGCTGGCTGGTCGGGCACACGGATCGGTTCGCGGCGGCGTGCAGCGAACGGGCGTGCAACAACCTCGAGTCGGAGGAGTGGAGCTCGGACTCGGCGGGCTACTTCCACTACGAGTTCGGTGTGACGCACCTCGACCGGCCCGACGTCTACCGGCGGATGTCCCCGATGAGCCATGTGCGGGACATCGACACGCCGCTGCTGATCCTGCACGCCGAGGACGACCTGCGCTGCCCCGTGGAGCAGGCCGACCAGCTGTTCGTCGCCCTGCGGATGCTCGGCAAGCCGGTGGAGTACTGGAGGTTCCCCGCCGAGGGCCACGAGATGTCGCGCAGCGGGTCACCGCGCCACCGCGTGCAGCGGGCCGAGATCATCCTCGACTGGTTCGGCCGGCACCTGGGCGGGCGCCGGCCGGCCTTCTCGTGGGACCACCCGTCCCGGGAGGAGTGACCTCAGCCGAGCGCCTTCTGCAGCCAGCCCGTGTCGTTGAGGTCGATCTTCTTGTCGTCGACCGCGACGGTCGGGGTGCCGAACTTGCCATCCGTCTGCAGGTCCGGGTCCTTCGTGGCCTTGTCGGTCTCCTTCGCGATCGCGTCCGCGTGGGTGTTGCCCTGGACGCAGGCCGCGAAGTCACCCTGCGCCCCGAGGTCGGTGCCGAACTGGACCAGCTGCTCGTCGGTGAGGCCCGCGCTGCCCTCCGCGGGCTGCTCGTCGAAGAGCTTCTTGTGGTAGCGCGGGAAGATCCCGGCCGGCACGGCGCAGAGCGCGGCGTTCGCAGCACGCGTGGAGTAGCCCGCCGGGTTGCTCTGCGCATCCAGGATGGCGATCGTGTGGAAGCGGACGGTGAGGCGGCCGTCGTTCAGGGCGGTCGTGATCTCGTTGCCGTAGCGCTCCTCGAACCGCTCGCAGCTCGGGCAGATGTAGTCCTCGTAGACGTCGATCGCCACCGGGCCGGTACCCGCGGTGACGACCGCACCGTCGGCCTTGGCGGTGTAGGTGGGCTCCACCTCGTTGCCCAGGGCACGGGCGATCAGCAGTGCACCCCCGACGACCACGGCGACGACGATCACCGCGGCCACCACGATCATCGGGGTCCGGTTGCGCTTCTGCGGGACGCGGATACCCGCGGCCGCGAGGCGACGGTCCGCCGACTCCTGCTTGCGCCGCTTGTCGGCGCGCGAAGCTCCGCCCATGTCAGCCCATCCTCCTGGTTCCGAGCCGGTCGTCGAGTGCCAGCACCGTGCGCGGGCGCACGATCAGCCATCCCGCCATCAACAGGAAGCCCGCGTCGCGCAGGAGCTCCTGCATGTACGTCGTGTCGCCGGGCTCCACCGCACCACCGCCGCCGAAACACCCGCAGTCGATCGACAGGCCACGCGTCCACGCCTGCGCGACGCCCGCGATGAACACGAGCAGCAGCGCTGCGGACAGCGCGGCGACCAGGCGGGTACCGACCCCGGCCAGCAGCAGGACGCCGAGCGCGAGCTCGACCCACGGCAGCAGCGCGGCCACGACCTCCACGCCCGCGTCGGGCAGCACGTCGTAGGCCCGCACCGCGATGTAGGTCTGGTCCGGGTCCACGGCCTTGAGCAGGCCGGACACCAGCCACACGGCGGCGAGACCGAACCGTGCCAACGTCCCGACGACGTCGAGCGGGCGGGCGCGGTTCACGAGATCAGCCTAGCCAGGTCGGCGAACGCAGCGGGTAGCGACCCATGCGCGCAGGGTCATCGGAATCGGCGGATTCTAGGCTTGGATGATGAGCACCGTCCCTGACCCGACCGACCTCGCCGGGCACGATCACCACCACGCCGACGTCTCCGGCGGCTGGCTGCGGGCGGCGGTGTTCGGAGCGATGGACGGGCTGGTCACGAACATCGCGCTCGTCGCGGGCGTCGGCGGAGGCGGCGCCGACCGGGACACGATCATCCTGACCGGGATGGCGGGGCTCGTCGCGGGTGCGTTCTCGATGGCGCTGGGTGAGTTCGCGTCGGTGGACACGCAGAACGACGCGGTCGCCAGCGAGGTCGCCGTGGAACGCGAGGAGATCCGGATCCACCCGCTCGCCGAGCAGGCCGAGCTCGCCCAGATGTACGAGGAGATGGGCCTCACCCGGCCGACGGCCGAGGCGATGGCCCGTGAGGTGCACGCCAACCCGGAGCTGGCGCTCAAGGTGCACGTCGCGCAGGAGCTCGGCGTCGACGTCGACGAGCAGCCCTCGCCGTGGATCGCCGCCATCTCGTCGTTCCTGTGCTTCGCCGTCGGCGGGCTGATCCCGCTCATCTCCTTCCTGCTCGGCTCGTCGTCGCTGCCCGTGGCCCTGCTCATCGGCGCGATCGGGTTGTTCACGGTCGGCGCACTGACGTCGCGGTTCACCACGCGTACCTGGCTGTTCAGCGGGTTGCGGCAGCTCGGTTTCGGGGCGATCGCCGCGGGCGCGACCTACGTGGTCGGGATGCTGATCGGTGTGGGGATCACCGGATGACGCGGCGTCCGCCGGCTCCCGGGGCGGCCGCGGAGGGCAGGGTCTCGGGTGCGCGCAGCCAGAAGCCGAGCGCGAGGAGCGCGGCGAGCCCGGAGACCGCGAACGCCGCCCCGTACCCGGCGACCTCGGCCAGGGCGCCCGCCACGATCGGGCCGATGATGGCGCCGAGGTCCGCGACCATCTGGAAGCCCGCGAGCACCGTGCCTCCGCGGGCCCGGGAGCCGATCACGTCGGCGACGGCGGCGTTCATCGGCGGGTTGACCAGGCCGCTGCCCATCCCCGCGACCAGGCTGACGGCCAGGAACAGGATCGGGTCGGTGAGGAAGCCGAGGACACCGGTGGCAGCCGCCGTGACCGCGAGACCGGCGAGCACGGGCGGGCGGCGGCCACGCCGGTCGGCCAGCCGGCCGGCGACCACGAGCGTGGCCGCGTTCCCGGCGGCGAACACGGCGAGGGCGACGCCTCCCCATGTCTCCGCCTGCCCCAGCGCCTCGACCACGAACAGCGGTACGAGCGCAACCCGCACGCCGAACACGACCCATCCGTTGGCGAAGCCGGCGGCGAGCGCCGCGCGATAGGCCGGATGGGTCAGGGCTGTCCGGAACCGGGCCGGCGGCACCGCGGCCGCGGCCTCCTCGGATCCCTCTCCGGTCCATCCGCGCAACATCGTCAGCGCGACGCACACGACGACCACGAGCACCGCCGCGTACACGAGGAACGGCGCGCGCAGGCTCACGGCTCCGAGGCCGCCGCCGACGAGCGGGCCGATGACGTTGCCGAGCAGGAACCCGGTGGCCCACATCCCGGAGGCGCGCCCCCGCATGTCGACCGGGGCGAGCCGGATGAGCAGCGACAGCGCCGACACCGTGAACATCGTGGAGCCGATGCCGCCCAACCCGCGGAGCACGAGCAGCTGCCAGTAGCTCGCCGCGAACGCACACGCCCCGGTGCTCAGGGCCACGACCGCGAGACCGATCGTGAACGTCGGCACCTCGCCGACGCGGCCCACGATGCGCCCGGAGAGCGGCGCGAACAGGAGCCGGACGAGCGCGAACACGCTGATCACGAGCGAGGCGGCCGTGATGCCGACGTCGAAGGACCGGACGAAGACCGGAAGCGTCGGCGCGACGAGCCCGTAGCCGATGGCGATGAGGAACGAGCTGCCGACGAGGACCCAGATCTCGCGGGGCATCCGGTCCTGCACGTCCACGAACTCTAGCTCCCGAAGGTGTGACGGGTGGTGGGGCGAAGGGCCGGGTACAGGCGGGCATGGCGGAGTTCGAGGCGGAACGCGGTATCGGTGCCACGGCGGAGCAGGTGTTCGCGGTGGTGTCGGATCTGGACCGGCTGCCGGAGTGGCTCCCGGCGCCGGTGGACGTGCGCCCCACCGGGGACGGGGAGGTGCACGCCGACGTCCCGGAGCGCGGGGTCGACGCCGAGGGCACCGTGCAGGTGCGCCCCGAGCAGCTGCGCGTGGAGTGGGCCCACGCCCCCGAGTACGCGGGCTGGCTGCAGGTGGAGCACGCCGAGGGCAGCCACTCCACAGTGCTCCTGCACCTGTCGTTCCTCGGCGACCAGCCGGAGACGCACGGCGGCACCCCCGCCGCCGACGTGCGGGCATGGCTCGACGATGCACTGGCCCGCCTGGAACGGGTGGTGACCACCAGCGCCTGATCGATCGAGGCCGAGCCCTCGTCAGCCGATCAGGGACTCGATCACGTCGGTGGCGGCCGGAGCCCCGCCGGCGGCCCTGGCGATCTTCTTCTGCTCCGCACACCGATCCGCGACGTCCTTCGACGAGGCGACCCGCAGCACTGCCGCGCGCAGTCGGTCCGGAGTGACGTCCTCGGCCGGCAGGCACTCCCCGACGCCGAGCTCGGCGAGCCGTGGGCCGTTGACGAACTGGTCGGCGGCCTGCGGCACGGCGACCATCGGGACGCCGTGCCAGAGGCCCTCCGAGCAGCCGCCCATCCCGGCGTGCGTGACGAACGCCGACGCGTGCGCGAGCACCGCGAGTTGTGGCACCCACTCCCGGACGATGACGTCGTCCGGGATGTCGCCGAGCGTGGTCACGTCGACGTGCGGGCCGATGGCCAGCACGGTTGTCCAGCCGGTTCCGTGCATGGCGGCGATGCAGTCCCGCCAGAACCCCGGCCGGTCGTTGTAGGCCGATCCGAGCGAGACCAGCAACAGCGGCCGGCCCGACCCCGTTCCGAGGTCGGCGACAGATCCCTGGTGGGAGCGATCGCCGATCACCGGGCCGACGAACGTGTAGCGGGTCCGGTCGACCCGGTCGAGGTTCGGCTGCATCGCTTCCGGGATCAGCACCACCGACCGGTCCGGCGGGCCGAGGAACGCCCGGGTCCCGAGCCCGACGCCGACCTCGTCGAGCCAGGCGTCCATCTCGGACTGCCAGGCCAGACCCTCCGGAGTCTCGTAGAACGCGTAGGCCTCCGCGAAGTCCTCCTCGAAGGTGTCCCAGGCGACCATGTGCGGGGCCAGCTCGACCCGCGGCAGCCCGTGCACCCGGGACAGCGCGTGGCCGGCCCAGCCGCTGCCGTCGTAGCAGACGATGCCTGGCGGGTCGCCGGCCAGCGCGGCGCTGATCTGCGCGTACGCCGAGCGCGCCTCGTCGGAGAACAGCCGCATCGCCTCGACCCCGCCCTCGGGCCACTGCTCACCCTTCGCCGGGTCGGGCAGGTCGGTGTGGATCGGCAGCGGGGTTGCTCCGGTGGCGGCGACGGCGTCGGCGAAACGGTTCGGCACGGGGTAGGTGACGCGGTGGCCGCGGGCGACCAGTTCGGCCATCACCGGCAGGTTCGGGTGCACGTGGCCGTGCGCGGCGGAGGTGGACATGAGGACGTGGCTCATCGGAGCTCCTGGTTCGGAACGGGCAGCACGGAAACCCGCGCGCCACTGCGGCGGCGGTTGGATGCGCCTTGATCAGGCGTACAGGAGATCGAGGACCACAACGACGATCGTGTCAGACCCCGCTGCCCTGCCGCATCCAACTTCGAGCCCCCGCGAGCGACATCCCGGCACCGCGCTGCTCGGTGCATCGGCCCCACTGCGCATGCTCATCCCCCGGTTGAGGTCGAGAGATCTGGTGTGCTCCGGTCATGACGACGCCCGTTTCCTGGATCCACGCCTTCATCGACCTGACCGATCCGCTGCTCGCCGCTGGGTTGAAGTTCTGGGCCGCCGCGACCGGCTGGCCGGCGGGACAGCCGTGGCGGGATCATCCGGAGTTCCACAGCCTGGCGCCGCCGGACGGAGACGCGTACCTACACGTGCAGCGGATCGGTGCGCCGGCCCGCGTCCACCTGGACCTGGTCGTGGCCGGGGACGTCTCCGTCGACGACGAGCGGGCCAGGCATCTCGATCTCGGCGCGGTGGCCGGCGAGCGGCACCGCTGGTGGCAGGTGATGACCTCCCCGGGCGGGTTGCCGTACTGCCTCGTGGGTGGCCGGGACAGCACCCGGCCCGAGCCGACGACATGGCCGGACGGGCATCGCAGCCGACTCGTCCAGGTGTGCGTCGACGTCCCGGGCGCCGGCTTCGAGGCCGAACTCGGCTTCTGGCGCGAGGCCACTCGCTGGCCGGAGGAGACCGCCAGGTTCCCGGAGTTCGCGCGCCTCGCACCGCCGACGACCTCACCGATCGGCTTCCTGCTGCAGCGCCTGGGGCCGGCCGACGACGGGCCCGTCCGCACGCACCTCGACCTCGGCACCGACGACCGCGCCGCCGAGGTCGAGCGGCTGTGCGCTGCGGGAGCAGAGTTCGTGGACGGCACACGGCCGTGGGTCGTGCTGCGCGACCCGGCCGGCCTGCCGTTCTGCGTGACTCCCCGCCCGCCCGACTGACTGACGGCAACCCGAGGATCGATCGCCGCAGCGCCCGGAACTGCCACAGCCTCCGGAACCAAGGACGCGTCCGGAACCGCGGTCGCGCCCGGAACCGAGGTCGCGTCCGGAACTGGAGGTCGCGCGACCTCCACACCGAGCGAGGCCCGTGGGGCGAGGCGGGGGGTCCGGGGGGCGGAGCCCCTCCGGGCGGGGTCTGGGGGCTGCGCCCCCAGGAGAAACCCGAAACGCCCCCCACCCGCGCTTTCCGCGGGTAGGGGGCGCCTAGGGCGTGGAGGTGCCGGGAATCGAACCCGGGTCCTCCGTCACTTCACAAGGGCTTCTCCGTGCGCAGTCCGCTGTGCCTCTACTCGGATCCACCGGTCATGCGGACGAGCCGGTGTGACGATCCCAGTCGCTGTCTGGTGTCCCCGTCCGCCCCGCGACCGGGCGAACGGGTGAGTCCCCTAGCTGATGCCGGGATCCGGGTCGGGAACGCACCCGGGCCGACAGCTCCTCAGTGGATCAGGCAGCGAGCGCGAAGTCGCGCTGAGCCTGAACCGGAGCGTGCTGCGTATTAGCGGCACTTGTTTTTTTGCGACGTATGGTTAACGAGATCATCGTCGCCTTCCTCGGCACGCTTCACCTTGATCCGCATCCGGAGTCGAAACCGTTCACCCCCTTCTCCGCCCGTTGCAGGGCGTCCGGACAGTCTAACGCGAGGGCGCCCGCCGTTCATCCCGGTTCCGCACCGCGGTGTGACCGCGGGTCAGCCGTGGCGGCCCCGGATCCGGTCGGCGAGGGCGCGGACGCCGTGCCGTTCGTGCTCGCCGGTGCGCTGGGCCGGAACGTCCGCCTGGGCGTCGTCGGGGCCGGTGGCCTCCGCATGGCGGCTGCCCCGGTCCCGGCCGACGGAGCCTCCGGTGGCCGTGGGCCCGTGCCAGGCCCGGCTCAGTGGGTCGCCGTCCGGCTGGTCCGGTGCTCCGGGCGGCTCGTTCCGGCCGCTGTTCTCCTGGCCGATCCGGAGGTCGTCCGTGCTGCCTGCCGAGTCCGCGGCCGGTCCCTGTTCGTGCGGCGGCGGGCCCGCGTGCCGGCCTCGGCCGGCGAACTCGGGATCGCCGGGCGGCTGGGGCTCGCGCTGGTCTGCCGGGGGCCGGTCGTGGTCGGCCGCGGCGGGCGTCCGCAGGTCGTCGGTGCGGGCCGCCGGGTCGGTGGGACCGTCGCGGCGCGAGCGGTCGGGGTCGACGCGGTCGGCGGCGGCCTGCCGGGCCTGCGCCACCTCCCGGTCCTGTTTGCCACGAGCAGCCGCCTCGGCCGCCTCGGCCTCGCGGCGCTGGGCGCTGGCGGTGCGGATCTCCGCCTCGTGCCGGTGCTCGGCCGCCTCGATGCGCTGCTGGTCCTGCCTGCGTCGTCTGCCCTGCACGGCGAGGAACGCGACCGCAGCGATCACGGCCAGCACCACCAGCACGACGACGATTGTCAGCCCCATGTCCATCCCCGGGCGTACCCGCTGGTCAGGATCGACAATCGGACAGGTCAGAGCGCCAGCAGGCGGCTCGGGGCGGTGTGCAGGGCCGACCGGAGGAAGGCGGCGCCGAGGCGGTCGTCCGCCGCGGCCCACTCCGCCACGGCGCGCACCTGCTCCGCGTAGGGGTACGGGATGTTCGGGAAGTCCGAGCCGAACACCACTCGGTCCGCCACGTCCGCCAGCCGCGCGGGCCAGCCGGCGGGCAGCGGCGCGAACCGGGCGCTGAACGCGGTGCCGACCATCGTCGTGTCGATGTGCACGCCCTCGTAGCGGTGCACGAGGTCGAGCGCCGTGACGAAGTCGGGCATGCCGGCGTGCGCCAGCACGGCGCGCAGCCGGGGGTGCTCGGCGAGGACCTCCCCGAAGACGTCGAGCCCGGTGTGGATGCCCGGGATCGGCCCGTGCCCGCAATGCACGACGACGGGCACGCCGGCCTCGGCGATGAGCCCCCACGCCGGGCGCAACAGCGGGTCACGCGGATCGAACCCGCCGACCTGGACGTGCACCTTCACCGCACGGGCGCCGGCGTCGACGGCCGCGCCGAGGTACTCCGTGACGTCCGGCTCGGGATAGAGGGTGGCCGTGGGCAGGGCGTCCGGGGTGGCGGCGGCGAACTCCGTGACCCACTCGGTGAGCCAGCGCGCCATGCCCGGCTTGTGCGGGTACACGAGCGGCGCGTACGTCCGCACCCCGAGCTTGCGCAGCGTGGCCACCCGCTCCGGTTCGGGGGTGCGGTACTGGATCGGCCACGCGGTGCCGTAGTGGGTGACCGCCTCGTCGAAGTACGCCCAGACCTTGCGCAGCATCCGCTCCGGCAGGAAGTGCACGTGGATGTCGACGATCCCGGGCAGGCCGAGGTCGGCGAGGAACCGCGGGACGTCGTCGTCGGACTCCGGAGGCGCCGGAGGAGTCACCGCATCTCCCGGGCGCGCCCCTTGACCGCTCGCCCGTACGCCCGCTGGATCTCCCGGTCGGCGTCGCGCTTGGCGAGGTCGGCACGCTTGTCGTAGGACCGCTTGCCTCGGGCGAGCGCCAACTCCAGCTTGACCTTGCCGTCGCTGAAGTACAGCGCCATCGGCACGAGCGTGAGCCCGCCCTCCCGGATCTTGCCGATCAGCCGCTCGATCTCACCGCGGTGCAGCAGGAGCTTGCGGGTGCGGCGTGGCTCGTGGTTGGTCCAGCTGCCCCGGATGTACTCGGGGATGTGCAGGCCGCGGAGGAACACCTCGCCGTCGTCGATCGTGGCGAAGGAGTCGACGAGGGAGGCGCGGCCCAGCCGCAGGCTCTTCACCTCGGTGCCCATCAGCGCGACGCCGGCCTCGTAGGTGTCGAGGATGGTGTAGTCGTGTCGCGCCCTGCGGTTCTGCGCGATCACCTTGCGCCCCTTCTCCTTCACCTGTCCAGCCTACGCGGGGAACCGGATCGAGGGCTCGTGGTTACAGCCGCACGTACATCCGCAGCGTCGCGTAACCGGTGATCGCGGCGATGCCCCCACCGATCATCACGAGGATCGGGGCGACCCAGCCGATGTCGGCGAGCTCCACCGGCGGTACCACGCCGTTGGCGACGATGCCGGAGAGCAGCTGGTCGATGAACAGGAACTTCCCGGCCACCAGCCCGCCGACGGCGATGAGGGCGCCGATCACGCCGGTGACCACCGCCTCGATGAGGAACGGCAGCTGCGTGTACCAGCGGGTGGCGCCGACGAGGCGCATCACGCCCACCTCGGTGCGCCGGGTGAACGCCGAGATCTGCACCGTGTTGGAGATCAGCAGCAGCGCCGCGATCGCCTGCACGATGGCGAGCGCGAACGTCACGTTGCGGAAGCTGCCGATCATGTCGAACAGCTTGGAGACGACCTCGCGCTGGTCGATCACGTTGCGGACGCCCACCTGGCCGTTCATGGCCTGCCGCACGGCGTCGGCGCCCCCGGTCTGGTCGGCGAGCCGCACCCGCAGCGTGGCGGGCAGCGACTGGGGCCGGGCGACGTCGGCGAGGGCCTGCCCGGCGAAGAGCTCCTGGAAGTGCTCGTAGGCCTCCTGCTGGCTCTGGTACCGCACGGACTCCACGAGCGGCGAGCGTTCGAGGGTGTCGCGCAGGCCGGTGCAGATCGGCTGGCTGCAGTCGAAGTCGGCGGCCGAGACGTCCGCGGTGAGGGTCACCTGCACCTCGAAGCGGTCGCTGTAGAGCTGTTCGGTGCGGTCGATCGTGCGCACGGCGAGCAGCCCGGTGCCGACGAGGCCGAGCGAGATCGCGGTGGTCAGCACCATCGCGATGGTCATCGTGACGTTCCGGCGCAGGCCGGTGAAGACCTCGCGGGCGACGAAATCGGAGCGCATGCTCCTACCGCCCCACGCCGTAGACGCCGCGGGCGTCGTCGCGGACGACGAGGCCGAAGTCGAGCTCGACGACGCGGCGGCGCATCGAGTCGACGATCGAGTGGTCGTGGGTGGCCATGAGCACGGTCGTGCCCGTCCGGTTGATCCGCTCCAGCAGCAGCATGATGTCCTGGCTCGTGTCCGGGTCGAGGTTGCCCGTGGGCTCGTCGGCGAGCAGCACCTGCGGGCGGTTGACGAACGCCCGCGCGATCGCGACGCGCTGCTGCTCGCCGCCCGAAAGCTCGTGCGGCATGCGCTCGGCCTTGCCGGTGAGCCCCACGAGGTCGAGGACCTCGGGAACGACCTTGCTCACCGTGTTGCGCGACTTGCCGATCACCTCGAGGGCGAAGGCGACGTTCTCGCCGACCGTCTTGTTCGGCAGCAGCCGGAAGTCCTGGAACACGCACCCGATGCGCTGGCGCAGCTTGGGCACGCGGCGCCGCGGGATCTTCGCGACGTTCATGTCGGAGACGAAGATGTTCCCCTTGGTGGGCACGTCCTCGCGCAGCAGCAGCCGCAGGAACGTCGACTTCCCCGAACCCGACGGGCCGATGAGGAAGACGAACTCGCCCTTCGCGACCTGCATCGACACCCGGTCGAGCGCCGGGCGCGTCGAGGTCTTGTACAGCTTGGTGACGCGTTCCAGGCGGATCACGTCGCGGAAGGTTACTCGTGGGTCGGAGCCACCCCGGGAACCGACCCGCCCAAGCGGTGGCCTGGACGAGCAAGTCCGATCTTGATCGGCGGTCGCGCCTTGCATGATCATGTCGACGTCATGGGTCCTTGGGTGAGCCCAAGGCGTTCTGGACGAGAGTCTCCGCCGGGTGCCGCGCATCTGGCTGTGGTCCCGTCCCCGCACAGGAGGTGTCCGCGAGCGGGAGCGGCGGCGGAGCGCACTATGGATCCATACTGCTGTTTCGGGGCGGGTCGAAACAGCAGTATGGATCCATAGTGCTATCTGGTCTACGCCTGGCTGCGGCGCCAGCGGATGCCGGCCTCGATGAAGCCGTCGATGTCGCCGTCGAGCACCGCCGTCGGGTTGCCGACCTCGTGCTCGGTGCGCAGGTCCTTGACCATCTGGTAGGGGTGCAGCACGTAGGAGCGCATCTGGTTGCCCCACGACGATCCGCCGTCCTTCAGCGCGTTCATCGCCGCCTTCTCCTCCTGACGGCGGCGCTCCAGGAGGCGCGACTGCAGCACGCGCATCGCGGCCGCGCGGTTCTGGATCTGCGACTTCTCGTTCTGGCAGGAGACCACGATGCCGGAGGGCAGGTGCGTGATCCGGACGGCGGAGTCGGTGGTGTTGACGCTCTGCCCGCCGGGGCCGGAGGAGCGGAACACGTCGATGCGGATCTCGTTCTCCGGGATGTCGACGTGGTCGGTGGTCTCGGTGACCGGGAGGACCTCGACGCCGGCGAACGACGTCTGCCGGCGGCCCTGGTTGTCGAACGGTGAGATGCGGACGAGCCGGTGGGTGCCCTGCTCGACCGAGAGCGTGCCGTAGGCGAACGGCGCGTGGACCTGGAAGGTGGCCGACTTGATGCCGGCCTCCTCCGCGTAGGAGGTGTCCATGACGTCGACGCCGTAGTCGTGCCGCTCGGCCCAGCGCAGGTACATCCGCATGAGCATCTCGGCGAAGTCGGCGGCGTCCACCCCGCCCGCCTCGGATCGGATGGTCACGAGCGCCTCGCGCGGGTCGTACTCGCCCGAGAGCAGGGTGCGCACCTCGAGCGACGCGATCTCCTCGCGGAGCTTGGCCCGGTCGGTGTCGGCGTCGGCCACGGCGGAGGCGTCGCCCTCGTCCTCGGCCAGCTCGTAGAGGACCGGCAGGTCCTCGAGCCTGCGGCGCAGGTCCTCGAGGCGGCGCAGTTCGCCCTGGGCGTGGGCGAGCCGGCTCGTGACCCGCTGGGCCTCTTCCGTGTTGTCCCACAGGTCGGGCTGCCCGGCCTGGTCGGACAGGTCGGCGATCTCGGCGCGCAACGCGGGCAGGTCGGTGACCGCCTCGATGTTCTCCAGCGTGGCGGAGAGGTCCTTCAGATCCGCGGCGGCGTCGGGGTTCACAACGCTCCAGGTTACGCCCCTGCGACTCCGACTATTCGGGTATGGCGTCGAGGAGCTTGAGCACCGCGCGTACGTGCGCGACCGCGAAGTCGGCCACGGCCTTGCGGTACGGGTCGCTCTCACCGCGCGCCACCGCGCGGGCCACCGCGAGCCGCTCGGTGTAGGCCTCCCGGCTGGTGCGGACCAGCTCGGCCCGCTGCTTGGCGCCGAGGCTCCGTGCGTGCAGCAGGCGCAGCACCAGCGGGCTGCGCAGGCTGTCGGCCCCCCGCCCCGCGGCCAGCCACGCCCGGAACGCCCGCTTGCCCTGGGCCGTGATGACGTAGCGCTGCGACGCCCGCGGCCCCTGCTCCCCCCTCTCGAGCAGGCCCGCGGCGGCGAGCGCGGGCAGCTCCCGGTAGACCTGGCTGCGCGTGACCGAGAAGAAGGCGCCGAACCTCTCCGCGGCGGCCGTCACGAGCTGCCCACCGGACATCGGCCCCTCGTGCAGCAGGCCGAGCAGCGCGGCGGCGGTGGCGTTCACGGCGGGAGCTCGTGGGGCCGGCATGCCGGTCACCGTGCCATCCGGGGCCGCGGATCGCCACGACCGTGTGTCACCCGGGCCGTGTCGCCGCACCCGCCCGAACGCTTTGACGGCGAGCGCACAGAGGACAGCTCAAGGTACCGGCCGACGCCCGCCGGATCGACCGGATTACGCTCCGACGACCATCTGGCACGGGCTACGAGGCGCGCCGACGGGCCACCGCCTCGCGTTGCCCGGTCTGCCGCACGGGAGAGAGCGAGCCCGGTCCACGTGTCGCGCTACCTGCTCAGGAAGACGATCGGCTGGCTGACGATGATCGTCGTCGCCACGAACCTGACGTACTTCCTCGCGAACGCCTTCCTGGACCCGCGCGCGAACTACCTCGAGCAGCGGCCGCCCCGGACGCCGGAGCAGATCGACCAGTCCCTCTCGCAGTACAACCTGAGCCCCGACACGCCGCTCCTCGAGCGTTGGTGGCACTGGCTCACCGGCATCGTCCTGCACTGGGACTGGGGGGCCTCCCCGGTCGGCGAGAGCGTCAACGAGCAGATCGCCTTCCGCATCGGCGTCAGCGCGCAGCTCGTCCTGTGCTCGCTGATCCTGTCGACCGTCATCGGGATCTCGCTGGGCGTGTACACGGCCGCGCGCCAGTACCGGGCGGCCGACCGGTTCCTCCAGGCGCTGTCGGTGATCACGCTGAACATCCCGACGGTCGTCGCGTCGCTGGTGGTCGTGCTGCTCGCGATCTCGCTGAACCAGTCGCTGGGCGCGACCCTGCTCTACGTCGCGGGCGCGCAGTCCCCGACCGTCACGGGGTTCTGGCCGCTCGTCGTGGACCGGATCCAGCACCTCGTGCTGCCGACGATCTCGCTGACCCTGATCAGCTACGCGGGCTACCACCTCCTGCAGCGCTCGCTGCTGCTCGACACGATCAACTCCGACTACGTGCGGATGGCACGGGCGAAGGGGCTCACCCGCCAGGCGGCGATCCGCCGGCACGGGCTGCGGACGTCGCTGATCCCGGTGGCCACATCCATCGCGTTCGCGGTCCCCGCCCTGTTCACGGGGGCCGTGATCACTGAGACGATCTTCGCTTGGCAGGGTATGGGGCAGTACTTCACGACCACGATCAGCAAGAACGACATCCACGGCGCGGTCGCCGTCGCCGCGTTCGGCGCGCTGATGACGGCGATCGGTGCGATCCTGGCCGACATCACGGTGGTGGCGCTCGACCCGAGAGTGCGGGTGACCGGCTCATGACCGCCAACATCCCCGGGCCGGGACCCGCCGTCCCGGTCGGCGACCCGCCGCTGGACGAGGAGCGCTCCGCGCGCCGCGGCAGGCGCCTGAGCAGGCGCCGCCTCTACCTGCGCCGCTTCCTGCGCAACCGGGGCGCGGTGGCCGGGCTGGTGATCCTGGCCATGCTGGTGCTGTTCGCGCTGGTGGGCGGCCTGTTCACCAGGTACACCTACAGCGACGTCGACTTCACGAGCCTCGCGGAGGCGCCGTCGGCCGAGCACATCTTCGGGACGAACAGCGCCGGCAACGACGCGTTCGCGCAGGCCGTGCACGGGCTGCAGCGCTCCCTGATCATCGCGATCACGGTGTCGCTGCTGACCACGGTGATCTCGGCGGTCGTCGGTTGCACCGCCGCGTACTTCGGTGGGCGGGTCGAGCAGGTGGTCCTCGGGATCGTGCACTTCCTGCTGGTGGTGCCCTCGTTCCTGATCCTCGCGCTGGTCTCGCAGCGGGCCGGCGGCGACTGGCGCGCGCTGATCGTCGTGCTGACGGTGTTCGGCTGGATGTACAACGCCCGGGTCGTCTGGTCGCTCGCGACGTCGCTGCGCGAGCGCGAGTACGTGCTGGCGGCGCGGTTCATGGGCGTCGGACCGTTCCGCATCGTGTTCCGCCACCTGATCCCCAACATCGGGTCGCTGCTGATCATCACGTTCACGATCGGCGTGGTGGCGACCGTCCAGGGAGAGACCGCCCTGTCGTTCATCGGGTTCGGCGTGCAGCTGCCCGACGTGTCGCTCGGCACCATGCTCAGCGACGGCGCCACGACCGTCACCAGCGCTCCGTGGCTGTTCTACGCGCCCGCGGCGCTCGTCACGCTCCTGACGGTCTCGATGGCCCTGATCGGTGACGGGCTGCGCGACGCGCTCGACCCGACGTCCCGCTCGGGGGGCCGTGCATGACCGCCCCCGTCCTGTCGATCCGCGGCCTGCACGTGTCGTTCCCGTCGGAGGCGGGGCGGGTGGACGCCGTCCGCGGCGTCGACGTCGACCTGCACGCCGGGCGGACGCTCGGCATCGTGGGCGAGTCGGGGTCCGGGAAGTCGGTCACGTCGCTGGCGGTCATGGGGCTCCTGCCCGACTACGCCGCCGTGTCCGGATCGGTCCGGCTCGACGGCCGCGAGCTGCTCGGCCTCGACGACAAGGAGATGTCGGCGATCCGCGGCCGGGCCATCGGCATGGTCTTCCAGGACCCGTTGTCCTCGCTGACGCCGATCTTCAGCGTGGGCAGCCAGATCGTCGAGGCCCTGCAGATCCACCGGGACGTGGGCCGCGACGCCGCGTGGAGGCGGGCGGTGGAGCTGCTCGACCTCGTCGGCATCCCCCGGGCCGCGGAACGGGCACGGTCCTTCCCGCACGAGTTCTCCGGCGGGATGCGCCAGCGCGTCGTGATCGCGGCCGCCATCGCCAACGACCCGCGCCTGATCATCGCCGACGAGCCGACCACCGCCCTCGACGTCACCGTCCAGGCCCAGATCCTCGACGTCCTCGCGCTCGCGCAGGCGGAGACCGGTGCCGCGCTGATCCTCGTCACGCACGACCTGGGCGTGGTCGCGGGCACCGCCGACGACGTGATGGTGATGTACGCCGGCCGGCCGGTGGAGACCGCACCGGCGGTCGAGCTGTTCGCCGAACCGCGCATGCCGTACACGATCGGCCTGCTCGGCGCGGTGCCGCGGGTGGACGTCGCGGGCGGCGGGCCGCTGGTGCCGATCGCCGGGAGCCCGCCGTCGATGGTCGAGCTCCCCGCGGGCTGCCCGTTCCGGGCGCGCTGCCCGGTGGCGCTCCCGGCGTGCGCCGAGGCCGAGCCGCCGCTCCTGGACACCGGCGGGAGCGCGCACCGGGCGGCGTGCATCCGGGCGGGCGAGATCCACGACCGGCGGATCGAGGGCGCCGACGTCTACCCGCTCCGGCCGCCCGCGACGGCCGCGTTGAACGCCGTGCCGCGCGAGCGACGCGCGAGCGTGCTCGAGCTCTCGGGCGTCAGCAAGACCTTCCCGCTCCGCAAGGGCGGCGTCCTGAAGCGCAGGGTCGGCTCGGTGCGGGCGGTCGCGGAGGTCGACCTCGACATCCGCGAGGGTGAGACGCTCGGGCTCGTCGGCGAGTCGGGGTGCGGGAAGACCACGACCCTGCTCGAGATCATGAGTCTGCGCCGGCCGGAGAGCGGGAGCATCCGCGTCGGCGGGGTCGACGTGGCCGGGATGGGCGGCCGCTCCGACGAGCGCGAGCTGCGCCGGAAGCTGCAGATGGTGTTCCAGGACCCGATGGGTGCGCTGGACCCGCGCATGACCGTCGCCGACATCCTCGCCGAGCCGCTGACCGCCGCGAACGTTTCGGACCAGGCGACGATCGACGCGCGCGTCGACGAGCTCATGACGCTCGTCGGGCTCGACCCGGAGCACAGCGACCGCTTCCCCGCGGCGTTCTCCGGCGGCCAGCGCCAGCGCATCGGCATCGCCAGGGCGCTCGCCACGAACCCGGCCCTCGTCGTGCTCGACGAGCCCGTCTCGGCGCTCGACGTCTCCATCCAGGCCGGGGTGATCAACCTCCTGAACGAGCTGAAGGCGCGGCTCGGGCTCGCGTACCTGTTCGTCGCGCACGACCTGGCGGTCGTGCGGCACATCTCGGACCGGGTCGCCGTCATGTACCTGGGCCGGATCGTGGAGATCGGGTCAGTGGACGACCTGTTCGACGACCCGCAGCACCCCTACACGCAGGCGCTCCTCTCGGCCGTCCCGGTGCCCGACCCCGAGGTCGAGCGCCACCGCGAGCGGGTGGTCCTGCGCGGCGACCTGCCGAGCCCCACCGACCCCGGCACCGGGTGTGCTTTCGTGTCGCGGTGCCCGCTGCACGTGACGCTCGACGAGGACCGGCGCGCCCGCTGCCGCACCGAGCGACCGGAGCTCACCGGCCGGGACGGGGCCGACCACCGCAACGCCTGCCACTTCCGCTGATGCACCCGCAGATCCCCGAGGGAAGACCGTGATGATCTCGATGAAACCGGCGGCGGCCGCCGGGCTCGCCGCAGTGCTGTCGGTGGCGCTCGCCGCATGCGGCGGCTCACCGGCGAACGAGGGCCCGCCGGACACGGCGGAGTCGCTGGCCGACGTGTCCGCCTTCAACCCGCAGCCGTACGAGAACCTCCGCGACGGGGGCACGCTCACGACGTCGCTCGCGGAGCTCTCGCCCCAGATGAACGTCTGGCAGAACGACCGGACCCTGTACACGCGCTACGTCTGGAACTGGTACAACCCGCTGCTGATCACGTTCACCGCCGACGGTGACGCGGTGTACAACCCGGACTACCTGACCGACGTCAAGCCGGAGACCGTCGACGGGAACACCCGGGTCACCTACACGATCAACCCGAAGGCCACCTACAACGACGGAACGCCCATCGACTGGACGTCCTTCGAGGCCGGCTGGCGGGTGGCCAACGGGAAGGACCCCGCCTACCTCCCGGACAGCACGGACGGCTACGACCGGATCACCTCCGTGACCCCGGGCGTGGACGACCGGCAGGCCGTCGTGACCTTCGACGGCATCAACCTGTGGTGGCAGGGCCTGTTCAACAACCTGATCCACCCCCGGGCGGCGGCCGACCCCACCGTGTTCAACCAGGGCTACGTCAACACCCCGCACGCGGAGTGGGGCGCGGGGCCGTACACGATCCAGAACTTCGACCCGCAGAACGGCGCCGTCGTCTTCGAGCGGAACCCGAAGTGGTGGGGGAAGCCGGGCAAGCTCGACACGCGCACGTTCCTCCAGATGGACTCGGTGGCCGCCGTCAACGCGTTCCGCAACGGCCAGCTCGACGCGGTCGCCGTGAACGGCAAGGACCAGCTCGCGCAGATCACCGGCGTGCCGGACACCGAGATCCGCAAGGGCCCGACCCTGCAGCTCGACTTCTTCACGCTGAACGGCCAGAGCCCGGTCCTGGCCGACCCGCAGGTCCGCAAGGCGATCTTCGAGGCCATCGACCGCAAGCAGATCGCCGAGTTCCACTTCCAGGGCCTGAACTACACCGCCGACCCGGTCGGCTCGATGAACCTGCTCCCGTTCCAGAAAGGCTACAGCGACACCTTGGGCAAGGTGATCCGGTACGACCCCGAGCAGGCCGAGCGCGACCTCGACGCCGCCGGGTGGACCGTGGGCGCCGACGGCATCCGGGAGAAGGACGGGCAACCGCTGCGGATCAGCTACGTCAACACCGGTGACGACGCCGTCGGCAAGGCGGTGTCGGGCGGCACCGCGGCGATGCTCAAGAACGTCGGCGTCCAGGTGGACATCCGCCAGGTCCCCACCTCGGACTACTCGAAGATCGTCACCGGGCGCCAGTTCGACATGTTCTACTCCGGGATCTCCCAGTCCGACCCGTACGGCGTCGCCTACATCTGCCAGCTCTACTGCTCCGACTCGGAGCTGTTCCGGTCCGGGGTGAACGACCCGAAGAACGACCCGCTGATCCGGTCGGTGAACACCCTGCCGACGCCGGAGGAGCAGTACGCCAAGGCCAACGAGGCGGAGACCGCCGCGTTCAGCACCTACGGCGTCATGCCCACCGTGAACCTCGTCGGGATCTACGGGGTCAAGAACGGCCTGGCGAACACCGGCGCCACGCGCTTCTTCTCCACCCCGCCGGAGAACATCGGCTGGCAGAAGCAGGGCTGACCCCCGCCCGGATCGGCGGCACCCGCCCCGCCCGGACGGCCGGCCCGACCGCGGCCAGCATCGCGACCACCACGACGGCCACCACGAGCCCGGCGAGCTGCAGGAACGGCACCGAGGCCGGCACGGAGTCGAGCTCCAGCGCCGTGACCGCCAGCTCGCCGTAGACGGCGCCGATCACGACGCCCAGCACGGCGGCGCCGGTGCCGCTCAGCCCGGCCTCCAGCGCGGCCATCGTCCACACGCCGGGCCGGGAGAGCCCGACGGCGCGCAGCAGACCGGTCTCCCGCAGCCGCTCGGTGACCGAGAGCATCAAGGTGACGCCCACCCGACGACCGCGACCAGCATCGTCATCCCCACCAGGCCCAGCCCGATCATGCCGGCGATCGCCAACTGGTTCTCCAGCTCGCCACGCGCCTCGCCCGCGAAGTGGACGGTCAGGCCGTCCTCGCTCGCCGCGGCCGCCTCCTCGACCGTGGCGCGGACGGCCGAGGCGTCGGCGCCGGGAGCGGGGTCGACCAGCACGACGTCGCCGTCCGCCCGCGCGACCAGCGTCGGGTCGGCCGAAAGCTGATCGGCGAAGGCCTCGGCGGTGCCCGCGTCAAGGGTGCTGACCATGATCTCGCTGGCGAACTGCTCGTTGATCCCCTCCTCGGCCCCGGCCTGCACGGCGGCCAGGGCCACCAGGAGCGCCGAGGTCAGGCCGACCCCGAGGGAGAGGACCGAGATCGTGGCGGCGGTCCGGCGCGGGACCTGGGCGGCGTTGGCCGTCGCGAGCCGGCCCGGGCCGCGGCCGACCAGGCGCCCGACGGTGGCCCCGATGGCGGACCAACCACAGGAGCGAGCACACACCGAGGGCGTCGACTTGATCATGCGCGCGACCCATACCGAGGCATGATCGTTCTGAGCTGCAGCGCAGCGCCCGGGGCAGGCCGTTCACCGTCATCTCGGACCGATCATGCGGCCTTGATCGCTGCGAGACGACGCTGTGCGTCCTGGCGAGGGCATTTCGCGTCATCTCGGATGGATCATGTGGCGTTGATCGTTGCGAGATGAGGCTGGGCGCCTTGGCGAGGGCGTTTCGCCTGCAGCTCAGATCGATCACCAGCGTGTCGACCTCCAAGACCCCGCTCGGCACCCTCCAGGGCCCCGGATGCACGGACGGCCGAGGACGGCGGGCCCGCTAGATCGGGATCGTCAAATCCGCGATCTTCGCGCGGTGGGTGTCGGCGTCGCCCCACTGGCCCGCGAGGCGCTTGGCGCGCTTGTAGAAGAAGTGCGCCTCGTGCTCCCAGGTGTACCCGATGCCACCGTGGTACTGGATCATCGCGGCGGTGGCGTGGCGCGCCACGTCGCTCGCCTTCGCCTTCGCCACGCTGACGGCGAGCGGCGCGTCCGGGAGCCGTACGTCGACGGCGTGGGCGGCGTAGAGCGCCGCGTGCTCGGCCATCGTGATGCCGACGTGCAGGTCGGCCAGCGCGTGCTTGATCGCCTGGAACGACCCGACGGGCACGCCGAACTGCTGGCGTTCCCGGTCGTAGGCGACCGTGCGCGTGATCGCCTCGCGCGCGACGCCCACCAGGTCGGCCGCGACGAGCACGGTGGCCCGGGCGGCCAGCTCGTCCACCACCTCGGCGGTGGCGCCGGGCAGCGCCGTGCCCGCACCCGCGCCGAGGTCGGCGAGCCGGGTGGTGCCGTCGTAGGACCCCCGCGGTGCGGCGCTGGCACCCTCGACGAGCGCCAGCCCGGCGCCGGAGCGCGCGACGACGACGTCGGCCACCGCCCCGTACTCGACGGCCGGCAGCACCCCGGGCGCGCTGCCGCGCAGCGTGCACGCCCCGACGGCCGCGCCCGCGGCGAGCCGGGGCAGCCAGGAGCCCTTCTGCTCGTCCGACCCGGCCAACCGCACGGCCTCGGCCGCCAGCACGGTGCCCCGCCACGGCCCGGGCGCCACACCCGCGCCCAGGGCCCGCGCGATCACCTGGGCCTCGACGAGGCCCAGGCCCAGGCCGTCGTTCTCCTCGGGCACGAGGACGGCGAGCCAGCCCTGCTCGCCCGCGGCCTTCCACAGCGAATCCGGGTGCCCGTGGCCGCCGGTGTCCTCGACGACGGCGCGCACGGCGTCCAGGTCGAACCGTTCGGCGAGGTAGCCGCGCACGGCCGCGTCGAACTCGCGCTGGTCGTCGGTGAGTGCGAAGAACATGGTCCGCTCCCTACCGCGGCAGGCCGAGCACGCGCTCGGCGGTGACGTTGCGCTGCACCTGGGACGAGCCGCCCCAGATCGTGACCGACCGGGACCACATCGCCTGGGCGTGCAGCGGCCGCAGGTCGAGCCCGTCGATCGCATCGAGGGTGGCGTCCTCGCCGAGGACGTCGTCGAAGACCTCCCAGAGGTCCTGGTAGGTCTCCGACCACTGCAGCTTCGTCATCGACGCCTCGAAGCCGAGGTCACGGCCCTGCTCGACCTGGGTGAGCACGTACATCGCGTGCAGCCGCAGGCATTCGAGCTCGGTGAGCACGCGGGCGAGCTTCGCGCGGATCACCGGGTCGCCGTCGCGCCCCCGCCGCTTCGCGACGGCGGCGATCTCGTCGTACTGCCGCCGGAACTCGGTGTACTGCCCGATCCCGGACGCACCGCGCTCGAACGACAGCAGCAGCATCGCGGTGCGCCAGCCCTCGCCGATGTCACCCAGCGTGTCGGTGACGGGGACCCGAGCGTCGTCGAAGAACACCTCGCCGAACTCGCTCGCGCCGCTCATCTGCTTCAGCGGGCGAGCGTCGACGCCGGGCTGGTGCATGTCGATGAGGAGCATCGAGATACCGCGATGACGCTGTGACCCCGGTTCGGTGCGGACCATCGTGAAGACCTTGTCGCCGTGGACGGCGTTGGTGGTCCACACCTTCTGCCCGTTGACGACGAAGTCGTCGCCGTCGCGGACCCCGCGGGTCGAGATCGCCGCGAGGTCGGAGCCCGCGCCCGGCTCGGAGAAGCCCTGGCACCAGATCACCTCGTTCCGCAGCATCGGCCCGATGATCTCCTTCTTCTGCGCATCGCTGCCGATCGCCATGACGGTGGGCGCCAGGAAGGTCAGCCCGAGACCGTTGGCGGTGCGGGGCGCGTCCGCCCGGACCATCTCCTCGTCGTAGATCGCCTTCATGCCCGGCGTGCCGCCCCGCCCGCCGTACTCGGTGGGCCACGCGATCCCGGCGAAGCCGGCCGCCGCCTTCTCCCGCTCCCAGTCCCGCCGCAGCCGGAAACTCTCACCGGAGTCGAGCGACTCCCAGAACCCGGGGCGTCTCCACTCCTCCGGGATGTTCGCGTGCAACCACGACCGCAGCTCGCGACGGAACTCCTCCTCCGCTGCCGTGTACGTCAGGTCCATCGCGGCCTCCTCGCGCGCATACCGGCGACCCTCTGCCCGGTGGCACCCACCTTGGCATACCGGCGGGTAACCTGCGCCGTAGCGCGTGTCTGGAAGGCGGCGGAGCCGCTCGTACTTGCGAGCACGCAACCGGCACCGCAATGCACACCAAGCCCGAACACTCCTTATCCGGCACGGTGGGTGAGGGGCCCGGCGTTCCCGGGTACGCTCCGCATATGCGCACTGAGCGGGTGACGGTGAGCCTGCCGGCCGAACTGGTGGCCGAGGCTCGCGACGCCGTGCGGCGTGGCGCCGCGCGGAGCGTCTCCTCCTACATCGCCGAGGCCGTGTCGGCGCGGCAGCTGCGCGACCGGTCCCTGGCCGTGCTCGCCGACCTCTACGGCGGCCCCCCGCCTCCCGACGAGCTCGCGGAGGCGCGTCGAACGCTGCGCCTGGTGCGACGGGCCGCCGCCGTCTGATGCGCGCATGATCGGCGGGCGGGTCCTCGACGCCACCGCGCTCGCCGCTTTCGCCATCGGGCGCCCCGTGTACGTGCGCGCCCTGGTCTGGGCGGCCGTCGAGGAGAACATCGTGCTGGCCGTCCCCAGCGCCGCCCTCGGCCGCGCGTGGTCGATGCTCGAACCCGAGCACCACCCGGCCCTGCAGGTGCTGCTCGACCTGCCCAACACCGTGATCGACGAGCTCGGGTCGGCGTCGGCGCACGAGTCCGGGCTGCTGCTCGCCGCGTCGGGGCACGACGACATCGTGGCCGGCCAGGTGGCCGCCAGCGCCAAGCGCCGCGGCTGGCCCGCGGTCACGGGCGATCCGGCGGCCCTGCGCAAGCTGGACACCACGGTGGCGATCGAGGAGCTTCCCTAGCCGTAGCCGGCGCACCCCCTGTCGGCTCGGACACCTCATGTGGGCGGGCGCGCACCGTCGACGGGGCGCGCGGACGTCGACGGGGTGGGTGAGGCGGGATTGCGCGTCAGCCCGTCAGGCGTTCACGCAGCCGCGAGAGCGACTCCTCGTCGAGGCCGTGGGCCCGCAGCCAGCCGGCCGCGCCGCCGTACTCGGCGTCGAGGTGCGCGAGCACGGTGGCCATCGCCTCGGCGCGCGGGATGTGCCGGGTGAGGTCGGCCGGCATCGGGTCGCCGGACGCGGTCGTCCAGCGCCGGAAGAGCGCCTCGATCCGCTCCCCGGACAGCGCGTAGTCGGCCACCACGGCGTCCCGCTCGACGCCCACGGCGTCCAGCACCAGCGCCACGAACACACCGGTGCGGTCCTTGCCCGCGGCGCAGTGCACGAGGGTCGGGCCGGCGGCCGCGAACCGCCGCACGGCCGTGACGACGTTGTCGGCGCGGTCGCGCAGGTAGCCGAGATAGATGTGGATCATCGGGTCCACGCCGTCCTCGGTCTCCGGGAGCTCGCGACCTTCTTCGGGGATGAAGCTCAGCCCGGCGGTCTCGACGCCCGCGTCCGCGAACGCCGCGGGGCTGACGGCCTGCTCCCGCTCGCGCTGCGTGCGCAGGTCGATCACGAGGCGCAGGCCGAACTCGTCGACCAGGTGCTGGATGTCGGACGGAGTGCAGTACCGCAGGGACGCGCTGCGCAACAGCACCTCGGTGCGGGTGGTACCGCCGTCGCGCATCGGCAGGCCGCCGACGTCGCGGATGTTGTCGAGACCTTCCAGGGCGAGCCAGCGATCCACGGGTGCAGCCACGCCAATCACCCTCGCATGGCGGAACCGCATCAGACATCGACAAGTATCGTGTGTCACGTGGAGCAGGAACTGGTGGCCGCGGCACTGGCGGCGGCCCGCGCACGCGGCCGTGACGTCGCGGACGTGCCGCTCGCGGCGATCGCGGCCGCGGCGGGCATGTCCCGCAGCACGCTGCTGCGGCGGCTCGGTGGCACCCGGGCCCCGCTGGACGAGGCGGTGCGACGGGCGGGCATCGACCCGGGTGGCCGCCCACCCGCCAGGGAACGCGCGATCACGGCCGCCGCCCAGCTCATCGCCGAGCAGGGCCTCGGCGCCACCACGCTGGACGCCGTCGCCGCGGCGGCCGACTGCGCCCTGCCCACCCTGCACGGCCTCTTCGACGGGCGCGACGGCCTGCTCACCGCGGTCTTCGACCGGTACGGTCCGCTGCCCGACCTCGAGGCGCTCGCCGCCGACCCGCCGGACGACCTCGCCGAGCTCGTGCGCGAGGTGCACCGCGCGATCATCACCGCGTTCGGGCGCGAGCCGCGCGTGCTGCCGGCCATCTTCGCCGATGCCTGCGCCCGGCCCGGCGGACCGGGCCACGCGATGCTGAAGGCGATGATCCCGCGCACGTCGGAGAGCCTGTGCGCGCTGCTCGGCCCGCACATCGCCGCGGGCCGGCTGCAGCCGCTCCCGTTCCCGCTGCTCGTCCAGCTGCTGCTCGGCCCGATCGCCACGCACATGCTGCTGCGCCCGACGCTCGAGACGACACCCGGCGCGGAACTACCGTCCGTCGAGGAGATCGCCGAGACGCTCGCCACGGCGTACCTCCGCGCGGTCGCGGGCTGACCGGAGCCGTCACCCGATCGGGAACGGCGAATTGTCCGGCTTCGCCGGATCGGCGGGCGCCGCAGAACCGGCCTCCGCGAGTGGTCGGCGCTGGTCCCGGCCCTACCAGGCGATCATGGGCGGATCCGGCCGACAGGACCGGACGCACGTGCTGAACGAGTGCTGGAGGCCACACCGTAGGCTGCGGCGAATGAGTGACCGACGAGGGTCACACAGAGTCGCCGCCACGGACCCGAGGGAATCGATGACGGACCCCCGCGCCAACCTGATCCGCCAGCAGCTCGCCAACCTCGGCAGGCGCCACGCCGCCGAGGAGAACGCCAAGGTGGCCACCCCACGCGTCACGCGCGTGCTCATCATCGGGAACTTCGGCAACGGCAACACGGGTGACGAGGCCATGCTCGCCCGCACGCTGCAGGAACTACCCGAGGACACCGAGGTGCGCGTGGTGTCGCGCAACCCGCGGATGGTGGAGGCGCTGCACCGCGTGCCCGCCGTCGCGATGGAGGGCGTCCCCTTCGTCAAAGCGCTGAAGTGGTGCGACGGGATCGCGGTCGTCGGCGGCGGCCTCTTCGGCACCGGCGCGTCCTCGCTGGTGAAGGCCCTTCCCGCCATCGTGTGGGCGGCAACGGCCCGTGGCCGCGACATCACCTACCTGGCGATCGGGGTCTACCCCGGCACGCCGGACCGCGTCCTGGACCTGCTGCGCCGCTCCGTCCGCAAGCCGGGCCGGATCAGCGTTCGCGACGAGGTGTCGGCCGCCGTGCTCGGCGACCGCATCGTCGCGCCCGTCGTGGGCGACCTGGCCATGGGGCTCAAGCCGGCCCCGCCCGCCGACGCGCGGCGCGCGCTGGCCGCCGCGGGTGTCGACCCGGCGGTGCCGCTGCTCCTCGTCTCCCCGAAGGCGCTGCCCAACCCGATCCTCGTCGACGCGCTGCAGGACGCCGCGGAGATCCTCGGCCGCCGCTGGATCGACCGCGGCGGCGCGGTCGCGGGCCTGGCGGTCAGCACCCACGCCGACTACGGGCTCGGCCTCGCCCGTCGCGACGAGGTGCTCATCAACGAGCTGGGCGAGCGGCTCGGGCGCAAGGTGCCCGTGCTCGGCCCGCAGCTGGAGCCCACCCTGGCCAAGGCCGTGGTCGGGGAGGCCGACGCGCTGTTCGGGCTGCGCATCCACTCCCTGGTCTTCGCCGTCTCCATGGGCGTGCCCTGCCTCGGCGTCGGCTGGGAGGAGCGCACCACGGCGTTCCTGGCCGAGCACGAGCAGTCGGCGATCAGCACCCGCCCGCCGGTGGAGGACCTGCACGCCTGGGTGGACCAGACGCTGCCCGCGCGCTGGTCGGCCCGCCCGCGCCTGCTCTCGTCGTAAGCCCCGGATTGCAGCAGAGCCACTTTCATGCAGCGAGATGGCATGAAAGTGGCTCTGCTGCAACCTAGACGCCTTCCGCGGGAGTGCGGCGGAGCATCGGGGGCAGCAACCGCGCGCCGGGGCCGAGCTCGGACACCCGGTCCTCCGGGTTGTAGAGGCGGCAGCGCTTGAGGGACAGGCAGCCGCAGCCGATGCACGAGTCGAGGCCGTCCCGCAGGGCGACGAGGGCCTGGATCTGCTCGTCGAGCCGCCCGCGCCAGGTCTTGGACAGCCGGGACCAGTCCGCCTTCGTGGGGGTGCGCCCGTCGGGCAGCTGGTCGAGGCCGTCCCGCACCTCGTCCAGCCCCACGCCGATCGTGCGGGCGGCGCGGATGAACGCGAGCCGACGCAGAACCGAGCGCTCGTAGCGGCGCTGCCCGCCCGATGTGCGGGTGGTCGTGAGCAGGCCTTCGCGTTCGTAGTACCGCAGCGCCGACTGCGGGAAGCCGCTGCGGTGTGCCACCTCCCCGATGGTGAGCAGGTCTTTCGTGTCCACCGGGACGTCTCCTCCTTGACCTGAACCTGACTTCAAGTCGCACGGTACAGGCATGACCACCGCCATTGCCACCGCCATCGTCACCGGCGCGGGCCAGGGCTTCGGCCTCGCCCTGACCACCGCGCTCAGCGCCCGCGGCACCACCGTGATCGCGTGCGCCCGCGACGCCGACCGGCTGCGGGCCGCCACCGCGCCCCTTCGCGGCGTCGTCGCCCTGCCCGGCGACGTCACGGACCCGGCGTTCCGCGCCGATCTCGTGGCCGCCGCCGGCGGGCGGCTGGACCTGCTCGTGCACAACGCCGGGGAGCTCGGCCCGGCACCGCTGCCCACCCTGGGGCGCTACCCGCTCGACGCGCTGCGGGCCGTCCTGGAGACCACCGTGCTCGCCCCGCTCGCGCTCACGCAGCTCGCGCTGCCGCTGCTGCGCGCGTCGGCGGCCGGAACCGTCGTGACCCTCAGCTCGGACGCCGCCGTGGAGCCGTACGCGGGGTGGGGCGGCTACGGCGCCGCCAAGGCCGCGCTCGACCACCTCGCCGCCGTGCTCGCGGTCGAGGAGCCCGGGCTGCGGGTGCACGCCTTCGACCCCGGGGACATGCGCACGGCGATGCACCAGCGGGCCTTCCCGGGCGAGGACATCTCCGACCGCCCCGAGCCGGAGACCGTCGTGCCGGCGCTGCTGCGACTGCTCGACGAGCGGCCCCCCAGCGGCCGGCACCTGGCGACGGATCTCGCCGCCGGGAGGGTGGGGTGAGCGAGCTTGCGAGCGAACCGATGTCACAGCGCCCGCGCGAAGCGCCGGCCGAGCGCCAGCGAGGCCGAGCGGTGAGCGAGCTTGCGAGCGAACCAATGTCACAGCGCCCGCGCGAAGCGCCGGCCGAGCGCCAGCGAGGCCGAGCGGTGAGCGGGCTTGCGAGCGAACCGATGTCACAGCGCCCGCGCGAAGCGCCGGCCGAACGCCAGCGAGGCCGAGCGACGAGCACGACGTTCACCGTGCCGCCCGAGCTGTCGGCCACCGAGCCGCCCGAGGCCCGCGGGCTCGCCCGTGACGGGGTGCGGTTGCTCGTCGCCCGGGAGCGCGGTCCGGTGCGCCACACCACCTTCGGCGCGCTTCCGGCCGCGCTGCGCCGCGGCGACCTCGTGGTCCTCAACACGTCGGACACCGAGCCGGCCGCCGTCGACGGCCACCGTGCGGACGGCACGCCCGTGACGGTGCACGTGTCCGGCCCCGCCCCGGACCACCTGCACGTCGTCGAGCTGCGGACCCCGGACGGCCACCGGGTCTCCGACGCGGCCGCGGGAGAGGGCATCACGCTGCCGTGCGGCGTGGTGGCGACGTTGCTGACCGGCCACCCCGACCCGCACGTCGTCTCGGGCAGCAGGCTGTGGCGGGCGCGCATCCCGGTGGCGGGCGGGTTGCGGCCGTGGCTCGCCGACGTAGGCCACCCGATCCGCTACCCCTACGTCCCCCGGCGGTGGCCCCTCGACGCCTACCGCACGGTGTTCGCCCGTTCCGAGGCGGAGTTCGGCAGCGCCGAGATGCCGAGCGCCGCCCGCCCGTTCACGCTCGCAGTGCTGAACGCCCTGCACGCCCGGGGCGTCGGCGTCGCGCGGGTCGTGCTGCACACCGGGGTGTCGTCGCTGGAGGCCGGGGAGGTCCCGCTGCCCGAGCGCTACCGCGTCCCACCGGAGACCGCGGACGCCGTGAACGCGACGCGGGCGGCCGGCGGGCGGGTCGTCGCCGTCGGCACCACGACGACGCGGGCGCTCGAGACGGTCACCGCGCCGGGCGGGCCGGTCCGCGCGGGCGCGGGGTGGACGCACCTCGTGCTCGGGCCGGAGCGCCCCGCCCGCGTCGTGGACGGCCTCGTCACCGGCTGGCACGAACCGGGGGCGTCGCACCTGTCGCTGCTCGAGGCGGTCGCCGGCCCGCACCTGGTGACCAGGGCCTATGCCGCCGCGCTGGAACAGCGGTACCGCTGGCACGAGTTCGGCGACTCCTGCCTGCTCCTCCCGGCCCAACCCATTCGTCGCCCTGGGTGACCGCTCATCGCGAATACAGATCATCCTCGCCGGTTGCCTCGACCCGCCGAACGGCACATGAGCTGCGGTGAAAGGCACTGCCTCGACTTGTCGGAGGACTGCCCGCCCCATAGTCTTTCGCCCAGCGTTACGAACCGATCACGGGCAACACCTGGACCGGACTCCCCATCCGGTCCCCGGACCCCCGACCGGCAGCCCGCGACCGGATCGCTCCCCCGAGCGCTGAAAGGGCTGTTACGTGGCAGGACACCGCTCCCCCCGTGGTGCTCGTGCGCCCCGCACCGCCGGATCCACCGGCACCGGTCGCCATCAGGCGGCCCACCGGCCCGCGCCCACCGGGCCGTCGCTCGGCACCACCGTGATCGCCACGACGGCCGCCGTCGGCGCCGTGGCCACCGGCGCGTTCACCGCGATCATCCCGACGGTGGAGGACGGCACCGCCACGGCGGCGTCCGCCGACAGCCCCTACGACGCGGCGCTCGCGTCCAACAGCACGGCACTCGACGCCATCGCGCCGGCCGCCTCGATGGTGCCGGTCGAGCTGGCCGCGGACTCGGAGTCCGTGGCGGACCACGTGGCCCGGGTCGTGCAGGCGGCCGACCTGGCCAAGCTGCACGCCGAGCAGGCCGAGCAGCAGCGGATCGCGGACCTGATCGAGAGCGGCGGCCTCAACGGCTGGATCGCAGAGGCCCTGCAGGTTCTCGACCTGCCGCAGTCGCTCGCTCCCGGCGTCAAGCGGATCGTGCTGAAGGAGTCGAACGGCAACCCGCGTGCGATCAACAACTGGGATGCCAACGCCCGGCGCGGAACCCCCTCACAGGGCCTGATGCAGACGATCCCGACGACCTACAAGCACTACGTGCACCCCGATCTGAAGAACCGCCCGATCACCGACCCGGTCGCGAACATCACCGCCGGGATCCGGTACATGCTCGACCACTACGGGATGAGCACGCTCCAGGCTGGCGGCCGCAGCAACAGCTCCGGGAACTACGTCGGTTACTGATCTGCGCCCGGGCTCCGGGCGGCCCGGACTCTCCACCCCACCTGCCACGTTCCGCCCGGAACTGCAGGGACTGCGCGCACTCGCGGTCGCGCTCGTCGTCATCCACCACGTCGCGGACGGCCGGGTCTCCGGCGGCGTGGACGTCTTCTTCCTGATCTCGGGTTTCCTGCTCACCGGACAGCTCGCCCGGGCCGCCGCCCGCGGCCGGCTCGACCTGCGCGCCCGCTGGAGCCGGATGGCCCGCAGGCTGCTGCCGTCGGCCACGGTGGTGCTGCTCGGCACGGTCGCCGCCGGCGCGGTGCTGCTGCCCGAGACGCGGTGGCCGCAGACGGTGCGTGAGATCGTCGCCACGGCGCTGTTCATGGAGAACTGGCGGCTCGCCGCCGACGCCGTCGACTACACGGCGCGCAACAACACCACGAGCGTGGTGCAGCACTTCTGGTCGCTCTCCATCCAGGTGCAGTTCTTCGTGGTGTGGCCGCTCGTCGTCGCGCTCATCGCGCTCGTGGCCCGCAACGCGCCACACCGCCTGCACGCGCACCTCACGGCGACGCTGCTCGGCGTGTTCGCCGCCTCGCTGACGTTCTCGGTCGCGCTCACGGCCACCGACCAGCCACTGGCGTACTTCCATTCGCTCACGCGCCTGTGGGAGTTCGCGCTGGGCGGGCTGCTGGCCCTGTGGATCGACCGCGTCCCCTGGACGCGCGGCGAACGCGTCGCATTCGGTTGGGTCGGCGTGCTCGGACTCGTGGCCTGTGGCTTCGTCCTCGACGGCGGCTCGGTGTTCCCGGGTTGGGCGGCGCTGTGGCCGACGCTCTGCGGGGCGCTGGTGCTGCTGGGCGGGGTGACCCGGTCGCGGTACGGCGTGCACCGGTTGCTCGTGCTGCGCCCCGCGCAGTTCCTCGGCGGCGTGAGCTACCCGCTGTACCTCTGGCACTGGCCGGCGCTCGTGCTCTTCATGGTCGCTCGCGACCAGGACGAGGTCGGGCTGCCCGGCGGGATCGCCGTGATCACCGTGTCGGTCGTGCTGGCGGTCCTCACGTCCCGATTCGTCGAGAACCCGCTGCGGAAGGCGCGCATCAGCGACGGCGACGGGTACCGCTACGGGGCGGCCGCCGTGACCGTCGTGCTGCTCGCCGCGGCGGTCTGGCAGTTCAGCGCCACGCAGCGCGAGATCCCCGCCGACGGGCTCGGCGGGTCGCAGTACCCCGGCGCGGCCGCGCTCGTCGACGGCGAGCCAGAGGAAGCCCCGCTGATACCGGCTCCCGTGTCCGTGTACGAGGACTGGGTCTGGGTGCAGGACTGGGACTGCGCACCGCTCGCCGAGGTCCGCTCCGACATCTGCACGCAGCCGGTGGAGTTACCGCCGGAGAAGCGGATCCTGGTGGTCGGGGACTCGCACCTGGAACAGCTCATCGCCGCCCTCGTCCCGATCGCGCGTGACCACGACTGGCAGCTCATCGGTGCGCTGCGGGGGGCGTGCCCGTTCTCGACGGCGTCGGAGATCGACCCGAACGACGCCGAGTGCGCGGCCTGGAACGCGGCCGTCGCCGACAAGATCGCCGAGCTGCGACCGGACGCCGTCGTGACCATCGCCTCGCGGGACGTACGCACCGGCCTCACCGAGCAGACGCCGGCCGGCTTCGTCGAGCAGTGGCGACGCCTGGCCGACCTCGACATCCCGGTGCTGGCCATCCGCGACAACCCCCGGTTCGACTACGACGTGCCCGACTGCGTCCGCCAGAACGGCCGCGAGGACGACCCGTGCGGGGTGGACCGCGACACCGTGTACGCGGACGACCCGCCGTACGCGCAGCTGGACGTGCCGCCGAACGTGACCTTCCTCGATCTGGCCGACTACGTCTGCGACGACACCCGCTGTCCCGCGGTGATCGGCAACGTGCTGGTCTACCTGGACGACAACCACCTCACCGCCTCGTACGCCACCACGCTGGCGCCCGTGATCGAGGATCAGGTCGTGTCCGCCGTGGGTGGTTGACCCGCCACCCGCGCCCGCTGCCCACCGACCGCGACGACGTCCCCGGCCCGCAGCTGCGCACCCCTGCGCGTCTCGGGCCGCCCGTTGACCTGCACCTCGTCGGCCTCGAGCAGCTCCCTGGCATGCGCGCCGTGCTCGGCGAGCCCGGCCAGCTTCAGGAACTGGCCGAGCCTGATGGGGTGCTCGGCGACCGGGACGTCCTGGATCGGTGGGCGGCTCACGACGCCATCCTCCCTCAGCTGCCCGCTGCCGACGTGACGGTGCGGGCGATCCGCCGCTCCCGCGTCTCGGGCCGCTTCGCCCGGGCGATCCACTCGAGCCCCGCCCGATTCACCCGGCTCCAGGCGCTGTGCGGGTTGCGCGGGGCGAAGCGCTGCCGCATCGACGAGTGAGCGCTTTCACCGTGCGTGCTGGAGGGTGAGGTCGAGCAGGCCGGGGAAGCGGGCGTCGAGATCGTCCCGGCGCAACCGGTTCATCCGCCGCGTCCCCTCGTCCCGCTGGTGGATCACACCGGACTCGCGCAGGACCTTGAAATGGCCGCTCTGGGTGGACTTGCTGACCGGCAGGGCGAACGTCCCGCACGCCAGCTCGCCGCGCGGCCCGGCATCGGCCAGGCGGGCGACGATCTCCAGGCGCACCGGATCGCTCAGCGCGGCCAGCACCGCCGTGAACTCCAGTTCGGCCCGCTCGGGGTGTACGAGCGCGGTGGAGGTACGGCTCGCCATGCCTCGACCCTACCGGACATGTTCGCGATCCCCGAACATCTGTTATGTTCGCGATCGCCGAACATGAAGCCCGTGGGGAGCTACCGATGCCCAACCTCGACACCCGGACCGCCAGGGCGTCCCGCCTGCGGTTCCGGGCGACGGCATACGCGCTGTTGGTCCTGTTGATCGGCACGAACCTGGCGACGCCGCTGTACCAGGGCTACGCGCGGAGCTTCGGGTTCTCGCCCGTGGTCGTCACGCTGGTCTTCGCGGCGTACGTCGCCGTGCTGATCCCCTCGCTGCTGGTCGCCGGCCCGTTGTCCGACGCCATCGGCAGGCGCCGCGTGCTGCTGCCGGCGTTCGCCCTGGCCGCGGCCGGATCGCTCGTCTTCGCTCTCGCGCCGAGCACGGGGTGGCTGTTCGCCGGGCGGGTCCTCCAAGGCCTTGCCGTCGGCGCGGCCTCCGCCCCGTTGACCGCGGCGCTGACGGAGCTGGAACCCGGCCGCGACCGGCGCAAGGCGGCGCTCGTGTCCACCGTGGCGTCCGTGGGCGGGCTCGGCGGTGGGCCGCTGCTCGGCGGCCTGCTCGCCCAGTACGCCCCGGCACCGCACGTCCTGCCGTTCGTGGTGGAGATCGTGCTGCTGGTACCCACCGTAGCGGTCATCGCGACGCTGCCCGCGACGTCGCCGCGGACCCGGTGGCGCCCACGCCGCCCCGAGATCCCGCCGGCCATGCGGGCCGCGTTCGCGACCAGCGGGACGGCGAGCTTCCTCGCGTTCTCCGTGATCGGCCTGTTCCTGGCCCTCATCCCCACGTACGTGGCCATGCTCTCGGGGAGCGCGAACCTGCTGCTCGCGGGGGCCGGCGTGGCGCTGCTGCCGGCCTGCTCGGCGGTCGCGCAGCTCGCGGCCTACGGCAGGCGGGCCCGCACCCTCGAGCTCCTCGGCCTTCCCCTGCTGGCCGTCGGGCTGGTGCTGCTGGCGGTGGCCGGTGGCCTGTCCTCGGCGCCTCTGTTCCTCGTCGCCACGGTGATCGCCGGCACCGGCCACGGCCTGGCGTTCCTCGGCGGCCTGACCACCATCAACGACGCGGCACCCCCGGACCGCCACGCCGAGGCGCTCGGCGCGTACTACGTGATCATCTATCTCGGCGCCGGTCTCCCGGTCATCGGCGTCGGTGCCGTCGCGACCGTGGCCGGGCTGCTCCCCGCCGTGCAGGACTTCGCCGTCGGCGTCGCCGTGCTGTGCCTGGCGGTGCTGCTGGTCCTCGCCGGCCGCGGACGCCGCCTCACCGCGCCCCGGCCGACCTGCCCGTGACCGGGCGATGGACCGAGATCTCGACGGACACCGTGGCGTCGACCAGGTCGGGAAGCCGGGCGATCGCGGTGTCGAGCCGGTCGTCGGACAGGTGGCGCGCGCTCGGCCCCATCGCCATGACGGCGTGGACCTCCTCGTGGCGCAGCGCGATGCGCCGGGTCACCTCCCGAGTGGCGAGGCGCTCGAAGCGGCGGAACGACGCGGCGAGGCGTTCGGGCTTGCGGGGATCGATCCCGATCCCGCCGACGAGCCTGCCGAGCTCGGCCAGGTGCGCGGGAAGCGGCGTGGCGACGATGACGACGCCGCCCGGCCCGAGGATGCGTTCGACCTCCGGGACGCCCCGCGGGCCGAACACGCTGAGCACCACGCCCGCCGTCCCGGCCCGCACGGGCAGCGGCCCCCACACGTCGGCGCCGATCGCGGCCGCCCGGGGATGGGCCCGGGCCGCGCGGCGCAGCGCGGGCGTCGAGGCCTCGACGCAGAGTCCGTACCGGCGCGGGACGGCATCGAGTACGGCCGACAGGTGGTGCCCGGTGCCGCCGGCCAGGTCGACGACGATCCCGTCGTCGTCCGGGGCGTGCGCGGCGGCCAGCTCGGCGAGCGCGGAGCTCAGCGGCCCGTAGTGACCGGCCGAGAGGAACCGCTCGCGGGCGGCGACCATGCGGGCGTCGTCGCCGGGGTGCCGGCGGTGCCCGCTGATCAGGTTGACGTAGCCCTGACGGGCGACGTCGAAGGCGTGGCCGGAGGCGCACGACAGGCTTCGGTCGGCATGCCGCAGCGAACCGTCGCAGACCGGGCATCGCAGCCGAGCCGCGAGCGTGTCGAGGGCTGAGGGGTCGGGGCGCATCGCGTTGCGCGAGAACTTACCGCGGCGATCAGTCCGGGATCGAGGGAGTGCCGTCGTCCACGCCGGCGAGGCCCCACAACGCCGCGATGTAGTCCCGCCAGATCGCCTCCGCGTCGGCCGGGCGAACACCGGCGCGCAGTGCCGCCAGCCGGCCGGGCTCGTAGAGGGACCGCACGGCGCCGGCCAGGTCGGTCACGTCGTCCGGAGCGCAGAGCAGGCCGTCGAAGCCGTCGCGCACGGTCTCGGGGAAGTTCCCCACGCGGGTGGCCACCACCGGCAACCCGTGCCAGTGAGCGAGCGCCACGAGCTGCGAGGCGGTCGCCGTGCGGTACGGCAGGACGAGCGCGTCGAACCCGGCGAACAGCTCGGGGATCCGCCCGGCCGGCAGGTACTCGGGCGTCACGTGGACGCGCTCGCCGAGCCCCAGCTCGGTGACGAGCGCGGCGAGCCGCTCGCGGTCCTCGTAGAACTCGCCGACGATGTCCAGCTCCACGCCCGGGACGAGGGCGAGCGCCCTGAGCAGGACGTCCACGCCCTTGTAGTGCCGCACCTTGCCGAAGAACAGCACCCGCCGCTCCGGCGGGCCGTTCGAGCCGGCGGGCGAGCGGCCCGTCGCCGGCAGGTGCGGGGGCAGCGCGGCGACCGCGACCGGGCGATCGGCGAGCCGCCGCACCGCGCCCCGCTCGGCCTCGGTGTGCACGAGGATCGCGTCGGCGGAGCGCATGAGCGACGTCATGAGCAGCCGGTCGCCCGGCCGCGGCTCGTGGGGCACCGCGTTGGCGCAGATGACGACGACCCGCGCGTCCCGGCGCGCGGCGCGGGCGATCGCGGCCAGCGCCGGGGCCTGGAACGGGACGTAGTAGATCAGGACGACGACGTCCGACTCCGCCGCCGCCCGCCGCCCGGTGCGTGCCCAGTGCCGCGGGTTGCGCCACGACAGCGGCTCCGGGACGGTCGGGTAGACCTCGGCCTCGGGTGTCGCGAGGGGGTGCAGCTCCCCCGGGAGGAGGCGGACCGGACCCTGCCGGGTCCACGTGCGCACGTGCACGGTGTGGCCGCCTGCGGCGAGGCGGTGGGCCAGCTCGTTCGTCAGCAGGGGGATGCCGCCCCGCCACGGGAACGCCGGCCCGATCAGGGTGACGCGCACGGGGCTCCTCGACGTCGGACGACACGCCACGTTCCAGGATAGCCGCTGGTCAGAGCGCGTCGTGCCACGGATTCTTGACTGATTCCAGAACACGGGCCAGACTCGCCGCGTGCCCACCACCGCCGACTTCGAGCGCATGCTGCGCGGGGCCTCGCTGCGAGTGACCCGTCCCCGGGTGGCGGTGCTGTCCGCGGTGCACACCCACCCGCACGCCGACACGAGCTCGATCATCGCAGCTGTGCGCGACGATCTCGGCGAGGTGTCCCACCAGGCCGTCTACGACGTGCTCCGCGCGCTGACCGCGGCGGACCTGGTGCGGTGCATCGAACCACCCGGCTCGGTGGCGCGCTACGAGGCACGGGTCGGCGACAACCACCACCACATCGTGTGCCGGTCGTGCGGCGCCATCGCCGATGTCGACTGCGCCGTCGGTTCCGCGCCCTGCCTGACCCCGTCCGACGACCACGGCTTCATGATCGACGAGGCCGAGGTGGTCTACCGAGGGCTGTGCCCCACCTGCTCCACCGCCACCGATTCCCGGAAGGATTCCCGTGTCTGACAGCCATGACTCCGTGCTCGCCGAGGTGAACGAGGAGAGCGCGGGCGGGTGCCCCGTCTCGGCCGGCCGCCGCAACCACCCGACGGAAGGCGCGGGGAACCGCGACTGGTGGCCCAACCAGCTCAACCTCAAGATCCTTCGCAAGCACCAGCCCGCCTCCGACCCGATGGGGGCGGACTTCGACTACGCCGCCGAGTTCCAGAGCCTCGACCTCGACGCGCTCGCGCGGGACGTCGACGAGCTGCTCACCACATCGAAGGACTGGTGGCCCGCCGACTTCGGCAACTACGGGCCGTTCATGATCCGGATGGCCTGGCACAGCGCCGGCACGTACCGGATCGACGACGGCCGCGGCGGGGCCGGCGCGGGCATGCAGCGCTTCGCACCGCTGAACAGCTGGCCGGACAACGTCAACCTCGACAAGGCCCGCCGCCTGCTGTGGCCGGTGAAGAAGAAGTACGGCCGGAAGATCTCGTGGGCCGACCTGATGGTCTTCACGGGCAACCGGGCCCTGGAGACGATGGGCTTCACGACCTTCGGCTTCGCCGGCGGCCGGGCCGACGTCTGGGAGCCCGACGAGGACGTCTACTGGGGGCCCGAGCGCACCTGGCTCGGCGACGAGCGCTACACCGGCGACCGCGAGCTGGAGAAGCCGCTGGGCGCCGTCCAGATGGGCCTCATCTACGTCAACCCGGAGGGCCCGAACGGCAACCCGGACCCGCTGGCCTCGGCGCGGGACATCCGCGAGACGTTCCGCCGCATGGCGATGAACGACGAGGAGACCGTCGCGCTGATCGCAGGCGGCCACACGTTCGGCAAGACCCACGGCGCGGCCCCGGAGTCGCACAAGGGCCCCGAGCCCGAGGGCGCCCCCCTCGAGGAGCAGGGGCTGGGCTGGAAGAGCGACTTCGGCAGCGGCAAGGGCCGCGACGCCATCGGCTCCGGCCTGGAGGTCACCTGGACCCCCACCCCGGTCCAGTGGAGCAACTGGTTCTTCCACAACCTGTTCGAGTACGACTGGGAGCTCACCCAGAGCCCGGCCGGCGCGAACCAGTGGACGCCGAAGGACGGCAAGGCGCGCAACACCGTGCCGGACCCGCAGGACGGCAAGCTCAACCGCGCGCCCTCGATGCTCACCAGTGACCTCGCGCTGCGGTTCGACCCGGTCTACGGGCCCATCTCGCGCCGGTTCTACGAGAACCCCGACGAGTTCGCCGACGCGTTCGCCCGGGCCTGGTACAAGCTGACCCACCGCGACCTCGGGCCGATCCAGCGCTACCTCGGCCCGCTGGTGCCGCAGGAGACGCTGCTCTGGCAGGACCCGGTACCCGCCGTCGACCACGAGCTCGTCGACGCCGCCGACACCGCCGCCCTCAAGCAGCAGATCCTCTCCTCCGGGCTGTCGGTCTCCCAGCTCGTCTCCACCGCGTGGGCGTCGGCCTCGACGTTCCGCATCGGCGACAAGCGCGGCGGCGCCAACGGCGGCCGCATCCGCCTGCAGCCGCAGCGCGACTGGGAGGTGAACAGCCCCGACGACCTCGCTCAGGTGCTGCGCACCCTCGAGGGGATCCAGGAGTCCTTCAACAGCTCCCAGGCCGGCGGCAAGAAGGTCTCCCTGGCCGACCTCGTCGTGCTCGGCGGCGTCGCGGCCGTCGAACAGGCGGCGAAGAACGGCGGCCACGAGGTCCAGGTGCCGTTCACCCCGGGCCGCACGGACGCGTCGCAGGAGCAGACGGACATCGAGTCCTTCGCCCCGCTGGAGCCCACCTCGGACGGCTTCCGCAACTACCGCGGCAAGGGCAACCCGATGCCGTCGGAGTTCATGCTCGTCGACCGGGCGAACCTGCTCGACCTGAGCGCCCCCGAGATGACGGTCCTCGTCGGCGGCCTGCGGGTCCTCGGCGCGAACCACAAGGGGTCCCCGCTGGGCGTCCTCACCTCCCGGACCGAGTCCCTGACCAACGACTTCTTCGTGAACCTGACCGACATGGGCACCACGTGGAAGCCGACGGCCGAGGACGCGGAGACGTACGAGGGCCGCGACTCCGCCACGGGCGAGGTCAAGTGGACCGCCAGCCGCGTCGACCTGATCTTCGGGTCGAACTCCGAGCTGCGGGCCCTCGCCGAGGTCTACGCGAGCGATGACGCGCGGGAGAAGTTCGTGCGCGACTTCGCGGCCGCGTTCGCCAAGGTCATGGACCTCGACCGGTACGACGTCGCCTGATCCCCTCGAGATCGTGGAACGGCCCCCGGGGACCTGGTCCCGGGGGCCGTTCCGCGTTCCGACCGGCTCCCATCAATATCGTGGTGCGATGGGCGACGACACCTGGGCCGATCTGGCCGACCAGTTCGCCGACGGGGCCTATGCCTCGGTGAAGGGTCGGGTGCGCACCTACGTGATGCACCAGCAACTGCTGGAGCACCTGCCGCCGCCTCCGGCGCGCGTGCTCGACGTCGGCGGTGGCGCGGGCCACCAGTCGTTCCCGCTGGCCCGCGCCGGCTACGACGTGACGTTGCTCGACCCGTCGTCGGCGATGCTGGACAAGGCGCAGCAGCGGCTCCAGCGGCTGCCCGGAGAGGCGCAGCGACGGGTCACGCTCCTGCAGGCCGACGGCGAGGACGCCGACGAGGCGGTGAACGGGGAACGCTTCGCCGCCGTGCTGTGCCACGGCGTGCTCGGCTACCTCGAGCAACCGGGGCCGGTGGTCGACCAGCTGTGCCGGTGCGCCGCTGCCGGCGGCATCGTCTCGATCATGACGGGCAACGCCCACGCGGCGGCGGTGCGCCCCGCCCTGGAACGGCGCTGGGAGGACGCCCTGGCGTCGTTCGACGCCAGGCACGAGATCGGCGTGCTGGGTGTACCGACCCGAGGCGACACGGTGGAGGAGCTCACCGAGGACCTGCGGAGCCGCGGCGTGGAGCCGCTGCGCTGGTACGGGGTGTGGCTGTTCGTCGACTGGCTCGACTTCAGCGGAGCCGAGCTGGACCCGAACGATGCGGAACAGGTGGCGGCGACCGCCGCCGTCGAGCTGGAAGCGGGCCGACGAGATCCCTACCGCCGGCTCAGCCGGGTCTTCCACCTCGTCGGGCGCAAGGGTTCGAGCTGACCCGCGGCTCCCGCGCCCTCGTGGGCGGCCCGGGGCGACCCATGATCGATGCGAGCAGCACGCCGGCGCGACGACCGGGACCGTGACGTACTGCTCACGCGTCCCGCCGGCGATGGGGGGGTAGCCGCTGGTCGCACGACATGAGGAACGGCCCCCGGGATGATCTCCCGAGGGCCGTTCCTGGTGGTAGCGGGGGTAGGATTCGAACCTACGACCTCTGGGTTATGAGCCCAGCGAGCTACCGAGCTGCTCCACCCCGCGTTGCTGTTGTGATTAGTACAGTACACCTCCCCGAAACGCCGCTGCAGCGGGGGGGTACCCGCTGCAGCGGCGCCGGATCTCAGCCCCCGGGGACCGGCGGAGCGGGCGCGGCCGGCGTCTGCCCGTTGGCCTGCTGGAACTGCTTCACGGCCGCATCCAGCTCGGCCAACGCCTGCCCCTGGGCGGCGAAGTCACCGGTCTGGTTGGCCGCGCGCAGGTCGGTGATGGCCTGCTGGATCGCGCTCGCCGCAGTGGCCACCTGCGGGTTGGACGTGCCCGGCGGCGCGGCGGGTACTGCGGGCGAGCCCGCCTCCGCGGGCGCCTGTGGCTGCTGGCCGGGCACGTTCGGCACCACCGCGCTTGCGCCGGGTAGCACCTGGTCGAGCGCACCGGCCAACGTCGCGTCGAAGCCGACCCGGCCTTGGTAGGACACCAGCACCCGGGCCAGCTGCGGATAGCTGACCTCCTGGTTCGCTCTCTCGATGTAGACCGGCTCGACGAACAGCAGGCCACCCGCGACGGGAAGGGTGAGCAAGTTGCCGTAGTCGACCGTGCTCTGCCCGTTCCGGGACAGCAGGCCGATCTGTTCACTCACTGCCGGCGAGCTCACGAGGGCACTCTGTACGAGCTGCGGGCCCTGGGTCGTGGTGTTGTCGGGTAGTCGGAGCAGCGTCATCTGGCCGTACGTATCCGGGTCGGAGCTGACCGAGAGATACGCCGACAGGAACTCGCGTTCCTGGAACACCAGTGCGGTGGTGAGCTGGAACGACGGCGGTGATCCCGGTTGCCCCGGCGTTCCCGCCAGGATGTAGTACGGCGGCTGGGGCAACGCGCTCCCGGTGCCGGCGCCCTGGGGCGACGGGTCGGACGGCACGTTCCAGAACGACACGTTGTTGAAGAAGTCGCCCGGCGTGTCGACGTGGTAGCGGGTGAGCAGCTCGCGCTGCACCTTGAACTGGTCCTCCGGGTACCGGAAGTGCGAGCGCAGGCCGGGGCTGATCTCCGAGGCCGGCTTCACCGTGCCCGGGAACGTCTTCATCCACGTCTGGAGGACGGGGTCGCTCTCGTCGAACGCGTACAGCGTGACCGTGCCGTCGTAGGCGTCGACGGTGGCCTTCACCGAGTTGCGCAGGTAGCTGACGTCCCGGTCGAGCTCGGGGCGCACCCCGCCCTGGCCGGGCTGCAACGCGTCGGTGGTGGACTCACCGAGCGGTGTGCGCTGGGCGTACGGGTAGTTCTCCAGCGTGGTGTAGCCGTCGACGATCCACGTGATCCGGCCGTTGACCACCGCCGGGTAGGGGTCGCCGTCCAGGGTGAGCCACGGCGCGACGGCCTGGACCCGGTCGGCGGGGTCGCGGACGTACATGATCTTCGAGTCTTCGTTGATCGAGCTGTTGAACAGGATGTTCCGCTCGCCGTAGAAGAGTGCGAAGACCATGCGGTTGACGATGTTGTCGAGCGGGACCCCACCGCGGCCGTTGTACGTGTAGCGCTCGGTGTCGGTGTCGTACTCCGTCGGCGCCGCACCGTCCGGGGCGCCGACGATCGAGTACGAGTCGATCAGCTCGCCGTAGTAGGTGCGCGGCTCCTCGACGCGCAGGCTCTCCGGGATCTCGGGCTTGTCCGAGGTGAACACCGGCAGGCCGCCCTGGCCGCCGCTGTCCTCGAGCGCCGCGTTGATCTCGTTGGCCTGCGCGGTGACGATCCCGTTGCCGTGGGTGTAGACGAGGTGCTGGTTGATCCACTCCGTCTGGTTGCCGGACAGCCCGCTCGTGTCGAGCTCGCGCAGCGCGACGATGAAGTCCTGCATCTGACCGTTCACTTCGTACCGGTCGATGTCCAGCTGGGGTGGGAAGCCGTAGAACGCGCGCAGCTGCTGCTGCTGCGTGAACGTCCGCTCGATCTTCGCCGGGTCGAGCAGCCGGATGTTGGACATCGTGGCCGTGTCCGCGCGGACCTGAGCGGGGGTGGCGTCGGAGACCCCGCTGTACGGGACCTCGTTGATCTTGTTGAGGCCGTACGCGTCGCGGGTGGCCGCGATGTTCCGCTCGATCGAGAGCGCCTCACGCTGCTGGGCGTTCGGCGCCACCGAGAACTGCTGCAGCACCTGCGGCCACGCCGCCCCGATCAGCACGCTCGACAGCACGAGCAGCACGGTGGCGATGGCCGGGAGCTGCAGGTTGCGCCGGAACACGGCCGCGAAGAACGCCGCGGCGCAGATGATCGAGATGAACAGCAGGATCAGTTTGGCCGGCATCACCGCGTTGAGGTCGGTGTACGTGGCGCCGGTGAACAGAGAGTTGCGGTTGCTGAACAGCAGCTCGTACCGGTCGAGGTAGTACGCCACCGCCTTCAGCAGGACGAACACTCCCGCGAGGATCGCGAGCTGGGCGCGGGCCGCCGACGAGACCTGGCCCGCGCGGCCGGTGAGCCGGATGCCGCCGAAGATGTAGTGGGTGATCAGCGAGACCACGAACGCGATGGCGACGGCGACGAACATCCAGTCCAGCACGTGGCGCAGGAACGGCAGCTGGAAGGCGTAGAAGCTGATGTCGATGCCGAACTCGGGGTCGGCGATGCCGAACGGCGTGGAGTTGAGGAACTGCTGGACGATCTGCCAGTCGCCCTGCGCCGCGAGACCCGCGATGACGCCGATGACGACCGGGATGCCGATCCCGAACAGGCGCAGCCGCTGGATGATCACGGTGCGGTACCGGGCGATGGGGTCCTCGGGGCCGCTGACGGGCACGAACACCGGACGCGTGCGGTAGGCGATCCACAGCGAGAGGGCGACGAGCCCGCCGATCAGCAGAGCACCGATCAGGAACTGGACGATCTGCGTGAACAGCACCGTGGCGAAGACGCCGCGGTACCCGACCTCGCCGAACCAGAGCCAGTCGACATAGAAGTTGATCAGGCGCGAACCGCCGAGCAGCAGCAGCACCAGCAACCCGGCGACGACGAGCAGGATCCGGGTGCGGCGGGACAGCGTCGGGGCTCCCACCGGGGGCCGCATGGCCACAGGGCACGCTCCAGCAGATCGGAATTGGGCTGAGGGGCGCCCGTGCCGGTCCGCTGTGGCGGCGACCTGCCCAGATCGCCCTTCGGTCGGTCCGACCGCACGCCCTGCTGACCCAACTCTACGGACCGGGTGTGGAGTTCCCGTGGGGGCCCCGAATGTCCGAGATTCCCGGTTCCGCGAACCGGGGTCAGCAGGCCGGGACCGGACCGCCGGACTTCAGCGCCTGGAGCGCGGTGACTGCGTCGTGGAGCGTGCCGATACGGATGAGCTGCAGGTCACCGGGGTTGGTTGCGACGGCCTCCTCGCAGTTCGCCGCCGGGACGAGGAACACCGTGGCGCCCTCGTCGAACGCTTTGCGCATCTTGAACGGTATGCCGTTGATCGGCGTGACGGTCCCCGTCGGCTCGATCGCACCCGTGCCCGCGACGAACCGGTTGCCGGCGAGGTCGTCGGGCGTGAGCTTGTCGACGACCGCGAGCGAGAACATGAGGCCCGCCGACGGGCCGCCGATACCGCCGAGGCTGATGCGGATGTCGCCGTCGCGCAGCCTCGCGCCCAGGATCACGCCGAGCAGGCCCTGCTCGCGGTCGGGCCGGGTGGCGAGGGGGATCTGGACGTCGTGCACCTCGCTCCCGCGGCGGTACTGGACGGCCACCGTGTCACCGGGCCGCGTCGGCACCAGCACGTCCGAGACCTCGCGCACCGAGTCCATCGGCCGGCCGGCCACGGCGAGCAGCTCGTCGCCGGGCTGCAGGATGCCGGCCGCGGGCGTGTCGGGCACCAGGCTGGTGACGATGACGGTGGCGGGCAGCTGCAGCTCGTCCAGCGCGGCGGCCTCGGCATTGGACTCCGACGACGTGAACTGCGCGGTGTTCTGCTGCTGGATCTCGTCCAGCGACATGCTGGACGGGTAGATCGGCTCGCGGGGCACGACCTGGCTCTCGGGCGACGCCCACAGCGCGAGCGCGGAGAACATCGTCAACCGGTCGGTCACCGACACCGTGGTCATGTTGAGGTGCCCCGACGTCGGGTAGACCGGCGGCCCGTCGACCTGGACGACCGTGGTGCCGTCGACCGTGCCGAGGGTGTCGAAGGTCGGGCCCGGCCCGAGCGCCACCAGCGGCACCGGCAGCGTGCCGCCGAGCACGCCGAGCGCCAGCGCGAGGAGGCTCGCGGAGACGACGGTCCACGTCCGGCGGTTCACGAAGGCACAGCCTAAGCGGGTCGGGTGCGGGGTCTCCGCACGGTGCACCGGTCACGCCGAGCGCGAACAGCTGAGCAGCGCGTACCCGCGTACCGTGGACACCATGAGTGACATGCCGTTCGGCTTCGGACCGGGCGACCGCGACCCCGACGACGAGCGGCGCCGTGACCTGGAGGGCCGTGGCCAGGGGGCCAACGACCCGTTCGGGTTCGGCGGCTTCCCGGGTATGCCCGGAGGCGGGATGCCGGGGGGAGCGGGCGGCTTCGACGTCAACCAGCTCGGCCAGATGCTCACCCAGCTCGGCCAGATGCTCAGCCAGGCCCAGTCGAGTGGCGACGGCCCGGTCAACTACGACCTCGCCGCGCAGCTGGCGCGCCAGCGCCTGGCGTCCACCACCTCGTCGCTCACCGGGGCGCAGCGTGCGGCCGTCAGCGACGCGGTGAAGCTGGCCGAGCTCTGGCTCGACCCGGCCACCGACTTCCCGGCCGGCGCCACCGAGACCAAGGCGTGGTCGGCCAACGAGTGGGTCGACGCCAGCCTCCCCACGTGGAAGCGGCTGTGCGACCCGGTCGCCCAGCGGGTGTCGAGCGCATGGGTCGAGGCCATGCCGGAGGAGGTCCGCTCCGCCGCCGGGCCGATGATCGCGATGCTCGGCCAGATGGGCGGGCTGGCGTTCGGCAGCCAGCTCGGCAACGGGCTCGCCCAGCTCGCGGCCGAGGTCGTGTCGTCCACCGACATCGGGGTGCCGGTCGGGCCCGATCGCGTCGCCGCGCTGCTGCCGGAGAACATCGAGAAGTTCACCAAGGACCTCGATCGCCCCTCCAGCGAGGTCATGATCTTCCTGGCTGCGAGGGAAGCGGCCCACCAGCGGCTGTTCACGCACGTCCCGTGGTTGAAGGAGCGGCTGCTCGGCGCGGTCGAGCAGTACGCGCGCGGCATCCGGGTCGACTCCTCCCGGATCGAGGAGCTCGCCCGGGGCATCGATCCGTCCAACCCCGCGGCGATCGAAGAGGCCATGCAGTCGGGCATGTTCGAGCCCGAGACCACACCGGAGCAGAAGGCCGCGCTCGCGCGGCTCGAGACCCTCCTCGCGCTGATCGAGGGCTGGGTCGACGCCGTGGTCGCCGAGGCGGTCGGCGAACGGCTGCCGGGGGCAGCCGCGTTGCGCGAGACGCTGCGCCGGCGCCGGGGCGCAGGCGGCCCGGCCGAGCAGGCGTTCGCCACGGTGGTGGGCCTGGAGCTGCGACCCCGCCGTCTGCGCGCAGCCGCCGAGCTCTGGAAGCTGCTGGGTGAGGAGCGCGGCATCGCCGGTCGCGACGCCCTGTGGGCCCACCCCGACCTCGTCCCGACGGCCGACGACCTCGAGGACCCGGCCGCGTTCGTCGGGCGCGCCGAGATGGCCGACCCGATCGCGGAGCTGGAGAAGCTCGCAGGCCAGAAGGCGCCGGAGGAGGACCGCCCCGGGAGCAGGTCTGAAGACGACGCGCACGAGGAGAAGGGCGACTCCGACGGCGAGTCGGGACCGGAGAAGACCTCCTGACCGCAGCGAGTGCCCGGGGCGTGATCAGCAGATCCGTGACATGATCCGCACACGGAGGGTGTTGCCGGATCGTGGCCGCGGTGGTGTTCCGGTGGTCGAGGGGCCGGGAGGTCTCCCGGGACCCGCGGGCGAGTGCGCGTTCCCGCCGCGGTGGGCGCGCCGTGCCCGGCCGAGCGGGTTGGGTTGGATAGCGTTTCCCATTGATCACATGCTTGCGACCGTCCTCGGGAGGGCGTTGAGCGGGACCTCGCAACGATCAACGCGTCATGATCGGTCCGAGATTCGCCGCAGCGCCCACCCGAGGGCGCCCAGCCACAGCTGATCACGAAGAGGCCGCCTCCGGTGGCGCCGCGCGCCCACCGGGCAGGCCCCGGCCGGCCCGCGCAGCCTGCCGTAGGGGCCGCAGAAGCTCGCCCGTCAAGGGGCGCGCAGCGCTCGCCGCAGGCGCCCTCGACGGGTGAGGAGCGGCCCAGCACCATGCGCGACGCCACCTCGAGGCCACCGGCGCGCTCAGCGATCCGGCCCCGCACGGAACAAGTGGGCGTCGCGCAACAGGCCGGGGGTGCTCAGGCCGCTAGCCCGTGGCGGACGTCGGCTCGGGAGATTCGACGTCGTCGGGCTCGTCACCGTCGATGCCCGTCAGCCCGAGGCCGGCGGCCGCGGACAGGCCCTCCAGGTAGCCCATCGCCCGCTCCGCGCGCGGGTAGCGGTGCACCCACGCCCAGAAGCGGGCGTCGTGGCCGGGCTCGAGGAGGTGGGTGAGCTCGTGCACCAGCACGTAGTCGACCACCCAGCCGGGCGCGTCCCGCAGCCGCTCGCTGATCCGGATGGTGCCGTCGACCGGTGTGCAGGACGCCCAGCGGGTGCGCATCGGCGGCACCCACCGCACGCTGGTGGGCCTGGCCCGGCCCTCCAGGAAGCGCCGCGACAGCTCCATGGACCGCCTGCGCAGCGCGTCGTCGCCCTTGCGGCCGGGAGAGCGCCTGCGTGCCTCGCTCCGCTCCAGTCTGCGCACCATTTCGTCCACCCAGCGCCGCTCCTCGGCGTCGCTCATCCAACCGGGGATGAAGACGATGACGGTGTCGCCCTCGCGCCGAGCACTGACCATGCGCCGTCGGCGGTCACTGCGCCGGACCTCCACGACCGCGGGCTGCGCCATCAGGCCAGCCTAGTGCCACCGCGTCCCGATCTCGGGTCGCGGGACGACCGCCACCCGCGGTTGTCCACACCCCTGTGGACAGCGCGGAGCGGCTGGCGGCGGGCACGCGCACCATCGAGACATGACCGCACCCGCGAAACCCTTGCCCCGAGTGCTCCGACTGCCGCCGCACCGGTCCGTGGTGAGACTGGGGGCCGGGTCCCGCATGCTCGGCCTCGACCCGGCCGCCGCGGTGGCCGTCGAGGACCTCCCGCCACCGCTCGCCGAGATGCTCGACGAGCTCACCGCGCCCGTGCCGACGGACGAGCTCGTCGACCGGGCGGCCGGCCGCGGCGCCGACCGCACCGACGCGGCACTGTTGCTCGGCGAGCTGGTGGCCGCCGGCGCACTCGTCGACGCGGTGCAGGTGCAGCGACGGGAGCGGCGGCGCGCGGCGAGCACGGTGGTGGTGCACGGCTGCGGACCGCTCGCCGTCGGGATGGTCCTGGGGCTCGCCACGGCCGGTGTCGGCGCGGTGCACGTGGTCACGGCGGGCGCGGTGCTCGAGGGCGACCTCGGTACCGGGCTCGTCGACGCCGACCGCGGCCTGGACCGGGTCACCGCCACGGCGGCGGCCCTGGGGCGCCTGCGGCCGCGGGCCAGGACGGGTCCGCCGCCGCAGCGCACGGTCCCCGACCTCGTCGTGCTCGCCGACTCGGGCACACCCGATCCGGTACAGGTTGCCCGGCTGCACACCACCGGCACCGCGCACATCGTGGTCCGGGTGCGGGACGGCGCCGGCGTCGTCGGTCCGCTCGTGTTCCCCGGGCGCACCACGTGCCTCGGCTGCATGGAGATCGAACGGTGCGCCCGCGAACCCGGGTGGGCCGCGGCGGCCGCCCAGCTCGTCGGAGTCCCCGGCCGGGCCACTCCGGCCTGCATCGCGGCCACGGCGGCCCTCGCCACCGCGCAGGTCCTCGGCGCGCTCGACGGCACGGAGAGCGCCGCCGCCCCGCCCGCTCTGGAGGCCACCCTCGAGCTCGATGTGACCGCGGGCACTATCGCCCGGCGGACCTGGGCGCCCCACCCCGACTGCCGGTGCGGAGCGTGACGCGGTGGGCGGGGACACGAGCCTTTTGCATGCGCGGACGGTCATGGTCAGGACACAATCGAGGTGTGGACGGAAACCCGAGCCGCAGCACCGGCGCCCCGGCCGAGGTGACGACGTGACCGATATCCCGCGTCGCACCGCAGCCCGCACCGCCAAGCTCGCGAGCCTCCCCCTCGGTGTCGCCGGACGCGCGGCCGCCGGATGGGGCAGGCGGCTGGCGGGTGGCGACGGCGAGCAGATCTCCGCCCAGCTCATGGCCAAGAGCGCCGAGCAGCTGTTCGCCGTCCTCGGTGAGCTCAAGGGCGGCGCGATGAAGTTCGGCCAGGCGCTCAGCGTGTTCGAGGCGGCCATCCCCGACGAGTTCGCGGCCCCGTTCCGCGAGTCGCTCGTGAAGCTCCAGTCGGCCGCGCCCCCGATGCCGTCCGCCGACGTGCATCGGATGCTCGCCGAGCAGTTCGGTCGTGGCTGGCGCGAGCGGTTCAAGGAGTTCGACGAGACGCCCGCCGCTGCGGCGAGCATCGGCCAGGTCCACCGCGCGGTGTGGCGCGACGGGCGCGAGGTCGCGGTCAAGGTGCAGTACCCGGGTGCCGAGGAGGCCCTGCGGTCGGACCTGCGCCAGCTCTCCCGGATGAGCAGGCTCATCCAGCCGCTCGTGCCCGGCCTCGAGATCAAGCCGCTGATCGCCGAGCTGCGCGAGCGCATGGAGGAGGAGCTCGACTACCGCGACGAGGCGGCAAACCAACGGCTCTTCGCCGCGGCGTACGACGGCGACGACAAGGTCAAGGTGCCGCGCGTCGTGGCGTCCGCTCCGCGGGCGATGATCACGGAGTGGGTCACGGGCCGGCGGCTGTCCGACGTCATCCGCAGCGGCACGCAGGCCGATCGCGACGGGGCCGCCGCCCTGCTGGCGGAGTTCCACTACTCGGCTCCCGCGCGGGTCGGGCTGCTGCACGCCGACCCGCATCCGGGCAACTTCCAGATCCTCGACGACGGCCGTCTCATGGTGCTCGACTTCGGCGCGGTCGCGCGGCTCCCCGACGGGCTCCCCCGGCCACTGTCGATCATGGTGCGGCTCGCGTTGGAGAACAAGCCGGGCGAGCTCCTGCAGCTGCTGCGCGACAACGGCTTCGTGCGGGAAGGCTCGGCGCTCGACGCGGAGGGGGCGATCGAGTACCTGGCCCCGTTCGCCGAGCCCTTGCGCACCGAGTCCTTCCGCTTCAACCGGCGCTGGCTGCAGCGGCAGGCGGAACGGGTGGGTGACCTGCGGCGCCCCGAGTTCCGCACGGGCCGCGAGCTCAACCTGCCGCCGCAGTACCTGCTGGTGCACCGCGTCACGATGGGCACGCTCGGCGTGCTGTGCCAGCTCGACGCCGACGTGCCGCTGCGCCACATCGTGCAGCACTGGCAACCGTGGATCTTCGACGCCGAGGACGAGACGGCGGGCCGCCACGCCTGAGCCGCCCCCATCCCGCGGGTCACCGCACAGAGGCGTGCGACGGCGGCCCGGATCGGAGAGACCCGGGCCGCCGTCGAAGAGCGCGGCGTCACGGAGAGGACGCCGCAGCGCGCGGACCGGCCGCGGGAGGGCCGGTCCGCGTTGCGGTCACGCCACCCTCACCTCTGCGCGGGCGGAGGCGCGGGCGCGTTCCGCCCGCCGGGTGGCGTAGCCGGCGAGCAACGCCCACCGGCGTCCGGCGGTGAACTGCCGGACCAGTGCGTGGTGCCGTGCGGCCGCGAGGGCCTCTTGGTGTCGACATCTGGCCAGTGCTTCGTGGAGCAACATCGCGGTTCCTTCGCGGTCGCGCACGACAGGTCGCGTCAGGGCTGCGGTCTGCGGCGTCATGAACTGGGTCATCGGTATCGGTCTCCTTGGGCGGGTCCTCGAGGGACCTACGGGTGGGGCGGGCTGATCAGGCGGACATGGCCGCGGCGTACGCGCGGTCCCGGGCGAGGTCGGCCTTGCTCGGCCGGCCGCGAGGCCTCTTGCGCGGGATCACGGTCCCGCGCTCGAAGATCTCGCCACCCCAGACGCCCCACGGCTCGCCGCGCTGGAGGGCGCCGGCGAGGCACTCGGCCTTGATCGGGCAGGCCGTGCAGAGCGCCTTGGCCCGCTCCAGCTCCCTGGGAGCCTCGGCGAACCACAGGTCCGCGTCGCCGGACCGACACGGCAGATCCAGCCCGGCGCCGGGTGCGGCGTCGAGCAGGGTCCCCAGCCCGGCGGCGGAGTCGCCGCCGAACTGCTCCGGAGTGATCGTTCCGCCGTCCAACGGAACTGATCGGACTAGCACTTCAACCTCCTGCGGTAGTGGTCGTGCAGGACAAACAAAAAGGCCGCGGATCCCTGGTGGGGTCCGCGGCCTCGTCTCTTCTGGCCAGTGGCTGTGGCGCCTATAGATGGCGACGCTCCTGTGCGGACACACCTGTGTTGTTATCGGCCCCGAAGCCACCGAGGATGACGCCGGACGGGCGCTGCTTCCACGCGCGCGCGTACGTCGGCACCACGGACTCCACGCGCGGGAGGGCGCAGTGGACGGCGGCGACGGGGTTGGTCATCGCGATCATCGAGCGCACCCCCTTCACGGGTGAGGTCGTGGCAGAAGACGGGCTGGTGAGGTCCGTCGGGAGATGACGTTAGCGACCACGGCTGCGGCCGCACAACTTATTTACGGGAAGTTTCTCCGATCAACTACCCGGCTCGGCGACGAGGCCGAGCACGGCCTCGCCGTACCGGTCGAGCTTGCGGGCGCCGATGCCGGGGATCCGCACGAGGGAGGCGTTGTCGGCGGGCCGCTGTTCGGCGATCGCGGTGAGCGTGGCGTCCGTGAAGATCACATAGGCCGGGACCTGCTGTTCCTTCGCCACGTCCGCCCGCCAGCCGCGCAGCCGGTCGAGCAGCTCGACGTCCACATCGGACGGGCAGTCGGCGCAGCGCCGCAGCTTCATCGAGTCGGCACCGATCAACGGCGACCCGCAGACGCGGCAGCGCGGCTTGGGTGCGCCCCGGCCGCCACCGCCGTTCGCTATGCGCGAAGCGGGGTGCTCGTCGGGGATCAGGCCGTAGAGGAAGCGGCTGCGCCGGCGCCGGCGCGGCCCACCCGGTTGCCGCGAGAGCGCCCACGACAGGGTGAGCCGGCGCCGCGCCCGCGTGAGGCCGACGTAGAGCAGCCGCCGCTCCTCCTCGATCGCCTCGTCGTCCCCGTCGGCGTGCTGGATGGGCAGCGTGCCGTCGACGAGGCCGACGAGGAACACGACGTCCCACTCGAGCCCCTTCGCCGCGTGCAGGGACGCCAGCGTGACGCCCTGGACGGTGGGCGGGTGGGCGGCGTCGGCGCGGGTCTCCAGCTCGGCGGCGAACCGGGTCATGCCGGCGTCGGGGTCGACCGACACCAGTTCCTCGGCCAGCTCGACGATCGCCAGCAACGACTCCCACTGCGCCCGCTGCTGCGCGCCCGCTGGCGGGTCGGCCGTGAGCCCGACGGGGGCGAGCACGGCGCGCACCGCGTCGACGAGCGGGGCGTCGACGTCGCCCGCGGCCCGGACGGCCATCATCGCCCGGCGCACCTCGGGCCGGTTGAAGAACCGCTCGCCGCCGCGCACCTGGTACGGCACCCCGACCTCGGTGAGCGCCTGCTCGTACACCTCGGACTGCGCGTTGATCCGGAACAGCACGGCGATCTCGCTCGCCTGCGTGCCGTCGGCGATCAGCCGGGCGATCCGCTTCGCGACGGCGGCGGCCTCGGTGGGCTCGTCGTCGTGCTCGGCGAAGTCGGGTTCGGGTCCGGGCGGCTGCTGGCCGATCAGCCGCAGCCTGCTGCCGGCCACCCGCCCGCGCGCCGATCCGATCAGCGTGTTGGCCGCCCCGACGACCTGTGGCGTGGACCGGTAGTCGCGCTGCAGCCGCACGACCACGGCCTCCGGGAACCGCCGCGCGAAGTCGAGCAGGTAGCGCGGGCTCGCCCCGGCGAACGTGTAGATCGTCTGGTTGGCGTCGCCCACGACCGTCAGGTCGTCGCGCTCGCCGAGCCACGCGTCGAGCACGCGCTGCTGCAGTGGCGTGACGTCCTGGTACTCGTCCACCACGAAGCAGCGGTAGCGGTCGCGGAACTCCTCCGCGACCCCCGCGTGCTCCTCCATCGCCGCGGCCGTGTGCAGCAGCAGGTCGTCGAAGTCGAGCATCTCGGCGCGGTTCTTGAGCGCCTCGTACCCGGCGTACACGGCGGCGACCTGCTCCGCCGCGGCGGGCGTCTCCCGGCGGAGCTTCGCGACGACGGCCGGGTACTCGTCCGGCGTGACGAGGGTGGCCTTGGCCCACTCGATCTCCCCGGCGAAGTCGCGGAGCGCGGCCGAGTCGGTGCCCGCCTTCACCCGGGCCGCGGCCTGCCCGACCAGCCGCAGCTTGCCGTCGAGCAGCTGCCACTGGGCACCCCCGACGACACGCGGCCAGAAGTACCGCAGCTGGCGCAGCGCGGCCGCGTGGAACGTGCGCGCCTGCACCCCCGACACCCCGAGCGCGCGCAACCGGGTGCGCATCTCCCCCGCCGCCCGCGCCGTGAACGTGACGGCGAGGACCTGGCCCGGGGCGACGTGCCCGGTGCTGGCGAGGTGCGCGATGCGCCGCGTGATCGTGCGGGTCTTGCCGGTGCCCGCCCCGGCCAGCACGCACACCGGACCGCGGGGCGCGGTGACCGCCGCGAGCTGCTCGTCGTCCAGTCCGGCTTCGAGGGTGGGCGCAGTCACGGGCCCCATCCTCGCAGCAGGGGAAGACAGCGACCGCGCCGGAGGTTGACCGGGGCATGGCTCAGGTGACGATGTACTCGACCACGTGGTGCGGCTACTGCCGGCGGCTCAAGCTGCAGCTGGACCAGGCCGGCATCGCCTACGAGGAGATCAACATCGAGCAGGACCCAGAGGCCGCCGCGTACGTCGAGGGTGTGAACGGCGGCAACCAGACGGTGCCAACGGTCCGCTTCGCGGACGGCACGGCCCTGACGAACCCACCGTTCGCGGTGGTGGCGGAGAAGGTAGCGGCCCTGGCGGCCTGACCGCACAACCCGAGTGGGGACGGCACAGAGCGCCCGGCGTGTGTGCCGTCCCGACTTGAGGTGTGCCGTCGCCGGGTTTTGTCGTTTCGGCCCGGAGACCGGCCGGTTCTGGGCACGATTCCCCGGTGCCTGATCTGAGCGTGCGGTCACAGCTCCTCGCGGCCGGGTTCACCGACGACGAGGTGCGGCGCTTCGTGCGGGCGGGGCGGCTCAGCCCCTTGCGCCGCGGGATCTACGTCGACGGGCCGCTGCCGGGCGACGCGCTCGCTCGGCACGTGCTGCAGGTCGAGGCCGCCCTCCACGGCCTCACCGGGGACGCCGTCGTGAGCCACGCATCGGCGGCGGTGCTGCACGGCCTACGCATCTGGGCCGTGCCGCTCGATCGCGTCCACGTCACGCGGGCGCGGCGCAACGGCGGCCGCTGCGGGACCTTCGTCCACGTGCACACCGCGCCCCTCGATCCGGCGGAGATCGTCGTGATCGGCGGCCTGCTGGTCACCTCGCTCGCGCGAACCGTCGTCGACCTGGCGAGGTCGCTGCCGTTCGAGCAGGCCGTCGTCGTGGCCGACTCCGCCATGTTCTACAGGCGAACCGACCGCGTCGAGCAGAGCGACCTGGCGGCGGCGCTCGAGCGGGCACCCCGCTGGCCGGGCAGCCCGGCCGCCCGGCGGGTGATCGCCTTTGCGAACGGCCTGAGCGAGAGCGTCGGGGAGTCACGGAGCCGAGCCGCCATCGCCGCGGCCGGCCTGCCGCTGCCGGTGCTCCAGTGGGAGGTCCACGCCGCCGGCACTGGCGCCCTCGTCGGGCGGGTGGATTTCGGCTGGCCGGAGCTGCGCACCGTGGGCGAGTTCGACGGCCTCGTCAAGTACGGCCGTACCCTGCAGCCGGGCCAGGACCCGGTCGAGGTCCTCGTCGAGGAGAAGCGCAGGGAGGACGCGCTGCGGGCCGAGGACCTCGGCGTGGTCCGCTGGCTCTGGTCGGACCTGCCGCGCTTCGCCCCGGTAGCTGCCCGCCTCCGCTCCCGATTCCGCGAGATCTGACCACCGCACACACCGAGTGGGGACCACACACATGCCGGGCCGTGTGTGCCGTTCCGATTCGGTGTGTGCGGTCGGTCAGAGGGCCGCCCAGCTCTCCAGCATCGACCTCGCGATGCTCACCCTTCCGGGGAGCAACAGGGGGCGCTCGGCCTTCGGCCTTGCGCCCCAGTCCCCCTCGTTCAGGGCCGCGCGCAGGTCGGCGCGCGTCACCCACATCGCCTGTTCGATCTCGCCGTCCGCCGGGACCAAAGGGTCCTCCGGGTCGGCCATGGCGGAGAAGCCGACCATCAGGGAGCGCGGGAACGGCCAGCCCTGGCTGCCCAGGTAGGACACCTCGCGGACCCGGACGCCGACCTCCTCGTGGATCTCCCGGAGCACGCAGGCCTCGAGCGACTCGCCCGCCTCCACGAAGCCGGCGAGCACCGAGTAGCGCCCCTCGGGCCAGACCGGCTGGCGGGCGAGCAGGACCTGGTCGGCGCCGTCGTGCACCAGGCAGATGACGGCCGGGTCGGTGCGCGGGTACTCCTCGTGCCCGTTGGCGTCGCAGACCCGGTGCCAGCCGGCGTTGCGCGGGTGCATCGGGGAGCCGTCGCGGGCGCAGAACCGGGCGGCCGCGTGCCAGTTCAGCACGGCCACGGCGCCGGTGAGCAGGCCCGCCCCGAGCGCGTCGAGGGCGGCGCCGACGGTGCGCAGGTCGGCCCAGTCGGTGGGGTCCTCACCGGCGACGAGGTCGACCTCGCCGCGCACCGCCCAGTAGGCGATGCCGTCGTGCTCCCCGAGCAGCACGGCGTCGTCCGGAGGCACGTCCCCCGTGGTCGGCCGGGTGATCAGCCGGGCGCCGGAGCCGGCGATCATGTCCCAGCGGTCCCGCGGCCTGCGGACGTCCCCCCAGTCGACGGGGGTGCGCCCGCCTTCGTCGAGCACGACGAGGCGGGCCTTCGGCCAGCCGGCGAGCTGGCGCTCGCGGTCGGTGCGGATCGGCTCGTCCCGCATCACGACGGAGCGGGAGAGGACGGGCGGGGCGAGCAGCGGGAAGGTCGGCGTCAACGGTTCGCTCACGGGCCCGTGACCCCGCCCAGCGCGCGGACCCGGGCGCCGATCAGGTCGGCGTCGCCCACGACGACGCCGGTGAACGCCGTGGGGGTGAAGAACTCCAGCGCCGCCTCGGCCACCTGTTCGACCGTGACCGACTCGAGGCGGGCGGGGTGGGCCCGCAGCCAGTCGATCCCGAGCCCGTCGGCGGCGAGCGCCGACAGGGTGGACGCGAGCCCACCCTGGTTGTCCAGCGAGATCAGCAACGACCCGACGGCGTAGGCGCGGGCCGCGTCGACCTCGGCCGCGGTGGGTGGCACGGCGGTGAGCCGGCCCAGCTCGTAGCGGGTCTCGAGAAGTGCGGCCGCCGTGACGTCGCTCGCCACGTCGGTCTCGACGCCGAGGACGGCGCCGCCGGGGACGAACTCGACGCCGGAGTGGGCGCCGTACGTGTAGCCCTTGTCCTCGCGGACGTTCTCCATCCACCGCGAGGAGAAGTAGCCGCCGAACACGAGGTTGGCCAGCTGCAGCGCGGCGTAGCCCGGGTCGTCGCGGCGCAGGGCGGGCGCCGAGAGCCGCAGCTGCGACTGCACGGATCCGGCCCGGTGCACCAGCTGCAGGTCCGAGGGCGTGATCGCGGGCGGCGGGGACAGCTCCCGGGCCGGCGCGTTCGCCGTCCAGCCGGCGACGGCCTTCTCGACCTGCGCGAGCGCGGTGGCCGGGTCGATGTCGCCGACGACCACCATGATCGACCCGCCGGGGGCGAGCGCGGCGGCGTGCAGGGCACGCACCTGCTCGGCGGTGACGGCCGCGACACCCTCCCCCGTGGGCATCTCCCGGGTGATCGGGTGGTCGCCGAACCGCTTGCGCTGCAACGCCTCCCGCGCGATCGTGCGCGGCTGCGCGCGGGCCACGCTGATCCGCTCGACGAGCCGGTCACGCTCGCGGGCGACCTCGCCGTCGGGGTGGGTGGCCGCGGTGAGCACGTCGGCGAGCACGCCGAGCAGGTCGGGCAGGCCATCGGCCAGGCCGGAGCCGCCGATCTGCAGCCGCTCGGGGTCGACGTTCACCCCGAGGTCGGCGCCGACCGCGGCCATCTCGTCGTCGATGGCCACGCGGTCGCGGGTGGTCGTGCCGGTGAGCAGGGTGGACGACAGGAGCTCCGCGACGGCCGGGTGCTCCGGTTCGTCCCCGGCGAACGGCACGCGCAGCCGCAGCTCCACCATCGGCACGCCGGGCCGGCGCGCGGCGAGCACGCGCAACCCGTTCGCGAGCACGCGCTCCTCGACGTCGGGCAGCGGCACGTCGCGGGTGAGCCCGAGCGGCGGCAGCGGACGCGGCCCCGGCTCGGTGCGGCCGATCTGCTCGGCGGTGCGGTGCGTCGCGGTTGTCACTCGCTCTCCTTCGGCTCCACCAGCAGCACGCCGCGGCCGCCGGAGCGCAGCGCCGCCGCGGCGGCGCGCACCTGCTCCGGGGTGACGGCGGCGAGCCGGTCGGGCAGCTCGGCGCTGATCTCGGCCCGGCCGTAGAGGAGCTCGCGGGCGCCCAGGCCGAGCATGCGGTACATGACGCGGTCGTTCTCCTGGTGCAGCCCGGCGGACCACCGCGCCACCTGACGGGTCAGCTCGTCCTCGCTCGGGCCTTCGGCGGCGAGCTTGTCGAGCTCCTCGTCGACGGCGGCGAGCACGCGGTCCGGGTCGACGCCCGCCGGGTGCACCGCCGTGATCGTGAACGTGTCGGGGTCGCGGGCGTCGAGCGGGCCCATCAGCCCGGCGCCCGCGGAGATGTCGGTGACGAGCCCGTCGCTGTGCACGAGCCGCCGCTGGAGCCGGGCGGCCTCGCCGTCGCCGAGCACCGATCCGAGCAGTGCGTGGCCGAGGTAGCCGTCGAGGTCGCCGCCCGGGTCGGGCAGCCGGTAGCCGAGCGCGATGGCGGGCAGCGGGGCGTGCGCGTCGGGGACCGCCCGGCGCCGCTCGCCGGCGGGCAGCGGCTCCCCGAAGGACGGGCGATGCGGCGCGGGACGGGCCGGGATGTCCCCGAAATGCTTCTCGACCAGGCGCAGCGTCTCGTCGACGTCCAGGTAGCCGGCCACGGTGACCTGCGCGTTGGCCGGCGCGTAGTAGGTGTCGAAGAACGCCGCGGCGTCGTCGAGGGTGGCCTGCTCCAGCTCGGAGAAGTCGCCGTAGCCGTTGTGCGCGTTGGGGAAGGTGTCGTAGAGCACCGGCGGCAGCAGGATCCAGGGGAACCCACCGTAGGGCCGGTTGAGGACGTTGAGCCGGATCTCCTCCTTGACCACGTCCACCTGGTTGTGCAGGTTCTCCTCGGTGAGCTTCGGCGCGCGGAGCCGGTCGGCCTCGAGGAACAGCGCGCGCTCCAGCGCCGCGGCCGGGAGCACCTGGAAGTAGTCGGTGTAGTCCTGGTGGGTGGAGCCGTTGAACACCCCGCCGGACCCCTGGACGTGCCGGAAGTGCGCGAGCTTCTCCAGGCTCTCGCTGCCCTGGAACATCAGGTGTTCGAACAGGTGCGCGAACCCGGTGCGGCCCTCCGGTTCGGAGCGGAAGCCGACGTCGACGTGCACCGCGACGCCGACGACGGGGGTGACGGGGTCCGGGACGACGAGGACCCGCAGCCCGTTGGGCAACGTCGTCCGATGGAGTTCTGGCGCAGGCACGCCGCCGAATGTATCCCGTCGAGGCGAGCTGTCGCCCGCCCCGTCAACGCGCCGGCGCCACGGGCTCCCCGGATGACTCGGCCTCGATCTCCACTCCGGGGGCCGCGAACGGCACCACCCGGTCGCCGGGGGTCTTGTTGAGCAGCAGCCGGGTGACGTCCGGCCGCGCGTAGTGGCCCGCCGGGTCCGCGGCCGCCTTGGCCAGCGAGATCGTGCCGAGGTCGAGGTCGGCGTACACGATCCCCTCGACGTCCGGCGCGAGCGGTTCGTGCAGGGGGCTCGGGCGCGCGGCGCCGCCAGGAGGCGGTCCCACGGGGTCGGACCGGCTTGTCGCGGCGATCAAGGGCAAAGGACTGCTCTGCGGGGTTGATCAAGGCGAAATGGTCGCTCACGGAGATCATTTGGCCACCATTTCGCCTTGATCGGCGAACCGGTGCGCGTGCTGACGGCACGGGGCGTGCGCGGTCGCACGGGGCGTCGAGCACATCGTGGTGGCCGGGCTCAGCTCGCTGACGCCCGACGCACTTCTGCCCGAGCCGGAGCGATCAGCGACCTGGCCTTCTCCTGGGGTTTCGTCGACGCGTCTCACTTCAGCCGGGCGTTCAGGGCCCGGTTCGGTTCCACCGCGCGGGACGTCCGTCAGGCGGGCGGCAGCACCACGAACTGGCGCAGCGACAGGTCGACGTAGGTCACCGGGCCGCGCGGCCCGGGTGTGTGGTCCACGTTGATGCCCGTCTCGGGGAGGCCCAGCAGCTTGTAGCCGTCGAGCAGGCGGGTGGTGGTGTTCCAGAACACGCCGGTGCCCGGGTAGGCGTCGATGAACGACTCGGCCGCGGCACGGTCGGTGGCGCAGACGGTGGCGGCGAGGCCGGAGGTCTCGCGCGCGGCGGTGGCGGCGGCTTCGAGGGGGCCGCCCACCGGCGCGACGGTGACGTGCGCCTCGGCGCCGGAGTCGAGGGCCCACTCGTGGCCGAGGGGGTGGGCGTGCGGCGGCAGGCTCGGCGTGATCCCCCGCGCGCGCAGGGCCTCCTCCGCCACCGGCCACAGCCGGTCGTACGCGGGGCGGTCGATCAGCAGCAGGTTGAGCCGGTTGCAGACGCCCAGCCGGTCGGTGCTGTCGGTGACCAGCCGGGTGACGTCGGCCGGGTCGGCGCTCGCGTCCAGGTAGAGCACGCCGCCGCCGTCGGCGTGGGCGAGGATCCGGGTGCCGGCCGTGGCTCCGAGCGCGGACAGCTTGCGCGTGACCTCGCCGCTGCCGCGCACCACGACGAGCGGGACGAGGTCGGGGAGCCCGACCAGCGCCTCGGCGCCTGCGTGGCCCGGCGTCGGCACGAGCTGCACCGCGGCGGCCGGCACGCCGTTGCGCTCCAGCGCGGGCCCGATCACGAGCTCGACGAGAGCGCGGGCCGAGCCCAGCGCGGCCGAGCCGGTGCGCAGCACCGCCGCGCTGCGCGCCTTGAGCACCTGCGACGCGACGTCCACCGTGACGTTCGGGCGGGCCTCGAACACCGCGCCGATCACGCCGACGGGCACCTGGCGCTCGAATACGCGTTCCCCGCCCGGGAGCGTGCGGATCTCCCGCTGGGCGGGCGGTTCGGGGGTGGCGGCGAGCACCTCGAGCTGGGTGGCCATGTCGGCGAGCCGCTCCGGGGTGAGCCGCAGCCGGTCCAGGAGGCCGGGCGCCATCCCACCCCGCTCGGCCGCCTCCACGTCGGACGTGTTGGCGGCGAGCAGCTCGGCCTCCCGCTCCCGGAGCAGTGCCGCCGCGGTGCGCAGGGCCGCGTCGACGGCGGCGCCGCCCGCGGCCCGCACCCCCGGCGCAGCGGCCGCGGCACGCTGGGCGGCCTCCCGCACGGCGGCGGCCTCGGGCGTCTCGGTGGGGGCGGCGGTGCTGGTGCTCACGGGGAAAGGTTGCCACGCGACCCGCTGCCTCCGCCCGGAGGTTCAGGAAAGCCACGTTCATGAACCTGGGGTACAGGAATGTGGCTTTCCTGAACTTCGCGGGTCGGGGCCGGACCCCCCGCACCGAACGCGGTTGACCTGGACCCGTGTTCAAGTTGCAGGATTCTCCACGTGACCGAAGCCCCAGCCCCTACCGCCGTCCGCGAAGAGCTGTTCGGACCGAGCCGGCGTGCGACGACGATCGGCATCGTCCTCCTGATCAGCCTCATCGCGTTCGAGGCGATGGGGGTGAACACCGCGATGCCGGCGCTCGTCGCCGACCTCGGCGGCGTCGAGCTCTACGCCTGGCCGTTCGTGACGTTCATGGCCGCGTCGGTGTTCGCCACCGTGCTCGGCGGCCGCTGGTGCGACCGGGCCGGGCCGCGGGTGCCGCTGGTGGTGTCGCCGCTGCTGTTCGGCGCCGGCCTCCTGGTCGCCGGTACGGCGACGACCATGGCCCAGCTCCTCGTGGGCCGGGTGCTGCAGGGCGCGGGCGCCGGGATGACCAGCGTGGCCATCTTCGTGCTGATCGCCGCGGTGTACGCGGAGCGGGCCCGGCCGGCGGTGTTCGGCCTCGTCTCCTCGGCGTGGGTGCTTCCGGCGCTGCTCGGCCCGCCGGTGTCCGGGGTCGTCACCCAGACGCTCTCCTGGCACTGGGTGTTCCTCGGGCTGGTGCCGCTCGTGATCGTCGCCACCGCCCTCGTCGTGCCCGCGGTGCGCACCCTCTCGGCACCGGAGCGCCGGGCCGGCGCCGGCCGCCGCGGCCTGGTGCCCGCGGCGTTCGCGGCCTCCGGCGGGGTGGCGGCGCTGAGCTGGGCGGCGCAGCACGCGTCGGTGCTCGCCGCCGTCGTGGCCGTGGCCGCCGTCTCCGTCCTCGTCCCGGCGCTCGTGCGGCTGTTCCCGCGCGGGGTGTTCCGGCTGAGGCGCGGTATCCCCACGGTGGTCGCGTCGCGCGGCCTGCTCGCCGGCGTGTTCTTCACCATCAACTCGTACCTGCCGCTGATGCTCGAGGCGACGCACGGCTGGGCGCTCGCCACCGCGGGCATCCCGCTGATCGTCGGCGCGCTGGCGTGGTCGGGTGCGTCGGCCTGGCAGGGCCGGCACCCGGACCTGCCGCGGGAGAGACTCCTGCGCGTCGGGTTCGGCGCGGTCACCATCGGCGCCGCCGGCATGCTGCTGGTCGCCCCCGCATGGGGCATCCCGTGGCTGGCGCTGCCGTTCTGGGCGATCGCCGGGGTGGGGATGGGGCTCGGGTTCTCCTCGGTGTCGTTCCTGCTGCTGCAGCAGTCCGAGCCGCACGAGACCGGCTTCCACACCTCCGCCGCCCAGATCGCCGACCAGCTCGGCACCGCCACCCTGATCGGTGCGGGCGGGGCGGTGCTCGCGCTGCTCGGCACACCGGCGGCGGCGCTGCCGGTGCTGATCGTGGTCCTCGTGGCGCTGGGGCTGATCGGGGTGATCGGCTCTCCGCGCTCCGCCGCTCAGACGGGCTCGGCGAACACCACGACGTTGTCGGTGTAGTGCCGGGTGCGGCGGTCGAACGCGCCACCGCACGTGATCAGGACCAGGCGGGGCGGCCCGCCCGCGGCGAACACCTCGGGTGGCAGATCCGCCTTCGTGTACTGCCGGCGGGCGGTCACGCGGTAGCCCACCGAGCGGCCGTCCGCTCCCCGCAGGACGACCTCCTCGCCCTCGGCGACGTGCCGCAGGACCGCCAGTGCGCCCAGCCCACCCGTGCGCGAGTCGATGTGCCCGGCGAGCACCGTCGTCCCTCCCGCACCGCCCGCCAGCGCGCTCGGCGACCACCAGCCCACCGTGGACGGTGGCTCGGGCACCACGAGCGCACCCTCCGGTCCCGTCGTCACGGCCACGACGGGGGCGAGCAGGTTCCGCGCGGGCAGCGCGAGCTCCACGGGCGCCGTTCCCGGCCGCACCGGCTCCGGGGCGGGGGCCTCGCCGGCGAGCAACCGCGCGAAATCCCCCTCGACGGCCAGGCTGTCGCGATCCAGGGCGAGCGGGTCGGGTCCCGGGCCCGCCGGAACGCTCGCCGGGGCGTCGAGCGGCGTGGCGACCGCGCCCGGTCCGGGGGCGAGCATCGTCAGGCCACCCAGGAGGCAGACCGAGCCCGCGGCCACGAGCGCGCGGGCGACGCGCCGCTCGACGCGGCGACGGGCCGGCGCGTCCGGACGTCCGGCAGCCGGGACCCGGTGGCGTCCGTTCGCCACCGGGTCCCGGTCACCGGGTGGTTCGGTGTGCTCGAGGGTGCCCTGGCCCGCGGGGGCCGTCAGGCCGCCCGGCGCCGCCACCACAGCGCGCCGGCGAGGAGCAGGGATCCGAGGCCGACCAGGACGATCGCCGCCGGGGTCACGTCACCTGCCGCCTGCCCGCCGCTGCCGGCGTCGACCGCGTTGGGCGTCGCGGCGCCGGATGACGCCGCGGCCTCCTTGAGCCCGTCGGAGAGGGAGTCGAGCCGGTTCAGCGCCTCCTGCGCCGCGGCCTTGGCCTCCTCGGAGGCGTTCGGGTCGGAGAGGACGGCGTTCGCGGCGTCCCGCGCCTGCTGCTGGAGCTGGTCCGCGGCTCGCAGCCACGCCTGGTCGAACTGGTCACCGCTGCGCGTGCCCAGGTCGGCGAGGGTCGCCTGCTGGTCAGCGGTCGGCTCGCTGACGACCGCGCCGCCCGCGCCCGCCTGCAGCTGGTCGAGGAGCGCCTGCCCGTCGGTGGAGTACTGCGTGCCGAGGTCGCGGACGTTCTGGGCGGCGCCCTGCGCCTCGCCGAGGCCGCCGAGCGCGGTCATCGCCGCGGCGGTCGCGCCGGCGGCGCCGAGCGCGCCACCCGCCCCGCCGCCGGAACCCATGTCACCCGGCGTACCGGGCTGTGCCGGGGGTGCGGCTGGTGGCGGTGGCTGGGCCTGGTCGGGCGAGCCGCACCCGGTGACGGCACCGAAGACGATGCCGATGACCGCGACCACAGCGACCGCGTTCGCGACGACCTGGCGAATGGAACGGGTGCGCACGGCTCCTCCTTCGTCGGTGGACGCGAGCACCCTTGCGCCTTCCGGGCCGGCCTGCAGCCGATACCGGCGAATTCCGCCCGGACGAGTGAGCCCTCGACGACCTGGGACGACGGCGGTCGACTCGCGCTGATCACGAATGGAAATGTGTGCCGCGTCACCCTGTTCGCCCAGCGGCGGTCAGGCTCGGTGAGGCAACTTCTTCGGTGTCGACGGCGGCGGCACCACGGGGCCGGCGTCGCCGTCGGGTGCCGTGTCGAGGTCGACGACCACGGGGGCGTGGTCGCTCGGGCCACTTCCCTTGCGGGCCTTGCGGTCCACCCACGCCGCCTGCACGCGCCCGGCCGGGTCACCTCCCGCGAGGACGAGGTCGATGCGCATGCCCAGGTCCTGGTGGAACCGCCCGGCCCGGTAGTCCCAGTACGTGAAGATCCGGTCGGACGGCCAGCGGTCGCGCACCACGTCGTGCAGGCCCAGGCCCTTGATCTCGGCGAGGGCCTTGCGCTCGGCCGGCGTGACGTGGGTGGAGCTCACGAACACCGCCGGGTCCCACAGGTCGTCGTCGGTGGGGGCGATGTTCATGTCGCCGGCCACCACGGCGGTGCCCGGGTCGGTGACCGACTCCCGCAGCGCGGCGAGCCACTCCAGCTTGTAGCGGTAGTGCGGGTCCTCGGGGGTGCGCCCGTTCGGCACGTAGACGGACGTGACGCGCAGGCCGCCGCACGTCGCCGTGACCGCACGCGCCTCGGCCGGGGAGTCGGCGGTCGGGAACCGCGGCTCACCGGGCAGCCCGCGCACGACGTCGTCGAGCCCGACGCGCGACAGCAGCGCCACCCCGTTCCAGCGGCCCTCGCCGAAGTGGGCGACGGCGTAGCCCCGCTCGGCCAGCACGGCGTCGAACGCCTCGGCGAACGCCTCGTCCGACAGCTTGGTCTCCTGGAGGCAGACGACGTCCGGGGCACGCTCGTCCAGCCAGGGCAGCAGCCGGGGGAGGCGGGTGAGGGCGGAGTTCACGTTCCACGTAGCCAGACGCACCCGCAGCACGCTACCGTTGCCGGGTTTGTACGATGACCGAACAAAGGGGTTTCTCATGCCGCAGCCCACCCGCGAGGACCACTTCAGCTTCGGGCTCTGGACGGTCGGCTGGCCCGCCCGCGACCCGTTCGGCGACGCCACCAGGCCCGACCTCGACCCGGTCGAGTCCGTACACCGGCTCTCCGAGCTGGGCGCGTGGGGCGTGACGTTCCACGACGACGACCTCATCCCGTTCGGCACCGACGCCGCGGAGCGCGACCGGATCATCGCCCGGTTCAAGGCGGCGCTCTCCGAGACCGGGCTCGTCGTCCCGATGATGACCACGAACCTCTTCACCCACCCGGTCTTCAAGGACGGGGCCTTCACCAGCAACGACCGGGGCGTACGGCGGTTCGCGCTGCGCAAGGTCATCCGCAACCTCGACCTCGCCGCCGAGCTGGGTGCTGCGACGTACGTGTTCTGGGGCGGTCGCGAGGGCGCCGAGGTCGACTCCGGCAAGGACATCGCCGCAGCGCTGGACCGCTACCGCGAGGGCATCGACCTGCTCGGCGCGTACGTCAAGGAGCAGGGCTACGGCATCCGCTTCGCGATCGAGCCGAAGCCGAACGAGCCCCGCGGCGACATCCTGCTGCCCACCGCCGGCCACGCGCTGGCGTTCATCGCGGAGCTCGAGCACGGCGACATCGTCGGCATCAACCCCGAGGTCGGCCACGAGCAGATGGCCGGGCTCAACTACACCGCGGGCATCGCGCAGGCGCTCTGGGCGGGCAAGCTCTTCCACATCGACCTGAACGGCCAGCGCGGCATCAAGTACGACCAGGACCTCGTGTTCGGACACGGCGACCTGCTCAACGCGTTCTCCACGGTCGACCTGCTGGAGAACGGCGCGCCCGGCGGCGGCCCGCGATACGACGGCCCGCGGCACTTCGACTACAAGCCGCTGCGCACCGAGGACCTCGACGGCGTCTGGACGTCGGCTGCGGCGAACATGAGCACCTACCTGCTGCTCAAGGAGCGGGCGGCGGCGTTCCGCGCCGACCCGGAGGTCGCGGAGGCGATGGCCGTGTCGGGGGTGGCCGAGCTCGCGAAGCCCACCCTCAACCCGGGCGAGACCGTGGGCGACCTCAAGGCCGACCGCTCCGCGTTCGAGGACTACGACGCCGCGAAGGCGGCTGAGCGCGGCTACGGCTACGTCCGGCTCAACCAGCTGGCGGTGGAACACCTGATGGGTGCCCGATGACTCTCGTGGCCGGGGTCGACTCGTCGACCCAGTCGTGCACCGTCGTGATCCGCGACGCGGCCACGGGCGCCCTCGTGCGTTCGGGGAGCGCCAAGCACCCGGACGGCACCGAGGTCGCCCCCGCCGCCTGGTGGGAGGCCCTGCAGGCCGCGATCGCCGACGCCGGCGGGCTCGACGGCGTCGAGGCGATGGCGGTGGCAGGGCAGCAGCACGGCATGGTCTGCCTGGACGCTGCCGGCGGGGTGGTGCGGCCCGCACTGCTCTGGAACGACACGCGGTCGGCAGGAGCCGCGGACGCGCTCGTCGCCGAGCTGGGCGCGAAGGAGTGGGCCGAGGCGATCGGCAGCGTCCCGGTCGCCTCGTTCACCGCCACGAAGCTGCGCTGGCTCGCCGAGCACGAGCCCGAGCACGCCGCCGCCGCGGCCGCCGTGTGCCTCCCGCACGACTGGCTCACCTGGAAGCTGCGGGGCACGGGCTCGCTGGACGACCTCGTCACCGACCGCTCGGACGCCAGCGGCACCGGCTACTGGTCCGGCACCACCGGTGAGTACCGGCTCGACCTGCTCGAACGCGCGCTCGGGCGGTCGGACGTGCGGTTGCCCCAGGTGCTCGGGCCCGCCGAGACCGCCGGCCGGACGCCGGACGGTGTGCTGCTCGGCCCCGGCGCGGGCGACAACGCCGGGGCGGCCCTGGGGCTCGGTGCCGCCGCGGGCGACGTCGTGGTCTCGATCGGGACGTCCGGGGTGGTCTCGGCGGTCAGCCCGACGCCCACGGCCGACGAGACCGGCACCATCGCCGGGTTCGCGTCCGCGTCCGGCGAGTACCTGCCGATCGTCGTCACGCTGAACGCCGCGCGGGTGTTCGACGCCACCGCGCGGATCCTCGGCGTCGACCACGACGAGCTCGCCCGGCTCGCGCTCTCGGCGCCTGCCGGCGCGGACGGGCTGGTGCTCGTGCCGTACCTGGAGGGCGAGCGCACCCCGAACCGGCCGGACGCCACCGGCGCCCTGCACGGGCTCACCCTCGCGAGCTCCACGCCCGCCCACCTGGCGCGGGCGGCCGTCGAGGGCCTGCTCTGCGGGCTCGCCGACGCCCTCGATGCGCTCGTCGCGGCCGGGGTGCCGGTCGAGCGCGCGTTCCTGGTGGGCGGCGGCGCGAGGTCGGAGGCGCTGGCCCGGATCGCCCCCGCGGTGCTCGGACGCCCGGTGCTGCGCCCCACGCCGGGCGAGTACGTGGCCGACGGCGCGGCGAGGCAGGCCGCGTGGGTGCTGGCGGGCGGCGACACACCACCGGTGTGGGAGGCCGCGGACACGGAGACGTTCGAGGCCGACCCGACGCCGGCGGTCCGCGAGAGGTACGCGCAGGCCCGCGACCTGACGGCGGCGCGGCTGGACGCGTGACTCCGCACACCCTGTCCCGACTCCGCACAAGGCCCGCCTTGTGCGGAGTTCACACCCGGTGTGCGGAGTGAGCGCTCCGGCTGGGCAGCACACGGTGCGGCGGCACAACCTCGCGTTCGTGCTCGGGCACGTCGCCGGGGTGGAACCGCTGTCACGGGCCGGCATCGCGGCGCGCACCGGGCTCACGCGCGGCACCGTGTCGTCGCTGGTGGAGGAGTTGATCGCGGTCGGGCTCGTCACCGAGCTCGCTGCCGCGCGCGGCGGCCCGGGCCGGCCGGGCAGCCCGCTGCGCCTGGACCCGCGGGGGCCGGCCGGGCTCGGCCTGGAGGTCGGCGTCGACACGGTCGGCGCGTGCGTCGTCGACCTCGGCGGCGCGGTGCGCGTGCAGCGCACCGTGGCATCGGACCACCGCGAGGACGTGCCGGACGCCGCGCTCGCCCGCCTCGCCGCGCTCGCCACCGGCGTCGTGGCCGAGGCCGCGCTCCCGATCGCCGGCGCCACGGTGGCCCTGCCCGGCGTCGTCGGGCCGGACGGGGTGCTGGAACGCGCGCCGAACCTGCCGCACTGGGTCGACGTGGCCGTGGGCACCGCGCTCGCGGCACGGCTGCACGGCCTGCCGGTGCGCGCCGGCAACGAGGCCGACCTCGCCGCACTGGCGGAGCGGTGGGCCGGGGGCCCGACCGACGCGGTCGTCGTCTCCGGCGGGATCGGCGTGGGCGCCGGGATCCTGCTGGACGGCGCCCTCTTCGCCGGAGCGGGTGGGCGGGCCGGCGAGATCGGGCACGTCGTCGTCGAACCGGACGGGCGCGCATGCCATTGCGGGGGCCGCGGCTGCCTCGAGACCGTCGCCGGGCTGGAGGCGCTCGCCGCAGGCCACCCGGACGCGGTCCGCGTGGCCGGCCGCGCCCTCGGCATCGCGCTCACCGGGGCGGTGCACCTGCTCGACGTCCCGGCCGTGGTGCTGGGCGGCGGCTACCCCCGGTGCGGCGCACCGCTGCTGGACGCGGTGCGCGCCGAGCTCGCCGCCCGGGTCTTCTCCCGGGCCGGCGTGGACGTGCGGTTCTCCACGCTCGGCCCGGAAGCGGCTCTGCGCGGCGCCGCGACGGCCGTGGTGCAGGGCGTGCTCGCGGATCCCGGGGCGCTGATCGCGCGCCCCTGATCCGACGAACGGCGCGCTCGTCAGTACCTATCCGACGAACGGGCCGTTCGTCGGATGGGTACGGGGTTCATGAGGCCTTCGGGAGGATCCGGATCCCGTCGGCGCGGATCGTCCCGGCGTCGGCGGTGCCGGTGAGCACCACGACGTCGCCGACGGCGGGCTTCTGGGACAGCGCCGTGGTGTCGACGGTGACGGTGAGGCCCTCTACCGAGGTCACGGTGGCGGTGTCGCCGCTGAGCGCGGTGACCGTGCCGGCGACGCTCGCCTGCGGCACCCAGATCGACTGCGCCGTCGCGGCGTCGCCGGTGCCCTCGACCTCGACCACCACGCGCTCACCGACCTGCAGGTCGCCCAGCCCGCTGTTGGCCGCGCCGCGCACCCGGGTGTCGCCGTCCGCGCGGAGGGTGCGCTGGCCCGCACCGTCGACGTTCACGACGACCGAGCCGTTCGCCACCGACGCAACGGTTCCGGTGACCACCGGCTCGTCCCCGAGGCCGAAACCGCGGGGGCCCGGACCCTCGAACCGGTCGTCGTCACCCCAGTGGCCACCCATGGGGCCGTGTCCGCCGTCCGCCCACGGCGGGCCCGACCAGCCGGCCCGGTCGACGCCGGGGCCGAAGCGGCCGCGGTCGTGGTCGGGCAGCAGGAGCGCGGTGGTGACGCCGCCGATCACGACCAGCGCGGCGACCGCCGCGGTGATCAGGGCGCCGCGGCTGCGCAGCCGCGACCGCCAGGGACGGCGCGGCGGGATCTCGCTCGTGGGTGGTTCGGTGCTGCTCATCGCTCGGCCTCGCTGCGCTCGGCCGGCGCTTCGCGCGGGCACTGTGACACTGATTCGCTCGCAAGCTCGCTCATTGCGTGCTCCCCTCGGGACGGATCTGAACTCCCCACCGACGCTTCCGCCCGTTCCTGAAGGCGACCTGAAGCCCGCCCACACCTTCAGCCGATCTTCAGCCGCGGCGGGCCGGGCATCGGGAGAATGGGTGTCGTGACCGCGCGCGTGCTGGTGGTGGAGGACGCCGAGGCGATCCGCACCGCCGTGGTCGCCGGCCTCGGCGAGGCCGGGTTCGGCGCCACCGGGCGCCCGGACGGGCGGAGCCTCGAGGACGACCTGGCGACGTTCCGGCCGGACCTCGTGGTGCTCGACGTCATGCTGCCCGGCCGCGACGGCTTCGCCCTGCTCGACGTCGTGCGCCGGCACAGCGGCGCCGGGGTGGTGATGCTGACCGCACGCGACGCCGTCGACGACCGGTTGCGCGGCCTGCACGGCGGCGCCGACGACTACGTGGTGAAGCCGTTCGCGCTGGCCGAGCTCGTCGCGCGGGTCACGGCGGTGCTGCGCCGGATGGGTCGCACGCCGGCCACGGTCGAGGTGGGCGACCTCGTGATCGACGCGGCGGCGGGCACCGTGCTGCGAGGCGGTGCGCCGGTCGAGCTCACGGCAACGGAACTGCGGCTCCTCGACTACCTCGCCGCGCAGCGCGGCCGCGTCGTCAGCAAGGGGCAGATCCTCACCCGGGTGTGGGGTTACACCGACTACGACCCCAACCTCGTCGAGGTGCACGTCTCCGCGCTGCGCCGCAAGCTCGGCGAGCCGCGGCTGGTGCACACGGTGCGCGGGCTGGGATACGTCCTGCGCGCCGAGGGCGAGGGGGAGGCATGACGCCCCCGCTCCGCACCGTCTCGCTACGGCGCCGGGTCACGGTGCTCAGCCTCACCGTGCTCGCCGCCGTGCTGCTGGTGGTCGGCGTCCTGACCGACGTCTTCTTCAGCGCCCAGATCCGCTTCGAGCTGCGCCAGCAGCTGGACGTGCGCGCGACGCTCGCCGGCCAGCTCGTCGCGCAGGGGGTGCCGGCCGACGAGGTGGCGCGGCGGGTGGAGGCGCCGGGGGTCCGGGCGGAGGTCCGCGCACCGGACGGCCGCGTGTTCGCGGGGGATCCGGACGAGGAGCAGTGGGGCCCGCCGTGGCGCGGTGGGCCGCCGGGCGCCGAGCACCGCGGCTGGTGGGACGACGACGGACCCGGCGATCGGGGCAACCCCCAGGTCCTCGAACAGCCGCTGGCCGACGGCTCGCAGCTCACCCTCGTGGCGAGCGGCGGGCCGGTGAGCGGCGCTCAGGAGGCGCTGCGACGCATCCTGATCGTGCTCGGCCTCGCGGCGCTCACCGTGGCCGGCATCGTCATGCTGCTCACCACGCGCGTCGCGCTGGCGCCGCTCGACGCGATGACGGCGCTGGCGCGCTCGATCACCAGTGGCGACCGCGGCCGGCGGCTCGCGCCCACGCGCAGCGACACCGAACTGGGCCGCACGGCCGCGGCGTTCGACGCCATGCTCGACGAGCTGGAGGGCGCGGAGGCGGCGGCGCGGGCGTCCGAGGCCAGGACGCGCCGCTTCGTCGCCGACGCAGCGCACGAGCTGCGCACCCCGATCGCCGGCGTGCAGGCCGTCGCGGAGGTGGCGCTCGCGCCGGGCATGCCGCCCGAGGAACGCGAGCGGCTGCACCTGCTCCTGCTGCGCGAGAGCCGCCGCGCGGGCCGGCTCGTCGACGACCTCCTGGTGCTCGCCCGCCTCGACGCGGGCATCGAGCTGCGTCGCGAGCCGGTCGACCTGCTGGAGCTCGCCCGCACCGAGGCCGAGCGGGTCCGGCTCGTGGCACCCGACCAGCGGGTCGAGGTGCGCGGCGAACCCGTCCCGGTGCCCGGCGACCCCTCCCGGCTCGCCCAGGTGCTGGGCAACCTGCTCGACAACGCGCGCCGCCACGCCGGGCCCGGCACGGTCACCGTGACGGTGTCGGCCGGGCACCCGGCGACCGTCCTCGTCGCCGACGACGGACCGGGCGTCCCGATGGCCGACCGGGAGCGGATCTTCGACCGGCTGGTCCGGCTGGACGAGGCCCGCGGCGACGACGGCGGCGCCGGGCTCGGGCTGGCGATCGCCCGGGGCATCGCGCGCGCCCACGGCGGCGACCTGCGCTGCGTCGACCCGCCCTCCGGCCGCGGCGCCGCGTTCGAGCTGGTGCTGCCTAATCCTCGTCCGGCAGTGTGACCTTGCGGATGTAGAGCAGCCGGTCGCCGCGCTCCAGGGCGTCGACGGTGGAGGCGTCCACCCGGTGCAGCTCCTCGGCCCGCACGACGCCGAGCACGATGTCCGCGAGGTGGCGGGGCGAGCCGCCCACCTCCGACTCCTCCACGGGCCGCTCGCTGATCGCGAAGCCCGCCTCGGGCGTGAGCAGGTCCTCCACCACCTCGACGACGCTGGGCGTGGTGGTTGCCATGCCCAGCAGGCGGCCCGCCGTCTCCGCGGAGACGATCACCGAGTTGGCCCCGGACTGGCGCAGCAGATGCACGTTCTCCGACTCCCGCACCGCCGCCACGATCCGCACGTCCGGGGCGAGCTCGCGAGCGGTGAGCGTCACCAGCACGGCGCTGTCGTCCCGGTTCGTGGCGACGATGATCGCGGCGGCCTGCTGCAGGCCCGCGACCCGCAACACGCTGGAACGAGTGGCGTTGCCGGTGATGGTCACGAGGCCGAGCGCGGACGCCGCGTCCAGCTGGGCGCGGTCGGTGTCGACCACGACGATGTTCGAGGGTTCGGCACCGTCGCCGAGCAGCGTCTCGACGGCGGCACGCCCCTTCGTGCCGTAGCCGACGACGACGGTGTGGTTGCGCACGCGGGACCTCCAGCGCTCGATGCGAACGGCCTGCCGGGACCGCTCGGTGAGCAGTTCCACCGTGGTACCGACCAGCACGATGAGGAACAGCAGCCGCAGCGGCGTGATGATCACCGTGGTCAGCAGCCGCGCCTCGGGGGTGACGGGCACGATGTCGCCGTAGCCGGTGGTGGAGAGCGACACCGTGGCGTAGTAGAACGCGTCGCCCAGCGAGATCGGGGTGTCGCTGTTGTTGTCGACGTACCCGTCGCCACCGAAGAAGACGACGAGCGCGGCGGCCACCAGCGCGCCGAGCGCGATCATCAGGCGGCGCAGCAGCGCCACCGTGGGGCTCGCGCCCGTCGCGGGCATGCGGACGAGGCCGACCAGCGACGGGTCGGCGAGCGGCCGGCGGGGGTCCCTCCGACGCTGATCCGTCACCACGCGCGGAGAGTAGCCGTCGCGCCCGGGCCGCGCGCGACGACCACCCGGTTCCGGTGAAGATCGTCAGTGTTCCTCGACGATTCCCGCCTCGGCGGCGCCCGCCACCAGGTCGTCGAGGCCGAACGCCGCCACCGCGTCGAGCGCCCCGCCGCCGCGCACGCCGTGCTCCGCCGCACGCCGGGCGCCCCATGCGAGCAGGTCGGCGGTGATCGCGTACGGCTCGGGGGCGGTGAGCCGGGTGCGGGCGAGCAGGGCGCCGGTGACGTCGAACACCTCGGCGAGGAAATGCGACCGCGCCCCGGCGAGTGCGCGGGTGGCCGGGGCGCTCGCGACCCGGCGCGTCAACAGGTCGGCCACGGTCGCCACCGCCCGGGGCGGCACGCGGGCCAGCAACGGCGCGATGCGCGAACCGGCGTGCACGGCCGCGCCGGCCCGGCCGAACCAGCCGAGGTAGACGTCCACGGTGCGCAGCCCCGGCGCGATCCGGGGCAGCGCGAACTGCTCGCTCGCCCCGATCGTGACGCCGGACCGCGGGCGGCCCGCCACGTCGAACGTGCGCATCCGCGCCCCGGCCGGCTCGGTGCGCAGCGCACCCTCGCGCCACGCGTAGAGCGGCTGGGTGGCGATCCCGGCCAGCGAGCGCAGCGTGCCCCGGGAGAACGGCTGCCCCTTGCCGAGCCCGGTGATGAAGTAGCCGATGTCCACCCGATCGGCGCCCTCCCCCGCCGCACGCAGCGCGAGCGCGCCGGCGAGCACGCCGGGCACGTAGTCGTTGCCGAACGCGGTGAGCAGGGCCGCTCCGGACCGCTCGGCCACCGGACCCCACCGCTCGTGCACCGCGCGGATGAACGGTGGCTCGCCGGTCGAGTCGAGGTAGATCGCACCCACCTCGGCGGCCGCCGCGACCGCGGGCGCACCGAGCTCGGCGAACGGCCCGACCGTGCTCACGAGCACGTCCCCGGGTCCCACGAGTGCCGCCACCGACCTCGCCTCGGTGACCTGCGCAACCTCGGTCTCCAGCCCACCCAGGCGCTGTGCGAGCGCCGCCAGCCGCCCCGCGTCGCGCCCCGCGAGCACCGGCCGCAACCCCCTGCCCACCATGGCCTCGGCGGTACGGGCACCGGTGTACCCGGTGGCCCCGAACACGACGACCCGCGCGCCCATGGCGGTCACAGTAGCGACGCGGAGCGTCCCCGTTCCGGTACGGCTGGTGCGGGTTTCGGGCGCGCGTACGCTGCGCGGCGTGCCCCGCTACGCCGTGCTCCTGCGCGGGATCAACGTCGGTCGTGCGAACCGCGTGGCCATGGCGGACCTGCGCGCCGTGCTGGAGGACGCCGGCTACACGGCGGTCCGCACGCATCTGAACAGCGGCAACGTGCTGGTGACCGGCGAGGACGCCGACCCCGGCGAACACGCCGAGCGGATCGAGGACGCCATCCGCACCCGGCTCGGCATGGGGGTGCGCTGCGCCGTCCTCACCGCCGAGGAGCTGCGGGCGATCGTCGACGACCACCCGTTCGACGGCGTCGCCGACAACGGTTCGCGGATGATGGCGCACGTCTACATGCGGCCGATCGACCCGGCACTGGTGGCCGGGCACCCCCCGGTGCCGCAGGACCCCGACCGCGCCCGCGTGGGCGACCGGGCGGTCTACCAGTGGTGCCCGGACGGCCTGATGGCGGCGCCGGACATCGGCCCGTACCTCAAGGCGCACCTGCGCACCGACGTCACCGCGCGGAACTGGAACACGATCACGAAGCTGGCCGAGCTGATCTAGGCGCCGCTGCCGTCGCCATGCCGGCGTCCGGAGCCGAGCCGGCGCCCCGTCATCTGGGAGCGGAGCCAGACGGTGGTGACCGGTGCCGAAGCGATTCGTCTCGCGTGGGCGAGCCCAGTCACCCCGGGACCGGATGCGATCGACACCCGCCAACGGTGCCGCGTGCGGGCGCTCGCCTCGGTGCCCGCTCCGTGCGTGGGCATGGTGGTCAGCTCAGGGTTCACCACCGGTCCCTTGGGTTGCGTGGGCGGCCGTTCCCGACGTGGGGGCACGCCCATCCGCGACGAGACCGTAACCAACGGGTGCCCACGCCACTATCCTGTGGCCCCTATTCGCTCCCCCGGCTCTCCCTGTCGCAGTTGTCACCCTGCACCGCATTCCCTGCGGCCCCGCTCGGAGCCGCATGCCATCGGAAGTCCGGCCGGCGAGTTGTCCACCGGGACGGCGTAGACGCCATGGTCATTCGATCTTGGAACTGAGGACCGTCAGGTCGATCTCGAGGCTGTGGACAACTTCGCAGCGTTCCGGGACGCACCAAAACGATCGCCGAGGCATGATTGTGGAAATGGGACCACAGGACGGTCGCGTGGGCACGCAGCAGGGACGGTCTCGTCGACAACTGGCGTGCCCCCACGTCGGGGACGGCCGCCCGAGCAACCCCAGGGACCGGTGGTGAACCCAACCCAGCCACCGACCCGACGGTGGGGCGAGACGAACCGGAGCGAACGCGGCCGGGCCACGACGAGGCGCGGGAGGCAGGCCGGGCACGGCGCGCCCACCGCAACAGATCGTCATGATCGTCAATCGTCCGGCCAACATGATCTGAAGTATCGGTTGGCCATGGCTGCGGTCACGACGATGAGCACCCGATACCGCGGATCACCGACGTGAAGATCCCCGGTATCGGTTGCCCATCGCTGCCAACACAACCATGACCAACCGAAACCGCCGATCATGCCCGCAACCACCACCGAACCGAATCCGCCGGCCCCGCGACGCCGAACACTCATGACCACGAGATCGGGCTGTATTACCAGCCGAGTGGGACGCCGGTCAGGAGGGCTCGTAGGCCTTCGGCGTCCAGCAGGTCGGCCGGGCGGAGCGTGACGTCCTGGCGCACGTAGTGGAACGCCGCGCGCACCCGCTCGGGCGCACAACCTGCGAGCGCGGCCCAGGCGAGCCGGTAGGCCGCGAGCTGCACCGCGAGCGCGGGGATCCGCCCGTCCTCGGGCAGGGCGCCGGTCTTCCAGTCGACCACCGTCCAGCCCCCGTCGGCCTCGGCGAAGACGGCGTCCATCCGCCCGCGCACACCCACCCCCACGATCACCGTCTCGAACGGCACCTCGACCTCCACCGGGCGCCGGTCGGCCCACGCGCTCGCGAGGAACGCCTCCTGGAGCTCCTCGAGCGCGTCGTCGGACGCGGCGCCCTCGTCGGCGGCACCCGGCAGCTCGTCGAGATCGAGCAGCTGCGCGGCGCCGAACCGCTGCTCCAGCCAGGCGTGGAAGGCCGTGCCGCGGCGGGCGTGCGGGTTGGGCGGCAGCGGCAAGGGGCGGCGCAGCCGGGTGGCGAGGGCCGCGGGGTCGGCGGCCAGCTCGACGAGCTGGCTCACGGACAGCTGCGCCGGCAGCGCCACCGCGGGCCGGGCGCGGGCGGCGGCCCGTTCGGCCAGCAGCACGTCGACGTCGTCGGCCCACCCTTCCGGGTCGTCGAGCTCCGGGTCGTCGGGCTCCGGCTCTTCCGGCGGCTCGGGGGCCAGCAGCTCCATCTGGCCGCCCGGTTCGGCGGCCACCTCGGCCTGCACGGCGCGCCGCTCGGAGAGGTCCCGCAACGCGCTGCGGACGAGCTCCGCACCGGCGTGCACGTCCTCCGACCGCGCGCCCAGCGGATCGACCGGCCAGAGTGCGGTGGGCTGGTCGAGGGTGGCCGGGTTCACGTCGTCGGGTCCGGGTTCCTCCGCCCACCGCTCGGCGCCCTGCACGGCTGCGATCTCGACCAGGAACTCCGAGGGCTGCTTGGGCCGCTCCCCCGCCGGACCCCAGCGGTGCCCGGATGCGAGCAGGACGTGCTCGGAGCGGGTGAGCGCGACGTAGAGCAGCCGGCGTTCCTCGGCCAGCCGCCGCTCGTCGAGGGCCTCGGAGTGCGCCTTGATCGCGTCCTCGAGCTGCTTGCGGTCGGGTGAGCCGGGCGGCAGGTCCAGGGCGGGCAGGTCGTCGGCGTCGCCGCGCAGCGCCACCGGTAGCTCGGCCGGGTTGGTGAGCCAGACGCCGCTGAGCTTGCGGCCCGGGAAGACCTGCGCCACCAGGTGCGGAACGGCCACGACCTCCCATTCGAGGCCCTTCGCGGCGTGCACCGTCAGCACCTGGACGCGGTCCGGGGACACCTCGACCTCGCCGGGTGTGAGCCCGTCCTCCGCGCGCTCGGCCGTCTCGAGGAAGTCCAGCAGCGCCGGGAGCGTGGCCACCTCGGCGCCCCCCGCGAAGTCGGCCACCACGTCCGCGAACGCGTCCAGGTGCGCCCTCCCGACGGGGCCGGGACGCGCGACGCTCTCCGTGTCGAGCAGCAGCACGCGCTCCACGTCGGCCACGAGGTCGGTCAGCGGGGCCGACGCGCGGGAGCGCAGCCACCCCAGCTCCCTGGCCAGCCGCGTGATCCGGGCGTAGCCCTGCGACGAGTAGCGCTCGGGTTCGCCGGGGTCGTCGAGGGCGTCGACGAGGCCCGCCTGCTCTGCCTGCTCGCCGGGCAGGGACCCGTGCGCCAGCTCGGCGGGCGAGAGCGGGCCCGGGCGCGGCGGGAGCGCGGGCACGATCTCGCGGGCGCGCTGCCACAGCGCGGCGAGGTCGGCGACGCCGAGCCGCCACCGCGCGCCGGTGAGCAGCCGGACGGCGGCCGGCCCGGCCAGGGGGTCGGCCACCAACCGCAGCGCGCTGACGAGGTCGCGCACCTCGGGGGTGTCGAGGAGCCCGCCGAGCCCGACGACCTCGACGGGCAGGCCGCGCTCGCGCAGTGTGGTGGCGATCGGGTCCATGTCGGCCCGGCGGCGCACGAGCACGGCCGACGTGGGCGGCTCGTCCACCGCACCCCACCGCTCCGCGATGGCGTCCGCCATCCACTCGATCTCGGTCGCCACGTCCGGCAGCAGCGCGACGCGCACGTCACCCGCGCGGGTTCCGGGCCCGGCCTTCAGCTCGCCGACGCCCACCGCACCCGGCGCCCCCCGCAGCGGCGCCGAGGCCGCGTTGGCGAGTGCGAGCACCTCGGACGGGTTGCGGAAGCTCGTCAGGAGTCCGTACTCGGGGGCCGGACCGCCGTCCGGCGCCGGGAAGTCGGTGCGGAAGCGGGCCAGGTTACCGGCGCTCGCCCCCCGCCAGCCGTAGATCGACTGGTTCGGGTCGCCCACCGCGGTGACCGTGGGGTCGTCGGACCGGACCGGTTCCCCGGGCGGCGTGCCGAACAGCGACCGCAGCAGCACCCGCTGCGCGTGCCCCGTGTCCTGGTACTCGTCGAGCAGCACCGCCCGGTACGTCGCGCGCTCGGCGGCACCGACCTCGGGGTGCTCGGCGGCCACCCGCGCCGCGATCGTCAGCTGGTCGCCGAAGTCGACGGCCCGTTCCGCCCGCTTGCGCAGCGCGAACGCCTCGACGAGCGGCAGGAACGCCTGCCGCTGGCGCTGGGCGTCCATCCACCGCTTGTAGGTCTGCGACGGCTCCGCGCGCTGCCGCCTGCCGGGCGGCGCCGCGGCGAGCACGGCGACCAGCGCGTCGGCGTGCCGGCGCACCGCTTCGGGGTCGACGAGGTGCTCGCCGAGCTCGCCGGCCAGGGCGAGCAGCCGCTCGGTGACCGTGGCCGGCACGAGGTCGACGTCCAGGTCCGCGGCCCACGTCGTGACGACGCGGTGGGCGAGCTGCCACGACGCCGTCTGCCCCAGCAGCCGCGCCGCGGGCTCCGCCGGGAGCCGCAGCGCGTGCTCGCCGACCAGGCGTCCCGCGTAGGCGTGGTAGGTCGCGATCGTCGGCTCGCCGGCGAGCACGTGGACGCGACGGCGGCCGCTCGGGTCCAGCTCGTCGAGCAGCCGCGTGCCGGCGAGGCGGCGCAGCCGCGCCCGTACCCGGGCCCCGAGCTGTTGCGCGGCCTTGCGCGTGAACGTCAGGCCCAGCACCTGCTCGGGCAGCACCTGGCCGGTGGCGACGAGCCAGACCACCCGCGCGGCCATCGTCTCGGTCTTGCCCGCCCCCGCCCCCGCGACGACGAGCGCGGGCCCCGGCGGCGCGGCGATCACCGCGGCCTGCTCGTCGGTGGGCGACGGCAGGCCGAGCGCGGTGGCCAACGCCGCGGGGGTGAGCTCCACCTCGGAGTTTCTACCGGACCCCCGCGACGGCCTGCGTCAGCCCCGCGCGTCCCGCGGAGCGGCGAAGATCTTCATCCAGTCGATCTCGAGGCTGACCTCGGCCGGAGTGGTGGCGTCCGGGGCCGGGATCCACTCCTCGAACGGTCCCATGTCGAGCTGCATGGTCAGGTGCATCGGCACCTTCGGGATCACGTTCTTGTCGAAGGTCTCGAACTGCTTGACGCCGTCGACGAACCAGGTGATCCGGTTGGGCAGCCACTCCATGGCGAACGTGTGCCACTGGCTGAAGTCGCCGCTGACCTTGCTACCGGCCTGCTTGTTCTGGGGCGAGAAATGGATGACGAAGTGGGCCTCGGTGCGGTCCTCCCGCGGCACCTCCATCATGTCCAGCTCGCCGTCGTCCTTGTTCTCGGTCTGCGGCCACAGCAACATGGCCGCCCCCCGGCCGCGTCCCTTCTCGGTGCGGGCCCGGAACTCCCACCGCCCGTACAGCTGGTCGCGCTCGTGCCCCATCCCGCCGGACACGTTGCCGCGCGCGGTGATCCGCAACAGTCCGTTCGCGACCGTGATCGCCGAGGGGCGGCGGAACCCGTTGCCGAAGCCGCCGACGCTGTTGTAGCGGTTCCAGATCTTCGGATCGAGTGTGGTTCCGTCGAAGTCGAAGCTGTTGACCTGCCGCCAGGCGACACCCGATGCGGCCCGGCCCGTGTTCGACGAGCCCCCGCCGGGCGGCGGGTCCGGGACGGCGGTGGGTGCGGGCGCCGGCTCTGGCAGCGCCTGCAACAGGTCCGGCTCGGCGGAACCGGTGGCGCCGGCACAACCTGATGCAAGCAGCAGCGCGGCGCAGACCAGCAACGATCGCAGCCGCCCCGAACACCGGGACATGCTCGCCTCCTCGACCTGTACACCGGTGGGGGAGCAACGCGGGGAGCGCCGGTGTACGGAGATGACGTTACCGCGTGCGCGTAACCGGACAGAACGCCCTCCCAGGGATACGATCGCCCGTTCCGGTTATCCGGCGCGCACTGTGGGTTGCTCCGTGCGGCGTACGGACCTATGCATCGGGGACCGGTCGACCGGAAGCGCTCAGCGGGCAGCTCGTACGCACCGGGCAGCGGTCGCAGTCGGGGCCGACCCGGGCGATGAAGTGGGCGTCGGACGTGTCCTCGGCGCACTGCCGCACGACCCTCTCCCAGCCGGCCAGCCCCTCCTCGTCGAGCGGGGGCTGCGCCGGTTCCTTCGCCTGACCGCCCGCCTTCTGGTCGGCCACGTAGACCAACCGGGCACCGCCGGGCTTCGCACCGGGCTCGAGCAGCTCGCCGAACGCCCCGAGCGCCGCCGCGAGCTGGTAGACAGCGAGCTGCGGGTGCTCGGCCGCCGCCCGGGCGCTGACCGCGGTCTTGCCCGTCTTCACGTCGACCACGACGGGCCTGCCCTCGGCGTCGACCTCGAGCCGGTCGACGCGCCCGCGCACCCGCAACCACGGCCCACCGGAACGGCCCGCGCGTTCCCCCGGCTCACCCGGGTCGTCTCCCACGAGATCGAGCTGCACCGCCTGCTCGACGGCCACCAGGCGCAGCCCCTCGGCCCGGCTGCTGCGCACCCACTCCTCGAACGCGGCCAGCATGCCCCGCACCCGGTCGAGCTCCCGGCGGCCGAACCACGGGGCGCCCGCGTCGAGCCGCTCCCATGCCGAGCGCAGCGCCCCCTCCAGCTCCTCCCGGTCGGCGCCGGCCGCGCCGGCCTGCACCAGCGCGTGCACCAGCGATCCGGTGACGGCCGCCAGGGCGCCCACCTCGGACCCGCCGTGGCGCTCCAGCACCCAGCGCAGCGGGCAGCGGACGATCTTCTCCACGTCCGACGGCGACACGGGGACGACCTCGCCCGGCTCCCGCAGCGGGGCGTCGGTGGAGACCGGTGCGAGCCCGTACCAGTCGTCGGGGTGGGCCCCCGGCACGCCCGCCTCGGCCAGCCGCGCCAGCTGAGCCGCGGCGCGACGCCTGCGTTCCTCGCCCGGGGGGCCCTCGGCGGGGGCGCACACGGCCCGGCGCAGCTCCCCGACCAACTCGGCGAGCACGAGCGAGCGCCCGGGCCGGTGGACCGGGCGGTCGGCGCTGGTGGCGGGCACCGGGTCGAGCTCGTCGAGGAAGCGCGACGGCTGCTCGTCCTCGCCCTGCACCGCGCTCACCAGCAGCGTGTGGCGAGCCCGTGAGCACGCCACGTAGAACAGGCGCCGCTCCTCCGCGAGCAGCGGCGCCACCCGCGACACGGTGGCCCCGGCCGGCTCGGCCACGCCCGCCACCAGGTCGACCAGCCGCTCGTTGCCCAGCAGGCTGCCGCGCAGCCGCAGGTCCGGCCAGCTGCCCTCCTGCACCGCCGGCACCGCCACGACGTCCCACTCGCGGCCCCGCGCCGCGTGCGCCGTGAGCAGCGAGACGGCATCGCCCTGCGGGGCGCGCGGCGCGAGGGAGTCGCCCGGCAACTGCTGGTCGGCGAGGTACTCGATGAAGCTCGCGACGGCCGCCCCGGGCAGCCGGTCGGCGTAGCGAGCGGCCGCGTCGAAGAGCGCGAGCACGGCGTCGAGGTCCCGGTCGGCGGCGGCGCCCACCGGGCCGCTGCGGCCGCTCGCGTCGCGCAGCCGCGGGCCGAGCCCGCCGGCCTGCCACACCCGCCAGAGCACCTCCTCCGCGCTCTCGCCGTCGCGGACGGCGTCGCCGGCGATCGCGAGCAGCGTGCTCACCCGACGCAGCGGTGCGGTCTCGTTCGGGGGCAGCGCGACGAGCGGGTCGGGCCGGCCGAGCGCCGCGGCCCGCAACGCCTGGACCAGCAGCGGGTCGCTGCCCGCGCGCTCGGCGTCCGCCGGCTCGGCGGCCGCCTCCGCGGTGCCGGCCGAGAGCCGCAACAGCCCGCGACGCAACCGGCGCATGCGCATCGGGTCGGCGGACCCCAGTGGCGACGTGAGCAGCGCGCCTGCGACGTCGGCGTCGATCTCGCCGGGCCGGGTGGCGCAGCGCAGCACGAGGAGCAGCGGGACGACCGCGGGCTGGCGGGCGAGCGGCAGCTCGTCGGGCGGGGCCGCGATGGGAACGCCCGCGGCCAGCAGGGCGCGCCGCAGCGTGGGCAGCGTGCGGCGGGTGGAACGGGCCAGCACCGCCATCCGCGACCACGGGACACCGCGGGTGAGGTGAGCGCGCCGCAGCTGGTCGGCGATCCACCCCGCCTCCTGAGCCGCGGATCCGAACACCTTCACCCGCACGTCGCCGGGGTGTTCCGCCTCGCCGGGTGGCGCCGCGCGCTCCCGGCCGGGACCGGAGCCGGGCAGCCGGGCGGCCAGCCGGCCGACGGCCTCCCGGATCGCGGGCGCGCCCCGGTGGTCGACCGGCAGCACCACCGTGGGGGCCTCCACGGCCCGCAGACCCTCCGGGTCGGCTCCGCGGAAGTTGAGGACGGCCTGGTCGGGATCGCCGGCGAGCAGCACCGTCTGCGCCGTGGCCCCGAGCACCCGCACCAGCTCCATCTGCTGGGGGTCGAGGTCCTGGGCGTCGTCGACGACGAGGTGGCGCACCCGCGCGCGCTCGGCGGCGAGCAGATCGCGGTCGGCGGCGAGCGCGTCGAGGGCGGCGGCCACGAGCTCGGCGGCGTCCAGCGCGGGGGCGGTGGCCTGCGGCGCGCCCCGCCCGGCGGCGCCGCGCAACAGGATGACGTGCTCGTAGCTGCGGAAGAATCGGCCCGATGCCACCCACGCGGGCACGGAGTGGCGGCGGCCCAGCTCGGCCAGCTCGTCGGGGCCCAGCCCACGCTCCGCGGCCCGCAGCAACAGCTCGCGCAGCTCGGCGGCGAACCCCGGCAGCCCGAGCGCCGGGCGCAGCCGCTCATCCCACCCCGAGTCGGGCACCCCGCCGTGCTCCGGACCGGCGAGCTCCCCGCCGAGCAGGTCGCGCACCACGGCGTCCTGCTCGGCGCTCGCGAGCAGCCGGGGCGGCGGGTCGCCGTGGCGCGCGGCGTGCAGCCGCAGCACCCCGAACGCGTAGGAGTGCACGGTGCGGACCAGCGGCTCGCGGGTGGTGCGTTCCGCGTGCGGCTCCTGGGCAAGGTCGACGATCCGCTCCCGCAGCTCCCCCGCCGCCCGCCTGCCGCCGACCAGCACGAGCGTGCGCTCCGGGTCGTCCCCCGCCCTGATCCGCTGCGCCACGGCGGCCAGCAGGACCGTGGTCTTGCCCGTGCCCGGCCCGCCGACCACCCGCAGTGGCCCGCTCCGGTGCTCCAGCACCCGCCGCGCCGCCGCATCCCACTCGGGCTCGTCGAGCGCGATGCGCTCCCTGCGCACGAGCCCGGGCGCCAGCGCCGCGCTGTGGGGGCGGGCGTCGGAGCGGAGCACGGAGCGATGCAACCACGTCCTCCCGACAGAGCCGTGAGTGGCTGGCAGGCTGGGGGCGTGGACGAGGAGACCGTGGAGCGGGTGCGGGCGGCGGTGCGGGCGATCCCACCCGGCGAGACGGCGAGCTACGGCGAGATCGCCGAGCGCGTCGGCCTGCGCTCCGCCCGCCTGGTGGGCCGGATCCTCGCCGAGGACGGCCACGACCTGCCCTGGCACCGGGTCCTGCGCGCCGACGGCACGTGCGCGCCCCAGATAGCGCAGGAACAGAGCGCCCGCCTGAGAGCGGAAGGGATCCTGATGGTGGACGGCCGCCTCCCCCGTCCCAAGAAACAGCAGTAGGGCTCCACAGTGCTAGGCCGCCAGTTGGGCGGCCCTTCTGCAGCGAGCCGCCAGCACCTGCAGGACCGCCTCGTGGTCCGACAAGGGGCTTCCCACCGCGTCCGCGCCGCAACGTTCCAGGTTGCGCTGGAACAGGCCGGGTGCCAGCAGCCAGGACGCCACCGCCACCCTGCGGGCGCCCTCCGCGCGCAGCCGGGCCACCACGTCGGCGACGCCCGGCCGGTGCCGGTGCTCGGGCCCGCAAGCGACCCTTCGGCCGCCCAGCACGATCGGGGCGAGCGTGACGGGGCGGCCGAGCAACCGGCCGAGCCGACGGGCGGCCCGAGTCCCGTCGGCCTGCGCCTGCGGATCGCTCGACGCGGCGACCGCTAGCACCACAGCGTCATCGGGCCTGGCACCGGCTTCGGTCAGGCGTTCGGCGGCGACCGCGACGAGGGCCGGGTCGGGGCCGAGCGCGTCGGCGAGCACGACGTCGCGGCGGCCGGTTGCCCGCAGCTGCCCGGGCACGTCCGTGCGCACGTGGTAGCCCGCGGACAGGAACGCGGGCACCGCGACCGTCGGCCCGTGGACCTCGGCGAGCACGTCCGCCAGGGTGGGCCCGCGGACGTCGGCGTAGCAGGCGTGAACCGGAACGCCCAGCAACCGCCGGGCCCGCGCGGCCACCCGCTCGGTGACGAGGGCGCCCGCCGGGTCCCGGGTGCCGTGCGCGATCAGCAGGACGTTCACCGCACCGACCCGTGCCCGCAGTGACCGCCGGCCGGGGCCGGGTCCAGGGCGAGCCGGTAGCCGCGCTTGACGACGGTCTGCACGAGCTTCGGCCGCCCGAGGGCGCCGCGCAGCCGCGCCATCCCGGTCTCGACCGCGTGTTCGTCGCCGCTGCCGCCGGGCAGGGCGCGCAGCAGCTCGGCGCGCGGGACGACGCGGCCGGGGCGGCGGGCGAGCACGCGCAGCAGCGCCATCCCCGCGGGCGGCACGGTGCGGAGCTCGCCGTCGACGAGCACGGCGTGCCCGCGCAGTTCCAGCACGTGCCCGGCCACCGGCAGCCGGCGGGCCCGGGCCGGCAGCTCGGCCTCCAACTGGCGCACCATCGCGCCCAGCCGGGAGCGCTGCGGCTGCATCGTCGGGACGTCCACGGCTTCGAGCGGCGCCGCGGTGACCGGCCCGACGCACAGCGCCAGCACCGGCCCGCGCAGCGCGTCCAGCAGCGGCCCGCGCACGCTGCGCTCGTCGGCGCGGGCCAGCAGGCTCGCCACCGCGGGCGCGCTGGTGAACGCGAGCACATCGACCCCGCCGCAGAGCACGGCGTCGACCAGCCGGTCCAGCGGAGCGAGGTCCAGCGGCGGCAGCCACCGGTACACCGGCACCTCGACCACCTCGGCGCCGGCCATCCGCAGCGCGTCGACGACGTCCGGCAACGGCTCCCCGTGCAGCTGAACGGCGATGCGCAGCCCGTCGACCCCCGTCTCGAGGAGGTGGTCGAGCACCTCCGCGGACGACTCGGACGGCGGCGACCAGGCGTCCACCAGCCCGGACGCCCGGATCGCCCCGCGGGCCTTCGGGCCGCGGGCCAGCAGCCTTCCGGAGCCGAGGGCGGCGAGCAGGTCCTCGGCGATCCCCCAGCCGTCGGCGGCCTCGACCCAGCCGCGGAACCCGATTCCGGTCGTGGCCACGGTGACGTCCGGGGGGCGGGCGATGAGCGCGCGGGTGGCGTCGGCGAGCTCGGTGTCGTCGGCCAGCGGGACGATCCGCAGCGCGGGCCCCAGCTGCACGACCGCCCCGCGCCGCTCCAGCATCGTGGCCAGCTCCTCCGCCCGGCGTGCCGCGGTGACGCCGACCGTGAACCCGGCAAGGGGCGGCACCGGGTCGACGACGCTGTTCATGACAGCGGTCACGGTAGCCCGACCTGCAGCCATCCGTCGGCGATCCGTACCGGGAACACCGGCACCCGGGCGCCCGGATCGTCCAGGCACTCCCCGGTGACCAGGCTGAACGCCTGCTTGTACACGGGCGAGGCGACGATGGGCACACCGCCCCGGTCGCCCACGATCCCGCGCGAGAGCACCGCGGCCCCGGAGAACGGGTCGACGTTCCCGATCGCGTGCAGGGCACCGTCGGCCATCCGGAAGAGCGCCACCTGCACCGGCTCACCGCCCGCCGCGAGCAGGGCGGCGGCCCCGCGCTCGGGCAACAGCCGGTCGAGGAGGCAGACGGTCTCCCAGCGCAACCCGATCAGCTCGCCGTTGATCGTCTCGCCACGCATGTCCGGTGACTGAACGCCGTTGCGAAGCAGGCGGACAGTCACCGGTGACTCGGCGGTCATGCGCGCACCCCCGGCAGTCCCAACGCGACGGGCACCGGCTGGCCCCGTTCACTGACGAACGAGATCGTCGGGTCGGGTGTGTCCGGCGCGTTGACGAACGACACGAAACGCTCCAGCTTCTCCGGGTCCTCGAGCACCCCGCGCCACTCGTCGGCGTAGCCCGCGACGTGCGACTCCACCGCCGCCTCGAGATCGGCGCAGATGCCCAGGCGATCGTCGACGAGCACGGCGCGCAGGTGGTCGAGCCCGCCGTCCATGGCCTCGATCCAGGCGGCCGTGCGCTGCAGCCGGTCGGCGGTGCGGATGTAGAACACGAGGAACCGGTCGATCAGTGTGATCAGGGTGTCGGTGTCGACGTCGGAGGCGAGCAGCTCGGCGTGCCGCGGGGTGAAGCCGCCGTTGCCACCGACGTAGAGGTTCCAGCCGGTCTCGGTGGCGATCACGCCGAAGTCCTTGGAGCGGGCCTCCGCGCACTCGCGGGCGCAGCCCGAGACCCCGGCCTTGATCTTGTGCGGCGAGCGCAGGCCGCGGTAGCGCAGCTCCAGCGCGACGGCGAGGCCCACCGAGTCCTGCTGGCCGTACCGGCACCACGTCGTCCCGACGCACGACTTCACGGTGCGCAACGCCTTGCCGTACGCGTGCCCGGACTCGAACCCGGCGTCGACGAGCCGGCGCCAGATCGCCGGCAGCTGCTCGACCCGGGCGCCGAACATGTCGATCCGCTGGCCGCCGGTGATCTTCGTGTAGAGCCCGAAGTCGCGGGCCACCTCGCCGATCACGATCAGGCCGTCCGGGGTGATCTCCCCACCGGGGATGCGCGGCACCACCGAGTAGGTGCCGTTGCGCTGCATGTTGGCCAGGAAGTGGTCGTTCGTGTCCTGCAGCGCCGCCTGCTCGCCGGAGAGCACGTGCCCCGAGCCCAGCGACGCGAGGATCGAGGCGACGGCCGGTTTGCAGATGTCGCAGCCACGGCCGGCGCCGTGCTGGGCGATGAGCTCGGAGAACGTCCGGATCCCGGTACCGGCGACGATCTCGAAGAGCTCGGCGCGGGACACCGCGAAGTGCTCGCACAGCGCCTTGGAGACCTCGACGCCCTCCTGGGTCAGCAGCGTCTTGAGCAACGGGACGCACGACCCGCAGCTGGTCCCGGCCCGGGTGCAGGCCTTGAGCGCGGGCACGTCGTGCGCCCCGCCGCAGATCGCATCCCGCAACGCACCCTTGGTCACGGCGTTGCACGAGCAGATCTGCGCGGAGTCGGGCAGGGCGTCGGCGCCGACCTCGACCCCGCCCGGAGCGATCATCGCCACCGGGTCGGCCGGCAACGGCGAGCCGACGAGCGGGCGCAGCGTGGCGTACTTCGTCGCGTCGCCGACGAGCACTCCACCGAGCAGGGTCTGCGCGTCATCGCTCACGACCAGCTTGGCGTAGGTGCCGGCGACCGGGTCGTTGACGACGACCTCCAGCGCGCCCGGCGTGCGGGCCAGCGCGTCGCCGAAGCTCGCGACGTCGACGCCGAGCATCTTGAGCTGCGTCGACATGTCCAGCTCGGCGGGCGTCATCGTGGCCGCGCCGCCGAGCAGCCGGTCGGCCACCACCTCGGCCATCGCGTACCCGGGCGCGACCAGCCCGTAGGTGCGGCCCTCCAGAGCGGCGACCTCGCCGACGGCCCAGACGTTCGGGTCGGGGGTGCGGCAGGCGGTGTTCACGAGCACGCCGCCGCGTTCCCCGATCGGCAGCCCGGCCACCCGGGCCAGCCCGTCGGCCGGGCGGATCCCGGCGGAGAAGACGACGACGTCGGCGTCCAGCTCGATCCCGTCGGACACCGACGCGATCAGCCGCCCCCGGTCCTCCGTGATCCCGGTGACGGACACCCCGCAGCGCACCTGCAGGTCCTCGGATTCCACGAGCCGCCGCAGCACCGCGCCGCCACCCTCGTCGACCTGCACGGGCATGAGCCGCGGCCCGATCTCGACGACCTGCGGCGACAGGCCGAGCAACCGCAGCGCCCGCGCGGCCTCCAGCCCGAGCAGCCCGCCGCCGACGACCACTGCCGAGCGCCGTCCCGGCCCCGGCGCCGCCACCGCGCGCCCGGCCGCCGCCGTGATCGCGTCGAGGTCGTCGAGCGTGCGGTAGACGAAGCAGCCGGGGAGGTCCCGGCCCGGCACCGGCGGCACGAACGGCACCGAACCGGTGGCGAGCACGAGCGCGTCGTACGGGAGCGCGCGCCCGGACGCGGTGCGCACGACCCGCGCGTCGCGGTCCAGCGCGACCGCGGGGTCGCCGAGGTGCGACTCCACGAGCGGATCCGCGATCGCGGGCAGCGTCAGCTCCTCCGCCGTCCTGCCGTCGACGTAGGACGAGAGGGCGACGCGGTCGTAGGCCGGGCGGGACTCCTGCCCCAGCACCGTGATCCGCCACGTGCCGGCGGTGTCGCGGTCGCGCAGCGCCCGCACCAACCTGTGCCCGACCATGCCGTTACCGACGACCACGAGCTCCTTCACGCGGCTCCCTCCTCGGGGACGGGGGTCAGCGTCGGGGGGTCGCTCTCGGCGAGCCATGCGCAGATGCCGCGCACGGTGTCGCCGCAGCTGCCGCAGCCGGTGCCGGCGCGGGTGGCCCGGGCGAGAGCCGGGACGTCGGTGTGGCCGGCCCGCCACGCGGCGACCAGGGCGCCCTTCGTGACGGTGTTGCACCGGCAGACCACGGCGGAGGCGGGCAGCCGGCCCGGGTCGGACGTCTCGGGCGCGCCGGGCAGCGCGCGGCCGAACAGCAGGGCGAGCCGGTCGGTGGGCGCGGGCTGGCCCGTGTCGTAGTACTGGATCATGGAAGCGGCGGCATCGGGCAGGCCGATCATGGCGCCGCCGACCACGCGGTCGCCCTGCAGCGCGAGCGTGGCGTACCGGCCCCCGGAAGGATCGGCGAAACGCAACACCTCGGCACCCGACTCCGCCAGCGCCGCCGGGTCACCGACCGTGGCGAGGTCGACGTCGCGCGCCTTGAGCCGGGTGACGGCCCGGGTGCCGCCGTAGCGGGCGGCCGGGTCCGCGCCGGTGAGGAGATCGGCGAGCACCGCGGCCTGCTCCCACCCCGGCTGCACGAGGCCGGCGGGGGTGCCCGGGTGCTGGGCGCAGTCCCCGATGGCGTGCACCCGCCCGTCGGACGTGGCCAGGAGGTCGTCGACCAGCACGCCACGGTCGACGGCGATCCCGGCGTCGACCGCGAGGCCGGTCTCGGCCCGGACGCCGGCCGCGACGACGAGCGCGTCGGCCGCCACCAGCTCACCCCCGGCGCCGCGCAACCCGGCCTCGGGTTCCCAGGCGACCGCCTGGAAGCCGAGCCGGACGTCCACGCCCAGGCGCGTCATCGCGGCGGCGAGCACCTCGCCGGCGCCCGCGTCGAGCTGGCGCTCCATGAGGTGCGACATCGGGTGCACGACCGTCACCCGCACGCCCCTGCCGGCCAGCCCGCGAGCGGCCTCGCAACCCAGCAACCCGCCGCCGAGCACGGCGAACCGGGCGCCGGGACGGGCCAGCTCGAGGATCCGCTCGCAGTCGTCCAGGTCGCGGAACGGGACGACGTTCCCGGCGGTGAGCCCGTCGAGCGGCGGCAGCCAGGCGCGGCTGCCGGTGGCGAGCACCAGCTCGTCGTACGGCTCCACCGCCCCGTCCGAGCAGTGCACGACCCGCTGCGCGCGGTCGATCGCCGTCCCGGTGACGCCGGTGCGCAGGTCCACGCGCTTCCGCGCGGCCCAGCCCGCCGGATGCAGCCGCACCGCGTGCGCGGACAGCCCGCCACCCAGCACGGTGGACAGCAACACCCGGTTGTACGCCGGACGCGGCTCGGCACCGAGGACGGTCAGCCGCACGAGCCTCCCGTTCGGATCCCGCCGCCGCACCTCCTCGGCGAACCGGGCACCGACCATCCCGTGTCCGACCACGACGACCCGTCTGCTCACGCCGATCGACGGTAGGTACCCGGAGTTACGCGCGTGCGGCACTTCGTGACGGAGAGGTAACGCCGCTCGCACATCGCCGGCCCGCTCCCGTGAGAGGTGTGGCGCGTCACCCGCTCGGAGATTGCAGCAAGGCCACATTCATGCCACGTCGTTGCGTGAAGGTGGCTGCGCTGTCCCGGCGAGCCCCCGCCTTGCTCCGCCGCGGCGGTGGCTCCCCGGAAGTGCGTTGGGCTGCAATCCGTCACGCGGGTTCGAGCCGCACCGCGCTCACCTTGAACTCCGGCATCCGGCTGATCGGGTCCAGCGCGGGGTTGGTCAGCCGGTTGGCCGCCTGCTCGGCCCCGAAGTGGAACGGCAGGAACACCGTGTCCAGCCGCAGGCTCGGCACGCACCGCACGCGGGCGTGCGCCGTCCCGCGCCGGGAGACCACCCGCGCCCGGTCGCCGTGGGCGAGCCCGGCACGGGCCGCGGTGTCGGGGTGCACCTCGACGAACGACTCGGGCACGACGCCGGCGAGCTCCGCCACGCGGCGCGTCTGCGCGCCCGACTGGTAGTGGGCGAGCACGCGTCCGGTGGTCGCGCGGAGCGGGTGGTCGGCGTCGGGCAGCTCGGCCGACGGCGTGTGGTCGACCGGGACCAGCCGGGCGCGACCGTCGGCGTGGGCGAACCGCTCGGTGAACAGGCGCGGCGTGCCCGGGTGGCCGGGAGCGGGGCAGGGCCAGTGCAGCGCCTCGCCCGCGTCGAGGCGGTCGTAGCTGATGCCCGAGTAGTCGGCGATCCCGCCGGCGGACGCCGCCCGCAGCTCGTCGAACACGGCGCGGGGCTCGGCGGGGAACCCGGCGACGCCGAGCCGCGCGGCGAGCCCGGACACCACCTCCAGGTCGGTGCGCACCCCGTCCGGGGGCGCCATGGCCCACCGCCTGCGCAGCACCCGGCCCTCGAGGTTGGTCATCGTGCCCTCCTCCTCGGCCCACTGGGCTACCGGGAACACGACGTCGGCGGCCATCGCCGTCTCGCTCGGGAAGACGTCCGCCACCACCAGCAGGTCGAGTGCCGCCAGCCGCTCGGCCACCGCGTTCACGTCCGGCGCGGACACGAGCACGTTCGAGCCGAAGACGAGCAGCGCCTTCGGGCCGTCCGGGCGGCCGAGCGCGGCGAGCAGTTCGGTGGCGCTGCGGCCGGGGCCGGGCAGGCCGTCCGGATCGACGCCCCAGATGCCCGCGACGTGCGTGCGGGCGGCGGGGTCGCTGATCGAGCGGTACCCGGGCAGCTGGTCGGACTTCTGCCCGTGCTCCCGCCCACCCTGCCCGTTGCCCTGTCCCGTGACGGTGCCGAAGCCCGAGCCCGGTCGCCCGGGCAGGCCCAGCGCGAGCGCGAGGTTGATCCACGCCGAGACCGTGTCGACGCCGTGGGCGTGCTGCTCGGCGCCGCGCGCGGTCAGCACGTACCGCCGCGCGGCGTCGGCGAGCAGGCGGGCCACGGTGCGCATGTCGGGGGCCGGCACCCCGCACACCCGCTCCGCGCGCTCGGGCCACCACTGCGCGGCGACCCGCCATGCCTCGTCGAAGCCGGTGGTGCGCTCGGCCAGGTAGTCGGCGTCGACGTGCCCGTCGACCACGGCGGCGTGCAGCAGCCCCAGCGCCAGCACGAGATCCGTGCCGGGCACCGGTTGCAGGTGCATGCCGCCCGACGCCACCGCCCGTTCCGCCGTCGGCGTGCGGCGGGGGTCCACCACCACGAGCCGGGCGCCGTCGAGGTGGCCCATCAGCGGCGGCATCGTCTCGGCGAGGTTCGCGCCGGCGAGCAGCACCACCTCGGCGGCGCCGAGGTCGGTGACGGGGAACGGCAGCCCGCGGTCGAGGCCGAACGCGCGGTTGCCGGCCGCGGCCGCCGACGACATGCAGAACCGGCCGTTGTAGTCGATCTGCGACGTGCCGAGCGCGACCCGCGCGAACTTGCCCAGCAGGTAGGCCTTCTCGTTGGTGAGCCCGCCCGCACCGAAGACCGCGACGGCGTCCGGGCCGTGCTCGGCCCGCAGCTCGCGGAGCCGGTGGGCGACGTGCCCGAGCGCCGCGTCCCAGCCGACGGCGCCGAGCGGGGCCGAGCGCGACGTGCGCATCAACGGCGTGGTGAGCCGGTCGGGGTGGGTCAGCAGGCTGCCGGAGGTCCAGCCCTTCTGGCACAGGCCGCCCCGGTTGGTCGGGAAGTCCCGCGCGTCGACGTCGCCGGCGCCACCGACCCACTGCCCGCACTGCAGGGCGCAGTAGGGGCAGTGGGTGGCGACCGGGGCCGTCACACTCCCGCGTAGGCCACGCGCGGGTGCGCGACCTCGGCCGGGACGGGGCGCAGGTACACCACGTACGTCACGACGATGCACACCACGTAGAACGCGAGGAACGACCAGAAGGCCGGGTCGCCGGACTGCGCGGTCATGAACGACTGCCGGAACGCCAGGTTGATGAACAAGCCGCCCAGCGCGCCGACCGCGCCGGCGATGCCGATCACGGCACCGGAGACGCGCCGCGCCCGCAGGTACGCCGCCTCCGGCTCGGAGGCTCCGGTCTCGACCGCCACCCGCGCCTGGCCCCGGAAGATCGCCGGGATCATCTTGTACGTGGAACCGTTCCCGACGCCGCTGAACACGAACAGCAGCACGAACCCGGCCGTGAACAGCGCCAGCGAGTCGATGGCCGACGCGGCGATCACCACCACCGTGGAGACGCCCATCGCGACGAAGTTGTAGAAGGTGACCTTCGCGCCACCGCGGGAGTCGGCGAGCCACCCGCCCACCGGCCGGATCAGCGAGCCGAGCAGCGGGCCGATGAACGTCACGGCGGCGGCCTGCAGCGGGGTGCGGCCGAACTGGTTCTGCAGCACGAGCCCGAACGCGAAGCTGTAGCCGATGAACGAGCCGAACGTGCCGATGTAGAGGAACGACATCACCCAGGTCTGCGGCTCCTTGCAGGCCTCCCGGAAGGCCCCGGTGTCGCTGCGCATCGACGTGAGGTTGTCCATCTTCAGCGCGGCGCAGGTGGCGGCCAGCACGATCAGCGGGATGTAGACGCCGAGCAGGATCCGGGGCGCCCCGGCCCCCGCGGTCGCGATGATCAGCAGGCCGACCAGCTGGATGACCGGCACGCCGACGTTCCCCCCACCGGCGTTCAGCCCCAGGGCCCAGCCCTTCCTCCGCTCCGGGTAGAAGGCGTTGATGTTCGCCATGGACGAGGCGAAGTTCCCGCCGCCCAGCCCCCCGACGGCGGCGACAAGGACGAACACCCAGAAGGGCGTGCCCGGCTGCATGACGATCGCGGCGAGGATCGTCGGGACGAGCAGCAGCGCCGCGCTGACGATCGTCCAGTTGCGGCCGCCGAAGCGGGCCGGCGCCATCGTGTAGGGCAGCCGCAGGACCGACCCCACCAACGTCGGCACGGCGACCAGGAAGAACTTCCCCGCCGCGTCGATGCCGTACTCCGGCCCCATGAACAGTACGAGGACCGACCACATCGTCCAGATCGAGAACCCGATGTGCTCGGAGAGGATCGAGAACCACAGGTTGCGGTTCGCCACCTCGGCGCCCGTGCGCTCCCAGAACCCCCTGTCCTCGGGGTCCCAGTGGTCGATCCACCGCCCGCGGAGCAGGGGTGCGTCTGCCGTCGTCGTCACGCCGGTCCTCCCGGTTCGTCGTCTCCGGCGCGACGCTATGCAGGGCCCGTTACCGGCCCGTCGGTTCGATGTGACGGCAACGCAAAGCCGCCCTCACCGGGGCGGTGCGTTCGACGTGAGGCCGCCGCCAGTGCTACAGCAGCGGGCCGATGGCGCCCGCCGCCCGCTGCAGCCCGGCAAGGGTCCGGGGCGAGGCGTCGGGGTGCTGCGCGTGCAGCGCCACGCGGTGCAGCAGGGCCCGCAGCAGCACCTGCGGCCATTCCTCGAGGTGCGTCCACCGGTGGGGCAGCTCCTCGTCGGCGCCACCCCACGCCAGCGCGTCGACGACGACGACGGCGGACGCCCACTGCGCCGGGCGCCAGCACGGCACGAGGTCGATCATGGCCGGCACGCCCTGCGCGTCGAAGAGGACCGCCCCGAAGAGCTCGGGGTGCACCAGCTGCGGGGTGAGCTGCACGGGCTTGCGGAACTCGGCGAGCTGCGTGTACAGCTCGCCACCGGTGGCCGGGTCGAGCGTCAGCCGCCGCTCGCCGAACGCTCCGGCGGCCGACCGGGTGACCAGGTCGTCCCGGTCGTCGAGCAGGCGGGGCCGGGAGACGCTCGCGGTGGCGGCGTGCAGCCGCACGGACGCCTCGACCACCTCGTCGTAGCGGGGTTCGACGTACCCGGGGATGTAGCGGCACGCCGCCCAGCCGCCCACGACCCACCGCCCGTCGGACGAGCGCAGCGGACGGGCGATGCGCACGCCGTCGACCTGGAGCCCGTCGAGCACGGCCGCAGACCACGCCGCCACGACGTTGTCGGGCACCGGGCGCACGAGCACATCGGCGCAGTGCCATGCACGCCGGCCGGCCCACACCACCGGACGCGGCTCGACGTCGTTCACACCGAACGCGGTGCGGACGTGCACGGGCAGGGTGGTCCCGGCGGGCGGCATGACGGGCGCAGCAGTCACGCAGGCGACGCTACCTGCGCTGCGCAACCGTTCCGGGGTGCCACGCGGGGGCGCGTCGCGGCGCCGCGCGATCGGGCGGCGGCCCGGCGTGATGATCACTCGCCGTCGTCGCGGCCGTGGTCACTCAGTCGTCGCCTCCGTCGCCGCCGTCGTCCCCGCCTCCGTCGTCTCCCCCGTCATCGCCGCCGTCGTCTCCCCCGTCATCGTCTCCCCCTTCGTCGTCACCACCGTCATCGTCACCACCGTCATCGTCACCACCGTCATCGTCACCGTCGTCTCCCCCGTCGTCTCCCTCGTCGGAGTCGCCGGAGTCGCCGTCATCCCCGTCGCCGTCATCCCCGTCGTCGTCTCCCCGGTCGGAGTCACCGTCGTCGGAGTCACGGTCGTCGGAGTCACGGTCGTCGGAGTCACGGTCGGAATCGTCGGAGTCACGGTGGGATTCGCCGGAGTCACGGTCCGAGTCGTCGGAGTCACGGTCCGAGTCGTCGGAGTCACGGTCGGAGCGCTCGTCCGAATCCCGGTCCGAATCGTCATCTGACCTCCGGTCCGAGTCCCGGTCCGAGTCCCGGTCCACGTCCTCATCGGAGTCCCGGTCGGCATCCGAGTCCCGTTCGGCTTCCCGCTCGGAGTCGCCATCCGCGTCGCGCTCGGAGTCCGGGTCCCGGTCCGAGCGCTGGTCCGCTTCCTCGTCGGACCGGTCGTCGGAGTCCCGCTCCGAGTCGGACTCCCGCCCGGTCTCCCGGTCCGAGCGGTCGTCACCGTCGGCCGAGTCCTCGTCCGAGCCGCGGCCCGACGAGTCGCGGTCCGACGAGTCGCGGTCCGAGGAATCACGGTCCGAATCGCGGTCCGAGGAGTCCTCGTCGGAGGAGTCCTCGGATGCGAGCGCATCCCAGACGGCCGCCTCCAGCTCGTCCTCGTCCCACCCACTCAGGTCGTCGGACCCCGAGTCGCGGTCCGACGATTCACCCGACGAGTCGTCGTCCGAGGAGTCCCGTTCCGGAGAGTCACCATCCGATCGGCGGTCGGAGTCCTTGCGGTCCGCGTCGCGGTCCGACTCGTCCGAATCTCCGTCGGACGAGTCGCTCCGCTCGGCCGCGGCTGCCAGCAGGGAACCGAGCCCGGAACCACCCAGCGCATCGAGGACCCGACCGGCCCGTTCGGCGTCGTCCGAGCGGGCCGAGTCGTCGGAGTCCGAGCGGTCGGCATCGCGGTGGTCGCCGGAGCGGGCACCCCGACGACCACCATCGGAGTCCTCGCGGGACCGCTCGGAGCCGCGGTCGCTCGCGTCGTCGTGCTTGCGGTCGGTCCCGCCGCCGCGGTCGTCCTCGCGATCGTCGTTCCCGGTCAGCGACTCGTCGACGGCCTCGACGACCCCCGTGACCTTCCGGTCCGGCCTCGAGGAGCCCGAATCGCCGCCGTCCCCGTCGCGATCGTCGGACCCGCCGCCGCTCGGCTTGCTGTCGGACCCGCTGCCCCGGTCGCTCCTGCTGTCGCCCTCGTCGTCGGCGTCGTCGGCGTCGTCACCCCGGTCGCCGTCGTCGCGGTCGCCGCCGCCGAACAGACCGCGCAGCGGCCCGGCCGTGTCCCCACCGCCGGAGTCGTCTCCACCGCCGCTCCCGGCGCCGTCATCGCGGCCCTCGTCGTGGTCCGACCGGTCGCCACCGCCGAGAAGATCGCCGACGATCCCACCAGGGGAACGGCCGCCGCCCGACTCCGCACCGGGGCCACCACCGCTGCCCGGCGACTCGTCCTCCTGGCCGGAGTCCGGGCCGCCCGCGCCCCGCTCGCCGCCGAGTGCGTCCGCGACGGACCCGAGGGCATCACCGACGCCACCACCACGTCCTCGATCGCCCGGCCCGCCGTCGGTCCCCGGTTCCCCGTTCCCGTCGCCCGCGGAGTCCGGCTCACCGGCGCCGTTCCCACCTCCGGGCTCCTCGGCGGCGGCGGCCGGGCCACCACCGCCCGGCCCGCCCCGGTCGCGCCTCTCCGCGCCGGAGGGCGGGTCGCCCGCGTCCCCGTCACCGCCGAGTGCCTCGCCCACGGGGCCGAGGGCATCACCGATGCCACCACCACGTCCTCGATCGCCCGGCCCGTCGCTCTCCCGCTCTCCCTCGTTCCCGGCACCCGGCGCATCGCCCGCGGAGCCGGGAGCACCACCGGCCGGGCCACGTTCGCCGGGCCCCTCCCGCTGGTCGGTGCCGGTCGGCCCGTCCCCGCCGAGTGCCTCGCCCAGCGGGTCGAGGGCCTCTCCGACGGGCCCGTCGGGGTTCCCGCCGCCTTCGCCGCCGGGGTTGTCGTCCTTCCCGCCGTCGCCCGGATCCCGATCCTGACCGCCGGCCGCCGCCCCGGGCCCGTCGCCGGCCGGAGGTCGGTCCCCCGGATCCCGACCTCTGTCGTGGTCGGCATCACCGCCGCTCTGCTCGCCGCCGAGCGCGTCGCCCAACGAGCCCAGAGCGTCCCCGAGCGGCCCGCGAGCGGGGCCCCCGTCCGCCCGGACGTCCGGCTTGTCCGCACCGGCCTGCGAATCGGGGTCGTCGTCGTGCTCCGCGGACTCGTCGCCCGGGCCGCGGGGGTCCGGCGGTGCCCCGTTGGACGTGTCCTGCCGCTCCTGGTCCTCGTTGTCGTCGCGGGCGATGACGTCGGGGAGGTCGGGCAGCGCGTCGCCCTGCTCCTCGTTGTCGTCGGGCTCGTCGCCGTCGGGCTCGTCGCCCTCGGAGTTCTCGCCGTCGGAGTCGCCGTCGTGGTCGTCCCCTTCGGAGTCCTCCGAACGTCCGGAGCCCTCGTCGTCCGGCTCCTCGTCGGAACCTCTGTTGTCGACCACGTCGAGGACGCGCCGGCGGACCTCCTCGGTCTGCTCGTCGTCGTCGGGCAGCGGGGCGCGAACGGCGTTGTCGACGCCGCGCTCTAGGTCCTCCAACTGGTCGCGCTTCGCCTCCTGCTGGCGCAACCGCAGGTCACGCTGCTCGTCGAGCGCGGCGAGCTCGGACGTCCGTTCGGGGCTGCGCCGACCGGACGGGGCGGCCGCGAGCGCTTCCTCGACGGCTTGCAGCTGGCGCTCCGTGCTCTGCAGGTCCGTCCGGGCGCGGTCGAGGGAGCGGTAGGTGTCGATCTGGGACCGCAGCGTGGTCTTCCGCCGCTCGAGCAGGGCCTTGCGCGCCTGCAGGTCCTCCACCTCGGGCGGTGTGACCGAGCGGCGGTCCGGAGGCAGGCTCGTCCACTCGCGTTCGGTCTGCGTCAGCGTGTCGAGCTGGCTGTCGAGCGAGGCGAGGGCGATCTGGGCGTGCGCGATCCAGTCGGCCCGCGGGTCGACCCCTGGCGGGGCGGGCACCGACGGCGGCGGCGCGATCGGCTCGGATGCGGTGAAGACGTAGGTGGCCGCGAGGATGCCCGCAGCGCCGAACACCGCCATGGTGCGGCGCCTGCGCCCGGTTGCGCGCGACGCGCCGGCCCGGGCGATGGCCGCGTTCGAGGCGCGCCGCGCGCGGCGCGCCTCGACGAGGGCCCGCTGCTCCCGCACTCCGTGCGGGACGGGCGGTGCCGACGGATCGTCCAGCGGGTCCAGCAGCCAGGGAAGCGTGTCCGCGAGGCGCGCGTCCTGCCCGGCCTGCGCGGCAGCCCGCCGGGCCTGCCGGGCGGCGGCGCGATGCGCTGCCGTGCAATATCGGCGAGGCGGACGACCGGGGATGTCCTCGATCACCTCGTTGCACCCGGGCAGGGCGCAGCGTCTCGCGTTGTCGTCCACCAGTGCGACCCCCATCGCCGGGTGACGGAAGGCATGCCGGAACTCGGGACGCTCCGCCAGTCGGCCGTGATGTGCGCCGCGGCGCACCCCGACACCACGGCCCTGCAGATCCGTCTTGATCTTCCGGCTTCGGAACGCTACTCGGCACTCGACCGGGTGTCACTGCTCCGTTCGACCAACACGACGGCAGGAACTCGATCACCTTGAGTGATCGAGAATGGTCCGATTGGGCCATTCGAGCACTTTCTCCCGTGCTCATCCCATTCGTTCTTGCATCAGTAAGAACGCCTGCTCACAGAGACGCCGACGGCGCCCCCTCCGACCAGGTGTCGGGTGGGGGCGCCGTCGCGTAGGGCTCCGGGTTGCGCTCAGTACACGGGCTGCGAGGGGTCGACCTGCTTGACCCACGAGAGCACGCCGCCACCGACGTGCACGGCGTCCTTGAAGCCGGCCCGGTGCAGCACGGCGAGGGCCTCGGCCGACCGCGCACCGGACTTGCAGTGCAACACGACCGGCTTGTCCTGGGGGATCTCCGAGAGCGCCTCGCCGGACAGGATCCGGTCCTTCGGGATGAGCTTCGCGCCCGGGATGCTGACGATCTCGAACTCGTTCTGCTCCCGGACGTCGATCAGCTCGAAGTCCTTGCCCGCGTCGATCATCTCCTTGAGCTCGAGCGCGGTGATGGTGCTGCCGGCGGCGGCTTCCTGCGCGTCGTCGGACACCACCCCGCAGAACGCCTCGTAGTCGATGAGCTCGGTGATCTTCGGCGTGCTCGGGTCCTTGCGGATCTTGATGGTGCGGTAGCTCATCTCCAGGGCGTCGTACACCATCAGCCGGCCCAGGATGGGCTCACCGATGCCGGTGATCAGCTTGATCGCCTCGTTCACCATGATCGAGCCGATCGACGCGCACAGGACACCCAGCACCCCGCCCTCGGCGCAGGACGGCACCATCCCGGGCGGCGGCGGCTCCGGGTAGAGGTCGCGGTAGTTGAGGCCCTGGCCATTGGGAGCGTCCTCCCAGAAGACGGACGCCTGACCCTCGAACCGGAAGATCGAGCCCCACACGTACGGCTTGCCGAGCAGGACCGCCGCGTCGTTCACGAGGTAGCGCGTGGCGAAGTTGTCGGTGCCGTCGAGGATGAGGTCGTAGTCGCGGAAGACCTCGAGCACGTTCGACGAGTCGAGCCGCGTCTCGTGCAGCCGGACCTCGACGAACGGGTTGATCTCCTTGATGGAGTCGCGGGCCGACTCGCCCTTGGAACGGCCGACGTCGGACTGCCCGTGGATGACCTGCCGCTGCAGGTTGGACTCGTCCACCACGTCGAACTCGACGATGCCGAGCGTGCCGACGCCCGCGGCGGCGAGGTAGAGCAGCGCCGGGCTGCCGAGCCCGCCGGCGCCCACCACCAGCACCTTCGCGTTCTTCAGCCGCTTCTGCCCCGCCATGCCGACGTCCGGGATGATGAGGTGGCGGCTGTAGCGCTCGACCTCCTCCTTGGACAGTTCGGCGGCCGGCTCCACGAGCGGCGGTAGCGCCATGATCATGCTCCTCGCATCGACGTACTGGCTCATTGCGGCAACGTCGCGGTCACCCGGGTTCTTCCCAGCTCCCCGCCTCGACCGAATCCCACATGCCCGCGACGGCGCGCGCCACCATCTCGGGCGCCTCGATCTGCGCGACGTGCCCCACACCCGGCAGCACCAGCAGCCGCGAGCGCTGCAGCGCAGCGGCGGTGCGGCCGGCCAGCCGGGGCGCGACGAGCCGGTCACGCTCACCCCACACCACCAGCGTAGGCGCCTGCACGCGGGCCGCCACCGACCACAGCGACTCCCCGCGCAGCCATCCCGCCACCATCGCCTTACCGGTGCGCTCTGCGGCCTCCTGGGCCCACGCCAGCCGGGCCCGCCCGGCGATCTCGGCGGCGGCCTCGGCCAGCCGGTGCTCCGGTGCGACCGCCGGGTCCCCGAAGCAGAGCCGTACGACCTGCTCGGCGCGCGTGCGCGGGTCCACCGCGGCGAGCTCAGCACGGGCCCGCTCGCCGACCAGCGGCAACATCGCGAGCAGCAGCTTCCAGTCGGAGACGCGGCGCGGGTCGGGGCGCAGATCGGGCATCGCGGGCGACACGAGCGTGAGGGTGCGCACCAGTTCGGGCCTCCGGGCGGCCACGGCGAGCGCGACGGCCCCGCCGAACGAGTTGCCCAGCAGGTGCACCGGCCGGCCGCGACCGGCGAGGAAGCAGAGCAGGGCGTCGGCGTGCCCGGAGGGTGAGTAGTCGCGCGACGCGGGCGGCCGGGAGAGCCCGAACCCGGGCAGGTCGACCGCGGTGCCGGGGGCGCGGGTGGCGAGCAGCCCGGCGAGGTCGGTCCAGTTCGTGGCCGAACCGGACAGCCCGTGGACGTAGACCGCCGAGGTGTCGCCCCGGCCGGGCGTCTCGCGCACGTGCAGCGTGACGCCGCCGGATGTGACCTCGCCACCGGGCCAGGTGGCCTGGCGGGCATCGAGCGGAGGCAACGTGCCCGCGTCCGCCAGCGGCGGTCCCGCCGGCACCGCCTGCGGCCGGCGTGCGCGCGCCAGGAGCGGACGGACGAACGGCAGCGCGGCGGAAGTCACCCTCCGAGGATGACCCGGCGGCGCCGCGGGGGCCACCTGCCGTGACCGGGCTCGCGCTGATCGGGGGACGTAATCGGCGGCGGCCTCGGCCGTTGTACCGATCACTGGTGCGGCGGGTCGAGACGGAAGGCGTCGTGACGGACAGGCGGGTGGAGAGCGCGGCCGCGGGCGTGGTCGGCGCGGTGGCGCTGGGGGTGCTCGCGTACCGGCTCGGCAGCGGCGCGCCGACGGCCGACGCGCTCGGCACCGCCATCGCCGTGCTCCTCCTCGCGGTGCCCGCGGCCCTGCACCTGGCCACCGGCCTGCCGCGCCTCGTCGGCACGGAACGGGCCGCCCGGCTCGGTGTCCTGGTCTCCGGCGCCGACGCGTTCGCGGCCGCGCGGCACGTCGACACGGTCGTGCTCGCCGGAATCGGCACGCTCACCAGCGGCGAGCTGGAGGTGCACCTCGTGCACGCGGTCGACGGCGTCCCGCACGCGGAGGTGCTGCGCCTCGCGGGAGCCGTGACCCAGGAGTCCGACCGGCCGATCGATCGCGCGATCGCGGGGGCGACCCCCCGGCTGCCCGGCGTCGCCGAGTTCGACTCCGTGGACGGTCTGGGCGCGCGCGGGATCGTGGCCGAGGTGGTGGCTGCTCCCGGCGCGGAGCAGCGCGTGATCGCCCACGCCGTGCTCGTCGGCGGTGCGGAGCTCCTCGCGGCGCACGACATCGACCTGCCGGCGGCGCCCGCCACGGCCGGTTGCACCCCCGTCGCCGTGGCCTGGGACGGCGTGGCCCGTGGCGTGCTGGACGTCGGGCCCGACGTGGCGCCGGAGACCGCGGCCGCCGTGCGCGGGCTGACCGCCCTCGGGGTCCGGCCCGTCCTCGTGGCCGCCCAGGAGGCCGCGGTCGCGCAGGCCGTGGCCGCACGCGCCGGGCTCGCACCCGATGCCGTGCTCGCCGGGGTTTCGCCACCGGAGGTGGTCCCGCTCGTCCGGGAGCTCCCGGGCCGCGTCGCGGTGGTCGCCGACACCGGGCGCTACGGATCGGCGCTCGACGTCGCCGGCCTGGCCGTCCAGCTCCCGCCGCACGCCCGCGGCGCGCGCCGCCCGGCGCTGACGCTGGTCCACGCCGACCTCGCCACCGCGGTGGACGCGCTCCGATCGGCCCGCGACACCGCCGCCCGCACCCGGGCGAACCTCGTGCTCTCCCTCGCGTGCGTCGCGGCGCTGCTGCCGCTGACCGTCGTCGGCCTGCTCGGCCCGACGCTCGCGGCGGCGGCGACGGCCGCCTGCGCTGCGGTGCTCGCGGCCAACAGCGTGCGGTCCCGGCGGCCCACCGCTACCGGCGGGTAAGGTGTCCTTCCGCACCCGATCGGGTGGACGGACGGAGGGCAACCGCATGACCGAGGCGCCGGCACCGGTACACCGCGGCACCCGCCTGTCCCGCGACGCGCGCCGGGCCCAGCTGCTCCTGGCCGCGCGGGACGTCTTCGCGGCCCACGGCTACCACGCCGCCGCGATGGACGACATCGCCGAACGGGCCGGCGTGAGCAAGCCCGTGCTCTACCAGCACTTCCCCGGCAAGCTCGAGCTCTACCGGGCGCTGCTCACCACGTACGCCGACGAGCTGGTGCAGCGCGTCGGCTCCGCGATCGACGCCACGAGCGACAACGAGCAGCGCGTACACGCGGCCGTCGCGGCCTACTTCGACTTCGTCGCCGGTGAAGGCCAGGCCTACCGGCTGGTGTTCGAGTCCGACCTGCGCGGCGAGCCGGAGGCCGCGGCCGTCGTCGACGGCGCGCTCACCCGCTGCATCGACACCGTCGCCGCGGCCGTCACGGCCGACGCCGGCCTCGACGGTGCACGCGCCCGCCTGCTGGCGGTCGGGCTGGTCGGGTTGAGCCAGGTGGCAGCGCAGTACTGGCTCGACTCCGACCAGGCGGTGCCGCGGGACGAGGCCGTGGCCCTCATGTCCGGCTTCGCGTGGCGCGGCCTCGCCGGCTTCCCCCTCATCCACGACTGAGGTCGATCACCGCCGTGGTGTGCGCAGCACCCCGTCGATCAGGCCGTAGTCGACGGCCTCCTGGGCGCTGAACCAGCGGTCGCGGTCGAAGTCGGCCTCGATCCGCTCGAGCGACTGCCCGGAGTGCTCGGCCGTGAGCTCGGCGATCCGCTTCTTGAGCTTGGACAGCATGCCGGCGCGGATCACGATGTCCGACTCCGAGCCGCCCGCTCCACCCGACGGCTGGTGCATCATCACCTGGGCGTGCGGCAGCGCGAACCGCTTGCCCGGTGCGCCCCCCGTGAGCAGGAACTGGCCCATCGAGGCGGCCATGCCCGTGGCCACGGTGGCGACGTCCGGCTCGATCGAGTGCATGGTGTCGTAGATGGCCATCCCGGCGAACACCGAGCCGCCCGGCGAGTTGATGTAGAGCGTGATGTCGGCGCTTCGGTCCTCGCCCGCGAGCAGGAGCAGCTGCGCGACGAGCTTCGTGGCGACGTCGTCGTCCACCTCCTGGCCGAGCACGACGATGCGCTCGCGCAGCAGCCGGTTGTAGACGGTGTCGTCGAGGGTGGGTGCACTCATTGCGTGATCTCCTTCAGCGGGGGAGCTTGCGGCTGGCGATGATGTTGTCGGCGAGGCCGTAGGCCACGGCCTCGCCGGCGGTGAGGACGAGGTCTCGCTCGATGTCGGTGTGGATGCGCTCCACGGTCTGCCCGGTGCCCGCGGCGAGTGCCTCCTCGAGCTGGCGGCGCAGCCGGGACACCTCGGCCGCGTAGATCTCCAGGTCGGAGGTCTGGCCGCGCAGGACGTCGATGCTCGGCTGGTGGATGAGTACCCGCGCGTTGGGCACGACCGCCCGGTGGCCCGGCGCCCCCGCCGCGAGCAGCACCGCCGCGGCCGACGCCGCCTGACCCAGGCAGTAGGTGTGCACCGGCGGGCGGATGTAGCGCATCGTGTCGTAGATCGCCGTCATCGCGGTGAGCGAACCACCCGGCGAGTTGATGTACATCGAGATCGCCCGGTCCGGCTCCGTCGACTCCAGGCAGATCAGCTGGGCCATGACGTCGTTGGCCGCGGCGTCGTCGATCTGCGTCCCGACGAAGACGATGCGGCCCTCGAAGAGCTTGCTGTAGGGATTCGACTCCTGGTAGCCGTAGCTCGTCCGCTCGACGAACGACGGCAGGACGTAGCGGGCTTGCGCGGTTCGCATCCGAATGACCTCCCGGTCGGGCGTGGATCTCCCGGACGCTAACGGCGCCCCAGCGGAGCGCGTGGGCTCCTTCGCGGGCGGCGAACCCCTTTCGCCGAGAGCGGACGGCGCACGCACTTCCCGCGCCGGCGATGAGTTCCGGAAGTGGCGCCGGTCTCACCTACAACCGCGCCACACGGAGCGCGGCGGCCCGGAAGGGAGCGAGAAATGATCAACACGACCGACCTCAGCAACCGGGACCGCGCCGTCCTCCGCGCCGTCGCCGCCGGCCGCTGCACCGTCTCCGCGATCGGCGTCCTCGCCGTCGACGGGCTGGGGTGCTGCGACCAGTTCGTCGGCCGCCGGCTGGCCACCGCGGGCCTCATCGGCTCCAGCGCCGGCCCCGCCCACCTGACGGCCACCGGCCGCGCGCTGCTCGAGGCGGCGTGACGTGAACGCCTACTGCGACCGCTGCCCCGCCCGCGCCCGCGTCCGCGCCGAGCTCCCGGCCGGCGAGCTGCACTTCTGCAACCACCACATCCGCGAGCACGGCGACCGCCTCCGGGAAGCCGGCGCGAAGCTGATCACGCTGCCCGGCAGACCGGCCCCACTTCTAGGCGATCGCGCTGCGTAAAAGTGGCGCTTCGACCACGGCGCCCGTGGCCAGCGCGGCGATCCGGCTCGACACGCCGGACACCCGTTCGAGGGGCAGCATGTGCCCGGCGTCCGGGAAGATCGTCAGGCCCGCCGACGGCAGCCGGTCCGCGATGCGCCGGGCCGCGCGAACCGGCGTGAGCCGGTCCCGGGAGCCGACGAGCACGACGGCCGGGATGTCGACGTACGCGGAGAGCACGGCGTCGCGTTCGTGGGCCTCCAGCGTGGGTTGGAACCCGGACACGGTGATCGGCCGGCACGCTCCCACGGTCTCGCAGGTGATCCGGCGCGCCTCCGGGCTCGGCCGGGACCCGAGCAGGAGCCACCGCATCGCGGGCGCGATGAGGCGCGGGTTGCCGAAGTGCTCCCGCCGCGACCACCCCCTCGTGCCGGACACCCTGCGCTGCACGCGGCGGTAGACCGCGGCCGCCGGCGGGGCCAGCCCGAACGGGCGCTCGGCGAGCCCGCCGCTCGCGGTGGCCACCAGCGCCACCCCGGCCGCCCGCGCCACCACGTCCGGGTGGCGGTCCGCGAGCGCCATCAGCGTCATGCCACCCATCGAGTGCCCGGCGAGCACGAGCGGCCCGGTCGGTGCCGTGGCGGCGATGACGGCGGCCAGGTCGTCGGCGAGCTGGTCGATCGTCATCGTCGCCGGCCCGACGGCGGCCGAGCGGCCGTGGCCGCGGTGGTCGGGCCGCACCACGCGCACCGGTGCGGGCCCGGTCGCGAGCGACCTGGCGACCGGCCTCCAGGTGCGCCGGTCGAGCGACCAGCCGTGGACCAGGACGACGGTGACGGGCGCATCCGGTGGGCCGTCCAGCTCGACGTGCAGCGGCACGCCGTCGGCGGCGGGGACGGATCGTGCGGTGATCATCGGAGGAGCTGCGCTATCGCGGGTCGGTCAGGAAGATGTCGGCCAGGCCCGGGTTGTAGGCGTGCACGAGGATGCCGAAGATGATCGCGTCGAAGGTCAGGTGGACGGTGACCACGTACGGCAGAGACCGGGTGCGCTGGAAGATGTAGCCCTGCAGCAGGGCGAAGGGCACCGTGAGCAGCGGACCCCAGCCGCGGTAGCCCAGCTCCCAGAGGAACGAGACGAACACGACGGACTGCAGGAGGTTCGCCTGCCAGAACGGGAAGTGGTGGCGGAGCAGGGCGAAGACGATGCAGATGAAGAACAGCTCGTCCCACAGGCCGACTCCGTTGACGCCGATGAAGAGCCGGATGATCTCGTCGGCTCCGGAGATGTCGGGCCAGTTCCGGTAGGCGCCCGAGCCCAGGAAGTACACCGGAAGGATCAGGTAGCCCGCGACGACCACCAGACCGAGGTAGCCGAACTCGAACCAGCTCCACCGGTTCCCGGTTCGGACCGGGAACTTGATGATGTCCTCCCGGTACCACCACCGCGAGAGGGCGTAGGGCAGGGCGACCGCGGACGACAGGGTGATCGTGAAACGGGCCATGCCGGCGTTGCTCAGGTCCGCCGCCAGCGACATCGTGCTGATGACGACGAGGCCGGCGGAGATGAGGATCAGGTGGCGCAGCAGCAGGCGGTCCGCCACCGCTGCGACGACCAGGCCGGCGACGATCAGGGCGTACCCGATCAGTCGCTCCTGCAGGCCGAACAGCGCGACCGCTGCGACCATCACCAGTGCGGCGGCCAGCAGCCGGTTCCAGGTGGGCCGCGCGGCGGACCGCTCCTCGGAACTGTCGGGCGTCGTCGCGCTGGCGCTCACCGCGCCAGCATGACCGGGCAGGCGCCGGCGCGACAACCTCGCGGGCGGTGACGCGGACGGATCGTGCAGCCGTCATCGGATGAGGTGCGCCTTGCGCCAGAGTGCCTCGCTCGGACCGCCGATGAGCTTCTGCTCCCGCAGGAACGGCACCAGCTTGCGCGCCGACCAGGCCAGGGTCTCCTGGTGGTGCGGGTTCGCCAGTGCGGCCTTGTGCCCGACGGCGGGATCGATGCCCACCGACGTGTAGACGTCGCGGTGGATCAGGTTGCGGGCCACCACGAACGCGACCCGCGCCGAGAGGAAGCGGGACAGGGCACGCTCCGCGGCGTTCGCCCGCGGCATGATCCGCATCAGTTCCTCGCGGGCGTAGCGGACGTGCCGGGCCTCCTCGGTCACGTGGATCCGGTTGACCATGCGGGTGAGCGGCTGCACGGTGTCGTCGCGCATCGCCTCGCGCTGCAGCTGGTCGAGGATCTCCTCCACGAACAGCGTGCCGGCGAACATCGCGGGACCCGTCGCGACGGTCTTGAAGAAGCGCCCGAGCTCGTGCGTGAACCGTCGCGGCGAGTAGTCCGGCACGCCGTAGCGCTCGGTCATCTTCGCGAACATGATCGAGTGCCGGCACTCGTCGGCGATCTCGGTGAGCGCGTACTGGATGTGCTGGCGGCGCGGGTCGCGGTCGTACGCGTAGCGCAGGAGCATCTGCATGAGGATGATCTCGAACCAGAGGCCGATGCGAGCGATGCTGCACACCTCGTGCACCGACAGCGTGCGCCGCTGCTCCTCGGTGAGGCCCTCCCACAGTTCGGTGCCGTACAGCGAGACCCGGTGGGGCGGCATGCCCCACGTGCCGTCGGCGAGCGGGGCCTCCCAGTCGATGTCGATGCTGGGCTCGTAGGAGTGGTCGAGCGACGAGCGGAGCAGCCGCTCCGCCGTCGCCTCGCGGTCGTTCAGGGTCTTGACGTTCATCGCGGGCTCCTCTCGGGTGTGCGACCGGTCAGCCGCCCCACGAGACCGGCCGCCAGCGGCGAGCCGTCGAACCGCCCTGAGGCGGCCTGCTTGCGGATCCGCCGGGCGGCGATGGCGCCGACCGCGGCGGGGAGGTGCCGGCCTGCCCACAGCTCCAGGTTCCCGGCGCGGGTGCAGGCGGTGTCGCGGGGCGGTCGCGGGGCGCCGAGGGTGCGCAGCACGGTGCCGACGACGTCCTCGACCTCCTCGCGCCGCACCTGGCCCTCCAGCGTCAACCCGGCCTCCCGCCCGGCGGCGTGGATGCCGGTGCGCACGTACCCGGGGTAGACGGTGCTGACGTGCAGTTCCGTGCCGTACTCCAAGCGCAGGGCGTCCGCGTAGGCGGTCATCCCGCGCTTCGCGACGCTGTAGGCCGACACGAACGGCAGCGTCACGTATGCGAGCTCGCTGGCGACGAAGACGGTGCGGCCGCGCCGCGCGCCGCGCTCGTCCCGGCCCGCCTGCAGTGCCGGGAGGGCGGCCGCGGTGACGCGCCAGGCGCCGAGCAGGTTGACGTCGACGACGCGCAGCGCGTCGGGCTCGAGCGGACCGCCCGCGTCGTTCGGGGTGCCGATGCCGGCGTAGTGCACGACGGCGTCCAGCCCGCCCAGCCGCTGCACCGCCCCGGCGACGGCCGCTTCGACCGCCGCGGTGTCGGTGATGTCGCAGGCGAGGACGCCCGCGGCCTCGTTCCCGGTCACGTCGAGCCCGACCACCTGCGCGCCTTGTTCCCGCAGCCGCGTGACGGTCGGGGCCCCGAAGCCACCGGCCGCCCCGGTGACGAGCACCCGGCCGGGCATCCTGGTGGACGCCGCTGTGCGTGCCATCGAACCAGCCTCCAGACGACACTTGCATGTTACCGCCGGTAACTGTTACCACAAGTACCGTGCATCGTGACGAAGCCCGTGTCAAGCCGAGCACCTCGGCGCAGCGGCAGCAACGACGAGCCGAACGCCGCACCGAGATGGTGCAAGCCGCGATCGAGGCGGTGCGCACGCGCGGGCCGGGTGTGTCCGTTGCGGAGCTCGCGGCGGCGGCCGGCATCACGAAACCGGTGCTCTACCGGCACTTCACCGACCGCGCGGACCTGCAGCGGGCGGTCGGGGAGAAGGCCGCGGAGATGCTGCTGAACCGGATGGCCCCGGAGTTCGACCCCGCCCGGGAGCCCGCACAGCTCATCCGCGGCGTGATCGACGCCTTCCTCGCGGGTATCGAGGCCGAGCCGCAGCTGTGGCGGTTCGTCGTGCACCACCCGATCGAGCGGGAGGCCGGGGCCGAGATCGTCGAGGACGCCCGCCAGCACATCGCCCGCCTGCTCTCCATGATCATCGGTGAGCGGCTGCGCTCGCTGGGCCTCGACTCCGGGGGCGCGGAGGCGTGGGCGCAGGGCCTGGTCGGGATGGTGCAGAGCGCGGGCGACTGGTGGCTCGAACGGCGCACGATGAGCCGCGCCGCCCTCACCGACTACCTGACCACCCTCATCTGGGGCGGCATCTCCGGCGTCATCGCGATGGCGGACGAGCCCGTGCCGATGCCTTCGCCGGAGGTGGACCGTGGCTGAGCACGAGCACGAGCACGAGGACGGCTACACCGGCCCCGCCGTCCTCACCGTCGACGGGCAGGACGTGCCCGTCCACGCACAGCTGGACACCCGGCACGAGCCCCACGACGGGCGGCTGCACTGGTTCGGGCGGGTGCGGGTCGATGGCGAAGGGCGGGACATCCACAGCGGCACGGTCGAACTGCGCACCGAGACCGGCCGGGCCGAGGCCCGCATCGGCGACGTGGACCCGTGGGGCCGCTACCGCCTGACCGGCGTAGGCACGCCGCCGTTCCGGATCGACGAGCCGGACCTCACCGACTGACGAAGACGCCGCGAATGGATACGAGTGCTCGAGCACTCGTATCCACTCACGGCAATGGGATCAGCCGATCGCGAAGCCCACCCGGCCGGCCTGGGCGGGCGCGATCTCCACGTAGGCGATCTGGGCCGCGCGGACGAGGTACCGCCTGCCCTTGTCGTCGACGAGGCGGAGCAGCCCGTCCGCGTCCTTGAGCGCGTCGTCGACCAGGGCCTGGACCTCGTCCGGCGTCTGGTCGCTGGACACCACGAGCTCGCGCGCGCTCTCCGCGATGCCGATCTTGACCTCCACCGGTGGAACCTCCTGGTCACGTCGTCCGAGCTGAATGCGCGGCCCAGGCTAGCCGAGCGCTGGCCCGTGAGAGGGCATGGGCGCTCTGCCGTGGGCGAACGAGCTCACGCGAGCCCGAGCCTGGCCATCCGCTTGCCGTGGTTGGACTGCAGGCGTTTGAGCAACGCGGCGATGCCGGACAGGTCACCGGACCCGGAGACGATGAACTCGGCCAGCTCGTCGCGCTCGGCCACGATGTGCTGGGCCTGGGTGACGGCCTCGCCGAGCAGCCTGCGCCCCCAGAGCGCGAGCCGGTCGTGCACCTGCCTGCTGCTCGCGCAGGCCGACTTCACCTCGCGCTCGGCGAACGCGCTGTGGCCGGTGTCGGCCAGCACCTGCTGCACGAGGTCGCCGGTGGGGCCGGGCAGCCAGCCGGCGATCTCGCGGTAGAAGTCGGCCGCGAGCCCGTCGCCCAGGTACGCCTTGACGAGGGACTCGAGCCAGCTGCGCGGCGCAGTGGATGCGTGGTAGGCATCCCATTGCGCCACGAACGGCCGCATCGCGTCCTCGACGCTCACCCCGAAACCGCCCAGGTGCTCCTCGAGCCGCCGGAAATGCCCGATCTCGGCGGCCGCCATCGCGGACAGCGCGGCGCGACCGCCGAGGGTGGGCGCGTGCCGCGCATCCTCGGCCAGGCGGTCGAACGCCGACAGCTCCCCGTAGGCCAGCACGCCGAGCAGGTCGACGGTGGCTCGATCCGCCACCGCCTTGTCCACCGCCCGCGCAGTCCCCATGGTGCGGAGCCTAGTGCCCGCACGACGCTCGTGACCGACGTCACGATGATCGGTTCGATACCGCCCGGGCCACGGGACGGCCGCACAGGACCGCCCGGATGGGCCGCGTGCGGTGGGACACGCGGGCCCGTGAACCGGTAGGATGTGCGGCAGCGCAGCGCCCACACACGGGTGCGCGCCTACCAGCGTCGCCGGTGCGTAGCGCGTCGGCTCCGCAACGACATGGTGCGTACAGCGCCTCGTCAGCTCTCCCACCCGAGCGCTCCGCGCCGGTGGTCGACGAGCCGGCCTCGGGCTCCTGTGCGCGGAGAGAGGCGATCAACCTGTCCGTCGAGAGCGACACTTCAATCGAGAACCCCCCCGGCGCCGACCCGACCGACGAGGTCGTGGAGGCGCATCCCCTCCAGGCCGGAGCCGCGGTCCGGTCCGATTCGCCCACGTTCGCCGAGCTCGGCGTCCGCCCCGAGATCGTCAAGGCGCTCGGCGAGGCCGGCATCGTGCGCACGTTCGCGATCCAGGAGCTCACGCTCCCCCTCGCGCTCGCCGGCGAGGACGTGATCGGCCAGGCCCGCACCGGCATGGGCAAGACCCTCGGCTTCGGCGTCCCGCTGCTCCAGCGCGTCGTCCCGCCATCGGAGCAGCCCGCAGCCGGCGTCGACGGTGAGGCCGCCGACCGCACCAAGGACGTCCCGCAGGCGCTGGTCGTGGTGCCCACACGCGAACTGTGCGTGCAGGTCGCCAAGGACATCGCCGACGCCGGGAAGCACCTCGGCGTCCGCGTCACGGCCATCTACGGGGGCCGCGCCTACGAACCGCAGCTCGCCGCCCTCCGCAAGGGCGTCGACGTCGTGGTCGGCACGCCCGGTCGGCTGCTCGACCTCGCCGAGCAGCGCCATCTGGTGCTGGGCCGCGTCAAGGCACTCGTGCTCGACGAGGCCGACGAGATGCTGGACCTGGGCTTCCTGCCCGACGTCGAGCGGATCATGCGGATGCTCCCGGACCAGCGCCACACGATGCTCTTCTCGGCCACCATGCCGGGCCCGATCATCCAGCTGTCGCGCACGTTCCTGCACCGTCCGACCCACATCCGGGCGGAGGAGTCCGACCAGGGCTCCATCCACGAACGCACCCGGCAGCTCGTCTACCGCGCCCACGCGATGGACAAGGTCGAGCTGCTCACCCGGGTGCTGCAGGCCGACGCCCGCGGTCTCACCATGATCTTCGCGCGGACGAAGCGCACGGTGCAGCGCGTGGCGGACGACCTCGCCGAACGCGGGTTCGCCGCCGCCGCCGTGCACGGCGACCTCGGCCAGGGTGCCCGCGAGCAGGCGCTGCGCGCGTTCCGCTCCGGCAAGGTCGACGTGCTGGTGGCCACCGATGTCGCCGCCAGGGGCATCGACGTCACCGACGTCACCCACGTCGTCAACTACCAGTGCCCGGAGGACTCGAAGACCTACGTCCACCGGATCGGCCGAACCGGCCGCGCCGGCAAGGAGGGCGTGGCGGTCACGCTCGTCGACTGGGACGAGATGCCGCGCTGGAAGATGGTCAGCGACGATCTCGGCCTCGGCATCGACGAGCCGGTCGAGACGTACTCGACATCGGAGCACCTGTACTCCGAGCTCGGCATCCCCGGCAGCGCGACGGGCCGGCTCCCGCGCTCGAAGCGCACCCGGCCGGGGCTGGACGCCGAGTACCTCGACACCGAGGGTGACCAGGGTGGCCGACGGCGGCGCGCCAAGCCGAACTCGCGCCGCACCGAGGACGACGTGGTGGCCCCGCGGGCGCGCCGTTCGCGGGCGCGTACGCGCAGCCGGGCCGGTGTCACGATCGGCGGATCCGACGGCTCCGCCGAGGGCGCCCCTGAGCAGCGCACCGAGGCCGCCGCGCCGCAGACCGGGCCGGACGACGGGCAGGACGCCGCACCGCGCGAAGAGGGTGCACGCAGGCGGCGCAGGCGCCGCGGCGGTGCCCGTCGGCGCGAGAACGCGGGCGTCGATGCCGTCGGCGGCGAGGCGCAGGACGCGGCCGCCAGCTGAGCACCAATGGCGGGGCGGCCGGGTTGGCGCCCGTGATCCCCGACCGGCCGCGCCCGCCCCGGGCGCGGCCGGAGCGGCGGCGCCGCAGCGACGTGGTCGTGGCGGCGGCGCTCACCGTGCTCGTCGTCGGCGTCACCGCCGTCCTGTGGACCACGAGCGACGCGGCCCACACGTCCTCCCGGCCTGCGGACCAGCCGATCGTGGCGCCGCCGGCCGCGGCTGGCATGCCCGCGGCTGTCGCCGAGGCGTGGCGGGCGCCCAGTGGCGCCACGGTCGTTCCGGTGGTCGCGGGGCCCGCGGTCGTCACGGCCGACGGCAACCTCGTCGTCGGTCGCGACGCGCTCACCGGTGAGGAGCGCTGGAGCTACGAGCGGGACCGCAGGCTGTGCACGGTCGCGGCCGGGTTCCCACGCGCGGACGGGGGTCGCGGCCGGGTGCTCGCGCTCTACGCGGAGGACTCCGAGTGGTGCAGCGAGCTCACGGCCCTGCGCCCGGACACCGGTGCGCGGGCCGCGGCGAGCAATCCGGACGTGCGCCCCGGCACCCGGCTGCTCGCCTCCGGATCGTCGGTCGTCGCCACCGGGGCCGAATACCTGGAGGTCATGCGCAGCGACCTCGTCAAGACACTCGAGTACGGCGACGTGCCGGTTCCGGTGCAGGTCGACCAGCAGCCGCGACCCCGGTGCACGCACGCCTCCACGGCGATCGGTGGCGACCGGCTCGGCCTCGTCGAGCGCTGCCCCGGCGAGGGGAGCGACCGGCTCACGCTGGTCGCCGACGACGGGGACAAGGGAGCCGAGGAGCCTGAGGTCGACTTCTCCGTCCTGCTGCCCGGCCCCGGCGCGGTGATCGTGGCGGTCTCGGCCGAACGGGTGGCCGTGGCGCTGCCCGGCCCGCCCCGGCTGCTGCTGTTCGATCACGCCGGCCAGCAGGTGGGTGAGCACCCGCTCGACGTGCCGGAGTCCGACCTCGCCGATCCCCCGGGCGGGGTGGCGGCCACCACCACCGCCGATCACCGGGTCACCTGGTGGACGGGCTCGCGGACGATCGCCCTTGACGGGGGCGACCTCGTCCCGCAGTGGACCGCGCCGGATGCGCTCGGCCCGGCCGTGCCCTACGCCGACGGGTGGCTCGTGCCGGTGCCGGGCGGGCTGCGGGTGCTCGACCCCGGTGGCGCCGAGTTGCGCACGATCCCCGTGGACCGCCCGCCCGGCCCGGTGCGGCTGGCCACGCTGGGCGAGATGCTGCTGGAACAGCAGGCCGGCGAGATCGTGGCGCTGAGGCCCGCTTAGGCGGGTCCTGAGCAGCTCCGGCCGTAGCGAGCGGCGTCCAGGTGGTGTCATCGCAAGACGGACGATCGCGCCGAAACCCCGATCGCCGATGCGGCCAAGCGGCCGGCCCGCAGAGGGATGCGGTCAGCGGATCCGTGACATGAACCGGACATCCGCGATTTGCCCGGGAGGGACCGCACGATGCGCGGCGCCACCGGAGGCCCCGCTCCCCCGGGAGCGGCCGGCGCCGGCGACGAGCCCAGGCCCGGGGCCCGACCACGCACCCGGTCGACGGGACACATCCACCCACACCGGATGCGTGGACTCCCGGTTCGGATCGCTAGATGCGCAGCAGGATGACGCTGTAGGCGATGATCCAGCTCGCCCACCCGAGCCAGCCGATCAGGCCGGCCGGTCCGAGGCGGTTGGCGCCCTCGGCGTTGTGGGAGCCGGCCAGCGAAGAGGTGAACAGGAGTGCGGCGGCGGCGTAGCCGAGCCAGGCGTGCCAGCCGGGAACGATTCCGGCGGCGACCCCGGCGAGGGTGAAGCCGAGGACCGCGATGGCCAGGAACACCTGGTTGAAGGTGAACAGCACGTTGCTCAGGCCCCATAGGCCTGCGACCGGGCCGCGGCCGTGCCTTGCGGCGGTGGCCATGCCGAACCGGAGCGCCTCGACGCAGGTGAAGGTGGCGTTCTGCATGAGCACGCCCGCAAAGCCGACCAGTGCCCACGCGCCCTGGTCGGCGTCACCTCGCCACAGCACCGACATCAGCCCGGCGGCGAAGACCGTGGTGCACAGCCACAGGACCGGAGCGACCACCGACGGCCTCTTGAGCCCATCGCCGATGGTCGCGAAGGAGCTGGTGACGGCGTCCAGGTCCTTCCCGGACGTCGGGAGCGGGAGCCCGACGCGGACGTAGATGACGTTGAGGGCGATCCCCACCAGTACGAACGTGATCCCGCCCAGGCCCGCCAGACCGGTGAAGCTCATTGCCACCCTCCATGTTGACTTGACGCATGCTATATTCAATACAAGGAACGAAAGGAGCGCGCAAGGATGGGAGAGCGGACCGGGCGGCGCCCCTACAGCTCGGCGCGGCGGCAGGCCCAGGCCGAGCAGACCCGAGCCGAGATCGCCGGCTCGGCTCGGCAGCTGTTCCTCGCGCAGGGCTGGGCGGCGACGACCATTCGGGACGTGGCCCGCCAGACCGGGGTCTCGGTGCCCACCGTCTACGCCGCGTTTCAGAGCAAGACGGGCCTGGTCCAGGCCTTGGTCGAGGCCGCGGACCTCTCCGCAGGCCTGCCGCAGATGCTCGAGGAGCTGGCGGCCATCACAGATCCGCGCCGGCACCTGACCGAGATGGCCGGGTACGACCGGCGGCTCTTCGAACGCGCCGGGGACATCATCGCCTTGATCCGTGAGGCCGGCCGAACCGAGCCGGAGCTGGCGGACTTCTACGAGCAAGGCCGCCGGGGGGCCGACGAAACCCGCATCCGGGCGTTCTCGTCGTGGCCGGGCGGCACCCTTCGGCCCGGTCTGGATGTGCACACCGCCGTCGACGTCTACGCAGCCCTGTGCAACATCGACGTCTACACCACGTTGGCCACCGAGCGCGGCTGGCGCCCCGACGAGATCGAGCGCTGGTGGATCGAGGCGCTCGGCCGCGAGCTGCTGGACCCGGGAAGGCCGCGATGAGCGCCGAGATGCTGAAGAAGTCCGGCGTGGCGCTGCTCACCACCTACCGACGCGACGGCAGCGGCGTCGGCACCCCGGTCAACGTACGGATCAGGGACGGCAAGGCCTACTTCATGACGCGGGCCAGGACCGCGAAAACCAAGCGGCTGGCCCGCAACCCCGAGGTGACCCTTGCACCGTCGACACCGACCGGAAAGCCCACCGGCCCCTCCGTGCGCGGCCGGGCGCGGCGTCTCGACGGCTCCGGGGTCCGAACCCGGTTCTGGCTCTTCGCCCGGTTGGTCTACCGCGATCTGCCCATCACCTACGAGGTCACGGTGGAGGAGTCGGGACGCCGCCACGGATCGCGCTCCTGAACTCGCGCTCGCATGCCCGATCGGGCGATCCTGGTGGGGTGAGTACCGCATCGCCCTCTCCTGGCACGAGTGAGGGGCTCTTCCCACGGGGCAGCGCCACGCGTCACGTCATCGGCGACCCGGCCGCCCTGATCGGCGGTATCAGCGCCCTGTTCCTGCAGGCCCTGCACCCGCGGGCGATGGCGGGGGTGGAACAGCACTCGTCCTTCCCCGACGACTTCTGGCCCCGGCTGCAGCGCACCGTCGGCTACGTCACCACGCTCGCGTTCGCCGATCTGGCCACCACCGAGCAGGCCGCCGCGCGGGTGCGCAGGATCCACCGGCGGGTGCACGGCATCGACGCGGTCACCGGCCTGCCCTACTCCGCGGACGACCCCGACCTCCTGCGCTGGGTGCACGTCAGCGAGGTCAGCTCGTTCGCCTCCGCCGTCCGCCGCTTGGGGCTGATCGACGCGGCCGAGGAGGACCGCTTCCTCGCCGAGCAGGTGCGGGCCGGATCGCTCCTGGGCGCCACCGACCTGCCGGCCGACCGCGCCGCGGTGGAGGCCTACTTCGCGGCCGTCCGGCCGGAGCTCGCGGCGAGCCCGGTGGCGCGGCGGGCCGCGGCCCGGCTGGTGCTCGCCCCGCTGCCGTGGCGACTCGCGCTGTTCACGCCCGCCCGACCCGCGTGGACGTTCGTGGCCGCGGTAGCCGTCGGGCTGCTCCCGGACTGGGCGAAGCAGCTCTACGGCATCCCGCTGCTGCCCGGCCGGGATGCCGTCACCACCGCGGGGCTCGCGACCGTGCGCGCCGCGCTCCTGACCTTCAGACGAGCCACTGGACGGCCAGCACCACCGCAGTGAGGACCACGACGGCGAGCGCCCAGCCGGCGGCGCGGGGGCCCGCGGTCCGATCCGCCCGGCGCTGGAGCAGCACCGCGGCGACGGCGGCCACCACGTGCCCGCCGATCGACACCGCACCCGGCCCCGGCATCAGGCGCTGCTGCGCCACGATCCCTGCGACGAGCAGCGCCACCGCGAGCGCCACGATCCCCCCGGCCAGCACTCCGGAGAACCCGCGCAGCAGGCGGATCGCCCGGAGTTCCGGCACGCGGGTCAGGGGGCGAGACCGGCCCACGGCAACTCCTCGGGTGCGGCGGTCCGGCCCTCGGGGCAATGCCGGCGCACGTCGCAAGCGCCGCAGCGCGGGGCAGGGCGGGGTGGGAACAGCACGTCGGTGTTCCCGCCCGCGGCGAGCTCGACGGCCGCGGTGTCGAGCTCGGCCGCGCTCGCCTCCGCCCGGCCGACGTGCTCCCCCAGGGACGCCGCGTCGTGGCGCCAGGCCGCGACCGTGCCGCTGGGCAGGTGGTGCAGCTCCACCTGCACGCACTCGCGGTGCAACGTGCGCTCCACCGCCACCGCGTAGAGGGCCAGCGCCCGCGACGCGCCTGCGTCGGCGGACGTCGGGACCCGGCGGCCGGTCTTGTAGTCCACGACCACCAGCTCGGCGCCGCGGCGGTCGATGCGGTCGACGCGGCCCTCGGCGACGATCCGGTCGGTGGTCGCGGACACCCACCGTTCCAGGCCGACGGGCTCGGCGTCCGGTTCCAGCTCGGCGGCGTACTCGACCAGCCAGCCGCGGGCACGCTCCCGGTGGTCTGCGGCCTGGTCGGCGTCGCGGAAGCCTTCGCTGTTCCAGTACCGGTCCACGAGCCGTGCCGCCGCCCGCGGGGTGCGCTCGGCGGGCGGGAGGTCGAACAGCGCCCGCAGGGCGAGGTGCACGACGGCGCCGAGGGTGCTCCCCGCCCGGGCACCGCCCCGCGACGGCGCCGGCCGGTCCAGATAGGTCATCCGGTACCGGCGCGGGCAGTCGTCCCACGTGCTGAGCCTGGACGGGGTGACCCGCACCAGCCGGGTGGTGGCGAAGTCGAACCCGAGCTGCGCGCCGTCCACGCGAGCACGGTAGTCGCCGTCCACCCGGTCCGGTCGCGACCCCTGACGGGGGCCGGGCGGATCGGCGACGGGTACAGCCGTTCCCCGTCGATGTCGGCGACCGCCGTGGGCAGCAGGCTCGCCGCAACGTAGATGTTCACGGCACCGACGAGCACGCCTCCGGCGAGCACCACGGCGGTGTTCAGATGCCCGCCGAGCTCCCGCCACGACCCGACGTCCTGGCCGTCGTTCATCCCATCTCCCTCACCTCGTCGAACGAGGAGGGACATCGTGCCGGGCGTGCGCGGTGCGGCAATCGGACAGAGCGGTCGTGACGTCGCTCGCATCCGACCACCCGGCCAGGCGTCAGCCCGTGAGGACCTCGACCCCGGTCGTCGCGTCGAGCAACTCCTCGAGGGCTTCCGGATCGGTGGTCTCGATCGCGATCGGCGTGGTCTTGTTCGTGCCGTGGTAATCGCTCGACCCGGTCGCGACGAGCCCGGTGTCGGCGACGAGCCGCCGGAGCAGCGCTCGGTCCTCGGGAACGTGGTCGGGGTGGTCGACCTCCACGCCCGCGAGCCCGGCCGCGTTCAGCTCGGCGATGACCGACGGCTCCACCACCCGCCCGCGCCTGCGGGCGAGGGGGTGCGCGAACACCGCGAACCCGCCCGCGGCCCGCACCATGTCGATGGCCGACCGCACCGGCGTGTCGGTCTTCGGCACGAAGTAGGGGCTGCCGTTGTAGAGGAGCGTGGCGAAGGCCTCGCTGACCGAGCCGACCACGCCCGCCGCGACGAGTGCACGCGCCAGGTGGGGCCGTCCGGCACTGGCGCCGTCCGGCAGCAACGAGAACACCGTGTCGGGGTCGACCGGATACCCGTCGGCCGCCATCTTCTCGGTCATCCGGCGCAGCCGCTCGACGCGCTCGGCCCGCAGGCGCCTCTGCTCGGCCACGATCGTGGGGTGTTCCGGGTCGAACTGGTAGCCGAGCAGGTGCACCGCCACGTCCCGGTCCCCGCGACCGGTGGGGCTCGTGCAGGAGAACTCCGCTCCACGCAGCAACCGCATCCCCGGTGGCAACGCCGCCGCAGCCTCCGCCCAGCCGGCCGTGGTGTCGTGGTCGGTGATCGCCAGCACGTCGACACCCGCCGCCGCGGCGACGGCGACGAGCTCGGCCGGGCGGTCCGTGCCGTCGGACGCGGTGGAGTGGGTGTGCAGGTCAATGCGGGGGCGGGGCACGCCTGAGGCTATCCCAGCTCCCCGGCGGGGGCGTTCGGGTCAGCGGCGCCAGCGAGGCCGGGCGAGCATCCCGGTGGCGCGTGTCTTGCCCTTCTCCCCGAACACGAGCTCGGAGAGCGCCTCGTAGATCTCCTCGGGGCGAGGCAGGTAGTCGATCCGGTTGAGCGCCTGGATCTGGCCCGCCGACTCCACGACGATGGTGCCGTAGCCGAACATGCGGCCGCCGAGGGTGCGCTGGAACGTGAGGTCGGTGACCTTGCCCAGCGGCATCATGCCGACGTTGTGGGTGATGATGCCCTGCGCCAGCATCACCCGCTTGTCGGTGATGACGATGCGCTCGATCCACCACAGGATCGTGAGGATCGTGAACCGCAGCACCGCCACCAGCGCCAGGTACCAGGCGAGGTTGTCGATCAGGATGCTGTCGGGCAGCAGCCGCTCCCCGATCACCAGGGCGAGCAGGAAGAGCGCGGTGGAGCTGACGTGGTTCATCATCACCGCCCAGTGCTGCCGCACGCGGATGACCCTGCGCTCCGTGGGGAGCAGGTACTCGTCGATCTCGCGAGGGGCGAGCATCGGGCTAGACGAGCTGGGTGACGAAGCGGATGACGGACTCCGCGCCGTCCCGGAGCGTCGTGCCGATGTTCGTGACGGACCCGGCCGCGTTGTCCGGCTGTGTGAAGACGAAGAAGAGGAGCAACGCGATCGCGAGCAAGCCGACGATCTTCTTGACGTTCACCACAACCACCGTTCTGGACGGGACGGAGACCTGCATCTGATTTGTACCGCACCGATCGTGTCCAGGGTATCCGGCGCGCGGGGACGTATGGTGGCCGTTGATGACATTGGGTGAGGATTCCGTCCCCTGTGTGGGGGGAGTCGCCTACGACGAGTCGGGCAGGCTGCTGCTCGTCCAACGGGCGAACGAGCCTGGTCGCGGCCTCTGGTCACTGCCGGGGGGGCGCGTCGAGCCGGGTGAGGACGACGCGGCCGCGCTCGTCCGGGAGATGGCCGAGGAGACCGGCCTCGTCATCCAACCGGGTGATCTTGTCGGCCGGGTCCGGCGCGGGCCCTACGACATCGCCGACTACCGGTGCCGCGTGGTCGGCGGCAGCCTGGTCGCCGGCGACGACGCGCTCGACGCGCGCTGGTGCGACACCGCCGCGTTGCGCGAGCTCCCGCTCGTGCCGCTGCTGGTGGAGACGCTGCGGGGGTGGAACGCACTACCCCGGTGACGGCACGGCGGCGCGTCGCTCGCGGCGGAGGATCTGGAGCGCGAGCCCGAGACCGGCCACGGTGAGCAGCGCGCCGACCAATGGGATCGCCGCCGTCCCCGGCCCGGCGACGACGCGGCCGCCCAGCCAGCCGGCGAACGCGGCGGCGAGCTGGTAGCCGGAGGCGTTGACGGCCACCGCGAGGGTCGGGGCCGCGGTGGCCGTGGCCACCACCCGGGTCTGCATGCCCGGGATCACCGCGAAGGCGAGCACGCCGATCGTGAACGTCAGGACCGCCGCGGCCGCCGGAACCGCGCTCACCAGCCAGAACAGCGCCAGCACGGCAGCCAGCGCGGCGAGCAGCCCGGCGACCGACGGCAGCAGCGCCCGGTCGGCCAGCCGGCCGCCGATCACGTTCCCGGCGACGGCGCCCGCGCCGTACACCAGCAGCAGCACCGGCAGGGCCCCCGCCGGGAACCCGCTGACGTCGGTGAGCAGCGGCGCGATGTAGGTGAAGACGGTGACGACCCCGACGTTGCCCACCGCCGACAGCGCGATCGCGAGCCGCACGTCGCGGGCGGCGAGGACGCGCAGTTCGGAGAGAACGGAGCCGCTGCTCCCGGGCGCCGCCGGGACGTGGCGCAGCACGAGCGGCACCGCGGCGAGCGTGACCACGGCGACCGCCACGAAGGTCGCCCGCCAGCCGAGCTGCTGCCCGATGGCCGTGCCGATCGGGCTGCCGAGCACCAGCCCGAGGTTCAGCCCGAGCGTCACCTGCGCCACGGCCGACGCCTGCCGGCCCGCCGGCGCGACCGCGACCGCCGTGGCGATGGCCACGGCGAAGAACGTGGCCACCACCAGACCGGACGCGAACCGCGCCACCAGCAGCACGGTGTGGTTCGGCGCCACCGCCGAGCCGAGGTTGCCGAGCACCGACACGGCGATCAGGCCCACCACCAGCGGCCGGCGCGGCATGCGTGCGGTGAGCACCGTGAGCACCGGGCCACCGACGATCATCCCGAGGGCATAGGCGGTGGTGAGCAGGCCGACCGCGGGGACCGACACCCCGAGGCCCGCGGCCACGTCCGGCAGGATGCCGGCGACGACGAACTCGCCCGTGGTGAATCCGAACACCACGAGGAAGAGGGCGAAGATGGTGGGCGACACGACGATCTCTTCCTCTCGAAGAATTTGTTTCCGCACGTCATCACGGCCTTGGGGCCGGAGGAATACGACGCAGACGATCGTCGTTCGGCAATGCGAGAAGAACAAGTACCCACATTCGAGTAACCACTTACCGAAAGGTGCGTGCATGCCCGAGAGGTGCGAGGTGTTCGTGTCCGGGCTCGACGCGAGCATCGACGTGGTCGGCGGCAAGTGGAAGGTGCTCATCCTCTGGGCGCTCGGCGGCGGCCCGAAGCGGTTCGGTGAGCTGCGGCGCGCGGTCACGGGCGTCAGCGAGAAGGTCCTCGCGCAGCACCTGCGAGAACTGGAGCGGGACGAGGTGGTGCACCGGGAGGTGCACGGCACCGTGCCACCCAAGGTCGAGTACTCGCTCGCGCCCTCCGGCACCACCCTCATCGAGGCGCTGCGGCCCCTGGGGGCGTGGGGGTGCGAGCGCAAGACCCGGCTGGAGGAGATCCGGGGCGGCGCGCTCTGCGCGGAGGCGACCGTCTAGGAGGGTCCTGAACAGCTCCGGCCGTAGCGAGCGGCGTCCAGGTGGTGTCATCACAAGGCGGACGGTCGGGCCGATACCGCTGTTGTATCCGCGCGATCGTCCAACGCGGCGAGGGCGCCGCCTGGGCGTCGCGCAGTAGGCCCGAGTTGTTCAGGGCGCTCCTAGATCTTCGGCTCCGGCCGGGCGGGCTGCTCCCCGCCTCGCGACTCGCCGTACGAGCGCTTGGGCACCATCACCTTGCGGCGGAACGTGCACACCACGGTGCCGTCCTGCTTGTAGCCCCGGGTCTCGACGTACACCACCCCGCGGTCGTCCTTGGACCGCGACTCGGTCCTGTCCAGCACCTCGGTCTCGCCGTAGATCGTGTCGCCGTGGAAGGTCGGCTTGACGTGCTTGAGCGACTCGACCTCGAGGTTCGCGATGGCCTTGCCCGAGACGTCCGGCACGGACATGCCCAGCAGCAGCGAGTAGATGTAGTTGCCCACCACGACGTTGCGCCCGAAGTCGGTGGTCTCCCCCGCGTAGTGGGCGTCGAGGTGAAGGGGGTGGTGGTTCATCGTGAGGAGGCAGAAGAGGTGGTCGTCGTACTCGGTGACCGTCTTGCCCGGCCAATGCTTGTAGACCGCGCCGACCTCGAACTCCTCGTAGTACCGGCCGAACTGCAACGCTGCCGCCTCCATCGCCGATGAGCAGGACAGGTGGGGGTAATCTAACCCTTGGACCCGCTGTGCCCGCCGAGCGCGGACATGGCCCTGCACACACCGATGAGGAGGTGAGCGCGGTGCCGACGGCACCCGGATGCAGTAGTCGCCGCGTTCCCGACACGGTGATCGGCTGACGGTCTCCCCGGTCGGGGCGCGATCTGCACGCGCGCGCCACGAGCCCAGCTCGTGTCGACCCGATCGATCTCAGGAGGTACTCCGTGCCGCCCCTGTCCGCTCTCCGCCCCACCATGCGCGCCCACCGCCAGGTGCGGGGCGACACCGTGCTCTCCAACAAGCTGCGCGTCCCGATCTCGGCCTACGTCGTCGACTGCGCGGTGTACGTCGACGGCCGGCGCCTCCCCGGGCGCTGGACGCACGAGCGCGCACTCGCCGAGGTCCGCGAGCGCGACGACGACGCCTTCGTCTGGATCGGGCTGCACGAGCCGGACGAGGAGCAGATCACCGGCATCGCGGACGTCTTCGACCTGCACGAGCTCGCCGTCGAGGATGCCGTGCAGGCCCACCAGCGCCCCAAGCTGGAGCGCTACGACGACATGCTGTTCATGGTGCTCAAGACCGTCTGTTACCACGGGCGGCCGAACGAGGGCGCCGAGCACGAGGTCGTCGAGACGGGCGAGGTCATGGTGTTCCTCGGGCCCGACTACGTCATCACCGTCCGGCACGGCGACCACTCCTCGCTGCACGACGTCCGGCTCGCCCTCGAAGGCGACCCCGAGCAGCTCGCGCTCGGCCCGGCCGCCGTGCTGCACGCCATCTCCGACCACATCGTCGACAGCTACCTCGACGTCACCGGCGCCATCGAGGACGACATCGAGGAGATGGAGACCCGGGTCTTCGCCCCACGCTCGACCGTCGACTCCGAGCAGATCTACGTCCTCAAGCGCGAGGTGCTGGAGCTGCGTCGCGCGGTGGTGCCGCTGGCGGCTCCGGTGCGGAAGCTCACCGAGGGCTACAGCTCGCTGGTGCCGCACGACGTGCGGTCGTACTTCCGCGACGTCGACGATCACCTCGTGACCGTCACCGAGCGGATCGCGGGGTTCAACGAGCTGCTCACCACGCTGATCGACGCCGCGCTGGCCAAGATCACCCTGCGGCAGAACACCGACATGCGCAAGATCACCGCATACGTCGCGATCATCTCGGTCCCGACCATGATCGCCGGCATCTACGGGATGAACTTCGATTTCATCCCCGAGCTGCACTGGTCGTTCGGGTACCCGATGGTGTGGCTCGTGATCATCGTCAGCTGTCTCTCGCTGTTCCGGGTGTTCCGCCGCAACCAGTGGCTCTAGTGGTTCCCGCCGGAAGTATCGGTGCGTGTATCGGCGGATCCAGGTTTCCGCTGGGTGCGCCGGCGGGCCGGCCTCGTACCGGGCGTACTCGGCCGGTTCGCCGGTGCAGCCAGCGGGAAGTTGGGCCGTCGAGATGCGTGCCGTACGTCCGGCGGGGACCACTAGTGTCCCCCGCCGGAAGTTCGTTGGGTAAGTCGGTGGATCCAGGTTCTCGCTGCGGGTGCCGGGCGGCGGCCCTCGTACCGGGCGTACTCGGGTCGTCGACCGGTGCGCGCAGGGTGGAGCTGGGCCGCCGAGTTATTCGGCGGACTTCCGGCGGGGGACACTAGCCTCCTGGGTGTGAAGGCCGGTCCGCTGCGCAGGCTCCGGCGACCGGCGTGGGCCGACCAGCGGCCGACCTGGGCCGACGCCGCGCCGGGGCTCATCCGGGCCGCCCTGCGCCGCGCGCTCGAACGCCCCGCGGGCGGCTGGTACGTGGTCGCCGCGAGCCGGGAGGTGCGCCCGGGCAGGGCGTTCGGGCGCGTCGTCGCCGGCCGGGAGATCGTGGCGTGGCGGGACGAGGCGGGCGCTCTCCACGCCGGCCCCGGCGCCTGCCCACACCTCGGGGCCCCGCTCTGCGACGCCCCCGTGCACCGGGGTCGTGTCGTCTGCCGGTGGCACGGGCTCGCGCTCGACCGCGACGGCCGGCCCGGATGGCGCCCCCTACCGGCGTACGACGACGGCGTGCTCGCGTGGGTCCGCCTCGACGAGGCGGGCACCGGCCCGACCGACACCCCGGTCCTCGGCCCGCGGCCGCCCGCCGACCGCTGCGTCCCGGCCGTGGCCACGGTGATCGGCCGGTGCGAGCCGGAGGACGTGGTCGCCAACCGGCTCGACCCGTGGCACGGCGCCTGGTTCCACCCGTACTCGTTCACGGCGCTGCGGGTGCTCAGCGCCCCACCGCAGGACTGCCCGTCGAGCGAGGACCGGTTTCTCGTCGAGGTGACGTTCACGGTCGGGCCCCGCCTGGGAGTACCGGTGCACGCCGAGTTCACCTGCCCCGACGCGCGGACGGTGACCATGCGCATCGTCGACGGCGAGGGCACCGGTTCGGTGGTCGAGACCCACGCCACGCCCCTGCGGCCGGGCCCGGACGGCCGGCCCCGCACCGCCGTCATCGAAGCGGTGATCGCCTACTCCGACCGTCCGGGATTCGGCCACGCCCGGCGGGTCGCCGGCGCGCTGCGCCCGCTGATGGGCGTCGCGGCGCGACGGCTGTGGCGCGACGACATCGCCTACGCCGAACGCCGCTACGCGCTGCGCCGCCCCTGACCGCGGGCCGTCAGCACGAGCGCCGCGCAGAGGAGCAGGCCCCCGGCGATGCCGGCCGGGCCGAGCCGCTCGCCGAGCAGCAGGGCGGCCAGCAGGGCCGCCGTCAGCGGTTCGAGCAGGGCCATCAGCACGCCCACCCCGGCCGGCGCACCGCGCAGGCCCCGGAAGTAGCACGTGTACGCGACGGCCGTCGGCACCAGGCCGAACGCCAGCACCAGCCCCAACGCGGCCGGCGTCGGCACGAAGGACAGCCCGGACGTCGCCGCGGCGAGCGGAACCAGCAGCGCCCCGCCGAACGTGAAGCCCGCACCGGTGGTCGTCATGGCGTCCAGGCCGGGGACGGGCCGGGCACCGATCAGCGACATCGCCGTGAAACCGGCCGCAGCGGCGAGGGCGCATCCCGCGCCGGCGAGCAGGGCCACCGCCGACGGGCCGCCGTCGGTGGGGACCCCGACGAGCAGCACGAGGCCGGACAGCGCCAACCCGACGGCCACGAGCCCGCGCCGTTCGGCGCTGCGCGGCCGCACCAGGAGCACGAGCACCGGCGAGGAGCCGATCGTCACCAGCGTGGCGACGGTCACCGACGTGAGCGACACGGCCGTGAAGTAGGCGACCTGGAAGAGCGCCGCCAGCGCCCCGACGGCGGTGATGCGGGCCCGTGCGGCGCGCGAGCGCGGCAGCCGCGCACCCGTGACCAGCAGGTACCCGAGGAGGAGCAGGCCGCCGACGGCGAGGCGGTAGGTCGCGACGGCGAACGAGGACAGGCCGGCGGCGTCGCCGAGCATGCGGCCGAACAGGCCGCCGGTCCCCCAGAGGACGCCGGCGAGGACGAGGAAGGACACCCCGGAGGACGGGGTGGTGGTGCGAAGTGTGGACACGGGTGTACGCGCTCCTGCGACGAAGGAAAGGGGTCGCTGAAGCGGGGCCGATCGGCCCGAGAAGACCCGCCCTGTGGATGGGCGGCGACGTGGACGGCCCCGCTAGGAGCGGGGCGGCGGGCAGATCGGGTACATCCGGTGCACCCGGCCACCTTACCCGGCCGGTACACCAGGTCAGGAGGGCGGCTTCGTCAGGTCGATGCCCTCGGCGGGCGTGGCCGCCTCCGCGTCGACCTCCGCCTCGGTCGGGGCGGCCGCTCCGGAAGCCGGGTCCGGCGGCCGCCTGCCCAGGAACGTGTGCACGATGTGCTGCTGCCAGCCGGGGACCGTCTGCACCCGGATGTCCTCGAAGCCGGCCGAGGTGAGCCGCCTGCTGAGCTCCGTGACGCCGTCGAACTGCAGCGCGCTGCGCCACAGGTAGCGGTAGAGATCGGTGGAGCCGGCGCGGATGCGGGCCATGGGGATGATCACGCCCCAGCAGACCGCCGTCCAGACGATGCGGCTGCGCAGCGAGTCGCGCACGGAGAACTCGTGGATCGCGAGCGGAGCGCCGGGACGCAGGAGACGCTGGAACTGGCGCAGCGCGGCGTCCCGGTGCACGAGGTTGCGCAGGAGGTACGCGGCGAGGATGCCGTCGTACGGGCCGACGATGCCGCTCATGGCGAGGTTCTCGGCGTTGCCGTGCACGAACCGGACGGTGCGCGGCCACGTCTTGCGATGGGCCTGCGCGAGCATCTCCAAGGACGCGTCGACCGCGGTGATCTCCGCCTCGGGCGCGGCGTCGAGCAGCGCGGCGGTGGATGCGCCGGTACCGCAGCCGACGTCGAGCAGCCGCAGCCCTGCGCCCCGGTCCGGTAGGCCCATCCTCTTGGTGGTCAGCCGCAGGTGCTCGTGGTAGCCGGGATTGGAGCCGACGAGCTTGTCGTAGGTGCGTGCGTGTGCATCGAACGAGCGCGCCACCCCGCCCCGCTCGATCGGGCCTGGCTTCGGAGTCACACCTCGCATCCTGTCTCATCAGGGGGCGACCCGTCGCGCTCCTGGCGGGCGACACTGAACCGGATGGCGACCACCAGCGAGTTGCAGCAATCCGGACGGCCTAGCCGGCCGCCACCGGGGCCGGTTCCGCCGTCGTCAGGTTGCGGCCACTCGCCGGGTCGAACACCTGGATCTTGCTTGTGTCCAGCCAGACGTCGACGCTCTCGCCCTCAGTGGCGCCCGAGGTGGCCGACAGCCGGGTGACCAGGGTGCCGGCGTCGCCGCCGGGCACGTCGGCGGTGCCGGCGTCGGCGGCGAGGTCTGCGAGGTCGTCGGACATCGCCTGCTCGCCCTCCACCGAGAAGTACGCGAACTTGTCCGAGCCCATCGACTCCAGCACGTCCACCTCGGCGCTGAACACGGTGCCGCGGGAGCGCTGGTGCTCCTCCAGCAGCGCGGCGTCCTCGAAGTGCTCGGGGCGGATGCCCACGATCAGCTGGCGCGGCGCCTTGCCCGCCTCGAGGGCGCGGCGCAGTTCGTCGACGAGCGGGATCTCGCCGAGACCGGTGTGGAACCGGCCGTCCTCCAGCGTGGCGGGCAGGAAGTTCATCGCGGGCGAGCCGATGAACCCGGCCACGAACAGGTTGGCCGGCTCGTCGTAGAGGTGCTGGGGCGAACCGATCTGCTGGACCTTGCCGCCCCGCATGACGACGATCCGGTCGCCGAGGGTCATCGCCTCGGTCTGGTCGTGGGTGACGTAGACGGTGGTGGTCTCGAGCCGCTGCTGCAGCTTGGACACCATCGTGCGCATCTGCACGCGGAGCTTGGCGTCGAGGTTCGACAGCGGCTCGTCCATGAGGAACGCCTTCGGGCTGCGGACGATCGCGCGCCCCATGGCCACCCGCTGTCGCTGGCCGCCGGACATGTTGGCGGGCTTGCGGTCCAGGTGGTGGGTGAGGTCGAGGATCTGCGCGGCCTCCTCGACCTTGCGGTTGATCTCCGCCTTGTCGACCTTGGCGAGCTTGAGCGGGAAGCCCATGTTCTCCCGCACCGTCATGTGCGGGTAGAGCGCGTAGGACTGGAACACCATCGCGATGTCGCGGTCCTTCGGCGCCTTCTCGTTGACCCGCTCGCCGCCGATGCGCAGCTCGCCGCCGGAGATGTCCTCCAGCCCGGCGATCATGTTGAGCGTGGTCGACTTCCCGCACCCGGACGGGCCGACCAGGATGATGAACTCGCCGTCGGCGATCTCGAAGTTCGCGTCGTCGACGCCGACCGTTCCGTCGGGGTAGCGCTTGGTGATGTGGTCCAGGACGATGTCAGCCACTTTCTCAGCCCTTCACTGCACCGGAGGTCAGGCCGGCGACGATGCGCCGCTGGAAGAAGAACACGAAGATGATGATCGGGATCGTGAGCAGCACGGCGGCCGCCGCGATCGAGCCGGTCGGCTCGGCGAACTCGCTGGCCCCGGTGAAGTTGGCGATCGCGACGGGAGCCGTCTGCGAGCGCTCGGTGGAGGTCAACGAGAGCGCGAACAGGAAGTCGTTCCAGCAGAAGATGAACACCAGGATGGCCGTGGTGAACACGCCCGGCGCGGCGAGCGGCACGATCACCGACCGGAACGCCTGCAGGGGCGTGGCACCGTCCATCTTGGCGGCCTTCTCCAGCTCCCACGGGATCTCGCGGAAGAACGCCGAGAGCGTGTAGATCGCCAGCGGCAGCGAGAACGTGATGTAGGGCAGGATCAGGCCGGGCCAGGTGTCGAACAGCCCGATGGTGCGCTCGATGTCGAACAGCGGGCTCACGAGCGAGATCGGCGGGAACATCGCGATCAGCAGTGACACGCCGACGAGCAGCCCCTTGCCGGGGAACCTCAGCCGGGCGATCGCGTACGCCGCCATCGTCCCGATCACGACGGACAGCACGGTGGCGATCACGGCGATGCCGATCGAGTTGACCAGTGCGCTCGTGAACAGCGAGACGCCGAACACCTGGGCGTAGTTCTCGAACGTCCACTCGCGCGGGATGAAGTTGCCGTCGGTGATGGTGCTCGCCGGTTTGAACGACAGGCTGAGGATCCACAGCACCGGGATGAGTGCGTAGAGCAGCACCAGCGTGTTGGCCACGGCCCACTTGCTCTTCGCCGCTCCGGTGGTCGCGACGGCCATGTCAGCGCCTCCCCTCGGGCTCCGAGCCCGGCGCGGCCGCGCCGAACAGCTTGATGAAGAGGAATGCGATCAGCGCGACGCAGATGAAGATCAGCACGCTGATCGCCGACCCGATTCCGAGGTTGAACGCCCGGAACAGGTTGTCGTAACCCAGCATGGACACCGATCCGGTGCCGTTCGAGCCGCCGGTGAGGATGTAGATGTTGTCGAAGATGCGGAACGCGTCGAGCGTGCGGAACAGCAGCGCCACGAGGATCGCGGGCTTCATCATCGGCAGGATGATCTGCGTGAGCCGCTCCCACGGCCCGGCACCGTCCACCTGGGCGGCCTTGAGCAGGTCGTCGGGCACGAGCGCGAGGCCGGCCAGTAGGAGCAGGGCCATGAACGGCGTGGTCTTCCAGACCTCGGCGATGATGATCAGCACGATGGCCGATGCCTGACCCGTGAGCGGGGCGCTTCCCTCCGAGAGCATGTTGGCCAGGTAGCCGGTGTCGGGAGTCCAGGCGAACTGCCAGCTGAAGGCCGCGACGACGGTGACGATGCCGTACGGGATCAGCACGACGGTGCGGGTGAGCCCGCGGCCGAGGATCGTGCGGTGCATGACCAGCGCGAGCGCGAGGCCGAGCACGAACTCGATCGCCACCGAGATCACGGTGATCAGCACCGTGACGCCGAACGCCGACCACCAGTACCCCGACGACAGCACGGCCGCGTAGTTCGACAGGCCTGCGAACGCCCGGTCGGCGGGGAAGCGCAGGTCGTAACGCTGCAGCGACAGCCAGATCGCGTAGCCGATGGGGTAGGCGGTGACCGCGACCATGATGATCACGGCCGGGGCGCAGAGCAGGTAGGCGAGTTTCCGCTCGGCGCGCGCCCCCTCGGACAGAGGGGGCTTGCCCCGGTGCTTCGGTGTCCGGGTGGAGGATTCGGCCTCGGCGGCCGGGGCCGTGCTGGAGACGGCCATCAGGGCACCAGTCCTTCCGAGTTCACGGCTCGCTCGACCTCGGACGCCATGCGCGGGACGATCGTGTCCGGGTCGATCTGCGCGGGCGGGTTGAGCAGGTCGGCGAGCACGATCGAGATGCTCGTGTAGGCCGGTGTCTTCGGCCGCACGCTCGCGGTCTGCAACGAGTCGCGGATCGCCTCCCACGCCGGGTACTCGGCCTGGAACGCCGGGTCGTCGTACAGCGCGGACAGCGTCGGCGGCACGCCACCCTCGGTGGCGTTCGTGAGCTGGTTCTCGCGGTTGCGCAGGCACTGCGCGGCCTCGAAGGCCAGGTCCTGGTTGCCGCCGGTGGTGCTCACACCGATGTTGAGACCACCGATGGTGACGGTCGCCGGCTTGCTCGGGTCCACCCGCGGGTACGGCGCCCACGCGAAGACGTCCACGACCCGGCGGCCGGTGTCCTCGCCGGTCGGGCGGCCCTGATCGTCGATGAACGTGCCGCCACCCCCGCCGTCCGGCGGGGGCGTGTTGATCGAGGCGTTCACGAACGGGTAGTTGACCTGGAACGCCGCGAGTCCGGCCTCCATCTGCAGGCGCCCGTCGTTCTCCTGCGCCACCGACAGGGACGGGTCGCTCGCCGGTGAGCTCGCCACCCGCTGCATGATCGAGGTGGCCTTGTGGGCGGCGTCGCCGTCGTCGACGAGCACGTCGCCGTCCTCGGACACGAGCTGGCCGCCCGCGCTGGTCAGCAGCGTGTTGAACCACACCGAGATGCCCTCGTACTGCGCCGCCTGCGTCTCGATGTAGGACGGCAGGCCCTTGTCGTGCAGCGCCTCCGACATCTGGATCATCTGGTCCCACGTCTGCGGGGGCTGCGGCGCCAGATCCTTGCGGTACCAGAGCACCTGCGTGTTGGTGTTGAGCGGCGCCGCCCACAGCCGGCCCTGGTACCGGGCGGTCTCGAGCGCCCCTTCGAGCGTGCCCTGCTCGACGGCCGCGGCGTCGTCGTCCGGCCACGGCTCGATCCAGCCGGCCTCGGCGAACTCCGCGGTCCAGGTGACGTCGAGGGCCACCAGGTCGACCTCGGGGTCACCGGCGACGAGGCGGCGGGCGAGCTGCAGCCGCTGGTCGTCCGCCGCCTTCGGCAGCGTCTGCTGCGTCACCACGTAGCGGCCGTTCGCCGCCTCGGTGCAGGCCGCGGCCCCCGCCGCGTACCCGCTGGCGTTGTCCGCCGGCGTGTAGAAGTTGAGCACCGGCGGCCCCGCCGGGCCCGAACTGCACCCGGCCACCGCTGCGGCGACCAGGAGCCCACAGGTCGCCGCGGCGAGCGGTCGCCCGCGTGGCCGCCGGATCGTCGAATGGACCGGCTCCCCCATGCGTTTCTCCGTCCCGAGAGCGCAGACGACCAGGCAGCGTCGCCCGCAAGTGTGACACCGATCACGACCCGTGGTCGGTGATCAGAACCTATGCGCGCGGCGGAGTGGTCGCAATCGCTCAGGGGAGGGTTAGGGGAAGAACAAGGAGAATTTAGGCCGGGCCCCCGCTCATGGCCAGCTTCGCCAGCAGCTCGCGGGCCTTCTCGGCGTTGCGCGGCTGGCACAGCACGTCGTACCGGCCGGCGACGAGCTGGCTGACCGACTGGAAGTCACGCCGTCCACGGGAGAAGCCGTAGGTGACCGCGGCGAAGATCAGCCCGAACACGAGACCGAAGCCGAGGCCGAGCAGGATCGGTCCGAACGAGCTGCCACCCTGGCTCACCAGGCTCAGCAGCAGGCCGACGAACAGACCGAACCACGCACCGGACGCGGCTCCGGAGGCGAGGACACGACCCCAGGTGAGGCGGCCGATGACGCGCTCGACCAGCATCAGGTCGACGCCGACGATCGTGACGTCACGGACGGGGAAGTCCGAGTCGGCCAGGTGGTCGACGGCCCGCTGCGCCTCCTCGTACGTGGCGTAGGAACCGACCGGCCACCCGGTGGGCGGGGTCGGCAGGTTGGGCAGTCCGGGCGCGGTGCGCGCGGGGCCGCCGAACGGTGTGGTCACGGGGCCTCCTCAAGTCCTCGATGTCTGGGCTCCTGGTGCTCTCGGCCCATCATCTCAACGCGAGGAGCAGGGACGAAGTGCCCATTCCGACGATCATCACATGGAGGACGTACCGGCGCGCACGCACCTACCGCAGCTTGTACTCCCGCAGCAGGCCCCGGCTGATGATCGTCTTCTGGATCTCGGAGGTACCTTCGCCGATCAGCAGGAACGGCGCCTCGCGCATCAGCCGCTCGATCTCGTACTCCTTGGAGTAGCCGTAGCCGCCGTGGATGCGGAACGACTCCTGCGTGACCTCGGCGGCGTACTCGCTGGCCATCAGCTTCGCCATGCCCGCCTCGACGTCGTTGCGGGTGCCGGCGTCCTTGAGCCGCGCCGCGTTGACCATCATCAGGTGGGCGGCCTCGACCTTGGTGGCCATCTCCGCGAGCTTGAACGCGATCGCCTGGTGCTGCGCGATCGGCTTGCCGAACGTCGAGCGCTGCTGGGCGTACTCGACGGCGAGCTCGAACGCGCGGATCGCGATGCCGCAGCCGCGCGCCGCGACGTTGACCCGCCCGACCTCGACACCGTCCATCATCTGGGCGAAGCCGCCGCCGCGCTTGCCCCCGAGGATCTGCTCGCCCGGCACCCGGAAGCCCTTGAACACCAGCTCGGTGGTGTCCACACCCTTGTAGCCCATCTTGTCGATCTTTCCGGGCACGACCAGCCCGGGCGCGACCTCGCCGTACCCCGTCGGCTTCTCGACGAGGAACGTCGTCAGGTTCTGGTGCGGCTTGGGCGCACCCTCGTCGGTGCGCACCAGCACGGCGGTGAGGTTGGACGTGCCACCGTTGGTCAGCCACATCTTGGCGCCGTCGACGACGTAGGTGTCCCCGTCCTGCACGGCCTTCGTCTTGATGGCCGCGACGTCGGAGCCCAGGTCGGGCTCGGACATCGAGAACGAGCCGCGCACCTCGCCGGTGGCCATCCGCGGCAGGTAGCGCTGCTTCTGCTCGTCCGTGCCGTGCCGGCTGATCATGTACGCCACGATGAAATGGGTGTTGATCACACCCGAGACGCTCATCCAGCCCCGGGCGATCTGTTCTACGACCAGCGCGTACGTCAGCAGCGACTCCCCGAGCCCGCCGAACTCCTCCGGGATGGTGAGCCCGAACAGGCCCATCTCCTTCATCCCGTCGACGATGTCCTGCGGGTAGGTGTCCTCGTGCTCCAGCGCGGTGGCGTGCGGGAGGATCTCCTTGTCCACGAACGTGCGGACCGTCGCCAGGATCTCCTGCTGGATCTCGGTGAGACCGGCGGTCTGGGCGAGCTTGGCCATGGATCCTCCCGACACTGGGCGAGTTACCGGTCAGTATCACCCGGCCTCGCGGCTGCGCGCTGTGAACGTCCGCACACGGGGCGCGCGACGCGCGTCACTACTCGGGCGCGCTCCAGCGGTCGGTGCGCTGCATGCCGGCGGCCCGGCCCTTACCGGAGATGACCAGCGCCATCTTGCGGCTGGCCTCGTCGATCATCTCATCGCCGATCATGGCCGCGCCGCGCTTGCCACCGGACTCCGAGGTGTACCACTCGTACGCGTCGAGGATGTTCTCGGCGTGGTCGTAGTCCTCCTGCCGGGGGCTGAAGGTCTCGTTCGCCGCGTCGATCTGACCGGGGTGCAGCACCCACTTGCCGTCGAAGCCCAGCGCCGCGGAACGCCCGGCCACCCGACGGAAGCCCTCGACGTCCTTGATCTGCAGGTACGGCCCGTCGACGGCCTGCTTGTCGTGGGCCCGCGCCGCCATCAGGATGCTCATCAGGATGTGGTGGTAGGCGTCGCCCACGTCGTAGCCGGGCGGCTGCTCCCCCACCACCAGCGACTTCATGTTGATCGACGCCATGAAGTCGGCCGGGCCGAAGATGATCGTCTCGACCCGCGGCGACGCGGTGGCGATCGCGTTGACGTTCGTCAGGCCCAGCGCGTTCTCGATCTGGGCCTCGATGCCGATCCGGCCGACCTCGTAGCCCATCGCCCGCTCGATCTGCGCGAGCAGCAGGTCCAGCGCCACGACCTGCTCGGCCGTCTGCACCTTCGGCAGCATGATCGCGTCCAGGTTCGCGCCCGCGCCCTCGACCACCTCGGTGACGTCGCGATAGGTCCACTCGGTGGTCCAGTCGTTCACCCGGACCACCCGGATCCGCTCGCCCCAGCCACCCTCGTTCAGCGCCTCCACGATCGTCTTGCGCGCCCCGGGCTTGGCCAGCGGCGCGCACGCGTCCTCCAGATCGAGGAAGACCTGGTCGGCGTTCAGGGTGCGGGCCTTGTCGATGAACTTCTGGCTCGACCCCGGCACGGCGAGGCAGGACCGGCGGGCACGGATCTGGTTCGTGGTCACGAGAGCGAACTCCTCGTCGAGCGCGGCGTCGGTTGCGCCGATGCTGACACGACGTCGATGCCGACGTTCCCCGAGGTGACGGGACTCTCAGCCTAGGCTTCCGGCCATGGGCACCGACCGGGTCTTCGCCGCGCGCCTGGTCGGTCTCGCCGTGTTCGGGCCCGACGGGGAGCGCATCGGCAAGGTGCGCGACCTCGTCGCCGCGCTGCGCGTCGACACGAACCCGCCGCGGGTGCTCGGCGTGGTGGTGGAGCTCGCCACGCGGCGGCGCATCTTCGTGCCGATGCTGCGGGTCACCGCGATCGACCCGGGCGCCGTCACCCTCGCCACGGGCTCGGTCAGCCTCCGCGGGTTCGCGCAGCGCCCCAACGAGGGACTGCTGGTGGGCCAGCTGCTCGACGCGCGCGTCCGGATCGCCGAGAGCGGCGAGGAGGCTGTGGTCGTCGACGCCGCGATCGAGCCGACCCGCTCCCGGGACTGGGTGGTCGGGCGCCTCGCCGTGCGCGTCCGCCGTCACCGGCTCGGCAGGCGCGGGCCGGTGCAGGTGCTGCCGTGGCGCGCGGTCACCGGGCTCTCGTTGTCCGACCGGCAGGGCACCGAGGGCCTGCTCGCGGTGTTCGAGTCGATGCGGCCCGCCGACGTCGCCTCCGCACTGTCGGAGCTGCCGGAGAAGCGCCAGCACGAGGTGATCGACGGCCTCGACGACGAGCGGCTCGCCGACGTGTTCGAGGAGCTGTCCGAGGCCGACCAGCGCGCCCTGCTCGCGCACCTGTCCCCCGAACGGGCGGCGGACGTCCTCGAGGCAATGTCCCCCGACGACGCGGCGGACCTGCTGCACGAGCTGCCGGACGCCGAGTCCGACGCGCTGCTCGCCCTGATGCAGCCCGAGGAGTCGGAGCCGGTGCGGCGGCTGATGAGCTACTCGCCCGACACCGCGGGCGGCCTCATGACGCCGGAGCCGGTCATCCTGCGCCCGGACGCCACCGTGGCCGAGGCGCTCGCCCACATCCGGAACCCGGACATCCCACCCGCCCTGGCCAGCATGGTGTTCGTCTGCCGGCCGCCATCGGCCACCCCGACCGGGCGCTACCTGGGGTGCGCACACGCCCAGCGGCTGCTGCGGGCGGCGCCGTTCGAGCTGGTGGCCGGGGTGGTCGATCACGAGCTCGCCAGGCTGTCGCCGGACGCAACCCTCGGCGACGTCACCCGCTACTTCGCGGCCTACAACCTGGTCGCCGGTCCGGTCGTGGACGCGGAGGAGCACCTGCTGGGGGCCGTCACCGTGGACGATGTGCTGGACCACCTGCTGCCGCCCGACTGGCGCGACCGGCTGACCGACCCCGAGGAACAGACGACGGAGGTGTCGGATGCCTGAGATCACCACCCATCGCCGACTGGACCAGCCGCTGCTCGGGCGTGCCCGGTTCGAGGTCGACCCCGAGTGGTTCTCCCGGCTGTCCGAGCGGATCGCCCGCTTCATGGGCACCGGCCGCTTCCTCGCCGTGCAGACCGTGGTGGTCGCGGTGTGGATCGCGCTGAACCTCGTGGCCTGGTCGGGCCGGTGGGACCCCTACCCGTTCATCCTGCTCAACCTGGCCTTCTCCACCCAGGCCGCCTACGCGGCGCCGCTGATCCTGCTGGCCCAGAACCGCCAGGACGACCGCGACCGCGTGTCGCTCGAGGAGGACCGCGCCCGCGCGGAGCGCACCAAGGCCGACACCGAGTACCTCGCCCGGGAGCTCGCCGCGCTGCGCATCGCGCTCGGGGAGGTGGCCACCCGGGACTACCTGCGCGGGGAGCTCGACAAGCTCTGCGACCGGCTCGGCGGCGACCAGGCGCCGGTGGCCACCGAACGCGTCACCCGTCGGCGAGGTGCCGGCTGATCCGTTCCAGCACGCGCAGGTCGGACTCGTCGAGCCGGCTGACGAAGTGGCGTGCGACACCCCGCAGGTGGGTGCGGGACGCGGTGCGCAGGCGGTCGAGCCCGGCGTCGGTGAGCCGGGCGGCCACGCCACGCCCGTCGCTCTCCACGGGGCAGCGGGCCACCAGCCCGCCCTTCTCCAGCCGGTCGACCAGGCGGGTGACACCCGAGCGGGACAGCAGGACCGCGTCGGCGAGCTCCGTCATCCGCAGGCGCCGCTCGGGCGCCTCGGCCAGCTGCACCAGCACGTCGTAGGAGGCGAGCGGCAGGTCCTGCTCGGCGAGCAGCTCGACCTCCAGCGCCCGCGTGATGGACGCGTGGGCCCGCAGGAACGAACGCCAGGCCGACAGCTGGTCACGGGTGGGGCTCGACCGCGGCACGCCGTGCATCGGGCTGTCCGTTCTGGTGGCCGCGGAGTCCGTCACGGGCAATGATGCTACGGAGCTGGGCGGACAAGGGCACGGACGTACAGTGGACGAAAGGGGCGCGCGCAGCCGCGCCCGGCAGCGTCGCGCCGTCGATGGAAGGTCCAGCGGAACCTCTGATGTCCACCACCGAGAGCACCAGCACCCTCGAGCAGGCCGTGCGGGCCGCGCTCGCCACCGTCGACGACCCCGAGATCCACAAGCCGATCACCGACCTGGGCATGGTGAAGGGCGTCGACATCACGCCGGAGGGCCGGGCGCACGTCGGGGTGTACCTCACCGTCGCCGGCTGCCCGATGCGCGAGACGATCACCTCCCGCGTCACCGAGGCCGTCACGAAGGTCGCGGGCGTCACCGCGGTCGAGGTCGAGCTCGACGTCATGAGCGACGAGCAGCGCCACGAGCTGCGCCGCAGCCTCCGGGGCGACGCGGCCGAACCGGTGATCCCCTTCGCCCAGCCCGGCTCGCTCACCCGCGTCTACTGCGTGGCGTCCGGCAAGGGCGGGGTCGGCAAGTCCTCGGTCACCGTCAACCTCGCCGCGGCGATGGCCACCAAGGGCCTGAAGGTCGGTGTCGTGGACGCCGACATCTACGGCCACTCGGTGCCGCGGATGCTCGGCACGGCCGACCGGCCCACCAAGGTCGACGACATGATCATGCCGCCGCAGGCGCACGGGGTGAAGGTCATCTCGATCGGCATGTTCACCCCGGGCAACGACGCCGTGGTCTGGCGCGGCCCGATGCTGCACCGGGCACTGCAGCAGTTCCTCGCCGACGTCTTCTGGGGCGACCTCGACGTCCTGCTGCTCGACCTGCCCCCCGGCACCGGCGACATCGCGATCTCCACCGCGCAGCTCGTGCCCAACGCGGAGCTGCTGGTCGTCACCACCCCCCAGATGGCCGCCGCCGAGGTGGCCGAGCGGGCCGGCTCGATCGCGCTGCAGACCCGCCAGCGCCTCGCCGGGGTCGTGGAGAACATGTCCTGGATGGAGCTGCCCGACGGCACCCGCATGGAGGTCTTCGGCGCCGGCGGCGGGCAGACGGTCTCCGACTCGCTCACCCAGGCCGTCGGCGCGCCCGTGCCGCTGCTCGGCCAGGTGCCGCTGGAGCCCCGGCTGCGCGAGTGCGGCGACTCCGGCACCCCGATCGTCCTGTCGGAGCCCGAGAGCCCGGCGGCCACGGCCCTCCGAGCGGTGGCCGAGAAGCTCACCGTGCGCTCCCGTGGCCTCGCTGGGATGAGCCTCAACATCTCCCCGGTGCGGAAGTAGGCACGCCGAAGCCGGGACTGCCGCGGGGATCAAGCCGACTTCACACACTCAGGATGTGTGAAGTGCCCCCGGAGGCCGCCGCGGAGCTGGGCAGCTACGCCGCCGTCGCACATGCCGCCGGCGACGCTGGTGTCCCGTCGTCCCCCTCGGGTCAGGAGCGGACGGCGTCGGCCCAGATCGCGACGGCCTCGTCCACCTGCTCGGCCGTGACGATCAGCGGCGGGATCATCCGCACGACGTTGCCGTGCGGGCCGCAGGTGAGCAGGAGCAGGCCCTTCTCCGCGGCGGCCGCGTGGGCACGCGTGGCGCCCGCGCTGTCCGGAGCGCCGTCGGGCGTGCAGAACTCGTTGCCGACCATCAGACCGAGCCCGCGGACGTCGGCGATGCCCGGGTGGTCGGCCGCCACCTTCTGCAGGCCGTCGCGCAGGCGCAGGCCCTGCTCGGCGGCGTTCGCGACGAGCCCCTCCCCCTCGATGACGTCGAGCGTGGCGAGCGCGGCCGCGCAGGCCACCGCGTTGCCGCCGTAGGTGCCGCCCTGCGAGCCCGGCCACGCCTTGGCCATCAGTTCCTCGCTGGCGGCGATGCCGGACAGCGGGAACCCGCTCGCCAGGCCCTTCGCGGTGATCAGGATGTCCGGGATGGCGCCGTCGGTGTGCTGGTGGCCCCAGAACTTCCCGGTGCGCCCGAACCCGGTCTGCACCTCGTCGGCGATCAGCAGGATGCCGTGCGCGTCGGCCCGCTCGCGCAGACCGGCGAGGAACGCCGGCGGGGTGGGCACGTACCCGCCCTCGCCCAGCACCGGCTCGATGATGAACGCGGCGACGTCGGCCGCCGGGGCGGCGGTGATCAGCAACCGGTCCAGCTCGCGCAGGCAGAACCGGACGGTCTCGTCATCGCTCCAGCCGTACCGGAACGCGTACGGGAACGGCGCGAACTCGACACCGCCCATGAGCGGTCCGATGCCGGCCCGGATCTTCGCCCCGGACGTGGTGAGCGCGGCGGCGCCCATCGTGCGGCCGTGGAAGCCGCCGTCGAACGCGACGACCAGCGGGCGGCCGGTGGCCTGGCGGGCGAGCCGCACCGACGCCTCGACGGCCTCGCTCCCGGAGTTCATGAAGAACACGCTGTCCAGGCCCGTGGGCAGCACGTCGCCCAGCCGCTCGGTCAGCCGGAGGAGCGGCTGGTGCATGACGGTCGTGTACTGGCCGTGGATGAGCGTGGCCACCTGCTCCTGCGCGGCCGCGACGACCCGGGGGTGGCAGTGCCCGGTGCTCGTGACGCCGATCCCGGCGGTGAAGTCGAGGTAGCGGCGGCCGTCGAGGTCGTACACGTGCACACCCTCGCCGCGGGCGACCTGCACGGGGGTCGCCTGCTTGAGCGCCGGGGACAAACGGGCCATGCCTACTCCTTGAACGTTGTCCGATTGTCGACAATCCTGCTCGATGGAAACATGCAGGGCGGCCCCGAGGCAAGTGCTGCCGCCTACTCGAGCCACTCCGTCACGATCTCGTCGCTCGCGTGGATGTTCGTCATCACCAACCGGTCGGTGCCGGTGTTCACGAACTTGTGCGGCGTCCGCGGCGGCACCACGACCACCTGGCCGGCCCGGGCGGTCAGCCGCTCGCCCGCGACGGTGAACTCCGCCTCGCCGCTGTGCATCACGAACGTCTCGTCGTAGGGGTGCCGGTGCAGGCGCGGACCCGCGCCGGGGCGGTCCGTGTCGACGAAGATCACGGAGACGCCTGCGCCGTGGTCACGGCCGGCGAACTGGCCGGACATCGCGCCGTCGACGAGGAAGCTGAGCACGGCTGGAGCGGTCATGGTCCCGATACTGCCCCGCCGGGAGGGTTTCAGGCGGGCACGGCCGGCGCGGGCGACGCGCCGGGGGCGAGGATCCGTTCCACCGCGTCGGCCATGTGCGCCTCGAGCACGGCCGCCATCAGCTCGGCGTCCCCGTCGCGGACCGCGTCCCGCAGCTCGCGGTGCTCGGCGATCAGCGCGGCCGCCGGTGGGAGGGTCTCCTGCAGGGCGGCAAGGCACATCCGGGTCTCGACGAGCAACGTCTCGGCCATCCGGTGCAGCCGCGGGCTGCCCGACGCGGCCACGAACTCGGCGTGGAAGGCGTGGTCGGCGTCGGCGAGCGCGACGGGGTCGTCGGCGACGGCCTCCATCCGGGACAACGCGTCGGACAGGCGCTCGGCGGCGGCGGCCCGGTCACCGGCGAGCAGCAGCAGGCCCGCGGCGCGCTCCACGGCGGCGCGGGCGGTGTACACGTCGCGCACGTCGGCCGCGTCGAGTTCGCGCACGAAGAGCCCCCGGTGGCGCTCGCTGTGCAACAACCCCTCGGCCACGAGCCGCTGCATCGCCTCCCGCAGCGGTCCCCTGCTGACACCCAGCGCGGCCGCGAGCTCGACCTCGCCGAGCTGGGTGCCGGGCGGGAACGTGCCACGCATGATCGCTGTGCGGATCCGGTCGGCGACGATCGCGGCCGTGGATCGTCGTTCGACGGGCTCCATCTCGCTGAGGTCCAAGTGATCTCCCTGATCAACCGGCGAAGAGCGCACCGAAGCCGGGCCGCGGGGTGTCCGCGCCGGCGAGGCGCAGCCCCTGCCAGATGCTCACCTGGTTGGCCGTGAGCACTGGCTTGCCGACCCGGGCGTCCAGCGCGTCGAGCAGGCCGACCGTGTGCAGCGCGGTGTCGGGCAGCAGCACGGCCTGCGCGTCCGAGTGGTCGGCCGCCGCCGCGAACTCCAGCACGGCCTCGCGCGGCAGGGTGCCGACCTCGGCCGCGGTGATGATCCCCTTGGCCGAGAGCGAGAGCACCTCGATCCCGGCGGTGGCGAGGAAGGCGACGAACCGCTCGGCGACGTCGTCGGGGTACGTCGCCCCCACCGCGACCCTGTCGACGCCCAGCCGCGCGCACGCGTCGACGAACGCGAACGACGTGCTCGACGCCGGCACGCCCGCCACCGCGCCCAGCGCCTCGACCTGGGCCGTTGCGCCGTCCCAGCCGAAGACGAAGCTCCCGCTCGTGCACGCCCAGACCACGGAGTCCAAGGAGTCCCCGAGCGTCCGCACGCCGTCGGCCAGCACGTCGTCGCCGCCGATGTCGAGCAGCGCGTCGACGCGGTGGGCGTCCTCGCGCATGAGCGTGTGCACCAGCGGCAGCCGCGGTCCATCGAGCAGCGATTCAGCCAGCGGATAGTCGTCCTCGGCGGAGTAGCCGGGGTAGAGGATTCCGACGGTGGGGGTGGTCATGCGGCTCCCGGTGTGAGGTGGTCGTGGCTGGCGAGGAGGCTCCCTCCGCCGACCGCATCGCGGCCCATGGCGCGGAGGGCGGCCCACATGGTGACCTGGTTGGCGGTGAGCACGGGCTTGCCGAGCGCCTGCTCGAGGGGCTCGATGAGGTCGTAGGTGGGCACGTTCGTGCAGCTGATGAACAGCGCCTCCGCCGCGGGGTTGTCGGCCGCGCGCACGATCTCCACGACCTCCGAGTACGTGACCCGCCAGATGTTGCCGAGCAGGCCGAGGCCCTCGCTCGACACCGTGGTGACGCCGTGCTCGGCGAGGTAGGCGACGAGCCGGCGCGTGACCGGTTCGACGTACGGGGTGGCGATCGCCAGCCGGGACACGCCGAGCGCGTGCAGCGCGGAGATCAGCGCCCCCGACGTGGTGCGCGCGACCGGGGCGCCCGCGTCCTCCATCGTGCGGCGCAGCACCTCCTCGCCGGTGGCGCCCTCCACGAAGCTGCCGGACGTGCACGCGTAGATGACCACGCCGGGTTGCGGGGTGAGCACGTCCCGGGTGGCCCGGCGCACGGCACGGCGGTCGCCGCACGCCACCGCCATCTCGACGGTGACCGGTGTGGTGAAGAACGGCAGCCGGGTGAGGTAGAGCGACACGTCCTCCGGCGCCCATCGCCACAGCTCGCGGTCGAGGGCGAAGTCGAACGGGGCGACCACCCCGATCCCCTGCTGCTGGTCCGGCTCGGTGAGACCGACCGAGAGCTCGGTGGGCACGGTGGCTACCCGAGCCGCTCGTACACCAGGCGCTCGCCCACGCTGCCGGAGCGCCAGACGTCATGGCATGCCTCGGCCATCACGTCGAGCCCCTCCGTGATCGAGGCGTAGACGTTGCCCGGTACCCAGCCGACGTCCCCGTTGATCAGCAGGTTGTTGCGGCCGTAGAAGATCGCCAGGTCGATCCCACCCGAGTTCTCGTCGATCCCCTGGTCGGCCTTGAACGCGCTGTCCAGCATGCCGCCCCCGAAGTCGAACAGCACGACGTCCCCGGGTATCGGCGTGACCGTGGGGTTCTCCCGGCCGATCTCCGCGAACCGGGGCACGATCGTGTACACCTCGTTGCGCGCGTACTTGGCATGCTGGGCGTCGCCACCCAGCGGGCCGGTCTCGAGGGCGCGCCACACCGCTGCGGTGGTGCGCGGCGCCTCCTTCTCCAGCAGCTCAGCCACGCAGGACACGCCACGACGGGCGAGGCTGATGCGGAGGAACTTGGACATGAGGCCGCTCCCGGCGTCAGAGGGGGGTACCGCGGCGCCGCGGATTGTTGACAATAGTACGAGCGCTTCCTAGCGTGTCAATCCTCGCCCCCTGCTCGGGAAGGTCCTCTCGAATTGCCCGTTCCCGCTGGTCAGCGAGGCGCTCCGCAGATCGCCGTATTGCACGGTGAGGACCGACCGCCGGGCCTCGTGCTCGACGGCATGCGCTTCGCGGCCGATGCCTCCTCGCTCGCCGATGCGCTGGCCGGCGCCGAGGTGCTGCTCGTCTGGGACTTCCTCTCGGACGCGGTGCGGGACGCGTGGCCCGCCGCCGACTCCCTGCGCTGGGTCCACACCGCGAGCGCCGGCGTCGACCGACTCACCTTCCCCGGCCTGCTCGAGTCCGACGTCACGCTGACCAACTCCCGCGGCGTGTTCGACCGGCCGATGGCCGAGTACGTGCTCGGGCTGGTGCTCGCGATGGCCAAGGACCTCCCCGGCACACTCGCAGCGCAGGCCCACCGCGAGTGGCGCCACCGCGAGACCGAGCCGATCACCGGACGCCGCGCCGTCGTCGTCGGAGGGGGTCCGATCGGACGCGCGATCGCGGGGCTGCTCGGCGCCGTCGGGATGGACGTGGAACTGGTCGGGCGCCGCGACTTCGACGGCCTGCCCGGCCTCCTGCCCGGCGCCGACTGGCTCGTGCTCGCCGCGCCGCTCACCGACGCCACCCGCGGCATGCTCGACGCCACCGCGCTGGCCCGGCTCCGCCCGTCGGCCCGGGTGATCAACGTGGGCCGGGGGCCGCTCGTCGTCGAGCCGGACCTCGTCGACGCGCTGCGGGACGGGCGGATCGCGGGCGCGGCCCTGGACGTCTTCGCGCACGAGCCCCTCCCCGCCGACTCGCCGCTGTGGACGCAGCCCGGCGTGATCGTCTCGCCGCACATGTCCGGCGACCTGATCGGCTGGCGGCAGGAGTTGGTGGAGGTGTTCCGCCACAACCTCGCCCGCTACCGGGCGGGTGAACCACTGCACAACGTCGTGGACAAGACGTTGGGCTACGTGACGACCGGAGGTGGGACGTGACCGCCGACCTGACCGCGACCGAACTGCTCGCGGCCTACCGCACCGGCGACCTCTCGCCCATCGAGGCCACCGAGGCGGCGCTGCAACGGATCAACCGGCACGACCCGGAGGTGAACGCGTTCTGCCTGGTGGACGCGGACGCCGCGCTGGGCGCCGCCAAGGAGTCCGAGGAACGCTGGCGGCGGGGGGAACCGGCCGGTGCGCTGGACGGCGTGCCGATCTCCATCAAGGACATCCTGCTCACCCGCGGCTGGCCCACGCTCCGCGGCTCACGCACCGTCGAGGCGAGCGGGTCGTGGGACGTCGACGGGCCGCACGTCGCGCGCGTCCGCGAGCAGGGTGCCGTGCTGCTCGGCAAGACGACCACGCCGGAGCTGGGTTGGAAGGGTGTGACGGACAACCCGCTGACCGGCGTCACCCGCAACCCGTGGGACCCCACGCGGACGGCGGGCGGCTCGTCCGGCGGCAGCGCGGCGGCCGTCCTCCTCGGGATGGGGCCGCTCTCCCTCGGCACCGACGGCGGTGGTTCCGTGCGCATCCCGGCCGCCTTCACCGGCACCACCGCCCTCAAGCCCACCTACGGGCGCGTGCCGCACTTCCCGCCGAGCCCGTTCGGCCCGCTCGCCCACGTCGGCCCGATGACCCGCTCCGCCGCCGACGCCGCGTTGCTGCTCGACGTGCTGTCCGGCGCCGACCCGCGCGACCCGTGGGCGCTCGCCCCCACCGGCAGCGCCGTCGCCGCGCTCGACGCGGGTGTCGCCGGGCTGCGGATCGCGGTCAGCCCCACACTCGGCCACGTCGACGTGCACCCAGGGGTCGCGGCGGCGTTCGCGGCGGCGGTGCGGGTGTTCAGCGAGCTCGGCGCCCACGTCGAGGAGGCGGATCCCGGCTTCACCGACCCGATCGAGGCGTTCGAGACCCTGTGGTTCAGCGGCGTGGCGAAGTCGATCGAGCACCTCGGGCCCGAGCAGCGCGCATTGATGGACCCGGGCCTCGTCGCCGTCGGCGAGCAGGGCGCACGGGCGTCGGCCGTGGACTACCTCACCGCGATGGCGGTGCGCAACGAGCTCGGCACCCTCATGGGCGAGTTCCACACCCGCTACGAACTGCTGCTCACCCCGACGCTGCCGATACCGGCCTTCGAGGCGGGGGTCGAGGTGCCCGGCGGCTGGCCACAGGAGCGGTGGACGACGTGGACACCGTTCACCTACCCGTTCAACATGACCCAGCAGCCCGCGGCGAGTGTGCCGTGCGGCTTCGCCGAGGACCTTCCGGTGGGCCTGCACATCATCGGCCCGCGCCACGCCGACAACGCGGTGCTGGCCGCGGCCGACGCGTTCCAGCAGGCGACGGACTGGCACACCCGCCGCCCCTGACCCGACGAGGGCTCAGGTGGCGTCGGGGTCGACCGGGGGGACCTCGTTCTTCGCCAACCGCTCCGGCGCGGGCGCAGGCGGCGCGGGCTTGGTGAGGTTCGGGGTGTAGCCGTTCGGCTTGGGCGGGTCGTCGTCGAACAGGGTGCGGGTGACGGCCGTGCGCGGGTTGAAGCTCCGCAGGCCCCGCAGTTCCTCGAGCGGCTTGCGCAGCTCGTCGAACTCCGGGCCGAGCTCGCCGCGCAACTGCTCGCGCGCGCCCGTGGCGTACTCGCGGACCTGCCGGACGGCCTTGCCGGCCCACGCCGCCGCCGACGGCAGCCGCTCCGGGCCGAGGATGAACAGGCCGGCCACGATCAACACGAGGATCTCGCCCCAGCCGACGCTGTCGAACACGTTGTCAGCCTACGTGTTGTCGGCGGCTAATCCGAGCCCAGGACGACCGACACCGTGAGCGGGCGGCCCTCGCGGATCAGCTGGACCTCCACCGCGTCACCGGGGTTGTGCTCCCGGTAGGCGACGACGAGCTCGTCGGCGCCCGCGATCGGCCTCCCGGCCACGCGGGTGATCACGTCACCTTCGAGGATGCCGGCCGCCTCCGCGGCCCCACCCTGCTGGACGTTCTGCACCTGGGCGCCGTCGGTGGTGCCGTCGCTGACCGAGCGGGCGTTGACACCGATCTCGGCGTGGGTGACGGTGCCGGTGCGGATCAGCTCCTCGGCGATGCCGCGGGCGTCGTCGATCGGGATGGCGAACCCGAGGCCGATCGAGCCGCCCTCACCCATCCCGATGCTGCGGATGGCCGTGTTGATCCCGACCACGGCGCCGGTGGAGTCGACGAGGGGGCCACCGGAGTTGCCGGGGTTGATCGCCGCGTCCGTCTGGATCGCGTCGATCACCGCGTTGGTGTCGGTGCCGGACCCGTCGAGGCGCACCGGGCGGTTCACCGCGCTGACGATGCCCTCGGTCACGGTGCCGGCCAGGCCCAGCGGCGAGCCGATCGCGATCACCCCGTCGCCGACGACGAGCCCGCCCGACGACCCGAACGTGGCGACCACCGGGTTGGCGACCTCCACCTTCACGACGGCGAGGTCGGTCTTCGGGTCCCGCCCCACGATCTGGGCCGCGGCGCGCGTGCCGTCGTGGAAGATCGCCTCGATCTGGGCGCCGGTGACCTCGGCGGCGGGTGCCACCACGTGGTTGTTCGTGAGGACGTAACCGGACGGGTCGATGACAACGCCCGAACCGGTGCCGCCCTCGTCGCCCACCCGGACCTCGAACGAGACGACGGCGGGCACCGTGCGGGCGGCGATGTCGGCCACCGAGCCGGGCGGCCGCTCCCGGCCGGGGACGGTCTGCGTGATCGTGGGATCCGGATCGGTGAGACCCGCGGCTCCCTCGGCCGTGAAACGACCGACCATGCCACCGGCGGCACCGATGAGCAGCGCGACCACGGCGAGCACGGCGAGCGCCCGCGGGTCGACCCGGCGGCCGAACAGCAACTCCCGCAGGCTGAGCCGGGCGCCCTCGCCGCGGACGGGCTCGCTCGTGCCTCCCGAGGCGGCCGCCGGCGGGCCCAACGCGGCCGGGCTCTCCGGGTCGCGCCACGGGTCGCGCTCCGCGCCGTCGTTCCAGAAGGAGTCCTCCCCCACGGCGCCGTTGCCCGACCCGTTCTCCTGCGGGCGCTGCAGCGACGGAGCCGACGGGTCGGGCCGGCCGAACGCGCTGGCCAGCGCGGCAGGCGGCGGGGCGACGAGCGTGGTGGACTGCGCCGCACCGTTGGGTTTGGCGGCGCCGTTGCGGTGGGCGGCGAAACCGCCCTCGACACCGCCCGGGCGGCCGAACAGCGCAGCGGCATCGGGATCGACGGTGGGGCGCTCGAGCGGTCTCGGCCCGAGGCGCGGCGGCTCGGCGTCACCGGGGGAGGTGTCGGACTGCTGTGGGAGCTCGACCGTGCGGTCCTCACCAGGGCCCTCGGTGCCGTCTCCTCGCTCCGCCGAGCTCGGCTCGGCGGGGGTGTTGGGATCGCTCATCCCTCGGCGGACTCCTGGGCTCTGCGGACCGGACCCCCTCAGCCTGCCTCAGCGGCGGTGAAGTTCGGGTAACTAGCGCGGCTGCTCGCCGTCGATCGGCGGAGCGGAGGTGGGCGCCGCCGACGGCGGCGCGCTGGTGGCCGCCGCGGGCTGCGGGGCGGGGGCCAGCTGCAGGCGCGCGTCGACCGGGGTGGCCGCGCCGCCGATGATCGGACGGCCGGGGATGTCGGGATCGCCGGGGGCCGGTGCCGCGGACCCGCTCACGGCCGCGGGTGCGGCGAAGGCGATGGCGCCCGCGGCGAGGCCGGACACGGCGACGCCGGTGCCCAGCCACATCCTGCGGTGCGTGCGGTCACCGTGCGGCGCGGGCGCGTCGGCGCGCGGCACGCGCTCGGGACGCAGCACCGAGACGAACTGGCCCTCGGCGGTGACGGCGAGGCCTGCCGGCGGGGCCGGGAGATCGGTGTCCTGCGGGATCGAGCGCAGGCTCGAGAGCAGGGAGGACGGAAGGCTGGGGCAGTCTGCGGTGCGCAGTGCGGCGCGGGCCTGGCCCTGCGCGACGACCTGGGCTGCGCACTCGAGGCACTGGGCGAGGTGCTGGGTGGCCCGCAGGTGCGGGCCCGCGGCGAGCTCTTCGTCGACGTACGCGACGATGGCGTCGGACGACAGGTGATCATGGCCCCAGTCCGGGGTGGTCACCGAGATGCGCCAACGCCCTGAACTCACCCGTGTACCTCCTCGAGCTCCGCGCGGGCCGCGCCCCGGCGGCGCTCGAGCGCGCTGCGCAGGGCGGCACGGCCGCGGTGGATCCTGCTCCTCACCGTACCCAGCTTCACGCCGAGCGTCGCCCCGATCTCCTCGTAGGACAGGCCCTCGACGTCGCACAGGACGACCGCGGCCCGGAACTCCGGCGGCAGCTCGTCGAGCGCGGCCTGCAGCTGGGGGTCGAGGTGTGTGTCGGAGAACACCTGCTCCGGCTGGGGCCCGCTGCCGGGGAGCCGGTCGGTGTCCTCGGGCAAGGCCTCCATGCGGATGCGGGAGCGCCGCCGGACCATGTCCAGGAACAGGTTCGTGGTGATCCGGTGCAGCCAGCCCTCGAACGTGCCCGGCTTGTAGGAGGCCAGGGAGCGGAACACCCGGACGAACGTCTCCTGGGTGAGGTCCTCGGCGTCGTGCGGGTTGCCGGTGAGCCGGTAGGCGAGGCGGTAAACGCGGTCCGCGTGCTCGCGCACCACGTCATCCCAGCTCGGTGGGGTCCAGCCGGCCTCCTCACCGGGCAGCAATGCGCTGCTCGGCAACGTGGCTGAGCCTTCGCTCATCGTCGGGTCGCACCTCCTGCGGCGGGTCGTGCCTCTGGCCAACGGAGCACCGGAGCTCAATGTTCCCGGCCCTCCCACGATCGACGACCCCGACCGTTGAGGACCACCGTGCCCGACGCCCGTGAAACAGGGGTGAGAACCGGCTGAGAGGAGCCTGATAGAACGGGCCAAGTAGCCTTCCACCTCATGTGGGTGCCGGACACCGCCACAGATCTGTGGGCGCTGCGCGACCACGTCGCATCCTACCTGGCGGAGGACGACGTGCTCGGTTCCGCACGGGCAGAGGCTGAACGGTCCGGCTGCGTCCCCGTCGGGCCCGATGCCGGTGCCGGTCTGCGCTTCCTCGCGGCCGCGATCTGCGCACGCGCCGTGGTGGAGATCGGCACCGGATCCGGCGTCAGCGGGCTGTGGCTGCTGCGCGGCATGGCTCCTGACGGCACGCTGACCTCGATCGACGTCGACCCGGAGCACCAGCGCGCCGCCCGGGGGGTGTTCCTCGCCGCGGGCTACGAACCGGCCAACCTGCGCCTGATCAACGGGATGGCCCTCGAGGTGCTGCCCCGGCTCACCGATGCGGTCTACGACATGGTGTTCGTCGACGCCGGACCGGCCGACTACCCCCGCTACCTCGATGAGGCCGTGCGCCTGCTGCGCGACGGCGGGATCGTCGTGTTCGCCGGCGTGCTCGGCGCGGGCGTGGTGGATCCGGACGCGTCCGACGCGGGCACGGCGGGGCTGCGCGAGGTGAGCCGATCGGTCCGCGAGGACGACCGCCTGGTACCGATGCTCCTCCCCGTCGGCGACGGCCTGCTGGCCGCGTTGAAGACGGGCTGACGCGCGGTCGGATGCGGTCCGATTGGACGAACGGCACGTTCGTCCATACCTATCGGACGAGAGTGCCGTTCGTGCAAGGTCACCGGGCGCGAGTTGGTGGGGGTGGCGCGATTCTTGGGTGCGCCTCGCGTCGATACGTGGGAGATGTCGCTCCGGGAGGTCCCTCGACCGTCGCGGGTTCAGCTCGGGAGCGCGCGTGGGGATGTGGCGCGTCGCGCGTTGCGGCACGGACGGGGCCGGGTGGAGAACGACCGAGCATGTGGGCGCGCGGCGAGATGCTCGTCTTACCTCCCGGACCTGCGTACGAGCACGTCACCTGGACGGCAGGTCGACTGCGTGTGGTCACCCTGCGATCCGGGATCGGGACCACAGGATAGTGGCGTGGGCACCCGGCAGTGACGGTCTCGTCGAGGACGGGCGTGCCTCCGCGTCGGGGACGGCCGCCCACGTCACCACGGGGTTCGGTAGTTCCGCCCACCGGGCCATCTCGCCCGGGGAGGGATCGACGCGGGCGGGTGGACTGCACGGACGGCCCGGAGCAGCCCGCGGCGGCCGTCCGGCGCGGGGTGTCGGGAACGGCGCGCCAAGCCGACGCCTTCATGATCAGGTCGACCCCACGTGTCTCGGATCGAGATCGACGCTCAAGGAGTCGACATGACCATGAACTCCGGGACGTGATCGCCGCGGGATGCCGCCCAGCGCCCCGGACAGGGCGATCCACCGCAACTCGGACCGATCATGCGACCTTGATCGCCGCGAGACCACCCTGAACGCCCCCGCAAGGGCGGGATTCCCGCATCTCGGATCGATCACCACACGCGCCGACCCGCGCGAGCCCCGGCCCCGCGCTCCCGGGACTGCTGCCCGTTGCACGAGCGGCACGTTCGTCCATACCTATCGGACGAGAGTGCCGTTCGCCCAACGGGTTGCCTTGCTCAGAGGGCCGTGGCGCCCTTGCCCAGCACCACCACGCCGCCCTGGCTCACCGTGTACCGCGCGCGGTCCAGCCCGAGGTCGACGCCGACCAGGGCGCCGTCGGGGATCACGACGTTCTTGTCGAGGATCGCGCCGCGGACGATCGCGCCACGGCCGACCCTGGTGCCGGGCAGCACGACGGAGTCGGACACCTCGGCCCCGGCCTCGACGCGCACGTTCGGGCTGATCACCGATCGGCGCACGATGGCCCCCGAGATGATCGTGCCGGCGCCGACGACCGAGTCCTGCGCGATCCCGCCCTCCACGAACTTGGCCGGCGGCAGCGGGGCCATCGCGGTGCGGATGGGCCAGCGCTGGTTGTACAGGTTGAAGATCGGATGCACCGACACGAGATCGGTGTGCGCCTCGTAGTACGCGTCGATCGTGCCGACGTCGCGCCAATAGCCCGTGTCGCGGTCGGTGGCGCCGGGCACGACGTTGTCGGCGAAGTCGTACACGGCGGCGTCGCCCTGCGCGACCAGCCGCGGGATGATGTCGCCGCCCATGTCGTGGTCGGAGTCGCCGTCCTCGGCGTCGGCCCGCAACGCCTCGAGCAGCACCTCGGTGGTGAAGATGTAGTTGCCCATCGAGGCGAACGTGACGTCGGGGTCGTCGGGCACGGCCGGTGGGTCCGAGGGCTTCTCGAGGAAGTCCGTGATCTTGCCCCCGGGCTCGGAGTTGATCACGCCGAACGCCTTGGCCTCGGCCCGCGGCACCCGGATACCGGCGACGGTGACGCCCGCGCCGCTCTCGATGTGCCGCGCGAGCATCTGGCCCGGGTCCATCCGGTAGACGTGGTCGGCGCCGAACACGGCGATGTAGTCGGGCCGCTCGTCGTAGACGAGGTTGAGGCTCTGGAAGATCGCGTCGGCGCTGCCGGTGTACCAGCGCCTGCCGAGCCGCTGCTGCGCCGGGACCGTGGTGATGTACTGCCCGAGCACGCTGGACAGGCGCCATGTGGTGGAGATGTGGCGGTCCAGGGAATGGGACTTGTACTGCGTGAGCACGCAGATGCGGTGCATCCCGGAGTTGACCAGGTTGGACAGCACGAAGTCGACGAGGCGGTAGTTGCCCCCGAACGGCACGGCCGGCTTCGCGCGGTCGGCGGTGAGCGGCCACAGCCTCTTGCCCTCACCGCCGGCGAGCACCACCCCCAGGACGTTGACCCCCAGCGCAAGGGGTGACGCAGGGGCCATCCGCGCCCCCGTCATGGCGTCGCCCCGATCCGGGCCGGACCTACCGGCAGCGTCGTCACGGGCCCGAGACTAGTGCCCCAAAACCGTGCCGGGCCAGCAGAGGTGTCGGGTTGGGCGGGTGATCCGGTCGCCCCGCGCGGCAGCCCCTCCGATGGCCTACCGTTCGCGCGTGCGCATCGGCCTGCTCACCCGCGAGTACCCCCCGGACGTCTACGGCGGGGCCGGGGTACACGTCGGACACCTGGCGCCCGCGCTGCGCGAGCTGGTGGACGTCGACGTGCACTGCTTCGGCGAACCGCGGGACGCGCCGGACACCTACGCCCACCAGCCGCCGCTGTCACTTGACGAGGCGAACCCGGCGCTGCAGACCATCGGCGCGGACCTGTCGATGGTGGCCGCGCTCGGCGGCGTCGACCTCGCCCACTCCCACACCTGGTACGCCAACATGGCCGGGCACCTCGCGAAGGTGCTGCACGGGGTGCCGCACGCCGTCACCGCGCACTCGCTCGAACCGCGCAGGCCGTGGAAGGCCGAGCAGCTCGGCGGCGGGTACCGGCTGTCGTCGTGGGTGGAGCGCACCGCGTACGAGGCGGCGGACGCGGTGATCGCGGTGAGCGCCGGCATGCGGCAGGACGTGCTGGAGTGCTACCCCGCGCTGGACGCCGACCGGGTCCACGTCGTGCACAACGGGATCGACACCGCCTTCTACCACCCGGATCCCGCACGTGACGCCGTGCTCGCCGCGGGCATCGACCCGGACCGGCCGAGCGTGGTCTTCGTCGGGCGGATCACGCGGCAGAAGGGGCTCTCGCACCTGATCGCGGCGGCCCACCACATCGACCGCGACGCCCAGATCGTCCTGTGCGCGGGGGCGCCGGACACCCCGGAGATCGCCGCCGAGACCGAGGCCGCGGTCGCGGAGCTCAGCGCCACCCGGTCCGGCGTTCTGTGGGTGCGTGGCATGCTGCCCACCACGGCCGTGCGCCAGATCCTGTCCGCAGCCACCGTGTTCGTCTGCCCGTCGGTCTACGAGCCGCTCGGGATCGTCAACCTCGAGGCGATGGCCTGCGGCACCGCCGTCGTGGCCTCCGACGTGGGCGGGATCCCGGAGGTCGTCGCCGACGGCGAGACGGGCCTGCTCGCCCACTTCGACGAGCACGGGGTGGACGCCTTCCGCACCGATCTCGCCGCCGCCGTGAACGCGCTGCTCGCCGACCCCGGCCGTGCCGCCGCCATGGGCGGGGCGGGCCGGGCGCGGGCGGAGCGGGAGTTCAGCTGGCGGCAGGCAGCCGCCCGCACCGTGGAGATCTACGAAGCCCTGCTCTGAGCCCGGGCCTTCACCCGTGCCCGGTGCGCGGCCACGGCCGAGCGGTTGGCGCAGGCGGACGAGCAGTAGCGGCGCGCCGCGTTGCGGGAGGTGTCGGCGAACACCTTGCCGCAGCCGTCCGCCGCGCAGCGGCCGTGCCGGGTGACGCCGTACTCGGACACGAGCATGGCGAGGGCGAACGCGGTGGTGGCCCGGATGCGGTCGACGAGGCCGGCCTCCGGCGGGGAGTAGTGCAGGTGCCAGCCCTCGCCGTCGTGGTTCGTGAGGTGCGGCTCGATCCGGACGTCGACGAGCAGCGCGTTGGTGGCGGCGGCGGCCTCGGCGTCGCTCGTGACGTCGAAGACGGTGCGCAGCCGGCGGCTCCAGGCCCGCAGCGCCGGCTCGATGCCGTCCGGCGCGTCGAGCGCCTGGTAGGCGTGCGCGACGAGGACCGCCCGGAGCTGGTCGGGCACCCGGCCGTCCGGGTCCTCGATCACCGCGTTCACCAGGTCGACGGCGGCGCCGAGGGCGTCGCTGCGGTAACCGATGAAGTCCATTGGGTTATTACTACCACAGGCCTACCGTGTAATGTGTCAAGCATCGACGGTTATTACCGAGGGGAGAGCGCGGCGATGCGGTGCGCGCGGTGCGGGTGGCCTGGCGACGAGGCGAGGGTGCTGTCCACGCACCACACCTCACAGGGGTGGGTGCGGTACCGCCGCTGCGTGTGCGGGAACGTGGCGATCGAGCTCGTGACGCTCGGCCCGGCCGCGGGCACGCGGGTCGAGCCGCTGCGCGAACCGGCGGGGAGCGCGCCCTGGTTCGGCAGCCGTCGGCTGGTCGTCCACACGGACGAGGTAGACATCAGCGGTTTTCGATCTTGAGCGGAGCCCGCTCACGTCTACGTCGAGCGTGTGGATGAAATTGCCCGGTCCGTTGAAGCGATATCGACCACGCCTCACCCAGCGCGAGGACGGGCGGTCGCACCGGCCACCCACGATCTCGACGTCGGCCATCGTGGTCGGGTCCCGAACGACGAACGGCACCGACAGACGGCGATGCCGTCCGCGGTGCCGTTGGTCGGTACCGGTGGCCCCGGGATCCGGGGCGTGTACCTTCAGCCGGAGGCGGCCTTGAGCGCGTCACCGAGGTCGCTGGCTTCCTCCGCCGACATCTCGACGACCAGGCGGCCGCCACCCTCGAGTGGGACGCGCATCACGATGCCCCGACCCTCCTTGGTCACCTCCAGGGGACCATCACCGGTCCGGGGCTTCATCGCCGCCATCTCCTGCCTCCTCCGTCGTCGTTAGTGGCCAGAGCCGTTGGCATCGCGGGGTTCGTTGCCGCTGCGCGGGGCGTAGCGCGCGGCGAGGATGCTGGGAACATCTTTCCTCATCCGACGGACAGGGGTGCAACCGGAGCGATCAACCATGCAGGTCGTTCACCGTCCGCAGTCAGGAAGTCGCTGCCCGCCAGCAGTCGGCGACGTGATCATCCACCATCCCCGTGGCCTGCATCAGGGCGTAGCAGGTGGTCGGCCCGACGAAGCGCATTCCCTGCCGTTTGAGCGCGCGGGCCATCGCCACCGACTCCGGGCTGGTGGCCGGGACGTCGGCGAGCGTGGCGGGCCGCTCATGGGTGGCCGGGTCGGGCGCGAACGACCAGAGCAGCCGGTCCAGCGGCTGCTCGAGCGTCAGGACGGTGCGCGCGTTGTGGATCGTGGCCTCGATCTTCGCCCGGTTGCGCACGATCCCGGCGTCCCCGAGCAGCCGCTCGACGTCGGAGTCGTCGAACCCGGCCACCGCGGCCGGGTCGAACCCGGCGAACGCGGCGCGGAACGCCGGGCGCTTCCGCAGGATGACCAGCCAGGACAGGCCGGACTGGAAGGCTTCGAGGCTCATGCGCTCGAACATCGCGGTGACGCCGCGCAGCGGGCAGCCCCACTCCTCGTCGTGGTAGGCGACGTATTCGGGCGCGGAGCCGGCCCAGCCGCAGCGGGCTCGGCCGTCAGTAGTGGGCTCAGGCACCGGATCGGTATACCGCCTCGCACTGACGCTCCATCCGCCGCATGGAGAACTCCACCCCGGCGCGGAACGCCGGCCGCACCAGCGGCCAGCCGAGTGCCCCCAGCCGACCGAGCGGCAGGTCGAGCAGCTCCGACCAGCTGAACCGGGAGCGCTCAGCACCGAGCGGCGACACCTCGAACACGCCCTCCCCGCGCACCACCGGCCCGAGGTGGCGCACCACGCAGCGGCGCGGCGGCGTCCACTCGACGACCTCCATGCGGTCGGTCACGGCGAGCGGGCCGACACCCGTGACCGCCTCCAGGGTGGCGCCGAGCCGCCTCCCGTCGCCCCCGCTCGTCGGGCGGACCCGGGTGCCGAGCATCCACTCCCCCTGGCCCGCCCAGTCGGTGACCTTCCGCCAGACCGTCTCGGCCGGCGCCGCGACGTCCACCGGCACCGTGAGCTCGACGCGGGTCACCGCTCGCCCTCCGCCGTGACACCGGTGCCGGGCGCGGCCGCCGCGAGCGCCGACTCCAGCTCCGCCACCCGGGCCAGCAACCCGTCGCGCTGCGCGCCCGTCCGGTCCAGCTGGTCGGCGAGCCGGGCGAGCACCCAGTCCACCTCGTCCATCCGGTAGCCGCGCAGGGCCTGCTGGAAGCGCAGCTCACGCACGTCGTCGCCGTCGACCTCACCGGCCGGTAGGCGGGTGGGCGTGGCGCCCGGCGGCAGTGGCGCCAGCTCCTCGCCACGCCCGAACACGAGCGCGGCCAGCCCGAACAGCGCGGCCCCGACAGCCGCGACGACCAGAAGGTAGATCAGCGCGGTCCCCACCCCGCCGATCCCATCACGGCGGCCCGGTCGATGCACGGCTCGGGGGTCGATCAGTGTCGCCGGTGGGGTTCCCGCCTCAGGGATCCACGGGCTTGGCGCACGCGTCGAGTGCCTCGGACACGTCGGTGGCGACGACGAGCCGGTCGAGCGCCTCCCGACGCACGAACCCCCGATCGCCCAGCCCGCGCACCCATTCGAGCAGCCCGGTGTAGTGCCCGTCGGGGTCGAGGAGCACCACCGGCTTGTCGTGCATGCGCAGGTAGCCCGCGGTCCACACCTCGAACAGCTCCTCGCAGGTGCCCACGCCGCCCGGCAGCGCGAGGAACGCGTCGGCGTGGGCCTCCATCAGCGCCTTGCGCTCGCGCATCGTCTCGACGACGAGCAGCTCGTCGGACTCGTGGTCGGCCCACTCCAGGTCGACGAGGGCCTGCGGGATCACCCCGGTGGTGCGCGCCCCGCCCGCCCGGGCCGACTGGCCGAGCACCCCCATCATCGCCGCGCGCCCGCCACCGGACACGAGCTGCCAGCCCCGGGCCGCGATCCCGCTGCCGACGTCGCCGGCGAGACGCAGGTAGCGCTCGGGCAGGCCCTCGATCGACCCGCAGTACACACAAACGGCCAGCGGCCCGGTCAATGCGCCTCCTCCCACGCTCGCCACGCCTCCTGCACGATCTTCACCGCGTCGTCCACGTCGTCGGTGAGGTGCAGCAGCGCGAGGTCCTTCTCGCCGATCTTGCCCGCGCCGAGCACGGTGTTCGCGATCCAGTCGTAGAGCCCGCCCCAGTACTCGCGGCCAAGCAGCACCACCGGGAACTTGGTGACCTTCTTCGTCTGCACCAGCGTGAGCGCCTCGAACAGCTCGTCGAGGGTGCCGAAGCCGCCGGGCAGGCAGACGAACGCCTGCGAGTACTTCACGAACATCGTCTTGCGGGCGAAGAAGTAGCGGAAGTTGATGCCGAGGTCGACCCAGTCGTTCAGGCCCTGCTCGAACGGCAGCTCGATCCCCAGGCCCACCGAGAGCCCGCCCGCGTCGGAGCAGCCCTTGTTGGCCGACTCCATCACGCCGGGTCCGCCCCCGGTGATCACCGCGAAGCCGGCCTCGGCCAGCGCGGTGCCCAGCGCCCGGCCCTGCGCGTACTCGAGGTGGTCCCGGGACGTACGCGCCGAGCCGAAGACGGTGACCGCGCGTGGCAGTTCCGCGAGCATCCCGAAGCCCTCGACGAACTCGGCCTGGATGCGCATCACCCGCCACGGGTCGGTGTGCACCCAGTCGCTCGGGCCACGCGAGTCGAGCAGCCGCTGGTCGGTGGTGGTCGGCTCGTTCCGCCGTTCGCGACGCAGCACCACCGGGCCGCGCAGTTTCTCCTCGGGGCGTCGCACCCCGTCCGTGCTCATGCCGGCCAGGGTAATGAGCGTCGGTTTCAGGCGAGGAAACGGCGGAGGACGTCCACCGCCTCGCTGATCTTCCGCGGGTCGACGTGCTCGTCCCGGGTGTGGGCGAGGTTCGGGTCGCCCGGGCCGTAGTTCAGCGCCGGGATGCCGAGGGCGGCGAACCGCGCCACGTCGGTCCAGCCGAGCTTCGCGGCGGGTTCGGCGCCGGTGGCGGCCAGGAACTCCTGCGCGGCGGGTTCGCCGAGGCCGGGCAGCGCGCCCGGCGAGAGATCGGTCAGGGCGACCTCGAAACCGTCGAACACCTCCCGAACGTGCTTCTCGGCGGCCGCCGCGTCCCGGTCGGGCGCGAACCTGAAGTTGACGGTGACCACGCACTCGTCGGGCACGACGTTGCCGGCCACCCCGCCGTCGATCCGCACCGCCTGCAGGCCCTCCCGGTACCGGCAGCCGTCGATGTCGACCTCCCGCGCGGCGTACGTGGCGAGCCTGCGCAGCACGGCCTCGGCCTTGTGCACGGCGTTGTCCCCCAGCCACGAGCGCGCCGAGTGGGCCCGCCGCCCGCGCACCGTGACGTCCACCCGCAAGGTGCCCTGGCAACCGGCCTCGACGGCGCCGTTCGTCGGCTCGCCGAGGATCGCGAGGTCGGCGCCGAGCCAGTCGCGGTGCTCGCGCTCGATCCGGCCGAGCCCGTTGCGCACCGCCTCCACCTCCTCGCAGTCGTAGAAGACGAACGTGAGGTCGTGGCGCGGGTCCGGGAGCGCGGCCGCGAGGTGGGCGAACACGGCGTCGCCCGCCTTCATGTCGGAGGTGCCGCAGCCGTGGAGCAGGCCGCCGGCGCGGCGGCTGGGGACGTTGCCGGCGATCGGCACGGTGTCGATGTGCCCGGCGAGCAGCACCCGCTTGTCCCGGCCCAGCTCGGTGCGGGCCAACACCGCGTGGCCGGACCGCTGCACCCGCAGGTGCGGGGCCTGCGCGCGCAGCGCCGCCTCGAGCGCGTCGGCGAGTGCGCCCTCGTCCCCGGAGACGCTGGGAACGTCCACGAGCGCGGCGCAGAGGTCGATGGGATCGGCGGAGAGGTCGAGCACACCGGCACGTTAGCGTTGGGACCGTGAGTACCGCACCGCGCATCGACGGGGCCTCCGGCACCGGGCTGGCCACCGTCACGACCGACGGCACCGTCCTGGACACCTGGTACCCGGCCCCGGCCATCGGAACCGGCGCCCCGGACGTCGCGGCGGACCTCGAACCGCTGGCGGGCGCCGACGACGCCCGCGGCGTGCGCACCGCCGTCGTGCGCACCGCGATCGCCTCTCTCGCCGACCCGCCCGCCGACGCCCACGACGCGTACCTCCGGCTGCACCTGCTGAGCCACCGGCTGATCGCGCCGCACGAGGCGAACGTGGCCGGCATCTTCGGTGTGCTCGCCAACGTCGTGTGGACCAGCCACGGCCCCTGCCCGGTGCCGGGCTTCGAGCTCACCCGCGCCCGGCTGCGCGCCCGCGGCCCGGTCACCGTGTACGGCGTCGACAAGTTCCCCCGGATGGTCGACTACGTGCTGCCCGAAGGCGTCCGCATCGCCGACGCCGACCGCGTCCGGCTCGGAGCCCACCTGGCCGCCGGCACCACGGTGATGCACGAGGGCTTCGTGAACTACAACGCCGGCACGCTCGGCGCGTCGATGGTCGAGGGGCGCATCTCAGCGGGTGTCGTCGTCGGGGACGGGTCCGACGTGGGCGGTGGCGCGTCGATCATGGGGACGCTCTCCGGCGGCGGCAAGGAGGTGATCTCGGTGGGCGCGCGCTGCCTGATCGGCGCCAACGCCGGGATCGGCCTCTCCCTCGGGGACGACTGCGTCGTCGAGGCGGGCCTGTACGTCACCGCAGGCACCAAGGTCACGCTGCCGGACGGGAGCACGACGCCCGCCCGCACGCTCTCCGGCCGCAACGGCGTCCTGCTGCGCCGCAACTCGGTCACGGGGGCGGTGGAGGCCCTGCCCCGCACCGGCGAGGGCATCGCGCTGAACGAGGCGCTGCACGCGAACTGAGGCCCTCGCGCAAGTTCAGGAAAGCCACATTCATGAACCTGCAGGACATGAATGTGGCTTTCCTGAACTTCCGGGGCCCGGCCGTCAGGCCTTCAGGCGCTCCACGGCCGCTTCGATCCGCTCGTCCGTCGCCGTGAGGGCCACCCGGACGTGCTGGGCACCCGTCGGGCCGTAGAAGTCGCCGGGCGCCACCAGGATCCCGGCCTCGGCGAGCCGCCGCACCGTGACGCGGCCGGGCTCGCCCGCGGTGGCCCACAGGTAGAGGCCGGCCTCGGAGTGGTCGATCCGGTAGCCGGCGGCCTCCATCGCGGCGCGCAGCCGGACCCGGCGCCGGGCGTAGACCTGGGCCTGCGCGGCCACGTGCGCGTCGTCGGCCGCGGCGGCAGCCATCGCCGCCTGCACCGGCCGGGGCACCATCATCCCGGCGTGCTTGCGCACCTCGAGGAGGTCGGCGACGAGCCGCGCGTCGCCCGTGACGAACCCGGCCCGGTAGCCGGCGAGGCTGGACGACTTCGACATCGAGTGCACGGCGAGCAGGCCCTCGTGGGAGCCGCCGCAGACGTCCGGGTGCAGCACCGAGAGGGCGCCGTCGGAAAGCGACAGGTAGCACTCGTCGGACGCGACGACGGCGCCCCGCTCACGGGCCCATTCGACGACCTTGCGCAGGTGCTCGGCCGGCAGCACCCGCCCCGTCGGGTTGGACGGGGAGTTCAGCCACACCAGCGCCACCCGGCGCGGGCCGAGCGCGGTGGTGGAGTCGGACCGGACGAACTGCGCCCCGGCGAGCCGGGCCCCGACCTCGTAGGTGGGGTAGGCGAGCTCGGGGATCACCACCGTGTGCTCGGCGCCGAGCCCGAGCAGCGTGGGCAGCCAGGCGACGAGCTCCTTGGAGCCGATGGTCGGCAGCACCGGGGTCGGGTCGACCGCGACCCCGAACCGGCGGGCCAGCGAGGCGGCGATCGCCTCGCGCAGCGACGCCGGCCCGTGGGTGGTCGGGTAGCCGGGGACGTCGGCGGCCGGGCCGGCGAGCGCCGCCCGCACCACGGCGGGGACGGGGTCGACCGGCGTGCCGACCGAGAGGTCCACGATCCCGCCGGGATGCCCCTCGGCCAGCGCCTTGTCCTCGGCGAGGCTGTCCCAGGGGAAGTCCGGGAGCTCGGCTCTCATCGCTCGGCCTCGCTTGCGCTCGGCCGGCCCGGAGAGAAACTACGCAGCGCGCAGGCGCTGTGCCTGTGGTTCGCTCGCTTACGCTCGCTCACTCGTCGTGCTGCTGAGGCGGCAGGCTCAGGGCGGGCTCGACGTCCCGGTTGACCTTGCCCACCTTCGACGCGCCACCGGGCGAGCCCAGCTCGTCGAAGAAGTCGACGTTGGCCTTGGTGTAGGCGCTCCACTGCTCGGGGACGTCGTCCTCGTAGTAGATGGCCTCGACCGGGCAGACCGGCTCGCACGCACCGCAGTCGACGCACTCGTCCGGGTGGATGTAGAGCATCCGCCCGCCCTCATAGATGCAGTCCACCGGACACTCTTCGATGCACGCCTTGTCGAGCAGGTCGACGCAGGGCTCGGCGATCACATACGTCACGGGTGGTCCTCCACGCGGGCGAACAGGTACCTCGACAGTATGTCTCGCGCTCCGCCCGCTCCGGGAGCCGGGGCGGGTGTGAATCGCGTCGTACGCGAGCGGACGATGGTTCCGTGGAGATCCCGGAGGAGCTGGTCGGTGCCAGGGTGGCGCTGCGGCACCGAATCGGTACCCGCGACGGGCGGCCGCTCCTCACCGACGCCGTCGGTGAGCTCACCGCCGACGGCGCAGGCTCCGTGGTGGTCCGGACCCGGGGCGGGCCGGTGCGCGTCGAACGCTCGGCCGTCGTCGCGGTACGGGCCGTGCCGCCCGCGCCGCCGCGCCGGGCCCCGCTGGCGGCGGTCGTCCGGTTGGAAGGGCTGTGCGCGGACGCCTGGCCCGCGCAGGTGGAGCGGCCCCTCGGGGAGTGGCGCCTGCGCGCCGCGAGCGGCTACACGGGCCGGGCCAACGCGGCGCTCGCGGTCGGCGCCCCGGGCCTTCCGATCGCCGCCGCCCTGGACGGTGTGCGCCGCTTCGCCGACGAGCACGCCGTCCCGGCCCGCGTCCAGGTGCCCGTCGGCTCGCCGTGGGACCGCGCCGTGGCCGCCGAGGGCTGGGTGCTGAACGTCGGCCACGCGAAGGGCGCCGAGGTGTCGGTGCTGGTGGCACCGGTGGCCGACGTCGACCCCCCGCCCGGGCTGCACATCGAGTTGCCGGCCGAGCCGTCCGGCGAATGGTGGCGGCTCGCCGTCGGCGGCCCACCGACCCCGGCTCAGCGCCGGGTCCTCGGCGGCGCGCCCGACACCGCGTTCGGCCTGCTCCGCGACGGGGCCGGCGCCGTGCTCGGGCAGGTGCGCGCCACCGTCGTCGACGACCACGTGCACATCTCGACGCTCGAGGTCGTGCCGGCTGCCCGCCGCCGCGGTCACGCCACCGTCCTGCTCGCCGCCGCCGGGGCATGGGGCCGCGGTCGCGGCGCCCGGTGGGCGGTGCTGCAGGTGGCCCTGCAGAACGACGGGGCCCGCGCGCTGTACGACCGCCTCGGCTACGTCGAGCACCACCGCTACCGCTATCTGGTCCCACCTGCCTGACCGAGCCGTTTCTCGGTCTCGCGGGCGGCCTTCTTCAGGCCTGACCATTCGCCCAGGTACTTCCCCACCACCCCGACCACCGGCACCATGCCGAGTCCCGCGTGCAGGAAGTTGCCGTGCGGGCGCTTGTCGAGCTCGTCCTCCACGGCGAAGAGCGCGCGGCCCAGCCGCCACACCGCCCGCGCCACCAACCCGAGGGTGGGGGTGGTCGCCGGCTTCGCCAGGTCTCCGGTGAGCTCGGCCGCGCGGGCCTCGGCGGCCGCGTCCTCCGATCCGGTGGCCGCCGTGACGGCCAGCTCCCGGCGGAAGAGCACCTCGCCGAGCAGGCCGACGAGCTGGTCCTCGTCCCGGACGCCGTGCTCGCCCGCGATGGCCACCAGCAGCAGGCCCTGCCCGGCCGCCCCGACGGCCTTCGAGACGGGCAACCGGTTGGCGAGGGCCCCGCCGAGCCCCGGCACGGCCGCGATCAGGGTGGTGAACCGGCCCACCCGGCGCACCCACCAGCGCGTGCGGGCCGGTACGCCCATCGCGCCCCACGCCGCCGTGCCCGGGACCTCGACGGCGGCGAGCGCGTCCAGCACCTTGTCGCGCAGCCCGCGCTCCTCGGTGGGCGCGTCCCCGGGGGCGGTCGCCCGCGACCGGAGACCGAACGGGTCGGACTCGCGCAGCCCGTCGAGCACGGGGCGGGTGGCGCGGACGAACGGGCGGAGGATCGCGACGATCACCCGGTCCGGGATGGCCTCAGCCACCCGGCCTCTCCTGGTACTCCCGCTCCATCACCGCGCGCAGCCCCCACAGGCCCGCGCCGATCCCGCCGACGGCCAGCGCCAGGGACTGCCAGTTGGCCAGCAGCATCGAGTCGCCGCCCGGGCCGAAGAGCCCCAGCACGCCGACGGCCACCACCCACGCCGTCAGCGGTGCCCCCGCGACGGCGGGTCGCGCGTCGATCTCACCTGCCTGGCGCACCAGCCACGGCAGCACCAGCACCGACAGCACGACGCCCATCGGCACCGGGATGCCGTGCGTGTAGAGCGGCGTGAACATCAGCCCGAACGCCCCGAGCAGCAGCCCGTCGACGACGAGGAGCACGAGCAGCACGCCGTCGGGCACCAGCGGCTCCTGCTGGTCCGGCGCCAGGATGTTCTCGGCGGTGTCGTCCACGGTCTTCTCAGGCATCCCCGATCTCCCCGAACAGGTCGTCCACCGCCGGCACGGCGCCGTCGACCGGTACGTACTCCTCGGCGTCGAGCAGCGGCTGCGCGACGAGGTTGCTCACCGCGAACGCCGTGACCTCGTCGTCCGACCACACCACCACCTGGGTGGCGTGCGCGCGCATGGCCGCGACCCTCGCCCGGTGCTGCGCCGAGACGTCGACCCGCACGCGGATCGCGTCGTCCGGCACGCTGGGCAGGGCGTCCGGCTCGGGCATCCGGAACGGCAGGCCGGCGCGGCCGGAGAGTTTCGCGAGCCCGGCGTCGAGCGTGGCCCGGCCGACCACGGTGCAGAGCATCCGGGCGGGTACCCGGCGCACGGCGGCGGCAGTGATCTCGTGGGCGCGCACGTGGTCGGGGTGGCCGTAGCCGCCGTCGGGGCCGTAGGTGACGACGACCTGGGGCCGCACCTCCTCCAGGACGGCCACGAGCTGGTCGACCTGCTCGTCGAACGCCTCCGGCCGGGCGAGGGCGCGCGGGTGCAGCCGCTCCGGCATGGCCGCCCGTACCCCGTGCCCGGCCAGCGCCATCCCCGAGTCGCGCCAGCGGCCGATCCCGCCCAGGTAGCGGTGATCGTGCACGCCCAGCGCGGCGCACGCGCCGGCGAGCTCACCGGCGCGGTAGCCGCCGAGCTGGTCGCCGCGTTCGGGCGCGAGCTCGGCGAGCTCCGGCGGGATCACCTCTCCCTGCTCCCCGAGCGTGCAGGTGACGAGCGTGACGGCCGTGTCGGGCTCGCCCGCGTAGCGCGCGATCGTGCCGCCGGTCGAGAGCGTCTCGTCGTCGGGGTGGGCGTGCACGAGCAGCAGCCTCCGCCGGGCAGGGGGTGGCATCACGATCGCACTCTACGTGCGCGGGCAGCCGGCTGTCGGGCCGCCGCCGAACGTGACGAACCGCGTGTGCGCAACCCATTTGTGACCTGACGGGGTTCAACAGACACGATTCGGGCAGCTACTGTCCGGCTCCAACATCACCCGGAATTGCGGCGGGCGCCACACCTGCGTACGCCGTTCGGCGGATATGGGGGGCCATGCGCGCACGACGAGCAGCTGCCTGGGCGGCGCTACCGCTGTCCATCGTCCTGATCACCACGGCCTGCGGTGGCGGGGGTGAGCCGGGGGGCGGCTCCACGGAGGCCGGCGGCGTCACGATCAGTGTGAACGGCACCGAGCCGGAGAACCCGCTCGTGCCGGGCAACACGAACGAGACCGGCGGCGGCAAGATCCTCGACGCGCTGTTCAGCCCGCTCGTCGAGTACGACCCCGAGACCGCGCAGCCCGCCAACCTGGTGGCCGAGTCGATCGAGAGCACCGACTCGCAGGTCTACACGATCAAGCTGAACGACGGTTGGACGTTCCACGACGGCACCCCGGTCACCGCGCAGAGTTTCGTCAAGTCCTGGAACTACACCGCGTACTCCCCCAACGGCCAGCAGAACGGCGCCTTCTTCTCCCACATCCAGGGCTACGACCAGGTGCACACCGAGGACCCGGACGGCACCGCGGGCCCGCAGACGGCACCGGAGCCGGCCGCGCAGGAGATGTCCGGCCTGCGGGTGGTGGACGACCTGACGTTCGAGGTCACCCTGTCCTCGCCGTTCGCGGTGTTCCCGACGATGCTGGGCTACCGGGCGTTCTCGCCGCTCCCCGACCTGTTCTTCAGCGACAAGGCCGCGTTCGAGGCCAACCCGATCGGCAACGGGCCGTTCCGCTTCGTCTCCCGCCAGCCGGGCGCGAACGTGATCGTCGAGCGCTACGAGCCGTGGCCGGGCGAGCCCAAGCCCAGCATCAGCCGGGTGGAGTTCCGCTTCTACGAGTCCGCCGAGGCGGCCTACGCCGACGTCGTGGCGAACAACCTCGACTTCATCGAGGTCATCCCGCCGTCCGGCCTCGCGGGCAACCTCTACCAGACCGACCTCGCCGACCGCAGCATCTCGCGGACCTATCTCGGGGTGCAGCGCCTCGGCTTCCCCCTCTACGACGCGCGGTACCAGAACCCGCAGCTGCGCCAGGCCCTCTCGATGGCCATCGACCGGGAGGCGGTCAACCAACAGATCTTCGGCGGCACCCGGCCGCCGGCGGACGGGCTCGTCGCGCCGGACGTGCCCGGGCGGGTGGCGGGCCAGTGCGGTGAGCTGTGCACCTACCAGCCGGAGCGCGCGCGGCAGATGTTCGAGGCCACCGGGTTCCAGGGCCCGATCGAGCTGACCTCGAACGCCGACTCCGGCAACGCGGAGTGGATCCAGGCCACCTGCGTGAGCATCAGCAACGCCCTCGGCGTGCAGTGCAACTTCGTGCCGGTGCCCACGTTCGGCGAGATCCGCACGGCGATCAACGCCAGGCAGATGAACCAGATCTACCGCAGCAGCTGGGTGGCCGACTACCCGTCGATCGAGAACTTCCTGAACCCGATGTACCGCACCGGCGGCTCGACCAACGACGGCGAGTACTCCAACCCCGCGGTCGACGCGCTGCTCGCCCGGGCGGACGCGGCCACGTCGCGGGAGGAGAGCGACGCCCTCTACCAGGAGGCCGAGCGCATGATCATCCAGGACATGCCGGCGATCCCGGTGTACTTCCAGTCGTTCCAGGCCGGCTGGTCGGAGCGGATGCAGACCGTCACGGTGACGCCGTTCCGCGAGCTCGACCTGGAGAGCGTCACGGTCTCGGAGTAGCAGTGGGGCGCTACATACTTCGACGGCTCCTCCAGCTCGTCCCGGTGTTCATCGGCACGACGTTCCTGATCTACCTGCTCGTCTGGGCCCTCCCGGGTGACCCGTTCGCCGGCAAGTGCGGCGAGCGGGCCTGCCCGGACGCCTACATCACGCGCATGCGGGAGGAGTTCCACCTCGACGAGAACGTGGTCGTCCAGTACCTGCGCTACCTGGGGAACCTGCTGCAGGGCGACTTCGGGCAGACGTTCTCGGGCACGTCGGTCGGCGACCTGATCGCGACCGCCTACCCGGTCACGCTGCGGCTGGCCCTCGTCGCGCTGCTGATCGAGGCCGTCATCGGGGTGCTCGCCGGTGTCCTCACCGGCCTGCGCTCCGGCGGCTTCCTCGACAACCTCGTGCTGGTCACGACGCTCTTCCTGATCTCGATCCCGGTGTTCGTCACGGGATACGTGCTGCAGACCGTGCTCGGTCTGCGGCTCGGGATCATCTCACCGACGGTCTCGTCCGACGCCGGGTTCGGCGAGCTCCTCGTGCCCGGCTTCGTGCTGGCCAGCCTGTCGATGGCCTACGTGGCCCGGCTCACCCGCACGTCCATCGCGGAGAACCGGCGCTCCGACTACGTCCGCACCGCGGTCGCGAAGGGCCTGGAACCACGCAGGGTGGTCGGCGTGCACCTGCTGCGCAACTCGTTGATCCCGGTGGTCACCTTCCTCGGCGTCGACCTGGGCTCCCTCATGAGCGGCGCGATCGTCACCGAGGGCATCTTCAACATCCGCGGCATCGGTGGCCTGATCTTCCGCTCCATCGCCTTGCGGGAGGGCGCCACCGTCACCGGCGTGGTCGTCCTGCTCGTGATCGTCTACCTGCTGATGAACCTGCTGGTGGACGTGGTCTACGCCGTTCTCGACCCGAGGATCCGCTATGTCTGACCCGAGCGTGCTGGGCTCCGCGGTGGCGGAGCCCGGCGCGCCGGCCGCGGGCGGAGCCGACGCCCCCGACCGGGCGCGCAGCCTCGCCTCCGACGCCTGGCACGACCTGCGCAGGCGCCCGCTCTTCCTGATCTCGGTGACGTTGATCGCGTTCCTGCTGGTGCTCGCGGCCTTCCCGCAGCTGTTCACGTCCGTCGACCCGAGCGCGGGTGACCTCGCCCGCAGCCGGCAGCCGCCGTCGGGACAGGCGTGGTTCGGCTACGACCTGCTCGGCCGGGACGTGTACGCCCGGACGATCTACGGCACCCGGGTGTCGATCGTCGTCGGCGTGCTCGCCACGACGATCACCGTGCTCCTCGGCGGCACGCTCGGCATGATCGCCGGCTACCACGGGGGTTGGGTCGACACCCTGGTGTCCCGCCTCACGGACGTCGTCTTCGGCCTGCCGTTCGTGCTCGGCGCGATCGTGATCCTCTCGTCCTTCCGCGAGGCCATCGGCGAGGGCGCCGCCGGGATCACCGCGCTCGTGGTGCTGACGATGGCCGCGCTGTCGTGGCCGGTGTCGATGCGGATCACGCGTTCGGCCGCCATCACCGCCCGCGACCAGGACTACGTCCGCGCCGCCCGAGCGCTCGGCGCCGGACCGGCGCGGGTGATCTGGCGGCACATGCTGCCCAACTGCCTCGCCCCCGTGCTGGTGTACGCCACGATCGCGCTCGGCGCCTTCATCGGCGTCGAGGCCACGCTGTCGTTCCTCGGCATCGGCCTGCGCGACCCCGTCGTCTCGTGGGGCGTGATGATCAGCGAGGCGCGCGACTACATCCGCGTCGCCCCGCACCTGCTCCTGTTCCCGGCCGCGTTCCTCGCCGTCACGGTGCTCGCCTTCGTGATGCTGGGCGACGCGGTGCGCGACGCGTTCGACCCGAAGGGCCGTTGATGCCGACCCCGCTGCTCGAGGTGGACGACCTGCGCGTCGAGTTCCGCACCCGCGACGGTGTGGCGCACGTGCTCAACGGCGTCGACTACCACGTGGACGCCGGGGAGACGCTCGCCGTGCTCGGCGAGTCCGGCTCCGGCAAGAGCGTCACGGCCAACACGGTCATGGGGATCCTGGAGAGCCCGCCCGGCGTCGTCACCGGCGGCGCGGTCCGCTACCGCGGCGAGGAGCTGCTCACCGCCGCTCCGGCCCGGCGCAGGGAGCTGCGCGGCGAGCACATCGCGATGATCTTCCAAGACGCCCTCTCGGCGCTGAACCCGGTGTTCACGGTCGGGTTCCAGATCGCGGAGCAGCTGCGGACGCGGCGCGGCGCGAGCAAGCGCGACGCCGAGGCCCGCGCCGTCGAACTGCTGGACATGGTCGGCATCCCGGGCGCCCGCCAGCGGGTGCGCGACCACCCGCACCAGTTCTCCGGGGGCATGCGGCAGCGCGTCATGATCGCGATGTCGCTCGCGCTCGACCCCGACGTCCTGATCGCCGACGAGCCGACCACCGCCCTCGACGTCACGGTGCAGGCCCAGATCATGGACCTGCTCGCCGAGATCCAGGCCGAACGGCACATGGGCCTGATCCTGATCACGCACGACCTGGGCGTGGTCGCGGAGGTCGCCGACCGGATCGCCGTGATGTATGCGGGCCGGATCGTCGAGCACGCGGACGTGCACTCCCTCTACGCCAACCCCTGCCACCCGTACACCCGGTCGCTGCTGGAGTCGATCCCGCGCGTCGACACGAAGGGCACCAACCTGAAGGCCATCCGCGGGCTGCCACCCAGCCTCACCCGCATCCCGTCCGGCTGCCCGTTCCACCCGCGCTGCCCGATGGCCGTCGAGCGCTGCGCGGACGAGCTGCCCCCGCTCGCGGTGCTGCCGTCCGGCCGGGCGTCGGCGTGCCTGTTCGCCGAGGAGCTGGTGGCCCGATGACCCCGGTTCTCGAGGTCGAGGACCTCGTCAAACACTTCCCGGTGCAGGTCGGCATCGTCCTCAAGCGCACGGTGGGGCACGTGCGGGCCGTCGACGGTGTCTCCTTCCAGCTGCACAAGGGCGAGACGCTCGGTGTGGTCGGCGAGTCCGGCTGCGGGAAGTCGACGCTGGCGCAGGTGCTGATGCGGCTGGAGCCGCCCACGTCGGGCCGGGTCCGGTTCCGCGGGGAGGACGTCTTCGCCAAGCGGGGCAGGGAGCTTTCGGCCCTGCGCCGGTCGATCCAGATCGTGCTGCAGGACCCGTACACGTCGCTGAACCCCCGCATGACCGTGGGCGACATCGTCGGGGAGCCGTTCGACATCCACCCCGACGTCGCCCCGAAGGGCGAGCGCCGCCGGAAGGTGCAGGAGCTGCTCGACGTCGTCGGGCTCAACCCCGAGCACATCAACCGCTACCCGCACCAGTTCTCCGGCGGCCAGCGCCAGCGGATCGGGATCGCCCGCGCGCTCGCGCTGCGGCCCGAGGTGATCATCTGCGACGAGCCGGTGTCGGCGCTCGACGTGTCGATCCAGGCGCAGGTGATGAACCTGCTGGACGAGCTGCAGCGCGAGTTCGGGCTCTCCTACCTCTTCATCGCCCACGACCTCTCCGTGGTGCGCCACCTGTCGGACCGGGTGGCCGTCATGTACCTGGGCAAGATCGTGGAGATCGGGTCGGAGGAGGAGATCTACGGCCGCCCCTCCCACCCCTACACGCAGGCGCTCCTGTCGGCCGTGCCGGTGCCCGACCCGGCCGTCCGGGCCGCGCGCGCCCGCATCCGGCTCACCGGCGACGTCCCGAGCCCGGTCGACCCGCCGAGCGGCTGCCGCTTCCGCACGAGGTGCTGGAAGGCCACGGAGATCTGCGAGGACGAGGAGCCCGCCCTGGTCGTCCGCGGCGGCGGCCACCACGCGAGCGCCTGCCACCACGCGGAGGAGCAGCACCTGCTCCCCTCGTAGCCGCCGCTGCCCGGTTGCACGGAGCACCCCCCGGAGTGCGCCAGGGCGCGGGCGGGTCGGGTGATCGGTCCGAGATGTGCCAACCTGCCCTGACGAGGGCGTTCAGCGCCGTCTCGCAGCGATCAAGGGCGCATGATCGGTCCGAGATGCGGCAGATCGCCCCGCCCGGGGCGCTGAGCGCGGACTCGCAACGATCAGGCCCCCGAATCCATGATCATGTCGACCACCCACCAATCGCGACCGCCAGGTGACCACACGCAGTCGACCTGCCGTCCACGCGAGTGCTCGTACCCAGGTCCGGGAGGCAAGACGAGCATCTCGCAGAGCGCCCACAGGATCGGTCCTTCTCCCACCCGGCCCCGTCCGTACCGCCGCGCGCAAAGCGCCGCGCGCCCACTCGCGCACCCCACGCGAACCACGGGTGCCTACTCGGGGCCTACCCCGACGCATCTCCGACCGACCAACGCGAGGCGCAGCCCGGAATCGCGCCGACCCCACCAACTCGCGGCAACCGAGCCGCGCCCGGCAAGGGCACGATGGCGACGGATGCTCGGCCGTAGCCCGACGAATGCGGCACGGGAGCGTCCGAGCCGGGCTCGTCAGAGCAGGGCTTTGCGCTCCGCGTAGTGGCACGCGGCCGGGTGGCCGTGGCCCCGGTCGACGAGCTCCGGCGGCTGTTCCACACAGGCTTTGCGCTCGGAGTCGCTGAGCTCGTTCGCGAACTTCGGGCAGCGGGTGCGGAAGCGGCAGCCGCTGGGCGGGTCGGCCGGGCTGGGCACGTCGCCGACCACGGTGATCCGCTCGCGGGCTCGCTCCTTGCGCGGGTCCGGCAGCGGGATCGCGGAGATCAGCGCCTGGGTGTACGGGTGGGCCGGGCCCTGGAACAGCTCCTCGGAGGTGCCCGTCTCGACGATCGTGCCCAGGTACATCACAGCGATGCGGTCGGCGATGTGGCGCACCACCGACAGGTCGTGCGACACGAACAGGTAGGACAGGCCGAGCTCGGACTGCAGCTCGTCGAGCAGGTTCAGCACGCCGGCCTGGATGGAGACGTCGAGCGCGGACACCGGCTCGTCGAGCACCAGCACCTTGGGCCGCAGCGCGAGCGCCCTGGCCACCCCGATGCGCTGGCGCTGGCCGCCGGAGAACTCGTGCGGGAACCGGTTGCCGTGCTCGGGCTTGAGACCGACGGTGCGCAGGAGGTCGCGCACGACGGCGCGGCCCTCGTCGCCGTACCGGCCGTGGATGCGCAGCGGCTCGGCGATGATCTCGTTGACCGGCATCCGCGGATCGAGCGATGCGTAGGGGTCCTGGAACACGATCTGGAGGTCGCGGCGCAGCGACCGCATGTCGGAGCGCGAGAGCGCCGTGAGCTCGCGGCCCTGGTAGTGCACCTCCCCGGACGTGGCCGGCTGCAGGTTCAGCAGGACGCGGGCGGTGGTGCTCTTACCGCAGCCCGACTCGCCGACGAGGCCGAGGGTCTCCTGCTCGGCGAGTTCGAACGAGACACCACAGACCGCGTGCACCTCCCCCACCTGGCGGCGCAGCAGTCCGCGGGAGCGCACCGGGAAGTGCTTGACGAGGTTGCGCACGCTCAGCACGGGCGGCGCGGCGACGGGAGCGGTCATGAGGCGTCGTCCTGCGTTTCGCGGTCGGAGGTCTCGCGCACGAACTCGGCGAGCGCTGCCGTGTCGGTGACCCTGGTGCCGAACAGCTGGCTGGGCCCGACGCCAACCAGCTCGTCCGAGAAGTGGCAGGCGGCCGTGTGGTCCGGGTCCGTGGTGGGTCGGAGCGTCGGCTCCTCCTCGTCGCAGACGTCCCGGGCCAGCGGGCAGCGCGGGGTGAACGGGCACCCGGGCGGCATGTTGACCAGCGACGGCGGCGCACCGGGGATCGGGGTGAGCCGCTCGGACGGGCGGTCGAGGCGCGGCAGGCTGCCCAGCAGCCCGAGCGAGTACGGCATGCGCGGGGTGTAGAAGACGTCCTCGGCGCTGCCGCTCTCGACGAGCTTGCCCGCGTACATCACGAGGACGCGGTCGGCCCGCCCGGCGATCACGCCGAGGTCGTGGGTGATCAGCACCATGGCGGCGCCGGTCTCCTCGCGGGCGGTGTCGAGCGCATCCAGGATCTGGGCCTGGACCGTGACGTCGAGGGCGGTCGTCGGTTCGTCGGCGATGATGACGTCCGGGTCGTTGGCCATGGCGATCGCGATGACGACGCGCTGCCGCATCCCGCCCGAGAGCTCGTGCGGGTAGCTGGCCAGCCGCGCCTTCGCGTTGGGGATGCGCACGGTCTCCAGCAGCTCGGCGGCCCGATTCAGGGCGGCGTCCTTGCTGACGTCGTGGTGGGCGCGCACGGCCTCCGCGATCTGGTACCCCACGGTGTAGACGGGGTTCAGCGACGTCATCGGGTCCTGGAAGATCATCGCGATGCGCCGACCGCGGATCTTCGTCAGCTCCCCGTCCGGGGCACCGATCAGTTCCTTGCCGCCGAACCGCACGGAGCCGCCGACCCGGGCCGAGCCGGGCAGGAGCCCCATCACGGCCATCGACGTGACCGACTTCCCGGAACCGGACTCGCCGACGATGCCCAGGACCTCGCCCCGGCGCAGCCGGTAGCTCACCCCACGGACGGCCTGCACCAGGCCGTCGTCGGTGGGGAACCCGACGGTGAGGCCGTCGACCTCCAGCACCACGTCGTGGGACGCGCGGGCTGTCTCGCCCGCGGTCTGCGTCACCGCGAGCAGGTCCTCCGGGCCGGTCATGGAACCTCCTCGCTGGCGCTCGTCAGCCTCATGACCGACGGTGCTGTGTCCGATGGTGACCTCGCAAGCTCGGTCACGAACGCACCTTCGTCTGCTGCGGGTCGAGCGCGTCCCGCAGGCCGTCGCCGATGAAGTTGATGGTCAGGGCGATCAGGATGATGAACAGGCCCGGGAAGTAGAAGAGCCACGGCCGGGTGGTGAGCGCCGTCTGCGCCTCGCTGACCAGGATGCCGAGCGAGGTGTCCGGCGGGCGCACGCCGAAGCCCAGGTAGGACAGCGACGTCTCCAGCAGGATCGCGAGCGCCACGAGGATCGTGGCGTTGACGATGATCGCCCCGAGCGCGTTGGGCACCAGGTGCCGGAAGATGATCCGCGCGTCGCTCGCGCCCAGGGCCTTCGCCGCCTCGATGAACTCCTTCTCCCGCAGCGAGAGCACGACGCCGCGGGCCACCCGGGAGACGTACGCCCAGTACAGGCCGGCGATGACGACGGAGATGAGCCACCAGGAGCCGCCGAAGTTGTGCGCGAGCATCGCGGCGACGGCCAGCAGCGGCAGCGTGAGGACGAGGTCGGAGACCCGCATCATGATCGTGTCGGCGATTCCGCCGAAGTACCCCGCGACCGCGCCCCACACCGTGCCGACGACCGTGGAGAAGAGCGCGACGAGCACGGCGATCTGCAGCGAGATCTGGGTGCCGCGCAGCACCTGCGCGAACTGGTCCTTGCCGGCGGCGTCCGTGCCGAACGGGTGGGCGAGCGACGGTGCGTCGGACTTGTCCGGGGTGAACTCGCCGAAGTCGTACTGCCACAGCGCGCCGCCGACGTAGGCCAGCAGGATCAGCAGCGCGAGCACGACGAGGCTGCCGACGGCCAACCGGTGCTGCAGGAACCGGCGCAGCACGAGTTGGAACTGGCTGCGCTCGGCGACGGTGAACTCGCGCTCCGGTGTCCCGGCGCGGGATTCGGTCGACGGGGCCGTCACGGGCGTCTCAGGCATAGCGGATCCGGGGGTCGAGGACGGCGTAGAGCAGGTCGGCGAGCAGGTTGAACACGATCACCACGGTGGCGGTGACCAGCAGCCACGCCATCACGACGTACACGTCGTCGCTGCGGATCGCGTTGAGGAGCAGGTCGCCCATCCCACGCCATTGGAACACGGTCTCGGTGAGCACGGCGCCGCTGATGATCGAGGCGAGGTCGAGGGCGGTGACCGTGGTGAGCGGGATCAGCGCGTTGCGCAGCGCATGCTTGATCATGACCCGGCGCCGGGACAGGCCCTTCGCCCGTGCCAGCCGCACGTAGTCGCTGTTCATCACCTCGAGCATCGAGGCGCGCTGGTAGCGGCTCCACGCGGCGTAGGAGATCAACGCCAGCGAGATGGTGGGCAGGATCATGTGCCCCGCGATGTCGGCCACCTGCGCCCCGAAGCCCTGCGGGAGCGGCACCGAGGAGTCGCCGATCGTGTAGATGACCTGCTCGTCCACGGCGTTGTTGAAGTCGATCCCCGCCTGCTTGAGCAGGATCGCGAGCCAGAACGCCGGCATCGCGAGGAACAGGAAGCCGAGGAACGTGGCCGCGTAGTCGGTCTTGGAGTACTGCTTCACCGCGCTGATCACGCCGACCACGACGGCGAGGACGAGCGCCAGGATCATCGCGATCACGATCAGGCGCATCGTGACCACGAAACGGCCGGCCACCTCGGTGCCGATGTTCAGGTTCGACTGGACCGACGGGCCGAAGTCGCCGTGGAAGAGCCCGGTGAGCCACATCCAGTACCGCTCGAGGATCGGGTGGTCCAGGCGCAGCCGCGCCGCCTCCAGCGCGATCGACTCCGGCGGGGGCGGCGGATTCCGGTTCAGCAGTGGCGACAGCGGGTTGCCCGACAGCGACGCGAGCATGAAGACGATGAACGACGAGATCAGCAGGATCGGGAGCGACACCGCGATCCGCCGCACGGCAAAGGCGAGCATGGGGGATCTTCCGGGTGGTGGGTACGGCGGGTCGACGGGAGGCTACGCCGCTCCCGGGGCGGCCGCCGTGGAGGCGCGGCCGCCCGGGAGCGGGGAGGTCAGCCTGCCGCCCGCAGACCCCACTCCTCGACGTTGTAGGTGGGACCGTCGAGCGAGGAGTTGTTCCGGACGTTCGCGACGTCGTCCTGCGCCGCGACGATCGTCGGCTTCTGGTACAGCGGCAGCACGTACGAGTCCTCGGCGAGGATCTCGCCGGCCTCGTTGAGCTTGTCGCGGGCCGGGCCCAGATCGGTGGACGTGGCCGCCTCGTGCATGAGCCGGTCGACCTCGGGGTTGCTGTAGTGCCCGTAGTTGCTCTCCGACGAGGTGTTCCAGGTCTGCTCGGCGTTGCTGAACGACGCGGGCGTCTGCACCCAGGCGAAGACGATCATGTCGTAGTCACCGCTGCTGGTGGTGCCGCCGAGGTCGTCGGTGGGCACGATCTCCAGGTTGATGCCGAGCGGCCGCACCTGCGACTGGATCAGCTCCACGGTGGTCTGCCGGATCGCGTTGCCGACCGTGTAGCGGATCCGCAGCGGCGGCACCGCGCGGCCGTCCGGCCTGGTCAGCTGCTGGCCCTCGCCGATGTTCGTGTAGCCGGCGTCGGTGAGGATCTGGCGGGCCCGCTCGACGTCGCCACTGCCCTGCTCCGGCGGCAGGTAGTCCTTGTAGCCGTCGATGCCCGGCACGAACATGTGGCTCTTGAGCGGCGTGACGTCCTCGTTGAACTGGCCGACGGTGGAGTCGATGATCGCCTGCACGTTCGTGGCAGCGAAGATCGCGTCGCGCAGCGGCTCGTCGGCGAGGAACTCGTTCTCCAGGTTCAGGTCGAGGTGCTCCCAGGTGAGCCCGAGGTCCTGGTACTGCGACACCCCGGGGATGTTCTGCACCTGCTGCACGAGGTCGACCTGCGGCTGCGGGTAGATGACCTGCACCTCGTCGTTCTGCAGGGCGATCGGCTCCTGCGAGGCCTCGGTGATCACCCGGATGATCAGCTGCTGGAGCGAGGGCTTCGTCTCGCCGTACCACTTCGGGTTCGGCACCAGGGTGAGCGCGACGTTGTCCTGCCAGTTGTCCACCTGGTACGGGCCGCCGCTGTAGGTCGGCGTCGTGGCACCGAACCAGTCCCACGCCGCCTGCAGACCCTCGGGTGTGTTCAGGTCACCCTGCTGGGCGGCGACGTGCGCCGGGTAGATCGGGGTGCCCGACGCGAAGAGGTTCTTCCAGTCGGCGTACGGCGTGCCGAACACCATCGTCGCGGTCTTGCCGCCGTCCGATGCGGTGATCGACTCGACCTGGTTGTAGCCGGCGTTCTGGGCCGCCGCGCACCCGGGGCAGTCCTTGCCGTTCATCGTCTTCCACTGGAAGACGAGGTCGTCGGCGGTGATCGGCGTGCCGTCGCTCCATGCGGCTTCCGGCTTGATCTTGTAGACGATCGTCTGCGGGCTGGTGCTGGTCTGCTCGGCCGAGACGAAGACGTTCTCGTTGAGCACCTGCTTCAGGTCCGGCGTCGTCGTGAAGACCCAGGGCAGGAGCGTCTTGATCGCCATCGCGGGCTCGAAGACGTTGCCCTCCGAGGAGTTGATGTTCCAGTTCGCGATGTTCTTCTCGATCGCGAACGTGAGAGTGCCACCCTGCTGCATCTGCGCGGCCGGCACGGCGTTGCAGGTGGTCGGATTGGCCTCGCAGTCCTGGTAGATCCCGCCCTCCGAGGCGTCACCGCCATCGCCGCCGCCCCCGCCACAGGCCGCGAGCACCAGTGTGGCAACCGCCCCGATGGCGGCGAGCGATGCCGCCCTCGATCTCCTCATCGGACTTCCTGACCTCTCTCTGCTGGACCAACCCGGTCGGGCGTCCTCTCGCATCGGCTCGGCGCAACCCGGCCCATGTGACGAACCGGCGCACCGATCCAGGGCACGGTAGGAAGCGCTTTCGCGCCCGTCATCCGCCGCCACTCGATCGTGACCAAAGGGTGACCGGAAGCCAACTGGGCGACAACAACTCATTACCTCGCGGTAACTTACTCTTGGGTCACTCCGCGGGCGCCCGCCACGTCGGGGCACCGGTCAGCGGCCCGGAACCGAGCGGGCCGGGCCCGATACCGGTCGCGGCGTCGGCGGTCGGGGTGCTCACCACGAGGTTCACCGGCTGGAACAGCGGGAGGAACGGCAGCTGCGCCCAGAGCACCTGTTCCACGGCACCCGCCGTCTCCGGGCGGGGTGTGGCCGAGAGGAGCTCGTCCAGCGCCGGGCGCAGCGCGGGGAAGCAGAAGCCGGTGGTCGGGCGCGGCGGGTCCGGCACCACCACGGTGGGGGCCGGGCAGCCGTAGTCGGAGGCAAGCTCGGTGCCCGGGTCGCCACCGACCGTGCGCGGCAGGACCATCAGGTCGACCTGCACCCCGCCGGGTGCGGGGGGCAGCGCGGGGGTGGTGGTGGCCGGGGCGCCCGAGGTCGTCCCGGACGGGGTGGGGGTCGGAGCCGGCTCGGTCGGGGTGGCGACCGGCGACCCGGGCTCGGCCGTCGGCGACGGGGTGGGGCTGGGGCTCGGCGGGACGGCAGGCACCGCCGCCTGCCCGAACAGCTCCACGGCCGACGGGCCCACCAGCGTGACGTCGATGCCGGCGGCGTCGAGCTGCTCGGCGACGACCCGGGCCACGTCGACGTCCTCCGCGCGGTCGTTCGCGGCCCCGATCACGATCGACACCGGGCCTCCCGCCACCGCCCACCGACCCGTCGTGAGGTCGCGACTCCAGCCCGCGCTGGCGAGCAGCTGGGCCGCGGCGGCCGGGTCGTGGCGCACCGGCGTGTCCGGCGGCTCCGTGGACGCGTACCCCGGCTGCGACGGCGCGAGGCCGAACGCGTCGGCCGGCAGCGCCTCGGGGGCGACCGCGGCGCGGATCGCGTCCCGGTCCAGCAGCATCGCGATCCCGCGGCGGGTCCTGGCATCGGCCAGCGGGCCGCCGTCGGCCCGCATCCCCAGCTGCGTCACGATCGGCTCCGGCGCCAGCTGCAGCTTGGGAGCGGGCTGCAGCCCGCCGAGCTCCGTGCGGATGGCCGGCCCGGCCTCCGGCAGGGCGACGTCGACGTCGCCCGCGGCCAGCGCGGGCGCCAGCTCCTGCGGTCCCATCCTGCGGAGCAGGAGCTCGTCGAGCACGGTCGGCGTGTCCCAGTAGAGGTCGTTGCGGGCGAGCAGCACCTCACCGCGGGCGCGGTCGACCGAGGTGACCCGGAACGGACCCCCGGATGCCGGGATGCCGTCGGTCAGCGCGCCCGTCCACGAGCCAGGGGCGTCCTTGAGGATGTGCGCGGGCAGGAGGTCCGAGAACAGGTGCTGCCACGCCGGGTAGGGGTGGGCGAAGACGACGTCGACCGCCTTGCCACCGGCGCGGGACCGCACCTCGGTGATGAGCTGGTAGCCGGCGGCGTCGGTGACGCCCGGCTGGCTGCGCATCTGCTCCCACAGGTAGACGAAGTCCTCCGCCGCGATCGGGGCGTTCGTCGACCAGGACGCCTCCAGGTTGAGCTCGTAGCTCACCGTGAACGGCTCGGTGGCGGTGACCTCGGCGCTCGTCGCGATCGTCGGGTCGATGTGCATCGCGCCCTCGGCGTCGGAGCGGAACACCGACGGGAGCACGAGCGTCGCGAGCGCCGTGGTGACCGGCGACTGGTGGGCGAGCAGGTGCGGGTTGAAACCCGCGCCCATGTCATCGACCCCGATCCCGGCCACGAGCCGCGTCGGCTCGGGCTGCGGGGTCGGGATCGGCGCCGGCGGCGGTGGCGCCACCGGCTCGTTCGAGCAGCCGGCCACCGCCACGACGAGCGCCAGGACCAACGCAGCACAGCCCGACACCCGCATCCAGGTCATGCCCTCCACCGTATGGAGGTGCGGTCGCCTGCGATCAGCGGGGGTTGCGCGCCCTGGCCCGCTGCCGGGCGCGGGAGTGCGCGTCCAGCTCGACCTTGCGGATCCGCACCGACTCCGGCGTGACCTCGACACACTCGTCGGTGGCGCAGAACTCCAGGGCCTGCTCCAGGTTGAGCACGGTGGGCGGGGTCAGCTTCACCAGCTCGTCGCCCGTGGAGGAGCGCATGTTGGTGAGCTTCTTCTCGCGGGTGATGTTGACCTCGAGGTCCTCGGCGCGGGTGTACTCGCCGATCACCATGCCCCCGTACACCGGGGTGCCGGGCCCGATGAACAGCACGCCCCGGTCGGAGAGCTGGTCGACCGCGTACCCGGTGACCGGACCGGTCCGGTCCGACACCAGCGAGCCGCGCTGACGGGTGCGCAGCTCGCCCACCCAGGGGCCGTAGCCGTCGAAGACGTGGCTCGCGATGCCCGCCCCGCGCGTGATCGTCAGGAACTCGGTGCGGAAACCGATCAGGCCGCGCGCCGGCACCCGGTAGTCCATCCGCACCCGGCTCTCGCCGTGCACCATCTGCCCGAGCTCACCCTTGCGCCCGGCGACCAGCTGCGTGACGGCGCCGAGGTGCTCGCTCGGCACGTCGACCGACAGCTGCTCGAACGGCTCCTGCAGCTTGCCGTCGATCGTGCGCGTGACGACCTCCGGCTTGCCGACCGTGAGCTCGAAGCCCTCCCTGCGCATGGTCTCCACGAGCACGGCGAGGGCCAGCTCGCCGCGGCCCTGCACCTCCCACGCGTCCGGGCGCTCGGTGGGCAGCACGCGCAGCGACACGTTGCCGACGAGCTCGGCGTCGAGGCGGCCCTTCACCTGCCGGGCGGTGAGCTTGGTGCCCGGGTGCTCGTCGCGCCCGACGAGCGGCGAGGTGTTGATCCCGATCGTGACGGCGATCGCCGGCTCGTCGACGTGGATGCGCGGCAGCGGCACCGGCTGGTCGGGGTCGGCGAGGGTGTCGCCGATCATGACGTCGGCGATGCCGGCCACGGCGACGAGGTCGCCTGCGCTCGCGGAATCCGCAGGTACCCGCTCCAGGGCCACCGTCCGGAGCAGCTCGGTGATCTTCACGCGGGTGACCGTGCCGTCGGCCTTGCACCACCCGACCTGCTGGCCCCTGCGGATCACGCCTGCCCGCACCCGGCAGAGCGCGATGCGGCCGAGGAAGCTCGAGGCGTCGAGGTTGGTGACGTGGGCCTGCAGCGGCGCGTCCGGGTCGTCGGCGGGCGGCGGGACGGTCTCGGTGATGACGTCGAACAGCGCCTCGAGACCGGCGTCGGCCGGCAGGTCGCCGTCGGCGGGACGGATGCGGGAGGCGCGCCCGGCCCGGCCGCTCGCGTAGACGACGGGCAGGTCGAGCAGCTGTCCCGTGGTGTCCTCGTCGAGCGCCAGCTCGTCGGCCAGCTCCAGGAGCAGCTCGAGGCTCTCGTCGACGACCTCGGCGCAACGGGCGTCCGGCCGGTCGGTCTTGTTGACGACCAGGACGACCGGGAGGCCGGCGGCGAGGGTCTTGCGCAGCACGAAGCGGGTCTGCGGCAGCGGCCCCTCGCTCGCGTCGACGAGCAGCACGACGCCGTCGACCATCGAGAGGCCGCGCTCGACCTCCCCGCCGAAGTCGGCGTGTCCCGGTGTGTCGACGACGTTCAGGGTCGTGCCGTGCCAGTTGATCGCCGTGTGCTTGGCGAGGATCGTGATGCCCTTCTCACGCTCCAGGTCTCCGGAGTCGAGGATCCGGTCGACCACAGCGGCGCGCTCACCGAACGCGCCCGAGGCGCGCAACATGGCGTCGACGAGGGTGGTCTTGCCGTGGTCGACGTGGGCGACGATGGCGACGTTCCGCAGCCGGCCGCCCGATTCGCGGGACGCGCCGGACCGCTGCGCGGGAGCCGCGAGGGTGGATGCTGCTGTGCTCACACTTCACGGTAGCCCGACCCGCCGCCGGCCCTGCCCCCGGAGTGAGGACAGCCTCACCTCAAGGTGCCGGTGGAAGGGCCGATCCGGGCGTCGAGGTGGTGGAGATCACGCTCGGCGGCCGCACGCACGGTCGGCGACTGCCGACAGGAGCGACCTGCCGGCGAGCGTGGGGTTGCGTCGGTGCGCGGCGAGCACCTCGGCCCAGCCGATCTCCAGCAGGCCGCGGTGGAGCAGCAGCTCGCCCGTCGGTCCGCCGAGCTCCACGGCGGCGTCGAGCACGGTCAGCCCGAGCGGCGTGACCGGCAGACCCCGGCGCTCGGTGCGGTCCGCGGCGTCCAGCGGGCGGCACCGCACGACGACTCCCGGCCGGGCCGGCCGGCGGGCGGACGCCGTCACGGCGAGCGTGCGCGGCGCTCCGGCCAGCAGCCCGTGCCACCACGCGGCCGCCGCCCCCGACAGCACCGCGCCCTCGCCCACCCACAGCACCGCCGCCCGGGCCAGCGCCTCGTCGCCCGCCGGATACCCGCGCACCAGGTAGACGCGCGGATGCAGCGGCTGCCAGCGCCGCGTCCGCACCATCCGGTCGACCGTCGCCGCGGCGAGGCCCGCCTGCAACGCCTGCTCGCGCGAGATCACGCCCGCCTGGCGGGCGAGGAGGGGCTCCAGAGCCATGCCGGCATGGACGGAGTCGATCTACGCGCGGTTCCGTCCGGGGCCCTCGACGTTGCAGGGCCCGACCCGGAGCAGGTCCACCAGGTCGGCGGCCACCGCCCGGTCGGCAGCCACCCAGTCGACGCCGGGGACGTCGACGCCGGCGACCCAGCGCAGCGCCGCGTGCTCCAACGGCCGCGGTTCGGGGCTGCCCGGTTCCAGCTCCGCGGTGTGCACCCGCAGCAGCACGCCGACGAGCGGCAGGTCGGTGCCGAGCCGCCCGGTCGCGCGGACGTCGGCACCCAGCTCCTCCCGCAGCTCGCGCGCGACCGCGTCGGGCTCGGTCTCCCCGGCCTCCACGCGCCCACCCGGCAGCTCCCAACGACCGGCGAGCTCGGGTGGCCGGGTGCGCTGGGCGGCGAGCACGGTGCCGTCGCGCAGCACCGCGGTGGCGACGACGACCGGCCAGCCCGTCACCTCCGCCGCCCGCTCGACCAGCGCATCCGCCCGCGCGGCGAGCAGCCGCAGCACGAGCCCCCGCCCGAGCAGGACGTCGCCGAGGCGCCCGAGCCCGCCCAGCGGTGACGTCCAGCTCACCTCGTCGAGCAGGAGGATGCCGGCGGCGGTCGGCGTCAGGGTGGTGCGGTGCGTCAACGCGCGCAGCGGCCCGGCCACCAGCACCGACTCGATCCCGGTCGGCGACACCGCGGTGATCCGCGTACGCAGCGGCACCCGCAGACCGGGCGCCACCCGCACCCCGAACCGGACGGTCTCCCCGAGGCACACCAACCGGCTCCCCGCCGCGAACCGGTGGCCACACCGGCGCATCGCCTCCGCCGAGACCTCGGCGTCGCGCAGGAGGCCGGCGACGGTGCGCTGGGGAGCGTCGATCAGCACGGTCGAGCGCAGGACGGGCACCTCCCGATCGTGGCAGACACGCCGCCATGTCCCACCTCCAGCGCCACGACCAGGTGAAATAGCCGTGGGACTGGCACCCGTGGCGCCGTGGCGCTCGTACCGTGATCCACATGGCTCCAGCCGAGCAGGCGCCGATCGCCGCCCCCGCGTTCGCGGTCGTGCGTCGCGGTTACGACCCGGATCAGGTCGCGTACCACCTGAACCGGATCGACGCCGAGACCACGATCCTCGCCGCCGACCGTGCCGCCGCCGCCGAGCAGGCCTCGCAGCTGGGCCAGCAGCTCGCGGGGTGTCGCAAGGAACTGGAGGCCGCGAACACCGAGATCGAGCGGCTGCGTGGCGAGCTGCGGGTGCTGACCGGCCCTCCGGACACGACCGAGAGCATGAACGAGCGCCTGCAGGTGATGCTGCGGCTGGCCAAGGAGGAGTTCACCGGTCTACGGGCCGACGCCTCCGCCCAGGCCACGGCCCACGCTGCCGAGATCATCGCGGCCGTCGGCGCCGAGGCCGGCGACGTGGGTGGCTTCGGCTTCGACGAGGACGAGCTGCGCGGCCCGCGGGACGTGGAGGAGCTCGAACGGATGCGCCGCGAGGCCGCCGAGGAGCGCACCCGCCTCGACGACGAGGCCACCACCCGGCGCGCCGCGGACGAGGAGGAGTTCCGCCAGGTCCTCGCGCTGCGCTGCCGCGAGGCGATGGCGCAGCTGGCGAAGATGCAGACGGAGGCGATGCGCAGCGCCCGGCGCCTGCTGGACGACGCCGAGGACCAGGCCCGCAGCGTCGTCGGCGACGCGAAGGACGCGGTGCGGCAGACCGTCGAGGACGCCCAGCGCGAGGTCGACGACCTGCAGGAGCTGCGGCTGCACCTCGCCGCCCAGCTCGACACGAGCCGCCAGCTGCTCGACCGGGCCATCCCGGAGGGGCGCGCCGCCGGCAACGGCGAGGCGGGGTCCTCGAACGGGTCCGGCCCGGACTCGGCGCCACCCGCCCAGCAACCGGCCGCCGCGCACGAACCGGCCGCCGACCCGGAGGTGGCGGCGGCGCCGCAGCCGGCCGTGGCGTCGGCCGATCAGCCGCCGGCCGGTTCCGCCTTGCCGTTCTCCCCCGAACCGCCGACGCCGTCCGGCACCGAGCCGGAAGGGCCGCAGCGGGTCGAGCACACCACGTCGTCGCAGGTGCCGTCCGCCGTCCAGCACGCCCCGCTCGCCGCGCCCGGACTGCCCGCGCTCGCGGTGCCGCCTGGCTGGCCGGTCCAGCCCGGCTCGCTCCAGGCCTCGCAGGTGGGCGCGGCCGAGCCGGTCCGCCCGGTCGAAGCGGGCACCGTGATCGAGCAGACCGCTTCCGGGCTGGGCGACCTCGGCCTCGTCGGGGGCGACGCCCCGCGGGCGCAGCCGATGCGGATCCCGCCCCGGGAGGCCGAGGCCTCGGACGTGCCGGGCCCGTCACGGGTCCCGGTGGAGGAGCAGGACCAGCAGATCGCGCCCCCGCGCCGCTACCCCTGACTCCCGGCCCCGCGGGGTCGACCCATCACGCTGGTGCTGACCGGTACAGGGCCTCCGCGCGCACTTCGCACACCCAGCATGGACTGCGCACAGGGCCCGGCTTGTGTGAAGTCGGTGCTCGGTGTGCGAAGTCGGCTGGCGTCTCACATGGTGGGAGCCAGGTAGGCCGGGCTACGTCGTCGGGCTGCTCAAGGCGGGCCAGCGCACCTCGACGCGCCCGCCGCCGGTGGGCGTCGCACCAGCCGACACGACGCCGCCGCGGCCCTGCACGAGGGCCGCGACCAGCGCCAGCCCGAGACCGGCCCCGCCGCCACCCTCCGGGGAGAGCCGCACGAACCGGTCGAAGACCCGCTCGCGGTCGGCGGCCGGGATGCCCGGCCCGTCGTCCTCGACGAGCAACCGCACCACCCGGCCCGCAGGCAGGATGCTGATCCGCACCAGCGACCGGGCGTAGCGCCGCGCGTTGGCGACGAGGTTGTCCAGCACCAGCGCCACCTCCGACGCGCTCGCCCCGACCTCGGCCGGCGTGGGCGCCACGAGCTGCAGCACCGGATCGTCGAGCCGGCCGCAGCGGGAGCCGCCGGCACGGTCGATCGCGGCCTGCGCGGCGACGACGAGGTCCACCGGTTGGGCCGGCGGGCGTTGCCCGGCGTCGGCCCGAGCGAGTGCGAGCAGGTCGGAGAGCATCGTGGTGAGCCGCGTGGCCTCGTCGACGACGGCTCGCAGCGTCTCCCCCGTGAGATCCGGGTCGGGGTGGGCGACGGCAACCTCCGCCTGGGCCCGGATCGCCGCCACCGGGGAGCGCAGCTCGTGGGCGGCGTCGCCGGTGAACCGCTCGAGCCGGGCCACCGCCTCGTCCCGCCGGGCGAGCAGGGCGTTGAACTCCTCGGCCAGCGCGCGCAGCTCGTCCTTGGCGACCGGCACCGGCAGGCGCTCCCCCGGTGGCAGCGCCGAGGCGGCGACCCGCATCCGGTCGACGGGACGCAGCGCCGCGCGGGTGGCCGCCCAACCGGCGAGCGCCACCACCGCGGCCACGACGAGCGCACCGACGACGAACCCGACGGCGGCGTTCGCCAGCAGGATGGCCCCGCCCACCAGGTCCGACGTCACGACGACGAGCCGCGGCGAGCCGTCCGGCATCACGGCGGGCACGGCGAGCCAGCGGCGCAGCTCCCTGAAGTCTCCGACGACGAACGCGTCGCCCGCCGCGAGCGCGCGGGTCTGGTCGGGGCGCAGCGGCAGGGCCGGGCCGCCGTCGACGGGGACCCCGGACAGGTCGACGACGCGCAGCTCGAACCTGCGGACCTGGGCGGGCGGGGTGCCGGTGGCCAGCTGCTCGGCCACCGCTCGGGCGTCGGCGCGCAGCTCGGCGTCGGCGGCGCCCAGCATCGTCTCGTACAGCATGCTGACGCCCAGCCTGCTCAGCGCGAGCAGGCCGATGAGGGCGACGCACCCGACCACGAGCGTGATGCGCAGCCGCAGCGGCCGGGCCGACCACCACCGCCGGAACCGGGCGCGAGTCATGGCGACTCGACGATGTACCCGTAGCCGCGGACCGTCTTCAGCACGTGACCGGCGCCCACCCCGTCGAGCTTGCGCCGGACGTACCCGACGTAGACCTCGACGACGTTGCGGCTGGCCGCCTGCTCGTCGCCCCACACGAGGCGCAGGAGCTCGTCCTTGGCGACCGCCGTGTCCGGGCGGCTGGCGAGCGCGTGCAGCAGCGCGAACTCGCGCGGCGAGAGCTCCACGACGTCGCCGTGCCAGCTCACGGAGCGGGCGGCCGGGTCGACGAGCAGTGGCCCGAGCCGCACGCGCTGGCCGGTGCGGCCGAGCGCAGCGTCGCGCCGGCGCAGCATGGCCCGCAGCTGGGCCACCAGCACCACGAACGCGAACGGTTTGACGAGGTAGCCGTCGGCGCCGAGGTCGAGGCCGTCGGCCTGGTCGAACTCGCCGTCCTTCGCCGAGAGCAGCAGCACCGGCGTGTCCACCCCGGCGGCGCGGAGCTGCTCGAGCACCCGGTAGCCGGACAGCCTGGGGAGGATGATGTCGAGCACGACGGCGTCGAAGCTCCCGGTGAGGGCGGCCTCCAGCCCCGAGACGCCGTCGCCCACCGCGACGACCTCCATCCCCTCGGCCGTCAGGCCGCGCGCGACTGCCGTCCGGATGCCCGGCTCGTCGTCGACCACAAGCACGCGCGCCACGCGGCGGACGCTACCCGCACCTGCCATCCGCACACCTCAGAACACTCTCAGCGCGCGTCCGTCACGCTATGCCCCATGGCAACCGCACGCAGCAACAGGATCGGACGCACGGCCGCCGCCGGTATCGCGGTGGCCGGTGCGGTGGGTCTTGGGCTGCTCGCGGTTCCGGCGGGGGCGGGCGCGCAGCCTGCGCTCCCGCCCGTCGACCCCGAGGAGCTGGTCCGATCGGTGCTGGCCGCCGACCCGCAGCCGCTCGCCGGCGCGGTCGAGCTGCAGAACGGGCTCGGGCTGCCGGCGCTGCCCGGCGTGCCGCAGGCGGCGAACGGCACGAGCACGGCGCGCATCTGGTGCGACGGTGACCACCGCGGCCGCGTCCAGCTTCCCACCGAATCGGGTGAGCGCACGCTCGTGTCGGACGGCGTGACCTTCTGGGCGTGGAACTCGGAGGACCGCACCGTGCGGCGGACACCCGAGGGGGAGCACGAGCACGACGCGGCGAACGCCGACCCCGGCGCGGTCGCGGCCGAGGCGCTGGCCGCCCTGCGGCCCACGAGCGTGATCAGTGTCCAAGGCACCTCCGAGGTCGCCGGCCGGGCGGCATACGATCTCGTCCTCGCGCCCGCATCATCGGAGCGCACGCTTCTGCGGGAGGTACGGGTCGCGGTGGACGCCGAGCACCGGATGCCGCTGCGGCTCACCGTGCTGGCCACGGGATCGGCCGAGCCCGCGCTGGAGGTCGGGTTCACCGACCTCTCGTTCGGTCCGCAGGACCCGGAGCTGTTCCGCTTCACCCCGCCGCCCGGCGCGAAGATCGAGGACGCCCGGCCCCACGACGGGCACCCGGCCGGTGCGGCGGAGCCGACCACGGTCGGCGACGGCTGGGACACCGTCCTCGTGTCCGCCCCCGGATCGGGCACCGACCGTCCCGACGGCATCCCCGACCTCGCGAAGCTGGGCCGGCCGATCAACGGGCCTTGGGGCAGCGGCCGGTTGGTCACGAGCGCGGTGGGCGGCGTGATCGTCACCGACGACGGCCGGGTCGCCGCCGGGGCCGTGCCCGAGCAGGTCCTCACCGAGGCCCTGGCGCGGTGACGACGATGCCATCCGTGGACGCGGCGCCCGCTCCGGTGGGCGCCGCTCCCGTAGAAGCGGTCGCGGCACGGGCGATCGGGCTGCGCAAGCGGTTCGGTTGCACCGTGGCCGTCGACGGCATCGACCTCGACGTCCCGGCGGGCGCCGTCCTCGGGATGCTCGGACCCAACGGCTCCGGCAAGACCACGCTGATCCGGATGCTGCTGGGCCTCACCCGGCCCACCGCAGGCTCGGTGGAGCTCCTCGGGCAGCGGGTGCCCGACGGCATCGAACGCGCGCTCCCCCACGTCGGTGCGCTCGTCGAGGGCCCCGGATTCCACCCGTTCCTGTCCGGGCGGGAGAACCTGCGCCGGGCCGCGACCATGGAGCCGCTGCTCGCCCGCCGCGACATCGCGAACGCCGTGGACGTCGCGCTGACCCGGGTCGGGCTGGCCGACGCGGCCGACCGCCGTTACCGGGGCTACTCGCTCGGCATGAAGCAGCGCCTCGGGCTCGCCGCGGTGCTGCTGCTGCCGCGCCGGCTGGTCGTGCTCGACGAGCCGACCAACGGGCTCGACCCCGCCGGCACCCGCGACGTCCGGCGGATCATCACCGAGCTGCACGCCGCGGGCACCACGGTCGTCGTCTCCTCCCACCTGCTCGCCGAGGTCGAGGCCACGTGCACGCACGTCGCCGTCCTCCAGGCGGGTTCGCTCGTCGCGGCGGGCGAGCTGCGCACCCTGCTCGCCGCGGGCACCACCGGGCTCGTGATCACCACCCCGGACGTCGACCTGGCACTGCGCACGCTGCGCGGCGCGGGCGCCACGGCGTACCGGGCCGAACGGACCAGCTCCGAGGAACAGGCCGTGGTCGTCGGCGACGACGGTCCGCCCGCGCCGGAGCTGATCGCGCTGCTCGTGGGGGAGGGCGTCGCCGTGCACGAGGCCCGCCGCAGCCGCACCAACCTGGAAGAGCTCTTCGCCCGGCTGACCGAGGACCCGTCATGACCACCGTCGCGCTCCCGCGTGTCGCCGCACCGCGCCGCGTCCCGGTGAGCAGGCTGCTCGGCGCCGAGCTCCGCTGGGTGCTGCGCCGCCCCCGCACGCTCGTGATGCTCGGCGTGTTCGCGCTGGTCCCCCTGCTGATCTCGATCGGAGCGGCGGTCGCGGACGACGGGCCGGGCGGCGGCCTGATCGGCGCCGTCGCGGGCAACGGCCTGATGCTCCCGGTCGTCGCGATCACGGTCTCGCTCGCGCTGCTGCTGCCGCTGGCCGTCGCGATGGTCGCGGCCGACGCGATCGCGGGCGAGGCCGCTCAGGGCACCCTCCGCGGCCTGTTGATCGCACCGGTCGGGCGGCTGCGGTTGGTGGGCATGAAGGCGTTCGGCGTGCTCGTGGTCGCCACCCTCGCCGTGCTCACGCTGGCCGTGGTGGGCGTCCTCGCGGGGGTGGTGGTCGTGGGCCGCGCCGAGGGGGAGCTCGTCACGCTGTCCGGCAGCACCGTCGACCTCGGCGATGCGCTCGGGCGGGTGGCGCTCGTCGTGGTCTGGACGGTCGGCCAGCTCGCCGCGGTCGGCGCGGTCGCCCTGGCCGTCTCCGCGCTCACCGAGCACCCGTCGATCGTGGTGGCCTCCGTGCTCGGCGGGCTGATCGTGTTCGGGGTGCTGTCCGCGATCCCGGCGCTGGAGTGGCTGCAGCCCTACCTGCTCACCTCCGGCTGGACCGCGGGCGCCGACGTCCTGCGCGACCCGATACCCCCGGACGGCATGATCGAGAGCACCCTGCGCGCCCTCTGCTACCTGGCGGCGGGTGCCGGCCTCACCGTCTACCGCATGCTGCGCCGGGACGCGTAGCCCTCTCCCACCGACGGGAGTGCCGCTCGTCAGGCGAGACGCTCGGCGATCGCCCCGGCGAACGCATCCGGCGCCTCCACCGGCACGAAGTGCCCGATGCCGTCCAGCGGGCGCAGTTCCACGTCGGAGAAGAACTCGCCCAGGCGGTCGGACCAGGCCCGCGGGAAGAGCGGGTCGTGCTCGGGCCACAGGACGGTGGTGCGCACCGCGAGCCGGTCTGCGGGCGCCGGCAGCTGTTCCGCGAGCGACAGCGCGATCGCGCCCGACCCGGCCCGGTACCAGTTGATCGACGCGACGAACGCGCCCGGGCGGCCGTAGGCGGCGGCCAGGCGGTCGAGCTCTGCCGGGTGGGGCTCGAAGTCGGGCCCGGACCAGTGGGACCAGAAGTGGGCGAGGTACGCGCGGACTGCGGCCGGGGAACCGTCGAGCAGCTGTTCGGCGAGGTCCAGCCGGTGGAAGGCCTGGTACCAGAACTCGCGGTGTGCGGCCGGCGTCAGCACCCGCTGCCCCACCCCGGGCAGCGGCGGGGAGACGACGAGCGCCCGCACGAGGTCGGGCCGCGCCCGGGCCGCCGCCTGGGCGATGCGGGACCCGATGTCGTATCCGGCGAGCACCGCGGGCCCCGTTCCCAGCTCCTCGACGAGGGCCAGCACGCTCCGGGCCTGCGCATCCGCCGCGAAGTCGGCGGGGACGGCACCGGCAGGAGCCGGAGACTCGCCGAACCCGCGCAGGTCGGGCACGACGATCCGGCACCGGTCGGACAGCCGCGCCGCCACCTCGCGGTGGTCGCCCCGGTCACCGGGCCAGCCGTGCAGCAGCACGACGGGATCGCCGGGGCCCGCGTGGTCGTCGTAGGTGAGGCGGAACCCCTCGACGGGGGAGCTGATCGGCACGGAAGCAACGTAAGGGGCAGGATGTGGCCATGCCCAGGTTGCTGGACGACGACGAGATCACAGCCGCTCTCGGGGGTCTCCCCGGCTGGGAGCGCGACGGCGACGCGCTGGTGCGCATCGCGGAGCTGCCGTCGTTCCCCGCCGCGATCGCGGTGGTGGACCGCGTGGCCGCGACCGCCGAGGAGCGCGACCACCACCCCGACATCGACATCCGCTGGCGAACGCTCACGTTCCGCTGCTCCACCCACTCCGCGGGTGGGATCACGGAGCTGGACACGGCGTTGGCCGCGTCGATCTCGCAGGAGGTCGACGCGGCCAACGCCTGAGCTCAGTCGGCGGCGAGGACCGGGACGCGGCGGATGCCGGCCCGCAGCGAGAGGATCAGGCCGACTGCCACCAGCCCGAGCAGCGCGCCGACCTCCGGCAGGGCGAGCACCCCGACGGTGCCGATCACGGCTCCGCCGAGCACACCGGCGAGCCCGATGCCGAAGTAGATCGCGGACGCGTTCAGCGACAGGACGAGGCCGCCCGACGGTGCCAGCTCCAGCAGCAGGTTCTGCACGGGCGGGTTGAACGACCAGGTGAACACGCTCCACACGAACAGGGCGACCGCAGCGCCCACGGCGGTGGTCGCCGTCAGCGGCAACGTCGCGATCATGATGATGAAGCCCGCCATCGTGGCGAGGAGCGTCGGGACGCTCCCGTACCGGTCCGTGGCCCGGCCGCCCCACGTGTTGCCGACGACCGCGCCGACGCCGTAGGCGAGCAGCAGCCCGCCGATGGTGGGGCCGGTGAACCCGGTCGTGACGGTCAGCAGCGGCACGACGTAGATGTACACGCTCATCGTGCCGACCACCCCGAACACGGTCATCGCCAGCACGATGAGCACGCGGCGGTCGGCCGCCACGGCGAACCGCTCCCGCAGCGCAACGGCGGGAGAGCCCGCCATCAGCGGCAGCTGCATCCGCACGGCGAGGGCCGTGACGAGGCTGATGGCTGCGACCATGGCGAACACGCCGCGGTACCCGATGCTGCCGGACAGCAGGGAGCCGATCGGCACACCGAGCGCGAGGGCGACCGTCAGCCCGCCGAACACGATGGCGACGGCCCGCCCGCGCTCCTCCGGCGGGCGCAGTGCGGTGGCGAAGAGCGTGGCCGCGGGCGTGTACGCGGCGGCGCCGAGCGCCGCGACGATGCGGCCGCCCAGGAGCAGCGGGTAGGTCGTGGCGACCGCGGAGATCGCGTTGCCGACCACGGCCACGAGCAGGGCGGCCAGTAGCAGCCGCCTGCGTTCCCAGCGCGCGGTGGCGGTGGCGAGCAGCGGGGCGCTGACGGCGTACGCGAGCGCGAAGGCGGTTGTCAGCTGGCCGGCTGCGGTGACGGAGACGTCGAGCTCGGCGCTGACGGCGGGCAGCACGCCGGATACCACGTATGCACTCGTGCCGACGGCGAACGCCCCGGCGGCGAGCAGGTAAGTACGTGCGGACATCGATGGGCCTTCCCCCAGGCGCAGACAAGTACGACGGTTACCGTACTACGACACTGGTCGAACTTCGATAGCTGTCGTACCATCGGGCCATGTCGCCCGTCACACAGCAGGCCGAGCTGCCGCAGCCGGCCCGCGAGGAGATCCGGATCGAGCAGGTACTGGCCGCGCTCGGCGATCCGGTCCGCCTGATGTACGTGCGGGAACTCGCCAACGCGCCCGCCGAGGGCATGGCGTGCGGGATGATCCCCCTCCCGGTCACCAAGTCCACCCGCACCCACCACCTGCGCATCCTGCGCGGGGCCGGGGTGATCAGCATGCGGGCCGAGGGCACCCGCCGAATGGCCTGGCTACGCCGCGACGACCTGGACGCGCTCTACCCGGGCCTGCTCGACGGGATCCTCGGCGCCACCCACTGACCAGCAGCGGCCGACCAGGGCGCGTCCTAGAAGCGGCGGTTGGCCAGCACCGGCACCGCGGCGCGGGCCTTCTCGACCGCGTCGAGGTCCAGGTCGGCCACCAGCAGGTCGGGCTCGGCGTCCAGCTGGGCCTGGATGCTCCCCAGCGGGCCGACCACGGCGCTCGCGCCGATACCGGTGGGTGCCTTGCCGGCCTCCCGACCCACGGTGGTGGGGTCGGCCTGGTCGCACGCGGCCACGAAGGCCGTGCTGTCCAGCGCCCTCGCCCGCACGAGCAGGTCCCACTGCTCACGCTTGCCCGGCCCGGCGCCCCACGACGCCGGCACCACGATCACCGCGGCGCCGCTCCCGGCGATCCGCTGGAAGAGACCGGGGAAGCGCAGGTCGTAGCAGGTGGCGAGGCCGACCGTGACGTCGTCGACGGTGATGGTCACCGGCCGGGTCCCCGCCGCGACCGTGCGGGACTCGGCGAACCCGAACGCGTCGAACAGGTGGATCTTGTCGTAGCTCGCCTGGACGCCACCGCCGGTGGCCAGCAGCGTGTTGTGGACCCGCCCGTGGGTGGCGGGCGTGAACATCCCGGCCACGACGGTGAGGCCCGCGTCGTCGGCGATCGCGCGCACCCGCTGCGCCCAGGGCCCGTCGAGCGGTTCGGCGATCGGGCCGAGGGGGTGCCCGAAGGCGCACATGGTGGCCTCGGGGAAGACGACGACCGCGGCCCCGGCCGCCGCGGCGCGCTTCGCGCCGTCCGCGACGAGATCGAGGTTCTCGGCCGGGTCTGCGGTTGCGGCGATCTGAGCGAGGGCGATCCGCACAAAACCTCCAGTTGATGTATGCCGTCATGCAGGAGCAGGCGTGCTCCTGCTCGTCGCCGAGGGTCTGGTCGAGATGGTGCCCAAGCGAGGAGCGTACGTCCCACCGAGCTGATGGGGGCCGCGATCGACCACCTGCAGGTCACGCTGCAGCTGTTCCTCCGAGTAGACGGCGATGTCGTACCACTCGAGCGACGTGCCGGTGAGGCTCGCCGTGAATGCCTTGACCAGCGAGCGCCGGTCGACCTCCGGGGGCATGCGGTCCTCCCTGTCCGGTGGCGGATCACGTCATACTTCATGTATACAAGACGCATGCGCAAGTCCTGGACGCCGGAGCTCGCTTTCGACCTGCCCGACGGGACGTCCGTTCCCGTCACCGTCACGCGGCTGCTCAACGGCGGGTACGCCGGGCGCGAGCAGGACGAGGTCGCCGCGCACGTGGCCGAGCTCGCCGAGCTGGGCATCCCGGCGCCCACCGTGACGCCCGCCCTGTACCCGGTCGCGCCCTACCTCGCCGCCCAGACCGACACCGTTCCGGTGCAGCACGACCGCACCTCCGGCGAGGCCGAGTGGGCGCTCGTCGTCGCCGGCGCGGCGCCGCGGGACCTGCTGCTCACCGTCGCGTGCGACCACACCGACCGGGCCCTCGAGGTGCACGGCGTCGCGTGGAGCAAGAACGCCGGCCTCGACGTGCTGGGCCGCGGGGCGTGGCGCCTCGCCGACGTCGAGGACCACCTCGACGAGCTGCGCCTGCGCGCGTGGGTCACCCACGAGGACGGCGCCGAGCAGCTCATCCAGGACGTGACACTAGCCGCACTGCTGCCCCCGCGGCACTGGCTCGACGACATCGCCCACCTGCTGGAACCCGGCACGGTGCTCCTGTCGGGCACGGTCTCGATGCTGCCGGGCGTCGACCAGTTCGCCGACCGCTGGCGCGTGGCACTCGCCGACCCGGTGACCGGGCACACGCTCGAGCTGGCGTACGCGGTGCAGCGCATGCCCGAACCGATCGGGTAGGGTCGCCGCCGTGCAGCGCTACTACTGGTTTAGCCGACCGGCCCGGGAGGGGTCGGCGGGCGAACCGCTGCGCTGACCCTCCACCCCCGAGCCGGATCTCGAGCCGGCTCGGCGGGGTTCTCGACGGGCGCGGCTCGCCTGAAGCAGAGAGCGCCCTCATGACCCTCACCGCCGTCCCCGCGCTTACCCACCCCGCCGGCTCCGCCGGCGACCATCCCCCGGGGCTGGACGAGCACCGCACCACCCGGATCAGCCCGCTGCTGTCCCCGTCCCTGCTGCGTCACGAGCTCCCGGTCGACGCCGCCGTGGCCGACACCGTCACCCGGGGCCGCTCCGAGGTCGTCGACGTCCTCGACGGCCGCGACGACCGGCTCGTGGTCGTCGTCGGACCGTGCTCCATCCACGACCCCGACGCGGCGATGGACTACGCCGTCCGGTTGGCGAAACACACCGAACGCGTGGCGGGCGAGCTGCGCGTCGTCATGCGCGCCTACTTCGAGAAGCCGCGCTCGACCGTGGGCTGGAAGGGCCTGATCAACGACCCCGGCCTGGACGGCACCTACGACGTCAACAGGGGGTTGCGCACCGCGCGCCGGCTGCTCCTTGACGTCGCGGCGCTCGGCCTGCCGGTCGGCTGCGAGTTCCTCGACCCGATCACCCCGCAGTTCCTCGCCGACGTCGTCAGCTGGGGCGCGATCGGCGCCCGCACCGCCGCGAGCCAGGTGCACCGCCAGCTCTGCAGCGCCCTCTCGATGCCGGTCGGGATCAAGAACCCGACCGACGGGGACGTCCAGGTGGCGATCGACGGCGTCCGCGCCGCCGGGGCCAGCCACGTGTTCATGGGGATCAACCCGGACGGCCTGGCCGCGCTGATCACGACCGCCGGCAACCCGGACTGCCACGTCATCCTCCGCGGCAGCACGAGCGGCCCCAACCACGACGCCGCCACCGTCGCGTCCACGCTCGACCGCCTCCGCGGCGGCGACCTCCCCGCACGGGTGGTCGTGGACGCGAGCCACGGCAACAGCGGCAAGGACCACGTCCGTCAGGCCGCCGTGGTGCACGAGCTCGCCGAGCGCGTCGGCGCCGGGGAGGAAGGCATCGCCGGCGTGATGATGGAGAGCTTCCTCGTGGCGGGCCGCCAGGAGCTGGGCCCGTCCATGACCCGGGGCCAGAGCATCACCGACGCGTGCATCGACTGGGACACCACCGAGACGCTCCTGGACGAGCTCGCGGCAGCGGTGGCGGCCCGGCGGGCCTGAAGGACCCGGTGTATCTGCTCACCGGCGGGATGGGACGGTCGCCGGCCGAGCCCCGCAACTTCACACATCGGACCCTGACTTCGCGTAGGGCCGGCCTTATGCGAAGTCAGGGCTGGGTGTGTGAAGTCGTCGGCTCACCCGAGCGCGCTCGCCGCGATCCGCTCCAGCTCGGCTGCAACCCCGGCGCGACCGATGGGCTCGGCCTGCGCATTCATCACCGTGGGTCCGTCGCGGCGCGAGACGTAGTGCTTCCCGGTGAACCGAACGCGCCGATGCGGGCCCTCTTCGCGCGACAGCTCGGTGACGTTGCCGGTGCCGTACGTGTCCACCAGCTCGTGGAGCTCCCGGGCGCTGCGGGTGTCCGGCATCTCGACCCACGACACCGCTACCAGCACCAGTCCCCGGCGCCCGTCGCGCACGTCGAACCACGCGCGGTGCAACGCCACGCAGGGCTGTTCGCGGAAGAACTCCCGCACCTGCCCGTAGGAGTGCGCCACGCAGTCGTCCGTGCTGTCGAAACGTTGCTCGACACGCAGGGCCTGACGGAGCAGCCGGAGCTGGGCCGAGTTCGCGTCTCGGCGGCGGGCCTGGCTGCTGGTGCGGGCGGTGCTCGCGCTCACGGTCGTGCCGCTCGCCCCGGCCGTCGCGGTGCCGGCAATGGTCGCCGTTCCGCCTGCTCCGACTGCAACGGTCAGGACAATGGCCAGAAGGAGACCTCCGCCCTTCCCCTTCGCCTTGTACCCGGGACGCCGCCGACCTTGATCATCCGTCCAGTAGAAGTCCGGCTTGTCCGGCACGGCCACCCCCCGGTTTCAGCGGGCGGGAGCATATGGCGTGATCACCCGATCGTGGAGGCGAATCGCCGAAGTCGACTCGATCTCCAGACACGCCGCCGCCCAGAGCCCGCTCCGCATATCCAGCCTGTGCTTCGCACAAGGCCCGCCCTGTGCGGAGCAGGTGCTAGGTGTGCGAAGTGGTCTTACTCCTCCACCTCCGCCAGGCGGCGGGTGAGGAAGCTTCGTTCGGCATCCGACTCCGTCAGCGCCAGGGCCTCTCGGTACGCCTTCGCCGCCTCCTCTCGGCGGCCCAGGCGGCGGAGCAGGTCGGCCCGGGTGGCGGGGAGCATCCGGTAGCCGGCCAGTTCGTCGCGCAGCCCGTCCACGAGGGCGAGGCCGGCTTCCGGGCCTTCGGCCATCGCGACGGCGACGGCGCGGTTGAGCCGCACCACCGGGGAGGGGGTGAGCCGGGCGAGCGTGCCGTAGAGGGCGGCGATCTGCGACCAGTCGGTGTCGGACGCGACGGTGGCGCGGGCGTGGCAGGCGGCGATGGCCGCCTGCACCTGGTAGGTGCCCGGCTCCCGCCTACGCAGGGCCGCGTCGATGAGCGCGAGCCCTTCGGCGATCTCGTCGCGGTTCCAGGTGCTGCGGTCCTGGTCCTCCAGCGTGACGGGATCGCCGTCGGCGTCGAGCCGGGCTGCGCGGCGGGAGTGTTGCAGGAGCAGCAGGGCCGTCAGGCCGAGCACCTCGGCGTCGTCGGGCATGAGCGCGGCGAGGACCCGGGCCAGGCGGATCGCCTCGGCGCAGAGGTCGTGCCGCACGAGATCGGGTCCGGCGGCGGCCGAGTAGCCCTCGTTGAACAGCAGGTAGACGACCCCGAGCACGCCGACGAGCCGATCGGGCAGGAGGTGGTCGGGCGGCACCCGGTACGGGATCCCGGCCTGCCGGATCTTGCGCTTCGCCCGCACCAGCCGCTGGGCCATCGTCGGCTCCGGCACGAGGAACGCCCGCGCGATCTCCGGCGTGGTCAGCCCGGTGAGCGTGCGCAGCGTCAGCGCCACGCGCCCTTCCAGTGGGAGCGCCGGGTGGCAGCAGGTGAAGATCAGCCGCAGCCGGTCGTCCTGCACGGCGCTCCCGTCGCCGGCGTCGTCGGACGCGACCGGCATCGCCGCCACCTCCCTCAGCTTCGCCGACTCGAGCTTGCTGCGCTTGATCCGGTTGAGCGCCGCGTTGCGGGCGGTGGTGGTGAGCCACGCGCCCGGGTTGCGCGGCACGCCGTCGCGCGGCCAGCGGGCCAGCGCCTGCGCGACGGCGTCCTGCGCGCACTCCTCGGCGAGGTCCCAGTCGCCGGTCATCCGGATGAGGGTGGCGACGACCCGGCCCCACTCGTCGCGGAATGCCGCGGCGACCGCGGCCTCGACGTCCGTCATGCCTGGTCGAGCGGCCAGACGGGCCGGATCTCCATGACCCCGTGCCGGGCGTTCGGGTGCTTGGACGCCACCTCGATCGCCTCGTCGAGGTCGGCGCACTCGAGCAGGTCGAAGCCGTACATCTGCTCCTTGGTCTCGGCGAACGGGCCGTCGGAGATCAGCACGTCACCGCCGCGGACGCGCACGGTGGTGCTGTCGGACTGCGGCCGCAGCCGATTGCCCTCCAACCGCACGCCGCGACCGTCCATCTCGCTCACCCAGTCCTCGATGGTGTAGCCCGTCTGGTCCTCCGGGGCCACCTCGTCGCCGTCGTAGCCGCAGATCAACAGCATGTACTGCATCTCGGATCCCTTCTCGTTCTGCTCGGTCACCACAACGACAACCGGGGACGCCCGGAATCGACATCAGCTTGACAGGCAAGTCTCCACTTGCCTATAAATCCCCCGTGTCCGACCCGCTCTTCAAGGCACTCGCCGACCCGACGCGGCGCGTGATCCTCGACGAGCTCACCGAGAAGGACGGCCAGACGCTGTTCGAGATCTGCGGGCGGCTGGCGATGAAGCACGGGCTCGGCTCGTCGCGGCAGGCGATCTCCCAGCACCTCGCCGTGCTCGAGGAGGCAGGCCTCGTCACCACCCGCCGCGAGGGCCGCTACAAGTTCCACCACGTCGACACCACTCCCCTGCGCTCGATCGTCGAGCGCTGGCCGACCCCCTGAGGAGCAGCAGTGCTCACGATCAACGTCACCAGCGTCTACGTGGACGACCAGGCGAAAGCACTCGCGTTCTACACCGACGTGCTCGGCTTCGTGAAGAAGACCGACGTCCCCGCGGGCGGCGCCCGCTGGCTCACCGTCGTCTCCCCCGCCCACCCCGACGGGGTCGAACTCCTGCTCGAGCCCACCGGCCACCCGGCGGCCGAGACCTACAAGGAGGCACTGGTCGCGGACGGCATCCCGTTCACGTCCTTCGCGGTCGCGGACGCGCGGGCCGAGTTCGAGCGCCTGAGCGCGGCGGGCGTCCGGTTCGTGCAGGAGCCCACCGACCTCGGGCCGGTCGTCACCGCCGTCTTCGACGACACCTGCGGGAACCTCATCCAGATCGCCGCCGAGAAGCAGTAGCCTCACCGCAGCACGCGGGACAGGTTCGCGCCAGGCGGCAGGGAAGGCGCGTCTCCTCGACACGCCCGGAGACGCCCGGTGTCCTACCGCGAGCTCGTACGCGCCGTTCCGCTGCCCTTCCTCCTCCTCGGCCTGATCGCCCGGCTGCCGTACGCGATCACACCGCTCGCCACGCTCGGCCTCCTGTACTCCGCGACCGGCAGCTACACGTTCGCCGGCGCCGCGACCGCGGCGCAGAGCCTCGCCACCGCGGCGGGCGGGATCAGCGTCGGGATCGCTGCCGACCGGCTCGGCCCGCGGACGGTCGGTGTCGCCACGGCGGTCCTCAACGCCGCCTGCGCGGCCGCCCTCGTCGCCGCGACCCGGTGGGACCAGCCGGTGATGGCCGCCGCGGCGATCGCGGTCGGCCTCACGCAACCGGCTGTCGGCATGCTCGTCCGGGTGCACTGGGCCCGGCTGTTGCGCTCCACGGGACGCGCGGAGCTGTTGCCCACCGCCCTGTCCTACGAGACCGCCGCGAACGAGCTCGGTTTCGTCGCCGGTCCAGTCCTCGTCGGGTTGCTCACCGCCGCGATGGGACCGGTCGGACCGCTCGGCGCGGTCGTGCTGCTCACCGTCGGGACAGCCGCCCCGTTCGCGCTGTACTACTCGCGGACGCCGCCGCCTCGTCGGCCCGCCGATGAGCCGCGGCCGCGGCTAGGCCCGCTCGCGGCGATGGTTGTGGCGGCCGCTGCAATGGGCGGCGTGTTCGGCGCCGTCCAGACCGGTGTCACCGGCTACGCCGCCGAACGCGGCGCGCCGGGCAGCGCCGGCCTGCTGTACGCGCTCCTCGCCGTCGGAAGTGCGCTGGCGGGCATCGGGTACGCGTGGGTACCCGCCCGTATCGGCGCCGCCCTGCGCTACCTGCTGGCCACGGCCGGCCTGCTGCTCGGCACCACGAGCCTCGCCATCGGCTTCGCGGACCTCCCGATCGCGATCGCCGTCGCCGGTGTCACGATCGCCCCCTACATGATCTCCGCGTACACCCTCACCGAACACCTGTCGGGTGGCCGCGGTACGGCGTCCGCGCTGATGGTCGTCAACGCGGGCGGCCCGGTCGGCACGGCGGCCGCGCAGACGGTCGCGGGTCGCGCCGCGGATGCGGGCGGGAGTGCCGCGGCGTTCCTCGTCGCCCCGGCCGCAGCGGGCGTGGCGCTGCTGGTCGCCGTCGGCGTGCTCGTCTCGGAGCGCCGGAATCAGGGGGTGCGCACGACCGCGAACTGGTAGCGCAGGTCGGACGCGCCCTCCCACCGAAGAAGCGCGTCCGTGCTCCTCGACGTGCCCACCGCAGGTGTGCGGCCGGCCGGTGTCGGTCACGCCCGCAGCCTGCCAGGCCGGGGGGCGACGGATCCCCCAATCCCTCATCCCCCAACACCCCCGCGACCCCACAATCGCGCCGGTCGTGCGCTCGCCCGATCCCTGATGTCCGGGGAGCGGCGGACTCCTAGCTTTTCCTCACATCGCCGGAGCGCGAATCGGAATCGGATCGAGGAGACGATCACAATGACTTCTATCACCAACGCCGCGGACCTGCTCGAGGCCCTGCGCCAGTGGCTGCTCGCCAACCCGGGCGGCGACATCCAGGACTTCGCCGAGGAGCACGACACCACGCCCCAGGAGCTGGCCGAGTCCTGGAACACCAACTTCGCCCAGGCCGACTTCAGCCGCAACTACAACCTGGACACCGCGCAGTCCGGCTCCCAGGGCGCGACGCAGGCCGCGACGCAGGCCGCCGCGCACTCCGCGCCGGCGTACGTCCCGTCGGAGCCACCGCCCTACGACGCGAGCCCGCAGGAGTACGTGCAGTACCTCACGCAGGAAGTGAACAACTACCAGGAATTCACGACGATCAACAACATCGAGGACAACTCGATCAACCAGCAGATTCTCGCCGGCGGCGACGTCGACGTCGACATCGACCAGAGCGAGCAGAACGTCGGCGAGGGCGGCGTCCTCATCGACGACAGCAACCTCGACGACGTGGACGTCAACACCGGCGACGTCGGTCCGGGCGGCGTGCTGCAGCAGGGCGACGACAACCAGGCCGCCACGGGTGACGGCAACGTGCTGCAGGACGGCGACGACAACGTGGCCAACACCGGCGACATCGACGCCGAAGACGGCAGCTCGGTGAGCATCGGCGGCGACGCCACCTCGGTCGGCAGCGGCAACGACAACTTCGGCAGCGGCCAGAACTCCACCAACGCGGCCCTCGGCGACGACAACAAGCAGGTCAACCAGCAGCAGGACAACGACACCGACATCGACGTGGGCGACACGACCGGCGGGTCGGCAAGCGCCGACGGCGGCGACGCGACCGGCGGGAGCGCCGGCGGCGGTACGGGTGGGGACGGCGGCGACGGCGGCGACGCGTCCGGCGGTTTCGACCCGACCGGCGGCGACGGCGGCGACGGCGGGGACGGGTCCGGCGGCATCGGTGGCAGCGCGTCCGGTGGCGACGGCGGCGACGCCGACGCGAGCGCGAACGTCGACATCGACGTGGACAACGATCAGAGCGTCGACTTCTGATCCGGTCCGGGAGCACCAGGCCGGCCCAGCCCTCTTCGAGGCGCTGGGTCGGCCGTCCGTCGTGGCACGGGTCGATCAGGGGGAAACGTGGCGCTGTCCGATGCGGTCCAGCTCGTCGATGTCGGCCGGAAGGCGACCGAGGCCTACGGGCGGCCGGACCTCACTGCGAAACTGGCCCGCACGCGGGAACGGCTGACCGACCCGAGCGTGCGGGTGCTCGTCGTCGGGGAGTTCAAGCAGGGCAAGAGCCTGCTGGTGAACTCGCTGGTGTCGGCGTCGGTGTGCCCGGTGGACGACGACGTCGCCACCGCGGTGCCGACGATGGTGCGCCACGCCGCCGCACCCACCGCCGCGCTGGTCCGGGAGTCGGCCGACGGGGGCGAGCCGCAGCGGACCGAGATCCCCGTCGCGGAGCTGGCCGGGCACATCTGCGAGAGCGGGAACCCGGACAACCGGCAGCGGATCTCCTACGCGGAGGTGGGCCTGCCGCGCGCGCTGCTCGCCGGCGGGCTGGTGCTCGTCGACACCCCGGGCGTCGGCGGTCTCGGCTCCGCGCACGGCGCCGCCACGATGGCGGCCATCGCGGGGGCCGACGCGGTGGTGCTGGTGTCCGACGCCGCGCAGGAGTACACGAAACCGGAGCTCGACTTCCTGGCCACGGCGATGCAGGTGTGCCCGAACGTCGTCGCGGTGCTCACCAAGACCGACCTGTACCCGTCGTGGCGGCGGATCGCCGAGCTCGACCGCGGGCACCTCGCAGCCGCGGCCGTCACCACCGAGCTGATCCCGATCTCCTCGGCGGTGCGCCAGCTCGCGTTGCGCACGAAGAACAAGGCGCTGAACGAGGAGTCGGGCTATCCCGTGCTGGTTGCCCACCTGCGGGATCGGGTGCTCGGTCAGGCCGAGCAACTCGCCCGCCGCTCCACGGGCCAGGACATCCTGAGTGTCTGCGAGCAGCTCACCACCACGATGGGTGCCGAGCTCGTGGCCCAGGAGAACCCGGAGAAGGCGCACGAGCTGGTGGCCGGGCTGGAGAAGGCGAAGGGCGCCGCCACCCGGCTCAAGGAACGCACGGCACGCTGGCAGGTCACGCTCAACGACTCCGTCGCCGATCTCTCCTCCGACGTCGACCACGACCTGCGCGACCGGCTGAGGACGGTGATGCGGGAGGCCGAGACGCTCGCCGAGGACGCCGACCCGGCCGACATCTGGGACCAGCTCGCGAAGTGGGTGCAGCACCAGGTCACGTGTGCCGCGTCCGCGAACTTCGTGTGGGCGAGCGAGCGCGCCGATGCCCTCGCCCGGCGGGTGGCCGCGCTGTTCGCCGAGGACGGGCAGGTGGCCCTCCCCGAGCTGCCCGTGGCCACCGCCGGGCCGGCCCCGCGCGTGGCGGCGCTCGAACGACCCGACCTCCGGCGTCCGGGGCTCGGCGAGTCGGCCCTCACGGGGATGCGCGGCGGGTACGGGGGCGCGTTGATGTTCTTCATGCCGCTCAGCCTCATCCCGGGGCTGGCCATCGCCGCACCGTTCGCCGCGGTCGGCGGCGCGCTGCTCCTCGGGCGCAAGCAGATCAAGGAGGAGCGGCAGCGGGCGCTGCAACGCCGGCAGGCCGAGGCCAAGACGCTCGTGCGCAAGCACATCGACGAGGTGCAGTTCCAGGTCGGCAAGGACTCCCGGGACCTGCTGCGCCGCACCCACCGGACGCTGCGGGACCACTTCACGGCGCTGGCCGAGGAGATGCAGACGTCGATCGCGGAGTCGGTGGCGGCGGCCCAGGGCGCCGTGAAGGCGACGCAGGCCGAACGCGGCACCCGGATCGGGGATCTCAAGGCGGAACTCGACCGCGTCGCCGGCCTCGCCGACCGGGCTCGCGCGATGATGGAGACGTCGTGACCGCGCCTGCGGGCGGCTCCCCCGCGCTGCGTGACGCCGTCCGCGCGGTGTTGCGGCAGGCCGTCGAGACCTACCGGGACAGCCCGAACGCCCTCCGCTGGCTGCGCCACCACCTGGACCGCTACGACGAGCCGTTGCGCCTCGCGATCGCCGGGAAGGTCAAGGCCGGCAAGTCGACGCTGCTCAACGCGCTGGTCGGGGAGGCCATCGCCCCGACCGACGCGGGCGAGTGCACGCGCGTGGTGACGTGGTACCAGGACGGGCACGCGCCGGCCGTGCTGATGTACCAGCGCACCGGCGCACCCCGCCCGCTGCGGATCGCCCGCGACGACGGCGCCCTGCGCATCGACATGGGCGTGCCCGCGGAGACGGTGGACCGGCTGGAGGTCACCTGGCCGTCGACGAGCCTGCGGGCCACCACGCTCATCGACACCCCGGGGATCGCTTCCCTCTCGCTGGACGTCTCGGCGCGCAGCGAGCGGTTCCTCGCCCCCGACGACGCGCCGTCGGCCGCCGACGCGGTGCTGTACCTGATGCGCCACCTGCACTCGGCGGACATGCGGTTCCTCGAGTCGTTCCACGACCAGGGCGTGGCCCGGTCGGCGGCGGTCAACACCGTCGCCGTGCTGTCCCGGGCCGACGAGGTGGGCGTCGGCCGCGTCGACGCGCTGCGGTCCGCCCGCGTGATCGCCGCGCGGTACCGGGCGGACGAGACGCTGCGCGGGTTCTGCCAGACCGTCGTCCCCGTGGCCGGCCTGCTCGCCGTCACCGGGCGGACGATGCGCCAGGACGAGTACGCGGCGCTGGCCGGGCTGGCCGCCCTGCCGCCGGACCGGCTGGACGCGCTGCTGCTCACCGTCGACCGCTTCGTCGACGGCGACGCGGGCACCGAGTCGTCGACGGCCGTCCGCGCCGCGCTGCTCGACCGGTTCGGCATGTTCGGCCTGCGGCTGTCCACCACCCTCATCCGCCAGGGCGTCGGCGACGCCTCGACGCTCGCGGCCGAACTGGTGCAGCGCAGCGGGCTCGTGGAGCTGCGCGAGGTCCTCGCGACCCAGTTCACGCAGCGCCGCGACGTGCTCAAGGCGCGCTCCGCGCTCATCGCGCTCGACCTCGTGCTGCGCCGCGAACCGCGGCCGGCGGCAGCGTCACTCGCCGTCGACGTGGAGCGGATCCTCGCGGGCGCGCACGAGTTCGCCGAGCTCCGGCTGCTGTCCGACCTGCGCGGGCGCGTGCTGCGGCCCCCGAAGGAACAGGCCGAGGAGGCGGAGCGGCTGATCGGCGGCGACGGTGGCGCCGCCAACCAGCGCCTCGGCCTGCCCCCGGACGCCGACCACGACGCGCTGCGCGCCGCGGCGCTGGACCGGCTGACGGCATGGCGCCGGCGGGCGGAGAGCCCGCTCGCGAGCCGGGCCATGGCCAACGCGGCCCGCGTGGTCGTGCGCAGCTGCGAGGGGATCCTGGCCGGGCTGCGCTAGGCCTGCCGGTTCTCGCCGACCAGCATGCGGAGGTGGGCGAAGAGCTCCCCCCGGCTGCCGGAGCCCAGCCGCTGGCGCATGCGGGCGACGTGGTTCTCCACGGTCTTGGCGGAGATGAACAGCTGCTCGCCGATCTGCTTGTACGTGAGGCCGGACAGGACGAGCTCGGCGACCTCCCGTTCCCGGCCGCTGATCGCGCCGGCCGCGCTCTCCGCGGTCTGCTGCTCCGGCACCTTCACGCGCCGCACGGGCTGGGCGCGGCCCGGGTCCGCGGGAGCGGTGCTGGGCGGCGGCTCGACCCCACCCTGCAACGCCCGGGCGCATCCGAGCAGGGCGTTCATGCTCTTGCGGTCCCGGCAGCGGATCGCCGCCTGGCTGGCGAGCCGCCCGCCTTCCCAGCTGAGACCCGCGGCGTGCAGGCCGCGCGCCGCGGCCTCCACCGCGTCCGCGTCGACGTCGCCGGCGAGGCTCCGCAGCCACTCCCCGCCCGCCGCGGCCACCGCGGTGGCGTACCGGCTGGTGGGAGCCATGCGGGCCAGTACGGCCGCGTGCCGCTGCGCGCTGGTGCCCGCGTCGGAGCCGATCGCGGCCTGGAGACCGGACCAGTGCAGCGCCACCGCCCACAGCGGCGGATTCCCCAACCGGTCGAGCAGCGCCTCCGCCTCGTCCAGGTACGGCTGCACCCAGCCCTGCTCGTTCAGCCGGGCCGCGCCGACCACGAGCTCGCCGAGCGGTTGCAGCGAGTACAGGTCGACGGGGTGCCGGACGATCGCCTCGCGGGCGCGCCGCCACCCGGCGAGGAGCCCGGAGAGGTTGCCCGCCCGGCGGGCGAGCCCGACCTCGAGCGCCGCGGCCAGCAGCTCGTCCCTCGGCTCGAGCCGCCCTCCCGACGCCGACTGCAGCAGCGCCCGCGCGTGGGCGCCCGAGCCGCGGTGCATCGCGACCAGCGCCCGCAGGAGCAGGTGGCGGGCCGCGGCGACCCGGCCGCCCAGCTCCGCGGCGACGGCCTGGCCCAGCACGGACTGCGCGACGTCCAGCTCGCCGCAGTGGATCGCGACCAGCGCGGCCAGCGCTGCGGGCGTGTCCGGGAGCAACGCCGCGCGGCCCGACGACTCCACCAGCACCGCCGCGCGGGTGAGCTGGGAGAGCGCGGCCGTGGGGGTGCCGGCCACGGTGTCGTGGACGCCGTGGGCGAGCAGGGCCTCCGCTCCGGCCAGCACGGTGGGCGCCTGCCCGGCACTCGCAGCGAGGATGTCGCGCGCCTCGTCGAGTGCACCGGTGCCGACGAGCGCGGGCACCGCGAGCAGGGAGGGGCCACCGAACGGCTGCGCGGCGAGCCACCGGTGCAGCTCGGCGCCGCGGCTCAGCATCCCGCGGTGGGCGAGCACCGCCGCCGCCACCGCCACCGCCCGCCGGGGCGCGTCTCCGTCCACCGCGGCCGGCTCGGCGAGCACCTGGTCGGCCCGCCGCAGCGCCGCGTCCAGGTCGCCGGCGAGCAGCGCGGCCTCGGCCCGCCGCGCGGCCAACGCCAGCGGCGGCGCTCCCGCCTCGACCGCGGCGTCGAACAGGTCCACCGCCACGGGCAGGCACTCGCCCAGCGCCTCGTCGCCGGCCCGCTCGAACGCGGCGGCCACGCGCGTGCCGGTGGCTCCGCTGCCGATCAGACCGCGCGCGGCGACGAGCACGCTGCCCCCCGCGTCGAGCTGGATCTCGGCCAGCCGGCGCTGCACGACCTGCCGGTGGGCGGCCGGGACCACCCGCGTCGACGCGTGCCGCACCAGCGGCACGACCGCGCCGTCGGGGGCCATCAGGCCGGTGGCCGCGGCCTGGTCCAGCAGGTCGACGACCGCACCTGGACGCACGTCGAGCAGCGGGCCGAGCACCTCCGGGTCGACGGGGGCACCCACGGTGCGACCGAGCAGCAGCTCGCGGACGCCGACGGGCTGCGCGTCGATCTCGTACCCCAACTGCCGGACGACGGCGCCGGGCGGCTCCCCGCCCGAGCCGAGCCGGTCGAGCGCCCGCTCGTCGCGCAACCCCACGAGCAGCCGGTCGACGAGGTCCGGCGAACCCCCGGTCTGCTCGAACACCAGGTCCACCAGCTCGGTGGTGGGCCGCTCCCCGAGCAGCAGGTTCGCGCGGGCGGCGACACCGGGCCGGTCGAGCGGGCCCAGGACGACCGGACCGCGGCTGGCCCCGAACGCGACGACGATCGAGGCGAGCACCCCGGCACGCGGCCACGGCCGGTGGGCGAGCACGACCCGCGACCCTGGTTCGGCACCCCACGTCCGCACCCGTTCCAGCGCCGCCTCGTCGAGCTCGTGGGCATCCTCGACGAGCAGCACGACGTCCGGGTCGAACGGCTCGCCGGCGGCGGGGACGTCCCACCGCACCACGACGCCCGCGCCTGCGTAGAGCGCGCCCAGCACGCCGAGCAGCACGCTCTTGCCGCTGCCGCCCGGGCCGACGACCACCGTGCGGCGCGGCGCGGCAGGTGCCGAGGCGACCTCCCGGTACAGCCTGCGAGCGGCGGGAGCACCGGCGAGCGCGCTGTCGGACGCACCGCTCTCGCCCTTGACCGCGGTCATCACGGTCCGGCCCCGCGTCACCGCCACATGCCCTCCCGTGTCGATGCCGTCGCCGAACGCCGTGCCTGACGGTGTCGCTGCGAGCCGGGGAGCCCGATCAGGGTAGCGACCCGACCTCGTACAGGAGACGTCCGAACGGGCGCTGATACACAGTGCACGCGGGGATGGACTCGGCCGCCGGGGCCGCGGCGTTAGCCCATCGCGAAGGGTTCGCCGGGGTCGTCGACGTCGGCCCCCGCGACATCGTCCTCGAAGGAGCCGGCAGGAGCAGGCAGGTCGATCTCCACGGGCACCGAGGCGGCGAAGGGGTCGTCGACCGCGAGGTCGTCCAGGCCCTCGTCCGGCTCGGTCGCGGTGTCGCCGAGCCCGACGAGCTCGGCGGGCGGTGCGGCTTCCGGCGCCGGGTCGGGGAAGGTCGGGTCGAGATCGCCGTCGAGGTCGCCGTCGAGGTCGGACTCACCGTCGACGGCACCGAGCGTGTCGTAGCCGACGACGTCGAGGTGCTCGTTCTGGGCGAGGTCGCGCAGGTAGCGGTCGGCATGCTCCTCGGGGGTCTCGCCGGGCCGCGGTGCGGGCGGGACGAGTGCCGGTGCGGGCCCGTCGGCGGAGGAGAAGTCGGCGCGGAGGTTGTCGAGGAAGATCGGGAGCAGCTCGGTGACCTCGACCGCGCTGAACCCGTGGGCGTGCGCGATCACGGACGGGCTGGTCCCGGGGCTGTCCAGAATCATCCGCGTGACCTCCCAGATGGAGGCGCTCGGATCGGCAGACACGTAGCAACCCTACGAAGTCCGGCGCGACCTGCAATCCGGGATGCAACGGAGTCGGGAAGCACCCCGGATCGGACCCTGGTGGCCGCCCGCCTTGGGGGGTTTAGGGGATCGGACCGCGACTTGCCCGCCGGGGGATGACCGCGGGGCACACCGCCGTACAGGCTCCCGTCGGAACGGGCGTAGGGGGCCACCCATGGGTTACCAACTCGGGATCGATCTCGGGACGACGTACACGGCGGCGGCGATATCCCGTGCCACCGAGCAGCAGCACGCCGACCCGGAGATGGTGTCGCTCGGCGACCGCGCCGCGCAGGTGCCGTCCGTGCTGTACCTCGCCCCCGACGGCGCCGTGCTGGTCGGCGAGGCGGCCGAGCGGCGGGCGTCCACCGATGCGGACCGCGTGGTGCGGGAGTTCAAGCGTCAGGTGGGGGACGAGATCCCGCTGGTGGTCGGCGGGACGCCCCACCCGGCCCACGAGTTGGCCGCGATGCTGGTGGCCTGGGTCGTCCAGCGGGTCGCCGAGCGCGAGGGCGGCCCGGCACGCCGGATCGCGCTCACCCACCCCGCCTCGTGGGGGCTGCACAAGAAGGAGTTGCTGCACGGCGCGCTGGTCGCCCGCGGGCTGAACGTGACGTTCCTGGCCGAGCCGCAGGCCGCCGCCCTCAGCTACGCGGCGGCGGAGCGCGTCGAGCGCGGGTCCACGATCGCGGTCTACGACCTGGGCGGCGGCACGTTCGACTCCGCGGTCGTCCGCAAGAACGGCACGTTCGCGTTGCTGGGCCGGCCGGAGGGCATCGACCGGCTCGGCGGCGTGGACTTCGACGACGCGGTGTTCACGCACGTCCGCGACGCCATCGGGGACGCGTTCGACCAGCTCGACCCGGCCGACGAGACCGTGGTGGCCGCGGTGTCCCGGCTGCGCCGCGAGTGCAAGGAGGCGAAGGAGGCGCTGTCGGCCGACACGGAGGTGCGGATCGCGGTCCTGCTCCCCGGGCTGCAGACCGCCGTGCGCCTGACCCGCGGCGAGTTCGAGGCGATGGTCCGGCCCCAGCTCGAGGAGAGCGTCGACGCACTGCACCGCGCGGTGGCCTCCGCCGACCTCCTGCCGACGGACCTGAGCGCCGTGCTGCTCGTGGGCGGGTCCTCGCGGATCCCGCTGGTCGCCCAGCTGGTCTCGGCGGCGTTCGACCGCCCGGTGGCGGTGGACGCCGACCCGAAGAACGCGATCGCGCTGGGCGCCGCGCTCGCCGTCTCACCGCGCCCCGAGTCGTGGCCCGCCGCGACCATCCCGCCGGTCGCACCGCACACCCGGCCGGTGCCCGTCGCCGAGACGGCACCGCTGCCGCCCACGGCCGACCCGCCACGCCCGCCCGTGCCTTCCCTCCCGCCGACCGTCTCCCCGCCCGTCACGACCGGGGTGGCCCGCCGGCCGGCCGTGGTGTTCGGTGCCGGCGGCCTCCTGGTCGCGGCCGCGATCGGCGCCGCACTCCTCTACGCCCCCGAGACCCCGCCCCCGACGCCCACGGGCGGCACCACCACCTCCGTCGTGGTCGTCCCCCAGCTCACCGAGGTTCCGGCGCCCGCACCCGTCGACGACCCAGGCGGCAACCAGGCGCCCGTCCAGCAGCACCGCGGCGGGGCGGCACCACCCGCGCGGCCGCAGAACCAGGGCGGAGGTGGTGTTCCTGCCCAGCCGCAGCCCGACGAGAACAGGAACGAACCGCCCACGACCACGACGACCACGACGACCACCACCACGCCGCCGCCGACCACGACGCCCACGGATGAGCCCGATCCAGGTGGCCCCGGCCCTGGTGGGACCAACCCGGGCAACGGACCCGACCCAGGTGTCGGCGAGCAGGGCGGCACCACGCCCGCCGCCGGCACGAACCCAGGCGCCGGCGGCGAGGAAGGCGGCAGCGAAGAGGGCGGCGCCGGGACAGCACCGGTGGATCAGCAGCCCGCCGACTGAAAGGCGACTTCACAGACCCAGCCTGGGCTTCACAGAAGGCGGGCCTTGTGTGAAGCCGGGATTGGGTGTGTGAAGTAGGAGCTGCGGAGCAGGAGCGGGGTCGCGAGGAGCAGCAGGCCTGCCACCGCGATCGCCGTGCGCGGGTCCGTCACGGCGGCCAGCAGGCCCCAGAGCGCCGTCAGCGCCGCGACCGTGATCTTGGTGGTGACCGACCACGCCGACAACGTGCGGGCGACCTGGCCCGTCGGGACCTGGTCGAGGCGGTACGCGGCGAGCGCCATTGCCGCGAACCGCGTCAGGTCCATCGTGATCATCACCGGGCGCTTGCGGCGGAACTCGACCCACGGACCGAGCGGCAACGCGACCAGCGCTCCCACCGCGAGCCCCGCCGCCGCCAGCGCCGACACCGCCGCCGGCCCGGTGTGCAGGACGAAGATCGCGATCAGCGTGAACGCGTTGAACCCGAGCCAGGTGCCGAACGTGCTGACCGCGTACGCGCCCCAGAGCCACCCGAACTGCCGCCCCAGCCGCACCGGGAGATCAAACACCTAGCCACAGACAACTTCGCATACCCAAGGGCCACTTCGCGTAAGGCCGGCCTTGTGCGAAGTCGGTCATGGGTGTGCGAAGTGACGCTGGTCGGGAGCTAGCGGGGCTCGCGACGTTCTGCTGCGATCCGGCGCAGCTCCTCGCGGACGCGCTCGACGTTCCATCGCGCGTGGCCGCCGATGGACTCGAGGTCCGGGGTCAGGAGTCCGTCTTTTCGGTACTTCTGGATCGTCCGAGGCGCCAGGCCCAGAGCGCGCGCCAGCTCCGCGGCACCGGACGAGGCGGAGGCGCGGCTGCAGATCGCCCGCCAGCAGAGCCGGGCATCGGTGACGTTCCGCGAGCGCTCCGGCCGGTACCGGTGGACGGTCGTCCTGGACGGGGGCAAGACCTCGCACGGCTGGGCGGAGACCGAGGACGAAGGCTGGTGGTTCGTCAAGAAGGCGGTCGACCGGCCGTTCCGCGGGACGCTCCACCGCAGGCCCCGCGGCCTCTGGCAGCTACCACCGACCAAACGCGGAATGCCGCTCGTCGCCGCCGAGTTGGTTGCAGCGTGAAGAAGATTGGCTTCCTGTCCTTCGGGCACTGGTCGGCGGCGCCGCACTCGATGGTGCGGTCGGGATCGGACGCGCTGCTGCAGTCGATCGAGCTCGCGGTGGCTGCGGAGGAAGTGGGAGCCGACGGTGCGTACTACCGGGTGCACCACTTCGCGCAGCAGCTCGCCTCCCCGTTCCCGCTGCTCGCCGCGGCCGGGGCGCGGACCAGCCGGATCGAGCTTGGCACCGCCGTGATCGACATGCGGTACGAGAACCCGCTCTACATGGCCGAGGACGCCGGCGCCGCCGATCTCATCTCCGGTGGCCGCCTCCAGCTGGGCATCAGCCGGGGATCACCGGAGCAGGTGATCGACGGCTTCCGGTACTTCGGGCACGTGCCGCCCGACGGCACGAGCGACGCCGACATGGCGCGCGAGCGCACCAAGGCGTTCCTCGAGGTGCTCAAGGGCGAGGGCTTCGCCCGCCCCAACCCGCGCCCGATGTTCCCCAACCCGTCGGGCCTGCTGCGGCTCGAGCCGCACTCACCCGGCCTGCGGGACCGGATCTGGTGGGGTGCCGGGACCCGGGCGACCGCCGAGTGGACGGCCGAGCAAGGCCTGAACCTGATGAGCTCGACCCTGCTCACCGAGGACACCGGCGTGCCGTTCCACCAGCTCCAGGCCGAACAGATCCAGCGGTTCCGGGATGCCTGGAAGGAGGCCGGGCACGACCGCGAGCCCCGCGTCTCGGTGAGCCGGAGCATCTTCCCGATCGTCGACGACCTCGATCGGCAGCTCTTCGGGCGGGAGCGGAACAGCACCGACCAGGTCGGCTTCCTCGACGGCGGCAACGCCCGGTTCGGCCGCTCCTACGCGGGCGAGCCCGACGAGCTGGTGGCCGAGCTCGCGGAGGACGAGGCGATCGCCGCAGCGGACACATTGCTGCTCACCGTGCCCAACCAGCTGGGCGTCGACTACAACGCCCACGTCATCGAGAGCGTGCTCACCCACCTCGCCCCGGCGCTGGGCTGGCGCTGACCCGGCGGGCCCGTCGTCACCCCGGCGTCGCCGGGAGCACGCAGAACTCGTTCCCGGACGGATCAGCGAACAGGAGCCAGGGGAGCTCTCCGGCCCGGCTCATCTGCGTCGCACCCATGTCCGCGAGCCGGGCGGACACGTCGCCGTCGCCGGGATCGCTGCGGACGTCCAGGTGCAGCGAGTTCTTCCCCCGTTTCGGCTCCGGCTCCGGGCAGAGCTCCAGCAGCGGCCCGGTTCCGGAGGGATGGCGCAGGGCCACCGCACCGGCCGTGCCTTCGCAGGGGATCCAGCCGGTGATCTCGGCCCAGAACCGGCCGTCCCGATCGGGATCTGCACTGTCGAGCGGCAGCGCCGCGATCGGTCCCGTTTCGCGGTAGACCTCACGGTGCTCCATCACGCAGAACGCGTTGCCCTCCGGGTCGGCGAGCACCACCCACGGCACCTCACCCTGGCCGATGTCGGCGCGGGTGGCACCCAGCCCGAGTAGGCGTTCGACCACGTCACGCTGCCGTGCACCGCCTGCGAGATCGAGATGCAGGCGCGCCGGCGACGAGGACGGCGCGTCGACGCGTTGGAGGCACAGGTCGAGGAAGGCATCCCCGGACAGGGCCATCCGCGCTTCGAAGCCGTCAGGCTCATCGGTCATCGGTTCGGCGTCGAGGGCGGCAGCCCAGAACCGGCCGAGCCGGCGCGGGTCGCGGGCGTCCCATACGACGTTCTCGAGGCGCATCGCCGCAGCCTGTCAGATCCCCCGGACGGCGGCGCCGATCACTCCACGCCCAGCCAGCGGCGGGCCCCGTCGAGGACCATCGACAGCCCGTCGTCGAACCGCGCGTCGACGTCCCGGAACACCGCTTCGCCCCAGGTCCCCCGGTAACGCTCGTCGAGCTCACCCGGCACCGGGTACACGGCCTGCTCCTCGATCGTGAACCCGATGACGAAGCTGTAGACGGTGAACAGCGCCATCGCCGCGCGCCGCTCGTCCAGCCCGGACTCGATGAACCGCCGCAGGGGGTGTTCGCCGGCCAGGCCCTCCTCACCCATGAAGGTCCCGGAGAAGACCTTCCCGCCGTCGCGGTAGGCGAGCATCATCCGGCGCAACGCGCCGGCGCGGTGCGCGAGGAGGTCCCACTCCCCCAGCGGCTCCGCCGGCGCGCGCTGCGCCGCGGCGTCGACGAACATCTGCGTCGCCATCTGGTCGAGCAGTTCCTGCTTGTTCTTCACGTGCCAGTACAGGGCGGGCGCCTTGACCCCGAGGTCGGCGGCGATCAGACGCAGCGTGAGCCCGTTGAGCCCGACCTCGTTCAGCAGCTTCAGCCCGGCGCGGGCGATGTTCTGCCTGTTCAGGGCCATTCTCGGGAGCTCCTCACGGGACCGGGTTGACAGCTTAACGATGTTAAGGGCATCCTCGGGGCGCGGTCAATTTAACGACGTTAAGGGGGATGGCATGGTCGAGCTGACGGCGGAGGTGGTCGTCGCCGGGGCGGGACCGACCGGGCTGATGCTGGCGAACGAGCTGGCCCTGGCCGGGGCGGACGTCGTGGTGCTGGAGCGGTTGAACGCGCGGACCGGGCTGTCGAAGGCGCTCAACCTGCAGCCGCGCACGGCGGAGGTGCTCGACCTGCGGGGCCTGCTTCGCCGGGCGGAGCAGCGGTCGTTCGCGACCGTCGCCGAGGGACACTTCGCGGCGATCCCGATCAGCTACGCGGGCTGGGAGACGCGGCACCCGTACCAGGTGGGCATCACGCAGGCGGAGGTCGAGGCGACGCTGGAGGACCGGCTGGCGGAGCAGGGCGTCAAGGTGCTGCGCGGGCGCGAGCTCACCGGGTTCACCCAGGACGGGACCGGCGTGACGGTCACGGCGGACGGCACGCGGGTGCGGGCGGCGTACCTCGCCGGGTGCGACGGCGCGCGCAGCGCCGTGCGGCGCGGCCTGCCGGTCACGTTCGACGGCGAGGACGGCCGCGGCTACGGCGTGGTGGCGGACGTGCGCTTCCGCGTGCCGCCGACCGGGATCTCGACGCACTGGCGGTCGATGCGCAACCTCGTCGCGTCGCACGGCGCCGGAGGGTTCAGCGGCCTGATCCCGCTGGGCGCTCCCGGCCTGTACCGGCTCGGGTACGGCGACCGGCTGAGCCGTCCCGCCGACATGCGCGCGAAGGTGACCGACGACGAGGTGCGCCGGGTCGTCCGCGACCACTACGGCGCGGATGTGGAGATCGAGGAGATCCGCTGGGCGTCCCGGTTCTCGGACGACTCGCGGCTCGCGTCGCGCTACCGGGTGGGCCGGGTCTTCCTCGCGGGCGACGCCGCCCACATCCACTTCGCGTCCGGCGGCCAGGGGCTGAACCTGGGCGTGCAGGACGCGATGAACCTGGGCTGGAAGCTGGCGGCGGAGCTGCGCGGCCGGGCGCCCGCGGGCCTCCTGGACTCCTACGAGACGGAGCGCCGCCCGGTGGCGGAAGGGGTGCTGGACAACGTGGCCGCCCAGTCGGCGCTCATCCCGGCCACCGCGGAGCAGCGGGCCCTGCGCGCGCTCGTCCGGCAGCTGGCCGATCTTCCGGACGTTCAGCGCCACCTGTCGGGCCTGGTCTCGGGCCTGGACGTCCGCTACCCGGCCCCGCCGGGCACGCACCCGGCAGCGGGCACCCGCCTCCCGGATTTCGACCTGGAGGACGGCCGCGCCAGCGACCTGTTCCACGACGGCCGGTTCGTGCTCCTGACGACCCGGCCGGCACCGGCACCCCAGCCGGGTGTGACGGTGGCCGTGGTACCGAAACTCCCATGGCCCGGCGTCGAGCAAGCGCTCATCCGCCCGGACGGCTACGTGGCATCGACGACGGGAACCGCGGAGGGCTGGCTCGCCGCCTGATGCACCCGTCCAGCGTGGGCGGAGCGCCGGACGAGGTCAAGCCGAGCGCAACGGCTCGATCCGGTTCAGCGACTCACCCAGCGAATCACGCTCGACCTCGAGGTCGTAACGGTTCTGCAGGTTGATCCAGAAGAGATCGGTCGTACCGAAGTAGCGAGCCAGGCGAAGGGCCGTGTCGGCCGTGATCCGGCGCTTGCCGTGCACGATCTCGTTGATGCGTCGCGGTGGCACCTCGATCGCCACCGCGACCCGGTGCTGCGTGATCCCGAGCGGCTCGATGAAGTCCTCCATGAGGACCTCGCCCGGGTGAACGGGCACCAGCTTGTCCATCGAAGCCACCTCCTCAGTGGTACTCCACGATCTCGACGTCTTCGGCGCCGGCGTCGGTCCAGGTGAAGCAGATCCGCCACTGGTCGTTGATCCGGATGCTGTGCTGACCCCGACGGTCGCCCTTGAGGGCCTCCAACCGGTTGCCGGGTGGCGACCGGAGATCATCGAGGCTCGCCGCGGCGTCGAGGTGGCCCAGCTTTCGGAGCACCGTTCGGAGGATCCGGGGGTCGAAGGACCTGACACGCTCACGCTGCCAGAGCCGCTCGGTGTTCCGGTCTCCGAACGACCTGATCACGCATCAAGCATAACGCGTTGCGTCAATAACGTCACACGTCAAATCGGAACTCGGCCGTCGATGTCGCGACATGACGCTCCCAGGGGTGCGCACGCACCGCATCCGGCGGCGGGGTTCTGGTCGCGGGCGCCCGGGCAGGCGGGGGAACAGCCGGCATCCACCCGACGGCACCGATGAGTCCGAGGTGCCCGCCTGGTCTGATCAGGCATGCCCACCGCGAGAACCGGCCGCCGCATGTTCGAGCTCCTCGAACCGATCTGCCTGGTCACCTACTTCGCCGACGAGTCCGGCGAGGAGCTGGCCGCGCTCGGCCACCGCACCTACTGGGACGGCTATTTCGCCAGCCGCGCCGCGCCGTTGGGACGGGTGCCGGCACAGGTCGTGCACGCGGCCTTCTACAGCTTCGCCGAGGGGGAGGCTGCGCGGCACATCCCGAGCGCGTGGGAGACGATCCCGCCGGAGGCCTCCTTCGCCGCGTGGCGACGGGGCAGTGCGGCCTCCGTGCGGCGGATCCTCGGCGCGGACCTGGCTGAGTCCCCCGGCCTGGCGCGCGCCGCCGACCTGACCACAAAGGCCGCGACGAGCGCGCCCACGCAAGGTCGGGTGATGTACGCCGGCTGGCGTGCCCTTCCGGTGCCCAGCGACCCGGTCACCCGGCTGTGGCACTCCGCGACCATGTTGCGCGAGCACCGCGGTGACGGGCACGTCGCCGCTCTCCTCGGCGAGCGCATCGGCGGCACGGAGGCCCACGTGCTGTCCGCGCTGGACATGGGCATCCACCCGCCGGAGTCGTTCGGGCGCATCCACCACCTGCCGAAGAAGCGGCTGGCCGAGGTCATGAAGGGGCTGCGCGAGCGCGGGCTCGTCGACTCCGACGGCCGGTTCACCGACGCCGGTCGCGAGACCAAGCAACGCATCGAGGACCTCACCGACGAGCTCGCCGCCCCGCCGTACGACGCCCTCTCCCTCGCCGAGCTCGACGAGCTGGTCGCCGAGCTCGAACCCATCACCGCGACGCTGGTGGCCGCGGGATCGCAATGACACCGCACAGACGTCGAAGCGGAACTCGACTACACGTTGAACCTGAACTCCACCACGTCACCGTCAACCATGACGTAGTCCTTGCCCTCCATTCGGACCTTGCCGGCGGCCTTGGCCGCCGCCATCGCGCCGGCCTCGACGAGGTCGTCGAAGGACACGATCTCGGCCTTGATGAAGCCGCGCTCGAAATCGGTGTGGATCACGCCGGCGGCCTGCGGGGCGGTGGCGCCCTTCTTGATCGTCCAGGCGCGCGACTCCTTGGGGCCGGCGGTGAGGTAGGTCTGCAGGCCGAGGGTGTGGAAGCCGGCGCGGGCCAGTGAGTAGAGCCCCGGCTCCTCCTGGCCGATCGACTCCAGCAGCTCCCGGGACGACTCCTCGTCCAGCTCCAGCAGCTCGGCCTCGACCTTGGCGTCGAGGAACACCGCGTCGGCGGGCGCGACCAGTGCCTCGAGCTCCTTGCGCCGGCCCTCGTCGGAGAGCACCGCCTCGTCGGCGTTGAACACGTAGAGGAACGGCTTCGTGGTGAGCAGCGAGAGCTCGCGCAGCGGTTCGCGGTCGACACCGGCCGCGAACAGCGTGGTGCCCCCGTTCAGGATCTCGACGGCCTGCTCCGCAGCCTCCAGCGCAGGGCGCCGGTCCTTGTGGGTGCGCGCCTCCTTCTGCAGGCGCGGAACGACCTTCTCCAGGGTCTGGAGATCGGCGAGGATCAGCTCGGTGGAGATCGTCTCGATGTCGCCCGCAGCGTCGATGCGGCCCTCGACGTGTACGACGTCGGGGTCGTCGAACACGCGCACGACCTGGCAGATCGCGTCCGACTCGCGGATGTTCGCGAGGAACTTGTTGCCCAGCCCCGCCCCCTCGGACGCGCCCTTCACGATGCCCGCGATGTCGACGAACGACACGGTGGCCGGCACGGTGCGCGCCGACGCGAACATGCGCGCGAGGACGTCCAGGCGCGGGTCGGGCAGCGGCACCACCCCCACGTTCGGCTCGATCGTCGCGAACGGGTAGTTCGCGGCGAGCACGTCGTTGCGGGTGAGGGCGTTGAACAGCGTCGACTTGCCGACGTTGGGCAGGCCGACGATGCCGAGGGTGAGTGACACGGGGCTCCAGGGTAGTCGCGGTCAGCTCACGGCCTGCAGGTACGCGAGCACGGCCCGGACGCGGCGGTTGTCGTCGTCGGACGGCGCGAGGTCGAGCTTGCCGAAGATGCTGCTGATGTGCTTGCCCACCGCCTTCTCGGTGACGAACAGCGCCGCGGCCACGGCGGCGTTGGAGCGCCCCTCGGCGACGAGCTCCAGCACCTCGCGCTCGCGCGCGGTGAGCGCGGCCAGCGGGGTGGACCGGCGCCCCACCAGCTGCCCGACGACCTCGGCGTCCATCGCGGTGCCCCCGCCGGCCACCCGCCGGACCGCCGCCACGAACTCCTCGACGTTGCCGACACGGTCCTTGAGCAGGTACCCGACACCGCCTGCGTGGTCGGCCAGCAGCTCGCGCGCGTAGAGCTGCTCGACGTACTGCGAGAGCACGAGCACCGGCAACCCCGGCACCTCCCGGCGCGCGGCGAGCACCGCGACGAGCCCCTCGTCGGTGAACGTGGGTGGCAGCCGCACGTCGACGACCGCGACGTCCGGCCGGTGGCGCAGCAGCGCCTGCCGCAGCACCGGGCCGTTGTCGACCGCCTCGACCACGTCGAAGCCGTTGGCGATGAGCAGCCGGATCAGGCCGTCGCGGAGGAGGACGTGGTCCTCGGCGATGACGGTGCGCAGAGGTCGCACGGCAGCTCCATCGTGATCTCGGTGGGCCCACCCGGTGGACTCCTGACGGACACGGTGCCGTCGAAGGCGGCCAGCCGGCGCTCGATGCCGCGCAACCCGGTGCCCCGGCGGGGGTCGGCACCCCCGTGGCCGTCATCGCCGACGACGATCATGATCCGGCCGCCCGCATAGCCGGCGCGCAGCCATGCCCGGGTGGCCTGGGCGTGCCGACCGACGTTCGCGAGCGCTTCGGCCGAGGCGAAGTACAAGGCGGACTCGACCGGGGCATGGGGTCGCGCGGGAAGGTCGATGGCGACAGCGACCGGCACCGGGCACAGCAAGGCGGCCGCCTCGAGCCCACCGGGCAGCCCGCGGTCGGCGAGCACCGGTGGGTGGATGCCCCGGACGAGGTCGCGCAGCTCCGCCAGAGCGTGCCCGGCGTCGGCCCTGGCCTCCTCGAGCAACGTGGCGGCGCGATCGGGGTCGCTCCGCAAGGACTGTGCGGCCAGGCCGAGCGTCATCCCGACAGCCGCGAGGCGCGCCTGTGCGCCGTCGTGCAGGTCGCGCTCGATCCGGCGCAGTTCAGCGGCCTGCGCGTCGACGGTGGCCGCGCGGGACTCCGTGAGCTGCTCCACCCTCGTCGCGAGGGCGCTACCAGCCGGCGAGAGCAGCGCACGCACGAGCAGCGCCAGCGCGCGCACGATCCACGGCACCGTCCACCACACGACGGCGAGTACGACGAGCGCGGGGAGCGTGAAGATCGCGAACGGACCCACGCCGCCGGCGAACACCCCGGCGAGGACGTCCACCAGAACCGAGGCGAACGCCGCCACGAGCGTGCCCGCGACGGCGTGCAGGGCGAGCCAGATCATGTCGCGGCCCGTCTGCGGGTCGCGCAGGCACGCCGCGAGCTCGCGCCACGTGGGCCCGGGGTCGGTGCGGTACGCGACGGCCAGGTCGGCGCCGAGCACCTGGCCCGCGACCGTCCGGTGCACGTCGGCGAGCGCACGGGTGGCGCCGAGCGCGCCTGCGACGACCGGGAGGCCGACCCCGAACAGCGGCACCAGCATCAGCCCGACCAGCTGCGTGAGCAGCAGGACGGCGGCCACCAATGCGGTGCCGACCGCGCCGGCCAGGCGGACGGCCGCGATCGGCCACTCGCGTAGTCGACGCTTCACGCGGACCAGTTTTCACGATCGTTCGGGTCGGCCGCAGTAGGTCTAGGCCTACCCCTGACGGGGGGCTGGGGCCCGGGTCGATCCGGGGTCCAGCCCCATCGTGCATCATCCGGCCGCCCGGAAGCGTGGCATTCGTGATCCCCCGCCCCTTCCCGCCGCCGTGCTGACCGCGCTGCTCCACGCGGCCGCGGGCTGGTCGGCGCCCGTCGTGCTGGCCGTCTCCTGCGCGGTTCTGGTCGTCGAGAGCGGCACGCTCGTCGGCATGGCCCTACCGGGCAGCACGCTGCTCGTCGCACTCGGACTGTGGTCGCTCACCGCGCCGCACGCGCTGGTGCCCGCCATCGCCGCGAGCGCGCTGGGCACCGTCGCCGGAGCCCACCTCGGGTGGTGGCGCGGCCGCGCAGGGCCGCCCGTCGCCAGGCTGCCCGGTCCGCTGCGCCGGCTGGCGGAGCCACGTGCCGCGCAGGCGAGCGCATGGCTCGCGCAGCGGCAAGGGCCGGCCACCACGCTGCTGCTGGCCTGTGGTCACTGGGCGGCCGCGGCGCGGCCGGTGATGCCGCGCGTGGCAGGGGCGGCGGGCGTGCCCTATCGGATCGCCGGGCCGTCGCTGATCGTGTCGGGCAGCGCATGGGCCGCCACGATCGTCCTGCTCGGCAACCGCATCGGGGCGCTCGTCCTCACGTCCGCGGCATGGGTCCCCGTTGCGTTCGTCGCGCTCCTGGTCGTCGTGCTGGTGCTCCGGTCGCGCTGCCAGCGGCGGAGGTCCCCGTCCGGACGGCCGGGCGCCACGGTGGATGAGGGGCCTCTCATCCACGCCTCATCTCGCGGGCATCCCGCGCCACCAGCCTGGGCCGGTGACCCTCGCCCCCAACCACGTGTCGAGCCACCCGTCATGGCCCGCGCCCCTGTCCCTCCTTCTCGGTGTCGAAGCCCCTGAGCTGCTCGCCGTCGCGCTCGAGGGCTACCGCAGCCGGCTCCGGGCGCTCCGGGTCGTCACGGTGGGGGTGCAGCCCGGCGGAGCCACGGTCGTCCAGTACGCCGCCGACGTCGAGCGCGCCGACGGCAGCCGCACCCGGGAGACGTTCGCCGCCACCACCGGCGACCGGATCCCGGAGGGCGCCGCGGTGCTCGCCGGACACGGCGTCCAGGTCGGTGTCTGGCGCTGGCCGCAGGACCCGGCGTTGCCCGCGCTGGCCACGGCGGCCGATCCCCTCCGGCTCACCGCGGCGCTGCGCGCTGCCGGGCTACCGCGGGGCGGCATCACCCGGATCCGGATACGGGCCTACCGGCCCGGGCGGCGAGCGGTGCTCGAGGTCGAGGGAGGTGGGCCGCGGATCTTCATCAAGGTGGTCCGGCCACGGGCCGCCGCAGCACTGCGCGAACGGCACGACCTGCTCGCCGCGCACGTACCCGTGCCGCGCCCGCTCGCCGGCACCGGCGACGGGATGCTCGTCCTCAGCGAGCGCCCGGGCGCTTCACTGCGGTCACACCTGTCCCGCGAGCTCCCGGTACCGGCGCCGGCCGACCTCGACCAGCTCCTCGACGCCCTCCCGGCCCACCTCCTCCGGCTACCCCGCAGGCGCACCCACCTGGAGCGCGTGGGGCACTTCACGGCGGTGCTCGCCGCCACCGCCGTCACCGGGGAGACCGAGCGGGCCCCGCTCGACGCGCTCGCCACACGGCTGACGCGGACCGATCCGGGATCGCATCCGGATGTCGCGGTGCACGGCGACTTCTACGACGGTCAACTGCTCTGCCGCGAGCAGCGCATCAGCGGGCTGGTCGACGTCGACACCGCGGGCCCGGGACACCGCATCGACGAATGGGCCACGCTGCTGGCCCACCTATCCGTGCTCGCGCTGCACGGCACCACGGCCGCGCGGCGCTACGGCGCCCGGGTGCTCGCCCACGCCGAGGGCCGGTTCGCCCCGTCCGAGCTGCGCCCACGGGTCGCCGCGGCCGTGCTGGGCCTCGCCACCGGGCCGTTCCGGGTGCAGCACGCCCGGTGGGCGCAGCACACACGGGCCCGCCTGCGGCTGGCCGAGCAGTGGGCCACCGGATGAGAGCGGCCTCATCCGGCTCTCCCACGGGCCTCACCGGCCACCGCGAACGTGGACCACGTCCAGCCGAGCACTTCGAAGGAGCGTCACATGTCCACCTGGAAGATCCTCACCATCGGGGCGGCCCTCACCGGCCTCGGCGTCGCCGGCGCCGGCATCGCGGCGGCAGACGAGGGCGTGCGTGCCGCGTCGCCGCAGCCGGTCCCCGTCTCGGCCGCCGACACCGCCGGGGCGCCGCTCGCCGCCGACCTCTCCCCCGAGTCCGCGGACTCCCCGTTCGAGAGCCCGGTCGACTCCGCCGAGTCGCCGTACGACAGTCCCGACGACCACACGGCCGACGACGACACCCCGGACGACGACACGCCCGACGACGACTGACGTGCAGTGGGCGGGGTGCGTGCGGCCGTGCCGCGACGGCCGGCCCTCGTGCCCCGCTCTTCACCGCTCATCGCACCCGCTCGGCCATTCGCGGAACGCGGATAACGCGGGCGGAGCCGGCTCGATGGTCTGAGTGGAGCTGCTGCCGGAATGAAGGGGGTCGACGTGCGGTTCCCGCCCCGACTCGTGCTCGTGGCCTCGGCCATCGGCATGGTGGCCGCGAGCAGCGGCGCCGTGCTGTTGATGCCCGCGGACGCCGAGGAAGCCGCCGTGCCGGTCCCGGAGATCACCTCGGCCGCAGACCAGCAACAGGCGCCCGCACCTGCCGAGCCCGCGGTGTCCGCAGGCCCCGGGATCACCGGCGCGCAGATCGCCGACCTCGCCCTCGCACCGGCTCGCGACCGGGCCGCCGCACTGGTCGAGCAGCAGGCCCGCACCAAGGCCGAGGAGGCCCGCACGCGCGCCGAGCGGCGGGCCGGCGACGACGACCGGTGGGACGACCTGCGTGACGAGATCCGCGACGCCTGCGACGACGGGCGAATCCGCGGCCCGATCTGCCGCTCCAACTGATCGGGCCGACCGACCTCGGGGCGAGACACCCGCATTGGTAGTACAACCTCATCACACACCCAGAATGCGAACTCGGCGGCGAGCGATTCTCGGCGAGCGAGGTCACCGATCCCGATGAGTACGCGCGTCTGTTCGCGCTCGCCGAGCAGGTTTACGCCGGGTGGCGCGACTACCGCGCCATGACGACGTCGAGCGGCCGTCGCATCCCCGTCTTTCGGCTCGAACACCGCTAGTTGCTGGGGATCGGCCGGAACGCAGTTCCCCGAGTTCGGACCTAGCCGTCCAGCCGGTACCCCATCCCCCGCACGGTGACGATGCGCTCCGCGCCGAGCTTGCGGCGCAGGTAGCGGACGTAGACGTCCACCACGTTCGACCCGGGATCGAAGTCGTACCCCCACACGTGGCTGAGCAGCTGCTCCCGGGTGAGCACCTGGCCCGGGTGGCGCAGGAACGTCTCGACGAGGGCGAACTCGCGGGCCGAGAGGTCCACCGTGCGGCCGTCGACGTGGGCGCGCCGGGTGCGCAGGTCCAGCTGCAGGTCGCCGTGCGCGAGCACCGTGAGCTCCGGCGTCCGCTGCGAGGCCAGCCGGAGCCGGACGCGGGCGAGCAGCTCCTCGAACCGGAACGGCTTGGGCATGTAGTCGTCGGCGCCGCCTTCGAGGCCCGCGACGGTGTCCTGGACGCTGTCGCGCGCGGTCAGCACGATCACGGGGATGGGGCAGCCGTCCTCCCGCAACGAGCGCAGCACCGCGAACCCGTCGAGGCCGGGCAGCCCGATGTCCAGCACCATCAGGTCGAAGCCGCCGGTCATCGCGTAGTCGCGGGCCGACGGCCCGTCGCCCACCACGGTGACGGCGAACCCGTTCGCCGACAGCCCCTTCTCGACGAACGCGGCGATCCGCGGCTCGTCCTCCGCGATCAGGATCCGCACGATGCCTCCAGTGCGGGGATCTCCACGGTGAACGTCGCCCCCCGCCCCGGCACGCTGTCCAGCAGCACCTGCCCGCCGTGCGCGACGGCGATGGCCCGCACGATCGACAGCCCGAGCCCGGCGCCCTCCGAACGGCGCGCGGTCGAGCCACGGGAGAACCGTTCGAAGATGCGGTCGCGGTCGGCGGCGTCGACGCCCGCGCCGGTGTCGGACACCCAGAACCGCAGCCGGCCGCCGGCGAGCTGCGAGCCCAGCGCGATCCGGTCGCCGGGGCCGGTGTGGCGGCATGCGTTGTCGGCGAGGGCGACGACGGCCTGCGTGATGCGCTGCGGGTCGAGCCGGGCGTCGACGGGGGCGGTGGTCTCGAGCACCCACTCCCGGTCGCCGAGCCGCTCGACCTTGTCCACGATGTCCGCGGTGAGCGCGGCGACGTCCACGGGTTCGACGTGCAGGAACGACGGCTGCTCGGAGCGGGCGAGCAGGAGCAGGTCCGACACCATCCGGTTCATCCGGCCCAGCTCGTCGTCGACGAGCGCGACGGTGGCCCGCACGTCGTCGGGGTCGGCCGGGTCGAGGACCTCCAGGTGGCCCCGCACGATCGTGATCGGCGTGCGCAGCTCGTGACCCGCGTCGTCGGCGAACCGCCGCTGGGCGGCGACGCCCGACTCGACCCGGTCGAGCATGGCGTTGACGGTGCGGACGAGATCGCCGAGCTCGTCCGGCTCCTCCGCGTCCGGGATGCGGCGGGACAGGTCGGTGTCGGTGATCGTGCGAGCGGTGTCGGCGACGTCGCGCAGCGGCCGCAGGATGCGCCCGGCCACCAGCCACGCCGCCGCGCCGGCGCCCAGCACCGTGACGCCGCCGACACCGAGCATGAGCTGGGCGGCGGTGTTCGCGGCGGCGCGCTCGGCGTCGGCGAGGTAGGCCGCCACGATCACGCCGCGGGCCGGATGGCCCACGAGCGTCACCGGGATCGCGAGGTAGTTCACCTCGCCCGCGGCCGGGCTCTCGTAGGTGCCGGAGCGCGGGACGTCGACGGAGGCCACCAGCGCGGCGAACGCCGGGTCGCCGGCGAGCATCTCGGGCGTGCCGGGCTCCTGCCGGCTCTGGGTGCGGTAGACGCCGTCGACATAGCCGAGGAACTTCTCGTTCGGGCGGGCCACGTTGTACGCGATCGCCTCGCCGATCACCTCGTCGACGGTGCGGAACGGCTGCCCGGTGCGCGGGTTGATCCCGGTGGCCGTGTGCCCGGCGAACTCGTCGACCTCGAAGCGCAGTGCCTCACCCATCCGCTGGTCGGTGGCCTGGATCAGCAGCCGCCACGTCACGAGCGTGACGACGGCGAGCGCGAGCAGCACGAGCAGCAGGACCCACCCGATGATCCGGGTGCGGGCCCGGGTCACACGCCACCGCGCGGGCGGCGGGTCGGGCGTCGAGGGCATCCGGGTCGCGGTCCTTGCGGGCGAGGGGTGGCTGCGCGGTTCGACCACATCCTCGCCGACGCGGGGATCAGTCGTCGTCATCCGGGCCGTCGTCGTCGCCGCCGTCGTCGTCATCGTCGTCGTCGTCGACGGGTGGGGGCGGGGCGACGTAGCCCTCGTGGTCGCGCGGGGCCGGTTCCGCCGGGGCCGGTGGGGGCGCCGGTGGCGCGGCCGGCGCCTGGACCGTGATCGGTTCGACGGGCGGCGGCCCGGTGTCCGCGGCGGAGCCCAGCGCGACGGCCCCCGCGAGGACGCCGACGACGAGCAGCACGGCCGTCGCGATGATCAGCGGGAGGCGCACGGCCCCGATCCTGGGTTTCGCGGGTGACCCGCGGATGAGAGCCGGATGAGAGGGTTCTCATCCGGTGGCAGCGTCCGATTTCCGCCAGTCGGGGTCCGTTGTGCGTGGCAGAGTCATAGTCGTGCTGCTCGACCAGGAACGTTGCTACCGCGCCCTCGCCTCGCGCGACTCCCGCTTCGACGGGCACTTCATCACGGCTGTGCGCACCACCGGCATCTACTGCCGGCCGTCGTGCCCCGCGGTCACGCCGAAGCGGCACAACGTCGAGTTCCTGCCCACGGCGGGCGCGGCGCAGCAGCGCGGCTACCGCGCGTGCCGGCGTTGCCAGCCCGATGCCGTGCCGGGCTCGCCGGACTGGAACCTGCGGGCCGACCTCGCCGCCCGGGCGATGCGCCTCATCTCCGACGGCGTCGTCGAGCGGCTGGGCGTGCCCGGGCTCGCGGCCCGGCTCGGCTACTCGGAACGGCACCTCAACCGGGTGCTCACCGCCGAGCTCGGGGCCGGTCCGCTCGCGCTCGCGCGGGCACACCGCGCTCACACCGCGCGCCTGCTCGTCGAGACCACCCCGCTCGGGATGGCCGACATCGCGTTCGCGTCCGGCTTCGCGAGCGTGCGGCAGTTCAACGACACGGTCCGCGAGGTCTACGGCGTGCCGCCGACGACCCTGCGCGCGGAGGCCGGCCGGCGCGGCGGTGCCGCGCCCGCCGTCGCCGGGACGCTGGTCCTGCGGCTGCCCTACCGCCGGCCGTTCGACGCGGACGGTCTGATCTCGTTCTTCGCCGCCCGGGCACTCGACGGCATCGAGTCGGTCGAGGACGGCACGTACCGGCGCACGCTGCGGCTGCCGCACGGCGCGGCGACGGTGGCGCTCGACCTGATGCCGATGCCGCGCAACGGGCACGTCGTCGCCACGCTGCGGCTCGCGGACCCGCGCGACCTCGGCCCCGCGGTCGCCCGGCTGCGCAGGCTCCTCGACCTCGACGCCGACCCGGAGGCCGTCGACGCCGCTCTGGGCGCCGACCCGGACCTCGCGACGGCCGTCGCGACGGTGCCCGGGATCCGGCTTCCGGGCACCGTCGACGGCGTCGAGACCGCGCTGCGGGCGGTGCTGGGCCAGCAGGTCTCGGTGGCCGCGGCCCGCACCGCGGCGAGCCGGCTCGCCGCCGCGCTCGGCGAGCGGCTCCCGCCCGGCCTGGCCGGCGACGGCCCCGACCTGCTCTTCCCCACCCCGGAGGCGATCGCCGAGCGGGGTGCGGAGGTCCTCACCGGACCGCAGCGGCGGATCGCGACGGTCCTCGGGCTCGCCGGCGCCGTGGCCGACGGCTCGCTCGTGCTCGACCCCGGCTGTGACGCTGCCGAGCTGCGGGCCACGCTCTGCGCGCTCCCCGGCATCGGGCCGTGGACAGCGGGCTACCTCGCGATGCGGCTCATCGGCGACCCCGACGAGCTGCTCGCCACCGACCTCGGCGTGCGCCGCGGCGCCGCCGCGCTCGGGCTCCCGTCCGACCTCGCCGGTCTGACGGCCCGGGCCACCGGCTGGGCGCCGTGGCGCTCCTACGCCGCCACCCACCTCTGGCGGGCGATGCCCGTCACCACCTCGAACGGGAGGACGTCATGACCACCGCAACCTGGGCCACGGTCGACACCAAGATCGGCCCCTTCACCGCCGTCGTCGACGAGGACGGGGCCGTGCTGGCCTCCGGCTGGACGAGCGACCTCGACGAACTGATGCCACAGGTCCACCCGACGCTGCGGCCCACCGAGCTCGTGGAGGGTGACCTCGGCCCCGTGGCCGACGCGATCGTCCGCTACCACGACGGCGAACTCTCCGCGATCGACGAGGTGCGCGTCCGGCAGCGGTCGGGCGAGTTCCTCGAGCACGCCTGGGACGTGCTGCGGACGGTGCCGGCAGGCGCACCCGTCACCTACACCGAGTACGCCGCCAAGTCCGGTCGCCCGGCCGCGGTACGCGCCGCGGCGTCGGCCTGCGCCCGCAACGCGGTGGCCCTGTTCGTCCCGTGTCACCGGGTGCTGCGCACCGACGGCACGCTGGGCGGCTTCCGCTGGGGTGTGGAGGTCAAGCGGGAGCTCCTGACCCACGAGGCTGCCCAGATCTGAGCAAGTTCAGGAAAGCCACATTCATGTACTGGCGGTTCATGAATGTGGCTTTCCTGAACCTCTCCGGGACGCTCCGCCTCGACCGTTCGTTCGACCGTTCGGCGATCGATCGGCCCCCGCTCCGCGTGCCTCCCCTCGATCGACAGTCCTGTCCGTGACGCTGGTCGGATGGACACCGCATCCGTATCCGTGCTGCTCATCGGCATGATCGTGGGCGCAGCGCTGGGCGCGGGGGCCGTGTGGTTCCTCCTGACGTCCCGGGCCCGGCTCTCCGCGGCCGAGGCCGCGCGGGCCACCGCCGACGCCACCGCGATGCTGCGGGCCGATGCGGCCGGGCTGCGCGCGGAGCGGGCCGGGCTCGTGCAGCGGCTCGACGAGCTGACCGCCTCGCACGACGTCGTCGTCGACCGGCTCCGGCAGGCCGAGGCGGGGTCGGCGGCCGCGGCCGCGGCGCTGCGCAGCGAGCGCGAGGCGGGCGCGCAGCGGGAGGCCCTGCTCACCCGGCGCGACGCCGAGCTGAAGCAGGCGTTCCAGGCACTGTCCGCCGACGCGCTGGCCCGCAACAACGAGCAGTTCGTCGCGCTGGCCGAAGGCCGGATCAAGGAGGCGACGGCGGCGCTGGCCGCGAAGGCCGACGGCGACGCCACCGCGCGTGCCCAGGCCATCGGCAAGCTGCTCGACCCGGTGGCCGCCACGCTGCAGCGCGTGGAGGGCCAGCTGCGCACCGTCGAGAAGGAGCGGGAGTCGGCCTACGCGGGGTTGCGCGAGCAGGTCACCGCGATGCGCACCAGCTCGGAACGGCTGCAGGACGAGACGAAGCAGCTGGTCAACGCGCTGCGGGCGCCGCAGGTGCGGGGCCGCTGGGGCGAGCTGCAGCTGGAGCGCATCGTCCAGCTCGCCGGGATGGTCGAGCACTGCGACTTCTCCACTCAGGTCGTCGGCCGGGGCGAGGACGGCGGTGTGCGCCCCGACCTGGTGGTGCACCTCGCCGGCGACAAGCAGGTGGTCGTGGACGCGAAGGTCCCGTTCGCCGCGTACCTGGAGGCCGTCGAGAGCCGCGACCCCGAGGTCCACCGCGAGCGCCTCGCCGCCCACGCCCGCCAGCTGCGCCAGCACGTCGACGCGCTCAGCGCGAAGAGCTACTGGGCCGCGTTCCAGCCGTCGCCGGAGTTCGTGGTGCTGTTCGTGCCGGGCGACCCGTTCCTGGAGGCCGCCCTGCAGTCCGACCCGGCGCTCCTGGAGCACTCGTTCTCGAACAACGTCGTCATCGCCACCCCGACCACGCTCATCGCGTTGCTGCGCACCGTCGCGTACACGTGGCGGCAGGAGGCGCTCGCGCGCAACGCCGCGCAGGTGCACCAGCTGGGGAAGGAGCTGCACAGCAGGCTCGCGACGATGGGAACGCACGTCGCCAAGCTGGGCCGCAGCCTCGACTCGGCGGTGTCGAGCTACAACCAGACGGTGTCCTCGCTCGAGGCGCGGGTGCTGGTCACGGCGCGCAAGATGACCGACCTGGGCGCGGCCGACGGCGACATCGACGAGCCGGCTCAGGTCGAGCGGGCCCCGCGGACCGTCTCCGCGCCCGAGCTGGTGGCGTCGGCCGCCGACTCACTGATCGCGCTGCACGAGCTGAACCGGGTCGACCGGCCGGGTGACCGCCCTGGCAGCGACGAACGCGGTGAGTCGCGAGCTACCGTCACAGGATGACCGATCCGGCCGGTGAGCGCCCTCCTCGACGCCGCCCACCCGCCGAGCCCGGGCGCGGCGGTGCCTCCCGGCCGCGGTCCGGTGCGTCGGGCCGACCGGCGAAGGCGCGCACGGGCGCCCGGCCCGCGGACGAGCCGGCGAAGCCGACCCGTTCGGCGCGCCGTCCCTCGACCAAGCCCGGGAAGCCGGTGAGCAAGCCCGCTTCCCGCGAGCGCCCGGAGCCGGACCGGGGCCCGAGCGGCCGCTGGTCGATGGCCGACCGCTCGGTGCTGCCCACCGTGCTCGGCGTGCCCCCGATCGCGGCGGTCGGCCTCGCCGCCGCGCTCACCGCGGCCGGAGTTCTCGTCGATCTGACACGATTGGGCAACCTCAGCACCGTGTTCACGATCTGCCACATCGCCGGCTGTGTGCTGGCGGTGGCCTGGGTACGCCGCAGCGGCCTCTTCGGACCGATGGTCCAGCCGCCGCTCCTCGTGGCCGCCGCCGTGCCGGTGGTGGTGCTCGCCGCGGGCCCGCCGCGCCCCGGTCAGGGAGTGGCCGAGCAGCTGCTCGTGATCGGGGCGCCGCTGGTCAACGCGTTCCCGGTGATGGCGTGGGCCACCGGGATCGTGCTGGTGCTGGGCCTGCTGCGGGTGGTGCTCCAGCGGCCCGTCAACGCCCCGAACGAGCGGGGCGGAGCTCGCGAGGCAGCGAGAACGTGAGGGTCTCCTCGGCGGTGGTGACCTCCTCCACCGACCCCCAGCCACGCTCGGCGAGGTGGTCGAGCACGCCGCGCACGAGCACCTCGGGCACCGACGCGCCGCTCGTGAGCCCGATCGTGGTGACACCCTCGAGCCAGGCGTCGTCGATCTCGCGGGCGTAGTCGATGAGGTGCCCGGCCCCGGCGCCCGCGGTGAGCGCCACCTCGACGAGCCGCACCGAATTCGAGGAGTTCTTGGAGCCGACGACGAGTACGAGGTCGCAGTGGCGCGCCATCGCCTTCACCGCCACCTGCCGGTTCTGCGTGGCATAGCAGATGTCGTCGCTCGGCGGGTTCTGCAGCGCGGGGAACCGCTCGCGCAGCGCCCGCACCGTCTCCATCGTCTCGTCGACCGACAGCGTGGTCTGCGAGAGCCACACGACCTTCTCCGGGTCGCGGACGGTGACGCTCGCGACGTCGGCGGCGGTCTCCACGAGCTGGATGTGTTCGGGAGCCTCGCCGGAGGTGCCCTCGACCTCCTCGTGCCCGTGGTGGCCCACCAGGAGGATGTCGTAGTCCTCTCGGGCGAAGCGCTTGGCCTCGCCGTGGACCTTGGTGACCAGCGGGCAGGTGGCGTCGATCGTGCGCAGCGCCCGGTCCTTCGCCTGGTCCCGCACCGCGGGCGACACGCCGTGCGCGGAGAACACGACGAGCGCACCCTCCGGCACCTCGTCGGCCTCGTCCACGAAGATCGCGCCGCGCTCGGTGAGCGTCTCGACGACGTGCACGTTGTGCACGATCTGCTTGCGCACGTAGACCGGCGGGCCGTGCTGCTCGAGCGCCTGCTCGACGGCCTCGACGGCCCGGTCGACGCCTGCGCAGTACCCGCGCGGCGCGGCCAGCAGGACGCGCTTCGTGGCAACGGACATGCCCCCACCCTACGGACGCACCACCCGTGCCCGGCGCCACCGCGACGAAGCGCACTGCCACATTCCCGACGAACGGCGCGGGCCCCGCGGCTTGTGAGGGGGCCACCGCGGGGGAGACTGGGGGCATGAGTCCGCTGCCGCTGCCGGTCCGCGTCGCCGCCGGCCTCGTCGCGTCCGCCGTGGAACAGGCCCGGGACCTGCCGCGCCTCGTGGTCGAGCTGCCCGTCACCGCCGTCAGCCAGGCCCTGCAGGCATCCATGCGGGTGCAGCAGAAGGTCACGGAGCTGGCGATCAAGGGCGACCAGGCGCTGGGCACGCTCCGGCCCGTCGAGGAGCGACCCGGCTGGGCCACGTTCGACGACGACGACGAGACGCTCGCTTCCGACAACGGCGCCGCCGCCGTCACCGAGCTGCGCCCGCACGGCCGGCCCGAGCCGGAACCACCCGCCGACGCCGCCGTCGGGCCGGCCGCAGCCGAGGGCCACCCGCCGGAGCGCACCGGACCCGCGGAACCCGAGGCGTCCGGGCCGAACGCCCTTCCCGGCTACCAGGAGCTGACGATCCCGCAGCTGCGGGGGCGGCTGCGCCACCTGTCCCCCGACGACCTGCGCGCCCTGCTCGAGTGGGAGACGAGGCACGAGAACCGGGCGCCGTTCGTCACGATGCTCTCCAACCGGATCACCACGGTCACCGAAGGGTGAGTGCTCCGACCTCGCCGGAGCAGCCGTGGCCGGTGCGCACGGTGGCCCGCAAGATCGCCGAGTGGGTCGACCGGCTGGGCGCGGTGTGGGTGGAGGGCCAGCTCGCACAGGTCACGGCCCGGGCCGGCACCGGCACGGCGTTCCTCGTGCTGCGCGACCCCGCGGCCGACGTCTCGCTGCAGCTCACCGCGCCGATCGGCCTGGTCCGGGACGGCGGCCCCGCGGTGGCGGAGGGCAACCGCGTCGTGGTGCACGGAAAGCCGTCGTTCTTCCTCGGCCGCGGCACCCTCTCCCTCCGCGTCGACGACATCCGCGCCGTCGGCATCGGTGAGCTGCTCGCCCGCATCGAGCGGCTGCGCCGGCTGCTGGCCGCCGAAGGCCTGTTCGACCCCGCGCGCAAGCGCCGCCCGCCGTTCCTGCCACGGTGCATCGGGCTGGTCACGGGCCGAGCGTCGGCCGCCGAGCACGACGTCGTTACGAACGCGCAGGCCCGCTGGCCCGCGGTGCGGTTCCGGATCGAGCCGGTCGCGGTGCAGGGGGCCCTCGCCGTACCGCAGATCGTCGAGGCCCTCGGCGTGCTCGACCGCGACCCCGACGTGGACGTCATCGTCCTCGCCCGCGGCGGCGGCAGCGTCGAGGACCTGCTGCCGTTCTCCGACGAGACGCTGTGCCGGGCCGTCGCCGACTGCCGCACCCCCGTGGCCTCGGCGATCGGGCACGAGCCGGACACGCCGCTCGTCGACCACGTCGCCGACGTGCGCTGCTCCACGCCCACCGAGGCCGGCCGCAGGCTCGTACCCGACATCGCGGAGGAGACCGCCCGGATCGCCGGCCTGCGCGACCGGGCCCGACGGGCCCTCGCCGGCTGGGTGGATCGCGAGGAGCGGCTGCTGTCGGCGCTGCGCGGCCGTCCGGTGCTGGCCGAGCCGCTGCGCGCCCTCGACACCCGCGCCGTCGAGGTCGGGCGGCTGCGCGACGCGACGCGCGCCTGCGTGGAGCGCGGGCTGGACCGGCGCACCCACGACCTCGAGCACGTCCGCGCCCGGCTGTCGACCCTCGGCCCGGCCGCCACCCTCGCCCGCGGCTACGCCGTCGTGCAGCGGGTGCCCGACGACGGCACCGGCCCGCTGCCGCTGCTGCGCTCGGTCGACGAGGTCGGGCCGGGTGACCGCCTGCGGATCCGGGTGGCCGACGGCGCGGTGGCCGCCACGGTCGGCGAGCCCGTGGCGAGGCGGAGCAGCGCGCGAACCAAGAAGAAGGCGAGCACCCCATGAGTGAACGCCCCGCCGTCGACGGGCTGGGCTACGAGCAGGCCCGCGACGAGCTCGCCGAGGTGGTGCGCGCCCTGGAGGCGGGCAACCTCGGCCTCGACGAGTCCGTGGCGCTGTGGGAGCGCGGCGAGGCGCTGGCCCGCCGCTGCGAGGAGCAGCTGGCCGGTGCCCGGGAACGGGTGCAGAAGGTGCTGGACGAGGCCGCCGACTGACTCACGCCGGTGCGGGCGCCTCGTCGTAGTCGGGGAGCTCGATCGCGTCGGCCTTGCCGAACTGGGCGGCGAGCAGGTTCCGCAGCGGCCAGCGGTCCATCCACCGGAGCATCCCCGTGAAGAACGCGATCGCGGCCCGCGAGGACGGCACGAAGCCGTTGACCCCGCCGGGCGGGAGCTCCTGGGCCTGGGCGATGTAGGGCCGCAGCACGCGCTCGTACGCGGCGAAGGCCGCCCGGTGATCGCCCCCGGCCCGAGCCAGCTCGCCGGCCAGCACGTACGCGCCCACCAGCGCGGTGCTGGTGCCGAGGCCGGTCAGCGGTGACGGGCACCATGCGGCGTCACCGAGCAGCACGACCCGCCCCGACGACCACGAGTCCATGCGGGTCTGGCCGAGCTCCTCGACGACCAGGTCGGTGCTGCCCTGCAGGTCGGCGACCACCTGGTCGGCCACCCACCCGATGCCGCTGAACGTGCGCGTGAGGAGCTCGCGCTGCGCGGCGGGGTCGCGCCGGTGGATGCCCGAGGGCGGCGTGCGGAGCGCCATCAGCGCCTTGACCTGGCCGGGAACCCGGTCCGGGCGCAGCGCGAGCATGGTCTTGGGGGCGTTGTACATCCGCATCCACCCGTCGAGCCCGTACCGGTCCGGCACGGTGCAGAACGCCGTGACGCACCCCAGCGGCCGGACGAACTCCTCCTCCGGCCCGAAGGCCAGTGCCCGGACCCCGGAGTGCAGCCCGTCCGCGCCCACGACCAGCCCGAAGCGGCGCGCGGGCGCCCGCCGGAACCGCACCGTGACGCCGTCCTCGTCCTGCTCGATCCCGGCGACGGCGTCGTCGTAGCGGTACTCGACACCGTCCCGGGTGGCGTCGAGGAGGACCTGGGCGAGGTCGCCGCGCATCACCTCGATCTCCGCGACCATCCCCTCGCCGCCGAAGGCCTCGGCGGACATCTGCGCCCGCTGCCGGCCCGTCGTGTCGACGTAGGCGACGCCGCGCTCCTCGACGGTGACCTCGCGGACGGCCGGCATCAGGCCCATCCGCTCGACGACGGTGCGCCCGGCGCCGCGCAGGTCGACCGTCTGCCCGCCGGGGCGCGGTGCCGGGGCCCGCTCCACGACGGTGGGCCGGTAGCCGGCGCGGACCAGCCAGTGGGCGAGGGCCGGGCCGGCGACTCCCGCACCTGAGATCAGCACATCCTTGTCGTGCACCGTACGACTCCCTTCGGTTTGCGTCGAGACGGACCGTACGGCGTACAAACACCGCATGCAACAGGTTCGTGGAGCTTACCAGCGCATTTTCCGCTAGAGCACTAGTGCACTACGCTCCCGAAGGGCACCGGACCCGGTGTCGCTGTACTAGTGCACCAACCGCCCGGAGGTACCGGAAGTGACCGACACCACGTCCACGCGCATCGCCGCCGACCTCCGCGCGCGCATCGCCGCGGGCGAGTTCGGCCCCGGCGACCGCGTCCCGTCCACCCGGGAGCTCACCCGTCAGTGGGGGGTGGCGATGGCCACCGCCACCCGGGCGCTCTCCCTCCTGCAGGACGAGGGCGTGTTGCGGTCGGTGCGCGGGGTCGGCACGATCGTCGCCGCGCGGCCGGGCAGCGTGCGCCCCGCCCGCCGCCGCACCACGTCGAACGCGGCACGCGACGACGTCGTCCGCGCCGCGGTCACCATCGCCGACGCCGAAGGACTCGCGACGCTGTCGATGCGGCGGGTCGCCGCGGAGCTCGGCATCGCCACGATGTCGCTCTACCAGCACGTCAGCGGCAAGGACGACCTGGTCACGCTCATGATCGACCGTGCATTCGGCGAGGAACCGCTGCCCGCGCAGGCTCCGTCGGACTGGCGCACCGCGCTGGAGATCGCCGCCCGGCTCGAGTGGGCCGTGTTCCGGCGCCACCCCTGGCTCGCGGCGGCGATGTCACTCACCCGGCCCCAGCCCGTCCCGAGCGCACTCGCCTACACCGAGTGGGCGCTCGGTGCCCTCCACGGACACGGGCTGGACACGACCACGGCGTTCACGGTGCACCTCCTGCTGTTCAACTACGTGCGGGGTATGGCGGTGAACCTCGAGTCGGAGGCACAGGCCGAGGCCGAGAGCGGGCTGACGGCGGACCAGTGGATGGACATGCACATGCAGACGATCACGTCCCTCGCCGCGGACGGCGGCTTCCCGAACGTCACGCGGCTCTTCGCGCTCGACTTCGACCTCGACCTGGACGCCCTGTTCGAGCTCGGCCTGAGCTGCCTGCTCGACGGCCTGCGCGGGGCACTCCCCTGACCCGAGATCCAGGGGCGGGATCGGGGTCGTTCCCGATCACCCCGCCCGGGCGCCGAGACATCGTTCGGGCGGGCCTGGAAGTGATCGGACGTGGCGGCAGTTCGCCATCACGCTCGGTCAGCCTCTACGCCGGGATCTTCCCGCTCTCCGCCGCCCTCGACGACGCGGCCACGGCGATCGTCGACATCGGTGTCGGGACCGTCGTGGGGTTCCCGACTCCCGTCCTGTCGCTGCTGTCGGTGGTGGCCGCGGCCGTCGTCCGGCGGCGCGCGTTGCGGACCGGACGGCAACAGACCCGCCACGCCGGGGCCGCGATCCGCGAGACTCGTGCGTGACCCATCGGTCCGGAACGAGCGAGGTGAGCGCGGTGAGCTTGGCGAACGTGTGGGTGCAGACCCACTCCGACGGGCTGGTGCGCGCCGACCAGGTCATCGGCATCGAGGCGCACACCACCGCCGGCCTGCGGGACACGCCCTCGCACTGGCTGCTCGACGTCGTGCTCGCCACCTCGGTCGGCAGCGGATTCCGCGAGAGCTGGAACGTCACCGCGCTGCACCGCACCCTGGCCCAGACCGAACACGCACCGGAAGGCTCGTCCGTCGCGCTCGCCCAACTGCTCGCCCAGCTCGACGCGATGAGTGCGACCGGCGTCATCAGCATCGAGAAGGCGAACTCGGACGAGCACGGCTCCGACGCGCTCGGCACGAGCGCAGGCGGGATCCGCTTCCGGTTCCTGCCGTTCCGGACACCGGTACCCGACGACCGCGCCGATGGCGAGTACCTCTGATGCGGGTCGCGGTCGTCGGCGCCGGTGTGGTCGGCCTGGCGGCGGCCGCCGCGCTGCTGGAGCGCGGCGCGGAGGTGGTCTGCTACGAGCGCGCGGACGAACCGATGGCCGGGCGGTCGGTCGGGTCGTCGCGGATCTTCCGCTTCGCGCACCGCGAGCCCGAACTGGTGCGGCTGGCCGCCGATGCGCGCGCCGCGTTCGACCGGTGGGCCGAGCGGGCCGGCCGCCCCATGGTCGTCCCGTCCGGATGCGTGATCAGCGGTGCGGACGTCCCGGCGTGGGCGGCAGCCATGGCGGCGGCGGGCGCGCCGTTCGAGCTGCGGCCGGGCGCCGAGCGGCTCCGGCTGCCCGCGCGCCGGCCTCCGGCCGAGGCACTGCTCGACCCGGCCGGTGGGGTCGTCGACGTCGACGCGGTCCGGGAGTACCTCACCGGGCTCGCCGGGCCGGCGCTGCGCCTGGAACCCGTCGATGCCGTCGACGCCGACGGGCACGTGTGGACCCGCAGCGGGTCCGCCCGGTTCGACGCCGTCCTCCTCGCGGCCGGGGCCGCGACGTCGCAGTTGGCCACGCGGGTCGGCATCGCGGTGCCCGGAGAGCTCGAACACCATGCCCGGTTCACGTTCCCGGTCGACCCGACGGTCGCCTGGCGGAGCTGGATCGACATCCCCGCAGCAGGCCTGGGCACCTACCAGCACGCGAGCGGCCCGGGCCGGTGGGCCGTCGGCGGCCACCTCGATCCGGCCGCCACGGCGTGGCCGGTCGGGCGGGACGCCGCCATCGCAGTCGCCCGCAACGCGCTGCTGGAGTACGCGCGCGAGCACCTCGCGGTGGAACCGCGGATCGTCGAGACGGTCCACTGCACGCCGACCCCGGGCCTCGGCGACGGGTTCCACATCCAGCACGCCGACCGGGTGGTCGCGGTGCACGGGGAGAACCTGTTCAAGCTCGCCCCGGTGCTCGGCACGGCCCTCGCGGCGGCGTGCGAGCTGGTCTGATCAGCCGCCGTGCGCGACGACCTCACCGCGCACGGCTGCCCCGGCCAGCGTGCGGAAGTCCGCTTCGCTCCCGCTGCCGGTCACGAGCATCCGCACCCCGCCGACGTCGGTGATCCAGATCGACTCGCCGCGCGGCCCGGTGTAGGCCACCCACTGCTGCCCGTCGACGTCGACGGTGCCCCGTGCGGGCGTCGGCGCATCGCCCGCCTCGGCGCGCAGCATCGCCTCCTCGGTGGCGTCACCCTGCTGCAGGCGGAGATACCGCCCGTCCGGCGTCAGGAAGCCGCTGCTCACGATGCGACCGCCCGCAGGGACGGCGGTGCGTTCCACGGCGTTCGCCCGCCAGCCTTCCGGCACCGCCGGGACGCGCAGCGGGAACGTCGAGTCCGGCGCGAGGCGCGCCAGCTCCGCGGGAACGTCGACGACGGGGAGCCGCGACGCGTCGACCGTCGGGCCGGCCGGCGCGAACGTGCAGGAACGCGAGAGCCCACCGGCCACGAGAACGATCAGCGCGAGCACGACGAGGGCGCCGATCATGTCGCGCACGGAGAGGGCCGAACGCGGCGGCTTCGCAGGTGGACGGGGGTCTGAACTCACGGGTCCATGGTGCACCCATGTCGTACGGATGGTCGTGCGGATGGTCTCAGTGCGGATCGAGACGACCTCAGACCGGCGCCGGATCTGCGAGGATCGGGATCCACGAAGCCCGCGCCATCGTCGGTCCGGGGGTAAGGAGGGTTGAGATGACGACATCCGAGAGCCGACGCGAGGCACCGGACCGCAACCTGGCGATGGAGCTCGTCCGGGTCACCGAGGCGGCCGCGATGGCGGCCGGCCGCTGGGTGGGACGCGGCGACAAGAACGGCGGGGACGGCGCCGCGGTCGACGCGATGCGCCAGCTGATCGGCACCGTGTCCATGCGCGGGGTCGTCGTGATCGGCGAGGGCGAGAAGGACGAGGCGCCCATGCTGTTCAACGGCGAGCACGTCGGGGACGGCACGGGCCCCGAGTGCGACGTGGCCGTCGATCCCATCGACGGCACCACGCTGATGGCCAAGGGCATGCCCGGGTCCGTCGCCGTGCTCGCGGTCGCCGAGCGCGGCGCGATGTTCGACCCGTCGGCCGTCTTCTACATGGAGAAGCTCGCCGTCGGCCCGGAGGCGGCCGACGTCATCGACATCACCGTGCCGATCGCCGAGAACATCCGCCGCGTGGCCCGGGCCAAGCACCTCGACGTCAGCGACGTCACCGTGTGCGTGCTGGACCGGCCCCGGCACGAGTCGCTCGTCAAGGACATCCGGCGCACCGGGGCACGCATCCAGTTCATCACCGACGGCGACGTCGCGGGCTCGATCGCCGCGGCTCGCGCCCACACCGGCATCGACCTGCTGGTCGGGATCGGCGGCACGCCGGAGGGCATCATCAGCGCGGCCGCGCTGAAGTGCATGGGTGGCGCCATCCAGGGCCGCCTGTGGCCCCGTGACGACGAGGAGCGGGAGAAGGCCGTCGCCGCGGGCCACGACCTCGACCGGGTGCTCAGCACGGACGAGCTCGTCCGCGGCGACAACGTCTTCTTCTGCGCCACCGGCGTCACGGACGGCGACCTGCTGCGGGGCGTGCGCTACTGGGCGGGCGGCTGCACCACGCAGTCGATCGTCATGCGCTCGAAGTCCGGCACCGTCCGCATGATCGAGGGCTCCCACCGGCTCACGAAGCTGCGCGAGTACTCCTCGGTGAACTTCGACCTGTCGTCGGAGCAGCTCACCGACGCGGAGCACACCCCGCGGCCGTTGCCCTGACGGCTACCGCGCCGGGAGCAGACCGAGGCGCTGGGCCCGGAGCACCGCGGCCAGCCGGTCGCCCACGCCGAGCTTGGTGTAGAGCCGTTCGAGGTGCTTGTGCACCGTCCGCTCGGTGATCAGCAGCTTGCGGCCGATGGCGGCGGCGGTGAGGCCGTCGGCGAGCTCACCGAGCACGGCGAGCTCGCGCGGCGTCAGGTGCAGGCTGGTGGCCACCTCGCGGGAGCGCCCGTCGAACCGGGTGGCGGCGGCCACGACCTGCCGGTCGAGCCCGCGGAGCACGCGGTGCAGGGTCTCCGCCAGGCGCACCTCTTCCGGGGTGAACGGGTCCGCGCGCCCCAGGACGAAGGCGCGGTGGCTGCGCGGGCCGACGTGCAGCGGCAGCGCCAGCTGCGACGGCGCTCCCCACGGCGCCGCGAGCTCCAGCCAGCTCGCCCGCACCGCCTCGTCCGCGTAGCGCTCCGGCACGTCGGCGACCTGGATGGCCCGCCAGTCACCGGTCGCGAGGTAGTAGCGCAGGATCGGGTGGGCGGCCGGCGCGCAGCACACGCCCCAGCGGTCGACCTCGGCGCGATGCCCGAAGAACTGCTCGTCGCGCGGCCACACCCGCTGCACCGTGCCGTTCCCCGGCTCCCGGTAGTTGTAGGCCGCGGCCAGGAGGCCGAACCCGGCGTGCAGCTGCGCGGCGATCCGTTCCTCGGGCAGCTCGACGAGCGGTGCCGACAACAGGTCGGCCAGCAGGTCCAGCCACGCGCGCTCGCGGGCGGTGCCGTCCATGGAGATGGCCTCGCCCCGGCCGTGCAGCGGCGTTAGCGCACGGCGGCCGCGCTCACCCGCCCGGCGGCGCGGTTCGCACGGTCAGCGGACACCAGCACCGCGGCGCCGTGTGACCGCAGCATGGTCCGACGGCGCCGTCGCCGGTGCCGTCGCGGTGCTTCTCCGCTCGTTCGCCTGCCCCCGGTTTCCGTCGCTCGCGACGACCGGGGCGGAAGATCCGCACCCGGCGATCGTGGCCCCTGCCGGCGCGCGAGGGGATACGCACATCTGCGTACCCCGTGGTCACCACCACGTCCGGATGCATGCGGGTGCCCCGCGGGAGAAGACTGTGCACATGGCCACCGACGACGGGTTCCGGATCGAGCACGACACGATGGGCGAGGTCAGGGTGCCCGTCGACGCCCTGTGGCGCGCGCAGACCCAGCGTGCCGTCGAGAACTTCCCGATCTCCGGGCGCGGGCTCGAACGCGCGCAGATCCGGGCGCTCGGCCTCGTCAAGGCTGCCGCCGCGCGGGTGAACAAGCAGATCGGCGTGCTCCCGGCCGAGCCGGCCGACGCGATCGCCGCCGCCGCGGACGAGGTCGCCGCCGGAATGCACGACGAGCACTTCCCCGTGGACGTGTTCCAGACCGGGTCCGGCACCAGCTCGAACATGAACGCCAACGAGGTGATCGCATCGGTCGCCGCCCGCTCCGGCGTCGACGTGCACCCGAACGACCACGTCAACGCGTCGCAGTCGTCCAACGACGTCTTCCCGACCACGATCCACGTGGCCGCCACCGAGGCACTGGTGAACGACGTCGTCCCCGCCCTGGAGCACCTCGCCGCAGCGCTGGGCCGCCGCGCCGAGGACTGGGCGGACGTCGTCAAGGCGGGGCGCACGCACCTCATGGACGCCGTGCCGATCACGCTCGGCCAGGAGGCGAGCGGCTGGGCGGCGCAGATGGAGCACGGCGCCGCGCGGGTCCGCGACGTGCTGCCCCGCCTGGCCCAGCTCCCGATCGGCGGCACCGCCGTGGGCACCGGGCTGAACGCCCCCGCCGAGTTCGCGTCCCGGGTCGTCGAGGAGCTCCGCACCGCCACCGGCCTGCGGGTGCTCACCGAGGCCGAGAACCACATCGAGGCGCAGGGCGCGCGCGACGGCCTGGTGGAGGCGTCCGGCGCACTGCGGACGGTGGCGGTCTCCCTGTTCAAGGTGGCCAACGACATCCGCTGGCTCGGCTCGGGGCCACGCACCGGCCTCGCCGAGCTGCGCCTGCCCGACCTGCAGCCGGGCAGCTCGATCATGCCGGGCAAGGTCAACCCGGTGATCTGCGAGGCCACGATGATGGTGGCCGCCCAGGTCATCGGCAACGACGCCACCGTCGCGTTCTCCGGATCGCAGGGCAACCTCGAGCTGAACGTGATGATGCCGGTGATGGCGCGCAACCTGCTGGAGTCCGCCCGGCTACTCGCGGCCGCCGCGCGCGTGCTCGCCGACAAGGTCGTCGACGGCGCCGAGCCCGACCTCGAACGCACCCGCGAGCTCGCCGAGTCCTCACCGTCGATCGTCACCCCGCTCAACCGCTACCTCGGCTACGAGGAGGCCGCCTCGATCGCGAAGCAGTCGCTCAAGGAGCGCAAGACGATCCGCGAGGTCGTGATCGAACGTGGTCACGTCGACGGGGGCAAGCTCACCGTCGAGCAGCTCGACGCCGCCCTCGACGTCCTCGCGATGGCCCGGGGAGGGAGGTCAGCGGGGTAGCTCCAACGCGATGCGGGTGATGAGGGCGCTCGCCTCCTCACCGTGGGCGGCGATCTGCCAGTACAGCTCGAAGAGCCTCGTGTAGAGGTCGATGTCTTCCGGATCCCGAACGCCGAGCTCAGCGGTGATGGTCTCGACCACCACCAGGTGCTCGTCGAAGATCTCGAAGCTGTGGGAGGTCGCCTTGGGCAGCTCGGCCGCCTGCGCGAGCACGGCCAACTCGACCGTGTCGAGTCCGGCCAGGCCAATCAGGCGGTCCAGTTGGGCACGGTGCACGGCCGGCGGTACCAGGCGGGCCCGCAAAGCGGCCTCGGCGATCAAGAACCGGAACCGGCGGCCGGACTGGTAGAGCAGCTCTTGGCGACGCAGCCGTTCCCGGACAGCGCCCTCCACGTCCCGCTGTCCCTGCAGCGCGGCGAGACCGCGGAATACTCCACGGGCATAGTCACCGGTCTGCAGGAGGCCCGGCACGAGCGCCGTCTGCATGACGCTCAGCGTTGTGGTTCCGTCCTCCAAAAGCCGGGAGGTCCGCTGCCTCGGAGCGAATCCCCCACGGAGCTGGCGGCGCCAGCTCGCATACTCCACCCGCAGACTGCGGAGATCCTCGATGAGGGCGGCGCGAACCGGGTCGGAAACCCCGAGCGTGCTGGTCCACGCCTCGACATCAGCTACGGAGGCCGTTTGGCGACCGTTTTCGAGGCGCGAGACCTTGGACGCCGGCCAGGCAAGCTGCTCTGCGAGCAGCTTGCCCGAAAGACCGGCGTCTTCACGCAGGCGGCGGAGCCGGTTGCCGAACCCGGTCCGCGCGTCGTGCCGATCGCTCACCCGACCTTCGTAGCCCCTAGCCGGATCGGCGGTCGGACCCGGGTCGGGTCAGCCGCGACGTACTCGGCGTACGGCGTAGCGACATCGAGGGCGCGCAGGATGAATTCTTCGTGCCAAGCGACGATCCCCGGATCGTCCACGGTGTCGTATCCGATCAAGCGTCCGTCTGCGGTGAACCGCAGGAAACAGATGAGGCAGGAGTCGAAGACCCAATAATCGTGGTCGGGCAACCCCATGGCGTTCGCCCGGTCGCGATCGAGGTACCGGATGTCTTCCCCTGCCCCCAGGTTGTACGGCGTCCGGTACAGCAGGTAGCGGTTGTACTCACTGAGTGGCTGACTCATCACCCGCACACGCTGGAACGTCCGCCCCGCCCCGGTCTGCCGGGCGACCATTTCGGTCCACGACGTCGGCTCCCACTCACAGGTCTCGGGGAGCTCTCCGGCGAGGAAGGCCCGGAACCGGGGCTGCTCCTCGTCGATGTGCGTGTGCCTCCGGGACTCCAGGCGTCTTGCCGAGCGCGTGAAGCCCTGGAAGAGCGCGGCGAACTCATCCACGCTGATGACACCCATCAGGTCGACCCCGCCGGGCGCGCGAACCGGAACAGGGCGGCAGGCACCTCGACGACGGTCTCGTGACCGGGCACGACCAGTTGCGCCTGTGCCTCCGGATCACTCACGCGCCAACCCTGCACCACGTATGTGCCGCGGTCCGTGGCGTAGAGCGTCGGACTGCCCCCGTTCTCGGACTCGGTGCCGAGCAGTGTCAGCTTCACGAGGTTCCTCTCGTCGAGTGAGGTGAGACACAACGAGCCTGGCCCGAGCCCGGTCCGGCGTCAAGCAATACTGCGCAATTGTTTGCAGTTGTGAACGTGTCCTCGCCACCCTGCACGTATGAGGAGAGCAGCGGACCAGGCGGCGGGCCGGTTCAACCGACTCGACCGGCGACGGCGCCACCGCCGAGCACACCGGGACCAGGCGATCGGCATCCGGGAGCACTGGGCGTACTGGCGAGCACGCGGCTGGGTTCCGTGGAACCGCTGACGGCCGTGGATCGCCCATGACTGCTCCGAACAGGGGAAACCCTTCGTCGCACGCTGTGAAGGTTCACTCATCGTTCACCGCTGCGGGCACCCGCTCGTGATTGCATCGCGCGGGGGGAGGCAGAGGGAGTGCAACGGTGAGTGACCACGGTCGGTTCGCGTTCGAGCCGCTGCTGAACCTCTCCAACGGCCGGCCCGTCGGGCTGGAGGTGCTGCGCTGCCAGGCGAGGGACCAGGTCGAGTACGTCGCGCGCAACTCGGTGTGGGGCACCCGCCAGCTCGCCGAGTTCGACTCGGGGATCGCCATCGCGTCGGTGCTGCACGGGTCCGACTACGACGCCACCGTGCCGCTGCACGTCGATGTCCTCGCCGACACGGTGGTGTCCGCGCGGCGCCGGATCGGGCAGCTGCGCGGCTCGCTGCTCGCCAGGGACGGGAACCACCCGGTGCCCCCGATCCTGCTGGAGATCAACCCGGCCCGGTCCGCGGCGCCCGCGGACGCGCTCGCCGAGGGCGTGGCCGAGTTGCGTGCCGCCGGTTTCGGGATCGGCCTGGACGGTCCGGCGCGCGGCTTCGGCCTCGACCAGGTCGCCGAGTTGGCACCGGACCTCGTCAAGCTCGATCGCGACCTGGTCGCCCGCCTGCCGTACCAACCGCTGGCCCGCACGGTGGCGCAGGCCCTGGTCGAGGTGTGCCGGGCGGTCGGCGTGCGGATCACCGCCACCGGAGTGGCCACGCCGGAGCAGCTCGCCGCGGTGCGCGACCTCGGGATCACGTGGGCCCAGGGGCCCCTGCTCGCCGAGCCTCGGATGCGGCCCTCGACCGAGGGCATCCTGGTGCCCGCCGACCTGATGCCCTCGCGGCGTCCGGTCGTGCCGGCCCCGCGGATGCCGACGCCGCCCCAGCCGGTGGCGGGCCTCGGCCAGGCCGCGATCAGCCTGGGCCACGACGTGACGGCCGAGAGCGTGCGGCAGGCGCTCGCCGACCACCCGCAGACCGGCAGCGTGGTCCTGCTCGACGCCTCCGGCCGCCCCACCGGGTTCCTCGACCGCAACCGCTTCATGCTCGCGATCTCCGGGCCGTTCGGCCGGGCGCTCTACGCCAACCGTCCCGCGCGGGCGCTCGCCGAGCCTCCGCGCACCCTCCCGGCCCGCACCGACGTCCGCACCGCCCTGCAGTTCTGCCTCTCGGGCGAGCGCGAGCGCAGCTACGACGACATCGTCCTGCTCGACGACGCCGGGGTGTGCACGGGCATCGTCCGAGTAACCGACCTCCTGCAGGAGGCGACGGCCGCGACGAGCGCGGCGTAGCCGCGGCGGCCCGTCCGCGGCCGGCCCGGGCCGCTCCACCACCCACCCACCCACCCCGCCATCCTCGCGCGTCGCCGCCTGTCGGTGCGCGCTGTCAAGATGGCCCTGTGCTCCTCGCCGACGTCGTCGCCACCTCCGCCGCGGTCGGGGCCACCCGCGCCCGCACGGCGAAGACGGCCGCGCTCGCCGCCCTGCTGCGCCGCGCCGACGGCGACGAGATCGAGCCCGCCACCGCGTGGCTGGCCGGTGAACCGCGGCAGAACCGGCTGGGCACCGGCTGGCGCACGCTCGCCGGCATCGACGCCCGCCCGGCGGCGCAGCCCGCGCTGGAGGTCGGCGCGGTGGAACGGATCCTCGACGAGCTGGCGGCCACCACCGGCGCCGGGTCCACGGCCCGCCGCGCCGCGCTGCTCGGCGAGCTGTTCGGCGCCGCCACCGCCGACGAGCAGGCGTTCCTGCGCCGGCTGCTCACCGGCGAGCTGCGCCAGGGTGCGCTGGAGGGCGTCATGCTGGAGGCCATCGCCGCGGCGGCCGAGGTCCCGTCGGCGGTCGCGCGGCGCGCGTTCATGCTCTCCGGGCAGCTCCCGGCCACGGCCCGCCTGGCGCTCACCGAGGGCGTCGCCGGCCTGGCGGCCGTCACGCTGCAGGTCGGCAGGCCGCTCCGGCCGATGCTCGCCTCCCCCGCCGAGACGCTCGACACCGCGCTGGCCGAGCTGGCGCCGGAGGCGAGCGTCGAGTTCAAGCTCGACGGCGCACGCGTCCAGGTCCACCGGGCGGGCGACGAGGTACGGGTCTGGACGCGCACGCTGCGGGAGATCACAGCGAACGTTCCGGAGCTGGTCGAGCTGGTGCGCGGGCTGCCGTGCCGCTCGGTGGTGCTCGACGGCGAGACCCTCGCGCTGCGCGACGACGGCCGGCCACGCCCGTTCCAGGAGACGATGAGCCGGTTCGGCGCGGCGGCGGGAGAGCTGCTGCTGCAGCCGTTCTTCTTCGACTGCCTCCACCTCGACGGCGCCGACCTCCTCGACGAGCCGCTGCACGTCCGGCTCGAGGCGCTGGAGCGGGTCGCGGCAGCCCACCGCATGCCGGGTGCGGTGCGCCCCACCCAGGAGGAGGCGGCCGAGCTGCTCGAGCGCGCCCTCGAAGCCGGCCACGAGGGCGTCATGGTCAAGTCCCTCTCCGCCCCGTACGCAGCGGGGCGGCGCGGCCGGGCGTGGCAGAAGGTCAAGCCGGTCCACACGCTCGACCTGGTCGTGCTCGGCGCGGAGTGGGGCTACGGGCGCCGCACCGGCTCGCTCTCGAACATCCACCTCGGCGCGCGCGACCCCGACGGCGGCGATCCGATCATGGTGGGCAAGACGTTCAAGGGCATGACCGACGAGCTGCTCGCCTGGCAGACGGCCACCTTCCCGGACCTCGCCCGCGAAAACCGTGGCCATGAAGTGCTGCTGCGCCCCGAGCTGGTGGTGGAGATCGAGCTCGACGGCGTGCAGCGCAGCCCGCGCTACCCGGGCGGCGTCGCGCTGAGGTTCGCCAGGGTGCTGCGCTACCGCCCCGACAAGACGCCCGCGGAGGCCGACACGATCGACGCCGTACGCGCGCTCCTACGCGAATGATGCGGCTCTGGTCGTTCCAGTCACTCGCCCGGGTCGCGGAGCTGCAGGTACGCGGCGAGCTGGTCGGCTCGTGGGAACACGTGCCGCGCAGCCCCGGTGAGGTGATCCGCACGGCCTACGAGGAGATGGTCGCGGCGATGCAGCGGGCGGGGGTGTCCACCGAGGGGCGACCGCCGGTATGGGCGTGGGGTGGCCGGTGCGGGGTCACGATCGAGGACGCGCACATGCTGGTCGGCGAACCGCTCTGGGACGGCTACGCCACCGTCGAGTTCACCGCACCCGCCGAGCTGATCCTCGCCACCGCCTACGGCGCCTGGAACGACTACCTGTTCGCGCTGTTCGACGGCCCCGATGCGGCCGTACCCGGCTGGGACGTCCCGGCAGCCGTCGCGGACGAGCTCGTGCAGGTGTGCCTGCCGGCCCTGCGTGCGGAATGGGTGCAGGAGGTCCGGCCGCTCCCGCGGTCACCGGACGAGGTCACGGACTGGTCGGCGGGCGCGTAGAGTTGTCTTCTCGTGCGCTTCCTCGACGGGCAAGAGCCGAACCACGACCTCACCTACGACGACGTCTTCCTCGTCCCGGGCCGGTCGTCGGTGGCGTCGCGGTACGACGTCGACCTCACCACCGCCGACGGTTCCGGCGCCACGGTCCCGGTGATCGCCGCGAACATGACGTCGGTGGCCGGGCGCCGGATGGCCGAGACGCTGGCCCGCCGCGGCGGCCTCACGGTGCTCCCGCAGGACGTGGCGCCGGATGCCGTGGCCGAGATCGTCTCGTGGATCAAGTCCCGGCACCCGGTGTGGGACACGCCGCTGGTGCTCACCCCGGCCGACGCCGTCGCCGACGCGCTCAACCTGCTGCCCAAGCGGGCGCACGGCGCGGTCGTCGTGGTGGACGAGGGTGGCCGCCCGGTCGGCACCGTCGACGAGGCGGCGTGCACCGGCGTCGACCGCTTCACCCGGCTCGGAGACGTGCTGGACGCCGGCCCGCTCACGCTCCCGCTGGACACGCCCCCGCGTGGCGTGTTCGAGGCGCTCGGCTCGCGCCGCGTGGCGCTGGGGCTGGACGCCGAGGGCCGGCTCGCGGGCCTGCTCACCGCGCTCGGTGCGCTGCGGGCGGAGCTCTACCACCCCACGCTGGACGCCACGGGCCGGCTGCGCACGGCGGCCGCGGTCGGGATCAACGGCGACGTCGGGGTGAAGGCGAAGTCCCTGCTGGACGCCGGCGTCGACGTGCTCGTGGTCGACACCGCACACGGCCACCAGGACAGGATGCTCGACGCGCTGCGTGCCGTCCGGAAGGTCGTCTCCGATGCGGGCTCGACCGTGCCGGTGGCCGCGGGCAACGTCGTCACCGCCGAGGGTGTGCGCGATCTCGCGGCCGCGGGCGCCGACATCGTCAAGGTCGGGGTGGGCCCGGGCGCGATGTGCACCACGCGGATGATGACCGGCGTCGGGCGCCCGCAGTTCTCCGCCGTGCTGGAGTGCGCGGCGGCGGGGCGCGACCTCGGCGTGCGGATCTGGGCGGACGGCGGTGTGCGCCACCCGCGCGACGTCGCCCTGGCCCTGGCCGCGGGCGCGTCCGCGGTGATGATCGGCTCGTGGCTCGCCGGCACCTACGAGTCGCCGGGTGACCTGCTGCGCGACGAGAGCGGCCGCCCCTACAAGGAGTCGTTCGGGATGGCGTCGAAGCGAGCGGTGAGCGCCCGCACCCGCGGCGAGACCGCGTTCGACCGCGCCCGGAAGGCCCTCTTCGAGGAGGGCATCTCCAGCTCGAAGCAGCTGCTCGACCCGGTGCACCCCGGCGTGGAGGACATGCTCGACGAGATCTGCTCCGGCGTCCGCTCGGCCTGCACCTACGCCGGCGCGCGGACGCTGGACGAGCTGCACGAGCGTGCGGCGGTGGGCGTCCAGACCACCGCGGGCTTCACGGAGGGCACTCCCCACGGTCTGTGAGGCCGGCGAACACCAGGTCGAGCAGGTGCTCCGCCGACGCCGGTTCGCCAGCCGCCTCGGCCGCCCATGCCGCGGCGGTGGCGGGCCGGCTGACGTCGGTGCCGGTGACGTCCGCGCGTAGCTCCCCCGTGCCGCGCGCGTGCTCGGCCAGCCGGTCGAGCGCCTGTTCGGAGGCGACGCACCGGCCGGCGAGCAGGTCGTCCGAGGCGTGGGCGAGGCTCGTGGCGAGCCCCCGGTAAGGCGGCTCCTGGCCCCTGTTGCAGCAAAGCCACTCTCACGCAACCACGTGGCGTGAAAGTGGCTTTGCTGCAATCTCGGCGCCGCTACGCGGCCGGGCCCTCCAGCATCTCCGTCACCAGCGCGGCGATCGGGCTGCGCTCACTGCGGGTGAGCGTGATGTGGGCGAAGAGCGGGTGGCCCTTCAACTTCTCGATGACCGCCGCGATGCCGTCGTGGCGGCCGACGCGCAGGTTGTCGCGCTGCGCGACGTCGTGCGTCAGCACCACGCGGGACGCGGTACCGAGCCGCGAGAGCACGGTGAGGAGCACGTTGCGCTCCAGCGACTGCGCCTCGTCGACGATCACGAACGCGTCGTGCAGCGAGCGTCCGCGGATGTGGGTGAGCGGGAGCACTTCGAGCATGCCGCGGGCGATGACCTCCTCGAGCACGTTCTGGCTGACCAGCGCGCCGAGGGTGTCGAAGACGGCCTGCGCCCAGGGGGCCATCTTCTCGCTCTCGCTGCCGGGGAGGTAGCCGAGCTCCTGCCCGCCGACGGCGTAGAGCGGCCGGAACACGACGACCTTGCGGTGCTGCTGGCGCTCCATCACCGCCTCGAGGCCCGCGCACAGCGCCAGCGCCGACTTCCCGGTGCCGGCCCGGCCGCCGAGGGAGACGATGCCGACCTCGGGGTCGAGGAGCAGGTCGAGCGCCACCCGCTGCTCCGCGGAACGCCCGTGCAACCCGAACGCCTCGCGGTCACCGCGCACGAGCCGTACCCGCTTGTCCGCGCCGATCCGGCCGAGCGCGGCCGACGCGCCACCGATGAGCCGCAACCCGGTGTTGGCCGGCAGCTCGCGGGCGGCGTCGTGGTCGATCGCCCCGTCGCGGAAGAGCGCGTCCACGTCGTCGGGGGAGACCTCCAGGTCCGCCATCCCGGTCCAGCCCGAGGGCACCACGTCGAGGGCGTGGTACTCGTCGGCCTGCAACCCGACGGCAGCGGCCTTCACCCGCAGCGGCATGTCCTTGCTCACCAGCACCACCTCGCCGAGGCCTGCGAGCTCACGCTCGGCGGCCAGGTTCAGGGCGCAGGCCAGGATCCGGCTGTCGTTCGAGTCGGTTCGGAAGCCCGCGGGCAGCACCTCCGGGTCGCTGTGGTTGAGCTCGACGTGCAGGGTTCCGCCTGCGGTGCCCATCGGCACCGGCGCGTCCAGGCGGCCGTGTTCGATGCGCAGCTCGTCGAGCATGCGCAACGCCGTGCGGGCGAACCACCCCAGTTCCGGGTGGTGCCGCTTGCCCTCGAGTTCGGAGATCACCACGAGCGGCAGGACGACCTCGTGCTCGTCGAACCTGGTCAGCGACCACGGGTCCGAGAGCAGCACCGAAGTGTCGAGCACATAGCAGCGGGTGGTGGGCGAAGCGGGGGCATTACGACGGTCGGTCACGGAGGCTCCTCGCTAGCGCTCGCTACGACCGCCACCGGTGCCCGTGGTGCCGGGCCCGGACGAGCGGCCGACGAGTGCTCCCTGGTGGACACGGCACCGCGTCCACGTCACCGGTGGGCCGGTCGACCCTGGGTCGGTCGCTGCCGACGACCTGGAGCTCGCCGCCGCACACGCCCGAGAGGGCCGGGTGCCGGCCCTCTCTGGTGCAACTGCCACCACGACCAGGGCCTCCCCAGCGGTCCGCATCGGGTACGGGCCGCCACCTAGAACGCTACCGGCGGTCACCCGGGTGCGGTCAACAGCAACTGTGAGTTGTCCTGCGTCAGCGGGCTAAGAATTAACAGAACGGACTACCGTCCATCGCTCCACAGACACCGCCCGTCGTGGCAGATATGGGCGGTCTGACCCGTTCGGCCGCGCCCCGCAGGACCGCCCGGGGCACCCCCGGCTCCGGCACCGGGACCGCCTGCGTGTCGAGCGGATGGCGGCCCGCGGACCTCCATACCCGCGGACAACGCGCAAGGGCCCGGGAATGGGCAGAAGAGGCGCGAACACGCTCCGTTGCCAGCAAAAAGGATACGCGCGCATCCGGGTGATTAGCCCTCACGGCCCGTGTCGATCAAGTCCGATCGTGTTGCCGGAGCCGGTGCGCAGCACCCCCGAAAGAGGGCGTAACCAAACTAAGAGTACTCGACTCACACGATAGTGGTAGGTGATTTGTTTCCGACCACCGCGGCCCGCTAACTTTTTCCGCAGTCAGCGAGGGCTCCCCGGTCATAAACGCTGACACTGAATGGGATCGGCTCCGGTCGACTCCGGACACTCAACAGGAGATGAACTGTGCTGAAGAAGGCTGGAATTGTCGTGGCCACGGCCGCTGCCGGTCTGCTCGCGGTGAGCCCGCTCGCCTTCGCTGGCGACAAGGACGACCACGACGGTCACGGGCACGGACACGGACACGGGCACCACGGCAGCTCCAAGGTCGAGGACGTCAACAGCATCGACGGCTCGAACTCGGGCCTGATCAACGTGGCCGGCAACAACATCGCCGTCCCGGTGAACGCCTGCGACAACCAGATCCCGGTGAACGTCCTGGGTGTCCAGGTTCCGCTGAACGACACCAACGTGCTCGCCGACCTGACCGGTGCGCTCGGCCTCGGCCTGCTGGGCGAGAACGACAGCGACGCCGACCGTGACGGCGACACCACGCTCGACGACTCCTGCACTGCCGCCGCCGAGTCGGGCGACAGCGCCGAGATCGACGACTGATCTTCACGATCTGTCGCGGAACGGCGCCGGACCTTCGGGTCCGGCGCCGTTTTCGGTTTGCCTGCGGCTATGAGCCGAACCGGCGATGCCGGGCCGCGTAGTCACGTAACGCGCGCAGGAAGTCGACCCGGCGGAACTCGGGCCAGTAGGCCTCGCAGAACCAGAACTCCGAGTGGGCCGACTGCCAGAGCAGGAAGCCGGACAATCGCTGCTCCCCGGAGGTGCGGATCACCAGGTCCGGGTCGGGCTGACCGGACGTGTACAGGTTCGCGGCGATGTGGTCGACGTCCAGCACCTCCGCGAGCTCCTCGATCGAGGTGCCCGACTCGGCGTGCTGCAGCAGGAGCTTGCGGACGGCGTCCGCGATCTCCTGCCGCCCGCCGTAGCCGATCGCGACGTTGAGCTCGAGCGCGGGCCGTCCCTGCGTGCGTGCCGCGGCGGCCGAGAGCTTGTCGGCCATGTCGGCCGGGAGGAGCTCGAGGGCACCGACCACGCGTAGCCGCCAGCGGCCCGCGGGGCCGGAGAGCTCGTCGACGACGTCAGTGATGATCTTCAGGAGCGGTTCGAGCTCCTCGGAGGGACGGTTGAGGTTGTCGGTGGACAGCAGCCACAACGTCACGACCTCGACGCCCGCCTCCTCGCACCACGCGAGGAAGTCGGCGATCCGCGCGGCGCCCGCCCGGTGCCCGTCGTTGACGTCGACGAACCCGGCCTCCCGCGCCCATCGGCGGTTGCCGTCGAGCATCACCGCCACGTGCCGGGGCCGCGCAGCCGAACCGGCCAGCTCTCGGCTCAGCTTGCGCTCGTACACCGAGTAGAGCAGGTCGCGTACGCCCACGGCGGAACAGCGTACGCCCGGCCCGTTCCCCGCCCGCAGACGTAGGCAGTCCGGCCGTGCGTTCACGCACAGGACACCTCGAAGCGGCCGCCGCTGTCGTAACCTCGACGGGGTGACCACCGGAACCGTGGGCTCGCCGTCGCCCGGCGGGCCGCTGCTCAAGCCGCGGATGCGTGGCTGGCTGCACTTCTGGTCGTTCACCGTCTCGATCGCGGCCGGCGCCACCATGATCGCCGTATCGGCCGCTCTGGTCGGGGCGGCCGCGGCGCTCGCCGTCTCCGTGTACGCAGTCACCACACTCGCCCTGTTCGGCGTGAGCGCGCTCTACCACCGGCGCACCTGGCACACCGCGCGCAGCCGCGCCGTGATGCGCAGGCTCGACCATTCGATGATCTTCCTGTTCATCGCCGGCACCTACACGCCGGTGGCCGCGCTCGCCATGGACCCGGGCACCGCCCGCACCGTGCTCACCGTGGTGTGGGTGGGCGCGCTCGCCGGCGTGGTGCTGAAGACGGCCTGGCCACACGCTCCCGCATGGGTCGGGGTGCCGATCTACATGGCCCTCGGCTGGGTGGCCGTGTTCGTCATCCCCGCGATCCTCATCGGAGGCGGGGTGGCGGCGCTGGTGCTGATACTGGTCGGCGGCCTGCTCTACACCGTCGGCGCGGTCTTCTACGCCACGCGCAGGCCCAACCCGTGGCCGGCGACGTTCGGGTTCCACGAGTTCTTCCACGCCGCCACCGTGCTCGCGGCGATCTGCCACCACGTCGCGATCTGGCTGATCCTGTTCTGATCGGGGCGGAATGCCGGTCGTCGGGCCGAGGTTGGGCCGGGTATGACCTCCGCCACCGACGGCGCCGCCTTCGATCCGCACGCGCTGCTCGCCGGGAGCCGGATCGGCGTGCTCGCCACGCTCCGCGCCGACGGCCGCCCCCAGCTCTCCCCGGTCACGCCCCACTACGACCGGGACACCGGGATCATCTACGTCTCGATCACCGAGGGCCGGGCGAAGACCAAGAACCTGCGGCGCGACCCGCGCGCCGCGTTCGAGGTGACCAGCGCCGACGGGTGGGCCTGGGCCACCGCGGACGGCACGGCCGAGCTGATCGGCCCCGGCACCGACCCGAACGGCCCCGAGGTGGAGGCCCTGGTCGGCTACTACCGGTCGGCCGCGGGCGAGCACCCGGACTGGGACGAGTACCGCGCCGTGATGGTGGCCGACCGGCGGGTGCTCCTGGCCCTGCACGTGGATCGCGTGTACGGCGAGAAGATCCGCTGATCGCGGGCCCGTCTCAGGTTGGACGAGCGGCACTTTCGTCCCGCCCTATTGGACAAGCGTGCCGTTCGTCCAGCAGATGACGGTGCATCGGCCGCCCGCCGGTGCTGCCGGGCTCCGCGGCGTCGGCCGCATGGTGGGATCCGGCGGGTAGGGGGCCGCAGAGGCTATGCGCTGTCGCGACCGCCCGTCGGGCCCTTGGCCCGCAGCTCGTCCACGCGCGCCATGGCCTCCCGCAGCTCGCCCAACCACTCGTCGGCGTGCTGGCCGACCAGCTTGACGGCCCAGGCCAGCGCGTCGGAGCGGGACCGCGCGACGCCGGAGTCGACGAGCGTGTCGAGCACGATGCGCTCCGGCTGACGCAGCCGCGTCATCACCGGCACCGAGGCCACGGTGAACAGCTCCTCGGAGTCGCCGATCCGCGCACCCCACGCCACCTTCCGCTGGTAGCGGTGCTCGGCCTGGCGCGCGATCTCGATGCGCTCCTCCCGCGTGGTCTCGCGGAACCGGGAGATCCGGCCGGCGACGGCCGCTGCCCGGTCCGCCCGACCGGACTCGGTGTCCGCGAACTCGCCCTCGAGCGGGGGCAGCTCCCCGACGATCAGGATCTCCTCCCGGTCGACCGTGACGTCCGGCGCGGCGATGAACCAACCGTCCGGCAGCCGGCCCTGCAGCCATGCTGCCGCGTCGTCCGCGCCGGGGAGGTCGGCCTGCTGCCAACCACCCCGCCCCGGCCCGTGTCCCCGCCCGCCTGGCCACCCGCGATGCATCCGTCCGCCCATCATCACAACCTCCCCGTGACTGATGCTTACGAGATTACACCGAAACACCGCAAGCACGGAGGTGTTCTCGGCCGGCGAACGACCGGTCGAGCGGAACGAGCGGGTGTCAGGGACGCAGGAGGAGGCTCGTGGTCAGCTCCTCCACCGTGGTGGCGGGGCGATCGCACACGAAGCCGCGGCAGACGTACGCAGCCGCCGCACCGTCGACGAGGGGGCGGCCGGCGAGCAGCGGGACGCCCGGGACGTCGGGCCTACCGGGCACGACCACCGTGCCGCCCGCGGCGAGCTGCCGTGCGTGGGCGAGCAGCGAGTCCCGGCCCGGATCGCCGTCCGCGCCGACGAGCGCGACCTGCAGCGGGCCCCGGACCATCGCCTCGGCGGCCGTGAGCCAATGGCCGGCGAAGCGCGGGTGCTTCTCGGCCAGGACACCGGCGGAACGCAGGGCCGCCTCGGCCGCGGTGCGGTACCGCTCCGGCTCCGACACCAGTACCGATGCCGTCAGGAGCGCGGACGCGAGTGACGACGCGCCGCACGGGGACGCGTTGTCCGTGACGTCGCGAGGTCGGTGCAGCAGTGCCTCGGCGTCGTCGGCGGTGTCGAAGAACGAGCCCGGCTGCTCCGGGTCGGTGAAGTGCGCGAGTGCCGTGTCGAGGAACGTCGTCGCGGCGGCCAGCCATCGCGGCTCCCCGGTGGCCTGGTGCAAAGCCAGCAGCCCGTCGGCGAGGCAGCCGTGGTCCTCGAGGACGCCTGCCGCGGCACCGACCGTGCCGTCCCGCGACGAACGCCGCAGCCGCCCGTCCACGACGTGCAGCCGCAGCAGCAGGTCGGCGCTCTCCGCCGCGGCGGCCACCCACTCCGGGTGCCCGAGGGCTGCGCCGCCCTCGGCGAGCGCGAGGATCGCCAGGCCGTTCCAGGACGTGATCACCTTGTCGTCGCGGGCCGGCTGCGGCCGCGTCGCCCTGGCGGCGAGCAGCGCGGCGCGCACCCGCTCCCAGCGGGCCGGGTCGTCGGGCTCGGCGAGCAGTTGCAGCGTGGACGAACCGTGCTCGAACGTCCCGTCCTCGGTGACGGTGAGCAGCGCGGCCGCCCACTCCCCGTCCTCGGCGCCGAGCACGTCCCGCAGCTGCCGGGGCGTCCAGGCGTAGGTGAGTCCCTCGACGCCCTCGGTGTCGGCGTCGAGCGCGGAGGCGAACCCGCCCTCCGCGGTGCGCAGGTCACCCAGCAGGAACGCCGCGGTCTCCTCGGCGATCCGCCGCGGGAGCGGATCCGACGACACCCGCGCCAGGTGCGCGTAGACCCGCAGCAGCAGGGCGTTGTCGTAGAGCATCTTCTCGAAGTGCGGCACCACCCAGCCCGCGTCCACGCTGTAGCGGGCGAACCCGCCGGCCAGCTGGTCGTACATCCCACCGCGGGCCATCCGCTCACACGTCACGGCGACCGTGCCGGGCGTCTCGTCGCCGCCCCGGCGCTCGTGTCGGCGCAGCAGGAACTCGAGCGCCATCGACGGCGGGAACTTCGGCGCGCCGCCGAACCCGCCCGCCCGCGGGTCGAACTGCCCCTCGAGGGTCTCCGCGGCCCGGTCCAGCAGGTCGGGGTCGATCCCCGCCGACGGCAGGACGGCCGCCGCGTTGTCGGCGAGCCGCGCCGCGATCTCGCCGGCCGCACCGCGCACCCGCGCGCCGTCCTCCCGCCACGCGGTGGTGACGGCGTCGAGGAGCTGGCGGAAACCCGGGAGCCCGGCGCGCGGGGTGGGCGGGTAGTAGGTGCCGCAGTGGAACGGCTCCCCCGCCGGGGTGAGGAAGCACGTCATCGGCCAGCCGCCCTGGCCGGTCATCGCCTGCGTCGCGGCGATGTAGACCGCGTCGATGTCCGGCCGTTCCTCCCGGTCCACCTTGACCGCGACGAAGTCCGCATTGACCTGGTCGGCCGTGGCCGGGTCCTCGAACGACTCGTGCGCCATCACGTGGCACCAATGGCAGGCGGCGTAGCCGACGGACAGCAGGACGGGCACGTCGCGGCGGGCCGCCTCGGCGAACGCCTCGTCCGACCACTCCCACCAGTCGACGGGATTGGTGGCGTGCTGGAGCAGGTACGGGCTGGTGGCCGAGGCCAGGCGGTTCGGCATGGAACCTAGTGTCGCGGACCGGGAGTCCGGTGCGCAGATCGGCGGATCCAGGTTTCCGCTGAGTGTGCCGGCGAGCCGGCCTCGTACCGGGCGTACTCGGCCGGTTCGCCGGTGCGCTCAGCGGGAAGCTGGGCCGTCGAGATGCGTGGTGGACTCCCGGTCCGCGGCACTGGTCAGGCCTTACCGCCGTTCGCCGGTTCGCCGTCCGCCTTGTCCTTGCCGTCCTCGCGCTCCTCGTCGGCGGTGTCGAAGCTGGCGGGCAGACGGCGGATGCGCTTGCTCATGCCGCGGATCAGCAGGATCGTGACCAGCGCCAACGTGAGGATGACGACGAGCGCGACGGGTGAGGCCTTGCCGAACTCCTCACCCTCCCCCGGCGGCGGGGCCGGGTTCTGCGCCGGCACGGCGACCATGGCCGTGCCGGCTGGAACGGCCTCGACCAGCAGCGGACTCATCCGGCAAACGGTACGCGCCCGCAGAACGTGTTCGAGAAGCGCCCATGTGGGCCGCTGATGCTGCGATCCAGCACGTCCGGGCCGCGCTGGGCGGCCCGGACCGCGCTTCTCGAACACATTCGTCAGACCGCCGGCCGCACCGCCACGGGCGCGCGGATGCCGGCGAACAGGTCGTCCTCCGGGGCCGGCGAGTCGACGAGGCTGCGGACGAGCTCGTAGTCCTCGGTGGGCCATATCTCGCGCTGGATCTCCAACGGGACGAAGAACCACCGGCTGCCCGGGTCGATCTGGGTCTCGTGGGCGAGCAGCGCGCGGTCACGGGCCTCGAACCACTCGCCGCACTCCACCCGGGTGGTGACGCGCTCGCTGGGGTCGCGCCGGTCGGCCGGCCAGTTCTTGAGCCACTCCTCGTAGGGCGACTCCAGCCCGCGGGCCAGCAGGGCCTCGTGGAACAGCTCCATCCGCCGCTTCGAGAAGCCGTGCGAGTAGTACATCTTGAGCGGCTGCCACGGGGCGCCCGAGTCCGGGAAGCGGTCGGGGTCACCGGCCGCCTCGAACGCCGCCACCGAGATCTCGTGGCAGCGGATGTGATCGGGGTGCGGGTAGCCGCCGTTCTCGTCGTAGGTGACCAGCACGTGCGGCCGGAACTCGCGGACGACGCGCACCAGGCGCTCGGTGGCGACGTCGAGGGGCTGCGTGGCGAAACACCCGTCGGGCAGCGGCGGCTTGGGGTCGCCCTCGGGCAGGCCCGAGTCGACGAAACCGAGCCACCGGTGCTGGACGCCGAGGATCTCGGCGGCCCGCGCCATCTCGGCGCGCCGGATGTCGGTCATGTTCTCGAGCACTTCGGGGCGGTTCATCGCCGGGTTGAGGATGCTGCCGGCCTCACCCCCGGTGCACGTGACGACCATGACCTCGTGGCCCTCCGCCACGTAGCGGGCCGTGGTGGCCGCGCCCTTGCTGGACTCGTCGTCGGGGTGCGCGTGCACCGTCATGAGCCGCAGCGGGCCGGCACTGCTCGGATGGATCGGGGACATGGGAACGGCCGCGTTCCTTCCAACTCGGGCCCGGGGAAGGGCCGATGTCACGAATGATCGGGAGTGCCGATGATCCCAGACACGCCCGACAGGTTCTGCAACGCGACCGGGGGTCCACAGCTTCCCTGCCGGGGGCTCACGCTCCGTGTTCGACCCGTTTCACCAGCGGGGAGGGCCTGCCCGCCTGTCGCAAGGCTCGCATCCGGCCCCCGGAGACCGCTACGATGAGCGGTCGCCCGGACGCCGAACGGCGCAACGCAATGCCCGCACGGTTGCACGTTCAGCCGCGTGACCAGCGGCGACGGCGTCGCCGGGAACTTCGACGGGCACCGAACCGTTCATCGAAAGGCTGCGACGAGCGGCAGGCACCGTGTTACCGTGGACATCACACGGCCCGCAGGCGGGTCGTGTTTTTCCTTACTCGGGGCTTTGCCGCCCTCGAACCGGGCCGCCCTCAGGGGCGGTCGTGGCCGCGGGCGAAGTGGTCCGTGAGTCACATGGACCCTGGACAGGCTGGAGGAGTGATGACCGTGACGGACACCCAGGCGACCTGGCTGACCCAGGATGCCTACGACCGGCTCAAGCAGGAACTCGATGAGCTGATCGCCAACCGCCCGGTCATCGCTGCCGAGATCAACGCCCGCCGCGAGGAGGGCGACCTCAAGGAGAACGGCGGCTACCACGCCGCGCGCGAGGAGCAGGGTCAGCAGGAGGCACGGATCCGGCAGCTGCAGGAGCTGCTGCGCACCGCGAAGGTCGGCGAGACGCCCACCGACTCCGACACGGCCGCACCCGGCATGGTGCTGAAGATCCGCTACGACGGCGACGACGACACCGAGACCGTGCTGCTCGGCTCCCGCGAGGAGGGCAGCCGGGCCGACCTGGAGGTCGTGTCACCGAACAGCCCGCTCGGCGCGGCCCTGATGGGCGCCCACCCGGGCGACACGCGCGCCTACCAGCTTCCCGACGGCGGCAGCATGGAGGTCACGCTGGTCTCCGCGGAGCCGTTCCGCGCCTGACCACCACTCACCGCGGCCCGCGGGCGGAGCGCCACTCCGCACGCGGGCCGACGGCGTTCCAGGGGTGGTCGATCAGGCCACGGAGTACCCGGCGGCGTTCAGGGCCTCCACCACCTCGCGGCAGTGCTCCGGCCCGCGCGTCTCCATCGAGATCGCTATCTCCACATCGCCCAGCGGGGTGCCGGAGACCCGCGAGTGCGACACGTCGAGCACGTTGGCCCCGAGCGATCCCACCAGCGCGAGGAGCTCGGCGAGCGCGCCAGGCCGGTCACCCACCCGCATCCGCAGCGACAGGTAACGCGCCGCGGCCGCCATCCCGTGCTCGATCACGTGCAGGAGCACCAGCGGGTCGACGTTGCCGCCGGAGAGCACGGCCACGGCGGGCGTGGCGAACCGCTGCGGGTCCTCCAGGAGCGCCGCCACCGCTGCCGCTCCCGCCGGCTCCACCAGGAGCTTCGCGCGTTCGAGGCAGTGCAGCAGCGCGCGGGAGAGCGCGTCCTCCCCCACCGTCACGATCCCGTCGACGAGCGCGGCGACCTGCGGGAACGTCACGTCACCCGGCCGGCCGACCGCGATGCCGTCGGCCACGGTTCGCATGCGCTCGAGCGAGCGCGGGCCGCCGGCGGCGAGCGACGGCGGCCAGGCCGCCGCGCCCTCGGCCTGCACCCCCACGACCGTGACGTCGGGCCGCTGCCCCTTGACGGCCGCGGCGATCCCGCCGAGCAGCCCGCCGCCACCGGTGCAGACGAGCACCGTCCGGACGTCCGGCACCTGCTCCAGCACCTCGAGCCCCACCGTGCCCTGGCCGGCGATCACGTCCGGGTGGTCGAACGGGTGCACGAACACCGCCCCGGTGCGCTCGGCGAACTCGACGGCGGCCGCGATGCTGCCGTCGATCGTCTCGCCGACCAGGTGCACCTCCGCGCCGTAGCCGCGCGTGGCGCCCACCTTCGGGATCGCGGCGCGCTCGGGCATGAAGACGGTGGCCCTGATGCCCAGCATCTGCGCGGCGAGCGCCACGCCCTGGGCGTGGTTGCCCGCACTCGCGGCCACCACCCCGCGGGACCGCTCCGCCGGGTCCAGCCGGGAGATCCGCGTGTACGCACCGCGGATCTTGAACGATCCGGTGCGCTGGAGGTTCTCGCACTTCAGCCACACGGGCCCGCCGCACAGCTCGGACAGCGCCCGGGAGCCGGCCACCGGGGTGGGCGACACCACGCCGGTGAGCAGCTCACGCGCCGCCCGGACGTCCGCTACTCCAACCGGAGGAACAGGAGTGTCGACGGCGCCCATGCGGGCATCCTCGCATCGGCTCCGCGACCTCCGTCGCGGCACCGCGTCGGCCATCCCGGTAACCTCGGGGACACGGAGCGGTGAGCCGTACGGGCCATCGCCCCCGGGGAGGTCGGGATGACACGGCTGCGGGCCATCGCTCCGCTGCTCGTGGCCGCGGTGCTCACCGCGATCGCGGTGGTCACGGTCAAGAGCGCGGGATGCGAGGACCCCGGACGCTACGAGCTGGTGAGCGGCGGCTACGAGCTGGTCGGTGGCTGCATCGCGCCTGGCGACATCGTGGTGCCCGAGCCGGCCCCGGTGGCTCCGCTGCCCGCCGCAGGCCCCGCCCCTGCGAAGGGCTGAACCCCGGAGCGAACGGCATGAAGTGCCGCTCGACCCCGGGAGGACCCTCAGGACGCGGCGGTGAGGGCCTGCCTCAGGTCCTCGGCCAGGTCCTCGACGTCCTCGATACCCACGGAGAGCCGCACCAGGTCGTCCGGCACCTCGAGGGCCGAGCCGGCCACCGACGCATGGGTCATGGCGCCGGGGTGCTCGATGAGCGACTCGACGCCGCCGAGCGACTCGGCGAGCGTGAAGATCTTGGTGGCCCCGCACACGCGCAGGGCCGCCTCGCGGCCGCCCGCGACGGAGAACGACACCATCCCCCCGAAGCGGCGCATCTGCTTGGCCGCCACCTCGTGGCCGGGGTGCTCGGCGAGGCCCGGGTAGAAGACGCGGGTGACGGCCGGGTGGGCGACCAGCAGGTCGGCGATCCGCTCCGCGTTGTCGCTGTGGCGCTCCATCCGGACCGCGAGCGTCTTCACGCCCCGCAGGGTCAGCCACGCGTCGAACGGCCCCGGCACCGACCCGACCGAGTTCTGCGTGAACCGCAGCGCCTCGGCGAGCTCGTCGTCGCTGGTGACGAGGGCCCCGCCGACCACGTCGGAGTGCCCGCCGACGTACTTGGTGGTGGAGTGCAGCACCACGTCGGCACCGAGGGTGAGCGGCTGCTGCAGGTACGGCGAGGCGAAGGTGTTGTCGACGACGAGCCGTGCGCCCGCGGTGCGCGCCACGTCGGCGACCGCGGCGATGTCGGCGATCCCGAGCAGCGGGTTGGTCGGCGTCTCGCACCACACGGCGCGCGTGGTGGGCCGTACGGCGGCGCGGAGCGCGGCGACGTCACCGAGGTCCGCCGGCGTGTACTCCACACCCCAGGACGCCAGCACCTTGTCGACCAACCGGAACGTGCCGCCGTAGGCGTCGTGCGGGATGACGACGTGGTCGCCGGGCTTGAGCAGCACGCGCAGCAGCACGTCGGAGGCACCCATGCCGGAACCGAACGCGACGGCGTGCCGGCCACCCTCCAGCGCCGCGAGGCACTCCTGCAGCGCGGTGCGGGTGGGGTTGGCGCTGCGGGAGTACTCGTAGCCGGACCGCAGGCCACCCACGCCGTCCTGGGCGAACGTGGACGAGGGGTGGATCGGCGGGATGACGGCCCCCGTGGTGGGGTCCGGATCCTGGCCGGCGTGGATCGCGTTGGTGGAGAAGCCGCGCATGGCGCAACGTTACGCGCGCTAGTCTGACCGGGCGCCGCCGGGCGCACCCTGTCCGCGGGGAAGGGACCATCCCACCGGCCGGATTCGCAGGTGCCTGGCCGGACCTCGGCCCGCCGGCGCGGACACGGGCCCGGAACGAGGTTCGCCGATGCCCACCCTTCCCGCGCGCCCGTCGCTCCCGCACCTGCGCAAGCAGGCCAAGGCACTGCACCGCGAGCGCGGCGTCCCCCTGCACCGGGCGCAGCACGAGCTCGCCCGTTCCTACGGCTTCGCCAGCTGGCCGCGGCTCGTCCGGCACGTCGATGCGGCGGGCCTGGAGGGGATCGAGCGGGCCCTGGCGTTGGCCGACCCCGCGGCGCTCGCACCGCTGGTCACGTCCTCCACCGCGACGGCGCCCGTCGGTGGGCTCCCCCCGCTGCTGGCGCTGCTGCGGCGATCGACCGGTGCGCCCGCCGACGTCCGCCGGTGCGCGGAGGTGCTGCTCGCCGCCGGGGCGGACGCGAACAGCCGCAGCGCCGAGGACGGTGGCGAGTGGCACCGGTCGGCGCTGTTCGAGGCGGTGGAGCGGCACGATCTCGCGCTGGCCCGCCAGCTCGTCGACGCCGGCGCCATCGGCGACGAGGACGCCTTCTACCACGCGTGCGAGCAGTCCGACGTCGCGTTCCTCGACCTGCTCCACCGGCCGGGCTTCGAGCGCCTCGTGCTCCACAAGCTGGACTTCGAGGACGCCGCCGGCCTCGCGTGGTTCCTCGACCGCGGCGTCGACGTGAACGCCCTCGGCTGCCTGCACTGGGCGATCGGCCGCGGCCGCGGCGTCCCCGTCCTGCGGATGCTGCTCGACACCGGCGCCGATGCGAACCTCCCGCACCCGCGCACCGCTCAGCGCCCGCTCGCCGTGGCCGCCCGCTGCGGGCACCTCGCCGCCTACGACCTGCTGCGGGCGGTGGGCGCCACCGCCGAGCTGGACGCGGTCGACGCCGCCGTGCTGGCTGTGGCACGCGGCGAGTCGAGCCGGCTCCCGGTTGCGACGCCGCCGATGCCCGGCATCCCCGGCGACGGCTCCGGCTGGCTGCTGGGCCAGTTCGCGCTCCTCGGCCGCGTGGACGTCGTCGGCGGGCTGCTGGACGCCGGGATGGACGTGGACACCCGCGGGTGGAGCGGCTTCACCCCGCTCGAGCAGGCCGCGATGCACGGGCGCGCGGAGGTGGTGCGGCTGCTGGTCGAGCGCGGCGCCGACCCGGCCGATCGCGCGTTCGACGAGGAGGGCCCCACACCGCTGGACTGCGCGATCTGGGGCGAGCAGAACAACCGCGCGGCGGACGGCGACTACGCCGGCACGATCGCGCTGCTGGTGGCGGCGGACGCTCCGACGAGCCACGACCTTCCCTGATCAGCCACCCAGGAACGCCAGCACGTCCGAGCGGGTGACGACCCCGGCCGGCTTGCCGTCCACCAGCACCAGGGCGGCGTCGGCGTCGGCGAACGCGGTCATCGCGGTGTCCAGCGCCTCGCCGGCGCCGATCGTCGGCAGCGGCACCGACATGTGGTTCTCCAGCCGGTCCGACAGCTGCGCCCGGCCGGTGAAGAGCGCATCGAGCAGGTGGCGCTCCACGACCGCGCCGACCACCTCGGCCGCCATCACCGGCGGCTCGGCCCGCACCACGGGCATCTGCGAGACGTGGAACTCCCGCAGGTATTGCACGGCGTCGGCGACCGTCTCGTTCGGGTGGGCGTGCACCAGGTCGGGGATGGTGCCGTCCTTGCGGCGCAGCACGTCGCCGACGGTGGCGCCCTCGGTCGGCGGCAGGAAGCCGTAGCTCGCCATCCACTTGTCGTTGAAGACCTTGCCCAGGTAGCCGCGACCACCGTCCGGCAGCAGGACGACGACCACCGCGTCGGCGGGGAGTTCGCGGGCCACCTGCAGCGCCGCCACCGTGGCCATGCCGCAGGATCCGCCGACCAGCAGCGCCTCCTCGTGCGCGAGCCGCCGGGTCATGTCGAACGAGTCGGCGTCGGAGACGGCGACGATCCGGTCGCAGATCCCCTTGTCGTAGGTGGTGGGCCAGAAGTCCTCGCCGACCCCTTCGACCAGGTACGGCCGGCCGGTGCCGCCGCTGTACACCGATCCCTCGGGGTCGGCGCCGATCACCTGTACGCGGCCGTCGGACACCTCTTTGAGGTAGCGCCCGGTGCCGCTGATGGTGCCGCCGGTGCCGATCCCGGCGACGAAGTGGGTGATGCGACCGTCGGTCTGCTTCCACAGCTCCGGGCCGGTGCCCAGGTAGTGCGACTCCGGGTTGTGCTCGTTGGCGTACTGGTTGGGCTTCCACGCCCCGTCGATCTCGCCGACGAGCCGGTCGGAGACCTTGTAGTAGGAGTCCGGGTGGTCCGGGTCGACCGCCGTCGGGCACACCACGACGTCCGCGCCGTAGGCGCGCAGCACGTTGCGCTTGTCCTCGCTCACCTTGTCCGGGCAGACGAACACGCACTTGTAGCCCTTGCGCTGCGCGATCATCGCGAGCCCGACCCCGGTGTTGCCCGACGTCGGCTCCACGATCGTGCCGCCCGTGCGCAGCTCGCCGGACGCCTCGGCCGCCTCGACCATCCGCAGCGCGATGCGGTCCTTGACGCTGCCGCCCGGGTTGAAGTACTCGACCTTGGCCAGCACGGGTGCGGCGATGCCTTCGGCCACCGCGCCGAGCCGGACGAGAGGGGTGTTCCCGACCAGGTCGGCGACGTGCTCGACGTAGTGCATGGGGCCAATCGTCGCACCCGTGCCGGAGCGCCGAGCGGGCCACCGGCGGCCGATGACGCGGCGTAATGCGATCGATCCCGACCGGATGCCGCGCCCGACCGCCGAACGGCAGCGCAAAAGGCCGCGTACGGACTACTGTTCGCCGTCGAAGCGTAACCCGGTCGAGGGCACGTCGACCGAACGAGTAAGCACGTGGGGACCAGCGCGGCTCACCCGTCGCGCATCCCGATCGGACCGTTCCACCAGCTGCGGGAGGGGCACCGGTGTCAGCCACCGGGGACGAGGTGATCGGTGTCGAGGAAGCCGACCGGGCCGACCTTGCCCGGTCGGCCCGTCGTGATGCCGAGCTCAACCGCCTCGCCGGGCTGGCCTCGGGCGGCGACCGGCAGGCGCTCGAGTCCCTGCTCGCCCGGATCCGCCCGATGGTGGTGCAGTACTGCCGCGCCCGGATCGGCCTCGGGACGCTCGGCACCCAGTCCGCGGAGGACATCGCCCAGGACACCCTGTTCGCCGTGGTCGGGGCCCTCCAACGGTGGCGGCCCGAGAAACGGGTGATGTCGTTCGTCTACGGGATCGCGAGCAACAAGGTGGTGGATGCCTACCGCGCGGCGGGCCGGGACCGGTCGGTGCCCACCGAGGTCGTCCCGGACGCACCGGACGTCGAGCACGGACCCGAGCAGGCGGCTCTCCACGGCGGCATGGTCGCCGAGCTGCGCGACCTGCTCGACCAGCTCCCCGAGCAGCACCGCGAGATCCTGGTGCTGCGGGTGGCGCTGGGGATGACGGCCATCGAGACCGCGGCGGCGGTCGGCTCGACCTCCGGTGCCGTCCGGGTCACCCAGCACCGGGCGCTGGCGAAGCTGCGGGAACTGGCAGAACGCCGCACGGCCTAACCTCCCACGCCCGTCCGGCCGCCGTGATCGGTGAAATCGTGACCTGAACCGCGTGGGTGCGGCTCAGGTCACGATCCGGCCGATCATGCGCGGGTGGTGTTCCACGGAGCCGGCCGCCCGTGGTCACGGCGCCTCGAACTCCATGACCGGCCGCACCTCGATCCGGCTGCCGTGCTGCGCGCCCGGGCAGCGGGCCGCCCAGTCGAGCGCGGCGTCGAGGTCCGGGACGTCGAGCAGGTAGTAGCCGCCCAGGATCTCGCGGGTCTCGGCGAAGGGGCCGTCCGTCACTACCCGCTCGCCGTCGGCGCGCACCTCGACGGTGGTGGCCGTCTCGACGCCCTGCAGCGCGTCGCTTCCGATCCGGACGCCCGCGTCGGCCACGGCCTTCTCGTAGGCCCAGTACTCGTCCATCACCTGCTGGACGGCCTCGGCCGTCCGCGGCGCCACGTCCTGCGAACCGTAGATCAGCAGCATGTACTTCACTTGTCGGCTCCTCGTCTCTCGGCCGGTGGCCGGACGGCCACCAGCATGACGACGAACGGGGACACCAGGAATCGACAGCACACGTGAACCCGGCCGGCGGGCCGAGGCGGCGGCCGCTCGTGCCCGTCCCACGATGTGAGACGCCGTGCGACTTCGCACACCCAACACCGACTTCGCACAAGGCCCGCCCCATGCGAAGCCCATGCGAGATGTGCGAAGTACCCGCGGAGGCCACCGCGGAGCCGGGCGGCACCAGCGCAGGCGACCTCCGCAGCGATCAAGGGCGGCCGGACCTACTTCCGCTCGACGCGGCGCAGGCCCCTGCCGGGCGTCCAGGTCTCGATCACCAGCATCGTCGCCTCGGCGTTCAGCCCGGTGACGACGACCTCGGCGATGTCGGCGCGGAAGAGCTCCCCCTCGGCGTCGCCCTCCACCGGCCCGGCCGGAACGGCGCGGCCGGCGATCTTCGCGTCGCCCGCCCAGCCCGCCGGATCGTCCTCCGGTGGGTCGACCGACGGGCTGTGCAGTGCGAACCGCGGGTCCCGGTGCAGGTCGGCCCCCTTGCGCGCGCCGGTCATCGAGCCGAAGGTCAGCTCGCCGCCGGCGAAGTCCGCCTCGATGCCCGAGATGCGGGGCCCGCCGTCCGCGCGCGATGTGGCGATCGTCTTGTGCCTGTGCGCGTCGAAGATCTTCCGCACCCGGTCGGCGAACTCCGGCGCGGCCTCCTCGACGTCCTTCCATGCGGTCATGCGCACGAGGGTCCCGCAGAACGTTGCCAGCAGCTGTCGTAGTTCATCCGGCCCGAATGGGGTTACCGCCGCGTAGGCTCCGGCCTAAGCCACCCCCGTGCGAGGAGGAACCATGCCCGAAGCCGTGATCGTCGCGGCGGCCCGCTCCCCGATCGGCCGCGCACACAAGGGATCGCTCGCCACGATCCGCCCCGACGACCTCACCGTGCAGATGGTGGGCGCCGCGCTCGCCCAGGTCCCGCAACTCGACCCGGCCGACATCGATGACCTCATGCTCGGCTGCGGCCTGCCCGGCGGCGAGCAGGGCTTCAACATGGCTCGTGCGGTCGCGGTCCTCCTCGGCCACGACACCCTGCCCGGCACCACGATCACCCGCTACTGCTCCTCCTCGCTGCAGACCACGCGCATGGCCCTGCACGCCATCCGCGCCGGTGAGGGCGACGTGTTCGTCTCGGCGGGCGTCGAGACGGTCTCCCGCTTCGCCAAGGGCAGCTCCGACTCGTGGCCGGACACCCACAACCCCGTCTTCGCCGACGCGGAGGACCGCACCCGCCACATCGCCGAGAACGGCGCCGACTCGTGGAACGACCCCCGCGAGGACGAGCACCTGCCCGACGTCTACATCGCGATGGGCCAGACCGCGGAGAACCTCGCCCGGCTCAAGGGCGTCACCCGTGAAGACATGGACCACTTCGGCGTCCGGTCGCAGAACCTCGCCGAGAAGTCGATCGCGAACGGCTTCTTCGCCCGCGAGATCAGCCCGGTCACCCTGCCCGACGGCACCGTGGTCGAGAAGGACGACGGGCCGCGTCCCGGCGTCACCTACGAAGCCGTCGCCCAGCTCAAGCCGGTGTTCCGGCCGGACGGCCGCGTCACTGCCGGAAACTGCTGCCCGCTCAACGACGGCGCCGCCGCCCTCGTGGTCATGTCCGACACCAAGGCCGCCGAGCTCGGCATCACTCCGCTCGCCCGAGTGGTCTCCACCGGGGTCACCGGGCTCTCCCCCGAGATCATGGGCCTCGGTCCGGTCGAGGCGTCGAAACAGGCTCTCTCCCGCGCCGGCATGACGGTCGACGACGTCGACCTCGTCGAGATCAACGAGGCGTTCGCGGCACAGGTCCTGCCCTCGGCCCGAGACCTCGGCATCGACGAGGAGAAGCTGAACGTGAACGGCGGCGCCATCGCGCTCGGCCACCCGTTCGGCATGACCGGCGCCCGCATCACCACCACCCTGATCAACGGCCTGCGCACCCACGACAAGACGATCGGCCTGGAGACGATGTGCGTCGGCGGCGGCCAGGGCATGGCGATGGTCATCGAACGGCTGAGCTGACGCGGGCGGCCCTTGCCGGGCGGGTACGCCGGGAGGATGGTGAGGGCGCCGGCGGCGCCGCCGGGGCGCTGCCCCGACCCCAAGGGGGTGGGTCGTGTACGCACGCTCCACCACGATCCGCGCGCACCCGGAGTCGCTCGAGCCGGGCATCGCGCTCATCCGTGACGAGATCATGCCCACGGTGTTGGGCATGGAGGGCTGCGTCGGCATGTCCATGCTCGTCGACCGCCGGACGGGCCACAGCATCGTCACCACGGCCTGGCAGTCGAAGGAGGCGATGGACGCCACGACCGACGGCGTGCGGCCGATGCGCGAACGCGCGTCCGAGATGCTCGGCGGCCGTCCGCAGGTCGACGAGTGGGAGATCGCCGTCATGCACCGCGACCACAACTCGGCCCCCGGCGCCTGCGTCCGGGCCACCTGGGTGCGGATGGCGCCCGAGCAGGTGGACCGCGGCATCGACGTCTACCGCATGGGGGTGCTGCCGGCCACGCAGGAGTTCGAGGGCTTCTGCAGCGCCAGCCTGATGGTGGACCGCGGCGAGGGGTACGCCGTGTCCTCGGTGACCTTCGACAGCCGCGAGGCGATGGACCGCAGCCACGCGGAGGGCGAGGACCTCCGCGAGCGCGCCGCCCGGGACGCCGGGGTCGAGATCGTGGAGGTCGGTGAGTTCGAGCTCGCGCTGGCCCACCTGCGCGTGCCCGAGATGGCCTGAGACGCGAAACGGCGCCCGTCCCCGGCTCGGGGACGGGCGCCGCTCGCGTCGGGCGTGGATCAGTCCTGGCGCAGGTAGCTCAGGAGCCGCAGGATCTCGATGTACAGCCAGACCAGCGTGGTCATCAGGCCGAACGCGATGTACCAGGCGAACTTCGCCGGGGCACCGTCGCGGACGGCGCGGTCGGCCATGTCGAAGTCGAGCAGCAGGCTGAACGCGGCCACACCGATGCAGACGATGCTGAACAGGTAGGCGAGCGGCGAGCCGTCGCGCAGGCCGAGGCCGCCGGTGGTGAAGAAGCTCGCGACCAGGTTCACCACCATGAGGATCATGACGCCGAACATCGCGCCCATCAGCCACTTGGTGAACTTCGGCGTGACCCGCACGGCGCCGGTCTTGTAGACGACCAGCATCCCGACGAACACACCGGCGGTGCCCACCACCGCCTGGAAGCCGATGCCCTCGAACTGGGTGCCCGACATCTCGAGCGCGCCGGTGATGCCGCCGAGGGCGACACCCATCGCCGCCGAGTACGTGAGCACGAGGCCCGGGTTGCTGCTCTGCTTGAAGATGACGATCAGCGACACGACGAGCCCGACGATGAACGCCGGAAGCACGAGCCAGAACATCCCGCTGAGCGCGGTGAGCAGGCCCGCCGCGAGCGCGACACCGCCGGTGATCGCCGTCTTCGTGACGACGTCGTCCATCGTGAGCGGGCGCTCACCGACCCCGGCCCTCCCGTAGCCGACCTGCGCGGCCTGGGCGTCGGCGTAGGCGGTGGCGCCGCCCATCGCGCCGCCCTGGCGGTCGAACGTGGCGTACCCACCCTGCCCGGCAGGCAGGTTGCGGAACGCCGGGTTGCTGCTGGTGCGCACCTGGGTCCTCCTCGGAAGCGGGTCATGCGTCCGTGCAGTTCAACGAGGGAACACCCCGTGGCGTTCCCCGTTCAGTAAAGTTGACTTTACTGCGATTCGGTCACGGTGGGTCCAGGGTGATCCCGGCGTTCTCCAGGGCCGCCTCGGTGAGGAGCCGGGCGAACGGGCGATCCCGGGCGTCGGCCGTGGCGAGCGGGGCATCGACGGAGACGAGCCGGCAACATTCCAGCAGCGTGTCGTCGTATGCGGCCTGCACCGCCAGGCGCCGGACCTGGGTGCGGTAGCACCCGCCGCACACCTCGCGGCGCAGCCTGCGCAGGTTCGCCACGACGGACTCGAGCGGGGGCCCGGCTGGATCGTCGCGGCGCCTGCGACGCCCGAACCAGGCCGTGAGCGCAGCGGGGACCAGCCGCAGCGCCACCCAGAACAGGACGGTCGGCGCGGCCGCGACGAGGAGGTAGAGCAGCAGCCCGAGCAGGACCGGACGGTCGCCCGCCATCGTCGGATGGTAGCCGCCCCGGGCGCCGTCGGGCAGCCGTTTCCGCCGGTCCTACGGGGGAACAAGGCCGTTCAGCACGTGCATCGTCCGGCCGCGGCGCATACGGTCGGGCCCAGGCGTATCTGCTGGAGGTGGCCTTCGATGTGGGCGTTCCTGTCCGCGCGGCTGCGATGGTGGCTGATCCTCGCGATCGGCGCCCCGCTGCTCGGCTGGTTGCTCGGCCGGGTCGGTGACCTGATCGAGTCCCGGCGCGGCCCCAATGCGATCAGCAGGGTCCTGCAGATCGGCCGCGGCTGGCTGCGGCAGCGCTCTCGTGGGCCGATGGCCCGGCGCCGGCCCGGCGATCCCTCGAGCGTCCGCGACGCCGGCGCACCGGCCCGCTGACATGTCGGAGCAACCGGTCCACACCTACCGGGCCCTGTGTTCCTGGTCCGGCTCCACCGCAGGCGGCTACCCGGCCTACGACCGGGGGCACCGCGGGAGCGCCCCACCGGCCGAACCGGAGCTCGCGCTCTCGTCCGACCCGGCGTTCCTCGGCGACCCGGCCCGGCTCAACCCCGAGCAGCTCGTGGTCCTCGCCGCCGCGTCCTGCCAGCTGCTGTCGTTCCTCGCGGTCGCCGCCCGGGCCCGGCTCGACGTCCGCGACTACCGCGACGACGCCACCGCGCTGATGCCGGAGGCCCAGCGCCCCATCCGCATCTCGGAGATCGTGCTGCGACCGCGGATCACGCTCGTCGAGGGCCCCACCGAGGAGCGGGTGCGACACCTCGTCGACGTGGCACACCGCGAATGCTTCATCGCCAACAGCCTCGCCACGCCGGTCCGCGTCGAACCGCTGATCGCCTTCGTCGAGGCGGGATGACGCGGGCGGCCGCCGTCGTCGTGCTGCTCGCGGCCGCGACGGTCGGGCTGTGGCTGGTCGCGTTCCCGGCCGACTGGAGCGTCGTGCCCACGGCGGACCCGCAGACCTACGCGTCGCCGCTCACGGCCCGGCACTGGGCCGTGGCGGTGGCCGGGCTCGCCGTGCTGGCCTTCGCGGGTGGGTTCGCCCGCGGCCCGGTGGCGGCCCTGCTCGGCGTCGCCGTGCCGGCCATCGCGCTGTACAGCTGGTTCAGCGCCACGGCCGAGGTCATCGGCGCGAACCTCTGGGTGGTCGGGGCGGCGCTCCTCGCCCCCGCCCTCGCCGCGGGCGTCGCGGTGCTGGCCGTGCTCGGCGGTGCGGCGCGCCGGCACCGCGTCCCGAGCTGACCCCGTCAGCGGGTGGCGGTCGCCCTGCCCGACGCCACCAGCTCGGCCCTGAGGACGCCCCCGAGCTGCGCAGGCCGCGACAGGAACGGCGAGTGCGACGTGGGCATGCGCAGCACGCGGTCAGCCCGCTCGGCCATCATCTCCTGTGCGGCGACGGGGATCGCGGCGTCCCGCTCGCAGACGACGTAGGTGCTGGGGATCGTGCGCCAGGCCGCGCGCGTGAGGGGCTGTTCGAACGCCGCGAGCGCCTGGTGGCCGAGCCTGGCGACGGCGCCGCGGGCGGTGTGCGCGCGCACGTCGCCGTAGAAGATCTCGAACGGACGGAGCGGGTCGACGTAGCCCTCCGCCCGGTGCACGTCCCACCAGCTCGGTGGGCTACCGCCGACGGCGGAGAGCAGCGACTCGCCGACGTCGATCTGGAACGCGCACAGGTAGACGAGCCCGACGACGTTCGACACCCCGGCCAGCGCCTCCGTCACCGGCACGCCGCCGTAGGAGTGGGCGCACACCACGACCGGCCCGTCGACCATGCTGACCGCGGCCCGTACCGCGTCGGCATCGGTGTGCAGGTCGCCGAGCGCGGCGCGGTCGGGGCCGACGGACGGCAGCGCGACCGTGCGGACGTCGAGGTCGGCGAGCTCCTCGGTGATCCGGCGCCACGCCCACGGCCCGTGCCACGCGCCGTGGACGAGGACCAGTGTCGGCGCCGGCGTCATGGCGACCTCCAGGAATGCGCATTACCGGAGGTAGCAGCGTCGCGGCGCCGCCGCGAGCCGGGCAACATCACTTCTGCTGAGCGGAAGGGTGGTTGCCCGGCCTGGCACCCGATCTCTGCTTCAGGGCTTGCGCCCGACCGCGCCGGCGATGGTGTACGAGACCGTGGCCATCGGCTTCACGCGCGGCCCGTCCGGCCACCAGTCGGCGCACAGCACGAGACCCGGCTCGACGAGTTCGAGCCCGGAGAACATGCTCAAGATCTGCTCCCGCGTGCGGAACGAACCGCTGCCCATCGGGCTGTGCAGGAAGACTTCTTCCATCTTGCGGGCGAGGGCGCTGTGCTCCTCGGTCTCCGGGTCGAAGAAGTGGCTCAGCGCCACATACGAACCAGCGGGCAGCGCCTCGATGTACTCCTGCATGATCTCGGCGTATCGATCACCGGTGTAATGGTGGATCGTTCCGCACTGGTACAGCGCAATGGGCTCGGAGAAATCGAGGTGCTTGCGCACGACCTCGTTCTGCAGTACGTCACTCGGCTCGAAGATGTTGGCACCGATGAGATGGGTGCGGTCGTTCTCCTCGAGTAGCGCGCGACCGTGTGCGAGCACCACCGGATCGTTGTCGACGTACACGACCTGGGACTCCGGGTCGATGCGCTGCACGATCTGATGGGTGTTCTCCGCCGTGGGCAGGCCCGAGCCGCAGTCCAGGTACTGGGTGATGCCGGTCTGGCTCGCGATGAAGCGGCTGGCCCGGATGAGGAACTCCCGGTTGTCCCATCCGAGCTGGGTGGCCTCGGGCGCCACCTTCTGAATCCGGCGCAGGACCTCGCGGTCGATCTCGTAGTTGTCCTTGCCGTTCAGGAAGGCGTCGTACACCCGCGCAACGCTCGCCTTCGACACGTCGATGTAGGCGGGAACTACCTCTTCCTCGATACTCGGCACACTCGCCTCACTCGGTAGTTGATCTCGGAGCCCGGGAGTCTACGGCGGCCAGTCGAGTGTAGGGCAAGGACTGAACAGGTTGAACCTAGGACGCGATCCTCCACTTGCCGTTCTCCGCGTGTACGGTCATCGTCCAGCAGAGTGCCGGCCCTGCTCGTTCTGCCATCAGCGGGAAGTGGGGTTGGGCCCCGAACAACGGAGCCGGAAGTCCGCGAGGAGGAGCCGATGGCTGAGGGTGGCCACTCCGAGCCGAGCTCGGCGCTGCCCGCGGACGCCCGTGGTGTCACGGCGCGCCGGATCGTGCTCGGCACCCAGCTGCGCAGGCTGCGTGAGAACGCCGCGATCTCCCGCTCCGACGCCGGATACATGATCAGGGCGTCCGACTCCAAGGTCTCCCGGCTGGAGCTCGGCCGGGTCGCGTTCAAGGAGCGCGACATCGCCGACCTGCTCACCATGTACGGCGTCAGCGACGGCGAGGAGCGCGAGCAGTTCCTCGAGATGGTCCGCAAGGCCAACGAGCCGGGCTGGTGGCGCCGCTTCACCGACGTCATCCCGAGCTGGTTCCAGGAGTTCGTCGGGCTGGAGGAGTCGGCGTCCCGCATCCACACCTACGAGCTGCAGTTCGTGCCCGGCCTGCTGCAGACCGAGGCGTACGTGCGCGCAGTGCTCACCCGGGGCCGCCCCGACTACGCACCGCCGGACACCGAGAAGCGGATCCACCTGCGCATGCAGCGGCAAGCGCTGATCACCGGGCCGAACCCGCCGCGATACTGGGCGGTCGTCGACGAGTCGGTGCTGCGTCGGCCGATCGGTGGGCGGCGGGTGCTGAGGGAGCAGCTCCAGTTCCTGCTCGACCAGTCGAAGCAGCCGCACATCACGATCCAGGTCGTGCCCGCGCAGCTCAGCGGTTACGCCGCGGAGAGCCCGTTCCAGCTCCTGCGGTTCGCCGAGACCGAGCTCCCGGACGTCGTGTACATCGAGCACCTCGGCGGGGCCGTCATGCTCGATGGGGTCGAGGAGATCGAGGTCTTCAGCCGCGCGCTCGACCGCCTCACGGTCGACGCCGAGACTCCGGACCGCTCCCGGCAGATGCTGGCGAAGATCATCGCCGAGCTCTGACCGGGCCCGGACACATCAGTGCCCGGCGCGGAGGCCACGCCGGGCAGCTGTCTCGGATGGGTGACCGCGAGGGTCAGTGGGTCGGGCGCCGGCCGAACTCACCGTGCCATGCGCCCTCGATGAACGCGGACCACTCCTCGGGAGTGAACACGAGCGCGGGACCTGCCGGCTGACGCGAGTGGCGCACGGCCACCTCTCCGCCGTCCAGCATCGCGACCTCGACGCAGGCGTGCTGCCCGCTGAACGTGCTCTTACGCCAGTCGGCACCTTCGATCTGCTGCGCCGGCACCACGATGCGATCGTTCGCCATCTTGATCACCTTCCGGGTTCACTGAGTGGCGGATGCGATCGACGGTAGCAGCCGTCATATGCACATGCATACGGCGCAAGCACCTGCAGTCGTCAGATGCGATGGAGTTCAGCCGATCGGATGCTCCTGAACAGGGTGTTCACGGTTGCTCTGCGTGCTCGTGCGGTCCCGACGGGCGCCGCTCCATCGCTGAAGTCGGGCTCCGAATTGCACGTGCACCGCTCAACTGCACGTGCACCGCTGCATTTGCAGAAGCGGGTTGCATCTGCAGCGCGTGACCGGCACACTGCTCTATGTGTCCGGAGTCTCACGCAGAGGAGTCTTCGACACATCCAGGGCGGCGAGAGGAGCAGCGGTGTTGCGGGGAACAGTGAGGGGGAGCTGGCAGGCAGGTCGGCGGAGTAGACGCGCGGAACGGCGCGCGGCTCACTGCAACCCGTGGCTCACGTGATGGGGTCGCGTCCGGTGGCCCGCGAGCCGAGCGACCAGATCCACAGCATCGCCGAGGTCCTCGCAGCCACGTTCACCTCGTCGGCGGTGCGTCACATCCTTGCGGAGCACAGCCCGGACGCCACGGGCCACTGCCGCGGCTGCCGCCTCCCCACCACCGTCGCCCCCGTCTGGCCGTGCCGCCTGTGGGAGATCGGCAAGGAGATGGAGCGGCTCCGCGCCGCCGGTGGACGCCGCTAGGCGGCTCCCCTCAGACCCGGCGGCGGGCGTCCTCAGATGGTGCGCTCGTCGCCGGCCTTCCGGGCCCGCCGGGACGCTCAACGGGACCCGCGCACCGCCCACGCGCGCGCGGACAACGAGATCGACCCGTCCGGAGCCACCGGCAGACGCTCGCGCAGCAGCCCGTACAACGCGGCACGCCGATCGTCGTCCAGCGAGCCGACGTACCCGGGCGCGGGGCCCTGACCCCCGAGGAACGGGGACCAGTAGTCGTCGAGGTCCCGGAAGCGGGTGGACACCTCGATCGGCGCCACCTCGACGTCGGTGAGGCCGGCCCCGAGCCAGAGCGCGCGCAGCGGCTCCGGCCGGCACAACGGGAACCGGCGGCCCTCGTCCTGCTCCGCGACGGCGGGGTCGAGCGCCATGGCGGCGTCCCAGAAATGCCGGATCATCTGCATGCCGTCGGCGTAGTCCCACAGGTAGGCCGCGACGACCCCACCGGGCACCGCGACCCTGGCCAGCTCCCCCGCCGCGGCGGCGGGCTCGGGCACGAAGTTGAGCACCAGCCCGCTGACCACGACGTCGAACCGGCCGTCGGGGAACGGGAGCGCGCGGGCATCGCCCATCGAGAAGCGCACCCGCGGGTCGGGCACCAGATGGCGGGCGTGGGCGAGGAACCCACCCGAGGAGTCGACGGCCTGCACCTCGTCCGGGCAGGCCACCCGCAGAACGGCGGCGGTCAGGGCGCCGGTTCCGCAGCCGACGTCCAGCCACCGCGCCCCGGCCGGAACGTCCAGCCTGCGCACGAAGGACTCGGCAACCCTGCGGCTCCAGCGGCCGACGTAGCGCTCGTACGCGTCACCGGCGTTCCAGACCTCGGGTCCGCTCATGCCTGGGAAACGTACGCGACCGCCGCCCGCCGGATTCGCTGGTTCAGGGCGCATGCCGCAGGATCGCGTAGCCGTCGCCCCGCGCGATCGGACGATAGGTCGGGGCGAGTGCCTGCTGGATACCGTCCAGATCGGCGGGGCACCCGATCGCCTCGACGTACGGATGGTCCGCGGCAACGGGCAGGACCGCGCCCGGCACCTCCGACAGCGACGGCGCGAGGACGGTCATCCCACCCGCGGTGGGTCCGTCGGCGCGGACGATGGAGGTCTCCTCGACGTTGATCCGCGGCTGCCCGGTCTCGATCGCGTAGTCGACGCCGAACCATTTGAGAACGGGCACCCCGACGGACGGCCCCTGCGAGGGGTCGCAGCCGTAACGGGACGGCACCGTCAGGTACAGCAGCGGCGCACCGGCCGGAACGCCGGCGTCGGTGGCCGCGTCCACCCGCGCGATGCGGTTTCCGACGTCGACGTACTCGACGACGTGCAGGCCGAGGACGACGACCACGAGGAGCCCGGTCACCCCGGTCACGGCCGGCCGGACGGCCCGGTACGGCTGTGCTGCCCGGTACGGCAGGGCCGCGACGGCCAGCAGCAGCGCCGGAACGACGAACCGCTCGTCCGGCTTGATCAGGTCGTTGACCATGCTGACGGGCAGGACCAGAGCGATCCCGATGAGCAGGCCCGCCAGCCAGAGCACCGGCCGGCCCTCGAGGGCGGCGCGCAGAGCGGACCGGTCGAGCTGGGACCCGACGAGCGCCGCGAAGACCAGCGCGAGCACCGCGTTGACCCAGAAGATGGGGAGAACCGGCGGGAACGGGTCGAGCCGCAGGAAGAACTGGAGCGTCTCCGCGAGGGAGATCGCCTTGTCGAACCAGGACGAGTAGAGGACGACACCCGTCCCGCCGTGCTCCGCGGCGAGGTACCACGCCGCCAACGCGACGCCGGGGAGGAACGTGCCGAGCAGGAGCCCCGCCCGCCGGCCGCGGCCCGTGCGCACGAGGACGAGTGCGTGCACGAGGACGGCGAGCGCGCCGATCCCCCAGGCCAGCAGGTGGGACAGGTAGAGCACGACGCCGAGGACACCCACCAGCACCAGGCCGGCCCGGCCCGGCCCGGCCGCGGCGGCGACCAGCCGGTGCAACACCGCGACGAGGACGAACACGAGGGCGAGCCCCACCAGGTAGCTGAGGTAGCCCTTGTAGAGGTAGAAGCCCGGAGCCCACAGGAAGCCGAGGAACTCGATCGCGGTCGGCCTGCCCTGCAGGGTGCGCACGAGGTAGCCGAACGAGATCGCGAAGCCGAGCACCGTGAGAACCACGAACAGCTGCCCGGCCGCCTCGATCGGCAGGACGACGTTGAGTGCGCCGATGCCGATCGGCGCGGCCAGGTTGGGCACCGGCACCGGGTCGAGCGAGTAGACGCCGGCGAAACCGGACGATCCGCCGTCCGCCCCGAACAGCAGGCCCGACACGACATGACCTTGGAAGAGCCACTGGTAGTAGTCGTAGAACGGGAGGAAGTGCGAGCTGTAGAGCGTGCCGACCGTGGCGGTGGACAGGACGAGCCAGATCACGCCACCGTCGAAACGGACGCCCGAGCGGACCGAAACCGGCATCCCGGCATCGTCCGCGCGGCTCGCTGTGGTTTCGCTGAACCGTCACCCGGACGGAGTCAGCCGAGGGCGAACGGCAGCCTCGCGGCGAGATCACCCATCGCGGCCCGCTCCGCGCCGGAAGGTGCCCGTCGGCCGGTGCCCACCAGCAACGCATCGGCGTCGCAGAACGAGGCGGGGAACGGGGTCCCGGCGATCACTTCCAGCGACGTGCGCGCGGCCGCGAGCGCGTCGGCCGGCGGCTCGGCGGCCGACGGCAGGTGGGCGACCAGGTCCAGGTGGTGCAAGGTCCACTCGAGCACGTACGCCGACAGGTAGTCGCCCACGGTCAGCACCTTGTCCTTGGTGCTCACGCGGACGGCCGGGTCCGCGAACCGGGCGGCGCGGCCCGCGGCCGAACCGACGTCGTCGAGGTGGAACTTGAGCCACCGCGGCTCGCCGTACGCGGCGGCCAGCCGGGGGATCAGCGCGTCGAGCGGATCCTCCCCGGTCGGGGGTTCGACGACATCCCAGTAGGTGGCCGCGTCCGCGGTCGGCTCGCGATCGGCCGGTGTGACCAGGGTGATCAGGACGTCCTGGGCGTCGATGACGAGGTGGCACACCAGATCCCGCACGAGCCAGCCGGCGCAGCCGGACGGCCGCTCGAAGTCCGCGTCCGGGGTGTCGGCGACCGCCGCCAGCAACGCCGTCCACGAACGGGAGAAGAGATCCACCTCGGCACCGTACGCCGACGCGCCCGACTACCGTCGCGCGTCCTTCCGTCTCGGCCGCTGGAGGTCGGATCGCCGCGTGATCGGGCTCGCCTCGACGACGATGTGGGCCGTCATCGGCACGCCTGTGGTCGTCTGCAGGACGTCACCACCGGCCCCTGATCGAGGCCCTCAGCCGTCGTCCCTGGCCTCCTCCGCCCGTTCGCGCGCGACCTCCGCGGCATCCTCGGCGTCCTCCCGCGCCAGCTCGCGCTCGTCGGCCAAGATCTCTCCGGGGCGCATGACGTCGATCATCGCGAACGCACCGACGGCGTCCACCACGACCTCGCGGCCCGGCTCGCTGCAGGCCCGTTCGCACTCGGTGCCGCCGAACACCACCCGGCTGCCGACCCGGACGCGCACGCCCTCGGGCACCACGACGTCGACGCTGCCGAAGAGCGCACCCACCTCCACCCGTTCCCGGTCGGGTCCGACGGCGACCTGCCGGTCACTCAGCAGCGTCGTGCCGTCGTCGGCGGTGAGGATCTGGGAGCCGAAAACCAGGGCCACACCGGCGAGCAGGACCCCGCCGACCCCGGCGACGACGCGCTGCGCGGGGTTCTTCACGGCACCGTCGGGGGCGCGCGGGGTGGGCCGGGCGATGACCTGCGTGGGTGCCTCCCGGGAATCGGGCCGGTACCGGGGCAGGTCACGGGTCGGCGCATCGGCGGTGGCCGGGCTGGACGCGCGGTGGGGGGTCGGCGGCGCCGCCCGGTGGGCCCCGGTCCCCCGCCTCGGCGACCCCGCACCCGTCCGCGACTGCCCCGGGGTGGATCGCTTCCGCGCCAGCACCGTCGCGGTCACGGTGGCGATGACGAACAGGATCCCGGCCATGAGGATGTAGAGGTGGACACCGGTCGCGGAGTTGTGCGGGGTGCCGTCGACCTCGGTGGTGGTGGCGCCCAGCACCGCGGTTCCGGCGACGTTGACGGCGGCGCCTCCGACGGCGAGCATGACCGACACCAGGCCGGAGACCACGCCGTGGCGCTCGGGTGGTGCCTGGGCGGTCGCCAGGTTGAACCCGGAGGTGTTGATCGCGCCTGCGGCCATTCCGAGCAGTCCGACGGAGACGACCATCAGTGTGAAGGTCGACACCCCCGCCAGCATCGTGAAGGTTCCCACCGTCCCGATCGCGATACCGCCCAGCAGGGTCCAGGCGGGTCCGATCCGGGTGGCGAGCCATCCGGCGAAGATGCCACCGAGGATGATGCCGGGTGCGGGCGCCGCGAACAGCAGGGCGTTCGGACCGGTGCCGGCCAGCCCGTAGCCGAGGCCGAGTTCCGGCGGCACCGGGGCGATGAGGCTGTTCAGCTGGATCATGGCCTGGAAGGAGCCCGCGGCCAGCACCACGGCCAGCAGCGTCAGCAGCAGCGGCCTGCTCAGGGCCCGGATGTCGACGACGGGATCGTCGACGCGTAGGGCCAGGACCACCCAGCCGGCCAGGGCGGCGGCGCCGGCCGCGAGCAGGACGATCATGCCCGCGGACAGCCACCCGAGGTCCTGCCCGAGGCTGGCGTAGCCGAGCACGCCGGCCAAGCCGCCGCCGAGCAGCACGGCCCCGGTCACGTCGATCCTGCCGCCGCTGCCGAGGACGGGTGTCTCCGGGATGAACAGGCGCACGCTCAGCGCGGCGGCCGCGGCCAGGGCGACCGACACGGCGAACACGCTCTGGAAGCCGAACCGCTCGATGAGCGGCTCCATCAGGAACGGCTCGACGATTCCGATGATCGCGGAGGCGGAGGTCACGATCCCGATCGCGGTCATCGCCACCCGCGGGGCGCTGAGCTGGCGGGTGACCGCCACCGTGAGGAACACCACCGCCATGGCCGAGCCCTGCAGGAGCCGCCCCAGCAGGAACACCCCGAGGTCGGGTGCGGTCAGGCAGACCACCGAGCCGGCACCCGAGACGAATATGGTGACCAGCAGCACTCGGCGTTTGCCGTAGATGTCGGCGCTCTTGGCGAGCAGCGGTGAGCAGATGGCGCCCGCCAGCAGCGCGCTCGAGTTCAGCCAGGCGACCTGGTTGGTGCCGAAGTACTCGAGCATCTCCGACGTGACCATCTGGGGAGTGGTGATGACCGTGTCGGCCATGCGGTTGGCGAGGACGAGAACGGCCACCCAGCCGATGAGCCGCCAACTCCATCGGCGCTCCTCAACCACTGGTTCGAGCTCGACCGTCGTGTCGTTCACGCCGGGGTGCTCGCCGTGCGCAAGCGCTCGTTGCGGGCCTCGATGGCGTCCCAGGTGGCCGGGATCAGGCGATCGCGGCCCTGGCCGACCCGGTCCTGGGCGAAGGTGACGTAGGGACGCTGCCGGGTCTCGTACCGTTCGAAGGCGGCCCTGTGGTCCGTTCCGCACCGTTCGAGCTCTTCGGCGAGGAACCAGGCGCCGGTGAGCGCGAGCGAGGTGCCCCGGCCGGAGAGGAAGGCCGCGCAGTACCCGGCGTCCCCGACGAGGGCGACGCGGCCGCGGTGCCAGGAGGGCATGTGGATCTGGCTCGCGGAGTCGAAGAACAACTCGGGGTCGGCGCGGGCCGCGTCGAGCAGCTGGGGGATCTTCCACGACGTGTGACCCGCGAAGGCGTCGACGAGGATCTTCTTCTGGGCGTCCACGTCGTGGTGGTCGTGGTCGAGCGGTTCCGAGCGGAACGTGAAGGTCGCCAGCGCCTTGTCCTTGTACCGGGCGATGCCCGCCATCCGGCCGGGGACGTTGTACATCGAGCTGACGCGGTCGGGCCCTGCCTCGCCGGGGAGGTCGGCGAGGGCGATGTAGACACCGAGGTGGCGGAGGTAGTCCCGCTCGGGCCCGAACACCAGCCTGCGCACCGCGGAGTGCTGGCCGTCGGCACCGAGCACGAGGTCGTACCGCTCGGTACGGCCGGACCCGAAGTGGACGTCGACGCCGGCGCCGTCGTCGTTCAGGGAGTCGACCGAGTCGCCGAAGCGGATCGTCGCGGTGCCCGGGAGCGCGCCGGCGAGGATGTGCACCAGGTCCTCGCGGACGATCTCGATGTCGTCGCCGGAGTCGCTCACCTCCGCCATCGGGATGCGGGCCACCGGTTCGCCTGCGCCGTCGACGAACTGGAGGAGCTCGCTCATCCGGATCCGCTGTGCGCGGATCGTCGCGAGCAGCCCCATCCGGCCCACGACCTCGACGGCGTCGCCCCGGATGTCGATGGGTGTGCCTTTGAGCCGCAGGTGGCGGGCGTACTCGACGACGGTGACGTCGTGGCCGCGGGTGCCGAGGTCGAGCGCGCAGGCGAGCCCGGCGATGCCGGCTCCGGAAACGAGGATCTTCACGAGGGCCTCCGCCCGATCTAAAGCTACGATTCGTTGCTTTAACTGACCGTACGCCCCGTCCGCGTGCGCCTGCAACGCGGGCTCGACAACAATCAGCGCTCGGGCGGAGGGCAGGAGGTGAGCCACTGATGGCTGGCACCGCGGATCAGTCGCCGACGCGTCGTCCCGGTGGCCGCACAGCGCGGGTGAGAGCGCAGGTCCTCACCGCGACCGTCGAGCTCGTCGCGCGGGACGGCATCGCAGGCTTCCGCTACGAGGAGGTCGCCGAGCTCGCCGGCGTGCACAAGACCAGCGTCTACCGCAACTGGCCCGACCGCGAGGAGCTGGTGGTCGAGGCCCTGCTGCGCTACGTCGACGACCTCGGGTCGGTCGCCGACACCGGCGAGCTCCGCAGGGACCTGGTGGACTTCCTGATGGTCCTCGCCGAAGGTCTGGGCCGGCCGACCGTACGAGCGCTCGAACTGGCCATCCAGCCCACCCAGGAAAGCCCGGCCGTCCGCCGGGCGGCGACCAGGATCCTCGAAGAGCGCGCCGCCACCGTGCGGCGCCGGCTGGACCTGGCCGTGGAGCGGGGCGAGCTGCCGCCGGTCGACCACTCCATGCTCGGCGAGATGATCTCCGGTCCGGTGCACCTCATCGTGAACCGCGGGATACGCCCGTTCACCCGCGCGGACGCGGAGCGCATCGTCGACGTGGTGCTCGCAGGCATCCGGGCACCGCACACCTGAGCGCGTGCGCGGGTGGCCATGGCGCGGCGGGTGCGCGACGAGGCGCCGCCCGGTATGACCGACGAGGGATCCGGACCACCTCGGGGGCTCGTGGCCGGGTTTGGTTGTTGACCTCCGCCTCGACCGGCGTACCGTTCTGCGCGGTGCGCCGGGAAGTCTGGTCGGCAGTCGTTGTCCCGTTCCCGGGTCGTGCTCGGGCGAGCAGATCGGTGGCCCCGTGCGCATCCTCGTCACCACCTTCGGCACGCGCGGAGACATCCAGCCCTACGCGGCGTTCGGCGGGGCCCTGCGGGACCGCGGCCACGACGTGACGCTCGCCGTCCCGGAGGGTTTCCGTGACGTGGTCGACGGTGTCGGTGTCCGGCTGCACCCTGCGGGTTCCCGGATGCTCGCGATGCTGCAGGAGGTCATGCCCGAGCTCAGCGGGGCGCGCGACGCCCTGCGAACGCTGGGCGTCATGCGGGAGGCGATGCGCGAGCACATCGACGACCAGTGGGCCGCGGCGCAGGCCGCCGCACCGGACCTGATCGTCTACCACCCCAAGTGCCTGGCCGGTCCGCACATCGCGGAGGCGCTCGGCGTTCCCGGAATGCTGTCGATACCGCTCCCGTTCTACACACCCACCCGCGCGTTCCCGATCCCGTTCTTGGGCGGCGTGTCACTCGGTGGCCAGGGAAACCGCGCGTCGTACGCGTTCACCCGGATGGCCACGGTGATGTACGGCGGGATGATCAACGACTTCCGGCGGCGGATCGGGCTGGGGACGATCGGTCGGCTCGCCGACCCGCTCCGGAACCCGGACGGGTCGCCGGTCACCGTGCTCTACCCGTACAGCCGCCACGTCGTGCCGGTTCCGGCGGACTTCCCGCCGTCGGCGCACGTCACCGGCTACTGGTTCCTGCCGCCCGACCCCGCCTGGCTCCCCGCGCCGCGGCTCGTCGACTTCCTGGGCGCGGGCGGGCCGCCGGTCTACTTCGGGTTCGGGTCCATGGGGTTCGGAAAGGGCGCCGACGAGCGTCGTGACGCCGTGCTCCGGGCACTCGACGCGAACCGGCTGCGCGGGATCGTCGCGACCGGGTGGGGCGGGTTGAGCGCGGGGGACGCGCCGTCGGATGACGTGCTGGTGGTCGATGCCGTGCCGCACGACTGGCTGTTCGACCGGGTCGCCGCCGTGGTCCACCACGGCGGCGCCGGATCGACGGCAGCCGGGCTGCGCGCGGGGAAACCTACGCTGGTCTGCCCCTTCCTGGGCGACCAGCCATTCTGGGGCGCGCGCGTGCACGCTGCCGGCGCGGGGCCCGAACCGCTGCCCGCCAAGAAACTCTCCGAGGCCCTGAAGGAACGCCTCGGCGACCTCGTCCGCGACGAGGGCCACCGGCGGCGGGCGGCCCGGCTCGGCGAGCTGATCCGCGCCGAGGACGGCTTGGGGCAGGGCGTGGAAGTCGTGGAAGACCTGGTCGGAGCGTGATCCTGCGCGCACCCGGTCCCCGGTACGGACGACCGACGGTGCGCCCGCGGTGGGCGCGCTGGCGGCAGGTGGCGTCGTGGAACCGCGCTGGGCGCCCGTGGAAGCTCGCGGTGGCAGCTCACGTCCGCGTCCGGCGCAGATAATCCGACCCCCGCCATCGCCGACGCCGCGCACAACCTGCCGACCCAACGCCCACCGCAGCCAGCCGACCAGTAGGACAGCGCAGCGCTGTTCGAGAATGCCGCCCGTGCCCCCGGTGGGACTCGAACCCACACTGTGACCCTTTTAAGGGGCCTGCCTCTGCCGGTTGGGCAACGGGGGCGCGGGGCCAAGCCTACGGACCCGCTCCTGCTCACGCGGCCGTCGGCAGGTCACCGCGTTCCCACGCCCGCGCGGCGGCGGGCGTCGACCACCCCCTGGCGAACGCGCGGCGCCGCAGCGGCGCGACGGCCGAGCACAACCGGAAGAACGTGCGCGCCCCCGCCATGGCGGTGGCCCCCGTCGACAGCAGCTGCCCGGCCTGCGCCAGCGCGTAGCGCACCGCGCCCGTGCCGTAGTCGCGCATGTCGGCCTCGTACTCCGCGACGGCGTCGAGCAGCGCGCGTTCACCGCGGTCGACCGCCGGGAGCAGCCGGCCGAGCAGGTGCGCGTCCCGCAACGCCGTGTTGCCACCGAGACCGCCGATCGGCGGCATCACGTGGATCGCGTCGCCGAGGACCGTCACCGGGCCACTCGTCCACGTCGGCACCGGCGGTGCGGCGCTGAAGCCGACGGCGCTGCGGCTCGCGGGATCGGAGTTCGCGAGCGCCCTGCGCAGCCGCGGCTGCCAGCCGGCCACCATGACGTCGACCATGGCCCGCAGTGCGTCCTGGTCGAGGGCGGTGACGTCGGACGGGAGCAGCTCCTGGCGGGTGACCAGCGCGCACAGCAGGTACGGACGCAGACCGGTGGTCGCGGGCGGATCGAACACCGAGGTGAACAGGAAGATCGGCGCGTTCGGCTGCACGGCGTTCATGCCGGTGCCCAGCCGTCCCAGCTCGGCGCGCGTCTCGTCGTCGAGCCAGATCTTGTGGGCGATGCCGGTGACGCCTGCATCGACCGGGGTCGCCTGCGGCAGCAGCTGCGCGCGCACCCGCGACGACGGCCCGTCGGCTCCCACGAGGAGGTCGGCCACGGCCGTGCTGCCGTCGGCGAACCGCGCTTCGACCCGGCCGTCCGGCCGGGTCTCGTACCCGACGAACTCGGACCCGAACCGCACGACGTCGTCCAGGCCACCCGCCAGGACGCGACGCAAGGTGGCGCGATCGGCGGCGTAGTGGTTCTCCGTGGGCTCGGCGGCGCGCGGGTACATGATCGACTCCTCGACGACGACCAGCTCGTCGAGCTGCTCGGTGAGGAAGCCGAAGTCGCCACCGGGGCCGGCGGTCGCGAGGAACTCCTGCCAGCCGTCGGCGGGCAGGAGTGCGTGCAGCGCCCTGGCGCCGGTCGGGTTGATGTGGATGCGGTAGCCCTCCCAACGGCTCCCGACGCCGTGGTCGCGCTCGTGGACCGCGACGTCGACACCCGCCCGGCGCAACCCCTGCGCGAGCGCGAGGCCGCCGACGCCGCCCCCGACGATCAGTACCTTCATGTCATCCCCTCCGGTCTCCGGTCAGCTGCGCCGCGAGCACGTCGAGCACCGGCCCCGCGACGTCCGGCCGCAGGCGCACGCCCTTGACGGTGGCGATCACCAGTTCCGTCGACGTCCCGGGATCCGGCACGAGGCCGGCGAGGATCTCGACGAGCCGCTCCCGCCACCCCGACTCGTGCTGCGCCATCGCGGCCGCCACCGCTGCATCGCGCCGGGCCCGCAGGTCCAGCTCGACCGTGACGGCGAACAGGTCCGGCTGCTCGACGATCATCTGCTGCAGCACGCCCAGGTGCGCCCGCAGCGCGGCGGCCGGATCCGGCGCCGGCGGGCTGGTCTCCCAGAACTGCCGCGTGGTGTGCGCGGCGACCGCCTCGATCAGGCTCTGCTTGGTGGCGAAGTGGTGGTGCAGCGTGGAGTGGTCGATGCCGACGTCCTCGGCGACCTGTCGCAGCCGCAACCCCTCGAACCCCGACTCCGCCACCCGGCGGAACGCCGCCGAGACGAGCTGGGCACGGCGATTCCCAGTCTCTCCACCAACCACTTGGTTGAGGTTAGTGGACGCGCGACGACACGTCGACGGGCGATTCCACTTGAGCCGGAGTCAGCCGCTCTTCGAGGTGGTGGGGGCCTTCGCGGTCGCGGCCTTGCCGGGGCGGGCGACCCGGCTGAACTCCGCCTTCGGGTCCATGAGCTGGCCGAGTGCCACGACCTCCCGGCCGAGGAACAGCGCGCCGGTCCAGTCGAAGACGATGCGGATGCGCCGGTTCCACGTGGGCATCCGGCTCACGTGGTACGTGCGGTGCATGAACCACGCGATCGGGCCGCGGAGCTTGATGCCGTAGATCTCGGCCACGCCCTTGTACAGCCCGAGGCTCGCCACGGACCCGGCGTAGCTGTGCTCGTACTGCTCGAGCTTCTTGCCGCGCAGGTGGGCCACGATGTTGTCGGCGAGGACCTTGGCCTGCCGGACCGCGTGCTGGGCCGACGGGCTGGTGCGGGCCTCGGGGTCATCCTTCGACAGGTCGGGCACCGAGGCGCAGTCGCCTGCGCTGAACACATCCGGCATGCCGACGACCTGCAGCTCCGCGCTGCAATCGACCCGACCCCGCGCGTCGCGCGGCAGGTCGGTGTTCTCGAGCATCGGGTTCGGCTTGACCCCGGCGGTCCAGACGATCGTGTCGGTCTCGAACTCGGTGCCGTCGTCGAGGACGACGTGCCCGCCCTCCATGGTCTTCACACGGGTGTCGAGGAAGACCTCGATGCCGGCTTCCAGCAGGCGCTCGACCGTGTACAGCCCCAGCCGCGGGCCGACCTCCGGCATGATCCGGCCGGCGGCCTCGACGAGCACCCAGCGCTGGTCCTCGGGCGTGATGTTCTCGTAGTAGCGGGTGGCGTAGCTGGCCATGTCCTGCAGCTCGGCGAGCGCCTCGATCCCGGCGTAGCCGCCGCCGACCACGAGGAACGTGAGCAGTCGACGCCGCAGCTCGGGATCGACGGTGGTGGCGGCAGCGTCGAGCCGGGACAGCACGTGGTTGCGCAGGTAGATGGCTTCACCGACGCTCTTGAAGGCGATTCCCCGCTCGGCCAGCCCCGGAACCGGCAGGGTGCGGGCCACCGATCCGGGCGCCACGACGAGCACGTCGTACCCGAGGGTGGTGACCGTGCCCGAGATCAGCTCGGCCGTGACCTCGCGGGCGGCGTGGTTGATCGACGTGACCCGGCCGGTGAGGTGGTGGCACTTGCGCAGCACCTTGCGCAGCGGCACCACGACGTGGCGCGGCTCGATCGAACCCGCCGCGGCCTCGGGCAGGAACGGCTGATAGGTCATGTTCGGCTGCGGGTCGATCACCGTGACCTCGGCCTCACCGCGATGCAGCTTCTTCTGCAACCGCAGTGCGGTGTACATGCCGACGTAGCCGCCGCCGACGACGACGATCCGCGTGTTGCGCGCCATGACACCCATGTTCCCACCCTCAGGTGGCGGACACCTCCCTCTCCGAGGTGAGCCTTGCTACCTCCGCCGCGCGGCGCAGAACGTCCTCCAGCATCGCCGGCGTCAGGCGTCCGGTGAACGTGTTCTGCTGGCTCACGTGGTAGCACCCGAACAGGTGCAGCGGTCCCCGCTCCCCTCCCAGCTCGACGTGCGCGCCGTGGGCGAAACGCGGCCGCGGCCGCGGCACCGCCCAGCCCACCTCGGCGAGCACCGGTAGCAGCGCCTGCCAACCGAATGCCCCGAGCACCACCACCGCCCGCGGCCGCAGCAGGGCCAGCTCCGCGCGCAGCCACGCGCCGCACCGCCCACGCTCGTCCGGCGTCGGCTTGTTGTCCGGCGGCGCGCAGTGCACGGGCGCGGTGATCCGGGTGGAGATCAGCTCGAGGCCGTCACCGGTGTGCACGGCCGTGGGCTGGTTGGCCAGGCCCACCGCGTGCAGCGCCGCGTACAGCACGTCGCCGGAGCGGTCGCCGGTGAACATCCGCCCGGTCCGGTTCGCGCCGTGGGCCGCCGGGGCCAGGCCGACGATCAGCAGCGGCGCATCCGTCGGGCCGAAGCCGGGCACCGGCCGGCCCCAGTACTCCTGGTCGCGGAACGCCGCGCGCTTGTCCCGCGCCACCTGCTCGCGCCAGTCGACGAGCCGCGGGCAGGCGCGGCAGTCGACGAGCGCCGCATCGAGCTCGGCGACGCTCCGGAAGCTCGACGTCGACGGCGTGATCCCCACGCCCCACACGCTAGTGTCCCGGACCGGACGTCCGGTGTTCGCCGCGAACGACCCCGAGTCGACGCTGATGAACATCACGTGTTGCGCGACCGCGGCCTGATCTCCCAACCCGGCCACGCGACGGTTCCGGCACGTACCGGACCGAACGCGCGAGGCCGGCGACACGAGGCGGGACAGGAGCGCCCGGTCGGGTACGGCGCGCCCACCGCAGCGGATCCCTGGTGATCGCCCGCACCGCTCGAAGTGGCCCCCGTGACGGCCGTGATCATGTCTGCCCACCCGGGCAGGCGCGGGTCAGGCGATGGAGCGGGCGATGCCGTCGAGGATGTCGTGCTCGCTCACCACGAGCTCGTCGACGCCCGCGCGATCGTGCAGCTCGGTGGCGAGCACGTCGACGATCAGCGCGCCGCCGCCGATCACGTCGATGCGGCCGGGGTGGATCCCGCCGTGGCGGCCGCGCTCCTCGCGGGACATGCCGAGCAGGTCCCCGGCGATCCGGTGCAGGTCGGCGCGCGGGAGGCGGGACAGGTGCACGGCGTCCGGGTCGTACTCCGACAGGCCCTGCGCCACCGCGGACAGCGTGGTGATCGTGCCCGCGACACCCACCCAGGTGCGCACGCCGCCGACGGGCACGGCGGCGAACGCGTCGTCGAGGATGCGGGTGGCGAGCTCGCGTGCCTCCGCCACCTCGTCCACGGTGGGCGGGTCGGCGTGCAGGCACCGCTCGGTGATCCGCACGCTGCCGACGTCGACCGATCGCGCGGCCCGAACCGCCGCGCCGTCGACCTCGAGCGTGCCGACGACGAGCTCGGTGGACCCGCCCCCGACGTCCACGACGACGAACGGCCCGTCGTCCGGATCGAGGTCGCCCACCGCACCGATGAACGACAGCTGCGCCTCCTCGTCCCCGGAGATCACCTCGGCCTCGACACCGAGGGTGGCGCGGACCATCCCGAAGAAGTCGTCGCGGTTGGCGGCGTCGCGGGTGGCGCTGGTGGCCACCATCCGCACCCGTTCGGTGCCCTTGCGCAGCAGCACGGCGGTGTAGTCGGCGAGCGCGACCCGGGTGCGCTCGATCGCCTCGGGCACGAGCCGGCCGGCGGCGTCGACCCCCTGGCCGAGCCGGACGATCCGGGTCTCGCGATGCACGTCGCGCAGCGCCGGCACCCCGTCCGACCCGGTGGTCACGTCGGCGACCAGCAGGCGGATCGAGTTCGTCCCGCAGTCGATGGCGGCCACCCGTGGCATGCACCCTCCCCCTGTCGCCGATCACCGTACGCGGCGAGAACCGGCCCGAAGCCGCCAACCGGCCGCTACCCTCGGCGCGTGGACCCGATGAGGAGGGAGACGGAGCGGGGCGCTCCAGCCGGTTCCGCGCCGACGCTGCCGACCCGGACCAGCCGCAACGGCCGCGACCGGTCCGAGCCCGCACGCTCGCCCGAACCACCGCTGCAGCCCGGCGACCACCGCACGCACCGCGTCGAGAACCAGCCGCCGCCGCTCGCCGGCGCCGACCTCCTGGCGTGCGACCCGGCACTGTCCGATGCGGTCGCCCGGGAGGGCGCGGAGGAGGCACTGCCTGCGCTGCGGCAGCTGGCGGCCATCGTCACCTCGCGGGAGGCCCGCGAGCACGCCCGCCTCGCCCACACCCACTCGCCCGTGCTGCAGACCCACGACCGGTACGGCCACCGCATCGACGAGGTCGAGTTCCACCCGTCATGGCACTGGCTCATGCGCACGTCGGTGGGCTGGGGGTTGCACGGGGCGCCGTGGGTGGCGGAGCAGGGCACGGGCGCGCACGTCGCACGGGCCGCCGGGTTCTACCTGATGAGCCAGCTGGAGCCCGGGCACGGCTGCCCGATCTCGATGACCTACGCGGCGGTGCCCGCCCTGCGCCGCGAGCCGGAGCTCGCCGCGCGGTACGAGCCCGGGCTGCGGTCCACCACCTACGAGTTCGGGCTCGCCGAGCCGTCCACGAAGGCCGGCCTGCTCGCCGGGATGTCGATGACCGAGAAGCAGGGCGGCTCCGACGTGCGCGCCGGCACCACCACGGCCACCGTCACCTCCGACGGCACCTACCGGCTCGTCGGGCACAAGTGGTTCACCTCCGCGCCGATGAACGACCTGTTCCTGACGCTCGCGCAGGCCCCGGGCGGGCTCACCTGCTTCGTGCTGCCCCGGGTGCTGCCCGACAGCACGCGCAACGCGATCCGGCTGCAGCGGCTCAAGGACAAGCTCGGCAACCGGTCGAACGCCTCGGCGGAGGTCGAGTACACCGGGGCCACCGGGTGGCGCCTCGGCGACGAGGGCCGGGGCGTGCAGACGATCATCGAGATGGTGTCGATGACGCGGCTGGACTGCGTGCTCGGCTCGGCCGCCCTCACCCGGGCGGCCGTCACCGAGGCCGCCCACCACGTGGCGCACCGCAGCGCGTTCGGTACCCGGCTCGCCGACGCCCCGCTCATGCAGGCGGTGGTCGCCGACCTCGCGCTGGAGTCCGAGGCCGCCACGGCGCTGGCGATGCGCCTCGCCGGGGCCGTCGACCGCGAGGAGCGGCTGCTGCTGCGGCTCGCGCTGCCGGCGGCGAAGTACCTGGTGTGCAAGCGGGCGCCGGCCGTGGTCGCGGAGGCCCTCGAATGCCTGGGCGGCAACGGCTACGTCGAGGAGTCGGGCATGCCGCGGCTCTACCGGGAGGCGCCGCTGAACTCGATCTGGGAGGGCTCGGGCAACGTCACCGCACTCGACGTCCTGCGCGCGGTCTCGCGGGAGCCCGATTCGGTCGACGCCGTCTTCGCCGAGATCGAGTCGGCGTCGGGACGCGACTCGTGGTTCGACCGCGGTGTCCGCGAGCTGCGCACCGAGCTGCGCGGGCGGGAGGAGCGGAGGGCGCGCAGGCTGGCCGAGATGCTCGCGCTGTGCCTGCAGGGCTCGCTGTTGCTGCGGCACGCGCCCGAGGAGGTGGCGCGCGCGTTCGTCGCGAGCCGCTTCCTGCCCGACGGCCCGTGGCGCACGTCCGGCACGTTGCCGGCCGAGGCGCAGGCCGCCGAGCTGCTCGCCCGGGTCACGCCCTGAGGCCCGTCACCTCTCGGAGCTCCGATCCGTCAGGTGGTCGACCGATGGGGGGCTTCGATGGGTGACGCCGGGGTGTTCGAGGCACACCGCCCGCACCTGCGGGCCGTGGCGCTGCGGCTGCTCGGCTCGGCGGCCGAGGCGGACGACGCCGTGCAGGAGGCGTGGCTGCGGTTCGACCGCGCCGACACCAGCGACGTGCACAACGTGCCCGGGTGGCTGACGACCGTGGTCTCCTGCAACCTCATGGGCTGGGGTGCACGCAGGGGCCCGCCCGCCACCACTCGCCGATCTCGGCCAGCGCCTCGTCGCCGAACGGGTTCACGCCCGGCCCGGCCGCGAGGGCGTGGGCCACGCACACGTGGAGGCACTTCACCCGGTCGGGCATGCCGCCCGCGCTGACGCCGGTGCCGAGCGGTTCGATCGCATCGCGCTCCGCGAGGTACGACTCGTGGGCGCGGCGGTAGGCCGCCGCCAGTTCGGGGTCCTCGGCGAGCCGCGCCGTCATCTCCCGCATCCACCCGGCCGCCTCGAGACCGCCGATGCGGGAGTTCAGCCGGGAACAGGTCAGGTAGTAGAGCGTGGGGAACGGGGTGCCGTCCTCCAGCCGCGGGGAGGTCTCCAGCACCGCCGGCAGCCCGCACGGGCACCGGTGCGCCACGTCGCGCACCGCGCGCGGCCTGCGCCCCAGCTGCGCGGTGACGGCCTCGACATCCGCCTCAGCGATCTCGTCCGGCTTCGTCATTGCGGTCCTTCCGCCACTTCGCGCCACAGCACCCGGTACCACGGGACGCCCGCATTCGCCGCGGCCGCCGGGTCGGGACCGGGCGCGACCGGCAGCTGCACGACGTAGGGCACCTCCCCGGGCATGACGTACCCGAGCCGCGACCGGGCCTGTGCCTCGATCTCGGCCGGGTCCGACAGCCGGGCCCGCTCCTGCTGCAGCCGCGCGACGTCGGCCGCGAGCACCTGCTGCTGCTCCGACACGGCGGCGAGCTCCTGGCGTTGGGCCACGTAGTTGCGCAGCGGCACCGCCACCGTGAGGGCGAGCGCGCACACGACGAGCGCCAGTATCGCGGCCCGCTTCGTCGAGGACAGACCGAGGAAACCGGTGGTGGCCGCGACGACCCCGCGGGCCCGGGTCACCCGCGTGAGCTTCGGCTCCCGGCCACGGCGGCGGGGCGTGCCGATGCCGGAGCGACGGGGACGCGGGGTGCGGCGCGTGCGCTCCCCACGTGCCCTTGCCCGCTCGTCCCCCAGGTCGCGTGCCAACGTCGTGCCTAGGCCCCGGCGTCCGCCGGGGAGCTGTAGCGCGGGAACGCGAGGTCGCCCGCGTACCGGGCGGCGTCGCCCAGCGCCTCCTCGATGCGCAGCAGCTGGTTGTACTTCGCCACCCGCTCGGAGCGGGCGGGCGCGCCGGCCTTGATCTGCCCGCACCCGGTGGCGACGGCGAGGTCGGCGATCGTGGTGTCCTCGGTCTCGCCGGACCGGTGGCTCATCATGCATCGGTAGCCCGACGACTGCGCGAGCGTGACGGCGTCGAGGGTCTCCGAGAGCGTGCCGATCTGGTTGACCTTGACCAGCAGCGCGTTGGCCGCGCCCCGGCTGATGCCCTCGTCGAGCCGCTCCGGGTTGGTGACGAAGAGGTCGTCGCCCACGAGCTGGACCTTGTCACCGATCGCCTCGGTGAGCGCCACCCAGCCGTCCCAGTCGTCCTCCGACAGCGGGTCCTCGATCGAGACCAGCGGGTAGGCCGCGATGAGCTCCGCGTACACGGCCGACAGCTCCTGGGAGGTCAGCTTCTTGCCCTCGTAGGAGTAGACGCCGTCGCCGTGGAACTCGGTGGCGGCCACGTCGAGCGCGAGCGCGACGTCGCGGCCCAGCGTGTAGCCGGTCTTGTCGATGGCCTCCGCGATCAGGTCCAGCGCGGCACGGGTGCCCGGCAGGTCGGGGGCGAAGCCGCCCTCGTCACCGAGCCCGGTGGGGAGACCCTTGCTCTTCAGCACGGCCTTGAGCGACTGGTAGACCTCCGCGCCCCAGCGCAGCGCCTCCCTGAACGAGTCGGCACCGACCGGCGCGATCATGAACTCCTGCACGTCGACGGACGTGTCGGCGTGTGCGCCGCCGTTGAGGATGTTCAGCATCGGCACCGGCAGCACGTGGGCGTTGGGTCCGCCGACGTAGCGGAACAGCTCCAGCCCGGACGACTCGGCCGCCGCCTTCGAGACGGCGAGCGACACACCCAGCAGCGCGTTGGCACCGAGCGCGGACTTGTCCGGGGTGCCGTCGAGGTCTACCAGGCGCTGGTCGACCAGCCGCTGGTCGACGGCCTCCATGCCGGTGAGCTCGGGGCCGATCGTGTCGAGCACCGCGGCGACGGCCTTCTCGACGCCCTTGCCGCCGAAACGCAGGGGATCGCCGTCACGCAGCTCGACCGCCTCGTGCTCACCCGTCGACGCGCCCGAGGGGACCGCGGCGCGCGCCAGCGTGCCGTCGTCGAGCGCGACCTCGACCTCGATCGTCGGGTTGCCCCGCGAGTCGAGGATCTCGCGTGCGCCGACCTGCTCGATGACCGCCACAAGTGCTCCCGTCGGAAAGGTTCGCTCGTCCGGGGGGCCAGCCTAGTCGCCGGGTGCGCGACGCCCGCGGAGGAACCCGCACGTCGCCTGCGGTTTCCCTGGACGACGAATTCGAACCCCTCGCAGATCGCGCCGCCGACACCTAACGTAGGAACGACCATGACGAGCCAGCCAGCATCTGACGGCCTGTTCGAGTCCTTCCGCCGCGCCGAGATGCTGATCGCGCGCAGCCGGCCCCTCGACGCGTTGCAGGCACTGTCCCCGGTCCTGGAAAGCCAGCCCAACGACGCGTCCGTGCAGCTCCTCGCCGGTCGCGCCTACCTGAACTCCGCGCAGCTGCAGCGCGCGGAGGAGGCGCTCGGCCGGGTGGTCGACCTCGACCCCGCCGACCACTACGCGCGTTTCGCGCTCGGCAAGGCCCTGCAGCGGCAGGGCCGGCTCGCCGAGGCGCTGACGCAGCTGAAGATGGCGGCCGCGATGGACCCGCGCCCGGAGTACCAGGAGGCGCTCGGCGAGGTGCGCGCCCGGATGGCGGTGTCCGGTGACGGCGATCCGGACGATCCGGACTGAGCCGGCAAGGCGTTCCCGAGCTGCGGTGATGTGCTGCGCGTGACCCTTCCCCTGCGTCGCGAACGCAGGCTAGCCTCACCGAGCCACTGGTCAGCCTGACCTCAGGGAGCGGGCGTGCTCGGAAATGCACTCATCGGACTGCGGGAAGGCCTCGAGGCCGGCCTCGTCGTCAGCATCCTCGTCGCCTTCCTCGTACGCACCGACCGGCGCTCCGAGCTGCCGAAGGTCTGGCTCGGCGTGGGCATCGCGGTCGCGGTCAGCGTCGGCGTCACCCTCGCGCTCGCGCTCTTCCAGCGGCAGCTGACCTTCGAGACGCAGGAGGCGTTCGGCGGCGCGCTCTCGATCATCGCGGTCGGGTTCGTCACCTGGATGATCTTCTGGATGCGCCGGGTCGCACGCTCGATTTCCGCGGAGCTGCGCGGCCGGCTCGAGGGCGCACTCGCGATGGGACCGGCCGCGGTGGTCGTGATGGCCACGCTCGCCGTCGGCCGCGAGGGGCTCGAGACCGCGTTGTTCTTCTTCACCGCCGCCCAGGCCGCCGGCGAGACCACCGAGCCGCTGATCGGCTTCCTCGTGGGCATCGCGGCGTCGATCGTGCTCGCCTACCTCATCTACCGCGGCGCGATCAGCCTCAACCTGGGCCGGTTCTTCGCCGTCACCGGCGTACTACTGATCTTCGTTGCCGCGGGGATCCTCGCGTACGGAGTGCACGACCTGCAGGAGGCCGGGATCCTGCCGGGCCTCAACACGCTCGCGTTCGACGTCAGCGCCGCGGTTCCCCCGGACTCGTGGCACGGCACCCTGCTGAAGGGGATCTTCAACTTCTCCCCGCAGACCACGGTGGTCGAGGCCATCGTCTGGGTCGCCTACGTGGCGGTCGTCCTCCCGCTGTTCCTCCGCCCCCAGCGGACCCGCGCCGCGACCCCCACCACCTGATCCGCTCGAGGAGCACCATGTCCCGCACGTTCCGCGCACCGCGTGTCGCGGTCCTCACGGCCGCATCGATCGGCGCGGCCGCCGCCGTCGCGGCCTGCACGACCAGCACGGCGCCGCCCGCCGACGCCCCTGACGGCGGCGGCGCCATCGCCGTCACGGCGGCCGACGACAGCTGCGAGGTCGGCGCGGCCGAGGCACCCGCCGGCACGATCACGTTCTCCGTGCGCAACGCCGGCAACAAGATCACGGAGTTCTACCTCTACGGCACGGGCGGCCGGATCATGGGTGAGGTCGAGAACATCGGTCCGGGCCTCACCCGCGACCTGATCGTCGAGGTGCCCGACGGCGGCAGTTACACCACGGCGTGCAAGCCGGGCATGGTCGGCGACGGGATCCAGGCGCCGTTCACGGTCACCGGCTCGGCCACCCGGTCCGTCGACGACAACACGCGGCTCGCCGAGGCCACCACCGGCTACCACCGGTGGGTCACCTCGCAGATCGAGGCGCTGGTGCCGAAGACGCAGGAGTTCGTCGACGCCGTGAAGGCCGGCGACGCCGAGCAGGCGAAGGCGCTGTTCCCCGTGGCACGGACCTACTGGGAGCGGATCGAGCCGGTCGCCGAGTCGTTCGGCGACATCGACCCGAAGATCGACGGCCGCGAGGACGACGAGCGCGACCCCGGCGTGGAGTTCACCGGCTACCACCGGCTCGAGAAGGATCTGTGGGTGGACGGTCTGCAGGCCGACTCCCCCGCCATCGCCGACCAGCTGATGACCGACATCCAGGACCTGCAGTCGCGGGTCACCACCGTCGAGCTCACGCCGGTGCAGCTCGCGAACGGGGCCAAGGAGCTGCTCGACGAGGTCGCCACCGGCAAGATCACCGGCGAGGAGGACCGCTACTCGCACACCGACCTGTGGGACTTCAAGGCCAACGTCGAGGGCTCGCAGGGCGCGGTGGCCGCACTCCGGCCGGTGATCGACGAGAAGGACCCCACGCTCGGCCCGGCGCTCGACGAGCAGTTCGCGGCCGTCGACGCGCTGCTGGAGGAGTACCGCGCAGGCGACGGCTACAAGCTCTACACCGACCTCACCGAGGACGACGTCCGGCGGATGTCCGAGGCGGTCGACGCACTCGGCGAGCCGGTCAGCCAGGTCGCGGCGGTCGTCACTTCGTGACCGGCGGACTCTCTCGGCGGCGGCTGCTCGGCTGGGCGGGCGCCGGGGCGGCGCTCGCCGGGGCGGGCGCCGTCACGGCATGCTCGGCGACCGCCGCACCCGTCGCCGAGGGGGTCGTACCGTTCCGCGGCGACCGGCAGGCCGGCATCGTCACCCCCGCCCAGGACCGGCTGCACTTCGTCGCGCTGGACCTCACCACCGACAACCCCGAACGCGTGCGTGCGCTCCTGCAGAAGTGGACGACCGCGTCCGAGCGCATGACCGCGGGCGCGGAGACCGCGCCCGGCGGGGCCACGGGCGGCAACCCCGACGGCCCGCCCGCCGACACGGGCGAGGCGCTCGGGCTCCCGGCCGCGTCGCTCACCCTGACGTTCGGGCTCGGGCCGGGGTTCTTCGACAAGCTCGGCCTCGACCCCGCCCTCCGCCCGCCCGGGCTGGCGGAGCTGCCCCACTTCACCGGGGACCAGCTCGACCCGGCCCTGTCCGGCGGCGACCTGTGCATCCAGGCGTGCGCCGACGACCCGCAGGTCGCCGTGCACGCGGTGCGCAACCTCGTTCGGATCGGGTTCGGCACCACCGCCGTGCGCTGGTCGCAGCTCGGGTTCGGGCGCACGTCGTCGACGTCCACGGCGCAGGCGACGCCACGCAACCTGTTCGGTTTCAAGGACGGCACCCGCAACCTCAAGGCCGAGGACGGGGCCGAGCTGGACCGGCACGTGTGGGTGCAGCCCGCCGACGGGCCGGCCTGGCTCGCGGGCGGCACCTACCTCGTGGCCCGGCGGATCGACATGCACATCGAGATCTGGGACCGCACCTCCCTCGCCGAGCAGGAGGCGATCATCGGTCGGACGAAGGGTGAGGGCGCCCCGCTCGGCGCCACCGGGGAGTTCGACACCGCCGACCTCGCCGCGATCGGCGCGGACGGCGAACCGCGCATCCCGGAGCACGCGCACATCCGCCTCGCATCGGCCGAGTCGCTGAACGGCGTACGCATCCTGCGGCGCGGCTACAACTTCGTCGACGGCAGCGACGGCCGGGGGCACCTGAACGCGGGCCTGTTCTTCGTGGCGTTCATGCGCGACCCGCACGCCCAGTTCGTGCCGATGCAGCGGGCGCTGGCCAACGACGACGTGATGATGGAGTACATCGAGCACACCGGCTCCGCCGTCTTCGCCTGCCCGCCGGGCCTGGCCGACGGCCGGTACTGGGGCCAGTCGCTCCTCGAAGCCTGATCTCCGGGCAAGATCCAACCCCGTGAGGTCTACGCCGTCCCGGTGGACAACCTCTGCCGGCCCGGTTCCGCGGCATCCGCCCTGCGAGGCGAGCATCCGCGCGCGGCGGATAGCGCTGCCCCATCGCTCACATGCTCGCAATCGCCCTCCGGAGGGCGCTCAACGCGATCTCGCAACGATCAACGCCCCGTGATCGGTCCGACATCCGCGGCAGCGCCTCACCAAGGGCGCTCAGCCACACTTGATCATGGAGAGGTCGCCCGCGCACCCGGTCGACGGGGCGCACCCGATTCGGGTCAGGCACTCGCTGCGGTTCAGGTCACGTTCTCGCTGCTCACGGGCCGGCGCGGCTCAGGCGGCGGTGGCCACGGTGTAGCGGTCGGCGGCGGCCCAGACGAGGCGGGCGTAGTCGAGGGAGGCGTTGTAGGTGAGCACGCCGGCCCACCACCCCTCGCCGCTGGCCGTGTCGCGGCCGTCGGCGCAGAGGTAGCGGGCGGCGGCCAGCGCGGCGTCGTCGAGCTGGTGCGGGTCGCGCACGCCGTCGCCGTTGCCGTCGGCGCCGAAAGTGGTCCAGGTGGTGGGCAGGAACTGCATGGGCCCGACGGCGCGGTCGAACGTGGCGTCACCGTCGAGCCGGCCGCCGTCGGTGTCGCGGATCTCGCGCACGCCGGACGTGCCGTCGAGCGGGATCCCGATGATCCACGGGCGGGACACGCCGTCGTCGTCGACGGTGGCGCCGCCGTAGCGGCCGTGGTCGGACTCGACCCGTCCGATCCCGGCGAGGGTGCTCCAGGAGAGACGGCATGCCGGTGTGTCGGAGCGCTGCGCCAGCTCCGCCGCGGCGTAGGCGCGCAGCGCCCGGGCCGGCACACCGCTGCGCCTGGCCGCGGTGGTCGACCACGCGGCGAGGTCGGTGCCCGCCGCCAGCGGCGGCGGCTGGGGGACGGGGGTGTCGGGGTCGACGTCCGCGGCGGTGAGCCCGTCGCCACGTTGCGGGCGCTCCGGCCGGGAGTCGCGACTGTCGCGGACCGAGATGATCGACACTGCGATGAGTGCCACCATCGTCATGATTCCGAGCACGGCCAGCGCGATCGCGCGGGCGGGCCGTCGACGACGTGCCGTCACCCGACCAGGTTAACCAGATCGGGTGGGCCAGTAGCGCCGCCACCCATCGGCGTCGAGGCCGTGCGGGTCGGCGTCGTCGGCCACCGCGGCCCGCTCCGCCGCGCGCACCGTGTCGGCGAACCGGCGCGCGGCCGACCGCAGCTCGGCCTCCGGGTCGACCCCGCCGAGCTTCGCCCCGGCGGCGAGCGCGAACAACTGCTCCCCCACGCCCGCACCGGCCGGCAGCAGGTCGGACGGCAGGTGCGCGCGGGCGGTGCGGCTGGTGAGCTTCGCCGCGAGCGCGACGGCGGGCTGCCCGAGCGGAACGCCGTCCACGCTGGACTCGCGCTGCTTCTCCGCGCGCTTGAGCTCCTCCCAGCGGTGCTCCTGCCGCTCGGCGGTGTCGATCCGCTCGCTGCCGGCGAACACGTGCGGGTGCCGCCCGACGAGCTTGGTGACGAGATCACCCGCGACGTCGTCGACCGTGAACGGCCGCGTGCCGTGCTCGGCGGCGACCCGGGCGTGGAACAGCACCTGCAGCAGGACGTCGCCGAGCTCCTCGCGGATGGCGTCGCGGTCGCCGTCCTCGATCGCCTGGTAGAGCTCGTAGCACTCCTCGATCAGGTACTGCAGCAGCGACTCGTGGGTCTGCTCGGCGTCCCACGGGCAGCCGCCGGGCGAGCGCAGCCGGTCCATGACGGCCGCGGCGTCGAGGAGCGCCGCACCCTGCGGCGGCGGCGCCGCCAGCACGGCGCCGTCGGCACGGGCCGGGTCGGTGGTGAGCAGCACCGTGGGGGCGTCGTCATCGCCCCAGTCGTCGGCGCGGAGAGCGCCTGTCGCGACGACCGCGTCCTCGGGCACGGTGCTGTCGGCGAGCAGCCGCTCCGCCGCCCGCAGTGCGGGCACCGCGGCAGCCGGCAGGACGCCGGACCAGCGCTCGGGAAGGACGACGACCGTGCGCTGCACCGTCTGCGCGGCGAGGCCCGATCGCCCGGCGGAGCTCGTCACCGGGTCAGTCGACCGGGGCGGGCGAGAGGATCGTGCCCGCCTCCTGACCCTCGGCGACGACGCGCTGCTGGATCTGGTCCCACACCCCGTAGCGGGGGTTGACGCGGACGCCGACCTCCTCGGCCGTCTGCTGGACGCTGCGCTGCCCGATCGCGACGAGCTGGGCCTGGCTGAGCCCGCTCAGCGCCGCCGGGTCCGTGGGTGCGTCGGTGCGCCGGTCGGTGACCTTGATGACGAGCCAGTTGCTGCTCTGCTGGGGGTCCGGCTGGAAGGTGACGACCGAGCCGACCGGCAGCGCGAACACGGGCGTGGTCGCGTCACCCGGCGAGTTCGCGGCCTGCACGGTGAGCCCGCCGCGCCCGGTCTGGGGGTTCGCGGTGAGCGCGGCGGCCGCGGCGCCGCCCTCGAGCAGCGCCTTCCCCTTCGCCTGCGCGTCATCGCGAGAGGTGGCGCCGACGAGGTCGACGGTGACCTGCAAACCGGGGATCAGCCGCTGGGCCAGCTGCGCGGCGATCAGCTCGTCCCGCACCCGGTCGCGCAGCGCGGGCAGGTCGTAGAACGAGCCGGCGAGCAGGGCGTCCGCCCCGCCGCTGTTGGTGATCTGGCCGTCGATCTGCGCGTCGGTGACGACGATGCCCTCCGTGGCGGCACGCCGGGCTAGCAGATCGTGCATCACGGTGCTGGTGACGATGCTCCGGGCGAGGTCGGCCGTGGTGCCGCCCTGGGACGTGTACTGCGCGATCCGGTCACCCTTGGCCAGTGCCGTGTCGAGCCGCGACTGGATCTGCTCGAGCGGGACCGCGTTCTCCCCGACGAACGCGGCCGTGCCCGCCTGACTCGGCCCACCGCAGCCACTGATCGCCGCGCCGACGACGGCGACGGCCGCCACAACCCGTCCCACCTGCATGCGCACGAACGACAGCCTCTCACGCTCCACGTGAGGCCGGGATCAGAGGTCGGCCTGCACCACGAGCGTCGAGCACATCTTGTCCGCGAACGTCTGCCGCTGCTCGTCCCACAGCGGCCAGAGGTAGCCGAGTCCGAGCGGGATCGCGTCGAGCAGGTGCACGACCTGGCGCCAGAACGCCCGGCCGAACCCGACCGGCTCACCCGAGCGCGCGCCGACCAGCCGCGTGCCGAGCACGCTCTTGCCGAGGCTCTGACCCGAGCGACCCTGCCGGTAGCCGCTGTTCCAGACGAGGAAGGCCAGCCCGACGAGTGCGGCCGCCGGGTAGACGACGCCGATCACGACGATGTCCCGGGTGGCCAGCGCGGCGATCAGCGCGACGGCCAGCAGCCCGCCCGGGATGCCGATGTCGATGAGGAAGCCACCGACCCGCTGCCCGTACGTCGCGAGGAGTGGAAAGCCGTATCGCACCGGCGGCTCCGGGCGCGCAGCCCCGCCCGGGGCCTCCCGACGAGACGGTTCGGTCTCCGGCTGGGGATCGGGCACGCATCGCTCCGGGCGTCATGCCCGTCCGGACCGGTCCCGGAGGGCTCCAACTGGAAGATCGCCAGAAGCCGCGGACCGTTACTCCGCGCAGGTGACCGGATGCAGGCCGTCAGACTCGCGCCGGCGTGAGGAGGTCCGTCAGGAGCTTCGTGCACCACTCCAACAGAGCAACATCGCGCAGCGGAGCCGCACCGACGCGACCACTCTCGGTGGGCTTCGGGACGCTGACGAGCTTGGCCGCCGGCTTGTAGGTCGACTTCGGGTACAGCCGCTTGAGCCGCATCTGCGCCGAGTCGAGCAGCTCGACCGGCCCGACCCGGATGCTCGGACCGGCCACCGCCACCTCGGCGACCCCCAACGTCCGGCACGTCTGGCGGAACGCGGCGACGGCGAGCAGGTTGCGCACGGGGGTGGGCGGCTCGCCGTAGCGGTCGGTGAGCTCCTCGACGATCGCGTCCAGGGCCGCGCCGTCCGCCGCTTCGGCGATCTTGCGGTAGACCTCCAGCCGCAGCCGCTCGCCGGTGACGTAGTCGTGCGGCACGTGCGCGTCGATCGGCAGGTCGACCCGCACGTCGGCGAGCTGTTCCTCCTCCTCGCCGTCGCCGGCCCCGGCCTGCTTGCGGAACGCCGCGACGGCCTCGCCGACCAGCCGGATGTAGAGGTCGAACCCGACGCCCGCGATGTGGCCGGACTGCTCCGCGCCGAGGATGTTGCCCGCGCCCCGGATCTCCAGGTCCTTCATCGCGACGGCCGCACCGGAACCCAGGTCGGAGTGCTGCGCGATCGTGGCGAGCCGGTCGTGCGCGGTCTCGGTGAGCGGGTGCTCGGGCGGGAACAGGAAGTAGGCGTAGCCGCGCTCGCGGCCACGCCCGACCCGGCCGCGCAGCTGGTGCAGCTGCGAGAGGCCGAGGGTGTCGGACCGCTCGACGATGAGCGTGTTGGCGTTGGAGATGTCCAGGCCGTTCTCGACGATCGTGGTGCAGACCAGTACGTCGAACTCGTTGTGCCAGAAGCCGCCCACGGTGCGCTCCAGCAGGTCCTCGTTCATCTGCCCGTGCGCGACCGCGACGCGCGCCTCGGGCACGAGGTCGCGGATCTTGCGGGCGGCGCGGTCGATCGACGAGACGCGGTTGTGGACGTAGAACACCTGGCCGTCGCGCAGCAGCTCGCGACGGATCGCCGCGGCCACCTGCTTGTCGGCGTAGGCGCCGACGTAGGTGAGGGTGGGGTGGCGGTCCTCGGGCGGGGTGGCGATCGTCGACATCTCGCGGATCCCCGCGAGGCTCATCTCGAGGGTGCGCGGGATCGGCGTGGCCGAGAGCGTGAGCACGTCGACGTACGTTCGCAACGCCGTGATGTGTTCCTTGTGCTCCACGCCGAAGCGCTGCTCCTCGTCGACGACCACGAGGCCGAGGTCCTTCCACCGCACGCCGGTCTGCAGCAGGCGGTGCGTGCCCACGACGATGTCGACGGTGCCCGCGGCGAGGCCCTCGATCGTCTGCTTCGCCTCCGCGGCGTCGGTGAACCGGGAGAGGCCCTTCACCGTGACCGGGAACGCGCGCATGCGGTCGGAGAACGTCTGCAGGTGCTGGGTGGCGAGCAGCGTGGTGGGGACGAGCACCGCGACCTGCTTGCCGTCCTGCACGGCCTTGAACGCCGCGCGCACGGCGATCTCGGTCTTGCCGAACCCGACGTCGCCGGAGATCACCCGGTCCATCGGGACCGCCCGCTCCATGTCCTGCTTGACCTCCTCGATGGCGGCCATCTGGTCGGGCGTCTCGGTGTACGGGAAGGCGTCCTCCAGCTCGCGCTGCCACGGGCTGTCCTTGCCGAACGCGTGGCCCGGCGAGGACTGGCGCGCCGCGTAGAGCTGCACGAGCTGCGCCGCGATCTGCCGGACGGCCTTGCGGGCCCGGCCCTTCGTCTTGGCCCAGTCGGCGCCCCCGAGCTTGTTGAGCGTGGGCACCTCGCCGCCGACGTAGCGGCTGACCTCGTCGAGCGCGTCGGTGGGGACGAACAGGCGGTCGGCGGGCTGGCCGCGCTTCGAGCTCGCGTACTCCAGCACCAGGTACTCACGGGTGGCCCCGCCGACGGTGCGCTCGCGCATCTCGACGAACCGGCCGATGCCGTGCTGGGAGTGCACGACGTGGTCGCCGGGCTGCAGCGTGACGAGGTCGACGGCGTTGCGCCGCCGCGACGCGAGCTTGCGCGGCTCGGTGCCTGCGGCCCGGTTGCCGGTGAGGTCGGCCTCGGTGAGGACCACCAGCCCGCGGGCGGTGAAGCCCTCGGTGAGCCGCCCACAGGTGACGGTGACCAGGCCCGGCTCCGGGTTGCCGACCAGTTCGTCGACGTGCTTGGCGGGCACGTCGGCCTCGCGCAGCTGCTCCAGCGAGCGCTGGGCGGTGCCCTGCCCGGCGACCACGAGCACGGCCGTGCCACCCGTGGCGACGTGGGCGCGCAGGTCGACGAGCGCCCGGTCGATGTCGCCGCGGTAGCTCTCCACCTCGTGGACGGCCGGCACCAGCACGTCCTCGCGGCCCGACACCAGCGGGCTCAACGTCACGACCGGCCGGCCGGTGCCGGACGCGTGCTCCAGCACCTCGCCGAGGTCGCGGTACGCGGACGCGCCGACGTCGATCGGCGAGTCGCCGCCGACCCCCGCCGCGAACCACGACGCCTCCAGGAACTCCTGGCCCGTCCGCACCAGGTCGGCGCTGCGGGTGCGGATGCGCTCCGGGTCGGCGAGCAGCACCAGCGACCGCGCCGGCAGCAGGTCGGTGAGCAGCTCCAGCTCCCCCGCGACCAGCGCCGGTACCAGCGACTCCATGCCCTCGGTCGGGATGCCCTCGGCGAGGTGCTCCAGGAGCTCCCGCAGCTGCGGGTTGTTCTCATGGACGCGCGCGAGCGCCGCGGCCCGCTCCCGCACCGGCTCGGTGAGCAAGAGCTCCCGGCAGCCGGGCGCGACGACCTCCTCGACGGGTGCGACGGAACGCTGGTCGGCCACGGAGAACGAGCGCAGCTCGCTCACCTCGTCGCCCCAGAACTCGATGCGGACCGGGTGCTCGGCCGTGGGCGGGAAGACGTCGACGATCCCGCCGCGCACGGCGAACTCGCCGCGGGCGGTGACCATCTCGACCCGCGTGTAGGCGAGCTCGACCAGGCGGACGAGCAGCGCCTCGAAGTCGTGGGTGTCGCCGACCCGCAGCCGGACCGGGTCGAGCGTGCCGAGGCCGGGGGCGATCGGCTGGATGAGGCTGCGCGCCGCCGCGATCACCACGCGGGGGGCCGTCTCCGGTGCGGCGAGCTGCCGGAAGATCTCCAGGCGCCGCCCGACCGTGTCCGGCCGCGGGGAGAGCCGCTCGTGCGGCAGCGTCTCCCAGGACGGGAGCACGGCCACGGCGTCCGACCCGAGCAGGTCGGCGGTGGCCGCGGCGGTGTCCTCGGCCTCGCGGTCGGTGGCGGTGACGACGAGCACCGTGGCACCGGCACCGCCGTCGCCCTCGGCGGTGCCGAACGCCGCGGCGAGGAACGGGCGGAGCGCCGCCGGCCCCTCCACCTGCACGGCGGGCACGTCGACGGCGCGGGCGTCGCGGGCGGCCTCGAGGACCGCGTGCAGATCGGGATCGGACAGGGTGGAGCGCAGGAGACCGGAGAGCATGGCCACGTTCGAGGACCCTCGCAAGGCAGGAGTTGCGCACGCAGAACAGACCCCTGCCCGGGATGTTCCCCCGGTCGGGGCCTTCACCCAGCGTACGCCGACCGCTCGGACGGCCTCCCTCCTGGGAGCATCGAGGGCCATGACCGACCTGTCGAAGCTGCCGCCGGTCGACCCCGAGGTGCCCAACGCCGCCCGGATGTACGACTACTTCCCCGGCGGCTCGCACAACTTCGCCGCCGACCGGGCCGCCGCCGAACGGATCAAGGTCGTCATGCCGTTCGCCGCGCACGTGATCCACGCGAACCGGTACTTCCTGGGGCGGGCCGTGCGGTTCTGCGCGCAGGAGGGGATCGACCAGTTCCTCGATCTCGGCTCCGGCATCCCGACCGTCGGCAACGTCCACGAGGCGGCACGCGCGATCGACCCGGCCGCCCGGGTGTCCTACGTCGACGACGAACCCGTCACCGTCGCCTCGGCGGCGGCGCTGCTCGACGGCGGCTGACGGTCTCGGTGATGCAGTTCGTGCACGACGACGACGAGGCCGCCGGCCTGCTCGCCGACTACCGGAGCCGGCTGGCGCCGGGCAGCGTGCACGCGCTGTCCCACGTGACGGGCGACCACGACACCACCGAGCTCGCGGCGGCCGAGGCGGGGCTGCTGCGCAGCCGCGAGCAGGTCGCCGCCCTGCTCGACGGCCTCGAGCTCGTCGAACCGGGGATCGTGGACGTCACCGAGTGGCGCCCGGAGGACATGGTCGGCAGCCAGCACCGCGGCATGTGGGCGGCGATCGGTCGCATCCGGTGAGTGGACGGCGCGTCCCGGCACCGGAAGCATCGCATGCATGACCGACCTGTCGAAGCTGCCGGCCGTCGACCCCGAGGTGCCCAACGCCGCCCGGATGTACGACTACTACCTGGGCGGATCGCACAACTTCGCCGCCGACCGCGCGGCCGCCGAGCGGGTCAAGGCGGTCGTCCCCTATGCGGTGCAGGTAGCCCGGGCGAACCGCTTCTTCCTGCACCGCGCCGTGCGGTTCTGCCTCGAGGAGGGCATCGACCAGTTCCTCGACCTCGGCTCCGGCATCCCGACCGCCGGCAACGTCCACGACGCCGCGCAGGCGTCGAACCCGGTGGCGCGGGTGGCCTACGTCGACAACGAACCGGTCACCGTCGCCTCGGCCACCGCTCTGCTGGAGGACAACCCACTCGCCACTGTCACGATGGCCGATGTACGCGACCCCGAGACCGTCTTCGCCGCACCTGGGGTCCGCGATCTGCTCGACCTCGTCCGCCCGGTCGCGCTGCTGACGGTCTCAGTGCTCCCGTTCGTCGGCGACCAGGACGACCCCATCGGGCTCGCGGAACGCTACCGCGCCCGGCTCGCCCCCGGCAGCGTCCACGTGCTGTCGCACGGGACGACCGATCACGACCCGGGCGACGTTCGCGCCATGTCCGACGTCTACCGCGGCACCGCGAACCCCTTCACTCCCCGCACCCGCGACGAGGTCGCCGCGATGCTGCGCGGTACCGAGCTGGTGGAGCCGGGTCTCGTGGACGCGACGGAGTGGCGCCCGGAGGACACGATCGGCGGTCAGCACCGGGGCCTGTGGGCGGGGGTCGGCCGGATCCGCTGAGCGCGGCACCCGCACGGGTGGCGCGAACGGCACCTTCGCCCGCGTCCAGCGAGCGAGCGGGCCGCCCGTACTCGGAGCGCGGCGGCGGTCATACGATCAGCGGATGAGATTCGGGATCGGCATCCCGCAGTTCTTCTCCGACCACGAGTTCGACGGCGAGGCGTTCCGCCGGTACCTCCGCCGGGCCGAGGAGCTCGGCTTCGAGAGCGGCTGGACCCAGGAGCAGGTGCTGGGGTCGTCGTCGCAGCTGTCCGCGCTCGAGACCATGACGTACGCGGGGGCGTGCACCGAGCGCCTGCGCGTGGGCTGCGCGGTGTTCGTGACCACGCTGCACAGCCCGGTCCACCTGGCCAAGAACCTGGCGACGCTCGATCAGCTCAGTGGGGGCCGGCTCGATGTCGGCGTCGGCAGCGGCGGGCGGCGCGAGCAGATCTTCGGCGCGTTCCGGGTGGATCCCGCGCGGTACATCGCGCAGTTCACCGAGGGCCTCGCGCTGATGAAGGCGCTGTGGACGGAGAACCCCGTGACCTTCGCGGGGGAGTTCTGGCAGGTCGAGAACGCGTCGATGCAGCCGAAGCCGTTCCAGAAGCCCCACCCGCCGATCTGGATGGGCGGCAGCGCCGAGGCGGCCCTGCGCCGCACCGTCCGGCTCGGCACGGGGTTCTTCGGCGCCGGCTCGTCTCCGACGGTGCGGTTCGCCGACCAGGTGCGCACGATCCGGTGTCTGCTCGCCGAGCAGGACCGGGACGTCGCGGCGTTCCCCATCGCCAAGCGCATCTACATCCTCGTGGACGACGACGCGGACCGCGCCCGGCGCCACATGAACGACGCGCTGGCCTCGATCTACGGCGGACGGATCGAGGCGATCGAGTCCGCCGCGGTCGCCGGGACCCCCGCCGACTGCGTCCGCGGGGTGCAGGAGGTGCTCGACGCGGGCGCCGAGCTCGTCCTGTTCACGTCGGTGGGCGATCCGGCCGAGCAGATGGAACGCCTGGCGGCCGAGGTGATCCCGCAGGTCGGCTAGCCGCGGTCACGGCCTCGGCGGCAGCTCGGGGCGGCGGCGGGACGGGCGCGTGGCCGGGTCCGGCGGGCGCACCGCCGGTCGCTCCTCCAGCGCGGCCAGCGCGATGTCGACCGCACGCTCCAGCTGCGGGTCGCGGCCGGCCACCCAGTCCTGCGGGCGCACGACGACCTCGACGTCCGGGTCGACGCCGTGGTTCTCGACCGCCCAGCCGGAGTCGTCGAACCACGTGGCGTAGCGCGGCTGCGTGACGCCGGTGCCGTCGACGAGGCGGTAGCGGCTGTCGATGCCGATCACGCCGCCCCAGGTGCGCACCCCGACGACGGGGCCGATCCCGAGCCGCTTGATCGCCGCCGTGACGATGTCGCCGTCGGAGCCCGCGAGCTCGTCGGCGAGCGCGACGACCGGGCCGCGCGGCGCGTCCTCCGGGTACGTGGTGGCCTGGCGGTGCCGCGGCGCGTCCCAGCCGATCACCTTGCGGGCCAGCTTCTCGATCACGAGCTGGGAGGTGTGGCCGCCCCCGTTGCCGCGCACGTCGAGGATCAGCCCGTCCCGCGAGGTCTCCCGCGACAGGTCGCGGTGCAGCTGCGCCCAGCCCGGCGCCGCCATGTCCGGGACGTGCAGGTAGCCGAGCCTGCCCTCGGACCGGTCCGCGACGAACGCGCGGCGGCCGGCCACCCAGTCCTGGTAGCGCAGCGCCGACTCCGAGGCGAGCGGCCGCACGACCACCCGCCGCACGGTGCCCGCGTCGGGGCGGTCCGGGCCGGATCGCACGGTGAGCTCCACCAGCTTGTCCGCCCCGGAGAGCAGCAGCGCGGCCGGACCGTAGCCGGGGTCGACCGGCCGGCCGGCGACCTCGAGGATCACGTCGCCCGCGCGCACGTCGACACCCGGCCCGGAGAGCGGGCTGCGGGCGGCGGGCGCCGAGGTCTCCGGCGGCAGCACCCGCACCACCCGCCAGCCGTCGCCGTCCGGCGCGGGTTCGAGGTCGGCGCCGAGCAGCCCCGGCCGGCCGCCCGGGTCGCCCGCGCCGCTCGCCTGGACGTACGCGTGCGACGTGCCGAGCTCGCCCTGCAGCTCCCACAGCAGGTCGACGAGGTCGTCGTGGCTGCCGACCGCGTCCACCAGCGGGCGGTAGCGGTCGAGCTCCGCGGACCAGTCGACACCGGCCATGTCGGCCACCCAGAAGTGGTCGCGCATCAGCCGGCCGGCCTCGTCGAACATCTGGCGCCACTCGGCCGTCGGGTCCACCGTGACGACGATCCGCCGGGTGTCGATCTCGAACTCGTCGCCGTCGCCCGACGACGGGGTGTCGGAGCCGGACCGGTCGGTGCGCAGCACCCGCAGCGTCCTCCCGTCGCGCACGACGAGGCGCGTGCCGTCCCCGCTCACCGCGAACCCGCTCACCGGGTCGGCGATGACGTCGAGCTTGCGGCGCACCAGGTCGAAGCGCTCGAGCACCGGGCGCTCGGCGCGGTCGTCGGTGTCGGCGAGCGCGTCACCGAGCACCCCGGAGACGGGGATGCGGTACCAGAGCAGGCAGTCCTTGCCGGCCCGCATCCCGCTGTAGCGGGCTGCCTGGACCGGCATCGGCACGACCCTGGCCGTGAGCCCCTCGACGTCGACGACCACCTCCGGCGGGGCGTCGTCCTTCCTCTCCTTGCTCTTCTCCTCGCCCTGCTCGTCCTCGGGCGGCTCCTCCGTGGCACGCAGGTCGGCCTCGCCCTCCTCCCCCGGCGTGACCGGGCGCCCGTCCGGGCTCGCGCCGAACGGCGACGGCGTGCGGGCGGCCAGCGGCACCAGGAACGGCCGCCACGACGCCGGGAACGTGAGGTCGAAGGCGTGCTCGTCGTAGATCGGGTCGAAGCTGCGCCGCGACAGGAAGGCCAGGTACTTGCCGTCGGAGGTGAAGACGGGGTCGGTGTCGGCGAAGCGCGGCTCGGTGACGGCCACGAGCGTGTCGTCGGCCAACCGGACCATCATGACCCGGGAGAGCCCGGCCTCCACCGGATCGCTGTAGGCGAGCCACGCGCTGTCGGGCGACCAGGCGAGATCGGCCACCTCCCGGTCGGCGCCCTGCGCGACCTGCCGCAGCGCGCCCGCGGCGACGTCGAGCACCAGGAGCCTGCCGTCGTGCGTGGCCAGGGCCACCGCGGAGGCGTCCGGGGCGGGCGCCAGCTCCAGCACCCGGCCCACCTCGCCGGCGCCGAACCGCTGCAGCGGCGCCGCCCCGTCGGCCCGCTCGTCGAGCGGGGCGATGCAGATGGCGTCCTCGCCCTCGGCGTCGTCGACCCACACCGCGCGTTCGGCCCCCAGCGGCCTCGCCAGCCGGGCCCGCACGCCCCGTTCGGCGAGCAGGGTGCGCGCCGGGCCGTCCCGATGGGTGAGCCGGTGGACGGTGCCGCGGACCAGCGCGATGCTCGTGCGCCCCGTCCGGTCCGGCGCCGCCCAGGTGAGCTCCCGGGCCGCCGAGACGCGGTAGGGCTCCCGGTTCGTCCGCGGTCCGCCGAGCCGCACGTCCAGCCGCCGTGGTTCGCCGTCGAGCGTGTCGAGGATCCACAGCTCACCCGCGCACTCGTAGACGACCCGATGTCCGTCGGTGCTCGCGTGGCGTGCGTAGAACGCGGGCGCGCCCGGGCCGCCGTGATCGGTGTGCCGGCGCAGCCCGGTGCCGTCGGCGCCGAGGGAGTACAGGTTGCCCCAGCCCTCGTGGTCGGAGAGGAACGCGATCCGGGGCCCCACGATCATCGGCGAGCTCAACTGCCCGTCGACGTCGGCGGCGAGCCGCTCGAACTCGCCGGATCCGTCGCGGTCCCACCAGAGCTTGCCGGCCGTGCCGCCGCGGTAGCGCTTCCACCAGGCCGGTTCCCGCACCATGAGCGTGCCGACGACGACCGTCGGACCGTCCGCGGCCAGCGCCACGTCCGACACCGGCCCGTACGGCAGCCGGCGCGGGGTCCCGCCCGCACGGGGGATCGCGTAGGCCCAGGCCCGCCGCGGGGCCGCCTGCCCGGAGGCGCTCGACGCCAGCACGTCGCCGTCCGGCGTCCAGCCGAGCGACTGCGCCCGCGTGTCACCCCAGTACGTCAGCCGCCGCACGCCGCCGCCGTCGACATCGCTCACGTAGATCTCCGGCGCACCGTCCTTCCACGACGTCCAGGACACCAGCGTGCCGTCCGGGGACAGCCGCGGCTGGGCGACCGGCACGTCGTCCGCCGTGAGCCGGTAGGCGCGGCCTCCGGAGAGCGGGGCGGTCCACACGTCGTCCTCCGCGGTGAACACGAGCGTGTCGCCACGGAGATGGGGGAAGCGCAGGTAGCTCGAAGGCATGACGGCGACCGTATCGAGGGGTGACCCACCTACGGCACGTTCACCCTCCCCTCGGCAGGATGGCCCCATGCGGGGGTTGCGGCGGATGGTGGTGGCGGGCGTCGTCGCGGTGGTCGGTGTGGCCGGCTGTGGGGCCCCGGCCCCCGCCCCCGCCCCCGCCGAGAGCGGCGTCGCGCCCGCCACGAGCGCGCCCGCCACCACCGCCCCCGCCCGCACCGGCATACCCGAGCTGCAGGTCGAGGCCGTGGCGAGCGGTCTGTCGCACGTCTGGGACATCGGGTTCCTCCCGGACGGCCGGGCGCTCGTCACGGAGCGGGACGGGCGGATCGCGCTGCTGTCGGGCATCGCGCCGGGCGCCACCACCCGGGAGGTGAACGCCGACCTCAGCGACGTGTACGCCCGCGGCGAGGGCGGCCTGATGGGCATGGTGGTGCACCCCGACTTCGCGGAGTCGCGCCGTTTCACCACCTGCCAGACCCACATGCAGGACGGCACCCCCACCGACGTCCGGCTCGTCACGTGGGAGCTGTCGGCGGACGGCACCTCGGCCTCCCGGGTGGCGGATCCCCTCGTCGGCGGCCTGCCGATCAACTCGTCCGGCCGCCACTCCGGCTGCCGCCCGACGATCGGCCCGGACGGGTCGCTCTTCGTCGGCACCGGCGACACCGCCCGCGCCGCCGTGGCCCAGGACCTGAACTCGCTCGGGGGCAAGGTGCTGCGCGTGGATCTCGACACCGGCGGCCCCGCCCCGGGCAACCCGTTCGCCGACGCCCAGAACCCGGCACGGCAGCTGATCTGGACCTACGGGCACCGCAACGTGCAGGGTGTGGCCGTCCGGCCCGGGACCGATGACGTCTACACCGCCGAGCACGGGCCCAGCACCGACGACGAGATCAACCGCCTCGAGGCGGGCGCCAACTACGGCTGGGACCCCTCACAGGGCGGCCGGGTCGGCGGCTACGACGAGTCGGTGCCGATGACCGACCTCGACCGCTTCCCCGACGCCGTGCCCGCCATGTGGAGCTCGGGCAGCCCGGTCGAGGCGGTCAGCGGCGCCGCCTTCCTGTCCGGCCCCCAGTGGGGCGACCTGGACGGCGCGCTGGCCGTGGGGGCGTTGCGCGGTGAGAAGCTGCTGCTGATGACCCTCGGCCCGAACGGCGCCGTCGCCGACGTGCGCGAGCCCGCGCCGCTCGACGGCACGTTCGGCCGGCTGCGCGCGGTGCGCCTCGGCCCGGACGGGGCGCTGTACGTCTCGACGTCGAACGGCAACGACGACCAGGTGCTGCGGGTCACCCCGATCTAGGCCTGGCTCCAGCCTTCCGACCGGGTCACCGGGCGGTCCGGGGCGACGGCGGTGACCGGCCGCCCCTCGTACGCGGTCGAGAGCACGACGTAGGTGTTGATCTGGCCGTGCTCACCGATCCGCTCGATCACACCCTCGAGGTGGGCCAGCGACGCGGCGCGCAGCTTGAGCATCGTGCAGTGCTCCCCGGACAGCTTGTGGATCTCCACGACCTCCGGGTAGGTCTTCGCGGTGGTCGTCTTGAGCAGGCAGTGGCCGAGCGAGCAGCGAAGCTGGATGAACGCGACGAGCGGCTGGCCGGCCCGGGCCGGGTCGACGGCGGCCCGGTAGCCGGAGATCACGCCCGCCGCCTCCAGCCTGCGCACCCGCTCCGCGACGGCCGGCGGCGAGAGGTGCACCCGCTTGCTGAGCGCGTTGTACGACAGGCGGGCGTCGGCCTGCAGCGCGTCGAGCAGCCGCCAGTCGACGTCGTCCAGCTCGAACGATCGTGAAGTGTCCACGGCGAAACTCCTCGCGTTCGTGAACCGGGACGGGGGTCGGACCCCCGCGGCGTCCCTTCGCGGGAGCGCCCGTCCTTCCTACCGTTCTACGGATGACGATGCTGTGGATCGCGAGCCTGCTCGGCGGCCTCGCCCAGTCCGTCGCCGGGGTGGCGGCGGCCCTCCTCGCCCGCGGCCTCGGCGGCTCGGACGCGGTGGCCGGGCTGCCGCAGGCGGTGCTCGTGGTCGGGTCGGCGGTGGCCGCCCTGGGGATGTCGGCGGCGAGCCGCCGGTTCGGGCGTTCCCGGGCGCTCGCCGCGGGGACGGGGGCGGCGACGGGCGGGAGCGTCGTCGTCGTGCTCGCCGGCGACCTGCCCGGGCTGCTCGCCGGCACCCTCCTGATCGGAGCGGGTACGGCCGCTGTGATGCTCGGCCGGTACGCAGCGGCCGACGGCGCGGCGGAGGGGGCGCGGGCCCGGGCGATGGCCACGGTGCTCGCGGCCACCACCGTCGGCGCGGTGGCCGGGCCCAACCTGCTGGTACCGGCGGACGCGCTCGGCCGCGCGCTCGGCCTGCCCGGACTGACCGGGGCGTACGTCGTGGCCGCGGGATGCTTCGCCGGGGCCACCAGCCTGCTGCTGCGCCTGCCGGCCCGCCCGACCGCCGTCGAGCCGGACCCGCACGGCGCGGCCCCGGCCGGCACGCCCGTGCGCGGGCTCACCGTGCTGGCGCTCGCGAACCTGGTGATGGTCGGCGTGATGACGATGGCGCCGGTGCACCTGCACCACCTCGGCGTCGGGCTGGGGGCGATCGGTCTGGTGGTGAGCCTGCACATCGCCGGGATGTTCGCGCCCGCGCCGCTCTCGGGATGGCTCGCCGACCGGTGGGGCCCGGCGCCGACGGCGGCGCTCGCCGGGGCCGTGCTCGCGGCGTCGGCGCTGCTCGCGGCCGCGGCCACGGGCTCACCGCTCGTGCTCGGCGGGGCGCTCGTGCTGCTCGGCGTCGGATGGAACCTCGGCCTGGTGGCCGGCAGCACCCTGCTCACCGCGGGTGTTCCCGCGGGCGAGCGCCCGCGCCGCGAGGGCTGGGGTGAGGTCGCGATGGGGGTGGCCGCGGCGGGCGGCGGCGCGGCGTCCGGGGCCGTGATGAGCGGAGGCGGCTACGGGCTGCTCGCCTCGGCCGGGGCCGCCGTGGCCGCGCTCGTGGTGGCCGCGGCGTGGCAGGCCCGCGTCAGCGGGTGCCGTAGCGCAGCGCCGCCCGCTCCCGCGCCTTCGCGGCCTCGACCTCGCGGTTCTTCGGCTCCGCGGTGGTGACGAGCTCGTCGAGCAGCCGCCGGGTGGCCGCGGTGACCTCGTCGACGGCCCGTGCGAATGCAGCCTCGTTGGCCTGCGACGGCTTGGCCGCTCCGCTGACCTTCCGCACGTACTGGAGGGCTGCCGCCCGCACCTCGTCGGTGGTGGCAGGCGGCTCGAAGTTGTACAGGGTTCGTATGTTGCGGCACACGAAGCCAATCCTGCCTCGTGAGTGGTTACGAGTGCCATGGCACTCGTAACCACTCACAGCAGTTGAGGGTCAGGAGATGACGCGCATGCTCCCGTCCAGCTCGCCCCGCTCCTGGCGGGCGGCCAGGACGGCGAGGCGCGTGAACCTCTTGTCGAACGACTCCTGGGTGAGACCCCGCTCCTTGTACTCCTTCGCGAGCTGGGCGGCGCCGTCCGGGATGGACCACTGCGCCTCGAAGCCCAGCTCCTTGCGGGCGCGGGCGAAGTCGACGCGGTAGGAACGGGGGTCGTTGCCCGCCTCGCCGGTGATCGAGAGCTCGGAGCCGGGAACGGCGTCCACCACGGCTTGGGCGATCTCGGCGACCGTGCGGTTGTTCCGCTCCGTGCCCACGTTGTAGGCGCGGGCGCGCACCACGTCGGCGGGCGCGGCCAGCGCCGCCACCACGGCACCGGCGATGTCGTCGGCGTGGGCGAGCGGACGCCACGGCGTGCCGTCGGACAGCACCTTGACCACGTTCGTCAGGACCGCGTGCCCCACGAGGTTGTTCAGCACGATGTCGGCGCGCAGCCGCGGCGAGAAGCCGAACGCGGTGGCGTTGCGCATCGAGACCGGCACGAAGTCGCTGTCGGCCAGCTCGGCGAGGTCATCCTCCACGCGGACCTTCGAGATCGCGTACGGGGTGACCGGCTTGAGCGGCGCGTCCTCGTCCACGAGGTCGTCACCGGACTGGGCGCCGTACACCGAGCAGGTGGAGGCGTAGACGAACCGCTTGACGCCGGCCTCCTTCGACAGCCGGGCCAGGCGGGTGGAGGCGTGGTGGTTGATGTCGTAGGTGATCTCCGGGGCCAGCGAGCCCAGCGGGTCGTTGGACAGCGCGGCCATGTGGACCACCGCGTCGAAGCCCCGCAGCTGCTCGACACTCACGTCACGCAGGTCGGTGGACAGGCCTTCGACGTCCGGGGTGTCCAGGGTGCCGAGCACGCACTCGGCGAACAGGCCGCTGTCCAGGCCGGTCACCTCGTGCCCTGCCGCGGTGAGGATCGGGGCCATCACGGTGCCCAGGTAGCCCTGGTGACCGGTCAGCAGGATGCGCACGAGTGCTCGTTCCCTTCGTCGTCGTCAACTTCTCGTCGAGCCGTCGCCGCGGCCCGTTACCGGATCCCGTCCATCGGGTCGCCGCTCGGGAGCGGCGCCACACCGAGCACCATCTTCGCGACGTGGAACGCCTCGGCGTACCGCGCGTGGCACTGCACGCCCCGGATCCGCGCCAGCCCGCCGAACGTCTCCGCGTCGAACCAGACGCGGTCCCGCTGGGAACCGTAGTGCTCGTGCAACTTGGCGATCTTCTCCCGGAGCACGGGCTCGGCGAGCGGGAGGTACACGGACGGCTGGGCGAGGTCGCCGTCCCACTTGAGGATCTCGTAGCCCAGCGTGAGGTGGTCCCGGAAGACGGTGGGAACCAGCTCGGCGAGCGTGCGGTGGTCCTGGTGGGCATCGTGCGCCGACGGCGCGAACACGAGGTCCGGCTCGCCGTGCGTGCGCAGCTCCTCGAGCGAGAGCTTCGCCCGCTCCCACCGGGTGGGCACGCGCCCGTCGGGCAGGTCGAGGACCGTGACGTCGAGCGTCGCGCCCGGGCAGAAGGCGGTCAGCGCCGCCCGCTCCTCCTCCTCGCGCAACGACCCCCCGCCGGTGAGCACGAGCACCGTGACGGTGACGCCGGGGTGGGCGCGGCACAGCTCCAGCAGCGCGCCGCCGGCGCCGATCGCGATGTCGTCGCAGTGGGCGCCCAGCAGCAGCATCCGGTCGAGGCGTTCGGGTAGGAGGCTCAGCACGGTCGGATCAACGCCCCGCTCAGCGCTCGACGAGGGAGCCGCCCATGGCCGCGATGGCGGCCTGCAGCGGGTCGTGCTCCGGGGCGATGAAGTCCGGTTCGTCGCCGGCGTCCACCGCGTTGTCGGCGCCCCGCTCCCAGAGCATCCACGGGCGGTTGCCCGCCCCGTAGGCGGCTTCGAGCGCGTGCCGCTCCTTCACCGTGTCGGCCGGCTGCCAGAACCCGCGGTGCCGGTAGGCCATCAACCGGCCCTCCTTCGCCAGCGGCCGGCACGCGTCCATGATCAGGTCCCCGTTCCGGGGCAGGTAGTCGAAGACCTCCGGGCGCAGCACGAAGTAGCCGCCGTTCTCCCACAGCGGCATCTCCTGCAGCGTCGTGATGCCCGCGACCCGGTCGTCCTCGCCCACGTCCACGCAGTGGAACGCCGACTGCGGCGGCACCGCCAGCAACGCGCCCACCGCGTCCGAGCGCCGGAACCTGTCCACCATCGAGTTCAGCGGCAGGTCGGTGAGCACATCGGCGTAGTTGGCCAGGAACATCTCCTCGCCCGCCACGTGCCGGCGCACCCGGCGCAACCGCTCCCCGATCGGCGAGTCGAGCCCGGTGTGGACGAAGGTGATCGTCCAGTCCGAGATGTCGCTGCCGAGCAGGTGCACGTCGCCGCCGCGCAGCACGAAGTCGTTGGACGCCGTCTCGGAGTAGGTGAGGAAGAAGTCCTTGATGTGGTGCGCCCCGTAGCCGAGGCACAGCACGAAGTCGGTGTGCCCGAAGTGCGCGTAGTAGCGCATCACGTGCCAGATCAGCGGGCGCGGGCCCACCGGGTGCATCGGCTTGGGCAGGTCGGAGACACCGTCGCGCATCCGCATCCCGTACCCACCGCAGAACAGGACGACCTTCACGAGACCACCTCGAGCTCGGGGATCGGGAACACGAGTTTGCCGCCCCACTCGCGCACGTAGGACAGCTGCTCGACGAGCTCGTCACGCAGGTTCCAGGGCAGGACGAGCACGTAGTCCGGCCGGTCGGCGGCGATCCGCTCCGGCTCCAGCACGGGGATACGCATCCCCGGGGTGAACTTGCCGTGCTTGTAGGGGTTGCGGTCGACCGTGTACGCGAGCAGGTCCGGCCGGATCCCGCAGTAGTTCAGCAGGGTGTTGCCCTTGCCCGGAGCGCCGTAACCGACGGCCTTCGCGCCCGCACGCCGCGCGTCCACCAGGAAACCGACCAGGTCGTCGCGCACCCGCGACACGGCATCGGCGAACCCGTCGTGCCCCTCCGCGGTGTGCAGCCCGGCGGCCTCCTCCGCGGCGAGCACCGCACGCACCCGCTCCGACGGCTCACCGGCCACCTCGCTGGGCCGCGCCCACATCCGGATCGACCCGCCGTGGGTGTCGAGCAACTCCACGTCCACGAGCGTGAGGCCACCGGTGGCCAGCGCCCGCTGGCCCGTCAGCAGCGTGTAGTACTGGAAGTGCTCGTGGTAGATCGTGTCGAACTGGGTGCGCTCAACCAGCGTCAGCAGGTGCTGCACCTCGATCGACACCCACCCGTCGTCGGCCACCATCGACCGCAGCCCCCGGGTGAACCCGATGACGTCCGGGATGTGCGCGTAGACGTTGTTGAGGCACACCAGGTCGGCCGGTCCGTGCTCGGCACGCACCTGCTCGCCGGTCTCCGGTGTGAGGAACGCCGTCAGCGTGGGCACGCCCTTCTCCCGCGCCGCCTCACCGACGTTCACCGACGGCTCCACACCCAGGCAGCGGATGCCCCGCTCGACCACGTGCTGCAGCAGGTAGCCGTCGTTGCTCGCCACCTCGACGACGAACGACTCCGGCCCCAGCCCCAGCCGGGTCACCGCGTCGTCGACGAACCGGCGGGCGTGCTCCACCCACGACGTGGAGAACGACGAGAAGTAGGCGTACTCGGTGAACGTGTCCTCGGGCGTGATCAGCGGCGGCAGCTGGGCCAGCAGGCAACTGCCGCACACCCGCACGTGCAACGGGTAGGTGACCTCGGGGGCCTCGGCCTCCTCGGCGGTGAGGATCCGCTCACAGGGCGGCGTGGCACCGAGGTCGAGGAAGCTCCGCAGCTGCGTGGAACCGCAGAGCCGGCAGGTCAGGGCCGGGCCGTCGATGCCCGGCCCGCGCGTTTCCGCGTCGGACTGGGCAGCGTTGTCGGTCAGCACCGCGTCGACCCCCCGGCTTGTCGCGTCGATGCGCACTCTCTCCACGCGCACGGCCGCCAGTGTTCCACGCTCCGCACCGCGCCCGACCCCGGGTGGGGCGACACGCCGGGCATCGGCCGTTGCGGGCCGCCTCCGACGCCGGCGCCGGTTCGGCCTGGTCAGACTGGTCGGACGGCGGTCAGCTCGAGGTGAGGCGGGCCAACCTGCGCGGGGTCGGCCAGCGCACGTCGTACGCCCAGCCGAGACGTTCGAACACCCAGATGAGGCGGGCGGAGATGTCGATCTGACCGCGCAGCACCCCGTGGCGGGCGCACGTCGGGTCGGCGTGGTGCAGGTTGTGCCACGACTCGCCCATCGACAGGATCGCGAGCGGCCAGAAGTTGCGCGAGCGGTCGCGCGAGCGGAACGGGCGCTCCCCCACCATGTGGCAGATCGAGTTGATCGACCACGTCACGTGGTTGGAGACCGCGAGCCGGACCAGGCCGCCCCAGAAGAAGCCGGTGATCGCGCCCGCCCACGACCAGGACAGCAGCGCCCCCAGCGCCGCCGGCAGCAGCAGGCTGACCGCCACCCACACCCCGAACGTCCTGCTGACGCGCACGATCGCGCGGTCGGCGAGCAGGTCGGGGATGAAGCGGCGGTGGTTGGTCTCGTTGCGGTCGAAGAACCACGTCATGTGCGCGTGCAGGAAGCCCCGCGCCACCGCGAGCGGGGAGGTGCCGAAGAGCCACGGCGAGTGCGGGTCGCCCTCCCGGTCGGAGTAAGCGTGGTGTCGCCGGTGGTCGGCCACCCAGTTGAGGACGTTGCCCTGCACGGCGAGCGAGCCGGTGATCGCCATCGCCACCCGCAGCCACGGCTTCGCCTTGAACGACTTGTGCGTGAAGTGCCGGTGGAACCCGACCGTGACACCCAGGACCGCCACGACGTAGAACACGGCGAGCAGCACCAGGTCGTGCCAGTCGACCCCCCAGCCCCACACCAGCGGCACGGCCACCACCAGGGCGACCATCGGCACCCCGACGAAGATGTAGATCAGCGCGTGCTGCAGCGCGGTGCGCCGCCCGGCGATCACCGGGTTGGGGCCGGCAGCGAGCGGGTCCTCGGCCGTAACGGTCATCTGGCTCCTCGGGCTGGTGCGACACCGGTCTCGAGCGGCGAGGCTAGGGGATCGTCGTGTCGTCCACCGTCCCCGAATGCGAACTCGCGGCGAACCACCCGAAGCGCGCAGACGTCACCGCCCATCCGGCCCAACGCGGCGCCCTGCGAACCGGTTCCCGGCGCGTGCCAGGATGAAGGCCTGTCCGCCGTGGTGTAACGGCAGCACCTCGGATTTTGGTTCCGATGGTCCAGGTTCGAATCCTGGCGGCGGAGCAGGTCGGCCGCGGTCACTTGCGGAACAGCAAGTACAGCACCAATAGGATGATGAGCAGGGCGAACAGTCCTCCACCACTTCCGTCGTGATCGCCGTCGGCCAGGATCATTCCGACAGTTCCTGCCACGGGCAGACCTCCGCAGCGTGTCCGAGTAGGCGTCGCGTAACCCGATCGGGTACCCGGGACCCAGTCAACGACACCCGCCCGGGATCGACGGTGTGACACGCCGCATCGATCCATATCCCTTCGGTGAGCCCCGTCCCGGATCCCTCCTGCGGGGGAATCGGCTCGTGTCGGTGGGGGATCCGCCGCTACCCCGGACCGGCGAGGGTCGGGACATGTCGACGTTCCGGAACGAGCTGGTGCCGGCCTGGGCGGAGGTTGCCGCGTGGGCCGTGCCCGCGACCGTGTTGCCCTCCGCGGTGTGGCGGGTCGTGGACTGGGTCCACGGCCTCGCGTACGGGCATCCGTGCGCGGCGCCGGGTCACCCGCTGTGGGAGAAGATCTACGTGCCGTCGCTGTCGGTGGTCTCGCTCGGGCTCGCGCTGCTGACGCTGGGGTTGGTGCGTCCGTGGGGCGAGGTGTTCCCGCAGTGGATGCCGGGCGTCGGGGGCCGCCCGGTGCCGGTGCCGTTCGCCGTGGGGGTCGCGGCGACGGGCGGGCTGGCCGTGGCGGCGTTCATCGTGCGCGGGCTGGTCGGCGGCGAACCACCTCACACGCTGCCGGCCGGCTGCGTCCCGCCCGGGTGGGAGATCCTGCAGTTCTACGCGCCGATGGTCCTGTGGCCACCGCTGCTGCTGGCGGTCACGTACCACTACTACCGGCGCCGGACACGGACGAACGGCCCTCTCGTCGGCTAGATGCCGACGAGAGGACCGTTCGTCGTGGCTCGGTTCAGCGGCCGCCGGGACGCGGCGGCGGCTCGGGCGGACGCCCGTTCCCCGTGCACCTCATGTCCAACTCCTTCACCCCTCGAGACCCACCGGCGCCGCTCACTCGAGGGCGGCGTCCAGCGTGATCGTTGTTCCGGTCAGTGCCTTGCTGACCGGGCAACCGTCCTTCGCCGCCTGAGCGGCCGTTTCGAAGCCGGCCGCGTCGAGGCCCTCGACCTCGGCGCGGACGGTGAGCGCGATCTCCGAGATCCGGAACCCTCCCGCGGGGTCCGGCGACAGCGTGACGGCGGCCGTGACATCCAGCGACTGCGGCGTGCCCCCCGTACGCGCGACCTCCGCCGAGAGCGCCATCGCGTAGCACGTCGAGTGGGCGGCGGCGATCAGCTCCTCGGGGCTGGTCGTGCCGTCGGCGTCGTCCGCGGCCCGCTTCGGGAAGCTGACGTCGTAGGTCCCGACGCCGCTGCTGGTGAGCTCGACCTGACCGGACCCGCTCTGCAGGTCTCCGTTCCAGGCCGTCCGGGCGGTACGCGTCGGCATGCTGGTGCCTCCTCCTGGTCGTCGCTCCACCCCTGACAACTGTTGAGTCGCCGCGGGCGTCCCGGATGACACGCCCGATGAGCCGACCGGTGGGTGATCGACGGCGAGTGGTCGTTCCAGCCGTGTTACGGGCAGAGCACGACCTGGTGTCCGGGGGACACTAGTGAACCTCGACCGCATCCCCGACTTCGAGGAAGTCGTAGAACTCGATCGCGTCCTCGTGCCCGAGGCGCACGCACCCCTTCGACGGGGTGTCGAGCCTGCCCTCGTGGAACGCGATGCCACCCTCGGCGAAGAAGACGGCGAACGGCATCGGCGCGCCGTCGTACTCGACGCTGCGGTGGTTCGTGTCCTTCCACTCCACGCGGAAGTCGCCCTTCGGCGTCTGGTGGCTGGGACCGCCGATGGCGACCTGGATCGGCCCGCGCGTGACCGCCCCGTCGTCGATGAGCCATGCGCGCTTCGAGGCGAGGTCGACGCAGGCGCTCACGTCGTCCGTACAGGGGGTGCCGTCGACGAGGCCCTCGTCCGCCTGTGCGGTGCCGGCGACGCCGAACCCACCGAGAACGACCAGCGCGGCCGCCGCCACCAGCGAGCGCGCGCGCACGCCTGCCCCCCTGCTGTGCTTGCCCATCGAAGCCTTCCGAGTCGATACACGTACCGGTCCGTGACGATCCCGGCACGGAGAGTGCCCGGCCCGCACAACGACCGGCGTCCGTCCTGGTTACGTGGCCTCACCGGACGACGGCACACGGTCGGGTGAACCCGTACGATCAGCCGGTCCCGACCGCCGGCACCGGCGCGTCGAGCCGCGCCCGGCGCGGCATCGCCGTCCCGCCTGTCGTGCCGGTTCCCGGCCACCACCAGGAGTGGACTCCATGCTCGACCCGCACGGGCGAGGATCGTCCGACGGCACACCGTCCCGGCCGGCCGCGGCCATCGTGCTGGCGGCCGGCGAGGGCACGCGAATGCGATCCGCCGTCCCGAAGGTCCTGCACCGCATCGGCGGCCGCAGCCTGCTCGGTCACGCCGTCCACGCCGCCGCCGCGCTGGAACCCGAGCACCTCGTCGTGGTCGTCGGCGCCGGCGGTGAGCAGGTGCGTGAGGCGCTGACCGGGATGGCCGATGAGCTCGCCCGCCCGGTGCTCGCCGCCGAGCAACACCAGCGGCTGGGTACGGGCCACGCCGTCCGCTGCGCCCTGGACGCCCTGCCCGACGACCTGAGCGGCCCCGTCCTCGTCACCTACGGCGACGTGCCGCTCCTCGCGTCCGACACGCTCACCGCGCTGCTGCACGACCACGCGTCGTCCGGCGCGCCGCTGACCGTGCTCACCAGTGCGGTCGACGACCCCACCGGGTACGGACGGGTCCTGCACGCCACGGACGGCACGGTCTCCCGCATCGTCGAGGAACGCGACGCGTCGCTCGAGGAGCGAGCCGTCCAGGAGATCAACTCCGGGGTCTACGCGTTCGACGCGGCGTTCCTCCTCTCGGCGATCGGTCGGCTGCGCACCGACAACAACCAGGGTGAGCTCTACCTCACCGACCTCGTCACCATCGCCCGCGCCGACGGCGCCGACGCCCGTGGCGTGCGCTGCCCCGACGCGTGGCAGGTGCGCGGGATCAACGATCGCGTGCAGCTGGCCGCGCTGCGCGCCGAGCTCAACCGGCGCCTTCTCGAGCGCTGGATGCGCGCCGGCGTCACCGTCGTCGACCCGCCGACGACCTGGGTGGACGTCCAGGTGCGGCTCGAACCGGACGTCCTGCTGCACCCCGGCACCCAGCTGCACGGGGCGACGTCGGTGGCGGGTGGCGCCGAGATCGGGCCCGACACCACGCTCACCGACTGCGCGATCGGGGCCGGAGCCGTGGTCGTGCGCACCCACGGCAGCGGCGCGGAGATCGGGCCCGGCGCGTCCGTCGGGCCGTTCGCCTACCTGCGTCCCGGCGCGCGGCTCGGGGAGCGCGGCAAGATCGGCACCTTCGTCGAGGTCAAGAACTCGGACATCGGCGCGGGCACCAAGGTGCCGCATCTCACGTACGTCGGCGACGCCACGATCGGCGAGCACAGCAACATCGGCGCGTCCTCGGTGTTCGTGAACTACGACGGGGTGCGCAAGCAGCGCACGGTCGTCGGTTCGCACGTCAGGACGGGGTCGGACAACACGTTCGTCGCACCCGTGCAGGTCGGCGACGGTGCCTACACCGGCGCCGGCGCCGTGGTCCGCGAGGACGTCCCGCCGGGGGCGCTGGCCGTGTCGGCCGGGTCACAGCGCACCATCGAGGGGTGGGTCGCCCGCAAGCGGCCCGGCACCCCGGCCGCCGAGGCCGCCGCCCACGCGGCCGACCCGGCCATCGACGTCCACGGAGGCACAGCACGGTGAGCGCGATGTCGGCGACGCCCAAGAAGTACCTCATGCTCCTTTCCGGGCGGGCCCACCCCGAGCTGGCCGAGCAGGTGGCGAAGCACCTCGATGTGACGATCACGCCCCAGGCGGCGTACTCGTTCGCCAACGGGGAGATCTTCGTCCGGTTCGAGGAGTCGGTTCGCGGCTGCGACGCGTTCGTGCTCCAGTCGCACTCCGAGCCGATCAACGACCAGATCATGGAGCAGCTGATCATGGTCGATGCGCTGAAACGGGCGTCGGCCAAGCGGATCACGGTCGTGATGCCGTTCTGGGGCTACGCCCGCCAGGACAAGAAGCACCGCGGCCGGGAGCCGATCTCGGCGCGCCTGATCGCCGACATGTTCAAGGTCGCGGGTGCCGACCGGATCATGACCGTCGACCTGCACACCGCCCAGATCCAGGGCTTCTTCGACGGCCCGGTCGACCACCTCTTCGCGCTGCCGGTGCTCGTCGAGCACATCAAGCGCACCTACGCGGACGAGCAGCTCGCGGTCGTCTCCCCCGACTCCGGCCGCGTCCGGCTGGCCGAGCGGTGGGCGGAGACGCTGGGCGGCACGCCGCTGGCGTTCATCCACAAGTCCCGCGACCCGCGCCGCCCGAACGAGGCGGTCGCCAACCGGGTGGTCGGCGACGTCGAGGGCCGGCTCTGCGTCGTGATCGACGACATGATCGACACCGGCGGCACGGTGGCGAAGGCGGTCGAGGTGCTCCTGCAGTCCGGCGCGAAGGACGTCGTGGTGGCCGCCACGCACGGCGTGCTCTCCGGCCCGGCCCCGGAGCGGCTGGCCGGGTGCGGGGCCCGCGAGGTGATCTTCACGGACACCTTGCCCATCCCCGAGGAGAAGCGCTTCCCGACGATGACCGTCCTGTCGATCGCCCCGCTCCTCGCCCGGGCCATCCACGAGGTCTTCGACGACGGCTCGGTCACGAGCCTGTTCGACGGCAACGCCTGACGTCCACGGCTAGCGGGCCGGGGCCGGCCGCTCACACACCAACATGCGCGCTCACGCACCAACTGCAGTTCGTGTGTGAGCACCGGAGTTCCTGTGGGAGCGGGTCGGCAGACGGTCGGCTGCCGGTACCCGGGCAGCGGAAGGCCACGGGTGGTCGCGTATCGTCGAGCACCGTTCCGCGGCGAGGGTGGGTGCACGCTGGCCCGCCGTGATCGACGCAGTCCCGGCTCCGACCGGTCTGCCTCGTCGCGCGCGTCCACCGCAGCAGTACCGATCGAGGAGACCACCGTGGCCGAGGCCCGTATCGACGCCGAGACCCGCACGGAGTTCGGCAAGGGCGCCGCCCGCCGCACCCGCCGCGCGGGGAAGATCCCCGCCGTGCTCTACGGGCACGGCACCGACCCGCAGCACCTCTCGCTGCCGCAGCTCGAGTTCGCCCGGGTGATCCGCGATCAGGGCCGCAACGCGGTGCTGAGCCTGATCATCGGGGGCAAGACGCAGCTCGCGCTGACCAGGACGGTGGTCACGCACCCGATCCGCCCGTACATCGAGCACGTCGACCTGCTGGTGATCCGCCGCGGCGAGAAGGTGGCCGTCGAGGTCCAGCTCGTCGTCACCGGCGATGCCGCTCCCGGCACCCTCGTCACCCAGGAGCTCAACACCCTCGAGGTGGAGGCCGACGTCTCGAACATCCCCGAGCAGATCGAGGTCTCCGTCGAGGGCCTCGAGATCGGCTCCCAGATCCACGCCTCCGACGTGCAGCTCCCCGCCGGCACCGAGCTGAAGGCCGACGCCGAGCTGCTCGTCGTCAACGTCGTCGCCACGCCCACCGAGGAACAGCTCGAGGCCGACGAGGGCGAGGCCGCGACCGACGCAGCCTCCGAGGCAGCTGCCGATTCCTCGGAGTCCTCCGACTCGGACAGCTGAGCATGGCGCCGGCCCCCGCTCTGGTGGTCGGGCTCGGCAACCCCGGCCCGGCCTACGCCGACACCCGGCACAACGTCGGGTTCGGCGTGGTCGAGCTGCTCGCCGAGCGGGCCGGCGGCGGCCGCTTCTCCAAGCACCGCAGCAACGCGGACGTGCTCGAGGGCAGGCTCGCCGGGCGGCGGGTGGTGTTCGCGAAGCCACGCACGTACATGAACCTCTCGGGCGGGCCGGTCGCCGGCCTCGCCCGGTACTTCTCGGTGCCGGTCGAGGATCTCGTCGTGATCCACGACGACCTCGACCTGGGCTTCGGCGTGGTCCGGCTCAAGCGCGGCGGCGGCGAGGGCGGCCACAACGGCCTGCGTTCGATCAGCTCGTCCCTCGGCACGAAGGACTACCTGCGCGTCCGCTTCGGCATCGGCCGGCCACCGGGCCGCCAGGATCCGGCCGACTACGTGCTCAAGCGGTTCTCGGGCACGGAGCGCAAGGAGCTCGACCTCGCGGTCGACCTCGCTGCGGACGCCGCCGAGGCGCTGCTCGCGGACGGGTTGGAGCCGGCGCAGAACCGGTTCCACGCCCTCAGCGGCTAGCGCCTGTACGCACCTCCCAGCACGCCGCAGCGGCTTGATCAGCAGTTCGGCGCGTTCCGGGGTCGAATTCGCCCGTGCCAAGTCCGGACACATCGGTGACAGGTATGTCTCGGGACATCGGTGACAGCTGACCTGGTCGCGGTCGAGACTTTCGGCCGTGGTCGGAAGGGTTGTCCCGATGGAGACACGGCTGGCGAT